>NZ_CM001398.1:0-1200000 GCF_000241055.1 Oenococcus kitaharae DSM 17330
AACTGGAAGCCGATTCGGAACTAGACAGTGATTCCGAACTAGACGTACTTGCTGACTGGGAAGCCACAGATTCCGAATCACTTGTAGACTCGGAAGAACTTATAGATGCGGAAGTAGAGGCGCTCAAAGAGGCACTGGTCGACGGAGTTGGAGTATAAGTTACGATCGTATCCCGCCCCAAATCACTAGGTACTGAACCATTTTGAATGGTTGTAACATCAACAGGATTACCGTTACCATCCACTGCCGTTACGTCATATCCCGGAACATTCGGAACTAGGGTCTGTCCGCCGTCATTGCTAGCATTCGGGTAATATGCGGTCGTCGCATCGGCTGGGTCATTAGTATATTGATTGGTTGTCGTAGTCCCATCTGGCAAATGCACGATTAAACTGCCAAGTGGTTCATACCTATATTCGACATTCTGTGTTTGTGGCACATAAGGATTCACTAGGTTATACGTAGTAGTACCAATACGTGTGGTAGTCGTCGCTCCAGCTGCGAGATTATCGTCAGTATAAACAGTGGCCCCATTATTAGTTACAACGACACGCATTGTGCCGCTATCATCCATTTGAGTATAAATGGCGACTACGCCATTATGATAGTCTTTTTCATATTGGGCCCCAATTGTACCAAATTGAGACATGGTGCCATTTCCGTTATTATCCACATCGATTGCATAATAACCGTTAATAACTTGCCCGGAAGAGGTAGTGTAAGTCTGTCCGGTCCATCCAGTCTGTTGGTAAGGAGGATTATCAGGTATAGGAGTACCATTTTGATCAACATAAGTGGTAGTTTGAGTAATATTCTTCGGTACAAAGTTAGTTGCCGTACCATATCGACCAGTATTATCGGTCAAATAGTTAACATAGTTTTCGCCTAAGCTATAAGAACCGCCAATAATAACTAATGAAGAGTTGTCGCCTATTGTATCGTAATAATAGCGTAATCCCGAAAAGGCTTGAGAAGCCGTCCCATTAGTATCTGTGCTACCTGGCAAAGCAATCGTCAGATCTCTCTCGGCACCACCGGATGGCAGTTCTCTCACATAGATAGTCCCACTGCCAGCGCGATCAATTGCAACAGAAATATTACCTACTAATCGTGAATTACGGTAAATAGTTAGCCATTCAAAGGAATATTGATTTGCGTTATCCAGATTAGTTGGCATGCCCGCTGGATAGGCCGGATCAGTTACTGAAAAACCTGGCTGTGCTGCGGTAGCCGCTAAAGTAGTAGGTGTTTGAGTAGCTCTAGCTTTAGCGTTCTGCTGCTGTGTTTCAGACTGTGAAGTTGATGAGGAAGCAGACTGTGCCGGTGTTGTTGATTCGCTCGTTGAAGCAGAAGTATTTGAACTTGAAGTACTCGTGGAAGTCTGTTCGCTTGCCGAAACCCTTGTGGAAGCAACCTGCGAACCAGCCGATTCGCTCGTTGATGCAGGCGTCCTAGTTGAAGTTGAACTGCTTGCTGTCGACTCAGAACTTGAAGCATTTTCAGAAGCAGATGCGGATTCAGAGCTGGAAGCACTTTCGGACGAAGCGAGAGATTCAGAAGTAGACAAGCTAGTGGAAGTAGATTCAGATGTCGATAAAGAAGTCGATTGTGATGTACTGCCGCTAGTCTGAGAGGCCGCTGGAATTGTGGCTTTATCAGCTGTCGCTAAAGTCTTAGCTGTCGTTGTCTGTTCAGTGGCTTTCTGGGTACTTTGTTGAACGCTATCGGCTGAGACCTGTGTGCCGGACACCAAGGCAGAGCCGCCAAACAAGGCCGCCAAAGCAGAAACGCCTTTTAACAGATTAAAGTTGCGATGATTTCCTTCTAGGGAGTCGTCTTCTTTGGAGTCGTCTCCTTTCGTGATTGGCCGGACGATCGGAGAACTATGCACAAACTTGGTTGTGAACCAAGTCAGTCCTGAAACAACCCATTCCTTACCCGATTTATATAATTTAAAACGTGTGACGTCATCAGAAACCCGATAACTTGTCTTATTTTTTTTCATTGAATATCTCCATTTTCAGTACTTCTTTACCATCTAAAGTTATAGATAAAGCGAACCTTTACTAGTCTACTGAATTAAAAGGAGATAATCATGTAATTTTATCGTATTTTGATATAATAAAAACTTTTTTTTGGAGCAATTGTTTGATAAATTGGCTTTAATCACAACAATATTTTTCAGAGATACAAATTATGAGCCTTGTTAGGGGTTTAGAGCTAGTCTCGTTCTTTGAAATATCATACATAACTAGGAAGAAACATAGTAGCAGGCCTAGACTTGTCCGCTACGCTATAGATCCTCTATCACGCATGCAACAGCAACACAACTGATAACCATTTGTCCAATAACCTCAGATCATTCTTATAAAAATGCAAGATACGCAGACCAATGTCAGAAAACGGAGGGACCAGTATATCTTGCATCAGAACATCAGTTTTCCGGAATTTTTCTTTCAAAAAATTTTTGTAGCAGACGTGCATTTTAAAAAATATGTGTTAATATAATTGGTGTAAGCGCTTCCGAAGTTATTCCACTCATAAAAGTAATCACTTAAAGCTATCAGTAGGTCGCTTACATTAATCAATTCCATTTATGCTCGACCCGCAAGCAGGTACATGGTTCTCCGCCCTTATTGCTTGCGGGTTTTTGTATGCAAAAAATCCCTGGCGCCGGCCAGGGATTTATGTTTTACAGCTTCTTCTTTAAATTGAACAACGTCCCAACGGCAAATCCTAGTGCAACACCCAAAGCAATATTGGCTGCCGCAAAGGCAAGGACTGGTTTTACAGGTAACTTTGTTTTAATCGTCAATGGCCCGCCGAACATCTCGTGTGCGTGTCTGTTATGATCTTTCATTCTTGCCTCCTTGTATAAAAAAACAGCTCCCCCGACAGTTTTGAAACATTTGGCACTGCCCAAATCTTCTCACTGTATCCATTTCAATGCCGATGTCTTGAAAGCTATTGCTCAAGCACCGAAACATAAATGCTGGTAGGAACTGCCTTGGGCCTCATGAGATCCAATTTGCTCAAACGAGAAATCTTTCTAGCGACTCAAACCGCTTTTATGATCTCTTAAACCCTATATATATAGTAACATAGATCCAGGGAAAAAGAAAGCGCTTTCTAAAAAATAATTTAGGTTCTTTTTCCCAGTCTACTCATAAAGAAAGCGTTTACATTAATACATGATTATGCTAGCATTAAGTCGTTCGGATGACCGCTCATTCGAACGAGTCTGTTTACCGGCCCCCACCCTTTTCGGCTAGCGAGCAGCTTCCTTTTAAAGAAAAATGTAAGCGCTAACAATTACGATTGGAGATTAAAATGGCTACTAAAATTTTACTAGTTTGTGCAGCCGGGATGTCGACCAGCATGCTGGTTTCCAAAATGAAAAAAGCAGCAGAGGCTGACGGCATTGATGCAGAAATTCAAGCCACTGCGGCATCTGATGCAGGCAACATCATTGCAGAAATGCATCCGGATGTGCTCATGCTCGGCCCGCAAGTCAGGTATATGGAAGATGACTTTAAAAAGAGAGTCGATATTCCGGTTGAAGTAATCAATATGCAGGATTACGGCCTAATGAAGGGCGACAATGTTCTAAAGTCCGCTCTGGCCTTAGCAGGACAAAAATGACAGAAGTAAAAACACTCGAAGAAAATGATCAAGAACTGCAGGTTGTGATGCAGCTGATCATGTTTGGCGGAAACGCAAAAAGCTCGGCTTTTGAAGCCTTGAGAGCTGCTAAGACAGGTGATTTCAGCCAAGCAGATGCCAAATTAAAAGAGGCTGATGGTTTCTTATCACAAGCCCATAACGCCCAGACCGCCATGTTGACAGACGAAGCAAACGGCAAACACGCCCATGTATCGCTGCTGATGGTGCACGGCCAGGATCATATTATGAACGCAATAACTTTCCGTGACTTGGCTGGCGAGTTAATTGATTTGTACCGGCGTTTGGACCAGCAAAAATAAAATTATCAGCACAAATTTGGCAAAAGACTGGCATTAGACTAAATCGGAGGTATTTCTTTGGCATTCTCAAAAAACTTTTTATGGGGCGGTGCTGTCGCTGCTCATCAGTTCGAAGGCGGCTGGCAGGCCGGCGGCAAAGGCGTCAGTATTGCCGATGTGATGACAGCCGGTGCCAATGGTGTCCCCCGGGAAATTACGGATGGTGTCATCCCCGGCAAGAATTATCCTAATCATGAAGCGATTGACTTTTATGATCGCTACAAAGATGACGTAAAACTTTTTGCTGAATTAGGCTTGAAATGCTTTCGGACCAGTATTGCTTGGTCGCGCATTTTCCCTCAGGGAGATGAAGCATTGCCAAACGAAGCCGGCCTAGCTTTCTATGACAAGCTTTTTGACGAGCTGCTGAAATACCATATCCAGCCCGTCATTACGCTTTCTCATTTTGAAATGCCCTACCACCTGGTCAAAGCCTACGGCGGCTGGCGCAACCGCAAACTGATCGACTTTTTTACACACTACGCTGAAGTTGTCTTCAAGCGTTACAAAGACAAAGTCACCTATTGGATGACTTTTAACGAGATCAATAACCAGACCAGCGGCATGAATGACTGGTCGCTGTTTACGAACTCGGGCTTGCAGATTCAGCCGGGTGAAAACGCTGAACTGCTTATGTACCGTGCCAGCCATCATGAATTAGTGGCCAGCGCTTTGGCCGTCCAAATCGGTCATCGAATCAACCCGAACTTTATGATCGGCAGCATGTTTTCCACGGGGCCTGTCTACCCGGCCAGCCCCGATCCCAAAGATACGATGAAAGCCCAAAGGCTGATGCAGGCCAACTGCTGGTATGCTGATGTCCAATGCAAAGGCAAGTATCCGGCTTGGCTGAAACACTATTTCGCAGTCAAAAATTACGATATCGGCATTACGCTGGCCGATGAGGATATTTTAAAAGCCGGCACTGTCGACTATATTGGTTTTTCCTATTACGCTTCACACGTCGTCAAGGCCGCTGCAGACGAACCGGCCGATTATATGACGCCGGGCCGAGATATCGAGGTTAAAAATCCGACCTTATCTCGGTCCGACTGGGGTTGGGAAATTGATCCAATCGGCTTAAGAGTCACTTTAAATTGGTTCAGCCAGCGTTTTGACCTGCCGCTATTTATCGTGGAAAACGGCCTTGGTGCTTTTGACAGACTGGACGGTGATCGGATCCATGATGGTTATCGAATCGACTATCTCAAGAAGCACATTGAACAAATGGCGTTGGCCGTCAATGAAGATGGTGTCGACCTGCTTGGCTATACACCTTGGGGGATCATCGATTTGGTTTCAGCGGGGACTGGCCAGATGGACAAACGCTACGGATTGATTTACGTCGACAAGAATGATGCCGGAAAAGGCAGCCTCAAGCGCCTGAAAAAGGACTCCTTTTACTGGTATCAGAATTTGATTCGGCATAATGGCAATCAGCTGACTGAAAATACTTTTAAAACGCATCCATGAGCGGATGCTTTTTTAAACGCCGCATATTCCGTCTGTCAGAAAGGACCTATCATGACGCAACAAATCAGCAGCTTGGATACTGCCGCATTAGTTAAGAAGATGACAGCTGAAATTCAAAAGGGCCGTATCGGCGACCACAGTCGAAAGCTGGCAAGCGAGCCGGAACTGATGGCTCGTTATGATGTGACCCGTTACACGCTTCGTCAAGCCTTGTCGCAATTAGCCAGCATGGGCTACACCTATCAGGCACATGGCATCGGGACTTTCATCCGGCCGCGCCGAAACAGCCATACGATCACGATGCAGAATAAAGTCAATCTGGCTGAAGAACTTTCCCGCCAAGCTCACCGGCTGGAGACGAAAAAAGCCCATCAGCGGACTATTTCTCTTCGGGAGGCCGAATTTTTGCCAATCGGCTGCGAGCTGCCGGCCGACACGAGATTAATTGAAGTCAAACGTTTTCGGACTTTAGATGGCGCACCCTACTTACTGGAATGTTCTTATTATCTGGCTGATGTGGTTGGAATGATTCCCGAGAACGCCTTATATGGCTCGTTATTTGATTTCTTGGGTTCGCAGGCCGCCATTAAACCAGGATTCTTAGACGAGATCATTTCAGCCGACACGCTATCCGAACATGAAGCGAACTTCTTCCATTTGTCCCAGGGAGCGCCAGCTTTAGTTGTGCGTGACGATTCCTATCTGAATTCCGGCCAGCTTTTTGCCTTTTCCAAACTGAAATATAATTGTGAAAACACACAGCTATTTATGTTTAAAAAGCTCAGTTAAAATCCTGGTCAGCTACGAGCAGCATATGATATAAAGCCCCGTATAGATTGGCCTGATTGTGGAATTTTGCTGCCATAATTTCCGGCATTTTCAAAGTTGCATCCAGCACCGGGATCGCTTTTCTCAATGCAAGATATTCTTTTTGAATCGTCTCGATCACGATATTTTGTGCAGAAATGCCGCCGCCAATCACAAAGCGTTCGCCATCAATTACAGTCTGAACATTATTAATCAAAGCTGCAATCGTCCGGCAGAAATCTTGGAAAATCGCTAGGGCTCTCAGGTCTGAAGCATTAATCGCCTTAAAGACAGCAAAACCGTCTTTTTTATTTGGCAAGTTTAAAAGCTCGGCAATCTGCTCAATCATAACAATCGCCGAACCCGTCTTGCCGATCGTTGTATCGCTTTGGAAATTCTGCCAGTCGGACATAAAACTCAATTCACCAGCCTGAAAGTGGCTGCCGTATAACAGCTGGTTATTCACAACAATCCCACCGCCAACGCCTGTGCCTAATGTAATCACAGCACCATTTTGGACACCCTTTAAGTTCCCTAGCCACAATTCCGCCAGCACAGCAGATTTGGCATCGTTTTCCACAGTGACCGGAATGGCCTCACCTAAATGCAGCAGTTCTGGTAAAGATTTGTGATCCATAAAAGGCAGACTACCGCCGCCATAAATAATCTCGCCATGGTTATGATCAATTGTGCCTGGTACGCTGAAACAAATACCGCGAAAACGACCCTCGAAACGCGCAATAATCGTATTAATTGCAGCCATAAATACATCTAAATTCTGGTCCGGTGTCGCGACTTTATCGTGTTCTATCAGATTGCCGGAATGGTCAAGCAAGCCATATTTAATATCTGTTCCGCCAATATCGAAGGCTAAATAATCTTTCTGCATCGTCAGTGTCCTCATTGCCTATTTGAAACAGGTTGTCTACATGGATCATTATATATGAAAGCGTTTACATTATAAACATTTTCGTACTATAATTGAGTCAGGCGTTAATTTGCCTGTTTCACTGAACTATCGCAGCATCAACAAAACCAGTCTCTTGAAAATCACAATCAACTTTAATAACTAAAGGAGTGTTCATTTCCATGGAAGAATTCAAAAAGTTTCTTAAAATTACCGCATCATTTGCCTTGATTACGGGCGGCATCTTGGTTGCCAGCACAGTCTTTGCAGCTAAGAAAATTGATGAATCGACAGATGATTGGACGGATAAAGCCGATTCGCTAAAAGATAAATTCGCAGATAAAGTCAAAAAGATCTCTGATAAAACTACCGGCAAAATCTTCCAATGAAGGCAAAAAGACACTTGGTGACGCAGCTGGTAAAGTAAAAGATGTCTTAGCTGATGCAACTGATATTGTCAAAGATAAAGTCGGTGATCTCGCCAGCAAAAAAGACGAAATGATGCGTAAAGTCGATGAAGTAGAGCGACAACAGAAAGAACAGGATTAAAAAAAGACCACAGAGGTCTTTTTTGATTGAAGCGCTAGAAAAACAAAATTTAATTTATTTTATTGTTTCCAAATGCCTAGAAATCAAAAAGTGCAGCTGGTCAAAATCGGGACGCAGATCAAAATCGTGTATTTTGCTGGTCATTAAACGGTCAACAATCTGTTTCAAACGTTTTGGATCCGTCTCGTCCGTATAGTCGATCCAACCAATATGTTCCAGCCAATCGACATAAGCATGTTTGCCCTTGCCGTAACTGTTGCCAAAAAGCAGGCATGGCGTCCCGGTCAGCACAGAAAAGACCATCGCATGCCAGCGGTCGGTAATGATCATTTCTTGGTGGGCAAACAATTCCAGTTGCTGGTCAAATAATTTTTCCCGTGTCAGCGGACTTATTTTATCGACCGAATCCAAAACTGTATCTGTTCGATTAATCGGCCGACCGTTATCTAGAATCGTCTTCATCGAATCCATCAAGGGCTCATCAACTACCTTTTCGCCATCGTGACGCAGGACAAAAAGTGCCCCTGACCGTTTAAAATTAAATTTTCTTGGTTTTAAATACAGCACCATATCTGGTGTGAACAAAACACGGTTCTCAAAAGTTGTCTGCATGCGATGATAACTTTGTGCATCACGTGCAACCAAAAACAAATGCGGATTTTTCTTGTAAGCTGCTTGGCTTAATCGCTGTTCCTTTTGACCAAAAGGTGTTTCTTCAAAATGGATCGATTGCGGAAAAGAAATCGTCAGATTATTAACAAAGGTCGAAAAAACGGCCCGGCGCGCAGTCTCGTGGTCCGTATAAAGGCTGCCCATATTACCGCCGCCAACAAAAGCGACGATGTCTTGGGAAGTGATGATTTTCTCAACAGCCTCAATGCCGCTCTCGTTATCATCTTCCATAATTTCAATGTATTCAAATTCAGGGAATTCAGCTTCAATATATTTACGTGCAGCTAAAGAGACAGCCTGGTCACCCATGTTCGTATAACTTGGCACACCGAACATGAAAAATTTCGGCCGGCCGTTGGTTGGCAGCACAGAAGCTGCTTTGGTTGTTTCAATAAAAAAATCAGGCATGTTTTTCTCCTTTTTGTGTAACATACTCATTTTGCAAATAAGCTGCGTGGATACGGCGGCCGTCTAGCACAAAGGCCGACAGCAGCACACTAACGCCATTTGCAGCCGTGAAAATAAAGAAGACTGCCGCAGTACCAAGAGCCGTGATCAAGATTGGATAGATTAAAGCAATCAAAAAGTTCGTCATCCAAAGTGTGGTCGTTGATAAAGCCATAAAACGCGCTTTAACACTCGCTGGGAACATTTCCGACATAATCAGCCAGGTAACGGGGCTGACAACACCTTGGTGACTGGCCAAAAACAGCGCTAGCAAGAGCAGAATCACGATATTGCTAAGCCAGCCTGTCAATAGATGAAGCTGTAAGACTAAGCCCAATAATCCCAAGAAGAAAATATTGCCTGCCAGGCCGATCAGCAGCATCCGATGATGGTCATAACGGTCAATCATGCTCGTACCAATGATACTAGCAATCACCGAGACAATCCCGATCAAAATATTCGCATATAAAGAGGCACTTTGCCCCATACCGCTGCGTTCCAGCAGAATCGTGCCGTAATACATGACCGTATTCACTCCAGAAATCTGCTGGATTAAAGCAACGATCGAGCCAGAAATCAGCAAATACAGCAAGGTACGGCTTTTAAAAATACTGCGCCAGCTTGGGCCTTGAGATGTCTGTCCTTTTGCTGGCTGGCTTTCTTTGATGCGTACTAGGTCGGCCGCATCGAAACCAAGTTTTTTAAAGACACGCCGCGCTTTTGCAAACTGTTTTTGCAACAATAACCAATGCGGGCTGTTGACAATGTGAAAAGAATTAATCCAAAGAATAATCGCAGGCACGCTGGCTAGTAGAATCATGATGCGCCAGATTGGCCCCCAGCTGCCCCAGACGTTTCCCAAAAGTGCATTCATACAAAAGGCAGCCAATTGCCCCAAGACAATAAAAATGGCGTTTTTGTTCACATTGAAGGCGCGCACAGCTTCTGGTGAAATTTCAGCTAGATACATAGGTGACAAGCTGGATGCCGCACCAACAGCCAGGCCGAGAATGAAGCGGAAGACCGCCATAAAAATAAAGTTTATTGACAAAGCACAAAAGATCGTCGAGACAGTAAATAAAAAAGCGACCCATCGAAGGCTTCGGCGGCGGCCGACTTTATCGGCAATGCGTCCGCTGGCCAAAGCACCAAAGCAGGCACCGAGAACCAAAGAACTTGACACAATTCCCTGCAGCGCGGGCGTCAGGTTCAGCTGATCGGGTTTGCTCATAAATACCAAGGCGCCATTAATAACACCGGTATCATAACCGAACAGAAAACCGCCCAGTGCAATCACGTAACTGCTATATCGTAAAAAGCTGTTGCTAAATGAATTTTTTGACATTTTATTAAAGAAAATAACAGCCTCCTAACAGAATTTGTCCATTATTCCAAATAAAAAAAGAAACAAAGATCTTACATAACTTCAAAGCTAATAAAAAAATACCGGCCCTGATTCCCGCAAACAAGTTGCACCTTGAAAACTCTCTTAAGAAAAGACTACCCTTTTTTTACTAAAATTTCAGCAGGACTAATAAATTTCCGTCGGAAAAAGCACAATAAAACAGTTAAAAAGCCCTAAACGATCGGCATTTCGGCAATATAGGTTTTATCCAGCGCTGCCATCACATAAAGCGTTAATCGACTTTTTTTGCCAGCTGCCTGCTTTTTAATTTCTGTTAAATCCAGGTAAACATTCCCGGATTTAGTCGCGTGTGTATAGTAAAAATGCTGCCCAGCTAAATCTTGATCTTCAGGATCAGCTGTTAGGCTATAAGCCAGGCTGCCGGACTTGATCCTCAAAGGATCGCTGGCGGCAGCAAAATCAGCAGGAAAAGCCAGCCGGTGTTGACCCAAATATAAGGCGAAGGTGTTTTTTTCATCGGTCGGGCGCAAAAAAGCCTGCTGCCGTTTCGTACGGTCAGCAATCAATGCCGGCTTATTTTCATGAATGATATAGGCCATGTGCGTCGACCAGGCATTTTGAAATTGCGACAGGAGATAGCGCTTAGCTGCCTGCTGATTGGAAGCGGCAAAAGGATCGTTGACTAGGACATACTCTGTGTCATCAATCGTTTGAAAACCGCGCACCAGCAGCAGATGGCCGTGAGTCGGGCCGTAGGCGTTTTCTAAATAAGGCAGCGTCTTATCGTTTGGATCATTGGTATACTGCACGCTGACACCGACCGGATAACCGGCAGCAATTTCTTTTTTCAAACCGTCAATCGTCGTGAATTCAGCATAAGCTTGAAAGCCATAACTACCGGCCAAAGCCATGTTAAAAGCCCAATTGCCAAAGCCTTGATAGACATAATCGTAATCCTGATAAGCCGTCTCTTCGACTAAAAGATTGCCGCCCATCCGGTTCATAGCCATCGTGATCGTCGTCGGACTGCAGATATTGGGCGCGAGTTTCGGATCCCGTACCAGCTGAGCATAAGCCGGTGTCGAAATATCTTTATTCAGCGACATCCCGCCGTCATGATCGTGTTTTTGTTCATCTGTCAGGACAGAAAAACAAATCAGCTGCAGCGTCGGCGTCAAAGTCGTGTGATCGCTATGTAAAAGGGCTCTTATCTGGACTTGATCAGCCCGGGCATCGTGCCTCACAATCAGCGTATCTGTATCAACGAAAGCCAGAGGATCGGCATCGTTGGTCACGCTGGCAGAAGCGATCGTGGTTCCCCATTTGCCCCAAGAAAGCCAAGCCGACCACTGATCGCCGACTTTCACGCGTGCCTGCAATTCCAAATAAGTGCTCTGGGGTGTTTGACCATTCCAAGACATTAACAGCTGTGAAAAAGCCGGTGTTTTAAAGGCATCGGACTGGAAAACGCCTTGCGTCTCGTAGCTATCGTCTGTCTTTGCCAGTGCCAATTCTGCCTGGCCCTGATGCCGGTGCAGCGTGAGATCCGTCAAACTGCCGGCAGCAAACTGTCCCTCTTGATTAATTAAAAACGTATTATCGGCTACTCGGGTGAAATTCATAATCTGAAAGGCCCTTTCATGATGATTTTGCTGTTATCGTACCTTAAAAAGGCCGACAAATCAAAAAATTTTGTGCGTTTTGACGACAACTTCGGCCGACTGCAATTAACGCTAATTTCCCAACACAAAACCCGCTCCAGTCATAAGTGTGAGCGGGTCTAAGAAAGTAAAAATAGATATTAATGATCCAAGTAAACGGCCAGCTGGCCATCATGATTGATAAACAACCACTTTTGCTTGCCGTCCGGGTAAAAATGCATCTTGTGCTCACCCAGTCGGCGCATCCCCACTTGGCAGCCATCCCCATCTGTCCCCTCAGTCAGCTTTAGATAATACAAACCGCCAGGCAAATCAGCAAACAGCATCCGGCCGCGCATGTCTGAACGTGCTGTAATCGGACGGCCGCGTCGTGTAAAAGGCTTCTTGCGGTTAACAACCATCAACTGGCCTATGACACCAGCCAGTTCCCGACGGCGGCGGTCATAAATCCGCAGTGACAAATCGGCTCTATTTTTCGCAATCAGGTTTGCATGAATACTGCGATATAACCAGCGCAATTGACCGGCAGCCAATAGTAGAACAGCCGCTAAAATCGAGATTTGAATCCAATTGTTGGCAGTCGCCGCCTGTCTGGCCTGTTGCCCCATGGCAGGATGATAAGCCACACGATGGCCTGTGACCAAAAGCCGATGGGAATTGATCATATAAGGTGTACAAGTCAGCAAAGTAACCAGGTCACGGCCGGGTTCAATCTTCAAAGCACGATAATTATTCGGTTTGACGACGCGGATCCGATCGACACGATAAGCTAATTTCTTTTTCAGCACGGTGAGGATAAATAAATCGCCTTTTTTCAGCTGATTTAAATTCGTAAACAAAGTCCGCTGTGCCAAACCACGATGGCCTGTGATGACAGAATGCGTATTCGGGCCGCCTAATGGAAACGAAGTTCCCTGCAGAACGCCTGCACCGTAGTTTAAGATTTCTGAGTTCGTCTCATCAAATAACGGAATCCGCAGGCGGATCTTAGCAATCTCGATACTGCCAATCAGATGTTTTTTCAAATCCACGCGGCTGGTCGTATCAGCGCCGGAAAAAGGGTCAACACCTGGATGCAGGCCGAATTGCGTAATCTGCGCATTCTTTTTGGCCATGGCCGCTTCTTTTTTAGCGATATCGGAAGCCGTCTCTTTTTCCACTAGTCTGATGCGCTGCTGATCAATAAAATTGTTCACAGCGCCAACATAAAAAGGGTAAAGTGCGATCAAGGAGCCGATCATAAAAAGCAGGATCAGCCACAATTTATTTTTGCGTTTTTTATGCGAAGAGCGATCTTTTTTCATGGCTGCTCCTTTTCTCGATGGTGGTAAAAGCGTCGTATCTGCCGATAAACAAAGTAGATAAATAACAACAAGGCTGCTGCAATCAGCGAGAGGTAAAAGGTCAGATGTGTCGTCTGAGTGTTGACTGTTTTTGTCTGTGCGCGGTCAAACTGGCGTTTATCCAATCCAACGCGCCGGCCTGTCACTAACAAGCGATGCGTATTAATCATATAAGGCGTGCAGGTCACAAGTGTCACTAAATCCTGATGCTGCTTGATGCGGACATCTTTTAAGTCATCGGGCCGCACGACTTTGATGTCAAACACCTGATAGGCCAATCTTTTTCCAAGAATCTTCAAGAAAAATTTGTCCCCTTTTTTCAGGCGGTCAATATGCGTAAACAGCTGCTGATCAGGCAGGCCGTTGTGCCCTAACAAGACAGCATGGGTACTCGGCCCGCCAGTCGGATAAGAACTGCCGTCAAGCAACGTAATGCCTTTTTCCAGCAAGGTGTCGTTTGTCGTATCAAAAATCGGCAGACTGAGTGAAATTTTCGGAATAAAGATACTGCCCAATGAATGCTGGTAATAATATTGACGGCTTTTATTCGGCACGCGTTGAACGGCCTGGCCAAGAATATCTTTAATCGGTGAAATGCCGATCTGCTGATCTGCAAGGCTTTTCCGGCGATTTTCTTTTTGCAGGCGTGTGATTTTAGCGGCCTGGCGATCGGCATTACGGGCGTTTTCCCGTGCAGTCTCTTTGATCTGGCCCTGATAGGCGAAATTAATCACGCTGTCGGCGGCAAAAGGATAGAAGAAGACGAGAAAGCCGATCAAAAACATCAAGGCAATAAACAGTTTTAAGAAAATGTTGAAAGTTTCCGGACGGTGCTTTTTCATCAGTTTCCCCGCCTTCCAGCTAAGAAAAACTCCGGACCTAGAGAAACGGCATCCGAAGTTTTAAACAACTTTTGAAATTAGATTTCTGATTGGTCTTGACGCTTCTTGTTCCAAAGATAAGCACTTGCCATCAAAATTGAACCGATGACCAGGAAGATAACGATTCCTGAGCCGCCGGTAGCTGGCAGGATACCCTTTTGAATGTTGACAATCGTGATTGTATTTCTGTCGCCATAACTGCCTTGAGTCACAGTGAACTTAACAGGAGCTGTCAAAAGTGCATAACCTGTAGGTGCTTTTGTTTCCAACAGCGCATAGCTTTCGCCGGCTGCCAGCTTAGCGGAATATGCAAGACCCTGCAGAGTCAGCATACCTGCGGCATCAGAAGTGTAGATAGTTGCACCTGCTGCTGCAGCATTCCAAGTGTAGCTGCCGTCAGCAGCTTGTGTTGCATAGGCAACGATATCGCCGCTGGCATTAACTCTGACAAGCTTGAATTCAGCACCAGCTAATTTAGCGGCGCTCTGCTTGTCTTCCTTGATGAACTTAGCACCGCCAGTATAGATAACCGGTCCCGGTGTGTCAGTTGTTGTCAAGTCAGTACCATTTCCGATAGCCAGAGAAGCAGTGTTGTTCAATCCGGTATCAGGTGTTGCAGCATTAGTCAGCACGGCCTGATAAGTAATCATTAATTTCTTACCAGCCTGTGCACGAACAGCTGCACTGCTTGTATCAAAGGTAATTCTGTAGCCCAAACCCTTACCAGCTGGCTGGTTAACGGCAACTGTATAATCAGTGCCCTTAGTCAAACCTGCAACAGCTACTGAAGCTGTATTAATATCAATACCCATGTCGGGTGTATCAACAACAGTAAAGGTGTCTTTGTCCTTGATGTTCCAAGGAACAGCAACCTGGATTGTATAACCAAAAGTCTGGCCGTAAGCAGCGTTGAAAATCTTGCTGCCATCAGGCAGAGTCACAGTCAAATCCAGTTTGCTTTGATCAGTCAAATCCTTAACAATCGGATCTGCCTTTTCATTTTTCGGATAAACGTGAATATTTGTATTAATCTGTGTGTCAGAACCGTTAGCATAGATCGGCATAGCCAATACTATTGGTGCGGCTTTGGCAATCACATTGGTCGGTGAATCTGTTTCAAGGAAAAGATAAACTTTATCCTTATTGCCATCTTTTAAAGCAAGATTGGTAAACGTGTAAGTGCCGTCAGGTGCTGTGGTAACGCCGCTGGAAAGCATTGTTGCATAGGCCGGTGCACTATTTGTCGAGTCTGCCTGAATTTGAGCGATTGCCTGCTGGGCTGTATCGCCAGACCCACGTAATGTCAGGTATTGATCAGTAACATCGTAGGCTGTAAAGGTAACGCCCGCGAGCGGCATGCCGCCAAAATCCGTTGTAACTTCACCGGTATTTTGTTTATCAGCCGGTAATTGTCCTTCATCGAAAACCCGCTTGTGCAGTGTCACGTTAACTGTACTTGTGTCAGCTGCAAAAGCCTGGGTTGAAGCAACGAAAGATGAAAGTGTCAGCGGAAGCAGCAAAATTAAGCCGGCTATAAATGTCCATAGCTTATTTTTCATTTTTCAATGTTCCTTTTCTTTTTTTGAAGCCATATGAAACTGGTTGCTAATATTGCCAGCAGTCCGGCTAGAGAAATAAGACCGATTGATTCACCCGTTTGGGGCAGGAATGGAAAGACCTGGCCGTTGCTGCTTTTAACTGCTTTTTCGTAGTTATAAACTCTTGGTGATGCGTTTTTAAAGACATCGGCAGGAATCTGCCCAGCGACTGTTTTAGAAAGTGCCTGGCCGTTTACCGTGATTGCCGGTATATTCGTCAGTGCCGAGGCAGCAGGGATTTCGACTTTGATCTGTGTGGCCGCAGCCGAAATTTCATATCCTTTCAATGTCTGTAATTCTTCAAAATAATAGGTGCCGGCCGCCAATGTGCTGTTATCCAAAGCTACCAGGCCATTAGACCCGGAAACGATTTTTCTAACAGCAGGATCCGTCAAAGGATGGTCGCTTGCCTGCCAGCCGTTTGTATTAGTCAGATAAGTTTTCTTGCCAGCGATTAACTGATAGAAAGCGAATTTGGCGCCTGCTAGCGGCATTTGCGTCTTCGTCAGCGTCTGCCCGTATTTGAAGAAGTAGGGAATTCGGTTGACGATGGCCGACTTCGTGTAAAGATGGATCACGGATAGCGGTACATTACTGTTCATTGCATAAATTGGCAGACTGAAGGCAATCGGATCCGACCGCTGTTCAAACATCAGCTGGTTCACTGATTGTGCATCGTTTTGCAGCTGAACAATCAGATAAGCCTGCTGGAGGCCGTCTGTCAGGTTAAATGAGGCAATACCCTGGGTATCAGTGGTTTTTTCAGCCACTTTGACCAAGCCGTGATCAGTAATATAGCTGTCGATGGCCGCTTGATCCATCGTTTTAAATTGGCTTAAGAAAACGGCCGAATCGCCTGGATAGTTTTTCAATTGATTGCTGATGTCATAAACGGCAAAAGCCGTATTTGCACCAGCAATTAACCCATCCGAACCGGTCCGTTCATAACCATTGTTTGGCGTTTGCGCTGGCAGATTATCCCAGCTTAGGCGATGATGGAGCATGACAGTCACCTGCCCGCTTTCATCAGCCCGCGCGATCGAGGTCTTGACACCATTGACAGCAAACAAGACACCCATCATAAGAGACGCGATAAGCAGTGATAATATCTTTTTAATCATGACTTATGCCTCCTCTTAATCCGGAATAGATATAGGCCGCTGGCTGCCAAAGCAGTCAGAATAAAGGAAAGCGAGATGACGGCATATTTTTCCGTTCCAGACCCGCCCGTTGCCGGGAAGACGTTTTTCACAGAATTTTTAACCGTCAAAGCGATTTTGTTATTGCCGTTAGCTTCTAATGAGGAAGTCCAGCCGTCACTATTTGTCACTGTGACAGTACCGTCAGCAGCAATTGTGACCGTAATGGTCTTATTGAAAGGCATATAACCGTTAGGGGCTTGCGTCTCTGTCAATGTATATGTGCCAACCGGAAGGCCATTGAAGGTAAACGTTGCTGTCGCACCACTCTCTTGAGCGTTAATAACGTTGCCATTGGCGTCTTTTAACGTGAATTGTGCACCAGTAAGCGGTTTGCCAGTCGTCTGATCGATCTTATTAACTACCAGATCAAAGGCTTTAAGCGCGTCATACTTTGCCAGCACAATCACCGGTGCGCCGAGAGCAGTCTTCTTAAGGTAGAAATTGTCGACACCCGGCAACGCCGCAGACGTGATTTCTTGATTACTTGCATTAAAGAATTTTCCTTGATCATCAACACGGAAATTAAAGGCCGTTGTCTCTAAAGCGTATCCGTCCGGGGCTTTGCTTTCCCGGATTTGATAATAGCCCGGCGTAATTTTCGTGTTTGCTGATTGATTGCCGTTAATCGTAATCGGGCTGAAGGTTGGATCAACAGCTGCCCAATTAGCGTTGTACTTCGTGATCACAAATTGCGATCCTGCCAAAGGAGCTTGGTTGTTGCGGCTGTATTTTTCAGCGTTCACGCCAAGTTCGCTATTTGTGATTGTAAAGACACCATTATTATTGGCAATATTGGAAACAAATCCCGTCACTGCATCTTCGGACACGACCGTGTAGACAAAATTCTGTCCTAAATTGTTGAACTTAGGCAGATAAACCGTGTTCACGCCGCTTTGCAGCTGTGTGAAACTTTTTGTCCAGTTATCAGACTGAGCCAATGTCCCTTTAGCCTGCTGCCAAGCTGTTGGTGATGTGGTCGTCGCACGATTCACAGTAAAGGCAATCGACGATGGTAATGAGCTGGCAGATGTCAGCAGATTCCAAAGCTTGTTGACCTGTATCGAGACACCGGGGGCTTTTGCCGAAGGGATCGCGAAGTCAACTTGGTTCGTCGGATTTGCACCGTTAGGTGTTAACAAAGTCCGGCCGTTGGTCTGATACCAGTGATCAGGCTGGAAAGCCGCATCTTCGGTATTGATACGAACCTGATAGTGAATCTGAACTTCCTGGTTTAGGCCAATATTCAGATTTGTCGCCTGCAGACTGCCGCCTGAAATCACAGCTGTCGGCAAGTTTGCAGTTGGAATCGCAACACTTCCCACACTTGTAACGGACAAAGTAGTCGGATTTGCGTATAGGTACTGGCTACCAAGTGAGTCACTGATTGAACCGTTCACAATCGTATTGAAACTTTGAATCACATTTTGAGCTTGGCTATTCAAATAGGTCGTTACAGCAGCAGGTGTGCCCGCCGCTTGGTACATCGGGCCACTCGCATCCGAGGATGCAATCGCCTGCATACGGGTCGTGATCTGAGCAGAAGTTAGATAGCTATTGCTAGCTAATTGAATACCCAAAACGTGAATTTCAGCCAAGATCGGGCTGCTTTTGGCCAGTATAGCCTCGCCAATCGTACCCGCCCAAGTATCATTGATCGGGATGGTATTAACTGTATACGGACTGTTTAATTGCGAGGTGGCTGTGTTTGCACTATCCGTCGCGTTTGGTGCACTCGGATCCCTAAACTGAGTCCCGTAAGGTAAATTAGTACCAGCCGTTCTGGCAGCCTGAGTGACATGGTAAGACATATTTGGAATACCATCGGTCAAAAGGATCATCATCTTTTTGTTGCCGCTGACATCACTCTGCAGCATTTGGGCACCATTTCTGATACCTAATTGTGTAAAGGTCGTACCATTAGGCGAGGTCGCAAGAGCGGTATTAATATTAGCCTGGTTGGCATTGATGCTGGCCATTGAAACTGTGGTTCGAATCACATTTGAATAACCGACCAAACCGACGTTAACGTAGCCGCCATAACCTTGGTTTTGAACCGCAGTCATGAAGTCTCTAATACCGTTTCGAACAGCTGTAGCCTTTGACCCGCTATCACCCAAACTGCCCATGGAACCGGACATATCGACGACAAAGACGATATCAATTGGCGTAATATTCTGCTGTTGATTGCCTCTGACATTCAGATAGATATCAAACAAACCTGGCGTTGCTGTCTGCCTAGCGTACTTACGGATCGCAAAATCCGGATTAGCCGCGTTGCTGCCGTACTTGATATAGGAATTAGTCTTATTGGCAGGATCGCCATTCCAAGATGTCACCCCGTCCCAAGCACCAGCTGTACCGCCTTGGTGGTTAACAACATCCGTCTGCCCAGGGATGCTCCAGCTGTTTGCCGAAGCCGGCCGTGTACCACTAGCATCGGTCTGATAGTTCGGTGCGATATTTGTATAGGTAGTCCCGGCAGCCTGTGCAGATCGATTTGATTGCAGCAAACCAGTCATTGGCAGGAAGATTGACAAAAGCAAAACCAGCAGTGAAAAAATGGTTAAATTTTTTGTCTTTTTCAAGTCATCATTGTTCCTTTCTTCATAAAACACGACCAAGAGAACTTATACGCAATTTCCACCATGGCTCAAAATGATCGTGGTTTATGATTGTTTTCCTCTTAAGATGTATACGAAGAAGGACAAAGTGATTTCTCAAAAACCTAGACTGAGAATACCTGTCCGCGTTACATATACCATAAATTGTAAGCGCTTACAATACTTGTTAGAGTATATTGTGCGGAAGATTGTGAATTATGAATAATACTTTGAAAACTATCTGTTTATCTGCGTGCTGAACTGTCAATAACTTGGGCAGGTCATCTGCTTGCTCGACTTTTCAAATACCAAGTCAAAGACCTTCATGTGTAAAAAAAGCGTACAATATTCTTGTGAATTAAAATACAATATTTCCCATCGTGATTACGATCGGCTGCTTAAGGGAGACAGCCAGCAATCAGTGAGACAGTAGAGAGCGAATCATATGAAGAAGAAAATTTGGTTTTTGTTAATCATATTGGTACTTGTTTCGGCGAGTGTTTTCATCTATTTTTCTGCGAATGGCAAAGAAAAACAAAGCGTGCAATATACGGACGTGCCCTACCAAAAAAACGCGTTTCTCATGGGCACCATTTGTACCCTGACCATTTATGACAAAGGCAAAGAATCTGTCTTAAATAAAGGTATCAATACAATCCGTCATTTTGACCAAGAAGCGACTTTGACTCGGTCTGGTTCTGTCCTAGATGCAATTAATGCTAACGCCGGTATCAAGCCGGTTAAAATCCCGGCTGATTTTTGGGAACTGATCGAAAAAGCCATGTATTTCTCAAAAAATTCCAATGACAGCTTTGATATGGCTATCGGCGCCGTGACGAATTTATGGCAAATTGGGCTTCCTGGTGCACGTGTGCCGGCTCCATCCGAGATTAAAGCAGCTTTGCCCCTACTCGATTACCATGATGTGATTTTAAACAAGCAGCAGCACACAGTCTATTTAACACGTAAAGGCATGCGCCTTGATTTCGGCGGCATCGCTAAAGGCTATATTGCCGACAAAGTGAAACAAACTTTCTTAAAGAACCACGTCACAAGCGCCATTATCAGCCTCGGCGGCAACATTTACGTGATTGGCCAGAGTCATCCAGCTTCCGGCACACGCGATTGGAATGTCGGTATCCAAAATCCGAATCAGTCGCGCGGTTCCAGTATCGGCTTTGTGCGCGAATCCAACATGTCGATCGTGACAGCCGGCACTTATGAGCAGTATCTAATAGCAAACGGCCATAAATATATTTACCTAATGGATCCGAAAACCGGCTACCCTTACGAAAATAATCTGATCTCCGCCACGATCGTCTCAAAAGAATCCGTTGACGGCGACGCCTTATCGAATGCCGCTTTTGACAAGGGACTGAAAAAGGGCCTAGCTTACATGAACCATAAAAATAAAGACGGCATTCAAGCCATCTTCATCACAAAAGCGCACAAAGTATTTATCACCAACGGCCTGAAAAATAACTTCAAATTAACCGACAACAGCTATCATATGGGCAATTAGAAATCAGTTAAAGGCTCAATTCATAATATTGTATCTGAAAAATCAGCCGCCGTTTTTGGATTTGCCAGCCATTCCGTTGAAACAAAACACTCAGCTCGCTTGGCCGATAAGCTTTGACGTCCCCATCTTCAGAAGTTGCCGCCACATGCCGATTATAAAAATCATGAAAAATCGGGATATTCACTTCAGCAATGATCAGCCGGCCCTGTTTTTCCAGGCACCTTTTAGCCTCCTGCAAAAAGAGGTCCGGATCAGGAAAATGGTGAAAAGAAGCTGAACAAATCACATAATCAAATTCGCCATCTGCAAAAGGCAGTCTCTCAGCTGAAGCACAGACAAAGCGGCCTCTTGGCAAACGTTTTTTGGCCAGCGCGATCATTTGCGCTGAGATATCAAGACCAGTTGCCTGAATCTTAGCCTGCCTGTTCAATAAAGCCAGCAAACGGCCGTTGGCACAACCAACATCTAATAACTGCTGGCCATGCTGCAGATGCAGTTCATGATTGATCAGCCGTTTGAAAGGATATGACAAAAGGCCATCAATTGACCAGTCAAAACGTGCTGCAATTTTGTCGTAATAGGCTTCGCTGAGTTTCTCGTAATTCCTCGCCATCATCCTCTAATTCCGGTAATTCTCTATGAAATGTCCACAGCCGGACCAATTCAGCTTGTGATAAACGCTTTCATTGTGGCCTGTCAAACATGTGAAGTCAAGCATGCAAAACACAGAGACAGCCTTGGATTAACTGTCTCAAATTCAGCAGAATTTCTCTTAGGAAAAGCTAACCCATTGTTCTGAAAAGGCTTACAATTAAGGAGTTAGTTAAGTTTATAACATGACAATTGGGGGATTGTTAAAATGACGAAGAGCAATATCGTTATTGTTGGCGGCGGTTTTGGTGGAATTTACGCCGCGAAAAGCCTTGCTAAAAGACTGAAGAAAAATTCCGATGTTCACATCACAATCATTGATAAGCACTCATACATGACCTACATGACCGAACTTTACGAGGTTGCCGCTGATCGTGTCGCACCCAGTGCTATTCAATATGATCTGCACAACCTGTTCAGCCATCGGAAAAATGTCTCGATCGTGACTGATGAAGTCACAGGCATCGATCGTCAGAAAAAACAAGTAATAGCTAAAAACAGCCGTTATGACTATGATTACCTCCTATTGAGCGTCGGATCACAGCCGAATACCTTCGGGACGCCCGGTGTTGACGAATATGGCTACATGCTGGGATCAGTCGACGAGGCAATTAATTTAAAGCATGCCATTGAAGCTCACATCCGTGCAGGTGCCGCTGAACAGGATCCGGACAAGCGCAAAAGCCTGCTGACGATTTCAGTGGTCGGGTCCGGTTTTACAGGTATCGAAATGACCGGCGAACTGCTGGACTGGAAAAAAATCCTTGCTAAAGAAAATAAGATCGATCCGTCCGAGATCAGGCTGGCTTTGATCGAAATGGCACCGACTCTGATGAACATGCTTGACCGCAAAGATGCCGACAAGGGCGAAAAATATCTGGTCAAACACGGCGTAGAGATTCTGAAAAACACAGATGTTGTCAGTGTCGGCCAGCACACGATTGATTTTAAAGGCGGAGACAGTTTTCAAACATCGACTTTAATCTGGACTGCCGGTATCAAAGCAGCCGATAGTATCAAACAATTCGGCCTGTCACAAGGGCATGCCGGCCGTCTGCTGGTCAACAAACAAGGCCAGTCAGTCGACGATGCCAATATTTATGCCTTTGGCGATGTCTCTTTGACCGATGCTGACGGCAGCGGCAAAGGCCAGCCGCAGACTGTTCAAGGCGCTGAAGCTGGTGCACATGTCGCAGCTAAAAATGTTGCCCTGGCTATTTCCGGAGAAGAACCTAATGCCGTCTTTGAAGGCAAATATTCTGGTTTTGTCATCGCAATCAGTTCCAAATACGGCGTTGCCCACATCGGCAAAAATACACACTTGAGCGGTTTTTGGGCTCAAGCCGTCAAACACATGATTAATTTCATGTACTTTTTCCAGATCACGAATGCTTATTATTTCTGGCTCTATTTCCGGCACGAATTCTTTAATACAGCCAACGAGCGCAACCTCTTCCACGGCTATGTCAGCCGTCAAGGCAATGTCCTCTGGTCTGTGCCGGCCCGGCTCTTTTTAGGCGCCGCTTGGCTCGTCGATGTCTCGCACAAAGTTAGCGGTGAAGGTTCCTGGTTCGTTAACAAGCTGCGCTTAAGCAGTTTTGATTGGCTGGTCACTAACACGACTTCCGGTGCAACACCTAAATCTGGTGCCGCCGCTGCCACAGCCAAGGCAGCCAAAGCCACTTTTTCCCTTTCTTATGAATACGGCCATCAGCCGATGCTGATTTTCCAGCACATGCCAAAATGGTATTACGATGTGACTAAATTCATGATTCCTAACACCAATATGGCTTTCTTCATGCAAAAAACCATGACGATTCTAGAATTATTAATTGGCCTAGCCTTGATTGTCGGCCTCTTCACTTGGCTGGCATCGGCTGCTTCGGTCGCATTTGTCGTCATCTTCTCACTCAGTTCAATGTTTTATTGGACAAACATCTGGATGATCCCCATCGCCATAGCCGCCATGAACGGGTCAGGACGCATCTTCGGCTTGGATAAATATGCGATGCCTTGGATAGGCAAACACCTGCGTCATTGGTGGTATGGTAAGGAAAAAGCAATTTACAAGAAGTAAGTTGAAGGCAAAAAAATGAAGCACGCATTTCAAGCAGATCAGACGAAAAAATATCTGCACATGATCAAACCACTGGACCTGATCATCGTTGTCTTCTTGATTTTTGCTTCATTTATCCCGGTAGGCATCTTTTCCTATCAAGAAGGCATCAAACAATCAGCCGGCGCACAGGAAGTTCTCACAGCGGTTGTCACTCACAAAGGGCAGGTTGTGCGAAAAATCCGTTTAACCGGACATCGCGGCGTGACTAAATACCGTTTTACGAATGGGAAAGCCTATGATGTCATCGTGGCGACTGGCAATGAAGTCCGAGTGATCGAAGCAAACTGCCCCGATCAGATCTGTGTCCACCATGCACCGATCGATCAAGCCGGCCAGTCAATCGTCTGCCTGCCGCATAAATTAATCATCGAAGTCAAATCCGGCAGTGGACGGACTTTCGGAGGCATTGTCAATTGAGCGGCTACTCCGAAAAAACCAAAGAATATGTCTATATCGCACTGCTTTGCGCTCAAGGCGTGATTATTGGCTTGGTCGAACGGACAATCCCCTTTCCCTTTGCTTTTGCACCAGGTGCCAAATTAGGCTTGGCCAATATCATCACGATCGTCTCGATTTATACGATGCCCGTCTCTGAAAGTTTTCTGCTGATGGCCATGCGCCTCGTTTTAACAACGCTGCTGGGCGGTACGATGTCGACTTTTATGTATTCAGTGATCGGATCAACGCTGGCTTGGCTGACAATGCTCTTAATGAAACAACTCGGCGACCACCATATTTCGATGATCGGCATTTCAGCAGTCGGCGGGATCATGTTTAACGTCGGTCAACTAAGCGTCGCCAGTTGGATTGCAGGCTCTTGGACCGTCATGCTGTATATGCCGATTTTGTCCTTTCTCGGGATTTTCGCAGGCGTCGCGGTCGGTATTGCAGCCAATTTTCTGTTTGAACATGTACGGACTTTGTCGCGATTGCGCTTTGAATATGCAGCCGCAACAGAAAGGACTGATTAAAAGGCATGAAAATAAATCCCATCTGGAACAAATACCCGCTGATCAAGCCGGAATTAGAATCAACCATGGCTTTGATGGAAAACAACATTCAGACAGACAATAAGCCCGTCTCCAAAGCCATTGTCAGCATGATGGACAGCGGCGGCAAACTGCTGCGGCCAGCCTACCTGCTGCTCTTTTCTATGTTTCAAAAAGCCGACCGCCAAAAAATGATTGCTTTAGCGGCAGCCGTTGAGACATTGCACATGGCAACACTGATTCACGATGATGTCGTTGACCAATCGCCGACTCGCCGCGGGCAGTCTTCGATTCAGGCACAATTTGGACAAAGCACAGCTGTTTATTCAGGCGATTATTTATTTGTCGTCTGTTTTAATCTGCTCGCCGACCACGCCAGCGATTTCAAAGGCATTCAGCAATATGGCCAGTGGATGGGAAGCATTTTAAACGGCGAAATGGTTCAAATGGCCGAGCGTTATGATACGAATATTTCCATCGATCAATACTTAAAGCAGATCTCCGGCAAGACGGGCCAGCTGTTTTCCCTATCCGCTTTTCTCGGTGCTTATGAGGGCGGCGGTGATGCCCAGTTTGCCCAATTAGCCGGCAAAATCGGCTTGAATATCGGCATGTCTTTTCAGCTGATGGATGACATTTTAGACTACACAGACAGCAGCAGCCAATTAGGCAAACCAGTTCACAGCGACGTCCGTCAAGGCGTCTATTCAGCCCCGCTGATCTTGGCGATGCAGCAGCAGCGCGACTATTTTCTGCCTTTATTAGCCAAAAAAAATCGCATGAGCGACGCTGATACCGAGCAAGTCGTGAGCGGCGTGATGGCCTTTGGCGGCATTCAAGCAGCTAAAGCCTATGTGCGACAATACACACAAACTGCTTTAAAACAAATCGACTGCCTGCCGGATAAACCCGCCAAAAAAATTCTCATCAGTTTGACAAAAGACCTGCTGGATCGTCAGGCCTGACATGTCGATGATCGAGACAGAAAATTTAAGTTTCAAATATCCTGAGGCTGCAGAAAAAAGTGTCGACCAGGTCAGTTTTACAGTCGAGGCTGGCCAGTGGCTGACAATTGTCGGGAAAAACGGATCTGGTAAAAGCACCCTGATTTTTCTATTGGACGGCCTGTTAAAAGCTGACAGCGGCCGGATTTTAATTGACGGCCAAATTTTGTCGCAAGCAAACCTGTGGGATATCCGCAAGAAAATCGGTATCGTTTTTCAAAATCCTGATAATCAATTTGTCGCCGGTAGTGTCATCGAGGACGTGGCTTTTGGCATGGAAAATTTACAAGTGCCGCGCGATCAAATGCTGGCGCGCGCTTATGCTGCTTTAAAGACTGTCGATATGGCAGAATTTGCTGACAAACAGCCGGCACTGCTTTCCGGCGGTCAAAAACAGCGTGTTGCGATCGCGGGTATATTAGCCATTCAGCCCAAAATTTTGATTCTCGATGAAGCCACGAGTATGCTTGACCCGGACGGCCGCGATGAAGTCTGGCAGACGATTCGAAAATTACGCGCGCAAAAACAGCTGACAATTATTTCCATCAGCCATGATTTAAATGAGTTGGCCTTGTCCGATCGCGTTTTGCTGATGAACCAAGGCAGAATTGCGGCCGATACTAGCGCTGACCAGCTGCTTTCAACACCGGACCTGCTGACCGAAAACAACCTCTCGCTGCCCTTTTTACAGCAGCTGCAGGCGGATTTGCACAGGCAGGGCGTGAAAATTCCGAAAACATATCATCAAACAAAGGAGCTGATTGAATTTCTATGGCAGTCGCATTCGACAATGTAAGCTTTCAATATGAGACAGCTTCCTCAATTCACAGTGCGGCTTTAAAACAAGTCAGTTTTCAGATTCCGACCGGTTCTTTTACCTCAATTATTGGCCGGACCGGCAGCGGCAAATCGACGATCCTGCAATTAATCGACGGCCTGATTCTCCCTGCCAGCGGCCAAATAACCGTTGGCCAGACCAAGCTCAGTGCCAAAAGCAGCTTGAAAAACCTGAAAAGTTTCCGCCAGAAAATCGGTTTTATTTTTCAATTTTCCGAGAACCAGCTCTTTGAAGAGACTGTCGAACAGGACCTGATTTTCGGCCCGAAGAATTTCGGCATCGACGAACAGACTGCTAAATCGCGCATCAAAAAAGTCCTCAACATCGTGCATCTACCCCTTTCGATACTGACTAAATCACCCCTGGACCTTTCGGGCGGCCAGAGAAAACGAGCCGCGATTGCCGCAATTTTAATCTCCGAACCTGATATCTTATTACTTGACGAACCTGTGATCGGCCTGGACCCCAGCGGCCAGCAGGAACTAATGGCCATGTTCAAGGAACTGAATCGACAAGGCAGGACAATTATCATGGTCAGCCACGAAATGGATCAAGTGGCGGCTTATTCCGATCAAGTGATTGTCATGAATCAAGGTGAAGTGGCTGAAAAAGGGACTGTACAAGATATTTTTTCCGATGAGAAACGCCTGCAGGCTAACCATTTGCGCCCGCCGTCAGCCTTTAAATTCGCGGCTGAATTAAAAAAAGCCGGCTTCCCGCTGTCAAACGGCATCACAAGCGAAAACGCATTGTCTAACCAAATCGCACAAGTTCTCCTACATCGGCGAGGCCAGTTATGAACTTGGACCGTCTATTGATCGGCCGCTACCTCCCTGGCAGCACCGTAATACATAAGCTGGATGCCCGCGTGAAACTAGTCATCACACTGGCTTTTATTGCCTTAACTTTTTTTGCCGATAATTGGCAAAGCAGCCTGCTGCTGTTTTTGTTTATCTTCATCGCCGTCGCCATGGCGAAAATTAATCTGCTAATATTTCTCAAAGGCATCCAGCCCATGCTCTGGCTGATTATTTTTACGGTTTTAATGCAGGTTCTGTTTCTCACCGGCGGCCGCGTTTACTGGCATTGGGGCTGGCTAATAATCTCGGAATACGGCTTCGCCTCCGGCATCCTGATCTTTTTCCGTTTTGTCCTGATCATATTTATCTCGACTTTATTGACGCTGACCACTTCGCCGACGACTTTAGCCGATGGCATCGCCAGCCTGTTGTCACCTCTAAAAATCTTTCATTTGCCGATTGACGAAATTGCCTTCATGCTGGCCTTGTCCTTGCGTTTTGTCCCGACGCTGATGGATGAGACGAGCAAAATCATGACAGCACAACGTTCTCGCGGGGTTGATTTTGGCCAGGGAAACGTCTTCCAGCAAATGAAGGCCGTCATCCCGATTTTCATCCCCCAATTCATCGCCAGCTTTCATCGTGCCGACGAATTAGCGACCGCCATGGCTTCGCGCGGCTATCGGCCGGCTGCCTCCAGAACAAAACTCTACCGGCCACAACTAAAAAAGCGCGACGGCTTTGCGATTCTAGCCTTCGCGCTTTTAACATATCTAACCTTTATATTAAGCAGCAAATAAATAGATAACCATGATCAGAACTTGTGCCCCGTCGATGATTAACAAATTACTAATGGCTGTGTGAAAAGTCGTCTGTTTGTCCTGCCGGCGCATAAAAATACGGACGTTTTTAATAATCCACGGCAGCAGCAGAATCGTCAGCAGGCTCCAGACTGGCAGGTAACCAATCCAGACAGAAATCACTAGGAAAAGCAATGCAGCCAGCGGCCATAGCGGATAAATCTGGACAGCGCGCTTCTTGCCTAAATAAAAAGGCAGCGTAAAACGTTCATTATGAATATCCTGTGTCAGATCGCAGATATTATCGGCAAACATGACGGTACTATCCATAATCGCAAAAGGCAGGCCAACCAGGATCAATTGAATCATCAGCGGCAGATTAATCACGAGATCAATCACCCAGCCGCTGTGAAAATAAATTCCCATCGGCAGCTCGCGCATATTAATAAAAGAAGCAATAAAAATCGTACCGCAGCCTTCCACTGGGCCTGACAGAACCTCGCCTAAGGGCAGCCTGGATAACGGAATCGGTCCGGCTGTGTAAAAAATCGCCACCAAAATAGCCGCGCCGCCGATCAGAAAAAGAATCAAATTTGTCCGGAAGACCAGAATCAGCCCTAAGACACAGGCCAGTGAGAGAATAGCAAACATTAATTCAAGTACTTTTCTAGGATTCAAGTGTTCTCTACTTATGATATTAGTTGCCCTTAAATAAGCCGGATCCTTGGCCTTTTTAAAATCTTGAACATGGTTAAAACCGGATACAAATAACGCCACGCAGAACTGCGCCACGAAATAAATCAGCGTATTGACCCAATCGATCCTGCCAAAGGCATATTGTGCGTAGACAAAGCCGAAGAGCAGCGGCATTAAGGCTGTCGTCTTTTGCGGCAGGCTAATCAATTCCAAGAAAATCGGCCAGGTTACTCGGCCGTAACGACTGCTATTTACCATGAAAAACCTCGATTTTATCTATCTTAACAGCATAAAAACACCTGTCATCCAACCATCTTGGACCACAAGTGTTTTGCATGCTATCAATCTTGCAGACAGCCGAACTCATTATTCGGCGTAGACAATATTTGAAACTTTGACTGTCTTGTGATGGCCAGCCTGTGCCCGGTCAAGCAGCTGTTGTGCATAAATCACAAACATGCTTGACGAATCGGTTGCACCCGATACCGTGTCGACAACCGCAGTCGGCTCTTTGGCACTTTCTGACTTCAGCAATTCAGCATTCAGCTTCGGAATATACTCTTTAGGGCCGACGCCGTTAGCCTTCTTCATGGCTTTTTCATAAGCAGTATCAACAGTCTTGGACTTGCCTTGAGCATTGACATAGTCAAAATTCGACTTGGCCAGTTTGCCGTTTGCGATCTGAATCGAAAAGACGATCCGGTAACCGTGGGCGTAATTCTGCTCAGCCAAACGGTAAGTGCCGTCTTTTAAAGCAGCCGTGTTATCAATCTTGATTGTCTTGTGATTGCCGGCCTGCGCAGCCTGAACTAATTGCTGGGCGTAATTTTTGATTGTCCAGGATGAATCAGTCGCACCCGTCACAGTATCAATCGTCTGAACATTACTGCCGGCCTTCTTCCAAGATTTCAGCAGCTTTGGAATATACTCTTTCGGGCCAATACCATTGACCTTCTTCATGGCTTTTTCGTAAGCCGCATCCTTGGTCTTGGATTTGCCTTTGGGACTGAGATAGTCGTATTTATTGGAAACAATTTTGCCATTCTTCACTTTCATGGACATCACAATCCGGTAACCATGGCTATATCCCTGTTCAGCCAGTTTGTAGCTGCCATTCTTGAGCTTCTTGCCAGCTGTCTGTTTGGCAGCTTTGGCCGCACTGGCACTGATTACCACGTTGGGCAATACAGCCGGCGCAACAAGTGTAAAGGAACTCAAACTCATCAATGCAGCACTAGTTAACGCAATACCCTTGAGCGTTTTGCTAACTTTTAACATAAATCTTCCTCCCTTGTAAAAATCACATCCCGCTACTTGTGAATCATATTACAAGGATCATTGTACGCCATTGTAGCGCATTTGCAAGCGCTTTCAAAAGATTTCACAATCATTCCCAAAGTTTCACAAGCAATGAAAAATTCGCTTCAATTTTAGGAAAATCAAACTTTCCTTGACATTGACCTTAGGTCATACTTTAAGCTAATCTTTGTCAAGGAGGCAGCATGTATCAGACCAATGAATTAGCCGAACTGGCTGGGATTACGCCCAGAGCCGTTCGATATTATGAAAAAGTAGGCTTATTGAAGGCTCAGCGAGAAGTTGAAAACAACTACCGATTATTTGATCAGCAGCAAGTCGACCAGCTCCAGCAGATTCTCTTTTACCGGGAGCTCGACTTTTCCATTCAGCAGATTAAAACCATTCTGGCAGATGAACATGCTGACCGTTTACAAGTCTTAACAGCACAAAAACAGGCGCTGCTGGCTAAAAGACAAAAACTGGACGCTTTAATCGAACTGGCTGATCAGACAATTCTTGACGAGAAAGGACAAAAACATATGACAGACGAAGAAAAATTCACGGCTTTCAAGACTCAAATGCTGAAAACAAATGAGCAGCAGTACGGTAAGGAAATCAGGGAAAAATACGGCAATCAAACAGTCGAAGCGGCCAATGCTAAAATGCTGCACATGACTGCAGCGGATTACGAGCGTTTCCAAGCTTTGGAAAAAGATCTTTTCAAACAACTGGCCGCACTTATACGCACTCGTGGCCTCAATAGTCCAGAGGCCAGACAAGCTTTTGAAGACCATAAGGCCTGGTTAGAAATGACATGGCCGCAATACTCTGCAGCGGCTCATCGCGGCCTAGCGGACATGTATCTGCAAGACGACCGTTTCCAAAGTTACTACGATAATAAAGTTGGCGTTGGCGCCACGGCCCTGCTTTGCCAAATTATCAAAAAATATGCAAAATAAAAACGGGATTTTCCCGTTTTTTTTAATTATTATTTCCTGACAAATAAGCTCACAACGTGCTGCAAAGCCTGGTCTAGATAACAACCAGGCGTTAACGGCGTCTCGCCTAATAACATACGGTACACAATAATTGCCAGAATCACGAGCAGCTCAACTGCAGCGGCGAAAAAAAGCGTAAACAGTGCACCATCCAGATAGGCCTGTTTGATTTCTTGTTTGACGCGCTTATAATCCTGCTTCCATTTCAGATTCCTCTCTTCTGTCTCGGACAAATACCAAGCATTGGTATTCCCGCGGCCTGATGATCGATACACACCTCTCGATGCCATATTACTCCTGCTTATAAAAAGCCCTTAGCTGATAAATTTTGAAATTAATTATAAGACAAATTGTGAACAAGAAAATTAAAAAATAACAGATTTTTAAAGAAAACACATACTTTTATATCAAAAACATGACTATTCTACCCATTTTGCAGTATAAAGAAGCATAAACGGATATTTGTTCACGATACAGGAGCTTCATTGTCAATTTATACTAATCAGTTTAATCCTTACATGCGCTCGCGAAAGCCCGTTTACGCTAAGAACGGCATGGTCGCTACCTCAACGACAGCTGCCGCCCAAGCCGGCCTAGCGATTTTAAAACAAGGCGGCAACGCGATTGATGCGGCCGTCGCCACAGCTGCTTGTCAAACAGTCACAGAACCAACTTCCAATGGTATCGGCGCCGACGCTTTTGCGATCATTAACTTTCATGGCAAGCTCTACGGCCTAAACGGCAGCGGCCCATCCCCTAAAAGCCTGTCCTTAGATGCACTGCTGGCACAAGGCAATCACACGATACCGAATTTAGGCTGGGACCCAGTCGACATACCAGGTGCACCGGCGACTTGGGCAGCACTTGTCCAAAAATTCGGCAAGTTATCACTTTCCGAAGATCTGGCGCCAGCCATCGATTACGCAGAACACGGCTATGCACTGCCGCAAGTCTTAGCGAGATATTGGCATCGTGCCTATGAGATCTATCAAAAACACGCTGCGGCTTCGCCAAGTTTTGCCAGTCTATTTTCAGAATGGGAACGCGTCTTTGCACCTAATGGCTATACACCCGCTGCCGGCGAATGCTGGTCCAGCCCGGATCACGCCAGGACTTTAAAAGAAATTGCCGAGACGAACGCAGAATCTTTTTATCGCGGCTGCTTGGCTGAAAAAATTGCGGCAGCATCCCAAAAAGCTGGTGGCTTTCTATCATTAGAAGACTTAGCTGCATACCAGCCTGAATGGGTCGACCCGATTTCAGTCAATTATCACGGCTATGATGTCTTTGAACTGCCGCCAAACGGCCAAGGCATTGTTGCACTAGAAGCCTTAGGAATTCTCGATGCTTTCCAATTCGCCGCTCATGACAGCGTTGACACGCTCCACAAGCAGATTGAAGCTATCAAGCTAGCCTTCTCGGACTTGTTTCAATTTGTCGGCGACCCCAAGGCCATGACCCTGCCCGTTGTTCGTCTGATCAGCCAGTCCTATTTGGCAAAACGCCGTCAAACAATCACCGATACGGCTGCTCTTCCTGAAGCTGGCAGCCCGGATTCAGGTGGAACTGTCTATCTTTGTACAGCTGACAGCGAGGGCAACATGGTTTCTTATATCCAGAGCAATTACATGGGTTTTGGCAGTGGTGTCGTCATCCCCGGCACCGGGATTGCGATGAACGACCGCGGCTGTAATTTCTCACTAAATCCTCAATCTGCAGACTTCATCGGCGGTCAAAAACGGCCTTTGAACACGATTATTCCTGGTTTTCTCGCTAAAGACGGCCAAGCAATCGGGCCTTTTGGCGTCATGGGCGGCTTTATGCAGCCGCAAGGCCATGTCCAAGCCTTGATGAATTGTATTGATTTCGGCATGGATCCGCAAGGCGCTTTAGATGCGCCGCGCTGGCAATGGACTGGCGATAAAAATGTTCAGCTGGAAAGAACTTTTTCTGATGCCTTGATTCAGCAATTAATTGCCGCCGGCCATCACATCACGATCAACCCTGAAGCAAATAGCTTCGGCCGCGGCCAGATCATCTGGCGTAATCCCCAGACTGGTACCTACGTCGGCGGTTCGGATTCCCGGACTGACGGTGCAGTCGCCGCTTGGTAACAAAAAAGCCCTTTTCAGGCTTTTTGGACAGACTAATCCAGGTCATCCCCGTTGCTGGCGATGACTTTTTTATACCAGAAGAAGGAATCTTTTTTGTAGCGTTTCAGACTGCCATTGCCCTCATCGTCCTGATCGACGTAGATAAAACCATAGCGCTTGGACATTTCCGAAGTGGAAAAACTGATCAAATCAATCGGTCCCCACATCGTATAGCCCATCAAATCAACACCGTCTTTCACGGCTTCTTTCATCTGCTGGATATGCGCCCGCAGATAATCAATCCGGTAATTATCATGCACATGACCATCAGCTTCAAGCTGGTCAACGGCACCGAGGCCGTTTTCGACAACGAATAATGGCTTGCGGTAACGATCCCACATCTCGTTGAGGCTAATCCGCAGGCCGACAGGATCAATCTGCCAGCCCCAATCCGAAGCCTTTAGATAGGGATTACGTCCGCCGATAGCCAGATTGCCTAAGGAATCACCTTGGTCTGCATGCGATGTGACAGTCGTCATGTAGTAACTGAAGCTGAGAAAGTCGACAGGATTTTGCGCCAGAATCTGCTCGTCATTGTCTGCCATGTCGATTTTAATCTCATGTTCAGCAAAATAACGGTTCATATATTCTGGATAGACACCGCGCGCCTGCACGTCTGTAAAGAAGAGATTCTTCTCGTCTTCCAATTGAGCCGCCCGCACATCCAGCGGATCCGGCGTTTTAGCGTAAGTCTGCATCCTAGCCAGCATGGAACCAATTTTGGCTTTAGGATCAATTTCGTGCAGCTGTTTTGTCGCGATCGCACTAGCGACAAATTGATGGTGCAGTGCTTGGTAACGAATCTGCAGCTGCTGATCTTCAGGCAGTCCTTGATCCACGGCACCAGTCTCATGAAAGCCCCAAGTCCCGGAATTAATTTCGTTAAAAGTCAGCCAGTAGCGCACGCGGCCTTTGTAGCGTTTGAAAAGAACCTCGGTAAAACGATTAAAGTCCGCAATCACCTCGCGGCCAGCCCAGCCATTATACTTTTCGGTCAAAGCCAGCGGCATCTCGTAGTGCGACAAAGTAATCAGCGGCTGGATACCATAATGTTCCAATTCGTCCAGGACTCTATCATAGAATGCCAGACCAGCTTCGTTAGGCTCAGCCTCATCACCGTCAGGAAAAATCCGCGACCAAGCGATGGAAAAACGGTAAACTTTAAAGCCCATCTCGGCAAACAGCGCAATATCTTCCTTATAGTGATGGTAAAAATCAATCCCGCGCCGTTTGGGATACAATCTATCGCCGGTATCAGCGACAGCCGTCTGAATGGATGCTTGCGTCACGCCATCCAAGGTCAGTTCACGGCGGTTAGCGGCTTTTTGAACAACTTCAGCCGTGCTCAGCCCCTTGCCGTCGACGTTCCAGGCACCTTCGATTTGATTGGCAGCCGTCGCGCCGCCCCATAAAAAGCCTTCAGGAAAGCCTTTTGGAAAACTTGTTCGATACATAAAACACCTCGTCTATTTTATAAATCTCAATGACAGAATCACTCTAGCATATATTGTAAGCGTTTTCAATTGAGCGAAAGCTGACATTCTAGCGCACAAATCCTATACTCAATATATAAAAGCGAGGATATCCTATGAAAAATATTCTAATCGCCTATGTGACCCGCACAGGCAACACCGAGGCCGTCGCCCGCATGATCCAAGATGAAGTCGGCGGTGACCTCTTTCACGTCGAGACTGCCGCACCTTATCCTAAGGGTTATCGGGCTCAGGTGAATCAAGTTGTAGACGAAAACGCCAGCGATTTCCTGCCGCCCTTAAAGGGTGGTATCGAAGACATCGGTAAATATGACACAGTCTTTTTAGGTGCGCCGACTTGGGGAATGCAGCTGCCGCCACCAATGAAAAGTTTCCTCAATCAATATGATTTGACTGGTAAAACGGTCATCCCCTTCAATACGAATGGCGGTTACGGGACCGGCAGCAGTTTCCAAGACATTGCAGAACGCATGAATGGCAACCTGCAGCAAGGCTTTTCGACTAAAGGCGGCGAAGAAATTTACCACATCATGCTGGTCATGAAAGGCAGCAAAGAGGCTGAGACGCGCCAGCAGGTGAATACCTGGCTGAAAAGAATTGGGCAGTTGTAAAAACTAAATAGGACAAATTAAAAGCGACCATGGATGGTCGCTTTTTAATAAACTAAAATGTCAGTTAAGCCAAAGCGCGACGGTCAACCCAGAAAATTTGGTTCGTGCCTGAAACTCGGACTTGTGCGTATTGATATAGTCGCGGCTGTCTGCTGCTGCCACGATTAGTTTCGACGACGGCCAGAACGGTTACCGCACGGTTTTGCAAGTGCAGGTCTTTTAGTACAGCCATCGGTACAACTGTATCATTGCTCGTCAAAGCCGGCCCGTTTTCATACACCATATCGTTGCGTCCTTGAGGTTCGCTGATACGAGCTGAGGTTCGGAAATTAGTGACTGTCCGCCTTGTTGCATAAGGCTGGACATTCAGAGAACGAGAATCAACCCAGAAAGTGTCAGATCCGTTTGTCACCTGGACATAGGTATAGCGAAGATTGTTGCTTGCGCGCGTTGTCGTGACGCTCTGAAGAACCCGAACTGTCTGATTGCGATAATCGCCAATTGAACCATTACCATCCAGAGTAGCGATACTGGTCAGTGCCGGTCCAGCAGTATAGATTGAATCAGTGCGGCGGCCGGGAGCGATGATGGCATAACGGCCGGATAATGTAGTTGGTGCAGATTGCACATCAAAAACCGAAACAGACCGTGTATCAATCCAATACTCGTTGATACCAGCACCGTCTTGAATGTTCTGGTCATGAACACGTAAATAAGTATAGTGCTGGCCGTTGGCACGAACTGTCTCGACAGATTCCAGCACATTGACAATATGATGATTAACTGAATTAGATACCGCAAAATCATGTTGCGCATCAGGCGTCGATAAGGCTGCAGCATCCTCGTAAAGACCATCACGACGGGTGCCAGCCGCAATATAAGCTTGATAATTCAATCCATATGAATTGTGAATAACACGGGAAAACGGCGCGAAATTCAGTGCACGGACATCGACCCAATAAGACTGGTTGCCATCACTGACATAAGCGTACTGATAATCTCGATTATTAGTCTTTCTGTGAGTTGTCTCGATTTGCAGGACATGCACATTATGCCCATTGAAGTCAGAGGCCCGCCCGTTGCCACCAGTAACAGTAGTCTGCTCGTTTGTATTTGCTGGGCCAAGAAGATAAACACCATCATAAGGACGGCTGGCAACAGTTGCCCACTGATTTCTTGATTCATTTAAGATAACAGAATCGTAATCATTGGCAGCCACGCCTCGCTGGTCGATCCAGAATTCCAAATTGTTCTGATCGAGATCTTGAACCTTCAAAAATGTGTAGTAGCTGCCATTGGAACGAACTGTTAATGCTTGCCCCAACACCTGAACGCGGTCTCCTTGCAATTGCGAAGAAGAATACTCAGCAGAAGCTGTGCTCGTGTCAGCAGAAGTCAGTGCAGGGCCATTTACAAAGATGCCTTCATTGCGGCCAGGCAAATTCCTGATCGTGCCAGTATAATTTGTCGAAGTAGAAGATACAATCGCAGCTTCATAATGATCCACGGTTGCCAAAAAAGCACCAATTGCTGTAGCCGATGCACTTTCAGCAATCGCTCCTTGAGCCATGACAGAGCCCGGGATGATACTGGTCTGATCACCATTGATGGCAATCTCAAAAGAAGGGCCAAAGGTTGCATAATTATTGGCACCAGCCGCAAAATTACGGTTCGTCATGTAGGTAGTAATAATCACACGATTACTGTTGGGCACCTTGATGGCAAAATAAGAATAATTGAAGGTCCTGCTATTGCTAGGCTGTGAGCTTGACACGACTAAGCCATTACCATTCAAGGGACGGTATTGGCCATTGATCGTATCGGAGACAAAACCCAGCATCATGACGTTGTTCGCATCATCAGAGTTGTTAATCGAAGAACGTCCGATTCTTGTCGAAGTAAACAAGTAATACTTGCCATTTAAAAAGACGATTGATGGACGTTCCAACTCTTCTGAAGCTAAGGTGGCTGTAATCATTGGTGCCATAACGGTATCGACACTATTATCATCATTCAGCTTAATCAAACCGATCACAGAATTAGCAACTTTAGCAATATCGATACTACCGCTATCAGAGGCTAGCAACGAATATTGCTGATTGACAGCATCTTGAGAATCTGATGAATAGGAAGATAGATTATTTAAATCTTGGAGATGATCTTGCGTATTAATTGGCGCCGATCCTTCAAAAGCTAGGTAACGGTCAGTACCGCCACTAGCATTAGCTACGAAAATGATATGCGGATCACGCAGAGCCGTATCCATTAACGGCTGGTCATTTTTCGTCGCCTGAACCTTGCCATCATAAGCCTGCTGGTCGGTCATATACTGCTGGCCGTCACCATCAAAAATAATGTGATCGTTCAGAACTCTCGTATAGAGATTATCATTTGCATCCGCATATAAGCCCAGCTGCGCTGTGGCTAAATGCGAATAATTATCAGCAATTTCAACAGACGTGTAATAAAGCTGGATCGTATTATCCGCGTTCAAAATAGCCGAACCCGACCATTGCTGTGATTCAATCGGATTATCTTGATGGAAACCTAAACGAGGATCTTGGATAGCGGGATTAGATGCGGCATAAACATGTGCTGGTGAATTATCAGGGTTATACCCCCACTGATAATTCTCTTCAACAACATTATTTTGGAAGATGGCACCGGTTGTTTTCCACTGATCAATCGCAGCTGATGTCAAATCACGGTTGTTTTGATCATCAGCCTTATAGAAAAGATACAAGTGCCCGTCAGACCAAGTAGCACCCACGCCAGCCATGGCAATCACCACTTGATAGGTATGCCGGCCGATCCTAATCGTTTGAATCGAACCATCGGTTGGATTCTGCACTGGCCAGGAATCCCAGACATCCAATTGCGTTGGCTGATTATTGACATGGCCGGTTGTAGGGTTCGGACTTGTATCCACGGTGACGGCAGCCGGCAGATTCTGAATTTTTGTCGGATCGACCGCTGGGTAAGAATTACTAGGATTCTGCCAGTTTGCACTTTGATTCATACTATTCAAATCAGAGATGGTCAGATTTGGTGTCCCTTGGCTGCCATGCCAGTGGTCGTTATTTAATGCATTGATCTGGCTGCCAGTCAAATTATTAATTGATGCGTCCAAAAATCCTGCATAAAAAACACCATTGTCATTTAATTGTGAATAACGGCCATGAAAATATTGCGAACGGGCTTCTTGTGCGTCAGTATGGGTTAGTCCATCGCGACTACTATTCGTATTTGCCGAAACAGGTACAGTTGGTGTTTCAGGCTGCTGCGGATTGGTTGCTGGTTGAGATGCGGTTCCATTATCAGTTGCTGGTGCTTGATCAACGGTGTTTTGCGAACCTGTGTCGGCGGTGCCGCTGCTAGCTTCTGCGGTAGTATCAGGACTTGTCGTCGCCGGGCTGACACTAGCAGGCTGTGCATTAGTAGCTGCAGATTGATCTGTCGCTGTTGCTGCGGGATCTGTCTTTGCAGGCTGCTGAGTAACCTGTTCAGTTGTTGTCGGCTCTTGCGGTGCCTGTGTGCCATCGGCCGAAACTGATAGTTGAGGAGCCATCAAAGCAACTGTCGTAATAGCAACGCCAATTACCCAATTTTTGCCGGATTTATATAGTTTCTTTCTTAAAATTTGCACGTGCACCCCCTAACTTCACCAAGCATCCTCGAAACGATAACAAAGTGAATCAGAAGCACACCTTGTCCATCTCAGAAAATAGTTAGCAAACACCATTTAATTAGTAAAACAGTTGTTAATTCTAGCACAAACTTATATTCATTTACTAAGTAATTTCATTTGGAAACGCATACATTATATTTTTAAATAATTACAAATAAATCCGTTAATAAAAAAACAACCATAATCGGTCGTTTTTACACTGGCTGCCAGAAACTGGAGAAATGGCAATTAGCAGACTTTCAGTTTTTTCTCCAAAGCCTCAGTAAGAGTTTGAGAGAAATTAATTCCTTGTGCTTCCGCCCGCCTAGCTAAATCAGCTGGGATGGTTGTATTCTTTTTCACTGATACAGACTTAGTTTGTTCACGTGCCTGAACCAGATCAACTTCGACTGGGTAAACAGCTTGCTGGCCCTGAACTTTGATCTGACTAATATCAGATGCAGTTGGATAGACATCCTGGTAGTCAACAGTTAAGATGGCGCCTAATACTTCTGATGCTCGAACCAAAGCCTGCTTGAGATTATCCCCTTCAGTAAAAGCATTAGGTACATCGGGAAAGTTAACAACATAACCTTGCCCATCTTTCTCAAAAATGGCTGGATAAACGAGATAACGTTCTTTCATCAATTTGCCTCCTTGATGCTGCGAATGATTGATCGATAAGTACCAATTCGAATAGCATCTTTTAAATGACTATACGGAACCGGTATCGAACGCCTGCCTGTCTTCTTGAAAATATGGTGATCACCGTTAATATAACTTTCAATATATCCGGCTGCCTTTAACATCTCCACAACCTCTTTTGCCCGGTGTTCCACCATGTAAGACATATTTTATACGTATCTATACGTATTGTCAAACAGCATACTCATAAACTGTTAGGCTTTACGCACAGAGATAAACTTCCACTACTACATAGATCTTCTCAGCCAGACAAAAAAATAATCACAAAAGTTATTCCAAAAAGTCATTTCTGCGCTATATTTATCGCATGGATGTTTATGAAGAATTATCAAAGACAGGGTACGATCATTATGGCAGTTGGGCCCTATATGATGTGTCACAAGATGCTTGGGATAATAAGACAATCAAAACAAAAGATGTCAGCTTTGAGCCCTTCGCAAAGCAATTAGAGGATCCCACAGTACGCGCTAAGAAGTTGAACACAAAAGTTATTCTGCTTGGCCTAAACTGGGCATCAAGAGGGTCGGTTCCAGTACCTTGGGGAAACTTTCATGACTTATCTTCTCGCAGTAGAGATTATAAAATTGCTTACATTGTCAAGGGAACGCCTTATGAGGGTGCTTATATGACCGATCTTTATAAAGACCATTCGGATACAAAGAGCGATAAAGTAGCCAAGTATTTCAATAGCGCGGAAGGCGCAGAAGCCCTCAAGAAAAGTATTAGCGGTTTTCAAGAAGAATTAGACATTCTTCAACCTACTGAAATTATTTGTTTTGGTGGCGCAGTTTTTACAAATTTGAACAAGTTGGTAGACAAACATTTGCTTTATTTAGATCCCAACAAGACTAAAATTAGAAAAACCTGTCATTATTCCACGGCACGTTCGATTGACGAATTTAAAAAAGATTTGAGATAACTTCTCAAATCTTTTTTATAACAATTTATTTCAATGATCGATACGAATATTGAACACCCTTTTGTACATCCAGCAAGGGCTTGCAATTAGAGTCAGTACTCTCTTGCAATAATAATTGCCTTTTTAAACAACTATTAATAATTTGGCGGACTATATCATCTGTTTTAATATAAGTACTTACTTTCACTGGGCTAACTTTATGGTCAGTGAGAAATGGTGTGTCCCTGCGAAACGGCTTGCTTTGGAAATTATTTGATTCCGATGGCAAAATTTCCAACTTAAAAAACTCATTTTCATTACTTTTACTGTGAAATCTCTGAAAGTCTTTTTTCACAAGATGCTTGCGGCCATTTTTCCATCCTGTTTCTGAATCCGTTTTATCGACAGGAACATCTTCAGCCACAATTCTGAAATACTTCTGAGGATCTTTCGGCTGATGCCCTTTATCTTCACTTTTAGGATAAAAGAGAACCAATAACCTATTCAGAATCCAATCATTCCGCTGTACGTACGCCCAAAGTTTGCCATCTAATTTTTTCAGTTCGTTTTGGTCTTTGAAATTTTTGCCATAAGTATCGCGAATCTCTAAATAAAACTGATATAAAAACTTAGCTGTATTTTCTTTTTCAACCTGCAATGCAGAATTAAATTTTCTAACAGCGTCCGGATTTTTAGCTAACCCTGGATCTTGCATAACATCCTGTTTAATCTGGCGTAGCGTCCTACCCAAACGATTTAAATATGTCTTTGTGTAAGCTTCAGCCTCTATGAGAGCGGCATATTCCGCATCAATCTGCTGCTCATCACCATTGACCATCTTGACTTCTGCCAGCGCGGAGTGCAAATCATGAATATTCTGATCAAACTTTTTCTCAAAACTGCCTACCTCTTCAATGAATTCATCAACAAAGAAGTCCTGTTTAAGATCCTCACTTTGGAAGGCTCTGGTGTCATCATCGAGAATCAACGGAAAAGTATTGATGAAACCCAACACGCTAATGATCGAATGTTGGAATTTTAATTGTTTTTCTTCCTGCCGGACTTTTCTATAATGTATTTCTTCAAATCGCAACGCAATAACAACGCCGACCAATGCACCAACGGTCGCGACAAAATTACTGTTGAAGAAATCTAGCAAATCTTTAAATAAAGAACCGAGAGTTGCCGAAAATGAGTAACTTGAAAATAATAAAGATACTAAATAACCAATATCAACCATTGCCCCTTATATCCTCTCAATACATAGCTATAGAACCATTCATCAAAGTAAAAATAAGCCAATAACTATATGGCTTATTCTAATTCAAACATTAAAATGTGACACGTCAATCAACAAAAAAATAGTGCTTTTTATGTGTTGAAAAATGAGCTTCAATTGGCTACCTCCGGCAGCCACAAATAAGTCTTTCCGCCTTTGAGCATCAATTGCACATCTTGACCATATAAGCTAAAATCCATCTGTTCGCCTAGTTTAGGTACAGACAGCTCGGCTTGTATTTTATCAGCTAAGACCGAATCCAGCTCCGTATAATGCCAATCTTTATTAATCACGCCGGTAACCGTTGCAATTGCACCCTGTATACCATCTTTTTGGCGCTTGTACTGATCAAGATCAATCGCAAAGTGCTGGATTTGCCGATGATGCCAATCAACTAAATCTTGGTCGAGTTTCAAAGAAGGTTTTTCGTAAGTCTGAAGCAGCGAATAGCTGTAGTCGTTAGACAGTTTTCCGTTTCCAAACACTAGGGTTAATTCGCCAATCTTTTGCAGCAAGGCCAATAAAATTTGCTGATAACGAATCAAGCTCTCAAAATCATTGACCAAAACTGTATATTCCTTGTAACTCAGGTCGCTTTTCGGTGTCATTTTATCCTGCAATTCCAGGTTCACTTGTGATAAAAGCTCCGTTGCCTTCTCTGACAAATTCTGCAGCTGCAAAAGCTTGTCATTGCGAATTGTCTTGTCTTCAAAAAGTTCCTGGCTGAATTTGGATATGGACTGGACTGTGATGACCAAGGATTGCAAACGGCTTTTGAATTCTCGTTTCTGATAATCGCTGATTTCGCTGATTGATTTATCCATTTTTTCCAGCTTGCCATTGATTTCAGTCATATAGTACTGGCCAACAACTAATGAAGCAACATTCATCACATTAGCGGCTGTAGCAACGGGCAGTGGACTGGCTGCCTTTATCGGGATTAAATTTGCCATGCCGTTAATGCTATCTTTTCCCCTAGTAATGCCACGAAAAGCGCCATCCATAGCTCTTGACCGTACTAGACTCTCACCACTTTTTAAAACCGCTTTATATAAAACGTTAGTCCCTTTGCCAGCCACCTTTGCTATATTTTGTGAATTCGCCAGAGCATTTACAATTGCCGGGGTCAAAGCAGTTACTCGCGAAAGCACATTCTTATCCGTAATTTCGCGCAGCAGATTCGGCTTAACGTTTACAGTCGCAGGCAATTTGTTTACCGTGACTGCTGGCTGGTTGGCCTCTTCAGATATTACTGGCATCATATCAGAAGCTCCGTCATCTCTCTCTCGCGAACGCCGGCTATATAGAATAACAAAAGCTGCCAGCACAATCACAATTATGCCGCCCACAATCCAAGCAACCATCTCAAACTCCCCAAATCCTTATTTTGAAAATAGCTTAGCACTGTTATTGGCAAAATGGCCGCGCTCAAATAACTATTTTGGATATAAAAAAAACACCCCAAAGAGCCTCAGCCCGATGCGGTGTTTCCCTATTATCTCAATTATCAGCTCATTACACTTTAGCGAGCTTAGACATGACCTTTTTAATATTTTTATTAGTGGTAATACTCTCCAGCATTTTCTTCTGCAATTCTGGTTTGGAAAGACGGTCTTCAATAATTTTTTTTGCAGTGGTTGTAGTAAATTTAGGCGAAATATTGTTCATTTGAGACCTCCTTGAAGAGATTGTATCATTTTTCGACATCTATCATATTTCTGCCACGGTTCCGTACATATCAGGAGCATTTGCAATCGTTCCCCTGCGCTGATCCCGCCCCTTATGCCCGATAATGTCCCCTCAGCTTACTAAGCTGGAAAAGCATGAAGACAAAAGTCGTGATCGTCAGATAGGTCAAGACGTTGAATGCAGCGTTCAAATACGGCTTGACGGTCATAACAAGCAGATCCACGCTCAGCCATTTGAAATAGAAACCAACTACAATCGCTGCTGCTAAAGTCAGGACAATATACAGCCAGTTGTAACTGCGTTTCAAAGTACCATTTTCTGCTTGATATTGCATCGCCCAGCCATCGAGTTTCTCGATCCTAAATGAGTCGCGCCAGCTGGATAGATGGACAACAATTTTAAACCAAATTGTCAGCTCGGCCGGAATGGTCGTCAGTGCGAAAAGCACATCGACCCAGCGCTTGTTGGGTGTCTTGATCGTCGCTACGGTATTCAGAATTGCCGAGACGAAAATGGGCATAAACCAGATATAAGACCAGACGTATTCATTGAGCAGCAGCGCCACCGGAATCAAAACAATCAGCATCAGCCGGATCAACAGGTTAAAACCCATCAACAATTCTTGGCTCCACAGTTGACGCGCATAAGCAGTCGAGACACCGGCTTTGGTCATATACTGGATAATCCCGGCTTGCCACTTCTTTCTCTGATTATACAAACCGCGGAAAGTCGTCATCGAATCCACATAGCAGCGGGCCGAGTCGCTAATTTTGCATTGCCAGCCGACTTCTCGAATCTGCTGAGTCAGCAGCAAATCCTCAGTATCACTCTCATTTGAATAAATACCGTTCATTTTAAAGTGCCGATAAATATCCCTTAATGTCTCCGGGCGAAACATCGAACACTGGCCGCCGGCAATTTGAGCCGTATGATTATTGACTTTTTGTTTGATCGTCCAAGTCGAAAACTCGACATTCTGTGCAACGGCATAAAAACGTGATAGCGGGCCGCCAAACTTGCCATGTTTCAATAAATATTCCCGATTAGGATCATTTCGCGGAATTACATTGATGCTTTCCGGAAGCAGGCACTGATAATTCGCACTGACAACACCAGTCTTATACTGCTCTGTGAGTTCCTGATACAAAGTCAGCAGGCAATCTTTTGCCAGATAGACATCGGCATCCATGCCAACAAAGGCATCAATATTAGCCACAGCTTTTAAATGCTGATCAGATAACGCCTCGTGCGTCAGGTCCCCAAAGAACAGACGGTAAATTTGATTCAACGCGCCGGACTTACGTTCCTTATTATTGACAGTCTTGAGCAGATAAAGATTCAATTGATCGGCATACTTGGTGACCTCTTGCTCAGTTCCATCGCTGCAGTTATCCAAGGCGATAAAAATATCGAGCATATGATCCGCGATACCCATTTGCTCCACAATGCTTTTAAGTACGCCTCCGATCGTATCGGCTTCATTATGTGCAGGAATGACAAGTGCAATTCGCTTTGAAACAGTATCATCAAATATTCTATTGTGTACAGCATCTTGGTAGGTAACGATTTTGAGCATGGCAGTGTCCTCTCGAATTTAGTCAATAACATTGTTGCATTACCAATAATGTTATTGTACATTACTATTATTTAAAATACAATAACTTTGTTGTACAATTAAGGCATGAAGAAAAGAGTAACATTCGCCCTTGAAGAAGACCTCATCGTCGAATTAAAAACAATTTCAAAAGAGACCATGATTCCACAGTCCCGCTTGGTAGAAAAAGCCGTCGAAGATCTGCTGGTAGAAGAGCAAAAGAAGATTGACGAAGGCGCCTTTGACGTTTAGTCAATCTGGTCCAAAATGACAGGCCTATTTGCTGTAAACAAAAACTCCCAAGTTATCTCGGGAGTTTTTTTGTGGGGGTCATATTTCTAAAAGCAAGATATTAAAAACCTCAGCCAGGTTTCAGCTGAGGTTTTTAAAGCATTATCATCAATACAATTACTTATTTGACGTGCGTCTTCTCATCAATAAGATAATCAGCAAGATAATCATGACGACCAACAGAACGATAATCACAGCCGGCAATACCCAACTATAATCCGGCCCCTTAATTTGTTCAACGGTCGATTTATTCAGAGAACCAGCCGTTGAAGCTTTAATTTGAAAATTCTTTGAAAAATGCCAAGTCTGAGGATTCTTGTATGCAGTGGCCGTCACTTGAACGCGAGCTGTATAGGAACCAGCCTGCATGCGGGCACCTTTCAAATAAATTGGATAGTTAAGTGCGTTATTCGGAGCAATTTGCATATTGCCAATTGTCGAGGAATAAATAGGCGTGCCTTGCCCTTTGCGATATACCTTAGCCGAAACCTTAACAGACGACATCAATAAAGACTTTTTATTTAGAATTCGCGCATTAATCAAGTTCCTGCCATCCGCTTGGTTAGGCTGAGCCGAAGCCAAAGCCAAAACTGGTTTGACCGCTTGAGCCGATTCTCTTAGAATCATCGCGACAGCATAGACGAATTTATTTTGGACAACAGTTCCTTTCTGCGAGCTGGATGAAGCACTTGCTTTGCTGTCATCCTTCTGTTGAAAAGTCAAGCCTCCTAAAACAATGCCCTTGTAAAGCTTATTAGGCATTGTAATGGTAAAAGGCACTGCCTGTGACTGTTTTGCCGGAATCGTGACCGTCTTTGGATACCGCACTAATTTTTCCAAAGGATATTTAAGCGACTTATCATTTTTTAAAGATGACTTGCCATATTCGATCACACCATTCAGATTTGTCTTAGCAGCATTGACACCAACGTTGACCGTAATCGCCTGAGAGGTATTGTTCGTCAAAAGGACCGTTACAGTCTGCTTTTGGCTTGGCTTCATCTCTAGATCGAAGAAACTTCTGCTTTTATCAATTTGATTGTTCGGAATATTGGTCGAAACAGAAAAACTCAATTCAGCGGCATGAGCAACATGAGCCGATGAGAAATTAAATAAAAAAAGTCCCAAGCAGATTGTCAGGATAAAAATAATTCTTGATTGATGTAAAGTTTTTTTCAGCACTTTGAGACTTCTTCCATAATAAATTAGTTGGTTTTTGAGTAAATAAAATGATTAGTTACCACCAGTAGTCGGTACAGCACCTAATGTCCATGTGATTGAGGCAGTATAAGTACCTGTATATAGCCTATTGTGTGCAGGAATATTCAATGTGAACTTTGCAATTGAATCTGTTGTCACGCCCATGCCTTCATTAGCATTAGCGGTTAGAATATTACTTTTAGTGGTCGAAATAGTAGCATCCGTGGCCTGCACGCTTGAATCCGTCACATTAGAAATAGTACTATCACCCTTATTGATCGAGATAGTGGCATCCTCTAATGCACTATTGACATGGTTGGCATTTGCAAAGGGCGTTTCTATGTTAGCAGTTAAATTCCAACCGGCGCCAGTGCCACTAAAATCCGTGATAATGATTTGATTATCCTTATCAGCATAAGTCAGATTAATTGTCTTGTCTCCACTTGCGAGGCTATTGATATCGTTAGAATCGGCTGCTAAGGTTGATGGTACTTGAGTTAAAACAGCTTGTTTACTAGCACTGTCAAATATAACGGTGCCAGTTGTTGGCTTTGTTGTATCATCAGCGAAAGCTGCGCCTGCAGGTGCCAACCCGACAACAACAGCAAGGGCACCAGCCAATAAATTAAGTTTAATATTTGTTCGTTTAGTCATTTCTAATTCTCTTTCTTTTCAGTTCTTTTAAAATTTTTATAAATGATGACCGAGGTAACTGCAATCGCGGTAAAAGCAAAGTTAATCACAATACACTGACTGATCTCTCCTGTATCAGGTAGGACGATACGCTGCCTTGGAAGCAAAGGATTATCGTGAGCATCCGACAACTTAAATGAATTATCGGAGCCTGGTGCAATAACATAATAAGGAGTCTTAATTAGCTTTGGAGGCGGAACCGTACCTTGTACTGGTATCGGGGACCCTCGGGTGATGACCAACTGTACCCCTGTCTTCAATTCATTGGCCTGAGCGTGTGTTGCTGTGTTGCCATAAACCCATACCGTTGCAAATAACAGCGAAGCAATAAATAATTTCATAATTTGTTTCATAATTAAGGACTGTCCGTAAATGTCCAAGTCAGAGTAGCTGAATAATTTCCGGCATATTTAACAGAGCCTAAATTCGACACAACCAGGGCGTAATTTTTCAGTGGGTATTCGCTTGTACCGCTTTTCTGAATGGTATAGGACAAAGAGGTCATCGGCACACCCGTCTCGGAAAACGGCGTGACAGCCTGACTGCCCAAATTCAATAAACTCCATCTAACCGAATCCGCAGCATAATCTACCTGTTGGTTCGTAAAATTTTGGGTCAGAGCAACGTTAATCGCAATCTTTTGATTCTGCTGTCCCGTAACGGCCAGATCTTCTGACCATAAACCCTGAGCACTTTGCGGACCGCCTAAATTAATTTGGCCGAAGTTGACATCAGGCACATCACTAATCACGGGCGCGGACGGCGCAGCAGGAGTGGGCATCGTGATGTCAGACATTTGTTCGTCACTATAAGTTGAATATTGCTGGTTAACCGTATTAGCAGCTACGTTGCCATGAAATGGCTTACTTTGCAAATTGACTGTTGCTGCAGTCGCCAGAACAGCATAATTCAAGCTCGTCATGACATTATTGAAAGTAACCTGGCCCGTATAATCAGATTGGTTGGCATTATTAAAAAAATTGAACATCAAATTTTTCCCAACCAAAACCCGTCCCTCAACTTCGTTAAAAAACTGAGAATTAGTGAATATAACGTTATTCTGACCAGAAGTATCAACTGTTATGACAATATTGGTTGCATCAGAGATGCCTTTCAAAATAAATAACTGCGTTGAAGATATGTCGGCAGCTTTAATCGTGATATATTTCGTGCCGTTAATAGCATCAATGGCAGACAAGTCAAATGTTTTTCTAGGAGAGTAGGAGCTGACAGAAATTGCGGGAACGTTATTTTTAGAATATGCAGCCAAGGTCTTTGAATGTGATTCTAGCTGGTCAAACTGATCTTGAAAATTGATGTACTGTTGCTTCTTTTGATCCTGCCGAACATTGCCAGAAAAATCCTCTAATCTATTTCGGTCGATACCGGGTTTACCATATTGAAAATTCGCTTGGTAATTCACGGCATTGCCCAGAATCAAAGTACCAGCTTGACTGTGTATGACACCATTGAACGCAAGCGAAGATTGTATGTAAGAGATGCCCCTCGTGCCAAACTCCCCGGCGCCGTCACCACCTGTACTGGCTAAGTTCTTAACGGCCGCATTGCCTACTACGCTCTGCGATTGATATAAATTATTTGCGAAAACATTGAACTGACTCGCAAGGCCAAAAATACCATTCGCATTAACATTTTTAAAATCGTCGGTCCAATTACCCGCGGCTGGCAGCTGATTAGTATTCGCTAATTTTTCAAAGACCGCACTTTTATTAGCAGGGACAATTGTTTTCCCAGCTGAGAGAATTTTAGTGTTATAATTTCCTGTATAATTAATTGAGTCAAAAGATAACACGAAAACTAATACCACTGAGATAGATATCAAGCATAGAGTTCCCAATTTTACGAGTCTTGAATTATTCATATAGTTTTGTCTAAGTACACGATAAAACGCTTGTGTGAATAGTTATTCACACAGACTCTTTTATTTTACTATAATTTATGGCTTTTTCAACAATAAAGGATTATTTTTATTTCATTTTTCATAATTTATCTCAGATGCCTTTACTTGTATGAAATATTTATGAAACGTACTTACTCCGCGCCAAAGAGCCCGCCTATTAGATTATTTTCAGTAATTCAAATAATACATAAAATCTCGTATTCTCAAGACCATCTCTTACTTTTTATCGTATTTCTGCCATAGGGCTGTCGTATTGGGTACTGAGACCTTAAAAGTATCGTAAATATACTCATCATGGATAATATGGCCGAAGTCGTCCACGTAGCCGTGAAAATCCAGTTTGCCCTCATTGGTCCACTGCCTGAGAATGCGAAGCAGCTCTTTTTCATTCAGGCCGCAGAATGCTAATAAGTCGTCATAACGCATCTGATAAGCATTATCCCGATCCATATCATGGACAACATTGATCAGATCCCGCATCTTAATTGCTACTAATTGCTTATTCGTCAACATACATCTATTATACGAACATGTGTTCTTATAAACAAGAACTGGGTATTTTAAAAAAAATAATTTAAATATAGTAACTAATCTCGTTAGCCGTGATACTCTGTCTAGAGACAAACATTGCTGGTGTTTGTCATTTGTGAGTTAACAGATGTTGGCGCATCTTTAAAAACCTAGAGTTGCTGGAATTCGCTTGCCAGTTGTCACTCCTAAGACAGAAAAAATGGAACATGGTGGACTAGGACACCTTAAACGCCGAACATATTAGGAACGGACTACAAGTTGAAGTGTAGACGTTCCATTTTTTATGAAGAGAAAATATTTTTTAAAGTTCATAAGAAATAGCAATACGCCGCACACATTAAGAAACGGGCAGCGTTTTTTTGAAGAAACTTTTTTAAATCAAGAGGAACGATTTTCCTATTAAACAAGGTTTCGCTGTAACAAGAATTATTTTTCTAAACAACAAAACCGGCAGAATTAAGATCGTAGAATAAGCGTTATCATCCTATTCATAAGAAAAAACAAACCCCTATATTTCCATACCTGAATATTATTGATAAATAAAAAAAGACCGCCCTATTGTGCATGAACGAAGTTCAGAGGCCTAGGCAGTTCTGTTGATATTTATGATACATGATTTTAAAGTTATTAATGGCATTTGATGACTTTGCAACTACATACCTACTATATGTACCAATAAATGTCCGGCACAAGACTTTACTTATAATGATTTTTACAAGCCACAATAATTAAGTGGCTATCCTTCATGGCATAGACTAAGCGATCCTTACTATTGATTCTGCTTGACCAGCCGTCTTGATATTTTAAATGTTCTGGCCTGCCCAATCCCTTGTCCAGACCATCTCGATTAATTGAAAGAATGATATGATTGATTCGTTTAACAGTTTTACGGTCTTCATTTTGCCAAGCAATATATTCTTCCCAAGCTTCATCCAAAAAATCAATTGGCATGGTCAGCTATCTCATCGTCTAGAGGCCGATGGGAGTGGATACCCTTGTTATTGGCAATTTTTTTGAAACGGCAATCAAGCTCAGCTTGATTGGCTTCACTGTAGAACGGATCTTTAACATCAAAAGGCAGCCCACCCTCAACAATGCTTTTCTTAATAAAAATATTAATCGCGGTCGAAAGATTTAGTCCCAAGCTATCAAAGATGGCTGCAGCTTGTTCTTTATCCGCCTGATTCGTTTTGACAGAAATGGAAACTTTTTTATTGTCGGGATCTGACATTATTCTCACCTCACCTATCTATAGCAACACGATACACATACAATATACAGTATTATACATATAAAGTCGTCTTTTAGGCCTCTTTTAGAAGATTCCCATATTGTCTCCAATCAACCATTAACAGATGTATGACTGATGCCAGTGCCAATACCACCGCTCACCCAGGCTCCGGTCAAAGCTTGTTAACACATTTAAAAGTAAGTCTTAACCTTGCCCAATGTATAGAGTGTGCTGACCATTCCCCTGTGACCCTTTATTAGTTAATTGTCGGCTCAAATTAAGTGTGGATTTTAATATATAATGATCCGGTTCACCCTTAGGGTTCTGCATGAGAGCTATCCCCAACGTATCTTTTCTTGAACGCAGCATTAAATCATATTTAAGTTTTGGATATACTGCTGCTGAAGAGATACAAACACCTTCATGGAATAATTCATCAGCACACTTCAACGCAGACCTTTTGTACTCAAATAGTTGAACCAAGGTATTTTTGTTGCTGCCAAAAGACTCATGAGCAAAAGTCAGAAGGTCTAAATTTAAGTCGATATTTTGGTCAATCTTCTCCCAAAAACGTGCTTTATCCAATTTTTGCGCTTGATAGTCAAGCCCTAGCAAGTGCAAAAAAGAACCTTTCGTAAAATCAATGTGAACTTTGTAAAGTTTTTTTCCTTGTTTGTATTCGTACACAGTATTCTTGTTGAGAAAAGTATCTTTGAATTGACCATGCAATGCTCGCCACTCTTCAATGATGTACGCTCTAGAATGAAGATATTCTGAAACGGTAGGATGTTGATAGACCATGATTTTCTCCAAAAAAAACCGCAACACTGATGTTGCGGTTTTAAATATGTATTGTGGATTTTCTTGTGCGACGGGAGCGCCGTATTCCTAAAAAAGAAATATGAATCTTGCAGGCCTTACTGTCCTACTTTACCCCGATGGTTCCACCAACCACTAGAAACGAATGTTCCCAGAACAAGCAACCAAGTTACCTGCCCTAAGAAGTATTATCTGATAAGACCCCAGGTTCGCGCAAGGTCTTCTGACCCTGGGCGATTTTCTTAAGAAAAACTTAATATTTAATATAAACTAGCCTATACGTGCCTTTAATATAGGCAATAAAAACCACCAGCCTCAGCCAGCAACTATCGCTCACTCCACCGACACCACGACATTCTCCGCATCGATAATCTGCTGGTCATCGGCCTGCAGCGTCTCGGAGAAGACTTTGACCAGTCTCTTACCCATGGGACGGAAAGTCAGGAAAGTCAGGCCGCCGGAAGCGATGCCGCCAATAATGGGAACGGTCTTAGTGACCAGGCTGGAAGCACTCTTTTTGGTAACTTGTATGCCAATTGCGCCGGCGATTTTTTTCATCAGCGGATACCAAAACGTCTTTGTCAAAGTGGCCTGCAGCATTTTTTTACCGACAGTTGCGCCCAGCCCTCTAGACACTAACATCAGACCAGAATTAGCTGCGGCAACTCCAAGCATGGCGCCTAAATACAGCATCACTTCCCGTTCGCCAGCTTCAGTCAAAGCACCATCTTCGTTAAAAATGCTCGGCCGGCCAAAGACATAAGCCACCTCTTGGGCCATACGGACAGCAAAAGCAAAATACTGAAGAATATCCGCAGTCGCCGTACCCGCCATAGCCAAAGGAGTCGACGGCAATCCCGCAGCAAAAGAAAAGACCGTACTTTTCTCTGTGTCATTTAGTACGACGCGATTGGCAACTTTAATCAAATCTTTAGCCCCAAAAAGGCTCTGTGGCCCTTGATCCACAAGCTGCGCCAGCTCCGCACCCTCCAGCTGATGAAAAGTCTTCGCTAGAAATGCCCTCCGATCGACCTTGACTCCAGGTAACTTAATCGCTTTTGAAACAATCTCCGGTAGAAACTGATCGCTTTCTTCGTCCATGATTCTCTCCATAGCCATTCCTTGATATCAAACTTAAAAGAAGCATATAACAAGAATCTCCGTTTACTAACAAAATTTTTATATCTATCAGAATTGCTTAAATAAAATGGAAAACCAATGCACACCAATTTATGCATCACACAAGAACACTATATCAAGCAATTATTTGAAATGACAAATCCTTGCCACTCTTCAATGACGGCTGGCCAGAAAATGACATTTCGTCTCACTGCTCAATGGCATCCGCCCAGTCTGGAAAACTAATTATTTGTCGAGCAAAAAACTGGTAGCTATGATACGAATGTTATTTAAGAAAATTACCCGATCCACAACTATTCGTCAATGCTCGCAAGTCTTCGCAAGACACCATTTTATGTCCACACCATTAGCTGGTAGATCATAGGCTATTCGGAATAGCAATTTGTTCATTGACCACGAGAAAAGTATATGAACATGCATATGAGGGGCAAGGAGGGGCTAGATTCTTTTTATGACAGAGAATTGTACCGATAAAAGTGTCTTATAGATGCTTGGTAATTTTCTTAACAGCCTGAAACCTATCCGGTTTATTTTTTATGAGATTAGCATCGAACATTTCAGATGCAAGTTTTCGGATTTTGCAAAGAAACTTATTTGTATGTTTTTGATCTAGAAAGAAAGCATTGTAAGAATCACATTCTGTGCTTTTAATAGGAAAAAGAAACCAATAATCATGGACCCAAACCTGTTTTAAGTTAAAATTTTCCTTTATTTTTCTATCGGTTTTCGAACACACTGAATTTGAAAATATATTTGGTATGCTTTTTTGATTTCGAATCAACAAGTCCTGAATGATGCCGCCAAAAGCAATTTGATTAAGATCGTCTTTTAATTTCGTAGGTGTCGGATTAGGAACATCGAAGAAAGCAATTCCCTTTGAGAATCCAGGGAGTGTGCATTTTGGATATTCAATAAAACCAATTTGGCCATTATTGTTATAAAAAACAAAAGTGGTACATAAACCATGTAGAACAATAAGAATGAAATTATAACCCAATTGGTCCGCTTCATAACAATGGCCAAATTCATGACAAAAGGTCTTTTGCAGATTATCAAGTTCGGAATTCGTTTGAGCTCTCTTAACATATTCTTGGTGAAGTTTTAACATGGTTGGCGATAAACCATTTATGTTCTTGCTTAAATACTGGGTATTTGTTTTTTTAATATCACCAAAAATTGATAAAGTTTGAGATTTAAATTTTTTTTGGCGACTTTTTGATATCCAATCTACAATTTGTTTGGCCACATCATCTAAATCATTAGAATTCCAATTTCCCATAATAGCCCCCCAATTAAGCTATTCTTAATAAATCCATCCATGCCTATAGCAAAAACTCAGTATCCAATGATTGCTGGATAGCAAGCCTTATTTGTCGCCTATTATACAAAATAGTCCAACAGCATAATTGTAAACAAAAGCCACCCTCAGATACACCAAGGGTGGCCAATATTTCAAAATGATTGTATTGTATTTTCGTTATTATTTAATTTTCCGATTGTGCAAAATCAGAAAAGGGAGATGAACAATACCGAAGCCGAACATGTTGGTACCTTCAGCGACTGAGGGACTCATATAGGACAAAATCAAAGCTGGTGCAGTAACCCCCCCAAACAGTGACTTCCTACTACCATCATTTGGAACATCGATCAAATCAAATTTTGCTTCCATCACAATATTAATTTTATAAGCAGATGCATAGTTTCTAATACTTGAGCTCAAACTAACGGCATAGTGGCCTTTGCCAGTGCCCACTGACAGAGGATAGTTTTCCGAATGAAGACCACTACCTGGAATGTGACCGTTATTTTTTCCACTATTTTTAATTAACTCAAAACTATCGTTTAAACTAAATTCGATTATTGTCAATCTTGGGTCAGTGAAACGAAAGGAATTTTTTTGTGACAATATCCTATCATCATCTGAATTTTATGTGGCTTTAGAGGTTGTTAACAAAGTGCCTGATAAATGCATAATTTCAAAGCTAGGCTGTTTAACCACTTCTTTTGATCCCAACCAAATCGCTTAACAGCATCCGTCATATTATCTAACAAAATCTGGTATTGACAGGTTGAGAATAACAATTCACGATAGCTACCAATAAAATTACTTATAATATCGGCTGTTGGATCTTTGAAAACAAATTTAGCCGTCTGTTCCCTAGTCTTGAATGATTCCAGTTCCCTTAAAAAGGGCTGATGCTTCTCAGAATTCTTCGCGTCCTGAATGGCGGGTGTGATACTAGAAAGTTCTGCATTGTTCGTTAGCAACAAAAAATCAAAACCACTTGCAATCTCTATATCGTTTTTTTCATTCAAAACAGTTGACGTCTCACGAAGCAGATTGGCTAAACCATCAGCGAATAAAAAAATCTGCAGCCTTTTCTCAAAGAGCAGCTGCTTGTTGCTATTACGTATTTGCCATCATGACATGAAAATGCCAATAATGGCCGTTGCTGCTGTCACGATTGAAAAAACAAAAGTCAGGTTAAATTGTATAGCAAGTATGCCCTCCTTCTACCAAGAAGCATGGCCAAACATCCTAGGCTTCCCTAAAAATTTGGCTATCTTCAACCAACAGAATGTTTTGTTTCAGGAACTTCTTGTTTCTTTTTTATCTCATAGGGAAAATAAAGCGACGGCTCATAATCAAATTCAACATAAATTCGATCTCTAATCTGGCTTTTCATCTTGTCTTCTATTGATGACTCCTCACCATGAATAATCTCATAACTATGGATAAGCTGATTTTGAAGAGCCTTTATTTTCTTAGAAAAGATAGGACCTTGCAAGCTAGGCAGGTAATCGAACGATAATAACGTGCTTATGCGGGTTGGCTATCATCCCTTCGATTATTTTGTCAAAATAGACCGCATCACTTTCACCTATAGACATACCGTAAATGATGGTAACATCCGAATCTTTGAGTCTTTTAAAAGTTTCATCGACTCTGCCATCATGCCTGTTCCGTGCGAAATTAAGTTTAGAGAGATAGTCTATCTGATAGTCTTCTAAACTTAATTCCTTGGGAATATCTTCCGCCCTACCAACACCAACGATAGATGTTTCATCAAAAGTGCCGTTAGGGTGAAGAATTTTTTTATTTACAGCGGCTATTTTGCTTCCATAAGTAACCCTTTTGAAGTCAGAATCATCAATATTAGCAACCTGAGATACATATTGATCCAAAGTATTAGTGTAATTGAAATTCACAAAATTTATCTCAAAGTGTCCTTTAATATTTGGGTCTGTTATTTCTGAATTTCCTTTTATGATTGAGTTAAACAAATCATCGCGATCCCCTGATGCGAGGTTCCGAAATGGCGCTAAAATACCTTCAGTCGCTTGACTGCCACTAACATTCAAATGAACTAGATCATTTTGGCTGTGTAAATACTGACTTAAACATTTTGAAAGGTCATAAAAGAAATCATCTATTCTTGTAGACAGTACTTCATGAGTAATTTCACTCTGTGCTAATCTCTGAAGATCTTCTTTGATACCTGCTTCTAAATTGGCCCAGTTGACCAAGGGCCTTTCTTTTTCAGGATCAAGCTTTTCTGGTTTATTAGGATCACCATGAAAACGTATATCTTTGATACTATCTTCTATATCTTTTATTAGACCATTATCTTCAAATTTTCCTTCATTAATTTGCTCATCTAAATATTCGTAAAAATCTTTATAACTCGTTTTGAGTCCTAAATGAAGATCAAAACCATTCCCTATCACGTAAGTCGTTTCTACCAAAATACACTCCCCAATTCACAATTAACAAAAAAATTAATTTTAGTATATATACAAGTATACGAACATATGTTCCCATTAGCAAGAAAAAATGTCGTTTTGGCTTTCAAGAAGTAAAATTTATTTAATCCAAAAGGAGCAACAATGACAGCTCAAACATTTCAAGATTATGAAAATCTTCTAAATCAAAATTACAAAGATGCAGTAGCGACTTTGTTAGCTAGATACGACCCAGCTACGGATAATTATTTCAAAGAAACATCTTACCAACGTTTTCTGGACGGCAAGATTAAGTCACTAGCAAAAGGACAAATTAGTCGTACTGCAGAGGGGCTGTATTGTCATCATATCGATGAGAATAAGTTCTTAAATATGGCCAATCCCAGTTACATTCGTGGACAAAAGATTCCATTCTCATATCAGGAAAAGGATCGATTGGCATACTACAATCTCATTGAATATCTGGTCCTTCATGCCCTCATTTCAAGCGAAACCAAGTACCATTTTGGATATCCAGGCTTAATAGCATACCTTCAGTCATCAGTAATAGCCTGGTATATCAATGGCATCAAACCCGAAAAGTCTTGGGAAAGAAAATACCATGAAAAGCTTTCATCACAAGTGATCAAGCAACTATATTGTTAAACACTATTACAAAACGATTAGAATCAGTTCAACAATAAATTGATCTTTTTTGCATAAAAAACAACCAATCAGACATAGGAGCACTTGATCAGGCGTTGTTTGAAACGAGAAATACCGCACTCTCATTACTTACATTGGTGATTGAACTACAAAAGGACAAGTTGGGCTGTTACCAAATGGCATCAGATCAGTTTACCAAGTAGTTACTCCCTCAAGATTGGGAAATCCTTTTTTCTAAAAAAACACGGGCTATTGCCGTGTTCGCATACGTAATATTAAAATTATCCTGATGTTTTAATAGCTCAAAAAATTTATCAAAACATAACTAATTACTTTAGAGCACTCTCCAATTCATTGTGAACACGGGTCTTTTTTTCAGTTTGGCGCATCAATTGCATGGATTGGCCGCCGATCGTGGCTCCGGTGCTGCGAATTTAATCAGACTAGATATTGTTTCAAACTTAGTGGTAATTCAAAACTGCCCAGCGACTAGTTAGAATTATTATTTAGATTTTTTAGAAACGCGATACACATTAAAATTACCATCCAATGGTAACTGATACTGGCCTTGCTTTTTTAGCATAAAATGTTTCTTCACATATTTCAGGAGTTTGCGTTCGTCTCGGCTCTTATGAAGTGAATTAGAATTGTAATTTGTCTCAATAAAATAGGTGGGTTTGGATTTCAATATTTTTTTGATACGCTGAGCGCTTATCTCAGCAATATTTGGATACACAGCTTTATAAATGCCCAACCCATTATCATGATTTTTATTTTCTAAAACAAAATTTTGGTTCTTCAAATAGTAAGAACAAACTGATACCGTCACAGGGTGATCGTAAATCAAAATAGTTTTTTTATTTACCCCCCTAAAGAAATTGTTGCACGTCTGAAAACTCTGATTATCTATAAGCATGCGTCTCATATAAACAACAGAATTCAGTGTGCCTAGGCAAAACACGGCAATTAATAGAATTTTTTTTAAATTCTCATGATCCGTTTTCGATATCAAAATAGAGATGCTAAACCAAAATATGCCGAGCCCTGGCACAAGATACCGACTAATCAATATTGGACGATCTACATAAGAAATCAGCGTGCCAGCTAAAATGACCAACAAAGTGGGAAGTATACCTCCAAGCGTTTCAAAATATTGAATTTCACAATTATTTCCGTGAGTACGATGTTCTTTTAGAAAAACAAACAGCCCAGCAACAATGATTAAGAATAGCAAGGCAGCTACCAAATATCCCGGTATCGAATTGATTAACGTAAAAGGAAATAGTACGAATTCAACGATTCGTTTCGGGCCAAATTTTCCTATCCAATAATCTGCACTTACTCCTGACACTTGGTGCAGGAAAGCCGGAATCCAAGGCAAATAAACCAATAGATCAACTACAACACTCAATAAATATTTCCAAAATTTGAATCCCTGATTTCTCCAACATAACAGGAATATAAAATAAATAAAAATCACATCTAAAAGAGCGTAGTAATGCGTATATGCAGCCAGAATGGAAAATACAGTCAAGCCAACCCAGAAGCGGTTTCGCGAACCCTGTTTCAATATGATCAATGCATTTAAAAAGGCACAGGTAACAAACAGAATCGCCCAACTATACATACGAATTTGTTCCCCGTATTGTAAAATCCCGGGCATCAAAAGAACGCTTACGCTAAAAATCAATGAAACAGTTTGTCCCCAAAACCGCTTAATATAAGTAAACGAAATTAAAAGTAAAAGTAAATACGGGAGCAAGGATACGAGACGCTCAATAGCTATTAATGCATAAATGTTTGTTGTACTAAAACTTAAAAATTTAGCTATCCAATAATACAAAAAGGGGTGAACATCTTTGGCTGTGAAATTTATTATCGACAGATATGAGTGGGGTATCATCGACAATGTGAAAGACTCATCGTTCCAAACATATTTAATTTGTGAATTAAAAATACACAGCAACAAAAAGATTAATATACATCCAATATTTGCAATCCTAAATAGTGTGTCCCTCTTCAATTTCATAAAAATTCCCTTCAAAAATTTTTTAAAAAATAAACATATACCAAGAAGCAGGAAAACTATAGGATCAAATCTCCGACTTCTAGATTTTCTTTAGTAATCGCATCAGCAGTTCCCACAAAAAAACAAACTCCTTTTTGTGCCAAAAGAGCAGCACAAAAATAAAAATATCAGCCGTCAAGGAAACAATCGCAATCAAGAACAAACCAGCAAAGCCACGCCAATCCAAAACGGTGGATAGATAAAAATTAAATGTCAAACTCAAACATAGAACCAACATATAAACGAGGTAATCTTTGAGATATGGGCTAAATTTCTTTCCGATACCATATTTCAAGACGAGACCCGGCTCCCACCAAGCATTAATTAGCAGATTGGTCAGGATTGTGCCTAAAAGTGTACCTGCAATACCCAATTTCAACACAGCAATAAAAAATACTGAGAGCAATAAGTTAAAGAAAGCTTCAATGATAGATTTCCAACCAATTTTACGATACAAGCCATATGCCGCAATGAAATTACCTGCTGGCTGCCGCATCTGATTGATTGCAAAATTGATAATAATTACAAAAACTGTAGTTGCAGACAACAGGTATCGGCTGCCAATCCAAACTTTAATAAATGGGTCAAGACAACTTGCCAACATCGAAACGACAAAAAATGTCAAGGAAAAATTTAGGAACACGTAGCGTTGGAAGATTTGGTAAACATGTTCCTTTGACCCATTCACAGTTAAATTACCCAAACTTGCCGTGGCTGCACCGACCGCTTTATTTAAAATACCGCCGAGTGCATTAGTGATAAGTGAGTAATTAGTATATAAACCAACCGATACCAAGCCTAGAAAGCTAGAAATCAAAAGGTTGTCAGTTCCAAAAACAATAATGCCGCCTATCTGAGATCCGATCAGACCCATGGTGTTATGCACAATATCATCTAAATCGCTTTTAGGGAGTTTAACCCCGGATAAATTATTTAAATATGGATATCTACGATCCACCTGCAGAGAAATAACCAAATTGGACAAAAATGTACAAGTTACCAGAATTATCAAAAAAAGAAAATAATTTTTCCAGACGAGAAGAATCACGACTTGCACAATTGACTGGAATAACATGAATATAAACTGATTGGCTAAATTCACATAATCTTTTTGATCAGCCGTCAGAATAGACCTCTTGTAAGCAAATAGATAGCTGACAACTGTATTAGCTAAAAAGAGGCAAAAATAGATTCTAATATATGGCACTGACCCATGCTTAATCAACAAGCCAATAAAGGGCAGAATGATCAGTCCGAGCATGCTAACTATGGCCGCGATGAAAGCATAGGCCTTCCGATAAAAACTCATTAAGGCTGCAATTTCATTTCGTTGGTCTTCTGCTAGTGGCCGATACATCGAGAAAATAATCGCCGAACCCAAGCCTAGTTCACTAAACGAGAGTAACGCCAAAATATTATTAAATAATCCATTTACACCTAGATACCTTAGCCCTAGTTCATGAATAAAAGTAGTTTGAACCACAAATCTCAATAAAATCGTTGCCATCTGAGTCAGGCTTGCAACCACAGAATTCAGAAGTGATCGTTGAAGTCGGCTTGATTCTTTCAATTAAACTCTCCTTTTTAACCACAATTAATCAGATTCAAGCACAATACAATCACCAATTAGAATGCGCAGTATGGACCCATCCATTTGCAGTTCATTTTATTTTTGATTCCCGAGGAATGTAAATTAGAATTAAATACATAAAGTGGTTTAACTCAAAGAAACTAATTCAAAACAAACCTTTTATTATTTTAGCCCTAAACAATTATATTGAAGATTCCATGGTCCTTACTTTAAATCAATTTTTTAAAATTGCAGAAGATCGTGCCTTAAGAGCGAGGACATATTTTGTCTCAATATGCATATCTGTTCACACATGTCATCCGTTTGGCTTGCCGACAATTGACCCTTTATGCCTGCCAACATGCCTCTCAGCTTTTGCTATACGATTATGAGAGGAGCTGTCAACAAACCTAAAAATGTCTGTTTATATTCCAATTGCCCACTGCGAGCTCTAAGAAATAGAACCATAATATTTATTTGACACCTTCTTATTTGTATAAAAACAAATTGTCAATCAGCTCCCAAGAGATCAATCCATTGTTTCATAACCTTTTTAGCGTTAAAAGCTTGAGAGCGCTCTAATGATAGTTCCTGATAATGTTTTAAAAGTGCTTTGTTGTGAAGTAATAAGTTAATTTTTGTCGCGAAAGATTCAATATCCAGTTGGTCAACCAAGATGCCATACTTGCCTTCACTTAGCAATTCTCTTGATCCAGAGGTTGAAAAAGCGACAACGGGAAGTCCCACACTCATTGCTTCGAGAATCACCAGTGAAAATGCCTCTGTTCGAGATGTTGAAATAAATAACGAACTATTGAGATAATGGTTCAAAAGTTCCTTCCCTTTTAAAAGGCCAACAAATTTAATTTGATTCGTTATTCCCTTGGAAATGATCATATTTTGAAACTTTGTTTCATCTTGTGGTGATCCCGTTCCAGCCACCTCAATATCTATGTCAGGTGATAATTTTTGAGCGATACTCGTTAACAAATCCAGCCCTTTGCTACCTAAATAGAAAGTTATTCTACTAGTATAAGAAACCACCTTATTATTTAAAGATGATACCTACCCATTATTCCCTAAATCAATCGCATTATGAATGAGAGAAATATGTGTATTCCATTTTGAAAAGTAGTGGACAGAATTTTCCGTGAGGCAGACGAGTTCATCAGCTCCTCGAATACCTGCTACCAAGTAATCATGAAATTCCTGCGTAACGGTGTTAATTGTTTTGTAACTTTCATGTATCCAAGCAATAACTCTGACATTTGGATATTTTTTTTTGATTTCAGGGATGGCTGCAAATTGATATCCAGATGTTAGTATCAATGTGTCAATGCCAGCCTTCATAATAAGCTGATTAACATCTCGAATGAATTGGTGCTGGAAAATATTGACATTATATTCATGACGGAAAAATAGGTCAATTCGGCGATAAACCGATAAACCTTTTCGTGCTAGAACAACAGGCAAAGCAGAAGAAGAAGATTTTGCCATAAAAACTTGATTAATATTCTTGAAATGCCACATGATGCGTGTGGGTGACACGGAATAATAATAGACTTTAATACCCTCTCGAGTACCTAAATGCTCACCAACAAAATTTACCATTCTTTCAACGCCACCAATTTCAAATCCCGAAGATACAAAACACAAGTTCATTTTCTCACCTTCCCATATATTGATGTATTAACCTTCAACCATTGTTAAAAAAATTACTAAATCCAATCTTTCAGAAACAAAAACCCTTGCATCTGGTCATCCCGAAAATACAATATTAGCCCCAAATGAAAACAGTGTCAGGCATAAGACTTTGATTAGAGTATATATTAATTACGATAGAACGAAGTTGCCTGGATTACTATCATTTTTCGTCACCAGTTTCTATTTTATGAGTCAATAGACCCAATGACAATGTATGCCCATTGTAAAGGGCACTTTTTGATTAATTGATCAGCCAGATGAAACTTAAATATTGTGAGAAAACTCTTGACCCAATCTTGAGATATCATACTAAATCGTCCTAACCTAAACTAGAATATTATTTTCGAATTCAATACATTCTCTAGTACCGAATCATACGAGTAATAGAGAAGAGAAAGCGCTGTTTGCACTTATCTATAAAAAGTTCCCGCGCATAATACGAAAATGAAATAAAAAAAGAAAATTTAATACTCTTGAGTATTAATAGAAATTTGTCGTTTAGTGAAATCTGATCAATAACTCGTTTAGCCATAACATAGCGTTTCTTTTCCCTTATAGAGTCAGACACTGAAATGGCCTTTTGAATTTCTTTCTCTGGAGTAATTATTCCCCGTCTGAGATTTTTTCTGATAATCTTAGAAATTAGAAATTGTCTGTATTCATTCACAGAACTAATCGAGTGAGTATTCGCTCTTTTTTTGACTAATTTATCCTTCATCATACCGAGTTTATATCCACACACTAAAGATCTTGCCACAAAATCATAATCTTCCACTGAGGGTATATTTCGATATGCGGATAAAGTGGTGAACACTTCCTTCCTTGCCAGCCACGTTGGATGCCAAAAAAAATTATTGATCTTTTCGAGTTTTAATACTTGCACCCCGATCAAGTTATGGTGAATACTGTTACTTTTAATATAACGATCGTTTTCATCAATCGAAGAAATTGATGAAGCTACAAGGTCGAGTTGATTGTTCTTTAAAAAGAACATCTCTTTTTTTAATCTGTCAGGGAGCATCACATCATCTGCATCCATACGAGCCAGATAAGATCCTTGGGCCACCTGGATACCCAAATTCAGTGAATTTACTAAACCTAAATTCTCCCTATTGATTATCAACTTTATAGGAAAATCCATTTCTTCTATTTTATCCTTTAATTGAGGTAGCGGATAATAATCAGGGTTATCAACCACTATGATTAATTCTTTGTTTCTATACGTTTGATGAATGATTGAGTCCAAGGCTTCTATAACCCAAATAAACGGTTCCTCATAGATCGACATGATGATACTAATTAAGTTCTCTCTAATTTCCATTTTCCATTCTTCTTATCTTTTTTATCTCATAACTTTAGATAGACAAAATTACCATTAGCCTGCATTCTTTTCCAGAAACCTAAATTGATCAAGAACTAATCACACACTTTCAAATTCCCCGTCAGAAAAAGCAACACGTTCGATCTGGTGCTTCATTTAACAACAAAGCGTCGTCAAAAATTTGTTTCTTTTTCAGTAGATATAGTTCCTAAATAAACCTCATTAATAAAACGCACAAAACCCACGGACATGTTATATGGGGATTTCTGAATTAATTCATTATCTCGTTTCCTACTCAATACCGAGGGTCTTTGATCAATCATTTTTTTCATAAAAGTTGACCAAACAGAAAGTGAATCACGTAGTGAAGGAAAATCATGGCCCTCCGTTATCTCGCCTTTGGTGTTTCTGCTTTCAGCTGACTGCAAAATTTTCATTCCACTAGCTTGCGCTTCAATGGCGACAAACGGCATCGCCTCAAAACGGGAAGGCAACAATAAGAAATCAGCCATGCTCATTAAATTGGGCACATCTCGTCGCACACCTAAAAATTTAATATATTGCTTATTAGGCGTAGACAGTGTATGTAAGAAACCATCTAGCGAACCTCCACCAACCATAACCAGAAAAACTTTTCCTTGTAATGTAGGAAAGCGCACTAACAAATCATTAAAAGCTGTAACTCCAAAATCTGGATATTTCTGAAATTCCAGCCTTCCTACGAACAGAAAAACACTTGCATCCTCGGGAATGCCTAAAGATTTTCTCATACTGGACCTTGTATCGAGATTAATTTTATAGTCTTTAGGATTCACACCATTAGGCAGAACGATAAATTGTTTATCATGAAACATCCACTTACCAGCTGCATCACTCGCAGCTACCTTAATTAAATTCGAATGGTCTAATATGTGTCTAAAATGAGGCATTCGTCCATAATAAAGAATCTTTTGAGTAAGGTTATTAAGATTTAGCGAGGTATTGTGCGAATGAAAAATAATTTTGGTCCGTAAATCCTTAAGTGCACCCAAGTAAGCAACCGAAGCAAGAGAATTAGCATTTATATGAACAAGATCAAACGCTCGCTCCTCAAAAAAACTTTTCAATATTCGATTTTTTCGAAAATGGTTCCGTCTCCCAAAGGGAAGATTGAGTTTGATAATTTTGATATCTAATTGCACAAAATCACTCTTCATAGAAATACCTTGTCTTGTGTCATCGAGTATATAAACATCAAATTCTTGATTGAAATTTTGTTGCAACAACTTCGCCATATTGAAAATAAAAGTTTCCGTACCGCCCCTGTTGGATGTCATTCCAATGAAAAGTATGGATTTTTTCCCCCCAGGGGAAAATTGAGTTGTAATAGGATCTACTTGTTCCTTCATCAAAATGCGGCCCTCCTCTCAAATGAATACATATATATGGAACAAGACTGAAACTAAACCTTTATGCATCGTAACTTGCGTACCTTTGAATCAAACTTTTATAAGCTCTAAATGTAAAAACTGGGATATCTCTTTTTTTAAATTTTGAATATACATCGAGCGAGTAACTCCAATTTCTATAATGTTTAAAGGACCAAAGAACGGCATACAAAGGTTCATGAAAATGGATTTTGTCAGATTTGATTAGCCTGTTATCCGATACGTTATTTTCTTTATAGACATAAGACGCAATTATAGCGTCAATTTGAGATTCAAAAAAATTCTTTCCTACTTTGTGTGACGTGGAAGAAGCCCTGTCAACGACCTTGTAAATTGAATACTTCGATATCTGAACAAAATGAGCATTAATGCCAACCATTTCCGAAAACATCGTATCTTCTTGTTTTAAAAATCGTGAGAAACCAAAACCGTTTTCTTTGATATATTTTCTTTTTATCATTTTTGACCAAGGTACATCGAAATTTAGTCTAATGCTCCACTCGTTGGCCATGATAGGATTTGAAAAATATTGGTCAAACAATCTTCTGAGAAATAGCCGATAATCATTGCGCTTTACAACTTCAACTTTTGGGCGAAAATATACCACATCGGAATCACTTTCAAAAAACTTCGGTAATATTTGGCTAGCCTGTTCATCAAAACAATCATCAGAGTCAGCAAAAATTAGCCATTTCCCTCGAGCTAAAGATATGCCATAATTTCTCGCAGCACCAGCGCCTTGAGCGGTACAATTTTCAATGATCACATTGGAAAACTGATCTCCTAAACTATTCAGGTTGTCTTTTACTGTCACAGACGAATGATCATCCACCACTATAATTTCAGAATCTTCAAGACTTTGGATAGAATGAACTAGCCTTTTTAAATTATTGAAATCATTTTTGTGTGGAACGATTATTGAGTATTTAACTTGCATTTCTTGTCTCCTTTAAACGACGCTTATTTTTTCTATTAATCCGCTAGTTTGCTAAAGCATAATGCGGCCTACTTAACCGTCGTTGATTTCGACAAAATTGCCAGCACGCACATCATTAATGCACCTGGCGCGCTTGAAAAAAAACTAGACGAGATGTTGATAGCGAGCAAGGAAATAAACATCGATATACAATAACAGTTTAGATTTTTATTTAATTGAGAAATTCTAAATGTTTTCACAACATTGATAGCGAGCGCTAAAAAAATCAAAATACCAATAAAACCAAATTGGCCAATTAATTCAGCAAAAAAATTATCAGATAAGAAACTCTTATCTCCACCTAGCCCCATCCCATAGAGTGTGTTATATCCTAGGTTCATGTATATGGGAGAATAATTTTGAGCTGCCATCGGAGATCCGAATGTTGCAAAACCAGCTCCAAATGGAAAATATTGCCTAAATAAATCAATGCTGCCAGTCATGAGTACCTGCCTAGGAGAGTAGAAACTTGTGTGAAAATAATTGATGATAGATGGCAAAGCAGTCAAGAGAGAAAAAAATAAAATAATGATAATCGTTCTCAAGCTAATTTGTGTGGGTTTCTGGCGAGTCAATGCCAATAACAATACAAAAACTGTGATAAAAAACAGTGACTGAGTTTTTAAAGATGACACAACCAAAATTGTGCATATCCAGAAAAAAGGTTGCTTATAAATATATTTCCGTGTATCCATAATTATTCCAAATAAAGCCAAAACTAATATGGCAAACGAAACTGGAAAACCAAAGAAAAACTCAAAATTTCTAAATGAATTATTTGTGGCTTCGCTCATGTCAACGATACGAAGTTGGTTGAGTAAACAAAAAAACAACGCAATCAGAAGAAATATTTTTATTGCAGAACCCAGCAATCTTTTCAGTTGAACCAAAGTATTTGAATTAGCTAATTGATAAACGGCAGAAAAAATCAGGAACGGTTTAGCAATAATAAGGGCATCGATTATGATTTCAATACTCGTTCTTTCAACACCACTAAAAAAATTTGAAGCAAGACCCGCTGAGAAAAATGTGGTCAATAGTAGCATAACGGTCAGAGATATTCGCTTTAATTTTCCCACAATAAAATAAAGTGTGTTGATCACCAAGGCTAAAATACCAGCTACCTCATCCAAGTTTGAAAATAAACCATTCAATGTAGACAACGCAAGTAAAACTAAAAGAAACAATATCAAAATAACTTGAAAATCAATTGTTCGCACATCATCTTCTACTTTACTTAACATTTTTAATGCCCAAAACTTTCTTTATCCACTCACTCTTAATACGTGAAACTGAGAGAGACCTTGCTCTTTCTAAAGAAAGACGCTGATATTTTAATAGTAAATTTCGGTTTTCCAACAATTTGCTAATCTGCTCAGCCATTTCTTTAGTATTGCTATTCGTGACCAAAACACCGTAAGTTCCATTTGATGTAACCTCCTCCAGCGATGGAATATCAAACGCAATAATTGGCAAACCAAAGCTCATTGCTTCAGCCGCTACCAAGGGAAAGCCTTCATATCTACTACACATCAAAAAAATCGTAGATCTCCAATAATGCTCTTTTAAATTTTCTCCAGAAAGTGCACCGACCCATTTGATTTTGTCTGACACTCGTTTTTGTTTGATAAGCTTTTTGAATTTTGTTTCTTCTTTCTTACTTCCGCTACCAGCGACCTCTATTGTGACACCACCGTCCAAATAAGTGGCTACATCACACAAATAATCTAAGCCCTTACTATCTATTTGTATTCTGCCTGTAAATGACACAATTTTAGAATTGAGAGAAGATTTTTCCCCCTCAGCATCTATAGTGACTGGGTTATGAATTACCACAACGTTGTTATTAATTTTTTTCCATCTTGAAGCCGTATAGCTCTCCAAGCAAACTATTTGGTCAGCCGACCTCATACTGGAAAAAAGTTTCTGCTTTTCGCTTTTAAACCTAACTTCGGTATAATTCTCATATAAATTGTGCGTCCAACAGATTACTTTGTTCGCACCGGTAATCTTTCTGATTTCATCAACAAACAAGATATATGGATTACACAAAATGGCGAGATCGTACTCTTCATCAGTAAAAGCGCTTTGAACGTTTTTCAAATGCCAGCGATCTATGACAGATCTCTTATCAAAGATGAACCTAACCACGGACCATATACACACTTTAAGCAAATTAATAATTTGAATAAAGTGTCGTGGCCTAATGATTTTTAAACCATTCAAATCGAAGTAATTATGATTCTCATAATATACGGTAACATCAACATCTTTATCTTTATTCAGCTCTTGAGCGATGAGTCTGACAATTTTTTGTTGACCGCCCATTTTGAATTGGGACTGAAAAAAAATGATCTTCATCTAATCATGGCCTCCTTCAACCGTCAATGGATGCATCAAGGATTTGATTGAAACTTTCAAAAAACTGAAGTCTGAAATTTTCACCGAAAAATATAGTCCCAACAAAAGATTCTTTAAATAAGCGGTTGGCATCGAACTGCAGGGCGAAATCTTTCCGTATTCGATCATATCTTTAGTTCTTATGGCAAATCTAGTTAAATAGGTTTTATCTAATTTTTTTTCTCTTTGAGAAAAATTTTGCTCGATCTGAACATTCAGAATCCGATATGTGAGACGTCTAGACCTAATTGAATCAAAAAAAAGTTGATCTACCTGATCTAAGAACAATCTTTCATCGTAAACATAGTCCCGATATATTGACGTTTTCACAGTTAAGCAGCTGTTGATAGCATTGAATTTTTTTGGGTTTATTTCTCCACTTTTTCGATTCAGTACTAATCTGTTCTTAAGAAACCCTTTTTCATTAGGGGAATAGATTACCCCATCTTGACCAATAATTTTGGGAACTATCACATCATAATGACGTCTAGTCTCAGACGATAACACTTTAAAAAACGATTTGTCTAAAACTGTATCGTCATCTAACCAACAAATATAATTGTTATCAGAAAAAGAATTCCGCCCAATATACTTCAAAGCCTTGTTATAAGATCGAGATAGACCCAAATTCAAACCATTTTGTATATATGCAATATGAGAATCAACATCATTTTTATTTCTCGACAAAAAAAATGGCTTATCACTGTTATCAATAACTACAATCTTGTTGTCACCCAAATTTTCCACCACGCTCTGGAAACTGTCAGAATTGTTTAAATATTTATTGTAAATTACAATAACAAAATAAATCATGGAGTCACCAGTACCTTAATCACGTTTCGATTTTTTTCAATACCAATCATTTGACGAACAGCCCTTCATACTTAGCAATAATAGTCTCCCAAGTAAATTCGTCAGCCACGCGCTTGCGAGCTGCCTTCGTATAAGCGGCAACGCGTTTGGCATCATAGGTCTCGGTCTCATTAATCTGAGCAGCTAGACTGCCTTGAGCTTTAGTCCAATACATGGCGCCTTCTTGAGCAACAGCCTGATTAAAAGGTACATCAATCAGCATATTTAATCGTGTCATCGATAAAGCTTCAAGCAAACTCGGATTTGTCCCGCCAACTTCGTGGCCATGAAAATAAGCAAAAGCCGATTCTCGAATATATTTCAACAGTTCCTGGTCATAGACAGTCCCGACAAATTTGACTCGCTGATCCTGATCAAAATGGGTCTGGGCTTTTAGCTGCTCGTAAAATTTATTCTCTTCGACATTCGTAATCAAGACAAAGTCCTTCTTTGTATCGCTGGCAATAAATTCGCGAATCATCGTCTCGTAATTGTTCTCCGGCACAAAGCGGCCGACAACAAGAAAATAATTATTCTCGGTGACATTTTTTTTAGCAAACCAGTCACGAACTTTTGTATCTTTGCTTGTAAGTTTGGACTTTTGTACATCAGTCCCATAAGCAATATAAGTCGTATTAGGATGAAAATCCGCATACTCCTTATTTATGTATTTCTCAATCTCAGGATTGTCAGCAATCACAAGATCAGCTGCCTGTACCATTTTCTTTTCTGAATATTTCCAGTATTTGCGGACAGGCTTGGGCCACTTAGCTCTCGCCCATTCGTGGCCATCCGGATTCAGATAGAACTTACCACCCAGAGCATGAATTTCTTTAACAAAATGCTGAGCAAAAGGTCCAATACGATTAGCAAGGACATAAAAAATAGGATGTTGATCCTTATTTTGTTTGCTAATCTGAATAGCTTCTTTGAGAGCTTTGTAATCATAAGCAATTGCTTGGGCCGAACCAATTTGCGGCACTTTAATTGAGAAGACATCGGCGCCATTGTAATCGAAGTGCTGATTTTTAGCCGCCAACTCACCGTTATCGGAACGTGAAGCAACATGATACTTGATTTTTTTATTTTGTTGACCAGCAGTCAGCTTATCAACAAAGGTTTCAAAACCCCCATAATTAGCTGGAATACCCTTTGAGCCAACGATATAAACATGCTGTATTTGTGAATCTGCCACTTAATATGCCCCCGTCTTCTTGCTACTAAAAAACACAAGTCTGACAGTTTTCAGACAAATCTTTGCATCGTTCATTAATGAGCGCTCTTCTATGTATTGGATATCAAGCCTAATCATATCGGCAAAATCCAGATCAGAGCGACCGGACACCTGCCAGAGGCCTGAGATGCCCGGTTGAACTAAAAGACGCTGCTTATCGTAATCTGAATACTTGCGCAGTTCCCTTTGCAGGCAAGGCCGTGGCCCGACAAGCGACATATCGCCCTTGATCACATTCCAGAATTGCGGCAGCTCGTCCAAAGAATAATGACGGATAGTACGGCCGATTTTCGTGACACGCGGGTCTTCTTTCATTTTGAACATACCACCATGCAGTTCGTTCTTCTCCAAGAGTTCGTCTTTCATATCATCGGCATTGGGTACCATACTGCGGAGCTTGTACATGGTGAAAGGACGGCCGTTCTTGCCAATACGCTCTTGGGCAAAGAAGATCGGGCCACCATCTTTTTTAATCACAATAGCTAAAAACAACATTGGAATAATACTCAAAATTAGGCCAATGCTGCCTCCTAATAGATCGAACAGTCTTTTAGCACACAAATAAAAAATTGATTTCTGACTAAAACCATTCAAATTTTTAATGTGGTCGTCTTCTGCCCGCAATGCCTTCATCTCCTGCTCCTCTCCTTTTAGATCAAAACTCTTCTGCAGCCATGCTATCGACTGGCAGTCCACCAATAATGCGAATCGCATTTTTCTTGAGAATATCAACACTTCGCCGCCCAACCGCACGCGTCAGCAAGGCATAAGCATCTGATAAATGATAGCGTTGATTCATCTCGGAACTATCCGCACCGCTAGCCACGGTCGCCGCTAAGCCTCTGCGAACTAAGTCCAAAGCCAGATCAGCGACTTCACTGCCGAATTGGCCATTGATAGAAGCTGCAGCAACTTGCAGAATCGCACCTTGCTCAACTAAGTGATTCAATTGCCCAGGATTAGCTAAGACAGCACGATTGGTCTCAGGATGTGCGATAATCATGGTCACACCGCGTGTCTTCAATTGAAAAATAACGCTAGCAGCAATCTTTGGAATCTGATCTTCTGGTAACTCGACCAGTAAGAATTTCTTGCTATCAGCTAACGTCAATAAATTGCCATGATCAAAGGCTGCTAAAAGATTCGCTGTCAATGGCACTACTTGTCCTGGAAGGATGTTAATGGGAATACCAGCTTCTTTGATCGAATTCCTCAAAGGGGCGATAGCCGCTTGGATGTCATCAGCTGTATTAGCCATCTTATCGGCCGATTGGTAAGGCGTGACGACTAAGGTCTGGATATTATCGGCGACAGCCGCCCTAGCTGCCTGCAAAGAATTGTCAATCGTCACAGGCCCTCTTGTCGGGTCAGGCAGTAAATGTGCATGTATATCAACCATCGGGAGAACCTTTGCAGTTGTTTCTTCATTAGCTGCAGCGCTAGGGGCAGGCGGTGTCTTGGTTTGTCTGCTAGCAATACGATTGGTCGCCTCAAAACTTGACCAGACCTTGGTCGGTTCAACAACCGCTTTTGTGGGCGTTACCTCTGTACTTTTGGCCTGATTCTGTACTGTCTCAGATTTTTTTTCTGGTCTATGATGGTGGGTATTCTGATGAACTTGTGCATTAGAAGCTCGCTTCATGGCGTCGCTGCTCATGACATTAGTCGTCGTATAACCATAGCCATAACCATATCCGTAAGCTTTCTCAGCTCTTTCAGGATCTCTGGATACAAGACCTAAGAGGTGTGCACGAGCTAAGGTCAAAATATGCGCTGCTTCCAAAAGACTCTTTTTCTTTGTCTTGCCTAGTGTAGCAACCAGCACGACTCCATCGGACCGCGGAATCAAAGACTGGGCGTCCGGTACTAGCAATAATGGTGTCGAATCAATGACCACAAGATCGAAATTACGACGCATCCAGTCAATAATCTGCACCATCTTATCAGAAGCTAGTAATTCAGAAGGATTTGGCGGCATCGGCCCAGAAGTCATGATAAAGAGATTGGACTGCTCTGAAGTATTGATAATTTCCGCCGGTTGATCATTCATGGCTAAGACGGTTGTCAGACCGCGATCGTTCGTCAGGCCAAAAGTCTTATGTATTGTCGGGCGACGGAAATCTGCATCAACCAAAAGAACTCGTTTACCTGTCTGAGCCCAAGTAACTGCCAGGTTCTGTGCCACCGTAGACTTACCATCAGACATTTCCGAACTCGTAAATAAAATCGTCTGAAAATGATTAATAGTAGCAGCCGCAAAATCAATATTTGCACGCAAGACGCGGAACTGTTCCGAGACGACATCTTGCGGATCATCCAGCGTGATCAGAGGTACACCATAACGAGAAGATCTTAAATCAACTGCTGATGCTTTCTTAGCTTTCCTCTTTGATGGCATTACTTCGCCCTCCCTTTGTGGAACGATGCATAATTCACCGTGCCAAGATTATTTAATTTCAATTGTTCAAGAAAGGACAAATCACGGTAGGTATTGTCAGACATTTCTTTAATTAGCACAAAGAGCACGACGATAAATACGCCCAGCAAAAAACCGGCCAGTGTAAATAGCCGGACATTCGGAGAAACCGGCGTATCTTGGCGAAGTCCCCTTGAGACGATAGAGACATTAGAAATAGATTTGCCCATCACCTGAACAGCTTTAGTCTTGAAGACATCGGCCGTCATATTGGCAATATCGCGTGATTCAACTGGGTCATTGGAACGAGCGCTGATAGAAAAAATCTGTGAATTTTGGACACTGGAGACTGTCACCATTGATGCCAGGCTACTGGAACTAATATCTGGATAACGACCACGCAGATTGCGAGCGACCTGATCCAGAATGACCGGACGCGTCGCTAAGTCTCTATATGTATAAATAATTTGAATATCAGCCTGCTGGTTGCCTAAAGCAGCATTAGGATCAGTATTGTTACTGCGATTAACTAGTAAAGCCGCCGTGGACTGGTATTTAGGATGAATAAGGAACCTGCTGCCGGCATAGGCAACTGCAGCCAGCACCAGAGCCGAAATGATTAGCAGAAAAAAATTCTTCTTGAACAGCTCCCATAGCCGCTGGTAAGAAATCGTCGTATCCATTAACTCTCCTAAAACTTCAAAAACAAAATGTATCACCTTAATACTAGCACCATACAAAAATGACAAAAACTAAATATTCATTTAATTTCAAAAAAACTGTCTTTAGCGATAATGTTCGTTTTTTCTCTTTTTGTCAAGTTTTAAAAAGGCCGAAAATCTATCAGTGACTATTTAGCAGCAGATTGCTCACACTTTCTCGCAAACGAATTAAACAAGGCTAAAAAGTTTGTTTTTCGTCTTAATCCGACTGATTTTCTCATAATCTGCAGCCTAATTCGGAAATCAACTGAAGATACATTATAGAAATAATATATAATCAAAGTTAATGAATGGAAATAAATTAGATTGGCTGGCTGCTGCTGCCGGAGTAGATATATTGAGGTACAGCATGCATAAAATTTTTCCTGTGTCAGTCGGAAACAAGCACTTTAATCGCGATCTGATGCTTGAAGCATCGGAAAAAGCAGAGGCCGGTTTATATACGATTGTTCAATATAAAGATATTTATGTGATGCTGATTCCAATTTCAGATCAGGAAGGCCTTCTGCTTGAACCAAAATTAGACCCAATCGACGATTTGCATAATGTTTTCGCAAATATTGACTTTGTTAATCATTCAATTAATACAGCTAAGCTTACGTATTATCTGTATACTGGCAAACCAGCTCCGGATTGGGATATCACATTGCTCCAGCTGCACGGCGCTATTAAAGCGGTCCGCACGGTCAGGCCTATGAACGAATTGGTTGCCTTCCACGTGTATACGGTCAAAATGATTGAAGCTCTGACAATTTTGGACGAAAAAAAATTCAAAGAGAGTCTCAGGGATATGCAGGGCTGTCATGTGTTTGGCCAAGCTCTCACGACGACGAACGTAATTCGCGGCCAAAAAGATATTCTGATTGATTTAATTAGCAAGTTGACAGATAACTTAAGCAATATGGGCTTTCCTGCTGGTCAAGCTATTCAAATGCAGACACAATCTGTCCAAAAAATTGAGTATCAGACAAACATTTTGAATTTCGATGCTTGGTTGAGGGAGATCCCTTGGATTTATTTCAGTGAATTTCGCAGGTACCAAAAGTCTCTTTTTCAAGATAAAGCCGAACGCATTAAAGATTATTTGGCCAACCATCTGCAAGATAATTCCCGTCTGAAAGACATCGCAAAAGCATTGAATATGTCTGAACAGACGCTCAATACGGTCTTCAAGAAAAAATTTCAAGTCACAATCAAGCAATTTTACATTCAGTTGAAAATCGAAGCAGCCAAACGTTTTTTGCTGACAACACGTATCAAGATCAAAGATATTGCCGATTATCTCGCCTTTATTGATGAGAGTTACTTCGTGATGACCTTCAGCAAAATCGTTGGCTGTACACCGGCGAAATATCGCCAGACTGGCAGACATCTTGATCAGAAAAAAAGCATCAAGTCCAAGATGTGAGCCTTAGTTTGTCTAGGCATAAAAATGCAACTCTTGGCCATCCCCGGCCGTTTTTCTTTATAATGACTTTAATGCAGGTGCTGGGAGCTTTAATTAGATTTACTTTCATGCGGTTAAAAAAATCGCATTTTTTTGCTGTGCTGGCTGCTTTGATTGTTGTTGCCAGTTTCGCCTTCAGCTTGTCGTCCCTTCTCGGACAATCCGGCAGCCGCATTAGCGAGAATGCCAGCGAATACGGAGCCGCGCAAAACGCGCTTGTCGTCTACGATGGTTACGCCAAAATCCCGACAGCCATTCAGGCCAGCTACAAAAATCTGCAAAGCCAGCTGAATCAGGTGGCCGGTGTTTTGGCCGATGATCAGATGGAAAATGGCAGCTCTTTTAGCCAATTGGATCTCTCGCTGCGCCAGACACAGCTTAAGCAGTTTGCCTACCGCCACCACATTCCAGTCAAAGATTCGCTTTCTTATCCGCAAGTCCAAGCACGGATGGCACAGGACCGCTACTACTTGTCGCGCGGCCGCAATGAAAATTCCCATATCCGCACACTGGCTGATGTCTTAAGCAGCTGGACAGGCCTGCTATTAACTGTCTTCAGTCTTTTCTGCGCGATTATCGCAGTCGCCGTGAGTGCCATCAGTGATACACAAAAATCGACTTTCAAGGGTCTGCCCATCAAAAACCGTCATTATGCCGCTGCCAATTTCCTCACAACGGCTGCCATCACCCTCAGTTCTTTGGTCATCAGCAGCTTATTGGTCGGCCTATTCGCCTTGTTATTAGGCGCCCGCCCAACCATTTCCAAAATTGTCTTTTTATCTTTTGGCCGCTTCCAAGCTGTCAATTTCTGGCTGTTATTCGTCATGATTCTGGTCACCAGCCTAGTTTTGTCGCTGCTTTTCTCCTTACTAGGACGCATTATCGAACAGTTCACAACGGTCAATTATTTTTTTGGCATCGGCTTGGGCCTGCTTTTCTCCCTGCCAGCTAATATCTTCGGCCTATTATCACTGCTTAACCCCCAGCAAATCCTCAGCGGAGACGCGGCCTTTGTCACAGGCCTGCACATGAATCTGCTGCCGATTTATTACCTGATTCTGCTAGTGCTGATTATCGCCAGCTATCTGGCAATGACCCTGCTGGCCGATCACAAAAAAGGGGGCCTGCTGTCATGAGAGCGAATTTTGTCTTTGAATTAAAACGCATTCTCAAACGCAAAAAGAATCGTTTCGCGATTGGCCTTTTTCTGATTTTGGCCCTCATTTTTGCGGGATTTTTCAGCCAGACAACTTTTCAAGGCGAGCGTGTCAATCAAGAACTGCTGACGCAGAATAATATTTATCAAATCCGCACTTTGCGCCATGTCCGCGCACACAATATCCCTAACCCGCCAGTCCTGGCTTTCTATCCCCAATCAATCCGCCTCAATACCCGCCGGGTTGCTGACCTTCAAAAACATAATTGGCAGCAATATGCCCGCGACAGCGCCGCTTATTTCCCAGCTTTTATCCGCTGGTATCAGCAAGGCGCCGCCCAAAATATGAGCTACCCGACCAACTATGGCGATACGAATACTTACCCGATGGGTTTTGTCGATTCAGCCAGCTATTACTATCGTTATGCAGCTAGCTATTATCGTGCCGCTGCCAATGCCAAGACTGTCAATCGTGCTGTCTTAGAAGAAGCTTCATCAGCCGGCAGTACATTAAATTTCCTGAAATCCGATGCCATGCCGGTCTTTTTCCTGCTTTTAATCGTGATTGTCTGCGATCAATTAGTCTCCGATAGAAAACACCGCTCGATTTTCCTCGGCCAGCCAGTTTCTTTATACCGGCGGACATGGTCTAAGACAGCGGCAGCCATATCAAGTTGGCTGATTCTGTCAGTCATCGCCATCGCACTGGTCGCTGTGATAAACGGCCTGCGTTTCGGCTTTTCCGACTGGCTGATTAACCATCCCTTGGCGCATAACGGCCGTTTTTACCCCTACTTCACACAAATTCAGCCCGCAATAGAGCTGCTGGAGGCAATTGCTTTACTGGCGATTTTAGGAATCTTGATCAGCCGGCTAGCCATCTTGCTGAATCTCATTTTGAAAAACGAATTCCTGACCGCCCTGATCCTAGCCATCCTAGTCTTTTTCGAGCGCGCCTACTGGTATCCCTACTGCGGCATTGGCGGCGATTACTCAATCTATCCCTTCCCCTACTTTCAGGTTGGCCGGCTAGTCACGGGCACGCAGAGCTCTATGTACGCACAAAACGGTCTCACATTTGCTAAAGGCATGCTGGTGACCGCTGCCTATGTGATCGTGCTGGAAATTCTGATTAAAATTATTTTGCTGGCGACAAAATCAGGCTATCTAAGGAGAAAATCATGATTAAAATCAGCCAATTAGATAAAAGTTTTAAAAATAAAGGCAGCCGGCAAGAAGTCTTAAAACAAATCGACCTGGATTTTCAACCCGGCCAGATTATCGGCCTGGTCGCACCCAATGGAACTGGTAAATCAACTTTGATTAATCTAATCATGGGCTATCTGCGGCCGACTGCCGGAACGATTGAGATTGATGGTGCCCGTTACAAAAATGAAGGCCAACGTGTAAAAATCCATCACAAAATTGTCACTTTGCCCGACCAGTTCGACTTGGAACCAGCCCTTTCCGGCCTCGATCATTTAAAACTTTACACCGGTGCTTACGGCCATGATAAAGACCGTGTGACAAAAATCATCGATCAGCTGAACATGTCCGGCTACGTGAAGAAAGCCGTTTCCAGTTATTCACTAGGCATGCGCCAACGACTGGTGTTTGCCATGGTCCTGGCTGCCGATGCCGATTATTTGATGCTGGATGAAGTCATGAACGGCCTGGATTTAAATAACGTCGAGCTGTTGTCGGATATCCTGCGGGCTCTGCGTGATTCCGGGAAAACCCTGATTATTGCTTCCCATATCCTAGCCAATCTGCAGTCAATTGCCGATCGGATTATCTTTTTGCATCACGGCAAAGTCGTCTTGGATTCTATCCAGCAGCAAGACGAGCAATTATTCGTCAAAGCTGACCTGACTGATACAGAATTGGCCAAACTGCCTGACGTCTTGAGTCACCATGCCATTAATTCTGTCGGTTACCGCCGGCTTTTCCCAGTCAGCACGCAGGGCTATGATTATGTGATCCGAGAAATTAAAAAAATCTCGCCAGCCGAAATCAGTTTCGGGACGAGAAATCTGGAAGATTATTATTGGAAATTCTTTGGTCAAGAGCAGTCGGCTGTTTGATTATTTTTTCAGGATTGAATCTGCAATCCGGCTGGTCAATTGCTGCCCGCTGGCTTGATCAAGATTGTTCTCTGTCAAAATCGCGACCAGATAGCGCTCTTTATCGGCAAATCCAATTGAATTCACATACCAGCGGTCTTGTGCGTTATTCAGCCAGCCGTTTTTAAAAGCCGGATCAGGCATGGTGCCAATGCCAAAACGCTGTCCGGGAACGATGCCTGCCATCACATTCAGGATATATGCCTGGTCAACTGCGGGCATTTTTTTAATATACTGCAATAGCTTGATCTGATCGGCAGCCGTTGTCGAAGACAGGCCAAAGCCGCTGTAATTAGCAACCGTCCCGGTCATCCCCAGCTTGGCCCAGAAAGCCATCAAGGCACGAAAGCCGCCGACCCGATAAAAAAGAGAGGTGGCAGCGTCATTGTCTGAAAACCGGATCATGGCCTGCGCTGTCTTGTCCAGATTGCCGCTTAAAGGGCCGTCGTCTTCAACAAGCATGGTTAAAATTGCAGCCTTAATCGAACTAGCCTGCCAGAAATTCGACCCGCCATTTTGAAAAGTCAGCTGACGGCCAGTCTGCGTGTCTAAGACAGAGACATCGACGCGAGTTTGGCCGATTAAAGCATTGATACGGCTTGTAAAGTCGGCTTGTGTCAGCATCGGGTCATTTGCAGCCGCGGCAGTGGCAGCGGCTAGGCGTTTTGCTGCCTGTTTTCTAGCAGTTACGCGGGCATAAGCACGCTGAGCCCAGGATTGAGACAGGATAAAACGGCGCGCTGGGCGAGTGCGGCGTGTCTTGCCAAGAATTTGAGAATTGTTTGCGACATAAATAAAAGCCCCCGCTAAGAGGACTGCAGAACAAATCACAAGCCACTTCTTTTTCATGGCAATCATCATACGCCTTTTCAATAAAATCCTGATTAAGCTTCCCGGGCAATCGTCTGCCAATCGTCCATGTAGACAAATCCGACTGCCTTTTCACCTGTATGTACACCGATCAAAGGACCGATTGTGATCAAGTCGCTTCGCAAATCGGGATAGGCTTCTTTAAAAGATGCCTGCCATTTTGTCGTCAGCTCGCGGTTGTTGGCATCAGCTAAAAGCACGCGGACTGGTTCGTCAAAACTGGGAAGATCCATCTCAAAACGTTTCAGTACCCAATCCCAGGCACGTTTCAGGTGCCTTTCTTTGGCAATTGCCACGATTTTACCTTCATCATTAAAAGTAAGAATCGGTTTGATATTCAAAAGCCCGGCCACCAAAGCGACACCGCCGGCCAGACGCCCAGTCCGTTTTAAATGACTGATATCATCCACGATGATAAAGACATGCGTCGAATTACGCAGGCGAGCCACTTTTTCCATAATCTGATCCCGCGTCTTGCCTTGTGCTGCCAGATCAGCTGCCATCAAAGCCTGGACACCGGAAACCATAATCGTAAAACGTGAATCCCAGACTAAAATATCCAAGCCTTCGTAATCGGCCGCTAGATTGACAGCTAGATTATAAAAGCCGGAAATGCCGCTGGACATGGTCATAAAAATAGCCTGCTGATAGCCATCGGCTTTGACTTGGTCAAAAGCTTTCAGTACATCAGCCGGGCTGGCCATCGACGTCGAGGGCATCTCTTTAGCTGCATTCATATCTTTGAAAAACTTTGCTGGACTGCTCCAGTCGGAATCGTATCTGACTTTGCCATTAAACAAAATCGGGGTCGGAATGACGTAGATACTGTATTTTTTTTCGTCTTCTTTGGAAATGTAAAAAGTGCTATCAACAATAATAGCGATGTTTTTTGCCATTTCAATCCTCCAATGTTTTATAGTCTTGTGCCCAGATAAAGCCCACAGCTTTCTCGCCCGTATGGACGCCGATCAAAGGGCCGATAATACCACGCTCAAAAACAATATCCGGCCATAGTGCCTTGCCTTTTTCCACCCAGGAATCCGCCAGCGTCGGGTTATCAGCATCGACAATCGTCACGCGCATTGGCCAGTTTGAATGGGCATAACCTTCAACAATTTTCCCAAAATTCTCTTCGATGTACTTCCAAGCACCGGTCATTTTCCGCTCTTTAGCAACGGCGACAATCTTGCCGTCCTTACTTGGATCAATATTTAAGATTGGTTTGATGCTCAGCAATCCAGCAATCAAAGCCTGGCCGCCGGAAAGACGCCCAGTCCGCTGCAGGTGTTTGATCGAATTAACGACAAAGAAGACACTGGTTCGATCTCTAAGCAACCTGAGCTTTTCTAAAATATCGGCCATCTGCCAGCCCTTTTCTGCTAAATCAGATGCCAATAAAGCTTGATTACCTGCACCCATTGTGGCGATCCGCGAATCCCAGACGTGAACATCTAGATCCTGATACTGTGCCGCTGCGGCAAAGGCTGCCTGATAAGTACCAGAAAAGCCTGAAGACAGCGTGACTAAAATAGCCTGATCGTAGCCGTCTTTTTTGACCTGATCAAAGATAGCCATTAAATCTCCGATAGACGGCTGGCTGGTCGTCGGTTGCACAGAACTGGCGGCCATTTGTTTGTAAAAAGCCGCATTCACGGGCCAATGAGATTCGTGATACACTTTACGGCCAAACAGCACCGGGTTATCGGCCACGTAAATGTGCTTGGCCAGCTGGACTTTATGAGGAATATAACTGGAACTATCAACAATGATGGCAATCTTGCTCATAAATTAAAATCTCCATTCAGAATCAAAGAAAGTTTCGCTAGAAAAAAGGGTCATAAGCTATTCTAACCCACTTGTCAAAAATCGTGATCCAAAAAAAGCACAAGTGAAGCTGTGAGCCTTTTCATTTAGAAACAAAAACAGCCTGCCCGGTCTAATAGGCAAACTGCTGTGTATATCTATTTAGGCTTTTTTGTCGACTGCATGGCCGCCGAATTCGTGACGCAAAGCAGCAACTACTTTGCCCGTGAAGGTATCGTCCTGCATGGAACGGTAACGCATCATCAATGACAAGGCGATAACAGGTGTCGGGACACGCAAGTCCATGGCTTCTTCCATGGTCCACTTGCCTTCACCAGAAGAATGCATACGTCCGGCAATCTGATCAAGATGCGGATCTTTAGAGAAGGCATCTTGAGCCAGTTCCATCAGCCAGCCGCGGATAACTGATCCATGGTTCCATAATTTAGCAACAGCTTCGTAATCGTAATCGAATTGTGAAGCTTCCAATACTTCAAAACCTTCGGCGATTGCCTGCATCTCGCCGTACTCGATACCGTTATGCACCATTTTCAAGTAATGGCCGGATCCAAGCTTGCCGGTATATAGGTAACCATCTTTTTCAGAGATAGCTTTGAATAAAGGCTCGATCGTCTTCCAAGCTTCAGGATCATCTCCGCCGATCATGAAGTTGCCGCCTTGACGTGCGCCTTCCATTCCGCCCGAAGTACCAGCGTCAAAGAATTTAATCCCGGCTTTAGTCGTGCGAACGTTTTGTTCCAAATTGTCTTTGAAGTTAGAATTACCACCGTCGATTAAGATATCGCCAGCATCCATTTTGCTGATCAAGTCATCAATAGTCGAATTTGTCGGTTTGCCAGCCGGTACCATGACCCAGATAATACGTGGGCTTTCCAGCTTGTCGACTAATTCCTGGGTGTCTTTAGCGGCTTCTGCACCAAAATCAACAGCTTCTTGTACTGATGCTGGATTCAAATCCAGGCCAACGACTGAAATATCGTGGTCAATCATGTTCTTAACTAAATTCAGGCCCATCTTGCCAAGGCCGATCATGCCAATTTTCATCTCTGCTCCTGCTCCTTATGTCCTCTATTATTTTATGAAATTATTTTTCTCTAATCAAGTTAATTAATGTAAAATATTTACATAGAGGTAAATCATGAATAATGTCGCAGAAGCAATCCGTTCACAATATCAGCAGCTCCACCCCGGCGAGAAAAAAATTGCCGATTACATTTTGGCTAATCAAGAGACAGTCGCCGATGCCACAATTCAAGGCCTGTCGCACAAAATCGGCACCTCGACCGCCTCGATTTCCCGTTTTGCCCGTCATATCGGCTACCCGAATTTCCGTGACTTTCTAATTGCACTGTCAGCTGGCAGAAAAAGCAGCAGTTCGGACTTTTTCACCGAGATCAAACAAGAAGATCAAAGCGAACAGATCGTGAAAAAACTGTTTTCTGCCGGTGTCTCAGCGCTGACGGCCACGGCCGCCAAATTAGACATGGCCGATTTGAACAAAGTCGTCGATTGGCTTATCTCATCATCGAAAATCGGCTTTTTCGGCATCGGCGGCTCATCGATTGTGGCCTTTAACGCCTATCACAAGTTCTTGCGCACGAATCTGAATATCGTCAGCCATCCAGACTACGATATCCAAATCATGCAGGCAGCTCATCTGACCAGCCGCGATCTTGGGATCGTTATCAGCCACTCCGGCCGAAATCAGGACACCTTATTAGTAGAAAACAAGCTTCGGGAAAACGGCTCAAAAATCGTTGCCATCACAGCCTTTCCAGAATCACCAATCGCAAAAAATGCCGATATCGTTTTAAATTCCTACTCTGAAGAAGTCAATTTCCGTCAAGAATCCATGAGTTCTTTGGTTGCCCAGATCACGATTATCGACACACTCTTTACGCTGGTTGGCCATCGCTTGAATAAAGAGACAGATCAGGTTATCGGTGCCATGCGGCACGTGATCGAGCAGACACGCGTGCACAAATAGTTTTGCCAGACAGAAAATTGATAAAATATAGCTGTAAATCCGATTTGGATCGGGTTGGATTAGAGGATGATCATGCCGCAAACATATCATTGGGCAATTGTTGGTCTCGGCCATATCGCCGAGGAATTTGCAAAAGCGTTTCAATCAGATAAGGGACAGCTTTATGCGGTCTGCTCGCGATCTATTGAAAAAGCCGAAGCTTTCGCTGCGGCACACAAGATTCCGAAAGCCTATGGCAGTTTGGATGATCTGCTGGCTGATCCGGTCGTGGATATTGTTTACGTGGCCACGCCGCATAATTTTCACATTCAGACGATTCTGCCGGCTTTAAAAGCTGGCAAACACGTACTGAGTGAGAAAGCCATTACGATGACCAGCTCAGAATTGGCGTCAGCAGTCGAATTAGCTGATCAGCAGCAGCTGGTCTTAGCAGAAGCGATGACCGTTTATCACATGCCTTTGTACGCCAAACTGCATCAATTTGCCAAGGATCGTCAATTAGGCGGCCTGAAAATGATTCAAGTTAGTTTCGGCAGTTATAAAGAAGCTGACCCGACCAACCGATTTTTTAATCCGCAATTGGCCGGTGGTGCTTTACTAGATATTGGCGTCTATGCTTTGGCCTTTGCGGCTGAATTTTTACAGGGCCGGCCGCAGGTGACGGGTACGAGCATGCATCGTTTTACCAGCGGTGTGGATGAATCTTCGACCATTTCTCTGCGGACAGATCAGGATGAATTGGCCAATGTATCACTGACTTTTCGTGCCAAAATGCCGAAAATGGGCATTGCTGCTTATGAACATGGCTACATCACGATCATGGATTTTCCAAGAGCCGACCAAGCTGTTTTCACAGCCACAGATGGCAGCACTGAGATTATCAAGGCTGGCGACAGCAAATCGGCCATGGCCTATGAAGTCCACGATTTTCAGGAAATGGTAGCTGGGCAAGAAAGCAATAATAGTCTGAAAAAGACACAGGCCGTCATGCGCCTGATGACTGAAGTCCGCAATCAGTGGGATTTCCGTTATCCCTTTGAAAAATGAGTACAAAAAAAGCAGCTCAAGCTGCTTTTTTATTTGATTGATTAATAGCCGCTTCCGGCTTGACCGGAATTGGCACCGCCACCGCTGAGCAGAGTCGAGATAATTGCGAAAATAACCTGATAAATAATCAGATATGAGCCAAGAAGCCACATTCCTGAGTAAAGCCAGAAATAACGCTTATAAAGGCCCTTTTTGGCAACTGGTGCTGCTGCCGGCTTATCCGTGCTGTCTGCCTTAGATGCTTTAACTGCTGGTGCAGTCGCCTGATCCAAGCCAAAGCCGTGTGCACGGATGAAGAATCCGCCCCAGATCAGGGCAATTCCGAGTCCAAGGAACAAAATCTGCTGCAAAATGATGTACAACCAATCAACAATGGTTATCCATATATTAATATTTGACATGTGTCTTCCTTTCGAACAACTTCTTTATTCTAACAAACAGATTGCGTTTTACTTAAAATACAGATTAAGAAACTTCTGTACTTCCGCCTGATAAGCCGCCGTATGCTGGCCAAAAGCCTGCACATGTCCGGAACCAGGAGCAATCCATAGTTGTTTTCTCGGATCCGGGTCAGCTTTATAAAGACTGTAAACCATGCGTGTCGGCACATAAGTATCTGCCCCGCCATGCATGAAAAGCATCGGGCGCGTGTTCTTCGCCACTTGTTTGACCGTACTTGCCTCGTGATAAGAATAGCCGGCAATATATTGCGAAAACAGGCTGACAGTCGGAATAATCGGGTCTTTAGGCAGGTGATACATTTGTTTGGCCTGATAAGCCACCTCGTCTTCGACACTGCTGTAGCCGGAATCTTCGATAATCGCCCGCACATTGGCCGGCAGCGGGTCGCCAGAAAGCATCGACACGGTCGCACCACCCATGGAAATACCAAAAGGCACAATCTCAACATTCTTATTTTGCGCCACTAGATATCGGATCCAGGCTTCGACATCATTTTTATCCAGCCAGCCAAAACCGACAAAATTCCCTTGAGACTGGCCGTGACCGCGATTATCGACAGTCAGTGTATTGTAGCCCAGCCGGTAGAACATATCAGCGTAGCCTTTCATACCAGTCTTATTGCTGCGAAAACCATGCACGACAATCACAGTCTTATTAGTCGGACGGGCAGCCGGCAGATAATCAGCATCCAAGGCCAGACCGCGATTTTGAATCGTCAATTGCCGGCCGGATTGGCTAAAACGCTGCTGAAAATCATCAACATAAGGCCTCGAAGTCGGTGTGAGCCCTTCATAGGTATAATCACGATTATTATGATTATTTCGAATCTCGGCAACATTAAAGAAATAGGCACAAGCCGCAATATAGACAACTATAAGTAAAATAAAAATTCTAAATAACCAACGTAACATCCGTTTAAATATACCATTCTATTTGTACTTTTCTTCTAATCCGCCCATCCACCAGCCAAGCAGGCAGCCCAAGACAAACATCACAAATGCCAGTATGCCCTGCATCAAATCCAGCTGGCTGTAATCGGCCACAGGCGGCAGCACGATCAACAGCGTCGAAGCAAGCACGATGCCCAAAATCGCGTGATAAAGTTTGCTGTAATAATGATCCAAAATTGCCGCCACTAAACGGGAAAACAGTGCTAACGCCAGCAGTGCGCCAATCGCCATCGGCAGAAATACTGACAAGCTGCCGGCTTTAAAAGCCGTAATCATCGGATCAAACAAGCCTAACAACAACAGAAAATTCGATGGGCTCAAGCCGGGAATAATAATCCCCATGGCAATTAAAGCACCGGCTAATAACCAGCTAGCAAAATTAGCCGGCAGCTGCCCGAACAAATTATCCATATTGGCCAAAAAAGTAAATGACACGATAAAAGCGATAGCTAAAGCCAGCCAATCACTTTTATGGCGGCCTTTTTGTCCGGCCTGTTTATATAGGGACGGAACCGTGCCAAGAATTGCACCAGCAAAGGCCCACATAACAATCAGGTTATAGTTGGTTAGCAGCCAACCAATCGGATTAGCCAAGGCAATAATGCCGGCCAGCGCGCCGATCCCAACCGGCAGAAAATAGCGGACGTTTAACCAAAAATGTTTCAGGGGATGAGCCATAAAGGCCAGCAAACGTTCATAAATACCTAAAATAGCGGCTAGGACACCACCGGAAACGCCCGGAAGGATAAATCCCAGAGCAATAAAGACACCTTTGAAAAAACGGAGCAGGTAATCGAGAATCGGGTTAACAGCAGACTTATTTTTCACTATATTTTATTCTCTCATATCTGGAGACGAACAAAGGTGCGCGTTTAATAAGCAGGCTTTTCCTGATAAGATAGAGGCATGTTTCCAGAGAGACTCAGAGCTTTGCGGCGCGGTAAAGGGATCACCTTAAAACAGCTCGCAAAAGCATTAAATCGGAATTTGGCCAAGGGCGAATCAAAGAACACGGAATCCCAGATTGGCAATTGGGAACGCGGCGAGAGAAACCCGAATTACCTTGAAGTCAAAAAATTGGCCGATTATTTTGATGTCTCGATGGATTATTTGGTCGGCCGCTACAATAACGATCAGGTTGACTTGGCTAAGGCCATGATCACGACTTCTAAGCTGACCTATAACGATACGCCGCTGGACAATAACGACAAGTACGAAATTCTCCAGCTCGTTTCCGGCTATCTGCACGCTCGCGGACGCCGTTCGACCGGTGATTTGCTGAATATCGATCATCAAGAGACTCTGGATTTATTCGACAACCACAATGGCTTTTAATCTGGAGACTTACATTCCCCGCCTCAAAGCCTGCCGGGATTATTTTGCCAAACTTTATTCTGTCAGCGATCTAATTGATGCGCTGCTTTTTTCTGATCTGGCCATCAGCCGGCAAAAACTGCCGGATAGCCTGCCTGAGTTGGCTTTGTCTGATTCGATGATGGTCGATATCCAGGATTTTTTGTCCAAACAGATTACAGCCGGCATGTCGGAACTGGAAATCCAGCAAAAAGTCCGCCCCGCTGAAGAACTGGATCAATTACTGGGCGACTACCGTCAGTATCTGATCGAACGTTACGGTATGTTTGCCTATATCGCCAAACCCTGGATTAATGACTTATATACCTACCTGGATGGCCGGCCGGCGCTGGAAATTATGGCCGGCAACGGCTTTTTGACTGCTGGATTGCGGCAATTACAGATTGATTACCCAATCACGGCCACTGACAATTTCGATTGGAAACTCATGGACCGGCAGATGACACCGATTACAAAAGTCGTCAAGATGGATGCCTCGGCTGCTGTCGAATATTATTTAAAAGATGTCGAGGTGATTGTATTGTCCTGGTCACCCCAGCACGCTAATTCGGACTGGCTGATTTTAAATTTCCTGCGTGTCCATCATTTCTTTAATCGCGGTGGTGAATTGATCGTGATCGGTGAGAAAAACGGCGTCACAAATTCCAAAAAATTCTGGCAGCAGGCTCAATTGAGCGTTCCGGTTTTGCTCAACCAAAATTGGCCGCGTTTTGACTTGGTCAAAGATCAAGTCTTTACTGTGAAATAATCTGGCGCAGTTTGCCGCGATAGGCACTAATATAGGATCCGGAAAATAGATGAGCATGCACCATTAAGTAATAAAGCTGATAGAACATCAGGCGTTGATCGACACCGGTTTGAAAAGGTCGGATACTCTGGTAACCCGCATAAAAATCGCGCGTGAAGCCGCCAAAAACAGTCGTAATACCGATATCGAATTCGCTATCGCCATAGTAAACGTCCGGATCGATGAAAATCGCTTCGCCATTATCGGCATCGAACATAAAATTGCCTGCCCAAAAATCACCATGAAGCAGGCTGGGTTGAACTTGGCGTTTTGCCATTAACTTGCGGAAAATCGAAATTGCCTGATTATAAGCCGCGTCATCCTGCCATTTGCCTTCGGAAATTAAGAGACGGCGCAAGACATTCAGGCGTTGTTCGATAAAAAAATTGGTCCAATCAGACTGCCAGCTGTTGATTTTGATTGTTTTTCCGGCTTTAAAATCGCTATCCAAGCCAAATTTATGGTTCGGACTCGTGATCGCGTGAATCTTGGCTAACCCCTGGCCCAGCGCGTATTGATTGCCGCTGTTAGTTGTGTGCAGGTACTCTAATAAGAGCCACTGATCTTTGCCGACTTCACCCAAAGCAAGTACCTTAGGCACACGGGCAGCCTGGCCTAATAAATGCAGCCCATCGGCTTCGTGCTGGAAAAATTCCGGCACTGATTTGGGCTGGACTTTAAGAAAATAGTGCCGCCCTTGACTGTCGGTCAAAGCATAAGCCCGATTGATGTCGCCGCCATGGACTTCTTGGAAATCAACGACTGGCGAATCTGTCGGTACTTTTTGCAAAAATTCTCGACTTAAAGTAAACATACTTTCATGATAAACATTTTCAATAGGCAGAAAAGCACATAAAAAAAGACGATCCGAAGATCGTCTAGTTTGGCTTTGCAGCTTTACGTTAGCTGCTAACGACAATTGTTACCAATTGCATCCACGTACTGTTAGTCCAGCAGCCTAGCAACTTCCACAAGATCCTAGGCGGCGGCGGAAATGCGTTCCTTGAGATTAAACTCAGCCGTCCGTGTTAGAAACGCGCCGTAGCAAACGTTTCCTCGACTCATCGCATCGAATAATAGTATATCACACACGACGCTTTTTGAACGCACGCAGTAACTTGGCCAGCGGTTTGCCATCATCATAATTCAGCGCATTGCGTGCATAAATACCAGATGCAAAACGCAGCATAATGGCAATCGTGATTACTTCCAAGCCGAAGGCGACCAGGCCATCCAAAGTTGTGGCCGAACCGACTGACATTCTAACCGGCATCACCGATTGGCTGAAGAAAGGAACGAAAGAAATAATTTTAAAAATTGGCGTGTTGGCTGCGGCCAAAGCTGCATAACCCAGGAAATAAGGCACAATCGCCACCCACATGACCGTCGAAGTCGATTGCGGTACATCTTCTTGGCGGCTGACCATTGAAGCAAAGACAGCTGCCAAAATAATATAGATGACAATAGCTCCGATCGTAATCAAAGAAGTCGAGATGATATAGCCGCTTCCCAGCTGCGACCAATCGATTAGATTGAGAAAACGTGCATAGCCGAATGGTCCAGCTAGCATAACGGCAATCACAGCTAAGATGGCATAGAAAATCAACTGGAAAATAAATAGCGAGACAATTGCAATCACCTTGCCGGCAAAATGCTGACGGGCAGGAACGGCCGCCAAGATACTGTCGAGGATCCGTGACCCTTTTTCCGTCCCCACTTCACTACCAGTCATCTGGACATAGACGGTCAGGAAGATGAAGATCGCGACCAAGGCAAACTGAGCAAAAGCATAACGCACGCCGCGATTTGTATTATCGTTGCTGGTACCGCCGTTTGTCACAGAAACATAACGGCTGTTAATCACGGCCGGGCTGGACAAGGAACTAACTTGCTCCGCTGTCAAATTCAAGCTGCTGATAGCAGATTGCACTTTCAGATTCGTGATCGCCTGACGGACCGTGTCGGCATCAATGGTGGCATCGGATTTATTGTTCGATACCAAAGTTGCCTTGGCATAGTCGCTGGAAACTGTCAGATAAGCATCAATGTGTTCTTTGGAGAGGCTTTTTCTTGCTTGAGCAGCTGTGTCCTGACGACGGACATCAGCCTGCCCTTTCAGTGAGGCTCTGATTGCCTGCACCTGCTGTCTGTTAGCGACAACGCCTAATGATGGCTTGTTATCAGAAATCGAATTCGTGACCAAAGCCGCAATACCGATACCGACAAGAATGAAAATAAAGGGCGACAGCAGCATCCAATAATAGGCCGGGCTTTTCAGATTTTTGAGAAAAACGTGTTTGGCTACAATCCAGGTCTTATTCATGAGTAAGTTCCTCCTTTTCGGCCTCGTCAATGGCATCCTGACCGATTTTCATCTTGAAAATTTGTTCCAAAGTTGGCGGTTGTTGATCAAACGCTGTGATATAGCCGTTTTTAGTCGCCAGCTCAAAGACTTGGCGTCCGACTTTTGGATCCGATAAAGTCACCTGCAGGCCGCCGGCATAATCCTCGACACTGACAACGCCTGGAATTGCAGATAGCTCGGCTTTTGTTGCAGGCGATTCCAAATAAATCATGGTCCGGCCAAAGGACTGGCGGACTTGACCGGTCTCACCATTTAAGACAACGTGGCCGCGATTAAGCATAATCACATCGTCAGCGATCGCCGAGACATTATTCATGTCATGTGATGAGTAAATAATCGCGGCGCCATTCTTTTTCTGTTCAACAATAATATCCAATAAAATCTGCGCGTTGACCGGATCCAAACCGCTGAACGGTTCGTCTAAAATAATTAATTTTGGTTCATGAATCAAGGCTGTGATCAGCTGGACTTTTTGCTGATTTCCTTTTGACAGCTTTTTGACTTTATCAGTCAGCTTGCCTTTAACATCAAATTTATCCATCCACTGCTGCATTTTCGGCCGGATTTCCTGGCGCGATTTACCATGCAGTTCAGCAAAGTAAAGAATCTGTTCGCCGATTTTCACATCCGGGTACAAGCCGCGTTCTTCCGGCAGAAAGCCAATCTCATTCATGACCTGGCTGTCAATTTTGCGGCCGTTCCAGGTAATCTGGCCGGAATCCGCTTCGATAAAGTTCAGGATCATCTTAAAGGTCGTGGATTTCCCAGCGCCGTTTTGACCGATTAATCCTAGAATCCGGCCATCGGCCAGTTCCCAAGACTCGTCGACAACCGCGCGAAGATCCCCGAAGGTCTTGCTGATATTTTCGAGTTTTAACATATCGCTCCTCTGAAACAAGTTTGATATCATAATAATAGCATATTAATACCACTGCTTGCTTTAAAAGCGCCAAAGAAAAAAGTCACTTTTTCGTGGCTTTTTTTCTTGTTGTTTTCTTGGCTGCGGCCTTTTTTGGTTTAGTTTCAGCTGCAGTATCTTTCTCTTCTTCTTTGGGCACTGGCGCAACCCAATTCTTTTCGATCTCAAAAAATGCCTCGATCTGATCGTTTAATTGGGTTAGATCATCCAATTGGACAATTTTCATTTTGGAATTGCTGATTTTCTCCGATTCGAATATCAAGTAGGTATGAACTGGAAGCTGAGCATCAGGATGGATCAGCTTGCGATATTCATTTTTATATCTCAAAGGCAGGATATAAGGTGCCAGCTCTAAAGAAATTGTCTGTCCGCCGCCTTCGACGCCACCGGCGATTTGTACTTCGCTGCGGTTAATCTGTGTGGGATCAAAGTTGCCTTCTAATGTATCAGCGACAGCTTGTGTATATTTGTCAGCTGGAAAGGAAGTCACGGCATAGTTTTGGCCGTCAATCAAATCCAGTATTGTTTGTCCTAAAATTTCAGTCATCTGCTCCATTCTAACAAAATGTTAGAATGACACTTGTGCAAAAGACAAAATCATCAAGTTCAGACCATTTGGATAAAGATCATATTCTGATTATGATCGCATTAGGCATTTTCACTTTTATGAGCGTTCTGGACGGCTCAATTGTGAATATTGCCCTGCCCTCAATCTCAAAAGATCTGGCCATTCCGCTAAACCAGGCAACTTGGACTGTGATTGTTTATTTAATCGTGATCTCGGGTCTATTGCTGCTGTTCGGCCGTATGGGAGATGTTTTTGGTAAAATCAAAATCTTTAAAATCGGTACGATCATCTTCACAATTGGTTCCTTTTTAGCCGGCATTTCCCGTTTCGGCCTCTACTTCTTGCTAGCAGCGCGTGTCGTACAAGCTGTGGGCGCTTCAATGACCATGTCGACAAGCTTTGGAATCACGACCTCTAATTTCCCAGCCAGCATGCGGGCACGAGCCATGTCTGTGATCGGGATGTTCGTCTCCTTGGGCGCAATTGCCGGTCCAGCTATCGGTGGCGCCATCCTGAGTATCTTCAATTGGACTTTCATTTTTTGGGTAAACGTGCCGATCGGTTTGATCGCCATCGTGATCGGTATCAAATATTTTCCGCAAGATACGATTGCCCAGCCCAACGAAAAAATCGACTACAGTGGTTCAACACTTTTCTTCTCCTTTGTCGCTGTTTTCTTCTTAGCGATTAATGCCGCCGAGGTAGTTGGTTTCCAAGATATTTGGGTCATCATCGGCTTGGTCGTGGCCCTTTTGCTTTTAGCAGCCTTCATCAAAGTCGAGAATTTAATCAAGTTTCCAATGATCAAACTCGAAATTTTCAAAAACCAGCTTTATTCCATTTCTTTGACAACGGCTTTTCTCGTCTTTGCGGTGAACTCCTATACAAATATCCTGATGCCCTTTTATTTGCAGGATCTTCGCGGCCTGACACCGGGTCAATCCGGCCTGATTTTAATGGCCTTTCCGATTGCCAATTTTATTTTTTCGCCGATTTCCGGATGGGCCGGCGACAAATTTGATAAAGAACTGATTACATTAATCGGTTTAGCCGGACTAATGCTCAGCCAGGTTGGCTACTTATTGATCAACGGCGGCTCACCCTATCTATTAATTATCCTGACCTTGATTGCAAACGGGACTTCGGCCGCCATCTTCCAGTCACCTAATAACGCTTTGACAATGAGTACAGTTCCCAAGCCTTTGTTAGGCATTGCCGGATCTGTCACCGCTTTAGCCAGAAATATTGGTTTTATTGTCGGCAATACATTTGCCACAACCATGCTGTTTCTCGGTATGAGTCATCTGGACGGACGACGTGTTTTAAATTATCTGCCTGCGCATCCTGATTATTTTCTGCAAGCCATGCACTGGAGCTTTATATTCGCCGCAGTCTTGGCTTTGGTAGCTTTTGTCCTGACCCTGTACCGCATGCTGAAACGACAAGTTCTCCAAAAATATATTGCTAAAAATTAACATTTTCACCCTTAGCATGCTTTAATGGAAACATGTATTATTCAAACGGGGAGTATTTTGAACTGACATTCAAACAAAAACTCTCGTATTTCTTTATCTCACTGGTCATTATTTCTTTGGGAAACGGCTTATCAATTGCTGCTGCCATGGGGGCAGCCCCTTGGTCGGCCTCTGCTGTTAATCTAGCCAATGTCACGCATCTGCCTACGATGCTTTTTTTAGCTATTGAGGCGATATTGGCGGCCGTTGTCAATCTTTTTTTGGTTGAGCATATCAATTGGCAAAGGACTTGCGGCAATATCATTTTTGGTCTGCTGTTCAGTCTGTTTGTGGCGGAATTTGCCAATCTGTTTCGTCCCTTATTTGTCGGTCTGGCCACCATTCCTAAAGTGATCATCGATCTGTTCGGTATTTGGTGCATCGGCATCGGCATTTCTGTGATTCAGCGCGCTAATTTCGTACTTCATCCCTTGGATAACTTGACAAACGTGGCCCGTTTTAAATTCTTCCATGGGTCGGCGCCATTAGGCCAATTATCCAATTTCGTGATCGCCGTCAGCATCTCGCTGGTTTGCTGGGCAATGTCGGGCCAGCTGCTGAGCTATGGTATCGGCACAGCCTACTGTTTCTTCCTGCAAGGCAATAATATTGCTTGGGGAGACCGGCACCTGTTCAAGCATCTTTTACATATTGATCCGACCAAAATATAAAAAAAGCTTCAGGCAATTTAACGCCTGAAGCTTTTTTTATTGGAAACAGCATCAGCTTAATCAGCACTTTTGCTGGTGTCCCAATGTTGTTTGATGAAATGGTCACGCTGCATATCCTGTAACGCCATGCGTGCTTGATGGTATTTGTAAAAATCTTGATGATAATCTTCAGCATCCCAGAAAGTCTGGGCATCTTCAATTGTTGTCACGATCGGGTCATCGCCAAATGTCCCTGAAGCAGCTAATTGTTTTTTAGAAGCCTCAGCAATTTGGCGCTGTTCTGGTGAATTGACAAAGATGACCGGTCGATAATTATCGCCGCGATCTTGGAATTGGCCACCCGCATCCGTGGGATCAGTCACTTGCCAATAAAGTTCGACCAGTTTTTCATAAGACATTTTTGCTGGATCGAACCAGATTTTAACTGCTTCGGTATGACCGGTCGTGTGTGACGAGACCTGCTCATAAGTGGGGTTGTCGACATGGCCGCCTGTATAGCCGGAACGCACTTTGATAATACCAGGAAGTGAATCAAAGGGTTCGACCATGCACCAGAAACAACCGCCGGCAAAGATAGCCGTTTGAATTTCGTCTGTCATAGAGCCTCCTTCAATGGAACGGATTCCAAAATCGTCCGCCATTGACAATTATCAGGATAAACCCAAAAATCACAATTAACAAGACAAACGACAAGACGGCCCAGTCGAGTGCTTTCAGTTTCTCAGAGAAATACCAGCTGCGTCTCTTTTTGGCACCAAAACGGCGTAGTTCCATAGCTTGGCTGACAGATTCAATCCGATCAATCGAGCTTAACAATAAGGGCACAAGAATGGCCGAAGCACCCTTCAAGCGTTTGAAAAATGGTGCTTTTTTAGAAATCTCGTTACCCTTGGCCTGCTGGGACAAGCTGATCTGGTGATATTCGCGTGTCACATCAGGAATATAACGCAAGGCCAACGAGACCGAATAACTGATTTTATAAGGAACACCGATGCGATTTAAGCTGGCAGCAAATTCAGATGGATTGGTCGTCAGCAGAAAAATCAAAGCCAGTGGAACAGCTACGATATATTCCAGGCCGATGTTGACCAAATACAACAATTCCTGCTGTGTCAAAGCGAAATAGCCGCTGCCCAATAAAATATCTTTGGATTGATAAATCTGACTGCCATAATTTGGCGCAAGGACATAAATCATGACCAGATTAATAGCCATAAACACAAGCACCAGCTTCATCAAAGCGGCCACTTCTGACATTTTCACGCGACTGATTTTCAGCAAAATCAAAGATAGAATCACAAGAAAAATCAGAAAACGTGTGTCTAAAACGATCATGGCAATGCCAGACAGCAGCACAAAACCCAGCAGTTTACTGGCACCGCTGCAACGATCCAGCCAAGTTCCACGATTTTTATAAGCCAAGCTAAAAGAATTATCAGCCACGAGTCATCTCCTCTTGTACCAGCCTTTTAGATAAAGCAACAGCATCTAGACCAGTCGATTCAGCTAAATCGTAAAGACTGGTCGGAGCAAGCGAGGCGCGTTTTAATAGGGCCGGATCATTGAGCAGTTCGGCCGGTGCCATGTCAGCAATCACCTGTCCGTCTACGAGTGCAATGGCACGATCTGTGTATTCCAGCATCAGGTGCATGTCGTGTGTGATCACAATGATCGAACAATCTTGTGTGCGATTCAGTTCTGCCACAAAATTCATCAGTGATCGGTAGTTGAGATAGTCCTGTCCAGCAGTCGGTTCGTCTAATATGAGCACTCTCGGCGCAAGTACCAGCACTGAAGCAATTGTGACACGCTTTTTCTGGCCAAAGCTCAAAGCTGAAATCGGCCAATGACGCATATTATCCAAGCCGGCTACTTCCAGCATGGTCCGTGTCTTAGCCTGGATCTGGTCATCAGACAGGCCACGCAATTTTAGCCCGTAAGCCACTTCATCGTAAACGATATTCTGGCTGATCATCTGATTTGGATCTTGAAGCACGTAGCCAATTTTATCGGCCCGTTCTTTGACTGACTGGCCATCTAGGGGCTGGTTATCAAACAAAATCCGGCCGCTATCAGGCTTCAAAAAGCCGGTCACAAGATTGGAAAATGTCGATTTGCCTGACCCGTTTTTCCCAACGATGGCGGTCATCTGCCCAGCAGGAAATGTCAGGTTCAAATCAGAAAACACAGCCTGTTTCGGGTAAGCAAAAGATAAATGCTGAATGGATAGAATAGGCTCCCTGGATTTTTTAGTCTTGTCGGGCTGTTTTTTCTCAAGCCAGACACTCAGCTGACGCTTGATTGCCTGGTGATCCAGTGAGGCTAAATCCGTAATATGTGCGATTTTGTTTAAATCCACGCCGGCATCGCGCATGGCTGTGATATATAAAGGTTCACGAAGGCCGGCCGAAATGACTGCAGCACTTGTTAAGACACGATCGGGTATATCATTTGCAATAATTTTGCCATGATCAATCACTAAAAGCTTGTCTGCTTGAATCCTCAAGGCTTCTTCCAAACGGTGTTCAATAATAATCACAGTCAAGCCGAGCTTCTTTTGCAGATCGGCAATCAATTGAATCGCCAAACGGCCGGAAGCCGGATCTAAATTAGCCAGTGGTTCATCAAACAGCAAAATTTTACTGTCGGAACTTAAAACACCGGCCATGCTGACACGTTGTTTTTGACCGCCAGAAAGTTCTTGAGGTGAATGTTTCTTCAGGGCTTCTAAATTTAATTCTTTTAACCAGTTCTCTGTTTGCGCAAGTAATTGGCTATGTTCTGTATTCTCATTCTCTAAAAGAAAAGCGGCGTCTTCAGCTACGGTCATGCCGACAAATTGGGCGTCCGTATCCTGCAGGACAGTACCGACTTCAAAAGAGAGCTGAAAAATATCCATTTTGGCAGCATCTTTGCCATTAATCAGAATACTGCCTGAATACTCACCAGGGACACTTTGCGGAATCAGGCCGTTAATCAAGTGGCCAATCGTTGTCTTGCCAGATCCTGAGGGGCCGGCGATAATGATTTTTTGCCCATAATCAAAAGCAAAGCTAACATTATGCAATGTAGCTTGGCTCTGAACACGATATTTAAAATTAACCTTTTGAAATTCGATCGCTGGCATGAATTATTTTTCAGACTTTAATGATCCGGTGCGAGTTCTCGTACGGCTGTATGCAACAAGCAGGATGCTTCCTACAATTGCAATGCCGACCATATTACCGATTCCGGCCCAAAAACCCTGAAGAAATACTTTAGCTGCTGGCTGGCGATAGACAACAATATCACCCAAAGGTGCAATCACAAACCAAGCAATCACGTTGGCAATCACCTGCCAGATATTGAAAAACCACAATTTTTTACTGGTCAATGTCTCTGTATCCAGCTTTAAATAGCGTTTTGCCAATCCAAGCAGCAGGCCCAAAACACCATCAGCAAAGACCCAAGTCCACCAGACGCCCCACCCGGCAACTGTGTCATTTAAGGCGTGACCGATAAATCCGACAAACAAACCGACAATCGGACCAAAAATAGCGCCGATCAAAGCCAGCCATGGCTCTGCTAAGTTAATCGTCGTATTTGCGACCGGCGTTGGAATAGCAACGAAACGCATCAAAACGAAAAAAACAGCAGTTCCGATACCAATAGCAACGACATCCCTGACGCTGATCCAACTCTTCTTCTTATCCTGCATCATCAATCTCCATTTTTAAAAATTATTGCACAAACAAATCTACCGACATAGCTTAGTAGACTGAATTAATATAAAACACATTGAAGCTGACTGCAAACCTATTCAGCTTTCGTCTGGTGCCTGGTTCTCCTGGCGTTTTTTCTCTCGATAAGCCTGGGCAAAATCTTCATGCGGCAAACGGTCCCAGAATTCCGGCTTATTCGTCTGACGCTGACGTGCAATCCCCATCGCGTGCTCGGCAACATCAGCTGTAATCGTCGATCCGGCTGCCGTAATTGCTTCTCTAGCGATGTCGACCGGCGCAATCAGTTTTGTATTGCTGCCGATAAAAGCATGGTCGCCGACCTTGGTAATGTGCTTATTTTTGCCATCGTAATTGACGAAAATCGTCCCTGCACCAATATTGACAGATTCGCCAATTCGAGCATCCCCGACATAGGTCAAATGGCCGATATGCGTATGGGCACCGATTTCAGCATTTTTTGTCTCGACAAAATTACCAATATGGACATCCGTACCTGTAACTGTCTTTTCACGCAAATGGGCATAGGGGCCAATTTCATTATCAGCACCAATCACAGAATCACGCTCAATCACGGTACCGGGTTTGATAACAGTGCCGGCACCGACGACGACATTGGCATCGATATAGGTGCTTTGCGGGTCAATCATCGAGACGCCATTGGCCATTAACTGTTCGTTGATGCGTTTGCGAGCCAGTTGATTAGCATCCGCCAATTGTTTTTGGTCATTAACGCCTAATAAATCGCGCCAGTCGTCTGCTTGAACAATTCGGGCACCAGGCAGCGCATCAGTCAGATAAAATTCTTTTTGCGCATTATTAGCTGTGACTTGTGAAATGGTGCGTTTAATATATTCTGTCCGAAAAAGATAAATGCCGGAATTGATCAGCTGAATTTGACGCTGGTCATCAGTGGCGTCTTTTTCTTCGACGATTTGTTCAACGACATTGCGTTGTCCAACAGGAATAATCCGGCCGTAACCAAAAGGATGCTTCAAAATTGTCGTCAAAACAGCCGCATCGAAGCCCTCGCCTTTTGCAACCAAATCAGCTAAAACATCACCTGTTACCAGCGGCATGTCACCGTTAATCACGAGAATTTTTTCGGCATCAACTTTAGAAAAAGCTGCCTGCAAAGCATCAGCAGACCCTAATTGCTGGGCTTGAACAACTGTCTCGTCAACATAAGATGCAAAATCTTCGCTCGCGGATTGAACCGCAATAATTTTATGCGGCTCAATTTTTCTCACAGCGCGGCAGACCCACTCTAAAATCGGCAGACCGGCAACCTCATGCAGCGGCTTGGGAAAATTATCTTTCATCCTGCTGCCCTTACCGGCCGCAAGAATGACTACATCAATTTCGGACACTTCGGTTTTCCCTTCCTCGGAATATATTTTCCTTGTAGTTGCCAATCTGCACTTTGATCACTTCACCGGAATCCAGATTTGTATCAACGTGCAAAAGCGACGTAAAATCATCTACCTGCCGCTGGCGGGCACGCCCTTCAGCAAACACAGCTACACCTTTAACGTGAGAATCGAATTCTTTAGCCAAGGTCTTCATGCCGTTGATCGTACCACCGGCTTTCATGAAGTCATCGACAATTAAGATATTTAATCCTGTCGGCAGGCTGCGGCGGGACAATTCCATTTTTTCAACATGTTTGGAAGAACCGGTCAGATAATTAACTGAAACAGTTGGGCCTTCGGTCACTTTATTTTCTCCGGAACGGACGATCACAAAAGGTACATTCAATTGAGCCGCAACAGCGGCTGCCATCGGAACACCCTTGGTCGCAGCTGTCATAACGGCTTGAATATCCATATCCAGATATTCGGTGGCAATAATGCGGCCGACTTGGCGCAAAATAGCCGGCTGACCTAAAAGATCAGACAAATAGACGTAGCCGCCTGGCAGAACACGGGTCTCATCGTTAACTTGTTTTAACATGTCGTTAACAAATTCGTCAGCTTCTCGCTCCAGAATATAAGGATAGAATTTAGCACCGCCAGCTGCACCAGGAATTGTCTCTAACAAGCCAACACCGCGCTCTTTCAGTGTTTTTTTTAAAATAGTCAAATCTTCGGAAATTGATGACTTAGCCGAAGAAAAACGATTGGCAAAAAAAGTCAGCGGGACCAATGTCCGCGGCCTTTCCATTAGATAACGGGTCATATCAACTAAACGTTCAGCTCGAGGTGTTTTCATAAATCTCCTTTCGCTAATATTCTACTAAAAAAAAATATAATTAACAGCAGATTCCGAACATTCGTCATTTCAAGCCGTCGGTTTTTCGGTTAGAATAAGGCTTATGAAAATCGTGAAATTTGGCGGAAGTTCTCTTGCAAACGGCGATCAAATCTTAAAAGTCATCAAGATTGTCAAAAGCGATCCGGCTCGGCGTGTCATTGTGGTTTCAGCTCCCGGAAAACGTTTTAGTGGTGATAGGAAAATTACGGATCTGCTTTTGGACTTGGCGCAAGCCGTCTTAAATCGGGAAGACCCGCAGGATATCTATGACAGTATTTTCCAACGCTATACCCAAATCGCGGCTTTTTTCCAATTGGATCCAGAAATTCTAACAGAATTGAAAACACATTTGTTCCAAATTACCCAAGCATCCTACCCTTCTGACGTTTTCTGCCAAGCTGCTTTATCAGCACAGGGCGAATATATGTCAGCCCGTTTAATCACGGCCGTCTTCAATCAAGTCGGACTAAAAGCGCGTATGCTGACACCCATGGCTATCGGGATGACTGTTTCCAAAGAAGCCAGAAATGCCCAGATTCTGCCGGCTTCCTATGCCAAAATCGCTCAGACAAAAATCGCTGACGACGAAATTATTATCTTCCCCGGCTTTTTTGGTATTACCAAAGACGGCTTGATCAACACTTTTTCTCGCGGCGGTTCTGATATTACGGGCGCAATTTTGGCTCGCGGGCTGGATGCCGATCTCTATGAAAACTTCACGGACGTCGATTCAATTTACGCGGTCAATCCAAAACTCGTCGACAATCCAGCACCGATTCATGAGATGACTTTTAGCGAGATGCGTGAGCTCAGTTATGCAGGTTTTGCCGTTTTCCACGATGAAGCTATTCTGCCGGCCATCGAAGGCAATATTCCGATTAATGTGAAAAACACGAACCATCCCGAAGCGGCCGGTACCATGATCGTCCCGCGCGCCAGGCTGACACACAAAAATAAAATCACAGGTATTGCCAGCGCCAATCATTTCCAGGCCATATACATCCATCGTTACCTGATTAATCGCCAAGTTGGTTTTACAGCAAGTATTTTAAAGATTCTCGCCGATCTGAATATCTCATATGAGCACATGCCCTCAGGAATTGACGACATCACGATTATTTTTGATAAAAAACAGCTTACAGGCGGCCGCAAAGAAAAACTGACACAGCGGATTCAAGAAGAAATTCAGCCCGACGCATTGGAATGGAAAAACGATTATGCGATTATCATGGTTGTCGGTGAGGGCTTGATTAATCGTGTCGGGGCTATGTCAGACGTCGTCGACCCTATGCGCGATGCCGGCGTCTCCTTGACCATGGTCAATCAGGGTGCTTCGGAAATTTCGATTATGCTGGGCGTCAAGCCTGAAGACGAGGCCAAAGCTGTCCGGGCCATTTATGACGCACACTTTGAAAACGGCCATGCAAAAAAAGAAGATTAAAGGCCAAGGCTGGCTTTTAAATCTTCTCCTAATTGATCAATTGTTAATTGTTCGTGAAAACGGACTTTTTTTGTAAACAAGTCTGCGATCGCAGCCGGCACAGGCAGCTTGGCAATTTGCGCGACTTGTTTGAGATTCGCGGCCGGATCATCAGCCGGCTTTTGGCCTAGTGCCGATAGGACAATTTCTGCAAACTTGAAAGGACTGGCCGTTGAAACAATTAATTGCTGCCGCTGAGTCGTAAACTGCTGATTTGCGTAAACAGCCACGGCCGTATGCGGATCCAATAAATAATCATGATCCCTGAAAGTCTCTTTGATCGTCTGGCTGGTCTGGTCAACATCAGCAAAAGCTGCGTTAAAAGACTGCTGCAGCAAGTCAAGGGTTTTGTCGTCGACTGTAAAGGTTTGCTTGTCAGCTAAATCGGCCATCCAGTGACGCGTCTTTTCAGCACCCGCAACATCAAAAAGCAGACGTTCCAGGTTGCTGGAGAGCAGAATATCCATGGCCGGGCTGGTCGTGACATGAAAATCGCGTTTGGCATTGTAAATTCCGCTGGCAAAAAAATCTGTCAGAACATGATTGGCATTGGAAGCGACTGTTAATTTGCCTAATGGCAAACCAAGCTTTTTAGCCCAGTAAGCCGCTAGAATATCACCAAAATTACCAGTTGGTACGGTCACGTCCAGTTTTTCACCAGACTTGAGACGACCGGATTTGAGCAGCTGCGCATAGGCATAGATATAGTAAATAACCTGTGCGACTAAGCGGCCAATGTTAATCGAATTGGCCGAAGAAAAACGCAAGCCGGCCGTCTGCATCTGTTTGGCCAATTCAGGATCCGCCAGCAGTTTTTTAACAACACGCTGAGCATCGTCAAAATTGCCTTCAACCGCCACAACATGCGCATTTTGACCTGGCGTTGTCGTCATTTGCTGACGCTGCAAAGCCGAGACGCCAACTGATGGATAGTAAACAACAATCTGTGTCTGGCCGATATCGCTAAATCCTTGCAAGGCTGCACCGCCCGTGTCCCCAGAAGTGGCCGTCAGAATAACCAAAACATCCTTTTGGCCGGTCTTTTTAACAGCCGCCGTCAATAAATAAGGCAGCAGCGATAAAGCCATATCCTTAAAAGCCAGTGTTGGACCGTGAAAAAGCTCTAGAAGCTGCCGTTTGCCATCTAAGGCATGGACTTTGACGATCTCCGGCCTATCGAATTGTGCATAGGCTTGATGCAGAAAATCCGCTAGCTCTCCTTGGCTGAATTCGTCAAAAAAGGTCGAGAGAACCAGCTGCCCAATTTGAAAATAATCGGCTTTTGCCAACTGGTCCCAATTAAAATCAATCTTCGGGAAAGCTTGCGGCACATATAGGCCGCCGTCCGGCGCCAAACCGTTTATCAGCGCCTGCAGGCCGCTGACGGCCGGCGCATTGCCACGCGTACTTTGAAATTTCATATAACCTCTGCGGTCATAATAGCAGAAAGGCGGATTTCGTGTTAGCATTTGTTCATGAAAAGTTATCGAATCGGTATTTTTGGTCTTGGCACTGTCGCTACAGGTGTTGTCAAAATCCTGCGCGAACAGGCCAAGACTTACGCCAAACGTTTTAACGTCGCTTTTGAAGTCGTCCAGGTCGTCGTCAGGGATACTGAAAAGTTGCGCGATCCCAAAACACAAGATCTCCCGATTTCCGATGACCCGAAAAGTATTTTGGAGAATCCTCATATCGACATCGTGATCGAACTGATCGGCGGTGTTAAGATCGCCAAGCACATCATCGAGCAGGCCTTAAAAGCCGGCAAACACGTAATTACAGCTAATAAGGATCTAATTGCTGCAGACGGCAGGCGTTTAGCAAAATTAGCTGAAGAAAATCAGGTTGGCCTTTATTATGAAGCGGCAGTCGCAGGCGGTATTCCGATTCTTCGGGCCTTATCGACCAGCCTCTCTCCGGACGAAATCCAGCAGATCAACGGTATTATGAACGGTACTTCGAATTTTATCCTGACACAAATGCGCCAGCACAAACTCTCATATGAAGACGCTTTAAAACTGGCTCAGGACAAGGGTTTTGCCGAGGCTGACCCGACCAATGATGTTCAAGGTATTGATGCAGCCTATAAATTACGCATCTTAACTGATTTTGCATTCGGCAAACAGGTCTCGCAAAACGATATCCAAATGACCGGTATTTCGACGATCACACAAACTGATTTAAAAGATGTCTCTGATCTCGGTTATGAAATCAAATTATTAGCGACTGTTAGCAAATCAGCAGCTAATAAATTGCAATTGTCCGTTGCACCAACACTGATGCCTAAAGACCACCCGCTGGCTTCTGTACAGAATGAGAACAATGCTATTTTCGTCAACAGCCGCTATTCCGGCGGTTTGATGTTTTACGGCCCTGGTGCCGGCGAATACGCAACGGCTAATTCCGTCGTCGCTGACTTATTAGCTCTGGTTACAGGATCGGCCGCACCGGCAAAATTTAATACACATCCCAGCAGTTCCTTGGCACTAGCAGGACCAAAGGATCGCATTGCCAGCCGTTATATGGTCTTTAAAGTCGCTGACCGGCCCGGCATTATCCATAAACTATCAGCTTTCTTTTTAATGAGCAACATTAATTTTAGAAACATTCGCCAGTATGATCCAGTTGATGACAGTACCCGCGTCGTGATTATTACCTATCCAGCTTCCGATGCTCAATTAAATCCAGTCAAGACGACAATCCGCCAGGCACGCGGCGTCAGTTTTATCCATGAATATAAATTGCTGGTCGAGCCAAAGGAAAACAGCCATGACTAAAATTATCGTACCAGCAACCAGCGCTAATATGGGACCAGGCTTTGATTCGCTGGGCCTAGCCGTCAATCTGTATTTGACAGTGACAATTGTCGGCCCCAGCAGCCAATGGCTGGTGCACCACCCCTTCGGCCCCGATGTTCCCAGCGATGAAAAAAATATGATCGTCTTATCAGCATTGACTGTCGATCACGATATTGAACCGCAAGAGCTGCGGATTGAATCAGACATTCCTTTGGCACGCGGCCTGGGATCATCCTCTTCAGCCATCATCGCCGGCCTCCTATTAGGCAACGAATTATCATCCACAGTCACATTAAGCAGCGAAACAATTTTCCAGCGTGCTGCTCAAATCGAAGGCCATCCTGATAACGTCGCTCCAGCAGTCTTTGGCGGTATTGTTGTTGCTGGGCCCAATCCAGCTAAGCCGAAAACTTTTTTGCACTACCAAGTTCAATTGCCTGCTGATTATCTGCCAATTGTTGTGATCCCTGATCGGCAATTAGCAACAAGCACATCACGTGATGTGCTGCCCGACCAGACTGACCGTCGTCAATCAGTGCAAAGCAGCGCACAAAGCAATATTCTTGTGGCATCACTTTTCAATAACGACTGGGCTAACACGGTACACTTGTTAGAGACAGACCGTTTTCATGAGCCTTATCGTTTAAAACTCGTTCCGGAACTGACAGAAGTTCGTCGCATCGCACATGACTTGGGCTTATCCGGCAGCTATTTGTCTGGCGCTGGTACGACCGTCATGACAATCGTCAAAAAAGATCAAGCAGGCAACCTGCTTGATCAATTAAAAAAATCCGAAAAATTAAAGGGTGCCCAAATTCAAGCTTTATCTTTTGATGCCAAAGGGGCACGGGTTATTAGAGATTAAAAAAAGATCCTCATGATGAGGATCTTTTTAAATCACGCGCTTTTAACCTCGCGGCCAAAGTTAATATCAATATTCTTCGTTAAAATATCTGTATAGCTATAAGAAACACGCTCGAACGTTCCTTCGGCCTTATCCAATTGCACAACGAACAGTGACGGATAAGTCTCCAATAAAACACCTTTGCGAGTCGTGGTCTTTTTGCGACCAGCCTGAGCGATTACCGTGATTTGACTACCGATTTTTGAATCAAGATCGTCTTTGATATTCTGCAGTACTTCTGGCATATAACCTCCTCGCGTTTTTACACTCTTACTATTTTAGCAGATATGGGTAAAATTTACAAGTGTTTGACAATTAGCGAGCAGAAATTACGGCGTTTTTGCGCAGATTCAACAGTAATTGTTCGTAATTTTCTAGGGTTAAACGCTCACCGCGAATCGAAAGATTAAAGCCGCTGTCAGTCAGAGATTGTTCAATCCGAGCACGATTTTCATCTGTTTTGCCGTAGCGGAAAAGCAGGTTGTTGACCAGAGATTTGCGCCGATGAGCGAAGGCGGCTTTAATCAAAGAAAAGAGCTCTTTTTCATAGGGAAAGGCTTTAAAACCGGCCTTGGGCGTCAGCATTACGACTGCAGAATCGACATTTGGCGAAGGCATGAAGGCTGACCGGGGTACTTGCAGCCGGATGGTCACGTCCGTACGATATTGGATAGCCAGACTTAATTCCCCGTATTCTTTGCTGCCGACTTGTGCCTGCAGGCGTGCGGCCACCTCTTTTTGCATCATGACCGTAATTGATTTAAATGCCAATTTTTCACCCAAGAGGTAAAAAAGAATCGGCGTTGTGATGTAATAAGGCAGGTTGGCGACAATTTTTAAGGATTTTGCGTCATGAAAAACAGAAAAATCAGCCTTCAAAATGTCCTGATTGATCACTTTGACATTGTCGTACGGCGCTAAAGTCTCCGCCAAGACAGGAATCAGTTTTTTATCAATTTCGTAGGCAACGACCTGCCCGGCTGCTTTAGCTAATTGCTCAGTCAACGAACCAATACCAGGGCCGATTTCCAAAACTGTATCATCCTGATTAATTGCTGCTAATTCAGCAATTTGACGCAGAACGTTTAAATCGATTAAAAAATTCTGTCCAAAACGTTTGCTGGCACGCAGATGATATTTATTCAAGATACCGGCAGTCCGTGCGGGACTGCCTATTTCTGGTCCTTCAATCAAAATTTTCTACCGCTTCTTTCAATTCTTTTTTTGTGATGCCAAACATATTCAGGCGTTTTAAAAGCTGTTTACCGTTGGTTTGGCCCAGATGCAGCTTGTCTGTTAATTTGCTGCGGCGAACTGCCGAATCCTGTCGATCAATCAGGCCCAAGCCGCTTAAATCTGCGCGCGTGATTTCTGGGCTGCTCTCTATTGCAGGCTGCTGGACATATTGTGCCAGTAATTTGCGTAGAATGGCCGGATCGGCATGCTCAACACCTAAAGAGCCTTTATGATGGGGCCGGCCTTCTGACTTTTGCAAGAAAGCCTGTCTGATTGTCGGCACCCGCTGACTGACGATTTTTCTAATCCGCTCTCCTTGGAAATCGGGATCCGTTAATAGAATCAATTCATGCTGCTGACTGGCTTGGTCAATCATAGCCAGCACAGCCGGACTGATTTTTGACCCACCCGTCTCAATTGTCTGGACTTGATTGCCAAAAGCCAAACGAAGCCTGGCTGTATCGTCTTTGCCCTCGACAATAAAGATCGTGCTTTTTACTTTTTCGGCCATAGACGATGCCCGTTTCTCATCGTAATTTGGGCTAATTCATCACGATCAATGCCTAAAATAGCAGCCAGGCCGTCAACGACAAATTTCGTCCAAGCCGGTTCATTGGTCTTGCCACGATGAGGAACCGGCGCCAGATAAGGCGCATCTGTCTCGACTAAAAGCCGGTCCAAAGGCACGACTTTAGCCGCTTCATGAATTTCTTTGGCATTTTTAAAAGTGACCATGCCGGAAAAACTAATATAACCGCCCAAATTAACCAGCTTCTCTGCCTGATGCCAATCACCGGCAAAAGAATGCATTTCGAATTTTTTGATGCCTTGTTCCTGCAAAATACGGTAGATATCATCAAAAGAATCGCGCATATGAATTGTGACCGGGAGATCAAATTCAGTGGCCAATTGTAAATGTTTTTCAAAAGCAGCCAATTGTGTCTGACGGTCAAATCCTTTAAAATGCCAATCCAAGCCCGTCTCGCCAACGCCGATCACAGCCGGATCAGATAACTGCTGGCGTAAAGGTTCTTGGGCAGCAGCATCAAATCCGCCCGTATCTTCAGGCTGAAAACCAACAATTGCCCGCACACCCTCATCAGCAAAATCATGGGCAATCTGAATCGCACGCAAATTAGCTTGAGCGTCATAACCGACCACATTCATTTCCATTACACGAAATTCGTGTGCACGGCCAACATAAGCCGCCACATCGTGATATAAAGCATCATCATTTAAATGCGTATGGGTATCGTAAACATCCCCAGGAATTTTAGTCGGATCGTAAATAGTCATGTTTCCAGTATAAAAGAAAAAGGCTATCTAGTTGAGCCTAATACCTGTGCAGTCTTATCTTTAATAAAGTCAGCTGACCGCTCCAGTTTCTCTTTTTCCTCGTCAGTCAGTGCCAAAGCCAACTGCTTAACAATTCCCTGCTTGCCGATGATTGCCGGATAGCCTAAATAAGAATCCAAAGGTGCGTAATAATTTGAAACTGGCAGCTCCTCATGAGCATCTTCGATGATCGCTTTTAACAATCTGCTGGCGGCGGCTGCGATTCCGAAATTCGTATAACGTTTGCCAAAGAAAACTGTATGACCGCCCATTTTAGCATCGTGATCAATTTGATCCAAATCCAGCTGCGTCTTAGATTCTGCCAACAATTCTTGAATCGGGCGGCCTAAGACACGCACAGTCGACCAAGCGACAAATTGCGAATTGCCATGCTCGCCCAAGCTGTAACCATCAACGCTGCGCGGATCAATATCCAAAGCGGCGGCTGTCGCGCGTTTCATACGAGAAGAATCCAGCAGCGTGCCGGTTCCTAGAACGCGATTTCGATCAAAGCCGGTCAAGCGCTGAAATAACGATGCGATCACGTCGCAAGGATTGGAAATCACGACCAAAACACCATGAAAACCGCTAGCCTTTAATTGCGGTGCACTCTCCTCGACATATTTTTTTGTAAAAGGCAGCTCAGCAAAACGATCCGTCGGCGTCTTCCAAGCCTCAGCTATATTGCCAAAAGCGCTGACAACAATATCAGCATCCTTCAAGTCTGCATATCCGCCAGCAAAAACACGCGTATGAGAAGCTAAATTAGCCTGCATATCCTGTAAATCCATGACATCAGCGGCCACTTTATCAGCTTTCGGATCAATTAAGACTAGTTCGGAAGCCAAACCCAATGTGACGATCTGCTGGGCTAAAGTCGAGCCGACATGCCCACTGCCTAAAATCCCAATTTTCGTCATGATCAGCCCTGAGTCCTATTGTGAGAGTGCATCGGAGCCGCATCAGCAGAAGCGTTTAAAACGGCCATATCTGCGTCTGAAATCTGAAAATCAAGCTGGCTGTCTTCTTCAATATGCTGCCGGCTGCGTGCTTTTGGCAAGGTGACCGTGCCATTTTGCAGAGTGAAACGCAGTGCTAACTGCGGCACGCTGACCTGATACTTGTCAGCTAATTGCTGCACAGACGGCGTGTTTAAAATATCGCCCGTAGCCAATGGCGAATAGGCTTCGATACGAATGTCGTTTTCCTTAGCAAAAGCCGAAATTTTCGGCTCGGTAAAACCAATATAATACTGAATCTGATTGACTACCGGCTTAATTTCAGCAATATTCAAAATGTTTGTCATATCATGGACATCGAAATTAGACAGGCCGATCGAACGAATCCGGCCGGAACGCTGCAATTCTTCCAGCGTTTTCCAGGTCTCTGTATTCTCACTGTCAAAGTGGCGACGGCCGGCTTGCGACCAAGGCCAAGGGCCGTGAATCAAATACAAGTCGATATAATCAAGATTTAAAGCTGTCATTGAGCGGTCAAAATCGGCCAGAATGGCATCACGTGTCTTATCGCCGGCTGGTAATTTGGTCGTCACCCAAAGATCTTCTCTTTTAACATCAGAATCCGCAATCGCTTGGCCAACAGAATGTTCGTTGCCGTAAGCACGGGCCGTGTCGATATGGCGATACCCTGTTTGCAAAGCTAAACTGACTGCATCATAAGCCGTCTTGCCCTCAGCTGTCTGCCAAGTGCCAAAACCGATTTTTGGAATCTTAGTTCCGTTATTTAAAGTATACGTATCTGTTAAAACTGACATCGCTGCCTCCTACTAATGAACATTATCCTGCTTCAAAGTGAGAAAATTAAGGTATGGCAGAAAAAGATTTATCACGTTTAACTAAAGAACAATTTAATGTCACACAAAAAGGCGCTACTGAACGCCCTTTTAGTGGAAAATATGATAATTTTTACGAAGCTGGTATCTATGTAGACGTCGTCGATGGCACACCGCTGTTTTCCAGCCAGGATAAATATGATGCCGAATGCGGTTGGCCAAGTTTTACTAAGCCGATTGCCGACCCGAATATCGTCGAAAAGACCGACGCCTCTTTTGGTATGACACGCACGGAAGTCAGAAGTAAGGCCGCCAACAGCCACTTGGGCCACGTCTTTGACGACGGTCCCTTAGACAGCGGCGGATTGCGCTTTTGCATCAATTCAGCTGCCTTGCGCTTTGTCCCGCTGGCTGATTTAAAGACCGAAGGCTACGGCGATTACGCTAAACTGTTCGACAAGCATCAAGCGCAGTCGTAACTGGGTTTTTCGCCTTCGTAAACATCAAGAATTTTACCAGACGGATCGACCGTGATTTCATCATACTGCCCGAATAATTCCTCATAATCCGGATTGATAGGCAGATCTTGAAGTTCCTTTTCATTGGCCGTTGGGCCGGAAATAATTAGATGCTGCGGATCAATTTGGTTCAGCAGCTCTTTTTTTTGAAAAATACCGTAATCACTCATTTTCAAATGTCCTTGAATCATTTCGTACACCCCGCTTTCTATGTTAAACATTCGCGAAAATTTTGCATTGCACCGCGTTTAACGACTTAAAATTGCTAAAATCGTGTCCAGCACGCCGTCATGATTGTTATCAGCAGCTGTCAAACGGCTCTTGTCAAAATACTGCTTCAATTCCGCTTGCGAGTTGGGCATGATATAGGGTTGGCCGACATATTGGAGCATCTCCAAATCATTCAGCCCGTCGCCGAAGGCTGCCATCTGGCCAGCCGGAATTTTCAAGTCATTGGCCAGCCTTTGCAGCCCAGTCGCTTTATCAGCACCGGCATTGACAATATCGATCGCGCCAAAACCCGACGTCGGCGTACGCAGGCCGGTTAACAGCGGATCATTTTCCAGCATGTCTAAAAACTGCTGGCCGGAATCCTGTTTCCAGTTGAGTGAAATTTTATCAATCGGGATCGTAATCTGGTAAAAAGAATCAATTGCCTGCCAATTAGGATAAAAATCGCTGATTGTTCCAGCGAAAAAAATCTGTGTCTTGGGATTTTGGACCGATTCCTGCCAATCAGGTGCAAAAGAACTGCCCTCTCCGGCAAACACAGCCGAAGTCGGTTTCGTGTCCAAAACCTGCAGCAAATCATAAATTCGCCTGACTTTTATCGGATTAATGACAGATTGATGCAGACGTTGATGACCCTTTTGAATGTAAGCACCGTTTTCTGCAACCATGGAAATCACATCCCCTTGCGGATCAAAGGGCGAAAAGAATTTGTTGATGCGCATGGCTTGATTGCCCGTTGCCAGCACGAAATGCTTCTTTTGCTGGCGCAGCAAGTCGACGACCTGTTTCATTTTTTTCTGATTGAAGTGATTGTGGCTGTCTAACAGCGTCCCATCCATATCACTGGCAAATAAGCGAATCGTTCCTGTCTCTGTCATGCTTTCTCCGTGTGCTGGCCATCGGGTAAATCCTTGACTAGATAACCTAAGGCGTGAATCTGATCGCGCAAACGATCAGAAGCGGCCCAATCTTTGTCAATGCGAGCCTGTTTGCGAGCCGCCAATAATTGTGACACATTATCAGGCAGCGGACGAGCGGCAGCATTGGCTTGCAAATCAATCCCAAAGACGCCCATCAATTGGGACAGTATGGCGAGAATGGCATCAGCAGAATCTTGTTTGGATCGACCGCTGTCAGCATAGGAATTAGCTAGCTTTACGAGCTCAAAAACGGCTGACAGAGCGTTAGCAACATTAAAATCATCATCCATAGCTGTGACGAAATTCTTTTCAATCACGGCCAAATTATCTGTAATCTCAGCATCGGCACCAACTGTTTTGCTGGCATGGGCCAGACGCTGATAAGCTTGGCGGATGCGGTCCAATTCAACTTTGGCACGATCCAATTCATCAGCTGAATAATTGATCGGACGGCGATAATGTGTGGCTGACATGAAATAGCGAATCACCTGCGGGTCATCATAGGAAGCCAAAAGATCATGCACAGTCGTAAAGTTGCCCAGCGACTTGCTCATTTTTTCGTTGTTCACATTGACAAAGCCGTTATGCAGCCAGTAATGAACAAATGTCTTGCCCGTATGTGCTTCGGATTGAGCGATTTCATCTGTATGGTGCGGGAAAACTAAATCAATGCCGCCACCGTGAATATCAATCGTATCGCCAAGATACTTGGTCGACATGACTGAGCATTCAATATGCCAGCCTGGACGCCCCTGCCCCCACGGAGACTGCCATTTAATCACATGGCGCGGCTCGTTTTTCCAAAGAGCAAAATCCAGCGGATCCTCTTTTAAAGCCAAAGCACCGTCATCCAGACGGCCTGAAGCACCTGTTTCCAAATCATCGAGGCTTTCATGTACCAAAGCCGTGTAATTCTTGGCCTTTCGGACACGAAAATAGACATCCCCAGATGATTCGTAGGCATAACCTTTATCAATCAAATCAGCGATGAAAGCGATAATGTCATCAATGACGTCAGTGGCTTTAGTCCGCGTTGTGGCCGGCAGAATATTAAGCGGCTTGGTATCGGCGTAAAAGGCCTTGATGTATTTATCGGCGATTTCCTTTTCGCTGACACCCTCTTCTTGGGCGCGATTAATGATTTTATCGTCAACATCCGTAAAATTCGAGACAAAGTTCACCTGATAACCCCGATAAATCAGGTAACGGCGGATTGTATCAAAAGCAATCGACGAACGCGCGTTTCCCACGTGAATATAGTTGTAAACAGTCGGCCCGCAGACATACATGGTTACTTTTCCGGCTTGGATGGGCTTGAAGACTTCTTTGCTTGCACTTGCGGTGTTGTAAACTTTCAGCATAATTCTATTTTACCTATCTCTGTCAATTCGAACATCGAAGCGCATTCAATTCTATTTATTTATTCGTCTGATTGAAAATAGTTGGCTGCGGCCGAATTGAATTCATGAGCATTCCTGCACTAGTTAGAAAAACAATGATCAAAAAACAATACTTTTAAGCGGTGGTGAACGTAAGCCTTAATGCGAAGATTTATCCGAAGATGTGCTATTTTTTAACAATTCCTTTTGCAGTTTTAAGGATTGTTCCAGCAAATCATTATTGCGCTGCTGGGCTTTCAGCAATTTTTTGGTTTCTTCCAACTGAGCATTGTAGCCGAATGCTTCGGAGGCGTTTTTCACAAGGAATTTATTGATTAGTTTCACAAAAAAGAAGACGCAGGCCGCGATCGCACATAAGGTGAGGACGTTTTCAAAAACAGTTCTGGAAGGATCCAGCACCAGTCTGAGATTGGCCGTATGACGCGGTGAAAATAAAAGCAGCGACATAAAATAAAACAAGTTCGATGCCAGGCTGATGACGCTTTTGATTAAATCGGTCAGGCTGCCGCCGACGATCACACCAATTGACAGCTGAATGATCGTTGGCGAGGTAATAAATTTCCGAAACTGATCGGCCTGTTCGCTGGCCAAAGTATCTTTAAGCTGGATTTTAAAATTCTTTTTCATCAGATTGCTCCTGTCAACTGTATTACTGTCTATTTTTCCATGAAAAAACCCGCTAATCAAGCAGCGGGTTTTAAATATGATGATTTATCTTCAAACTAATTGCATCAAGATCGGTACAACAATGATAAACAAGACAGTCGAAGTGGTCACAACATTCGTGGCATATTCAACATCCCCATGGCTCTGTCCGACCAAAATAGGCAGGACCGCCAATCCTGGAGCAGCCGATTGAATAATCAAAGTTGATGATTCCAAGGATGGCATACCAGCAGCAAACAAATGCAAAATACCAATCATTAAGGCTGGTGCAATGATAAAGCGGCCGATCAGGACAAGAATCGAATCTCGGTCAAAATGAATTGATTTCAATCCAGCATCGGCCAGCACAATGCCGATATAAATCAGAGACATCGGTGTGACAATCCCGCCAACCGTAGAAAAAGTCGTATCAATCCAGGCCGGTACTGGAATAGCCAGCAATAAGAACACCAGCGAAAACAGGAAACCAACTAAAGGCATCGGCAGTAGTTTTTTCCAATTAAAGGATGTTTTGGTGCCTTTGTCTTTTGTCGGATCATCAGCTGAAATGAAGAAGACGCCAATCGCCCAAGTCGAAATCGTATTCATAACATAATAAATCAAGAAATAAGGCATAGACTTGCTGCCAAACAAAGCCAGATTCAAAGGCAGGCCAATGAAAATCGTGTTTGCGTTGACAAACATATTAATAAAGGTACCGCGCCGTCCAGCACGAATTCTAAATATTTTTGTCAGTAGATAAGCAATGACATAACCCAAAAAGAAGCTGGCCGCCGCAAATAACAATCCGCCTGACAGAGAAACCAGCCGGCCGCGCGTCAAATAACGCAGCACGCTGACAAAAATCGATAAAGGCAAAGCAATATTCATAATTAAATAAGAAATATTGCCTTTAAAGGAATCGCTCAATTTGCCTGAGCGCCGCAAAATATATCCCAAAGCGATGATCAAAACAATTTCAACTACGCTTTGAACACTTGTAATAAAGGCATTCATTAGTATTCAGGCTCCCACTTCAAATCATCGACGGCCTTATTAACGTCTGCAATCGGCTCTCGGTTTAATCCTTGTTCAACGGCTTTTTTAGCTACAGCAATCGCCAGGGTGCGCGAGAATTCAGCCAGCTTAGCAACTGGTGGCAAGACAGCGGCACCAACCTTGCTAGTATCAACAATGCCGCCCAAACTATGAGCAGCGGCTGAAATCATTTCCGGCGTTAACAATTTGGCTTGTGCAGCAATCGCGCCTAGACCCAGTCCTGGATAAATCAAGGCATTATTCGCCTGGCCGATTTGATAGGTTTGACCTTTATAGCTGATATCAGAAACAGGCACGCCGGTCCCGATCAAAGCTTGGCCATCGGTCCATTTCAAAATATCCTCGGCTTTGGCTTCGGCTAATTTTGTCGGATTAGAAATGGGGAAAATAATCGGACGAGCTGTATTTTTAGCCATTTCCTTAACGACTTCTTCTGTGAAGGCACCCGGCTGCGTTGAAGTCCCAACCAAAATCGTCGGGTGAATGACCTTAACAGCAGCAGCTAAATCGGTTAAATCAGATGAATTGGCAAAATCTGCCCGTTACGCTGCGAAAGGTTTTTGTTCAGCAGTCAAAGTGTTGTCGTCATCAAAGAGCAAGCCTTGTTTGTCAACCAAGAAGAAATGCTTTTTGGCTTCCTCGTCGGATAAACCTTCTTGAACCATTTCTTCATGCAGCTGCTTGACAATTCCCATACCGGCAGTTCCGGCACCAAAACTCATGTAAGTCTGATCCGTCAGCTTTTCGCCGGAAATTTTTAAAGCACCTAAAACGCCGGCTAAGACGACGATACCAGTTCCCTGGATATCATCATTGAAAGTGGCGATCTTGTCTTCATATTTATTTAAAATCTCAGCTGCATTGGAACGACCGAAATCTTCCCAGTGCAGGTAGAGATTCGGGAAAAGTGTTTCAGCCTGATCCACAAAGTGATCAATAAAATCACTATATTTTTGCCCGCGTACACGTTTGAAACGATTGCCCAAATATAAAGGATCGTTTAACAGTTTTTCATTGTTCGTGCCAGCGTCAATCACAACTGGCAGCACGGTTGCCGGGTCAATGCCGGCAGCAGCTGTATAGACCATCAATTTTCCGACAGCGATATCGACACCTTGGACGCCCCAATCGCCGATACCTAAAATACCTTCAGCGTCCGTCACGACCAAAAGCTTGATATCACGGCCGTTAGCAGCGTGCTTTAAGCTATCTTGAATATTTTCCGGATGCATGATGTCCAGAAAAGCAGCGCCTTGTGTTTGCACAAAAAGACTGGAATAATTTTCGACTGAATCGGCGATCGTCGGGTCATAGACGATCGGCATGAATTCAACCACGTGCAGAGAAAATAGTTTATAAAATAGCACATGATTCGTGTTGAAGATTTCCATTAAAAAGAGGCGTTTTTCTAAATTAGTCTCTTTACTTTGAAATTGTGCGTAAGTCTGGTCAACTTGCTGCTGCAAACTCTGAATTTTGGCTGGCAGCAGTCCGTTCAAACCGAGTTCTTTACGTTCAGCTTCCGTAAAAGCCGTGCCCTTATTTGTAAAAGGGTCGTTTAAAATGCTTACTGGATCTGTCATATTTCTCTCCTAACAAACCCGATCAGCATAAACTTGTGCATCACGCATAGTCAAAATTTATAAATACGATAAAATTAATTTATATGAAATTGACAGACCTTGAGTACTTCAATAAGTTAGTGGATTTAGCTTCTTTCTCAAAGACGGCCGCTTTTTTCAATGTCAGCCAGCCGACGATTTCCTATGCAGTTCAACGTTTGGAACATGAATTTCAGCAGAATTTAATCATCCGCAGCCGTTCTCATGGCAGAGTTCAATTGACAAAGGCTGGCCAATTGCTGCAAATGCACGGTCAAAAAATTATGCAGGATATCCTGGCTGCTCATGAAGAAATCGATCGTCTGGCACTGCCGACATTAGAATTCGGCTTACCGCAGATCATTGGTAATTTTTACTTTCCGAAATTAATTAAGCATTTTATTAACAGTGCCATGTTTCAAAATATTTCCACCCATGAAGCGGGTTCAGGTCTACTGTTAAAAGCACTGCAAAAACATCAATTGGATATGGCACTGCTGTCATCAATAGAAACTATCAGCATGCCCGGCTGGCAGACAGTCGAGATCGATCGGCGGCAATATAAGATCGTGGTTAATCGCCGACATCGGCTAGCCAAACAGAAAAAAGTCGCTTTTGCAGATTTAAAAGATGAAAATTTTGTTGCTTTAAAAGAAGGATTCGTCCATCCGATTCCTTTTCGTCGATTAGAAGAAAAATATCGCATTTTCCCGAAAATCATTTACGAATCACCGGATATCAATATTATTAAAAAAATGGTCGCAGAAAACGCTGGAATTGCTTTTCTAGCTGAAATTGCCGTCAGCCCAGCAGACAAATTAGCGACACTCGAGATCGCTGCAGACAAAACGCCAGAATTTATAATCAGTCTCGTTTACCGCAAAGATTTGCAAATGGAAGAGATTGATCATTTTGCTCACGAATTAAAAAAGAAGTTACAAAAACCCGCTGAATTGAGAATAGCGGGTTTTTAATTTATTTCGTTGCGTTGAATGTTTGCGTCAGCCATTGGTCATAAGCAGGAATCCAGCCGTGCCGATAACCATATCCATGATGGATGCCTTGTAGGACTCGGCTTTGGACTGGAACGCCCGCCTGCCTTAGGGCTCGGATATTGGCCTGGAATTCATCGACAAAGGGATCTTCAGTTCCATAGCAGAAATAGGTCGGCGGCAATTGACCGCGGCGCAATTCATTGACATTGCGAGAAGCGATACTCAGCTGACCATAAAAGGAATAGATCATACCATCAGCAGCGACGTCAATCGGAATGCGGTCCAGGCTGTCGGGCTGGTATCGTTTATCTAAAGCCTGGCCCGTGACTGTGCTATCATAATTCAACAGCATTTCACCGGTTAAAATACCACCGGCTGAGAATCCCATGACAGCAATGTTCTTTTTCGGAAAACCGTAAACATCGGACTGTGAACTAACATAGCGGACACCGCGGCCAAATCCAAGGCGCCTTCATGCTGTGTATATGGCAGCACACGATAATTCACGACAAAACTCACATAGCCTCTTTTGGCCAGTTCTTCGGCGACCGGATAGCCTTCATTGACATTGCTGCGAAATTGAAAAGTACCGCCAGCACAAATTAAAACGGCGCCTTTGATTTTTGTGCCTCTTGCTACTGGAAAACTAATCATGTTCGGCCGGAAATTAGCACCGTCATCATTGCCGCCAGCGGCTTTATAATCCGTCTGTGTGGGCACATTATTTTTCTGCCAGAGATCAAAAGTCTGATGACGATGCGCATCGGCTTTCAAAGTTGGCGACACGACACCAGCCAATGGTGCTTTAGGCCTGCCTTGGTCTGTGCTCGATTCGCCTGAATTTCGAGGGTTTGGATTCTGAGCAGCCGAATTTTGATTGCCTGTAGAGCTTTGACTCGCCTGATTTTTTGATGCAGGAGTCCAAAATGGCCGTAAAAGAAAATAACCAATAGCCGCAATCACGACGAGAGCGGATAATGCGATAATCCATCGATTTTTTTTCAAAAAAATCACCTCTTTTGATTGGGAGCCAGCTGCCGTTCCCAAAAAGCCAAAGCTGAATTCTGCCAGCCCTCGGCACTAGTCCCGATTCCTAAAGCAAAACCATGTTCCAATCGCGGAAAATGATGAAATTCAGCTATCACACCGGCCTTTTTCAGATTATTGATGCGTTGGCGCATGATCGCCGGTGGGACAATCGCATCATCATCGCCCACTACGGCATAAGTTGGCGGATCAGTCCGACGAAATTCACTGCGCGACGTATATTGCATGATTACAGCTGCCGGCCGGCTTTTGAAATCAGCACCAAAGGTATCCGGCCCATAACTGGCAATATCTGCAGCCATTCTAGCGCCAGCTGAAGCGCCCCAGACTGAATAATTTCTTAGGGAGACTTGCAGCTGTTTCTCATTGCAGGAAATAAAAGCCAGTCCGGCAGCAAAATCTTCCGCAGCTTTTTGCTCGCTGCCAAGACGATATTGGACGCTAAAAGCACTAGCATTGTAGCCCTTTTCACTCAATGCTAGTGCTAGAGGCATACTTTCATGAATCGCACCGACATATTCAAAACCACCGCCGGGGCTAATAACAGCTGTAGGCGCGTTTTTCCGGCCACGAAAGAAAAATAAACCGCTATTGCGTTTTTCGGGATCTTTTCTCATTTCGGCTTCCGAATAGATCGGATAAAAGACCTTTTCCTGCCGCTGACGTGCCTGAATCAAATCATTCACGACACGCACGGTCGAGGCTGTGTCGATATGGCTGTGATAAGGCAGCAGTGGCTGAATATCATCCAAACGCATGTCACGATCCGGCAGCTGCTGATTAATTGGGAAAATGAATTCTGCAAAATCTTTAAAAGCCGGCAGGCCGATCACATCACGCACGGCCGTCTGTCCAGTAACCAATTGACCCTTTTTTAAAGAACTGACAGGTAATTTCAAACGTCTTTGACTAGATGCTGCCTGGTCAGCTGGTGCTTGCTGATTAGATCGTAAATTGATTGTGATAACCATCGCTGTCAGACCAAGAATGGCAATGACAATAAAGGCATATATTGCGTGTTGATACTTTCGCATGCGGGATCTCCTAAGGTCTTTGAATTGGAAAGGCTGTTTGGTGGCGAATCGCAAACAAATCTAATCTGGGTCATAATAGATGGTGTGTATTAAACGAACTTTAAGCGAGCACAATCGATCGAGAAAAAATGAGCTTATCTAAAAAAATCAAAGATCTTTTGCACAATCAGCCACCCAAGACTGAAAATCAAGACGATCCGGCAGCAGCAATCTCAGGCGACGGCCTAGTCCGTTTTCACTTACTTTTTTCTGGCCGTGTTCAACAAGTAGGCTTTCGCTACGAAGCCCAGCAGCTGGCGATCACCCTGAAGCTGACCGGCTGGGTGAAAAATTTATTTAACGGCCAAGTCGAAATGGAAATTCAAGGCCAGCCTGAAAAAATTGAGTCATTGATCAATCAGTTGTCGACCGTTGGCTGGATCAGAATTGATAGGGTGGAACGCCAGCAATTACCCGTCGACAGGCAGGAAAAACAGTTTATCGTCACAGGCTAGCTATTAGCCCTTCGGCTCAGACGCCGGAAAAACAAGTGTATCTTGGCACGCAGATGCTGGTAGGCCTGGTATGTGTGTCGCGAACGTTCTAGTTGTTTGTAACGGCGCGGATTTTTTTTATAAAACTGCTGATGGAAATTTTCTGCAGGCCAAAAAGTGCCAGCCGGTTCAATCGCCGTGACAATCGGTTGATCATAAAGACCAGATTTGGCCAAAGCTGTTTTAGAAGCCTGCGCGATCTGTCTTTGTTTGGCATCGCGAACAAAAATGACTGGTCGGTAATTGTCCCCACGGTCAGCAAACTGCCGCAAAGCATCCGTCGGATCCGTCAGCTGCCAATAAAGCGCCACGAGATCTTCATAATGAACAATCCGTGTGTCAAAAATGATTTCCACAGCTTCAACGTGCCCAGTTCCGCCTTGCAAGACTTCTTCATAACTGGGATTTTGCGTGTGTCCACCTGTATATCCTGACAAAACCAACAGAATACCCGGCTTATTTTCAAAGGGCTCGACCATACACCAGAAACAGCCGCCGGCAAAAATGGCCCGGTCGACATAGTCCGGGTCTTTTTCATAATGCCTGGACAAATCAAATTTCGCTTCACTACTGGCATTGTTCGTAAGTTTTAAATAAAAATCGGACAGGTCAGCCGTTAAATTATTGCGGGCCGCCAAGGGACGAAGCTGATATTCTAGATCAGACAAAGCTCCCTTTAAAGGACGGCCAGTTTCAGCTGCCTTTTTAGCTGTCAAAAGCTGTTTGCGCTCCCAGTCACGTGTGGCTGGATTTAAAATCAAGTTATAAATGTCATTCAGGATGTCTTCAGGATCGTTTATCATCTGGAGCACCGCCTTTTCGCTGAGGATGAAATCAGCTTCTGTCTTCATTATAAGGCGACGGCTGCCGACACGATTATCATAGAGATTATGGAGAAGCAGGAAAACATGGAAATCACAAAACTCATCACAGAATCTAGGAATCCCAACAGTATGCACATCGACCGTATGCCGACAATTGATCTGGTTAAGACCATCAACGCTGAAGATGCTAAAATCGCCAAAGCCGTAGCTAAACAATCCCAGCAGCTTGCCCAAGCCATTGATGCAGCCAGCAGTCGTTTTAATCAAGGCGGCAGGCTGATTTATTGTGGGGCCGGCACTTCTGGGCGTCTAGGTGTCTTAGATGCCGTTGAACTACTGCCGACTTATGGCCTGGATCCTAAACGCGCAATCGCTTTGATGGCTGGTGGACAATCAGCTATGTACCGCGCCGTCGAAGGTGCTGAGGACTCAGCCGATCTGGCTGACAAAGATCTGGCCGCCTTGCAGTTGTCTGAAAAAGATACTATCATTTCTCTAGCAGCCAGCGGTCGGACGCCTTATGCGATCGCAGCCGTTCGTTTTGCCAAACAAGCAGGCGCTTTAACGGTCGCCGTGACCTGTGTAGCAGACAGTCAACTCAGCCAATATGCCGATATCACGATCGCGGCCGTAACTGGGCCAGAAGTTGTCACAGGATCGACGCGCATGAAGGCCGGAACAGCTGAAAAAATGATTCTGAATACGTTATCGACGGGCATCATGATCAAAGCTGGCAAAGTCTATGAAAATCTCATGATTGATTTATTGGCAACAAACGCTAAATTGGTCGAGCGCGCAATCAATATCATCCACATCACCAGCGGCTGTGACTTAACAACAGCCCAAAACATTTTCCAACAGGCCAAACATCAACTGCCGCAAGCTATCATCATGGCCCAAACAAAATCCGGTTATCAGACTGCCGACAAATTGCTGCAGGCTCACGCTGGCAATGTTACGGCGGCTATCGCAGATTGGCAGGCTGAAAATGATGCAGAATAGTCAGGCGATCGCCGACTTAATGCGTGGCGCGATTGCCGATCAAGCTGTGTATGGTGTTTCTTATGCCTTGATTGGCAATGACGAAAACGAATCCCATTTTCTGGGCTTTCAAGGAGAAAATGCTGATGCTATCCCGATCGAAGCCGGCATGCGTTATGACTTGGCTTCTTTGACAAAAGTTGTCGGCACAAGCAGCCGGATTTTGCAGCTGCTGACTGCTGGCAAACTGCGTTTACAAGACCCAATCGGCCGTTTTATCAGCGGCTTGGACAAACCTGAAATCACAATCAGACAGTTATTACAGCATCGTAGCGGTTTGCGAGCCGACATTGCTCATGTCTGGGATTTTGACCGCAGCAGCTTAATTAAAGCCGTCAAACAAATGCCGCAACTGTGCCCAACTGATACAAAAACTATTTACTCGGATCTGAACTTTATGCTGCTCGGCTGGCTAATTGCTAAAATTGATGGCGATCTTTCAAAAAGCCTTCAGGAACATATCTTTAAGCCTTTAAATATGACAGATACAGGCTATAATCCCGACCAACACAATCTGGCAAATATCGTTCCGACTGAATACCAAGCCCAGCGCGGCGGTATCATTCGCGGTGTTGTTCATGATGGAAAAGCTCGTTTATTAGATGGCGTCAGCGGACATGCCGGCCTGTTTTCGACAATTAAAGATCTAACACATTTTTCGCAAATGTATCTTCATGACGGCCAATACCAGGGTCAGCAAATCTTACCATCAAGTGCTTTTCAGCTTTTGTCTGATAACGTGGCAGGCGGCCGGACGCTTGGCTGGCGCTGCTGGTCGCAACCAGCTGGATTAAAATTGTGGCACACAGGATTCACCGGGACTTCGATTGCGTTAGATTTAGTTAATCAAAAAGCCTTTATCTGTTTGACCAACCGCGTTTACCCAACCCGAGAAAACAAGCGCTGGCTCAGCTGGCGTTTAATGGCGATTCATGCTTTTTACGGCCAATCCGCGATGCAAATGCAATGACAAAAAAACGAGCCTTTCGACTCGTTTTTCATTTATTCTTATTCATCTTCGTCATCATCGACATTTGCAAGCTGTGCTTTGACATCGACAATCCCATCTTTGCCCATGCTCAGCAGCTGGTCAAAATGCAGTGCGCCGCCCAGCAATTGCTGATTGGCAAATTCGATGACCATCGGCAGATTCATACCCGTAACCACATTCAGTTGAGGATAGACAGCCAGCAATTTACTTGTGACATTAGCCGGCGTGCCGCCCAACAAATCCAGTGCAACGACAATATCAGAACCAGCCGCGTCTTCTTTGATGACAGTTTCAATCTGCGCCTGCAGTGTATCCGGACTCATACCCGGCTGCAAACTCAGCGCCGTGACACCTGCCACTTTGCCGACAATCATTTCTGCACTTTGCAGCAAGGCCTGAGACAAAGGACCGTGACTGACTAAAATTAACTTCATTGAACCTCCTTGTTTACATTAAGCAGCTTTGCCCAAAAGACCCAATGCCGAGCAGACAACGGCCACAATAATCACAATAAAAATCGCACGCGTTGACGTCATGCGTTTGCGGCCCAACATCCAGTATATAAGCCAAACAGCCAAACCAGGAATCAGTTTTGGCATAATCATATCCAAATGATCCTGCAGATTGATGGTCATCTTTCCGATATGAGCAACAAAGGGAATATTAACATTAATCAGGCTGGCGACCAAAGCACCTACAACATAGACACCCAGCAAAGTGGCCGCATTAGTCAAAGCATTCATCTGCCCTTGCAGCTTGGTCACAAGGGTAATACCACCTTTATAAGCGAAAGCCAGCTGACGCCAGCGGAAATACATAATTGCTAAATTCACAGCCAGCCAGATAAACAGGCCTGACGCGTTACCTTGGACAGCCATATTCGCAGCGATGGCACCAATGATCGCCGGAATCAAAGAAGCAAAAATCGTATCGCCAATTGCAGCCGTCGGACCCATGAGTCCGTTTTTCAAACCAGCGACAGTGGCTAGAGAATTAACACCCTCTTTTTCTTCCAAGGCCAGATCAACACCTTGAATCATCGTATTCAGATAAGGATTCGTATTGAAAAACTGATCCTGCACGCGCATGGCTTGTTTTAACTCCGGCGTATGATCACCATATAATTTACGCAGCTGCGGCAGCATGATAAACAAATAACCGGAACCCTGCATCTTTTCATAGTTCCAGCCTAACTGGTTCATGAAAAGATTTCGCCGGTTCATCTGCCGGAAGTCTTTTTTGGTTAACTTGTAATTAGTCTTCGTCGCCATTGATCTCACCATCCCCATCATCATTTTTAGGTGCAGCTGCTGTGCTATGAGAGGCCGGCAGTTTGCCCACCTCTTGTTTGTAAGCATTCAAAGCCAAGGCAAAACCAATCAAGGAAATGGCTACCATCGGCATGGCACTGAAACTGTTCGTAAAGCCCTTGGCAACAGATGCAAGGCCTGTGCCCAAAGACTGAATATTTGTGAAGACTGTGCTCAAAAGTGCTGTTAACGTAAAGCCCAAAATCAAATAGGCAAAATGTTTTTTAACCGGCAGATAACGCAGCAGAATCGCAAAACCAACAGCTGGCAATAAAGCGCCCGCCGTTGCCAGACCATTACTGAGCCAGACCATCTGTGTATTCAGCACTTTCACAATTTGTGCAACCAGTCCGCCGCCGAATTGTAAAGCAATAAAGACTGGGATACCGCGGGACAAAGCCCAAGGAATCGTGCCATAAAGATAGTTACGTTCAAAACCGCGATAGTTTTCCTCTTCGATCATTTTGTCGACCCGGTGCTGGAAGAAGGTGTTTGTAAAACGTCCTAAGACATCGGTCTCAATCATTAAAGAAGCTACCGGCACACCAATTGCGGCGACGGCCGTTTGGGCATTCATACCGGAACTAATTGAAAAAGCCGTGGCCAAAATCGTGCCAGAATTAGCATCGATTTTAGAGGCACCGCCAAATGTCCCAACACCCAAAACAGTCAGCTGCAAAGAACCACCGATGATCAGGCCTTGAGTCATGTTGCCCATTATGGCTCCAGTAATTAATCCGGCCCAGACTGGCTGTGCCAGAGAGGAAATAAAGGTCAGATCATCAATAATTTGATACATTGAATAAATCGTTAACAGGATTACCTGCCAAAGCAAAATTTGCCCACTCATGCTACTACTCTCTCCCTTATCTTACTTGACTAAATTTGTGTAACAGCTGCATCAAATCCAGCAATGGATCACTCGGCACCATTTGGACTGTCAGATTGACGCCTTTATCATGCAGTGCCATAAAAGCGTCAACATCTTCCTGCAGAACGTTAATTGATTTGGTCAGCGGACGCGTCCCCTCCGACTCGGACATATTGCCGACATTGACATCTGTAATCGCCACGCCAGCTGCAAGCAGATTGACAATCACTTGCGGTTTACGAGCTAGGATAAACACGCGCTGACTGTCATAGCGTCCCTTCAGGATATGATCAATCGCTTTTTCCTCATTTAAAATACTTAAGTTAACACCAGCTGGCCGAGCCAACTTAATCGCCGCTTTTTCAATTTCTGAATCGGCTGTTGCATTGTCAATGACCATGATCCGAGTGGGCTTGATCACACTCGTCCACATATTAGCCACTTGTCCATGTAACAAGCGCCCATCAATTCTCACCGCTGCAATTGCCATACTTACACCTTCCATCTAAAATCAGCTTCCCGGCTGATCCCTGTTCTCCTAGGTACATGCCCGAATTTTAGCCTACCTGGCCGGTAAATCCTGAATGATTGTTAGTAAAACTAACATTGGTCTATATAGTTCACACAAGAAAATCACTGGCAAAAAAAGCGGTCAAGTTTAATTCGATATAATCAAGTTGTCACCAGCTTCTACTAGCAGATTGAGGCCATCCAGTATGATTATTAAAATCCCGAAAAGATTAAAAAAAGGGCTGGATTTGTTTATCCATTATTTTCAGCAGGCCGATATTTCAAACAACGCGATCGTCTTAGCTTATTACCTGCTCTTATCTTTGCCGCCGCTTCTTTTGGTCTTAGGCAATCTATTGGCCTATCTGCAGGTGAGAAACGCGGACGCCATCAGCTACATCCTGCAAGTAACGCCGGCCGGCATGTCGGGCTATCTCAAACCCATCATCAGCTCTTTTCTCAATCAAGGCAGTAACGAAAGCTTATCTTTGGGCATTTTAATAGCCGTCTGGTCGGCTTCCGGCATGATCGCCACATTACGAAGCTGCTTTAACAAAATCTATCAGCCGAAAAAGCAAGAGAATCCGCTGCTATCACGAGCACTATCTTTTCTGCTGCTGGTCTTGGCTTTGCTGGCATTTGCGAGCCTGCTGACTTTGATCATTTTTGGCCAATACTTGTTAGACTTACTAAAAATTGACTGGCAGCATGCCTCCTTTTGGCTTTTAGAAATCGTTCAAGCCAAGAATCTGCTGGCCTTTGCTGGCTTTTTTGTCCTATTGTGTTCTCTATATTATTTCGTGCCCGAGACAAGGCCTAAAGCCAAATATGTCTGGTTAGGTGCCTTGTTTACCGATTGCTGCTGGTTCATGATGGCCGCGCTTTTTCAAAATTATGTGGCATTATTCGCTCATGGCATTTCTTCTTATCAGACGATCGGTACCTTTATTATTCTCATGTTCTGGTTAAACTTTTCCAGTCTTTTTCTGCTGTTAGGAGCTGTGATTAACGCCTGCTATCAAGCCTACTTTGAGCCGGGACGGCCAAGAAACAGCCAAGTCAAACGATCGTAAGATTTATATATTATAATTAAGTTATTATCAGACTATTTTGTAGGTAGAGTTTCACTTTTCACGCCATCGACAGGAGGTGACGACCTATGAATCTGAAAAGAATGTCGCTTTTATTACTCACGCTTTTTTGTGTCATCTCAATTGCTGTTTTAGAATTTGCCAATTACGGCTCGACCAGCAATAGCCATACGATTGAATTTTTCAATCAAAAACCCGAGGTCACGAGCGGCTATCAAGAGCTGGCTCGTTTATACGAGAAGACACATCCCAATATTAAGGTGAAAATTACGACCGTGGGAAACGGCAGTGGTGCTTCGGCTTTACAAGCCAAGTTTGTTTCTGGGGATGCCCCTGATATCGTCATGCTGGGCGGCCTTCCGGAAATCGACCGCTACCATAACCGCCTGCTGAATTTGGACAAACTGCCCATTCAAAAGAAAATCGTGCCGTCTTTGAAAAGCGGCGGTCGAATATACGGCCGCAATCTTGGTGTGGCAGTTGATATTGAAGGCTACGGCTGGGCTTATAACAAAGCTGTCTTTAAAAAAGCCGGCATTGATGCCGCTCAAATCACGGATTATGCCAGTTTTAAAGCAGCCGTCGAAAAATTAAATTCTCAGAAAAAGGCGCTCGGCCTCTCTGGTGTTTTTGGATTTAACGGTGCCGACACCAGTTCGATTACCTCTTTTTCGGCACAATTTTTGTCCCAGTCTTATCACAATAATCTGACAAAAGCCTACCGCAGCCAGCACTTAAACTGGCGTTACAGCAAGCGAATGGCGGCCTATGTTGATTTGGTTAAACGCTATAACGTCAAGCCGATTTTGTCGGTCCGATATGACGCATCTGTCCAAGACTTGTTTTTTCATGGCAAAGTGGCCATGATTCCACAGGGAAACTGGATTATTCCGACTTTGGATCAAGCACAAAAAGGTTTTTCAGCCAAGAATCTTGGCATGCTGCCTTATTTTGTCAAAGGCAAAGGCCAGATTATGACCGGTTCTTCTTGGTACTTAGGCATCACCAACGAACATCCTCAACGGGAAAAAGATGCCAAGGATTTTCTCCAATGGCTTTATAACTCTCCTGAAAGTGAAAATGTGATTGTCCAGCAGATGCGCTATGTCCCGCCGATAATCAATTTTGATCTGAATAAATTACCGGACCCGCTCTCCAAAGAAATTTATCGGATCGGCACCGGCAAACATGCAGAGGTTCCCGTGCACAAACAGTTCCCTAACGGCTTTAATCAAGAGGCTATCGGACCAAACATGCAGCGCTATTTTGCAAATAAGATCAGCTGGCAGCAGTTCGTACAACGCACTGAATCACAGTATTATCAGTTGCGGCAGATCCAAGGAGGCAGATAAATGTTTCAGAAAAAATATTACTACTGGCTTTTTGTCCTACCTAGCCTGGTTCTTATCAGCGTTATCATCCTAATCCCGTTTTTGATCGGAATCTTCTACTCTTTTACAAATTCCAATGGCATCACCGCTTCCTGGGTCGGCCTGAAAAATTACTTTCTGCTTTTCAGCGATGCCAATTTCCTGCAAAGCTGCTGGCTGACCTTCTTGTTCTCACTTTTGTCAGTGGCTGGTATCAATGTGATTGCGCTCAGTTTTGCGCTGCTAGTCACTCGCCGGGATAATCGTTTCACTAAATTCCTGCGGACAATTTTCTTCATTCCAAATCTGATCGGCGGTATTCTGCTGGGATTTATCTGGCAATTTATTTTCATCCAGATCTTTGGTGCTCTTGGCAGCCAGCTGCATCTTTCCTTTTTCAACGGCTGGCTAAGCACGCCTGAGAGCGGCCTGTGGGGCCTGGTTATTCTCTTCTGGTGGCAGATGAGCGGCTATATCATGCTGATTTATGTGGCTTTTCTAAATGCAATTCCGCGCAGTACGATCGAATCAGCAAAATTAGACGGCGCCAACGAAGGGCAAATCTTCTGGTGGATCAAGCTGCCGCAACTAGCACCAGCTTTTACGATCAGCCTTTTCTTAACCTTGGCAAACTCCTTTAAACTCTATGAACAAAACCTGGCTTTAACCAATGGCGGCCCATTCCGGTCAACTGAAATGATCGCGATGAATATTTATAACACAGCCTTCGTCAATTACCAGCAGGGTTATGCGCAAGCAGCTGGTATTCTACTCTTTATCTTCGTCGCCCTGGTTTCCTTTGCCCAGCTTTACTTCTCCAGAAAGGGGGAACGCCAAAATGAAAGCTAAAGTGGTTAGAAACATTACCTGGATTATCAGTGTTCTGCTGGCCTTAATCTGGTTATATCCATTCGTGATCGTTCTCATCAATTCGCTGAAAACAAAATCAGACTTGTTCAGCAATCCATTAGCGTTATCTCGACCGACTTTCGGTAATTATACCGAGGCATTCCTCTCTTTGAATTACGTCCAAAGTTTTTTCAATTCGACTTTAATCACCGTCACAAGTGTGTTGCTGATTACGCTGCTGGCTTCGATGACGGCGTATGCATTAGCTCGGACACATGGCAAAATCAGCTCGATCATTTATTACCTGTGTGCGGCAACGATGCTGATTCCCTTTCAATCCATTATGATTCCGCTGATTTCTCTGTTCGGACGAATCGATTTTTTGAACCGGATCAGCTTGATTCTCATGAATACAGGCCTGGCCTTGAGTTTATCGATCATCCTGTATTACGGGGCTTTTCTTGGGGTCCCAGCAAGTATTGACGAGGCAGCCATGATTGATGGTGCAAATACTGTCAAGGCCTTCTTCTCAGTTATTCTGCCTTCTGTCTCACCAATGACCGGAACCGTTGTTATTCTAAATGCCATGAAAATATGGAACGACTATCTGCTCCCATCACTGGTGATTAATAAAGACGGCATGTACACCATTCCACTGCGTATGTATTTCTTCTTCGGTGAAAACAATAGTAACTGGCAGCTAGCCCTAGCAGGACTGGTGCTGGCAATTATTCCGATCATCATTCTCTTTATTCTGCTGCAGAAACAGATTATGCAAAGTGCCACTGAAGGTGCAATCAAATAAGCGCTTAATCACCAATGACAACTTTTGTGTTAAAAGGCACGTTTTCATAGAACCATTTAGCATCAGATACAGTCAGACGAATGCAGCCATGAGAGGCCGGATGCCCCAGTTTCTCAGCTTCGGCCGCATTGTAGCTTTTATCAGCGCTGGTCGGCACACTATGGAAAAGATAAACGCCATGGTCTTTGAAGGAGACCCAATAGTTAGCACCTTCATTTAGAGATGGATTGAAAAAGGAAGGCCCGCGTTCTGCTTGGATATAAAAAGTACCGGTTGGTGTCGTATTATCCAAACCTGATGAACAATACATCGTATAGAGAGTTCGGCCGTCCTGGGCCTTGACATAGACGAGTTGTTCTTTTAAAGAGACTTGCACCCAAGCCCCGGGATTCTCCGAGAAAACAGGGTAGGCCTTTTTTTCGGATGCGGCCTGCCAATCAATTTTTGCAGGAAGCACTTTTGGGGCCGTTTTTTTTCTACTGGAGACGGCAGCCTGACTGGTTTGTGATTGAACAGACGAACTTTGGCTCTGGGTACCCGCTGTCTTTGGACGAGTGACAAAAAAGAGTATCAAAAAAGCCGCTAATAATATGACCCAAGCAGATAAGACAATGAGTTTTCTTCTTGTCATTACAAAGCCATTCTAGCTTACTTAGCGGCTCAAAATAGACAACTAGGCTGTTTTTAAAGGAGTATTAACGTAGATAACGCTGTTTTAATTCAGCCAAACTATCCTGATCCAAACCGATTATCTGCGTGAGATAGGCTTGTGGACTGCCAGCTACCTCACTCATGGCAGCAAAAGCGTTTGCCAGATAATCCGGATCTGTCATGATGAAATGTTTAGCATTATCAATATCAGCATCTGAAGCACCTTGTTGAATCATTTTGGTTAAATGAGCTTCATTTTCCGGCTGATTAAATTGATCAGACAGCGCGTAATCCCGGAAAACAGTCTCTTTGTCAACGCCAACCGCAGATAAAAACAGTGCCGAGGCCAAGCCGGTCCGATCTTTGCCCTTTGTGCAATGGAAAAGTAAAGCGCCTTGGCTGCCGTCCAATAAATAGCGAAAAAAAACCTGTAGGGTCTGCTGGGAAAATTCATCGACAACCATGTTGCGATAAGTAGCCATCATTCGCTCATAGGCAAAACCAAACTCGTGCGGTTCATGCCGAAAATCATTGGCATCGGCTGTGGAGTTGGTCGTATCCTCGTTTAGCAAAGGAAGTTCGATCTCTTCAATTGAATCCGAATAGGCATCCGGGTCATTTAAACGTTCATCTAAGCTTCTAAAATCAATCACACGTGCAATTTTATGATGCTTAAGTACTTTTAAATCACGAGCTGAAAAATCGGCCATCTTAGCGCCGCGAAAAAGGCGTCCCCAGCGAACTTGTCGATTGTCAATTGTCGAATAGCCGCCCAAATCTCGAAAGTTTCGGCCGCCTTTGATATTTAAAATACGTTTCTCGAACATATCACCTCAAAAAGAAAAAACCGCCATCGCGATTTAATTACTTAGTGCCGAATAAACGATCTCCGGCATCACCCAAGCCTGGGACGATGTAGCCTTTATCGTTCAAATGATCATCTAGTGCTGCTGCAAAAATATCAACATCCGGATCAGCCGCCTGAACAGCTTTGACACCTTCAGGTGCCGCAACTAGCACCATCAATTTAATATAACGAGCACCACGTTTTTTTAATGCCGCGATCGCGTCTTTAGCCGAACCGCCCGTTGCCAGCATGGGATCAACCACGATCACTTCACGCTTCTCGATATCTTCAGGCAGCTTGATAAAGTATTCATGCGGCTCCAGTGTTTTCTCGTCTCGATACATACCGATGTGGCCAATACGAGCAGCTGGAATTAATTTGACAACGCCATCGACCATGCCCAATCCTGCACGCAGAATCGGCACAACCGCCACCTTTTTTCCGGTTAATTGTTTGACGGTCGTATGTGCGACCGGCGTGTCGATTTCGACATCTTCCAGCTGCATATCCCGGCTGACTTCATAGGCCATCAAAGTGGCAATTTCGTTGACCAGCTCGCGAAAATCTTTTGTGCTCGTATTCTTGTCACGCAAAATCCTCAACTTGTGCTGAATCAGCGGATGATCAATAACTGTAAATTTAGACATTTTAGAACCCTTATCTATACTATCATTCCAAATGAAAATGTTGGCCGCCAGCTGACTTTTCCAAACGATTCATGTAAGCTTCTCCGATGCCTTTTTTCGCCAAGCCCTGGACATAAATTCTCTGAACGCTGTCGCGGTCGTCAAAGGCACGCAAGGCAGAAAACAATTCTTCGGCAGCAGAATCGGCGTTCTGGCCCAATGACCAGCTTCGCTCCTCAGGAAGGTCAAACTTCGCTAATATGTCCGTCAAAGCCAAAACCGCATCACTGGGTTTCAGCACTGTTTTTAGTTGTTCAGCATCCTCAGCCTGAAAAATAATCACTTCTTTGCTTGGCGCATAGTGGCGGTATTTCATGCCGGGTGCTTTTGGTGCAACACCTTTGGCCACCGTAATTGGTGAACTTGGGTCAATGACTTTTTCCCCAATCACTGCTGCAATCTCATCAGCTGTGACCGCACCAGGACGGAGAATCGTGGCGTCGGGAACTGATAAATCAACAATCGTCGATTCAACACCAATTTGTGAAGGGCCGTCATCAATTACAGCATCGATTCGGCCGGCCATATCATGCATCACATGCGCAGCCGTTGTTGTTGAGGGTTTGGTCGATAAATTAGCTGAAGGCCCGACGATTGGGTTGTTGAAAAGACTGATCAGGTTTCTCGTGACTTGACTTTTGGGATTTCGAAAAGCCGCCGTCGACAGGCCAGCCGTAACATTACTTGGCAGAATTTCATCATCAAGTAAAGGCAGAATCAAAGTCAAAGAACCCGGCCAGAAGTGAGCAATCAATTTCTCAGCCCGTTGATCTAATTTGGCAAATCGACGGAGCATCTGGTCATCGGAAACAGTCACAATTAAAGGATTATCATGAGGCCTTTTTTTTGCTGCAAAAACTTTATCAACCGGCTCGGATTTGGTTGCATCAGCACCAATGCCGTAGACTGTCTCAGTAGGAAAGGCTACCACGCCCCCTTTTGCCAAAATATCAGCTGCCCGCTGAATATCCTGATCATTCGTATGTAATAGTAATGTCACTTCAATTCCTCCATGCAATAAAACGATTAAGGCCGGCCATATCCTGAAAGATTTCCGGCTCGGCCTTGGGAAAACTAGCTTGAATCAGTTTGGAAATCGCCGGGCCTTGGGCATCATCCATCTCAAAAATAGCATATCCGTCCTTTTTTAAATGGCTAACCATTTCCGGTATCAAGCGGCGGTAGACATCCAAACCATCTTCTCCGGCAAAGAGCGCTTGATGAGGCTCATAATCCAATACCTGCTTGTCGACACTACCAGCGCCTTGGGAAATGTAAGGCGGATTAGAAACAATCAAATCAAATTGGCCGGTAACATTGTCCAATAAATCAGATAAAACAAATTTCACATTGGAAGCCGAGAGATTTTGTGCGTTTTCCCTAGCCAAATTCAAGGCTTTCCTACTTATGTCAACTGCTAACACTTTTTCAGCTTTTAATTCCAAAGCCAGCGTAATGGCAATATTGCCGCTGCCGGTGCCCACATCCAAAATAGCGAAATCCGGATCCAAAGGCAGCAGCTCCGCGTCTTTTACATGATCGATCAGCTCGGCTGTCTCGACTTCCGGAATCAAAACTCGCGAATCAACTTTAAAATGACGCCCGTAAAAATTTGCAAAACCCAACACGTATTGAACCGGTTTGCCCAAGACAACCTGCTGGAAATCCGACCTTAATTGTCGTTCTGTTTTGTCTGGAATTTCATCGGAAAATTTCAGCAGCAATTCGGTATTATTTAAGTTTAATTCACCACGCAAAAAAAGATCGATTGTTTCAAAATCAATCGACGTCTTAAAAAAATCATTTCTTATTTTGCGTAAAGTCGTCATGTTCCCTATTATAGTTAAATCATTTCCTCAAGCTGCTTTGTCTGATCGGCAATGATCAGTGCATCAATGATTTCTTCTAAATCACCATTCATGACACGATCCAACTTATTCAAGGTGAAATTGATACGATGGTCTGTCACACGGTTCTGCGGAAAATTATAAGTCCTGATGCGTTGAGAACGATCGCCGTTACCAATTTTAGTCCTTCTTTGCTGATCATAGAGCTCCCGATTTTCTTGAGAAAAATGATCGTAAACACGCGAACGCAGAATCTGCCAGGCTTTAGCACGATTCTGCTGCTGAGAACGCTGCTCCTGCATCTCCACTTTGATACCTGTCGGCAAATGCACCAGTCGAACAGCCGAACTCGTCTTATTGATATGCTGGCCGCCGGCTCCCGAAGAACGATAGACATCTTCACGCACGTCTTTAGGATCAATCAGATCGTCACTATCGATATCTTCAAATTCCGGCATCACTCCGACTGTGGCCGTACTCGTGTGAACACGTCCCTGTGTTTCGGTAACAGGCACACGCTGAACACGATGCGCACCGGATTCGAATTTGAGTTTGCTGTAAACTTTCTCTCCGGAAATATTGGCTACTACTTCTTTAAAACCACCAGCTTCACCAGGTGTCTGATCGACAATTTCAAACTGCCAATTCTGAGACTGCGAATAGCGTGCGTACATGTTCAACAGATCACCGGCGAACAAGTTGGCTTCATCCCCGCCTGCTGCACCCCGGATTTCAATAATAATGTTTTTATCATCATTGGGATCCTTTGGAATCATCATGAGTTTCAGTTCTTGAGCCAGTTTGTCTTGAGCGGGTTCTAGTACAGCCAATTCCGTTTTGGCTAACTCAGCCATTTCCTTATCGGCTAAAAGTTTTTTATCGTCTGCAATTTCCTGAGCATTTTTTTTGTACTGCTGATAGTTTTCGGCAATTGGCGTGATCTCCCCTAATTCCTTGGCGTACTTTGTGTATTTATTACTGTCTGCCGTTACTTCCGGATCGGCCAGCAGTTCGTTTAATTCGTCAAAACGATCAACGACTTTTTCTATTTGGGCAAAAAATTTATCCATCTCTTCTAGTATACGTGCTCGCTTTTAAAAATTTCAGTCACAACATTCCTTATCCAGTAACAAAAAAAGCCAGTCGTCATGGCTGGTTGGTTTGTTTAAAATTTCCGAAAACGCGCATAGCGCTGATCAACTAATTTCGTTGCCGGCATTGCAAATAATTCTTTAAATTCAGTGATTAACTGCTGTTTTAAAGCTGTGATATCCAACGGTTCGGCAATAATCTGGTCGACGATACCGTCATCCAGCAAGGCCTTGGGAGTCAGGCCCATTAATTCAGCTGCTTCGGCAGAGCGCTTAGCATCTTTCCATAAGATCGAGGCAAAACCCTCTGGAGATAAGACCGAATACTCACTATGTGCTGTCATCCATACCTGATCAGCACTAGCCAGCGCCAAGGCACCACCGCTGCCGCCTTCACCAAAGATCAGAGCAATCACAGGGACTTTTAACGACATCATGGTCGCGATGCAAGAAGCAATTGCTTCGCCTTGTCCGCCTTTTTCAGCATCAACACCTGGAAAAGCGCCCGGCGTATTGACCAGAGTTAAGACAGGCCGGTTAAAACGTTCAGCTTGTCTCATCAAGCGAATGGCCTTACGGTAGCCCCAAGGCTCCGGACTGCCAAAATGCGTAGCCAGACGATCTTTGACTTCAATCCCTTTTTGTGTCGCAATCAATGTGATCGGCTGGTCAAATAGACGGCCGATACCAGCAATAATGGCTGGATCGTCGCCGCTATGACGGTCACCATGGAATTCGTGAAAGTCTGTCAGCAGCTGATCAATTAATTGTCGACTGTCGCTTTTGCCATCGCTACGGGCTTGTTTGACAACTTCGGCAGCAGAAATGGCTTTCTCTTCTGTCATATCGCTGCCCCCCATATACGCTGTTGATTTAAAGCCAGCAGAGATTCAAGTTCCTGAGTTAAATTCTGGCGCGGGACAATTTCATCGACAAAACCGTTTTCCTGCAGTTTTTCAACACTTTGAAAATCGTCCGGCAATTTGCCACCCGTCGTCTGCTCAATCACACGTCGGCCCGCAAAGGCTACTAATGCCTTAGGTTCGGCTAGTGTGATGTCGGCTTCCATGGCAAAGCTGGCCGTCACGCCGCCAGTGGTTGGATCGGTCAAAACAACAATGTACAATAATCCAGCATCAGCATGCCGGGTAACAGCTGCGGTAATCTTAGCCATCTGCATTAAGGAATGAATCCCCTCCTGCATCCGCGCGCCGCCAGAAGCAGTGAATAGAATAACTGGCAGTTTCTGTTCAGTGGCGCGTTCAAAAAGCCGTGCTAATTTTTCTCCGGTCGCCTGACCCAGACTGCCCATCACAAAAAAGGGATCCATGATACCGACTGCTGCCAAATACTTATTCAAACGAACGCGCCCAGTCCAGACACTTTCATTCAACTTAGTGGTTTTCCGAGCCTTAGCTAATTTTTCCTGATAGCCTGGAAATGACAAAGGATCAGTGCTGACAACATCTTCATCCCATTCAGTGACATCGCTGGATAAGATTTTCAGACGTTTTCTGGCTGGAATCCGAAAAGCATAACCGCAATCAGGACAAATTTCCATATTGCCAAGACGCCGATAATAAAAACGCCCGTGGCATTTCGGACATTCACGTATAATCCCCGAAGGAATCTGTGATGAATAGGTATGGAGCAGTTTATCGGTCTGCTGTTTTGAGAAACTTGTTAATCGGTCAAACCAGGTCATGAAGCCTCCTTCTCAGTGAGCTGCTGTTTCCAAAGAGGCAAAAACTCTTTTTCAATATAATCCGTTGTCGAACTGTCCTGAACAACTGCTGGTGCATGCATCAAATCACGCTGATAGTCAAGGTTTGTTTTAACACCATCGATCGACATTTCGGTTAGCATACGATCCATCACCGACAACGCCTCTGGCCGATCTTTTCCGTGAGCAATCAGTTTGGCAATCATGGAATCATAGAAAGGTGGAATTCTGCTGCCGGAATCCACACCCGAATCAATACGCGCACCTGGGCAACCCAAAGGAAAATGAATCTTCTTAATCAGACCAGCTTGCGGCATAAAATTATGCCGTGGATCTTCGGCATTAATCCGGCACTCGATGGCACTGCCATAGATATGGATATCTTTTTGCTGCAAACGTAAGGCTTCTCCGGCCGCAACGTGAATCTGCATTTTCACAAGATCAAGTCCTGTCACCATTTCTGTGACCGGGTGTTCAACCTGAAGCCGCGTATTCATTTCCATGAAGTAGAAATGATGCTGGCTGTCCATCAGAAATTCAAAAGTACCTGTGTTCAAATAATCAATCTCATTAGCAGCTTTAGCCGCTTGAGCTAATAGCGCTTGACGTTCTTGTGTATTAATCAAAGAACAAGGACTTTCCTCAACCATTTTCTGATGTTCGCGCTGTAATGAACAGTCACGTTCTGGAAAAGCCAGCACATTGCCAAAAACATCCCGCATCACTTGCACTTCAATATGTTTCGGGTTTTCAATAACCTTTTCCAAATACATACTGTCATCATCAAAAGAAAGCTTTGTCTCGTGTTGGGCATCAGAAAACTTCTGACGAAGATCCTCAGCGCTATTGATCACACGGATACCCTTGCCGCCGCCTCCGGCCGCTGCCTTGAGCATGACGGGATAACCAATCTCATCTGCAACCTGCAAAGCCGCATCAACCGACGTAACAGCTTCTTCACTGCCTGGGATGACCGAAATACCATGTTTTTTCATCGTATCACGAGCATTGGATTTGTTACCCATTAACTCAATTGTGTCAGCTTTAGGACCAATGAAAACCAAACCGCACTCTTCACAAATTCGCGCAAACTCAACATTTTCAGATAGAAAACCGAACCCTGGGTGAATAGCATCAGCACCCGAAAGGACAGCTGCACTAACGATATTTTGAATATTCAAATAAGAATCCGCCGGTTGTGGACCGCCGATGCAGACAGCAATATCGGCCAGCTGAACATAAAGACTGTCGCGATCAGCTGTTGAATAGACCGCGACAGATTCTATTTGCATTTCACGAAGTGCTCGAATAATTCGAACTGCTATCTCGCCACGGTTGGCAATCAAGACCCGTTTAAACATCATCTTTACCTCACCCAATCAGAAAAAGTAAATCCGCTGAACAAGCCTTTTCCCCATCAACGGTCGCAACTGCATGAGCGCTGCCGATATTTTCCTTTAATTTATCCAAAGTAACTTCTAACTTTAGCACATCGCCAGGTCGAACCATACGGCGGAATTTAACCTTGTCGACACCACCAAAATAAGGTGTCTTGCCGGCAAAACGATCCATTTTAAGCAAGGCAATTGCGCCAGCCTGCGCCAAAGATTCAACGATTAAAACGCCAGGCATGACTGGGTTGCCAGGAAAATGACCCTGAAAAAATTCTTCATTGATCGTGACGTTTTTCTGTGCTTTGATGCTTTCTCCAGGAACTAATTCCAAGACTTTGTCAACCAGCAGCATCGGATAACGATGCGGTAAAACAGCTTGAATTTCTTCAGCTGTCATTTCAATTTTTTCTGTCATTTGCCTACCTCTGTTTTTACTTTGATCAAGGGCTGATCGTAATCAACCATTGACTCATTATCAATGAGAATTTCTGCAATTTGGCCGGCAACCTGGCTCTTAATTTCAGTCATCATCTTCATAGCTTCAATCACACAAACTACGTCGCCGACTTTCACCTGATCCCCGACTTTCACATAACTTTGAGCTTCTGGGTTGGGCTGCAGATAAGCCACGCCGACTAACGGCGATTTAATGGTTTGAAAATCATCCTCAGATTCGGCCGCTGATTTTTTTGGTGTTTCTTCTACGGCCGGAACAGCATTATCAGCCGCTGAAGATGCTGTATCCGCAACCTTCTGCTGCGGTATATCTGTTGTTGCCGGCACACTGTGATTTGCAGTCTTATTTTTAGATAAATAAAGATGCACGCCATCAACAGTCAGATCAAATTCACGGATACTGCTTTGATCGACTTGTTCGATTAAAGCTTTAATCGCTTTTTCGTCCACTTTTAATCACTCCATCTCTTTAATGCAAGTACAGCATTGTGCCCGCCAAAACCAAATGAATTACTCAAAGCATAATCTGCTTGTGTCTGTTTATTGGCTTCATTGACCAAATCAACTGGACATTCTGGATCTTGTTCAGTGATACCGACGTTAACCGGCAGCTGGCCATCTGATAACGCACGAGCAGTCGCGATCGCCTCGATCGCACCAGCTGCACCGAGTAAATGACCAGTCATCGATTTGGTACTGCTGACCAAAACATGGCTATCACTGCCAAACAATTGGTTAATTGCAGCAGCTTCTGCTGAATCATTACCCTTTGTAGCAGTACCGTGCGCATTAATATATCCGACTTGTGTTTTGTCTATACCAGCTTCTTCAACAGCCAGCTTCATTGCGCGAGCGGCTTGCGTGCCGGCCGGATCTGGGCTCGTAATATGATAAGCATCTTCGGTCGCACCATAGCCGACCAATTCGCCTAAGATCTTCGCACCGCGTGCTTGGGCATGTTCTAAGGACTCTAAAATCAAGGTACCAGCACCCTCACCCATGACAAAACCGTTTCGGGCTGCATCAAAAGGCAGAGAGGCTTTAGTTGGATCAGTGGATTTTGACAAAGTAGATAAAGCAGCAAAACCACTGATACCAATTTCGTTGACTGAGGCTTCTGATCCGCCTGTCAGCATGATATCCGCGCGTCCAGCTTGAATTGTCCGGAAGGCTTCTCCAATAGCATTTGCACCCGATGAACAAGCAGTTACAATGGTCATACAAATACCTTGGGCACCAAAACGGATTGCCAAATTGCCGGCAGCCATATTAGCAATTGAAGTTGGGACAAACATCGGCGATACACGATCATCGCCAAGATCATGCATACGAATCACTTGATCTTGGATTGTTGTTAATCCACCAATACCAGAGCCATAAATGACGCCAAAGCGTTCATCATCGACTGTATTTTCATTCAAACCAGCTTGTTCATAGGCCTCTAAAGCAGAATAAAGTGCTAATTGAGAAAAACGGTCCATTCTGCGCAAATCTTTTTTAGTCAAACGCTGCAAAGGATCAAAGCCATCTGTTTCACCAGCCAAAGTCACCCCTGTTGCACTTGAATCAAAAGCCGAAATAGGACGAAAACCAACTTTTTCTTGTCTCAATCCCTCGATAAATTCATCGGTCGAGTTTCCTAAGGGCGTCACTGCCCCCATTCCTGTGATTACTACTCGTGTCATACATTTCCTCCATCGTGAAATTAAAATCAAACCATGGCCAGGCCGCCATCAACTGTAATGACTTGGCCTGTCACATAATCGTTTTCCGCTAAAAAGACGGCCGTTTGAGCCACTTCATCAGGCTGGCCGAAATGGCCTAGCGGAATTTCGGATTTTAATTTTTCTTGTGTCTTTTCAGATAAAACGGCTACCATATCTGTCTCGATCATGCCAGGTGTAATCGCATTGCAACGTACATTCCTGCGGGCCGCTTCTCTGGCGATTGTCTTTGTCATGCCAATCAGGCCGGCTTTGCTGGCAGCGTAATTTACCTGGCCAACATTACCTATTAACGCAACAACACTGGAAATATTTATAATGCAGCCGCTGCGGGCACGATACATAGCTTTTAGTGCAGGCTGTGTCACATTAAAGCTGCCAATCAAGTTGGTCTCGATCGGTGCCTTAAAATCTTCCAAAGTCATGCGATTAGCCAGCATATCACGTGTGATACCAGCGTTGTTCACTAAAATGTCTAACTGGCCAAAATGTGCAAGTGCCTGAGCAACCATCTCCTGTGCTTCAGAAGCATCCGCCACATCACCCGTCACAGCAAACACACGCTGCGAATCAGTAAATTCAGCTAATACTTGTTCCGGAACATTTTTGCGGCCGTTTAAAACAACTCGGCATCCGGCTTGATAAAAAGCTTTGGCTATTGCCAGCCCGATACCGCGTGTACTTCCAGTAACCAAAACTGTTTTATTTTGTAAATCCATGCAAGAAAATCCTCCGAATATCAGTTTGAGACTGCTGCTAATGCTTCATCCAATGATTGCGCATCACTGACAGCCTGATAACTGTCGAGTTTGATTGTTTTTTTAGCGAAGCTCACCAAAGAATGGCCAGGACCTAATTCAATGACGTGAGTCACACCTTGACGCTGCAATTCTAATAAGCAATCTGTAAAACGGGTCGATGACACCATCTGCCGACTTAATGTCTCCTTGATTGTGTCCGCTTGAAAAGCTTGGCCTGTCGTGTTGCTGATCACATTGATCGCCATTGGCCGAAAATCAGTTTCGGCTAATTCCTGAACAAATTGATCATTAGCTGTTGCCATCAAAGGCGTATGAAAAGCACCACTGACCGGCAAATCGACGATCCGCTTGATACCGGCTTCCGTTAATTTCGAAACTGCTGCAGCCACAGCTTGTGTCTGGCCACCAATCACCGTCTGCTTGGGAAAATTATAGTTAGCCGGCTGAACAATCTGATTAGTCTCCTGCGAAATTTCTCGGCAGACGCGTTCAATTAAATCAGTATCAGTACTCATGACAGCTGCCATAGCGCCAGGAAAAGCTTCACTAGCCTGCTGCATTAAATCGGCACGTTTTTGAATCAGACGAAAAGCAGCGTCCCATTCTAATGCGCCAGCCGCTGCTAAAGCACTGTATTCTCCTAAACTCAAGCCAACTAAAGCCTGTGCTGCGGGCAATTGATTAGAGATAACTCGGTACAAGGCTGTACTCAGCGTAAAGATAGCAGGCTGAGCAAAACGCGTTTGTTCTAAACGTACATCTCCGGTCTGCCACATTTGCCAGAAATCAATGCCAGAGATCTCCGCAGCTCTTTGAAACACTTTAGAAAAAGCTGGAGAACTTTCATATAATCGGCTGTCCAAAGGGGCAATTTTGCCGCCTTGTCCGCTAAATAAATAAGCTAACTTAATTTTCTTGTCCTCCGAGCAGTGCCGCCGCCTGATCAGTCACTTCCTGCAAAATTTCAGAAGCAGGCTGGATCTTGTTGACTAATCCAGAAATTTCACCGGCCATATAGGCACCTTGTTCAGGATCGCCAGTCTGCACAGCACGCCTTAAGCTGCCGTTGCCAAGTTCTTCAACCGCTGCATAATCAGGATTATCGTTTTGTGCTTCGCCTTTTTCATTGCGGATATAATGCGTCGCCATTTTGTTTTTCAAAACACGCGCTGGATGACCAATATATTGACCAGTCACAAGTGTGTCGATGTCTTTAGCTTTTAAAACAGCTTCTTTATATAGCGGATGGATGTGACATTCTTCAGCCACAAGAAAACGTGTACCCATTTGTACACCTTGTGCACCCAGCATCATAGAAGCTGCCAAGCCGCGTCCATCACCAATACCGCCAGCAGCTATCACAGGAATATCGACTGCATCGACAACCTGCGGCACCAGAGCCATCGTTGTCATTCGGCCAATATGCCCACCGGATTCCATACCTTCAGCAATCACGGCATCAACACCTTCCCGTTCCATAATCCGAGCCATACCGGTGGATGGAACAACAGGGATAACACGAATACCCGCTTGTTGAAAAGCAGCTAAATATTCAGAGGGATTGCCAGCACCAGTTGTTACCAATGCGATTGAGTCCTTCTCTGCCAAAATCACTTCAATGACTTCTTTAACATGCGGAGAAAGCAGCATCACATTAATACCAAATGGGCGCTTGGTCAAAGACTTGGCGACCTCAATTTCGTGTCGAACCACATCAGCTGGTGCGTGGCCGGAACCAATAATTCCCATGCCGCCGGCGTTCGAAACAGCAGCTGCCAGTTTCCCATCTGCCACCCAAGCCATGCCGCCCTGAAAAATCGGATAACGCAAACCGAGTGATTTGAAAAACGGACTCAATAATTCCATCGAATTTATTCTCCCTTTTTTGCAACCAATTGCTTTGAGACAAAATCGACCAAGTCGCCAACTGTGTTCAAACCTTCTTCAACTTCGATCTTGACATCCAATTGGTCTTCGATCTCGTTCATTACTTCAAAAACATCCAAACTGTCGGCATCCAAATCGTTTTTAATGTCGGTGGTCATTTGAATTTTGTCAGCATCTTCACCAGTCTGGTCAGCGATGATGTCTTTTACTTTGTTGAATAATTCTTCTTGAGTCATGTGTTTATTTCTCCAAAATTTTTTTAATAGTAGTTGATTGATGTTTAAAAATGATAAATAATCGTGCCAACACTCAAGCCGGCACCAAAGCCGGTGAGTGTTAATAATTGATCCCGCTGAATCACGCCTTGGCGGACAAATTGATCCAGTAGCAAAGGGATACTTGCTGAGGAGGTGTTACCGAACTCGCTAACGTTGCTAAGAAAACGCTCATTAGGCTGCCCTAAAATCTGCGCTGCTTTATTCATGATCCGCTGATTAGCTTGGTGCATGAGAAAGTAATCCGAGTCATCCGGCGTCTGTTCAATTTGGTCAAAAGCCCGTCGAATAGATGCTGGGACCTGCCGCGTGGCAAATGAATATACCGCTTTGCCGTCCATTTGAAAATAAGGACTGCCCGTCTGCGGCTGCTGCCAGACCTTGGAAGCGACATAACTGCCGGCTGTCAAAGATTCGGCCTGCTCGCCATAAGTGCGCAAATCAGCCGCTAACAAACGATTTGCTTCCTGAGTTGTTTCCAACAAGACACCGGCCGCACCATCACCAAACAACACAGCGGTGCTTCGCTCCTGCCAATCGACGAGTTTGGACAAAACTTCCGAACCTATAACAACACCGTAACCCGCTGACAAGCTATTCACCAACCCTTGGGCTAGCTGTAAGGCGTAAACAAAGCCTGAACAGGCAACGTTAACATCAAATGCAAACGCATTAGTCAGTCCCATCGCAGCCGAGATCGTAGCTGCCGTTGAAGGCGCTAGACGGTCAGGACTCATCGTTGCCACAATCACATACGAAATTTCTTCGGGATGGATACCGCTGTCTTGAATCAGTTGTTTTAGAGCGCCGGCTGCCAGAGACGATGTCGTCTCATTGACTGCAATATGGCGATTAGAAATACCGGTCCGGCTTTTAATCCAGTCATCTGATGTATCCATGATCGCCGCTAGATCGTCATTGCTGACAATCTTTTCTGGCACCTGACTAGCCGTAGCAATTATTTTAATTGTCTTCATTGCTGTCGCCTTTCTCAGTCGCAATCTCTAAGAAGGACCGTAAATTCAACATAGCGCGTTCGATTAAATCAACTTGGCTGGTATCCATGTCGCCTAAGAAAGTCTCCGTCATCTGGCGATGAAAAGACTCGTGTGCGCGATAGATTAGCCGGCCGCGCCTGGTAAGGCCTAAACGAATGACACGTTGATCATCGGCAGATTGCAGCCGTACAACGTAGCCTTTTTTTACAAGCTTATCGATCGAAGCCGTCACAGTTCCTGGAGAAAGCTGCAATTTACGCGCCACAGCAGTCGTTGTCTTGTGGTCATACATCGTAATTGCATCAATTGTGTGCACTTCCTTGACTGTAATATCTTTAAAACGACTTGTGCGAAGGTACTTTTCTTCTACCTGCAGGATATCGTTATAAACTTCGATCAGCAGGCCGCTGATTCTCCTTATTTTTGGATCAGTCATACATTGCCGCCTGCGCTTTTTTAATGAACAAGTTCGTCCTTTTCCGGCGAAGCTGTCTCCTCAGGCGAAACAACGAACAAAAGCTGTGCACTCGCAATCTGTTCTGTGCCAACTGATGCTGTACAATCGACGACACCCATGTTTTCACGCACTTTGGTTAATTCAATACTAAGTTCGACCTGTTCGCCTGGAAGCAGCGAACGTACGAACCTTGCTGAGTGAATACCACCCAAGTAGGCCGTCTTATGTGCAAACTTAGGGGACTTCAGGATCAAAATCGAAGCCGCTTGAGCCAGCATCTCGATAATCAAAATATTCGGAACAGCTGTAATATCCCGCCGTCCCTGCATGAATTGTTCATTGACCGTGATATTCTTGACGGCCGTGATTGATTCATCCGGTGTAAATTTCGTGACACCATCAATCCAGGCAATCGGATATCGGTTAGGAATCAAATCAGCGATTTGTCGAGCATTTAATAACAACAGTCAACCTCCTTCAAATTTATTTCAAACATCAAAGTGTTTGTGCTTTGTATCTTAGCAACAGCTCTGCGTATTGTCAAACTTTGGCTACTTAAAAAAACGCACAAAATTCTTGTTTATGCCCAAATGAGGGCTCATAAAAGAAAAGATTACAAATTATTTTTCCTCTTAAAAACGAATAAAAGTAATTCGAACATCAAATAAATAGTTCTTGACAATGGTCAACTTATACCTGACAATTGGTTAACAAATGGGGGTGATTTTTATTGTCAACAAGTGAGACCCTGCTCGCTTTTCTCAGTCAGCATCCAGGGGAATGGCGCTCGGGAAGTGAACTGGCAACTCAATTAGCTATCAGCCGGACCGCGATTTGGAAGGCGTTTAATACGTTAAAAAATCAGGGTTACCTGATCGAAAGCAGACATGGCTTGGGATACAAATTATCAGCGGACGGCCGTCTGGACGAAAAAATTATCCGCAGTCTTTTGACAGCACCTGCCGATATTACATTGCATCTATTTGAAAGCGTCGATTCCACCAATACGCTGGCAAAAAAAATGCTGGCTGAGGGTCTAAAAAAGCCGGCGGTCATCATTGCAAACGAGCAGACCAGCGGTCATGGCCGTCGTGACCGCAATTTCTTTTCGCCTGCCAACAGCGGAATTTACATGACATTGGCCGTCCCGCTAAAACAAGGCGAAACTGTCATACCCGGCCTTTTGACAACCGCTTCAGCTGTTGCTTGCGGACGCGCCATTAAAGAAGTTTTTGGTATTCAAATTCAATACAAGTGGGTCAACGACCTCCTATTTCAGGATAAAAAATGCGGCGGGATTCTTTCTGAAGCCATCACGGACTTGGAAAGCGGTCAAATTAATGCCCTGCTGGTCGGGATCGGAATTAACGTATCGGAATCGCAGGCACCTCTACCGCCTTCTTTGAAAAACAAGGCCGGCAGTCTGGGCCAAGATGACGGTCAGCAGCGAAATGTCTTAATCGCTGCCTTGATCAATCAGTTTTTCAGATTATATGCTTCATATAAAGACACTGCATTCTTAGATGAATACCGACGTCATTCCTATATCCTGCGCCATCAGGTTGTGCTTGAATTTAATCATCAGAAAATCAGCGGCATTGCCCTGAAAATTGATGATGATGCTGAACTGGTTTTAGAAGACAGCAAGGGTCAACAGCGGCATTTTGCAGCTGGTGAAATTACAAAAGTAAATTTAAAAGAAAGGTTATATCATGGATAAATTCACCATTCAAAACAATTTAAAAAAGGTCGGGCTGGCTTTCCTATTAGCTATTTTCCTAGGATTCAGCTCGCAAATTACAATCCCATTAATTTGGGTGCCAATTACAGGCCAGACTTTAGCTGTCGGCCTAATTGCCAGTATCTTTGGCCTAAGTGTTGGTATTGAGTCTCTGTCGATCTACATTCTGTTGGGATGGTTGGGCCTGCCTGTGTTTGCTAATGCCCACGCCGGCCTGAGTGTTCTGTTAGGACCAACTGGCGGTTATATCTGGGGATTTTTAATCTACATCCTATTAGTACGTCTGATTAATCGCGACCACAATAGCTGGCAATTAGGTATTGCCAATCTATCAGCAGCCACGATTCAATTAATCATCGGTGCTGTCTGGCTCATGTTCGCCGCGCCAATGACACTGCCGGCTGCTATAGAAAACGGCATTTTGCCTTTCCTAATACCGGGATTAATCAAGATTACGATCATCTGTGGGATCACGATGCTGTCTTGGCGTTATCTACCAAAACTAAATCCAATTAATAAATAAAAAACAGGCCCCAGGGCCTGTTTTTTTAAGCTTTAACGATATTTTTACGAACCAGTATGACCACCAGCAAAATCGCAGCCATCAACAAGTCGGTCAACAGCCACTTTAATCAGCGGGCTGATCTTTTTGAGGAAACAGTTCTGCAAGCCGTTCTTTATCAGGATGGTGCCAATGCTTGCGGCAGACAGGCACGTAAGTCTCATCCCCGCCGATAAATACTTGGTCTCCAGCATACTGTGGTTTGCCATTAACAATACGCAGCTGCGTAATCGCCTTTTTGCCGCAAAAAGTACAAATCGTTTTCATCTCTTCTAATTTATCTGCGATTTCAAATAAACGCTTTGAGCCCGGGAAAAGATGATTAAAAGCGTCCTGACGCAGGCCAAAAGTCATGACAGGAATATTCAAATCATCAACAACTTCCGCCAGCTGGTCAACTTGTTCAGCGCTTAAAAACTGAGCTTCATCAATCAACACAGCCGAAATCGTATCAGTTGTCTTAGCTACTTCGTCAAAGAGGTTATCTTTTTTATGAATCGCGATCGCTTCGCGTTTTAAGCCGATGCGGCTGGCAATAATGCCGACACCCGCTCGGTCGTCAACATCAGGCGTCATCAGTAAGACTTTTTTGCCTTGTGATTCATAGTTATGGGCTACCTTCAGGATTTCGATTGTCTTGCCTGATCCCATAGCGCCGTATTCAAAAAATAGCTGTGTCATGTGTCCAATTATATCAGTGATATTTTTATGCTAGTCTATAATTTGTTTATGACTATTAGAAGCAAATTCGCCTTGTTTGCCGGATCGACAAGCTACATATTTTTACACAAAATCCTTCATCGCGGCGGCACCTCACTGCCTGGTAAAATCGCTTATCAGCTGGATCCAGCTATTTTAAAAGAATTTGCCGACAAAATCCAGACTGTGATTATCACAGGCACGAATGGTAAAACACTCACAACCGCCCTTTGCGCTCGAGTCTTATCCAAAAGCGGCCGCTTGATTATTACTAATAAATCCGGATCCAATATGATTCAAGGAATTGTTGCCACAATTATGGCTCACGCTGCTCAAATCCGCCAGGCTAATCGACAAGGGCAAAAACCCATTGCGGTTTTAGAAGTCGATGAAGCCAATGTGAAAGCGGCCGCCGAAAGTCTGCAGGCCAGTCATTTTGTCTTGACAAATATTTTTCGCGATCAGATGGATCGCTACGGCGAAATTTACACAACCTATGAAAAAATCACCGATGGTATCAATAGCAGCCCAAAAGCGGAAGTGATTGCTAACGGTGATTCTCCAATTTTCGCACGCAAACCCTATGCTAATCCCGTGACCTATTTTGGTTTTGCCGACCGCCCCGAGACTGGCGACCATCGTGCGCCAACAAACACGGACGGCATTTTGGCTCCGACCGATGATCAGGTACTGCATTACCACTATTTGACTTACGCCAATTTGGGCAGCTATTTTACGCCTGATAAAAGTTTCAAACGGCCCGATCTGAAATACGCCGTCACCAAAGTCGATTCGCTAACGCCAGCTAAATCTGATTTTGAAATTGATCAGCATGCTTTCACACTGCCTTTAGGCGGCCTCTACAATATTTATAACGCGCTGGCTGCTTATGCTTTGGGCCGTGAATTCGGGTTGACCGCTGATCAAATTTTTGCTGCTCTCAATGAAGATTCACGCATCTTTGGCCGCCAGGAACAGCTGCAAATCGGCGACCATCTTGTCACGATCGTCCTGATTAAAAATCCTGTCGGTGCTAACAGCGTCATTGACATGATGATTAGCGATCCGCAGCCCTTCAGCCTGGTGACACTGCTGAATGCCAATTATGCCGACGGTATTGATACCAGCTGGATTTTTGACGCGGAATTCGAGCGTCTGCATGAGACAAAACTGGCTAAAATTATTGTTGGCGGCCAGCGCTATAAAGACTTTAGCGTTCGTTTGAAAATGGCCGGTTTCCCCGACCAGATTGTCGAACAGGATTTTAGCAAACTGATTGACCGCATTAAAGCACTGCCGACAAAAAATGTTTACGTGGCTGCAACATATACAAGTATGCTCATGTTTCGGGCAGAATTAACCAAGGCCGGCTTGGCGAAAGGAAGCTTTTGATGGCAGATTACAAGCTTAGAATTGCGCACTTATATGGTGATTTGATGAATACATACGGTGATTACGGCAATGTGATTGCTTTGACCTACTATGCCAAACAGATTGGTGTAACTGTCGATTACGAGCTCGTCTCTCTTCACGATACTTTTAAAGCAGATGATTATGATTTCGTGCTTTTTGGCGGCGGGCAGGACTACGAAGAATCTGTGACCGCTAAAGACCTGCCTGGTAAATCAGCAGAAATTAAGACTTACATCGAACAAGGCGGGTCCTTATTAGCTGTTTGCGGCGGCTTTCAATTATTGGGCCGGACCATGGAATTTGCGGACGGCAAAGTCATCAATGGTATCGGCGTCATGTCGCATCATACTGTCAATCTGAATTCACCCGAATTAAAAGACGGCATGCGCGGCAAACGTTTAATCGGCAATATTGAAATTAAAAATAATGAAAACGGCGAAACTTACCATGGTTTTGAAAACCATCAGGGCCGCACTTTTTTGGGCGAGGGTGAAAAAGCTCTGGGCCATGTCATTTCCGGCAACGGCAATAACGGCGACGACCAGACAGAAGGCGTGATTTACAAACAAGTCTACGGCACCTATTTTCACGGCCCGATTCTGACACGCAATGGTAATTTGGCCAAGCGAATCCTTAAAAACGCACTCTCAAAACGATATCCCAAGGTTGATTGGCAAGGCAAATTAGCAGCAATCCCGACTGAGAGCTTTTAAAAATCAAGCAGCACTTTTTCGGCCAGCCAGCGTTTCCCAAAATAATAGGGCACAAAATATCAATCCCAGCAGGCCAAAAGCCATCGAAAAATTAATCATTTGGATCAGGTAACCGACCAGCGGAAACATGATAATCATCGATAAAGAAAAAAGCATACTGGCTGTGCTTAATAAGGTCGCTCGCTGACCGCTTGGAATTAATTGATTATTGTAATTGCTGAATAGCGGTTCAACAGCCGCAGCCAGCAGGTTGACGATTAAATAGAGGCCGACTAATGTCGGAATCCAATCGATCCATGTCAACAGCATACTTAAGGTCAGCAGAACACTCAGACCAAAAATTAAATGTTTTTGTGGAAAACGCCTCTGCAAATAAGGCGTCATCTGCACAGCGGCGATGTTGGTAATTGCCGAGGTCAGCATCAAAAGCGAGATTGACCAGCTGCTGAAATGATAGTCAGCCATCAAAGACTGGAAATAGTAATAGTAGCAGGTACAAATACTGGAAAATAAAGCCTCAATCATAATCAAATGCTGAAGCTGTTTTGTCTGATACAAAAATTTCGCCGATCCTTTGACAATGGACCAAATACGCGGCTGGCTTTCAGCGGCACGATCTTTTTGTCGGATGGGTTCATGCATTTTATAGGCCGTCAGGCCGGCAATGATAGCACAGGCAATTTCAATCCAATAGGTTGTCTGAAAATGCCAATGTACAAAGACAGCAGCCAACATAGCACCAATCGTACTGGCCGCCTCGATTAAAGAATTACTGACGCTAATCACATGCGGGTATCGGCCCTGGCGATCCTTTGGATCCAACGATTCGTACATCAGCGCATCGATCGTGCCGGACTGCATATTGTAAGACCAGGCACTAAAAATAAAAGAGACAGCAAAGAAAAAGAAATTGTTGGCAAAAAGCATAATGGCTGCACTAATAAAGGCCAACAGCCGGCCAAAGATGAGAATTGTTTTGTATTTGAAACGATCAGCTAAAACACCGGTCGGCAGTTCAAACATAAAACTGGCAATGTGAAAAATGCTTTCGCAGAGACCAATCTGCCATAATGACAAACCTCGCTGACCCAAATACATAACCCAGAGGCTCGTAATACCGAAATAGCTGGCAAATTGGTAGATGTAACCTTTATAGATATTTTGACGAATTATTTTATTGTCCATGCGACACTCCTAGAAGCATGTCAGGCCGACAATAAAAAGCGGTCAGCTCATCGCCAACCAACTGATCAAGTGTTTACAGTTCGGACTAACAGCAATAATTAATTATTTGCATTAAAAAAAGAGACACTTGTCCCCTTAGACGTTGAAATATTAATTATCGTGTGTTGTAGACTAATCCAAGCTGCCAAAATCACGAATCCCTTCAATAAATTAGATTCATTTTAACAAAAAATCATTTGCCGCGTAAGATTTTTTTCAAATTCTGCAAGAAAACATATCTGATTTTTTTAATGGGCAGAATAAACGCACCCATATCATCGACCATGTAGCCATTAAATCCCTTTTTAAATTCATAGACACCATCTTTGCCGGAACGATCACCCGAAACACCATAAAAATTATAGCCGGGAATCTTGGCATCAACGGCTAAATTCAGTATCTTCTCCTGAACTTGATAGGGCCCATAGAAATTCTTGAATTCGCTATTTGTGTAGCTGAACATATAACTAACTTCTTGCGGCTGAATAAAAAACAATGCACCGGCCAAATTAATCAAATGGCCTTTTTCCGCCATAATTTTCTTGGCCTGAGAAATCCGCTTGCCATGCTGCTCCATTTGACTGCGCAACTCTTTAATTTGATTGGCTTTATGGTTGTTTTGACGCTTTGCATCAGCAGCAGCCAATTTGTCAATTTGAGCTTGCAGCTGATCGATCAATTGCTGAAAATGCCCAATGTACTGATTCAATTCGATTTCGGCCACAACAAATTTCGCATTATCCTTAAAAGTCTTAAAAACACTTTCGTAATAAGCGAGCGACTTATCAGCAAAACCTAACCTCGCCGCCGTTTTACTTGTGTTTTCGTGAAATTTTGGCAACTCATCATAACCAATAAAGCGTGTCGTAACGCCGAATTCATGCGTTTTTTTAATCGAATACTGGGCCGCCTTGCTGAAACTGGCAAAAAGTGTTTTTCGATCTAATCCGGCGATATCCTTACGGTATTCATAATGAGGACTGGCAAAATTATAGCCAACTTGATCAAAAGACTGATAAATGAAGCCTAACTGTCGGTATATGGCCATGTAGCTGCTTTGATCCAGCTCAGTGACCTGTCCGTCATCGTCAATGCGCCGCAGACTCTTATTTGGAATGACACGCAGATAATAAACATGCTTTTTCTTTAAGCAGTCTTTTAAAGATTGGAAGAAAAAAATTAGCAGCTCACGGCTATTTTCGGCAGTCGGATCAATGACCGGTCCGCCCATAATCTCAGCGACACGTCCTGTTCGGCTTTTAACAATCGTAACCAAAGCCGACAAGAGAACATTTTCCCCCTCCTTGACGGCAAACAATTGTGCCTGTCTCGTATGCAAATTTTTAAAGTGATAATACTGCTCGATGCTTTGATAAAAAGACCCTTCAGGCTGAGTCTTTTCAAAACGATCAAACGATTCTGGATTCAGAATTGCAAATTCCACGTAATGACCTTCCTTTATATATTTAAGTATAAGCAATTCAAAAAAATGAACCATCAAAAAAACATCCGTCTAAGCAGATGTTTTTGAAAATTATTTTTTAGTTAACTTTAATATCAGATCATCTTTAGTGACCTGGCCGCTACTTTTCACGAGTTCAAAATGCGATAGGCTATTGGAATTCGTAATCACAACAATCACAGTATCATCGAAACCAGCTTTTTGAATGGCTGGATCCCAGAACTCAATCAGCAGATCTCCGCGTTTAACATGCTGGCCGCTTTCAAAATAATTAATAAAACCAGTACCGCGCATGTTGACCGTGCCGACTCCGATATGAATCAGACTGGCGATGCCGTCATCAGAAACCATTCCTACGGCATGCCGTGTCGAGAAAGTCGTTCGAATGATGCCGTCAAAAGGTGCATAGACTCGGCCATCATTGGGCTTGATCGCAAATCCTTCACCCATAGATCCAGAAGCAAAGGTCGGATCAGAGACATCCTTTAAAGGAACCAGTTCACCGGAAATCGGTGCATAATAGGCAAATTCACCTTCTTTTAATGCAGCAACTGGAATCCTAGCATTTTCCTTGCTGTCGCTGAAGTTTTTACCCCAGCTCTTTTCCAGTTGATCAACAATTTTGGCATGCGCCTTTTCGTCCAAAGTAACTTTCTTGAAAAACACAATTGTAGCAATGACCACGAGCAGTAAAGGCAGGCCGAACATCATGATTTTAAAGATTGTACTTCCCTGTCCTGTCACCGTATGAGAAGAAGCACCGGCTGTCATACCAGCCCAAACAGCCGTGATACCAACAACACCGTTTGAAATCGCGCCGCCTAGCTTATCCAGCAAAGGACGAACAGACAAAGTCAGGCTTTCGTCTCGATGCCCGAACTTCAATTGGCCGTATTCGACAGAATCCGTAATTGTCATCAAAACGACTAAGAAAACCAAAGGCTGCGGAATAAAGAAGAGTTCAGCACCGATCAGAACCAGCAGCAGAGAATTGCCAGCCATCGTAAACACAGCAATACCAACAACCAAGACAGCGATCGAAATGAAGAAGACATTTCGACGATTAAACTTTTGAGCCAGCGGCGGGAACAATAAGACGGCCAGCAAGCCAATGAAGGTGTTTAACGTAGCTAGAATTGAAAACTGGCTGGCATTGCCCAAGATATAGGTAAAGTAATACAGTTCCAGAGCATTTGTAATCTGAATACCAGTCGCATAAAAGGCATAAGACAAAGACAGCCACATTAATTGGTCATTGCGTGTCAAGACATGCAGAACATCCTTCAATGACGTCTTCTCTTTGTTCTTACGCAGATCAGAATCAATTTCTTTTGTTCCTAAACCAACAGCAATAGCCGAGATCCAAGAGATCAAACCAATAATCAACGCAAAAGCAAACCAGCCGCGATTGTCTCCCTGCCCATTATTGCTGCTCAAAGAAAAGAACAACACAATCGGCATCACAATTACACCAACAATATTCTGCCCGATCGTCGAACCAACACGAGCAAATGTTGCTGTCTTTTCCCGTTCGCGGGAATCAAATGACAAAGCCGGAATCATTGACCAAAAGCCGATATCCTTAAAGGAATAAAACACGTCCATCGTAATATACAGAACGGCAAAAATAATTAAATACAAGATCGGATTAGAAATATTCAATCCACCAAGATTAGTAAACAATAATGTTAGTGCAATCGAACCAACGGTACCACCAACAACAACCCAGGGCTTGAATTTACCCCAACGCGTTGTCGTGTTATCAATTGTATTTCCAATAAAGGGATCAATTGCCAGTTCGATAAAACGCAGCACCATAATAATCAGCGTAATATAGCCGATCATGCGGGCACCAGATGCACCGCTTTCCTTATCAAATAGATGCGATGTCACAAACATAATGAAATAGGTCGACAAAGTCGCATAAAACATGTCATGGCCAAAAGCACCAAAAGAATAAGACAGCCGCGAAGTTACTGTCTTCTTTGTTTTTTCCATAAAACTAAACTCTCCTTAATCCAGGTTATATTGCCAAACATTCTCAGGGATAGAACCTGCACATTATAGTAAGCGCTTCCAAAATAAATGTCAAGTTTTTTACTAAATGTTTATTAAAAATTTTCTAAACAGCAGCTACCAGCTGAAAAAATCACTCATTTTTATGCAGTGTAAGTAAAGCGCTAACAAAAATATTACAATGAGTTTAACTAACTATGGCAGTAACGATTAAAGAAATTGCAAAATTGGCATCCGTGTCTCCAGGAACTGTTTCTCGGATCTTAAATTCCGATCCGACTTTATCTGTGACCGAAAGTACACGCAAGCGCGTCAAACAAATCGCAGGCAAGCTGAATTATGAAAATAATCGCGAACAGAGAAGGAAAAATATTGCCACGATTGCGGTCGTTACCAGCATGTCCGAACAAAGAGAAGTCGATGACCCTTATTGGCGCAGCGTTCATCAGGGCATTAAGCAGGCCGCCAAACAAAGCAGAGCCACAATCGCAGGCATTTTTCGCTTGACTGATGGCCTGCATGGCGTTGATTTAAGCCAATATTCGGCCGTCATTGTAACCGGTGATCTATCCATTTCTGCCATTAGGCAAATCAAGAAAATAAACACGAATCTGGTTCTTGTTGATTCCCGAGACCGATTAGCCGATATCGATTCCGTCAACCCGGATTTAGCAGAAATGACCGAAAGAATTTTAAACGAATTCAAACAAAGCGGCCGCCAACACGTTGCCTTTATCGGCGGTATCAACGAACGAATTGATCTGGATGGTAAAATCAAAAGCCGCAGTAAAGATCCACGGACACTTGCTTATGAAAAATGGATGTCCCAAAAACAGCTTGAGAGTAGTGAAATACTAGGCAGCTGGTCGTCAGCTGCCGGTGTGGATGCAGTTAAAGTTCTGCTTCAGCAAAAGAAACCTTGTGATGCCTTATTAGTTGCGTCAGATGTGATTGCGATCGGTGCCATGAAAGCACTGCAGGAAAATGGCATTGTTATCGGAAAAGATTTGGCCTTGGCCAGCTTTGATGACTTAGATACAGCTGCCTATTTGAACCCTTCTTTGACCAGCGTGAACCTGCCTCAACACGCATTGGGTGCCAGTGCTGTCAGCCAAGCTATTGAGCTTTCCCAAAGCAGCCGCACTTGGACTAAGTGGGTAACCATCCCCAGCCGGCTTGTTTATCGCGAATCTTTTCAAAAAAATTGGTAAGCGCTTTCTTATGGCTTGCTTTTGTGGTAAACTACTTTTCGGATTTACTAAATGTTTACAAAAAACATCTATCTCGGCAGCCGAGGCGAGCTGAGTAGGCAGTTAGATAAATCACACCTGCAAACACGCATTGTTAGAAAGTATTGATTTCGAGACGAAATTTGGAGTTTTATTCATGACGGATATTTATACAAAATTAGAGACTATTTTTCAAGAAAAGTTTTCAGCTAAACCAGAGCGGCGTTTTTTCTCGCCTGGACGGATTAATTTGATCGGCGAACATACGGATTATAATGGCGGACATGTTTTTCCAGCTGCAATTACATTGGGTACTTATGGTGTTGCATCCAAAAGACAAGATCAGACAGTCCGCCTCTATTCGGGCAATTTTGAAGAACAAGGTGTTGTTAGTTTTGATTTGGATAAGATACAAAAAAGTCCTAACAACAGCTGGGACAATTACGTTAAAGGCATGATTCTCGCTTTGGAAAAGGAAGGTTTCCACATTCCTAATGGTTTTGACTTGGCCATCGAAGGCAATCTGCCGAATTCTTCGGGCTTGTCATCATCAGCTTCACTGGAGCTATTAATCGGCGTTGTTTTAGAAGACTTATTTGATCTGAAAACCACACGTTTGCAATTAGTTCAAGCTGGCCAACGGGCTGAGAATGACTTCATTGGCGTCAACTCAGGTATCATGGATCAGTTTGCCATCGGCTTTGGCAAAAAAGACCAGGCAATTTTCTTGGACACAAATACACTGGACTACGAACTCGTCCCAGCTAAATTCGGTGATAATGTGATTTTGATCATGAACACAAATAAGCAGCGCAAATTGGCGGATTCTAAATATAATGAGCGCCGCCAGCAATGCGAAGAAGCCCTCAAGAGGCTGCAGAGCAAGTTGGATATCAAATCCTTGGGCGAATTAAGCATCAGCGAATTCGATAAAAATACAGATCTCATCGCGGATGGTACCTTGATCAAGCGCGCACGCCATGCCGTTTACGAAAATCAGCGGACATTATTGGCTAAAGACGCACTGACAAATGGTGATTTGAAACAGTTCGGCCAGTTAATGAACCGCTCTCATAAGTCTTTGAAGGACGATTACGCAGTTACAGGGGATGAACTGGACACATTGGCCGAAACAGCTCAGCAGCAGGAAGGCGTTTTGGGTGCTCGTATGATTGGCGCTGGATTTGGCGGCTGTGCGATTGCACTTGTTGACAAAGATAAAGTGGACCAAGTCAAACAAGTTGTTGGCGACCGTTACTTTAAGAAATTCGGTTACCGTGCTGGTTTCTATGTCGCAAAAATCGGTGACGGTTCAAAAGCAGTAGATTAAAACAATATTTATATTTTATATGGAGGATTTTTAATGACGCAGAATTTAGCGGAGACTTTTGCGGATTTGGTTATCGGCTGCGGCCGTACTTATTCAGCGATGGATAAATTATATTTAGTCAATCGGATTTATGCTTTAAGCGGCGAAGAACATCAAGATTTTCCAGCCGGCATTTCTGACAAAGATATTCTACAGGTACGCGACCACTTGTTGCAGACAGCCGTTGCAAACGGAAAAATTGAAGACTCGTTAACAGACAAAGAAATTTTAGGGTCCGAATTAATGGCTTTGACAGTTCCAAAGCCCAGCACGGTTAATCACATTTTCTGGGAAAAATATAAACAATCACCCAACACAGCTACGGATTATTTCTTTAATTTGTCCAAGGCCAGCGATTACATCAAAACTAAAGCAATTGCCAAAAATATCGCTTTTCAGACAAAAACAGATTATGGCAATTTGGAAATTACAATCAATTTATCCAAACCGGAAAAAGATCCTAAAGCCATTGCTGCAGCCGGCAGACAAGCTTCGACCAGCTACCCGCTGTGCCAGTTATGTATGGAAAACGAAGGCTATTCAGGCCGTCTGGGCTACCCGGCTCGTGCTGAACACCGAATCGTGCGTCTGCCGTTAAATCACGAAACTTGGGGTTTTCAATATTCGCCTTATGCTTATTTCAATGAACACGCAATCTTTATCGCGCCAGTACACCGCCCCATGCATATTGATGCCGTCACGATCAATAACCTCTTGTCGATTGTGACAAAGTTCCCTGAATATACAGTCGGCTCCAATGCTGATCTGCCGATTGTCGGCGGGTCGATTTTAAGCCACGACCATTATCAAGGCGGCCGGCACGAATTTCCTATGGCCAAAGCAGCAGTTGAAAAGACTTTTGCCCTGGCGGGCTTTCCTGATGTTTCAGCCGGCATTGTCAAATGGCCAATGTCTGTGATCCGCCTTGCTGGTAAAGATCAAGACGATCTTGTCAAAGCGGCAGCGCATATTTTGGACAGCTGGCGGCACTATTCTGATGAGTCTGTTGATGTGCGTGCAGAAAGCCAAGGCGTCAGGCACCACACAGTGACACCAATCGCCCGCTTTAGAGATAATCAATTTGAATTAGATCTAGTTCTGCGCGACAATCAGACATCCAGCCAGTACCCTGATGGTATTTTCCATCCGCATCAAGATGTCCAGCATATTAAAAAGGAAAATATCGGCCTGATCGAAGTCATGGGATTAGCTATCTTGCCGGCACGTCTGAAGACCGAATTGGCCGAAGTGGTTAAATTTGTGCTCGGCCAAGACAATCAGATGGCCGATTACCACCGTCCTTGGGCTGAAAAACTGAAGGCTGATTTTACCGGTAAGGCCCAGGAAGCAGATGATTACGTTTTGCAGGCGACGGGGCGTGTCTTTGCCCGGGTTCTGGAAGATGCCGGCGTTTTCAAACGCAATGCAGAAGGTCAAGAAGCTTTTGACCGTTTTATTAAACAACTTTAAAACGAAATCAGTATCTTAAAAAGGAGGCCAGCATGATTTTTCGTCAAGATGCTTTTGGTAGATATGGTAAGCAGAAAGTGACTCGTTATACGCTGGTTAATCAGCATGGAACTAAAATTTCCGTCCTGAATTACGCCGGCATTTTGCAAGAATTTTCTGTCCTCGATGACGGTAAACGGCAACAGCTGCTGCTAAAGTCGGATGATTTAAGCAACTATACCGATAATGACCTTTATCTCAATCATATTGTCGGGCGTACCGCTGGCCGTATTAAGGATGCCTCATTTAAATTGAACGGCCAGGATGTTTCTCTGTTGGAGAATGAAAACGGCAATTCACTGCATGGCGGGCCGCAAGGCTTCTCTTTTCAATTCTTCCAAGTCGACCAGGCAGACGATCGCGGCAAGATTGTTTTATCCAAACAGATGACCGCCGCTGAAGACGGTTTTCCTGGTGATTTACTATTGACAGTCAGTTATGAATTAAGCGAGGATGATCGTTTAACAGTCACCTTCACAGGTCAACAGACAGGTACCGACGGGGTCTTCAATCCAACACTGCATACCTATTTCAATCTAGCTGACGATGAGGTTGGTGATATCACAGGACACGATCTATGGCTGAACAGTCATCAGCACTTGGCCTTTGATGCAAGCAAAGCCCCTGATGGCCGTTTGATCGATAATCAAGGCCCCTTTGATCTAAAAAATCAGCCGGATTTAGGCAAAGCACTGGAACAGTTAAAAAAGATGACCGCCGAAGGCGGGTTTGATGACGTCTTTTTGCTGGATCAGGCCCATCGCGTTGATACCGATCCTGCCGCTGTCATCACGGACCGCAGCAGCGGCAGACAGGTGCGCCTCTATTCGACAAGAAATGCTATTGTGGCCTATTCAGCCGATGCAATTGATCGGGCGCTGACCTTTAATCACGGCGCTGCTCATCCTTGGACTGCAATGGCATTGGAGGCTCAAACCGCACCAAACAGTGAAAATATCCCCAGCTTAGGTGATGTTGTCATTAGGGCCGGAAGTACACAGACTGTAAGTATCGATTACCAATATCGTCATTTATAAAGACATGAGTGATAAAGCCCCTTTTTTGAGAGGGGCTTTTTAATTAAAAAAGCTTATTATCCGAAAACTCAGGTAATAAGCTTTTAATATACATATAAAGAACAAGAGCAGGAAAATTAAGAAAACTTGATGCCGCCATCAACAGCAATGGACTGACCAGTAATATAATCACTTTCATCACTTGTCAGGAAACTAACCAGTTTGGCAACATCTTCAGGCTCCTCGCCGCGTCCCAAAAGAATGCCGTCAATAAAGGCTTGGCGTGTCGACCCCAATGGCACATTCTTGCGCTCCGAGAAACGCTGGTCAATTTCATCCCACATTGGTGTCAAAACAATACCAGGGTTATAAGCATTCACACGAATCTTATCAACGGCTAATTCCTTAGCAGCTGCTTGTACAAGACCGCGTGTAGCAAACTTGGTTGCTGAATAAATGCCCAGCATCTCAAAACCTTCCATACCAGCAATCGATGATGCCAATACGATTGAACCACCATCACCGGATTTGCGCATCAGACGCGGTGCTGTCTGCAAAGCCCAAATTTGCGACTTCAAGTTAATATTAATGACGTTGTCCACAGCCTCAGCTGGGGTTTCTTCGATGTTGTCAACCCAGTCAATTCCGGCATTGGCAACAAAAACATCCAGACGGCCGAATTTGTCTTCAGCGGTTTTGATCAAAGCTTCATTTACATCACGATGAGAAACATCCCCGGCAAAGGTAACGGCTTCCCCGCCGGCTGTTTTGATCTCACCAGCGACCTTATCCAATTTCGATTGTGTCCGGCCGTTAATAATCACAGCATATCCGTCATGCGACAGGCGCTTTGCGATTCCTTCGCCGATTCCTTGTCCGCCACCAGTAATAATTGCTACTTTTTTCGTCATTTCGCTCACACATCCTTTGTTTTGAAATTCACAAGTATTATTGTACAACTTTTTTGGAAAACGGTTACCATTTTAATCGCCAAACAGAAAAATTTATTCTTTTTCGACGTGAAAACAATCTGGAAGGTGTTTGCCGGCATGATCTTCGCCCAACAGCAGATGATCCACATGCCCCAAAAGCTGATTCAATGTATCAACAATATGCGGGTCATCCAATTCATAATAGACAGATTTTCCGATCCGCTCTTGGCTGATTAATTGATAGGCACGCAATTTCTGCAACTGATGAGAAACAGTGGACTGTTCTGACCCCAATGCGGCAACCAGTTCGCCAACATTCAACCGATCCTGCTCCAACAAATTCAAGATCTGGATTCGTGTTGGGTTGGCCAGCACTTTAGCAATTTTGGCCGCTTCATCCAGCTTTGCCTGATGGATTAATTTCAAACTTTCCGACATAGCTTCATTTTAAAGCATTAACAGAAAATGCTGAATTGTCCCCGATTCCCACATAATCGATGCACCAAGGAGAACATAAACAATTAATTGGAAAAGATCAGCATATGAATTTAAAAAACCGCGAATCAAAGGAAACTTCGTAATTTTCAAAGCAGTGAAAGATACAGCAGAGAGTATCAGCAAAAAGACAATCAAGATCACCGGCAGATAACTAAAATCCACACTAGCAAAAAAAGGAATGTAAATTGCGAGATTGTCGGCACTGCAAGTTGTCAAAGTCATCAGCACAACATCGCGGATTAAATGGGCATCAGAAGCTTTAGCTTTAGCAGTTTCATCTTCTTTTGAAAAGAAAGTCTTCAAGCCGACAGTAATCGGAAACAATCCTAATAAACCTAAAATCCAGCTTTCGGGAATAAATTTCAACAAATAAGCAAGCAGCAAGCTCATCACGATCAAAATACCATTGCCAATCAATTCACCAAAAAAGATCCGTCGATGGCAGCGGCTTTTTTGATGTTTCCCAAAAATTGCCAGTAAGACGATAAAATAATCTGATGTTGTCCCAAAATAAGAAAGCAAGGCACCTGATAAGACTGTAAGCATGATCCGCCTCTGATTAACATATGACTAACTATTCATATGTATATATGCTCATATTAGCATATGAAAAGTAAATAAAAAAGCCTTTCGGCTAATTAAGCAACTAAGCGTGTCCGGCGGATTTCGCTGCCATCTTTTGCTAAGATCAAAACATTCAAAGCTGCCTCTATCGAAGCGGAATGCGATCCACCGTCAATGTCATAACGGACACGATCGCTATCATCGTGCTGCATGGCTGCGATCGGGTTGCGGCTGTTGCCAGTCAGCAGAAAAGTCGGTGTATGTCCCGTCACAATCACTTTATCTGTCTGATTACGATGCCAGACAGAATCAACCGTTCCTCTTTTTTTAGGATCTTCCAGATACGCCTTCATGCCGCTGCTAAAAAGATAAGGTTCGCGAATCCAGATCAAGTCCTCGATGGCAGTGTCGTGATAATCCTGTTTGCTCCAATCAAGGCCCGCATGGACAAACAAACGCTGCTGGTCTTCGATGCCATATGGAATTCTATCCAAAAAATCAATATAATGTGCGTATTTCTCGTTCAGTTCTTCTTTGGTCAGCTCTATATTAATATCGTTGGGCGTCAAGCCGAGACGTTCCTGACTGCCTAAAATACCGTTCCTGCCCCAATTAAAAAACTTATCCGAATCCCCAAGTGCTGTGCCATACAGCATATCGTCATGATTGCCGTGAATAGCCAGCGCGCCATGATGTTCAACCTGGTCCATGATGAAGTCAATGACCTTGATCGGTTCATGTAAATTATCGCCGTTGCTGTCGGTGTAATCACCGAGGAAAATGAGCGTATAGCCATCCTGGCCAAATTCCGGCAGCTGGGTTATTTTTTTTAATGCCTGCCAATTCTCATGAATATCAGAGACTAAAATTGTTTTGTCGAGTTCGTTATGCCTTTCAAATTTATTCATTAAGAATATTTTAATATTCTGCGTTATCTTTTTCCGAACTTTTTAGAATTGTCAAAGCTTTTACATCTCTCTTTTCAAATTTTTTACTCATAGCAAGGCCGAATCAGACATTTCTTGGGCCGGCAAATAACCGCTATACAGCAATGGTTTTCAGTACTTTTTATCATCTATAAAAAAGATTGGATTTTTTGGAAAAAAAGACAAAAAAAATAACGTTCGTGTATTTTTGGGCTATTCTACATTTAAGCTAATTGATAACGCGTTTAGGGTGGTAATCCGAATATTTTTGGACAAAACGCTATTAGTGTGAAGATTTAGCAAAAAAGTTTAGGAGAGTTTTATGAATCGTTTTCGTTGGACTATTGTTGGAATAGTCGTCGTAATCATCGCAGCGGTTGGTGTTTACTTTGGCGTGAATAACGGCAAATCAGGCACTAACAACGCAGCTGGAAAGAGATCGGTTGCTATTATCACTGATACCGGTGGTATTGATGATCACTCATTTAACCAGTCTGCATGGGAAGGATTGCAGAAATATGGTAAGAGTGCAGGTTTATCCAGAGGAAATGGCGGATATAACTATTTCCAGAGTAATGATGAATCTGATTATAGGCCAAATATTAACTCAGCCGTTCAGGCTAAGTTCAATACCATTATCGGAATTGGTTTCTCTTTGGAAACAGTTATTAAGCAGTCTGCTCAACAAAACCCCAAAGTTAACTATGCCATCATCGATGATGTCATTCCAAATGTTAAAAACGTCGTTTCAGTAACATTCCAGACCGAACAGTCTTCATACCTGGCCGGTGTGGCAGCAGCAACAGCTTCAAAGACTCAAAAGATCGGCTTTATCGGTGGTGTTAAGGGTGACGTCATCGATACGTTCCAGGCCGGTTATGTTGCAGGTGCTAAGTCTGTCAACAAAAATATCCGTATTGATGTTCAATATGCGAACTCGTTCGCAAATGCAGCCCAAGGCCGTACGATCGCTTCTGCAATGTACGCCAATGGTGATGATGTGATCTTTACAGCTGCCGGTGGTACTGGTAACGGTGTCTTTGCTGAAGCGAAAGCTTTGAACCAGAGAAACACAGCAGCTAATAAAGTTTGGGTCATCGGTGTTGACCGTGACCAAAAGGCCGATGGCGCTTACACCGACAAAAACGGTAGCAAGTCGAATTTCACTTTGGCTTCAGCTGTTAAGGAAGTCGGACAGTCCGTTATCGATATTGCAAAGCAAGCACAAAACGGCAAGTTCCCTGGTGGCAAAGTTGTTACCTTCGGTTTCAAGCAGAATGGTGTTTATCTAGCAAGAGATTCAATGAGTGCCAACGTTTGGCAAGCTGTCCAAGCACAGCAGAAGCGGATCGAATCAGGTGCAATTAAGGTACCTGTTCATCCAAAGTCTTACGCTTCGGTACAATAAGATTAATCCTGCTCATCGCTTAATGGCGGTGAGCCTACATATTGGGGAGACACGAGGAAAGCATGGTAAATCAAACCCAGCAGGACATTCCTGCAATCGAAATGAAGCACATTGTCAAAAAATTCGGCGATTTCGCGGCCAATGATGATATCAACCTTGATGTGAGAGCAGGCGAAATTCACGCTTTGCTTGGCGAAAACGGTGCTGGAAAGTCTACGTTAATGAATATCTTGTCAGGTCTGCTGCAGCCGACCTCTGGCGAGATTTTTTTGCGCGGTAAAAAAATCACCATCAAAGATCCGGCGGCGGCGGCCAAACTCGGTATTGGTATGGTCCACCAGCATTTTATGCTGGTTGATGCCTTCACAGTCGCCGAAAACATTATCCTTGGTGCTGAGACAACTAAGGGCATGTCCTTGGATTTAAAAGCAGCCAAGAAAAGAATTCAAGAGCTCGTTGACAAATATAAGCTGGCTGTCGATCCAGAAGCTTTAACAGCCGATATTTCAGTCGGCCAGCAGCAGCGTGTTGAAATTCTCAAAACACTCTATCGTCAAGCCGATGTCCTAATTTTTGACGAACCTACTGCCGTTTTGACTCCGCAAGAAATTCAGGAATTAATTGCGATTATGAAAAATCTGGCAGCCGAAGGCAAGGCAATTATTCTGATCACACATAAGCTGGAAGAAATCAGACAGGCCGCCGATCGCGTGACAGTCATTCGTGCCGGTAAATCTTATGAGACCTTTGATGCAAAAAATGTTTCTGCTGTCACATTGGCTGAAAAAATGGTTGGCCGCAAAGTCTCCTTTACGACAGAAAAAAAGCCGGCCCAAGTTGGCAAAAGCATTCTTGATATTGAACATCTAACTGTTCAAAACGCTGAAGGCGTCACCAAAGTCAACGACTTATCTCTGGATATCCATGCGGGTGAAATCATTGGTGTTGCGGGCATCGATGGTAATGGTCAAACAGAGTTGGTTCAAGCAATTACAGGCCTGACTCATATACAATCCGGTAAGGTCACACTGGATGGCAAAGACATTACGAATAAATCTCCTCGGAAAATTATTCAATCCGGTACCGCGCATATTCCTGAAGATCGTTTACGCCACGGTCTGGAAGTCAACATGTCTCTTGCTTACAACATGGTCATCCAAAATTATTATGAGTCGCCTTATGCCAAAATGGGCGTCCTCCAATGGAAAGCTATCGCAGACCATGCACGCAAACTAGTCGATCAATTCGATGTGAAAATTACTTCTATTGAAGAACCAGCTGGGGCTCTTTCTGGCGGTAATCAGCAAAAAGCCGTTTTAGCTCGTGAATTATCCAGAAAATCAAAGATTGTCATCGCCGCTCAGCCAACTCGTGGACTAGATGTCGGTGCGATTGAATATATTCATAAACAGCTCGTTTCACAAAGAGATCTTGGTAAAGCTGTTTTGCTGGTCAGCTTCGAACTTGATGAAATCTTAGATTTAGCTGATAAAATCGCCGTTATTTCGTCCGGCAAAATTATCGGTACCGTTGATGCCAAAGAGACAAGTAAGGAAGAACTGGGCCTTATGATGACGGGCATGAGCCTGCAAAAAGCAAGACAGGAACTATCAGCAACCAAAGCGGAGGCCAAATAATGACACAAACTAACAACAAAGCATTGATTGCGGTTCTATCTGTTGTTTTCGGATTAGTTGCCGGTGCCATCATTATGCTGATCTTCGGCTACAATCCCTTCAGTGGATATGGGTCTTTAATTGCAACAGCCTTTGGTACGCCACAAAATATCGGTGAAATTTTCTCACAGATGACGCCGCTTATTTTGACCGGTTTATCCTTTTTAGTTGCGCAACAGGCTGGTTTTTTCAACATTGGTATGTCCGGCCAGCTCTACGCCGCTTGGGTAGGGAGCGTTTGGTTTGCACTAACCTTCCCACAATTACCAAATTTCTTGATTATTATCGGCGCAACCCTATTCGGTGTGATACTTGGCGGCATTTCTGGCTTGATTCCGGGCTACCTGCGTGCGAAATTCGGTGCATCTGAAGTCATTATTACGATTATGCTGAACTACGTTATTCTCTACCTTGGCAATAGCGCAATCACATCTTTTCCAAAGGCCATCAGACAGACAACTGATTCGACTAACCAAGTCGGTGATCATGGCAGCATTGCAATGAAGTGGCTGTCGGATTTAACCAATCAATCCTCCATTTCTGCAGGTATCTTTATCGCCGTGATCGTGACAATCCTAGTCTGGTTCATCATGAAAAAAACAACCTTTGGTTTCTCAATTGAAGCTGTTGGTAAAAACGCTGACGCGGCCAAGTATGCTGGCATTAACGAAAAAGCAACACAGATCTGGGCAATGACACTGTCTGGCGCCTTAGCCGGTTTGGGCGGTGTGACTGAAGGCTTGGGCCATTATGGCAACGTCTTTGTTCAAAACTCGACACCAGAGACAGGCTTTAACGGCATGGCGGTTGCTCTGTTAGGATCCGGTTCCTTTATCGGTGTCATCCTGGCAGCGGCTTTATTCTCAGCCCTGACAGTTGGCGGTTCCGGTATGCCTAACATCTCGGGTGTGCCAACCGAACTCGTTTCGATTGTCATCGCCTTGATTATTTTCTTTGTTGGTTCCAGCTATTTGATTCAGCTCCTGATTAAAAAGATCAAGGCAGCTGATGCAGCCTCTGCCGGTTCTGGAAAAGGTCCTAAGGGTAAAAAACCTAAGAAAACAAACCAGACTGAGGAGGCACAAGCATGAATATCCTATCAATTTTGGCCTTGCTAATTAGTACCACCATCATCTACTCGGCTCCTTTGGCTTTTACAGCAATCGGCGGGACTTTTTCTGAAAGAGGCGGCGTGGTCAACGTTGGCCTTGAAGGCATTATGACCATGGGTGCTTTCAGTTCGATTGTTTTCAACTTGTCTTTTGGCAATAGTCTTGGGCAATTAACACCTTGGCTGGGTTTGGTAGTTGGTGCCATTGTCGGTTTGGCTATTGCTTGGCTGCATGCTCTTGCCACAGTTACTTTGCGTGCGGACCATATCGTTTCCGGTACGGTTATCAATCTGATTGCGCCGGCCTTGGGTGTCTTTTTAATCAAGGTTATCTATGGCAAAGGACAGACAGACCAGATTAGCCAGAGTTTTGGTTATTCCGATATTCCTTTGCTGGATCGCATTCCGATTCTAGGCCGCCTTTTCTTCCATAACACAAGCTATCCAGCCCTGCTTTCTATCTTGGTTGCTTTCTTAACTTTTTACATCATCTATAAAACACGTTTCGGCTTGCGACTCAGGTCAGTCGGTGAAAATCCTCAGGCTGCTGATACTTTGGGCCTGAACGTTGCCCGGCTGCGTTACGAAGGGGTTCTGATTTCCGGCCTGCTTGGCGGTATTGGCGGTGCCCTTTACGCCGAATCGATTGCGCTGAACTTTGCCGTTTCAACGATTGCTGGTCAAGGATTTATTTCGATGGCTGCGATGATTTTTGGCCGCTGGAATCCGATTGGTGCCATGCTTGCAGCGATGTTCTTCGGCCTATCACAGTCCTTATCGGTTATCGGCGCACAAATTCCTTTAATCAATCAGGTACCGTCGGTCTGGCTGCAGATTTTCCCTTACGTGCTAACAATCATCATCTTGACAATCTTCTTTGGTAAGACGCGAGCACCAAAGGCAGATGGTGTTAATTACATCAAATCCGAATAAAACAAAAGCGGTTTTCCTAAGAAAACCGCTTTTTTAATACCTAAAATTATTTCTTAACATAAGCGTACTTGTAGTAGAAGGAATCACCAGAATTAAAGTTCTGCAGCCCCTTCAATTTCGGATTAACCAAGCTCGGATAAGCATTCCAATAAACTGGTGCTGCACCGGCATCCTTGGCTAAGGCGACTTCGGCATCAACTTCATCTTTCGTCCTGGCTTTGCTGTTCAAAGCATCTTGATCCATAGCCCGATTAAAGGCATCTGTATAAGTCTTTGACTGCCACTTGCCATCATTGTTTGTGCCATTATTTGTAAACAAAGTCAGATAACCAGTCGGCTCAGAATAATCAGATGACCAACCTGCGACCATCACATCAAAATTCTGATTCTGTTGATCTTGCAGACGCTGCTGGAAAGGTACAAATTTTTCAGACACCTTGACGTTTCCAAGCTGCTGCCAAGCCTGCTGCAGGTAATCAACTTCAGGCTTAGAAACAGGATTTTCAGCTGTCGCTTCTACAGAAAGGGACAAACTCGTCAAACCGGCCTGCTTCATTCCCTTTTTGAACAACTTTTTAGCCTGCTTGATATTGTATTGATAGTAACGTCCTGTCTGTTTACGCACAGCAGTCCCAAAATCTTTGCCATCAGCCGTTTTACCGCCAGCCCCGACAGGTACAAGCCCTGTGGCTGCCTTATACATACCGCCGGATATTTGATCAGCAATCGCCTGACGGTCAATCGACCGGCTCAAGGCCAGACGAATATTACGATTAGTCAGTCCTTTTGTCTTGCCAGTCTGGTTGAATTCCAGGTAAAAACTGGCATTTCCGTCATAGGTCTTAAAATCAGACCGGTTCTTATTAGCTGCAACAGCCTGTTGGGAGCCAAGTGGTGCCAAATCCAAACGACCCCTCTTATATAGTCCAATAGCTGCTGTAGGCTCTTTCACGACTGTCTCGACGACTTTATCCGTCTTAACGTGCTTTTGATCCCAATAGTTGCTATTTTTAATCAGATTGAATGAGCCATTGGTGCCATTCCAACCGACCAAACGATAAGGGCCGTCATAAACCTGCTTATTTGAAGCCGTACCGAGTTGTTTGCCGTATTGGCGCGCCACTTTAGGATTCTGAGCAAAAAATTGTGGTGCTGCCATTTCCAGCTCGAATTGCGGCATCGGATGATCCAACTCAACAACAAAAGTCCGGCTGTCTTTAGCGCGAACGCCCAACGAACTAGCTGACATCTTGCCCGCTTGAATGGCATCGGCATTCTTGATTCCTGAGAATTTATAGGCCGCTTGACTGCCGGTCTTCGGATTGACGATTCGCCGCCAGGCAAAGACAAAGTCGGACGCTGTCAACTTGTCCCCGTTTGACCATTTGAGTCCCTTCCGTAATTTAAAAGTCCATGTTTTGCCATCGCTGCTATGCGACCATTTTTCAGCCAAGCCAGCCTTAATTTGGCCATTTGCTTGACGGCTCAATAGGCCTTCCTGTACGTTAATCGCAATTTGGTCCGCATAGGCATCAGTCATCAAAGCCGTGTCCATCGTCGTCAAATCAGTCGGCATAGAAAAGTACAATGGCGGCCTCGCTTTTGCTTGTGCTGCTAGTGGTACTGCTGCTGACACACTCACGCCGGCAATTAACAACGCTGTCATTAAAGCTGCGCGTCCTCTGGTTTTTAAAATCATGTTTTAATGCTCCTCTCCTTCTCAATTCATGTTGAAAATAAAATTCCTTTATTATAACCACGAAAACGCGGCAGAATCAAATAAATTTACGAAATAATGACAAAATTTGTCCAACGTGAGACAGGTATGGTTTACAATTGCTGGAATACGATTTTTTCCAGTATAATTGAAAACGGAAATCAGCTCCTTAAAAACTGATAAAGATAATATGGCCGCGCGTTACATAGAAATTTATCAACAATTGAAAACAGAAATTATCCAAAATAAATATCCGATAGATTCCTTTTTGCCCAGCGAATGCAAAATGGCCGATCGTTTCGACTGCTCGCGGGATACAATTCGAAAAGCACTATTACGGCTTGGTGAAGATGGCTATATTCAAAAGCGGCATGGGCGCGGCTCGCAAGTCTTGCATCATAATCTGATTAATTTTCCTATTTCCGGTTTGACCAGTTTTCAAGAACTCAAGGAAGGCCAAAAACTCAATGCCAGCACAAAGGTTGTGGTTTTTGAGGAAATACAATCCACAACGGCTAATCATAAATTAACTGCATTTCCGATAGGCAGCAGGCTTTATCATGTTGTTCGCGTTCGATCCATCGATGGCTCTCCAAGCGTGATCGATGAAGATTACTTTGACCAAAAAATCGTCAGCAAATTAACACCTGAAATCGCCGCTGCCTCGATCTACGACTATTTGGAAAACCAAATCGGCTTGAAGATTGCCTACGCTGAAAAATCCGTTACCGCCACGCTAATAACTGACGCAGACCGCAAGTTGATGCCGGACCTGCCGAAATACGAAAATAGACTGATTCAAATTGAAAGCCGTGTCCATTTAGCCGATACAACTTATTTTCAGCACACGATCAGCCGTCATCGCCCAGATAAATTTCAATTTAACGAATTTTCTAGGCGTCAAAAGACAAACTAAAACCCAGTTGCAAAGACTGGGTTTTTATAATCAATATTTAACTGCAATAACTTCATAAGGGCGCAGGACAAACTTGTCAGCCATTCTGCTATCTGAATAATTGGCCAGAAGCAGGCTTCCTGATTGGGCCTCTTTGGGCAAATCGACCGTGACAGCTTTTTCGCCAAAGTGAGTGATAACCAGCAGGTACTGATCTTGCAGCTGTCGTTTAAAAGCATAGACCTCAGCTAGGTCAGCAAACATTGGCTGATAATCGCCTAATGCGATCACAGGTTCCTGTTTTCTTAAAGCAATCAAACGCTGATAAAATTGGAAAAGCCCTTGAGGGTCGGCCAAATCCTTGGCAACATTAATCTGCTGGAAATCGCCATTGGCCAGCCATGGCTTGTGATCAGAAAAACCAGCATACTTTTCTGTATTCCACTGCATCGGAATCCGAGCATTATCGCGAGACTTGCTTTTGACGATCGCAAAGGCCTCATCAGCACTTACCCCCTTATCCAGAAGCTCCTGATAAGCATTTTGAGACTCGACATCGACATAATCGGCCATCGATTTAAAATCAGGATCGGTCATACCGATTTCTTCACCCATATAAATATAGGGTGTGCCGCGATTCAGATGAATGGCAGCTGCCAGCATCGCCGCGCCAAGATGATAATACTGAGGGTTTTTGATGAAACGGTTAATCGCCCGCGGCTGATCATGATTGTTCCAAAACCAAGCCGGCCAGCCGCCGCCGTCAGAAAGCCCCTTACCCCATTCGTGGAGGATATGACGCAGTTTCTCGAAATCATAAGGTATTTTCGTCCATTTATTGCCGTTCTCATAATCCACCTTTAAGTGGTGGAAACTGAACGCCATGGACAATTCATGTCTGTCAGCTGCCGTGTAGGCGATAGCATTCTCTACAGTGGTCGAACTCAGTTCGCCAACCGTAATAACTCCTGGATGCTTGGCGAACACATCGCGATACATATTCTGCAGATATTCGTGGACAATCGGGCGATCAGTATACATGGGTTTGCCGTTGCCGCCATGCGGATCATCCAAAAGCTTCTGGTCTTTACCGACAACATTAATCACATCAAAGCGGAAGGCTTTAGCACCTTTATCCAGCCAAAAACCTAGGACCTTATTTAATTCAGCAATAACTTCTGGATTCCGCCAATTCAAATCAGCTTGCGAAATATCGTATAAATGCAGATAATCCAAATCAGTATTACCGAATGGTGCCCAAGCACTGCCACCGAATTTTGATTCCCAACTTGTTGGAGCCGAACCATCAGCTTTTTTTGGTCGTAGAATGTAGTAATCCTGATATTTTTTGTCACCAGCTAAAGCTTTTTGAAACCAAATATGTGCCGTCGACGTATGATTGAAGACCATATCCATCATGATGCTGATGTGATGTTCTGCCGCTTTAGCAACTAATTCTTCAAAATCAGCCATCGTGCCGAAGACCGGGTCAATCGCACAATAGTCGCTAATATCGTAGCCATTATCACGTTGCGGCGAAGGAAAAATCGGGTTCAGCCATAGATAATCAATACCTAGTTTGGCCAAATACGGCAGTTTTTCAATAATTCCGCGCAGGTCACCGATGCCATCCCCATTAGTGTCTTTGAATGATTTTGGATAAGCCTGATAAACAACTTTATTTGCAAATGTAGATTGTGTTTCCTTCATAAATTAATTAACCGCATCCTTAAAGACATTTTTCTTTTCAACATTGCGGACTGTATCAACATCACTGTCTTTAAAGCCCCAAAGATAAACAGCTAAGAAGGATACAATCGTCGTAATAGCACTTGCTAGCAGGAAGATGTAAATATTATTCGGATTTGTTTTTGAGAAAAAGGATGGAAAACCGATCCAAGAACCCGTGAAACCAAACATATCAATTTTCAAAAGCCCTGCGACAAAGGCACCCACGGCACTACCGACATTGGCCATCCAAAAGACACGGCCGTACTTCAAGTTAATACCATACATAGCGGGTTCAGTAACACCAGCAAAGCCTGACAGCGCACCGGCTAATGACAAACCTCTGATATCCGCTTTCTTACTTTTAGCCCAAACTGCTAATGCACCGGCACCTTGTGCGATCATCGTGAAGTTAATCAAACCATTTAATACAGAATGACCAGTGGAGGCAATATCATTAGAGATCAACGGAATAACCATCCAATGGAGACCGAAGATAACCAAGCACTGATAGAAGCCGCCTATTACCAAGCCGGCAATGGCTTCGTTGGCTGTGACTAAGAAGTTGATCACGGCGGCCAGGCCAGCAGAAATAAGTGAAATTACCGGTCCAAAGAGTACCAGCACAGCGGCCGATACGATAAACAAAGTAAATAGCGGCTGGAAAATAGAGCGCAAGCTTAGCGGCAAGACTTTCTTAAACCAGTTGCCAACCGGCCTTGCCAGCCAAGCTGCGAAAATAATTGGAAAGATCGAGTATGTGTATTGCGGAATATGAATCGGAATACCGAACAAGCTGGCATTCAATGGAATACCGAACAACGTACTCATCCCCTTTGTAGGTGCTGCCCACAAAGCGGCAATTGTCGGGTGAACCAGCACGCCGGCAATCGCGGCTACAACAATCGGATCAGACCGCAATTGTTTGGCTGCGGTGTAACCAACAAGAATCGGCAGGAAATAAAAAGTCGAATCGCCCATGGCATTAATAATGATATAAGTCGACGATTTAACATCAATCCAGCCTAAGTTGAAGGTAAACAGGGTTAAGAGGCCCTTTAAAATACCGGAAGCAGCCAGCAACCCAATAATCGGAATCATTGATCCTGTAATTGTTCCGATCAAAACCTGAAAAGCATATTTGATCCATCCCCAGAGATTAGTGGGGCGTTTCTTGGCTGCTTGTGCCTGTGTGGCTGCGATCGCCTGGTTGGTTGCGTCCTCATCAACAACGCGATCACCCAGCTGGGCAATTACCTCGTCGTAAACATCTGTGACAGCCGGTCCAATGACGACTTGGAACTGATCCAAAGCTGCATTATAGACAGCTCCAGCAATACCGTCCAGACTAGAGACCTTGTTAGCATCAGCCTTCTTAGGGTCCTTCAGGTAAAAACGCAGACGTGTAATACAGTGGATTAATTTATCAACGTTATCAGCACCACCGACACCGTCAATGATATCGGCTGCTAATTTTTTATAATCTTGTTTTGCCATAATAACCTTTCTTTCATCAATTACTTGCTTGTCGCCTGGCCAATTTCCTGGCCTTGCTGAGCCGGGCCGTAATTAACCGAAAATGTGTCCAGCGCATCTTTAGAATTCGTAATCAGCACCATCGTGGTTAATGGAAAACCAGCAGCTTTGATCATCGGCCAATCAACCTGAGCCAATTTATCGCCGCCAGCAACCACATCACCAACTTTCACAAAGAGCTTAAAAGGCTTGCCGTTCATGCTGACCGTATCAATGCCCATGTGGACAAGCACTTCTAAACCATCAGCACGCTTCAAGCCGACTGCATGCGGTTGAAGCACAGTCACCGTCCCGGCAGCAGGTGAAACGACAATCGGATCTTCCGGTTCAATCGCAAAACCTTCGCCCATCATTTTTTGAGCAAAAACCGGATCGGAAACCGTTGCCAGATCGGCCACTTTCCCGCTGACAGGTGCGTATAATTTCTCGTCATCAATTAATTCTTTTTTCTTTTTGCCAAATCCGAACACATGACCCTCCTAACTTGTACGTACAACATTGGCTTACAAGGTAATCATAAGCGATCCGAATACCCATTGCAAGCGTTTACATAAAACGCTTTCAAAAACATATTTTCACAAATAATTAGTCATCAAAAAAGCCTGTTTAACAGGCTTAAGAATTAAATAAGCTCAGATTGTGATTAAAAATGGTTGGATTAATTTCTGATTTTTCATGAGCCCGCAACTTGCCGTGAAATTTTCTCATCAGCAATTTTTAGAACCTGATCATAATTAGACAGAAAATGATCATCCACTTGATGCTCGATTTCAATCGCGGTTGCTGGAAAAGCTAGGATTAAATAATGGATAGCTAAGGCACTGGCAGTATCCAGCCCGAAAGAGCTTCATCAACTCAGAGAATTTTGGATGATAAAGCAGTGTCAGGTACAACGGAATGTAGTACAAAAAGACCCGCCTCCACAAAGAGGCGGGCTTGTATTAAGGCAAGTTATTCCATAAGGGCCTGCACCAAGCCCTCAGCCCACATTATAAAATAAAATAACACGATATATTCACGATCCGGCAGGTTTACGCAGTTTGTCTTAGCAGATGCCGGCACTCCTATAGCGACAAAAACCGCCAACTCAACGTTGACGGTTATCCCTCTTGAATTGCCCTTGCTGGACTCGAACCAGCGCATGATGGCACCAGAAGCCATTGCCTTACCAACTTGGCCAAAGGGCATTAACAAGATATCATTTTACCATGATATCGCGTTAAAATTCAAGCATTCGTCTGCTGTAATTTTGAATGATGAAGCCCATAGCCGTAATAGATAATCAAGCCAATCACCGTCCAGATCGCAAACATCAGTAAGGTCTGGCTCCTCAGCTGCGTAATGAAAAAGAAACTCGTAATTCCGCCAATAATCGGAATAATCGGATAACCAGGGACTCGAAAACCATCCGCATTAGCAATATCAGCTCGGTGTCGAAGCGGCAGGATACCAAAGTTGACAAAGACAAAGGCCGCTAAAGTGCCAGCATTGATCAAAGAAGCTAATTCTGAAAGAGGTACCAACCCAGCTAGGAGAATCTCGATCAAACCAGCAATCAGTAGGGAGTTCATCGGGACATGCTGCTTACCGGTGATTTTACCAAGAAATTTCGGTAATAAACCGTCCCGGCCGAATGAGTAGATCAGACGGGATGAAGCAAATACCAAGGCCAACACACCTGTGAACATGCCAATCATCGAACCAATGCCAATCACAGAAGCCAAGCCGCCCTGTTTGACATAACTGAAGGCAAATGACGCAGGATCACTCACATTCAAGTTTTTATAATTAACCATGCCGGTTAAGATAATAGCAAACAAAGTATAGAGAACCGCAGCAACCAAGACCGTATAAATAATGCCACGTGCCATTTGTGTTTTTGGTTTTTTAACTTCAGCTGTATGTGCCGCCAGGGTATCAAAACCAATGAAAGCAAAGAAGATGCCCGAAGTACTGGCCCAGATGCCCCCAAGTCCAAAGAGGCCGGTCTGAAATTCTTTTGGATAGAAAGGCACGTAATTACCCGGTTTGATAAAGAAGATACCCACGGCAATGAAAAGTGTCAAAATGAGCAGTTTGATCAAAACGAAAACATTTTCTACCCAGCGTGTCGTGGACAGGCCGATCATCTGAACCCCAAGGATCACCAATAATAACAGCACGGCCGGCAGGTTGATAATACCGCCTTCAAAGGGTCCAGCCAGCACAGCTTGAAAACCTTTAATATGATTTGTTTGCAACAAGCCGCCCAAGTAGGACGAAAATCCTACAGAAACGGCCGAAGTCGCTAAGAAATACTCCAAAATTAGTGACCAGCCTAAAAACCAGCCAACCACCTGCCCAAAGACAACCGACCCATACGAGTAGGCCGAACCAGCGACCGGCATTGCACTGGCAAATTCTGAATAGGCCATGCCGGAAATACCGGAAATGATGGCTGCAATCAAAAAGCCGATCGCCACAGCCGGGCCGGAATGCTGTGCTGCTTCAGTTCCCGGCAAGATAAAAATACCAGTACCGATAACTGTCCCAATTCCAAGTGCGACTAAATCTTTTGTGTCCAAAACACGTTTTAAGTGCGAATCTGCACTTGCAAACTGTGCAATCGAATCACGACGAAAAGATCGTTTAAAAATTCCCAAAATTACCTCCCTTAAAAAGTAAATTGTCAAAATTATGCCATGTAAGTAGACGAATGTAAACAAAAAAAGCCAAAGAATTCTCTTTGGCTTGTGAAATATTTGTTAACTTTAATTAAAGAGTCGCGTCATACCAGGCTAAGACTTGTTTGGGCGTCAAACGCTCGCCATCTCCGATGTGAGAAAGCTGTTTGCCATCCTGGAAAAGAACAAAGGAAGGAATACCTCGAAGCCCTTGAGCTTTAGCAATCTCAAGATTGGCATCGCGATCGGCGTCAAACCAATTAGCAGTCTGCGAGACGTGATCCCTGATGCTTTGGACGAAGGGTTTGATAGCTTTGCAGTCGCCGCACCAGTCAGCTGACAAAAACATTACCTGCCGTCCCGGCTCATTTATCTTATCTTCAATTACTTGATCGCTATTAACTTCTGGTTCATAAAAGTTCATACTTACATTTTATCAGTAAAATACGATTTGCCAAGTCCTTGAACACTTTTAACTGCAGGCAGACACAATGGCCGCCGAATTCAAGAGAATGCTGGTTGTTCGGACCATTGAGTCTATCTGATTATCCATATATCTGGCGTAATTGTTTGAAAAATAAATCAACAAATGCCATTAATTTTTCACGCGTTAAATAGACATTGTCGCCATTTTTGAAGGAAAGGACACTTTCGTAGGGAAAACCATCAGGAAACACAATCGGGCGGCCAGCCATAATTGCTTGATTAATAATTCGCAACTCAATCAGCGAATTAAAGCTTTCAGTAATTTTGTCCGCCTGATCCAAGGCTCTATTTGCAAAACGGCGATCCAAAGACAAAAGCACACTTTGCAAGAAAATTTGTTCTTTAGACTGAACCTGATCTAATAAAAGATGCGTCTGCCCCTCAGACCGATCAATATATTCTTTTGTATAATGCTGAATTGCTGGCATATCTGCTCCTCAAAATATCATTCACAGTTGGACAGCAAATGCTGTAGATATATAAATAAGGTTTATCTTATATATCTTCGTTTTCCGTGTCGACTAAATCATCATCAACCTTAGGATCCTGCACTTCATGCCCTGTAATTTTCTGAATTTCTTCAAAAAGAATACCCTCGCGCAAACCAGATTGAGAAAAAATCACTTGATCAGAATCAATGTATTGAAACAATTTAATCAAAGGCAGCATACCGCCAACGATAATATCGGCGCGTTCTTTGGCTAGACCCGGCATTTCACCGCGTTCTTTGGCATTTTTTGACAAAACCTCTTCAAAAATTTGATTTGCCTCAGTAGCCGGCAAATGATAACCGTGAATCGATAAGCCAATCATTTCCTGCTTGCGTCTGGAAATTTTAGCCATCGTTCGATTAGAACCGCCAATAGCCACAATTGGGAAATTTCGCACTTCTGTCAACCAAGCGACATCCGTAAAAAGACGCTGTAAAGCTGTAATTGCTCTAAAAAATGAGACAGCCGTTACTTTGTCTTTTTCCAGATATGTTTCCGTCAAATTGACGGATCCTGCCGGCAGGGAAACAGCGTGTATCTCCTGTCCATCCCTCACCATGACCATTTCCGACGAAGCACCGCCAGTATCCAAGATCAAAGCATTCTCGATTGGCAAAGTTTCAATGATGCCTAAATAGTCATAATGCGCCTCTTGCAGGCCAGGAATGACTTCCAATGGCTGATCCAAGGCACTTTGAAATTTACTTAAAAACTCTTTTTGGTTAGAGGCTTGCCGGACAGCTGCAGTAGCAACTGCTCTCACAGTAATCTCATCGTAGGCATCGATTTCTTTTTTGAAATTTTTCACTGCCTGGATTGTCCTGTCGATCGCATCGGGCTGCAAAACACGTTTTTTGCCCATGCCGGCCGATAGCCGTACCATTTCTTGAAAACGACCCAAAATCTCATACTGGCCGTCCTTCTCGTATTGACTGATTGTCATACGAACAGAATTTGATCCCAAATCAATCACTGCAAATTTTGCCATAAAGCCTCCTTTGTCTCCAGTGTAACTTATTGATCGCCAATAAATTTCTCAGCAAATTTATCTGAAACGAATTTATGGTCCAGAAAAAGCTGCTGGCTATCAACACTTCGTCGACGTTTGGAATGTTTGATATAACTGCCATCAGCTTTCATTTTCCACATGTTGACCGTGTCAGCCCACATGGTTTCAAAAATTTCCGCTACCTCAGCTTCACAGGCGGGGTCGAGAATAGGAACCATCAATTCTACGCGCCGATAAAGATTTCGAGGCATCAGGTCTGCACTAGCAATGTAAGTCAATGGCTGCTGCCCGTTAGCAAAACGATAAATACGCGAATGCTCTAAAAAGCGGCCGACAATGGAGTGAACTTTAATCTTATTCGTGACTGATTTTATTTCAGGTTTTAAGGTCTCAATACCTCTAATTAACAGATGAATCGGAACACCCGCTTGACCAGCAGCGACTAAATGATTAATGATCTCGGTATCATTTAATGAGTTTGCTTTCATCCAGATACCAGAACTTTGGCCTGCCGCTGCATGAGCAGCTTCTTGATCAATCAAGTCGGTCAGTCTCGCCGCAATACCGTTGGGTGAAATATAAGCTAGTTTAAGTTCGCTTGGCATTGAATAACCGGTTAAATAATTAAAAATCTGGGTCACATCATCTGCCAACTGTTCGTTTGCAGTGAACAAAGAGATATCAGTATAAAGACGGGCTGTGATTTCGTTATAATTTCCTGTTCCGATGTGCATATAGCGTGTCGTTTTGCCAAATTCTCTTCTAACGACCAAAGCCATTTTGGCATGCACTTTCAAATTCGGCAAACCATAAATGACATGAACACCTTCTTTTTCTAATTCTCCGGCCCAATGGACATTGTTTTCTTCATCAAAACGTGCCTTAACTTCGACCAAGGCTGTCACTTGTTTGCCATTGGCAGCGGCTCGTGCCAAAGCCGCGATGATTGGCGACTGGTCTGACACGCGATAAAGGGTCATTTTAATCGCCATCGTCTCGGTATCATCAGCTGCCCGATTAATAAAGTTGACCACAGGCGCGTAGTCATCATATGGATGCTGCAGAATCACATCATGGTCAGCAATTGTTTCAAAAATACGTGAACCCATCAAATCTCCTGCCAGGCGAGATTTAAAAGGTGTATACATCAATTCGGGCCGCTGAACCTGTTTAATCAAAGTATCCAAAAAAGCCAAATCCACAGGTCCTGAAACACGATAAACACGTCTCTTATTCAGAGGAAGCGCCTTCTCGAGGTGTTTTTCCAGTTTGCGCGACATCTGTTTTTCAGCAACCAGTCGAATTACCTGACCCCGCTCGCGCTTTTTCAGCTGTGTCTGAACTTCTTTTAGTAGATTGGGTGAATCTTCCTCGGCAATTTCCAGCTCCATATCACGCAGAATATGAAAAGCGGATACCTCTTGAATATCATAATGATTGAACAGAAGGCTAATAAATTCCTGAATAGTATCTTCGATTAAAACATATGTCTGGCCATCCCCAGTAGGCAGCTGAATGACACGCTGCAGGTTTTTCGGAACCTGAATAAAGGCATAACGATCAATTTTGCCTTTCTTCTTGCTGCCAGCTGCTAGTCGAATACCTAAATTCAAACTATCATTGGATAAAAAAGGAAAAGGCCGCGTACCATCATCAGCCATGGGCGTTAGAATTGGTAAAATCTCCTGCTCGAAATAATTTTGCAACCAAGCATATTGAGCAGGCTGCAAATCAGCTACTGCTAAGACATTCACGCCGCTTTTAGCCAGCATCGGAATCAAAGAACGCGCATAAAGGGAATGCTGTTTTTTTAGTTGTGTTCCGGCAGCAGCGGAAATTAAATCCAGTTCGGCAGATGGGGTTAAACCAGTGGGATCCTGAGTTATCAAATGCAGCTGCACCATTTGATGGATCGAAGCCAGTCGAACCATAAACCATTCGTCAAGATTTTTTTGCGTAATCGACAAGAAACGCGCCCGCTCCAGCAGCGGGTGCCTGATGTCTCTGGCTTGAGCTAAGACGCGGTCATTGAAACGCAGCCAAGAAATTTCGCGATTGACAAGATACTTTGAATTTTTTTCGTTTTCAGCCATAAATACAATTCTTACTTATTCTTACTTATGTACAAAAAAGAGCAGCCTCCCTGCAATTACCAGAGGCTGACACGTTTTTCAGGCGCACGATACATAGCGTCTTTAGGGCCAATGTTAAAGGTCTCAAAGAAATCCGCAAAATTCTTAACCGGCTCATTAGCACGCAATTTATTCGGTGCGTGTTCATCAATACTTGTCAAAAGTTTGATATATTCGGTACCAGCCTTCATACGCCAGATCTCAGCCCATGTTTTGAAAAATAATTCAGCAGAGAATTGATCATCCTCTTTTGCGGCCTGCAGTGCCGCTGAAAGTCCGCCCAAATCGGCAATGTTTTCCGTTAAAGTCAGTTTCGGATTAACTGGTGCACCATCAACGTCCAGGCGGGACCAGGAATCAACGATTGCTTGTGCTTTTTCTTGGAATTTGGCCAGGTCCTCGTCAGTCCACCAATTATTCAAAGAGCCCTTTTCATCAAAACGAGCGCCATTTGTATCAAAAGCATGTGAGACTTCATGTGCAATAACAGCACCGATACCGCCATAATTAGCTGATGCATCACGATCAAAGTCATAGAAAGGCATCTGTAAAATACCGGCCGGAAAATTAATTGAATTGGTCTGCGGATCGTAGTAAGCGTTGACTGTATCGGGCGTCATGACCCATTCAGTATTATCAACCTTGGTGTCCCAGCGGCCCAAATTGAACTCGGCTTCTTGTTTGACCAAGACGCGTTCGTTTTCGGCCAAACTGGCAGTCAAATCAACTTTGCGAGCCAGAAAACGTGCCGGTACCTGATCTGGATAACCGATTTTAATCGCAATATGATCTAATTTACTGATTGCTTTTTTAATCGTCTCTTGACTGAGCCAATCGTTATCAGTCAGGCGGGACCGGTAAACACCGATCATTTTATGAATCATGGCCTCTACATTCTTTTTGGCTTCTGGTGAAAAATGTTTGATACGGAAATATTCGCCTAAGAGAAAACCAAACTGGCGGTGTGCCAAAGCATAGGCAGCACGAGCTGCTTCAGGTGCTTGAGCGGCACCAGTCAGTGTCCGAGAATAGCTGCCGGCAATCTTATACAGATCATAAGAGGCAAAACGCGCGTAAGCCGAGGCATTGGCTGCTATTAGCCAGTTCTTAAAAATCGGCCAGTTCTCAGAAGCGAAGACTTTCTTGCCTGCTTCCCAAAAACGTTCAGAAGTCAAAACAACCTGATCGACATTTTTACCGACTAGTTGGTCAATATAATGTTTCAAATCGACTTGATCAACAGTGGCTGCAAAATCATCAATTGATTTAGGATGATAGTTCTTATAATATTCCATTTGTTCTTGACGGCTAAGCACCAATTTCGGCAGCAAAGCATCAAATTTTTTAGCATCGGAGACAATCTTGGCAACATCCTCTTCGCTATAACCAGCGGCTGCCAAAATTTTGCTGGTCATTTTAGACCAAGCTGCCAGTAAAGCTTCTTTTTGCGGATTATCATCAGCATAATAAGTCGTATCCGGCAAGATAGTATCAGGTTCGTCTACCCAGAAAATATAGTGGTCAGCTTCTTTAAAATCTGGTGCAACGCCAAAATTAAAACCAGTTGTGTAACCCTGCATATCCAAATCAGCAGCTTGATCAGAAAAATCCTGAAAACTCGTTAGTTTGTCAAGGACGGCTAGAGCTTGTTTGACCGGTTTGGCACCATCAGCATTCCGCTTTTCCCAATCATCGGCTAATTTATAAAAGTCAACAAAATTCTTTAAATAAGCCGGGGCCTCTTTTTCCCCCTTGGCAAAAGCCTCAGTATCGGCGCGCATATCATCCTCAATCGACAGGTATAAATCTGTAAACGAACTTGCAGCCGGCATATCGGGACGAATTTTTGCCGTTTTCAACCATGCTTCATTGACCGAAGCAAAGAGATCATCTTGTACTTTAACCATGTTTCCTCCTAAATTGTTTCAATTCTAACATTAAAAAGACCGCGATTGCTTGTTTGCCAAAACCACTCAGCATTTGTTAGCCACTATCATTGACTCAAGGCTTTCTGCAAGAATACTATAAAAACAGACCAGTTTCTGATGATAAAAACACGGAAAGAAGGACCTTATGGACGAATATCGTATTGAAGAAGACAGCTTGGGGCCAGTGAACATTCCACAAAATGCACTTTGGGGACCACAAACTGAACGCAGCCGCCAAAATTTTTCTGCCGGCAGCAAAATGCCTTTAGTCTTAATCAAAGTGCTGTTGCAGCTGAAAAAGGCCGCAGCTGATGCCAATCGAGCAGCAGGTACTCTGAGCGGTGATAAAGCGAATTTGATTATTCAAGCTGTTGATAAATTACTCGTACTCAATGATGAAGATCTCAGACAAGACTTTCCCCTGGTCATTTATCAGACAGGATCTGGTACCCAGACGAATATGAATGTCAATGAGGTCGTGGCACATATGGCAGGGCGGCTGAATTCACAAATTCCTATTCTTCCTAATGATGACGTCAATCAGGGACAAAGTTCAAATGATATTTTCCCGACTGCCATGAATATCACAGCTGCTTTGGCTGTCACTAAACTCAATCAGGCCATTCAACATTTAATCAGAGAATTAAAAAAGAAAGAAACGCAATATTGGCGGACTGTTAAGGTTGGCAGGACGCACCTTCAAGATGCCACCCCCCTAACTTTTGGGCAGGAAATCAGCGGCTGGGTCAGTCAATTGCAGCATGATTTGTCTTATCTGCAGACACTAGCACCGACGCTTAATGAATTGGCCATAGGTGGAACTGCTGTCGGGACGGGCCTGAATGCCGCACCAGGTTTTGCCCAAACAATTGCCAAAAAAATGGCTGATCTTTATCACATCCCCTTCACTGCTGATTCCAATAAATTCTATGGGTTAGCAGCACATTCCGGCCTTAATGTTGTGCACGGCGCGATCAAAACATTAGCCAGCGATCTCTTAAAGATTGCTAATGATATTCGTTTTCTAGCCAGCGGGCCAAGAGCGGGTTACGGTGAATTAACAATTCCAGCCAATGAACCTGGATCGTCAATTATGCCCGGAAAAGTGAATCCGACACAAGCCGAGGCCATCACAATGGCCGCAGTCCGAGTGTTAGGCAACGATGTCGTAATTAGTCTAGCAGCCAGCCAGGGAAATTTTGAAATGAATGTCTATAAACCTGTTTTGATTAGTGCCTTTTTGGAATCCGCTGATTTGCTCAGCACGACAATTACCTCATTTACAGACAAATTAGTCGTCGGGCTCACAGCAAATGTTCAGCGCATGCAAGAACTGTTAAATCAGTCCTTAATGACCGTGACCGCCTTATCGCCGCATATCGGCTACCACGATAGTGCCATGATCGCTCAGCTAGCGCAGCGAGAGGGGCTCACACTTAAGGCAGCAGCATTGAAATCTGGCAAAGTATCAGAGAAACAGTTCAATAAATGGGTTGTCGCAATTGGCATGACCAACATCCAATAGACCGCCAGGAATGAAACACCCCCCAGTAAACTCAGACAAACAAAAACCGCAAGCTCAGAAGCACAGAGCTTGCGGTTTTTGAAAATGTTTAATATCGTGATAAATTTTAAGCTGCCATACGACGATCAAACCATTTAGCAATCAGAGACAGGCCAAAGTTCAAAATGAAATACATAATTGCCAGGGCAATGAAGACTGGAATTGTGTAATTCGAATTTTGAGCATAAACAATCTGCCCACGGAAAGTCATTTCAGCTAACACAATACCAACTGCCAAACTGGTATCCTTCACCAAAGAAATCAGCTGTGAAATGATTGGCGGAATCATCTTCTTGATGCCTTGCGGCAGCACAATGTGCATCAAAGCTTGGGCATTACTCATCCCAACTGATCGTGCACCTTCTGTTTGGCCAGCCGGGACTGCCAGCAGGCCGCCTCGAATAATTTCAGCCAGCATTGTCGACTCAAAAACCGTCATCGCAATCACAGTCGCCCAGAAAACCGGCAGATACAGGCCAATTCTCGGGAGCACAAAGTAAATGAAGAAGATAATCAATAGAAGAGGCAGATTACGTATAACATCATTAATAATCGTCACGTAACGAGATAGAAATGGCACTTTTTCGTACATAATCACGCCAACAAAAGCACCAATCACGAGACTGGCAATCACAGAAATAATCGACACACCAATAGTTATGCCAAGCCCTCCAAGAAGGTAATTGATGTTGCTTGGTGTAAAAGCGTCAAATATACTTGCAGCGATAATCATCATGAGTCCTCCTTTGCCAATCCCTTAGTTTTTGCTTCCAAATATTTCATGTAATAACTCAAAGGCAAGGTAATAATCAGATAGAAAATACCAACAATAATATATGAGTTAAAACTATCAAAAGTAGCAGCGGCCACGTTATTAGCTGTATACATCAAATCTCCACCGGCCACAAAAGCTAGAATTGACGAGTTTTTTACCAAGTTAATGAATTGGTTTCCCAAAGAAGGAATCGCAATTTTGTAAGCCTGCGGCAGGACGATAATGCGTAAAGTTTGCGAAAAACTCAAACCGTTAGCACGAGCACCTTCCGTCTGGCCAATATCGACAGCGTTGATACCAGCGCGGACGGTTTCTGCGATAAAGGCCGATGTATACAAGGAAAGCCCAATCGTACCTGCAGTAAAACCATCCAACGCAATAACCCGTGTACCGACAAGGTAAAAAAACATCACGATAATCAGCAAAGGAATATTTCTGAAAACCTCAACATATATCCTGGCAATGCCGCGCGCAATCCGACTCGGAACGATCTGCAAAATTGCGAAAAGTGTCCCCAAAATCAAAGATGCAATCAGAGCAATAATACTAGACAAGACCGTATAACCGAAAGCCGTCAGAAAAGCACCAAAATTAGAAGTCAATAAATTTATCATCTCTCAAGCGACCTCCAGTTCAGTCCGGGAACACCACGGAACCATTTTCTGATCAAACGGTTATACGTACCGTTTGCAATAATTGCCTTTAAAGCGCGATTAGTCTGCTTAACCATGGCTGTCTGATGATTATCGTAAGCGACACCATAAGGCTCAGTGGTAAAAGTGCCGCCGACAACTGAATAGCCGGGGTTTTCTGTGGCAAGCCCGTATAAGATACCATTATCAGTTGTGAGCGCCTGACCTTGGCCGGCCTTTAAAGCAGCCATAGCCTGGCCATAATCGCCCAATGCCAACACTCGAGCTTTAGGAGCAAATTTTTTAATATTAATAACAGAGTTAGATCCAACAACACCAAGAATTGTCGATTTACTATTATTCAAACTACGCACATTTTTAATACCAGAACCGTCCTTAACCAAGATAGCTTGTCCGGCTTTAAAATATGAGTTTGAGAAATCAATGATTTTTTCACGTTCGGGTGTAATCGTTGCCGTGGCGATAAAACCATCAATATTCGCATTTTTTAATAACTGAATTCGAGTATTTGAAGTCACTACCGTAAAATCAGCCCGCATCGGAACACCAGACTGCTTTGACAGTTGAACCGTTAAAGCCTTAGCAATATCAACATCAAAACCTTCTGGCTCGCCGCTTTTGGTATTCATTAAGCCGAATAATTTAGTATCGGCCTTAACGCCCCAGCGAATGGCGCCCAAACGCTGAACACGTTCCCAGGTATCAACATGCCGAGCATTTCTGGCTGCCACAGCCGAAGCAAAAATGACACCTAAAATGATAACAACCGTTAGGATGATCGAGGTGATGATACCGATTCGCCTTTTTTTTGCTTTTTCCATTCAGTATCCTCCTTAATGATCCAAAACTTGATCAACAAATTGCTGAGCACGTTCACTTGTTGGTTTGTTGAAGAAATCTTCTGTTTTGGAGTCTTCGAGGATTTGACCATCAGCCATAAAAATAACGCGGTTGGCTACTTTACGGGCAAAATTCATTTCATGTGTCACGATCAGGCTTGTAAGGTCAGAATCATTAGCAATCTCCTGGATAATCCTTAAAACATCACCGATCATTTCTGGATCGAGCGCTGAGGTCGGTTCGTCAAATAGCAGCGCTAACGGCTTCATAGCAAGACTTCGAGCAATAGCGACACGCTGCTTTTGGCCACCAGAGAGCATGCTTGGCATCGAACCAGCCTTGTCTTTTAATCCAACTCGATCAAGCAGATCTAAGGCATATTTTTCGTTTTCCTCTTCCGGAATATGATTCACAATTCTAGGAGCCAACATGACATTTTCCAGCACCGACTTATTGTTGTATAAGTTAAAATGCTGAAAAACCATACCAACACGTTTGCGAATCTTATTGATATCGGTTTTCGGATCATGAATATCAAAACCGTTGACGGTCAGATGCCCTTCCTGAATTGGTTCCAAACCGTTAATCGCCCGAATCAGGGTTGATTTTCCGGAACCTGATGGCCCGATCAAAACAACTGTCTCGCCACGATCAATGGTCAGATTTACTTTTTTCAAAGCGTGAAAACTACCGTAATATTTTTCTACGTCCTGAAACTGGATCATAATATCCTTTTTTTCTTCGGCCATATAAACTCCTTTCAAATAGGTCTTCTGGTTAATGAAATTATACAGAACATTGATCGGCAAAAACAAAAAATTATTAATTTTAATAAAAAAAACGCCTTACTTGCCGGCGTTTTCCATACTCTGCATTTTATAAAGATCGTAATAATAACCTTTTTGAGCTAATAACTGGCGATGTGTCCCTTGTTCGACCACAACGCCTTTGTCCAAAACGAGAATCAAATCAGCATCTTTGATCGTCGACAGTCGATGGGCAATGGCAATTGTTGTTCGATTGGTTCGCATATTCTTCAGTGCTCTTTGAATAGCTGCCTCAGTCTGCGTATCAATGTTAGCCGTCGCTTCATCGAGAATCAGAATTTTTGGATCCCGGACAATGGTTCTCGCAAATGAGATCAACTGTTTCTGTCCAGCCGACAGAGAGGACCCGCCTTCCAAAACTGGTGTTTTATAGCCGTGAGGCAGCGAATCAATGAATTTATCTGCATCAACAAAACGTGCAGCGTCTACAATCTGCTGATCTGTAATTGAATCATCATACATCCGGATATTTGAATTGATGTCCCCATAAAACATGAAACTGTCTTGCAGGACCAGTCCCATTTTTTCCCGAAAATCGACAGGATCCAGATCTCGAATATCCTGTCCATCAATTAAGATACTGCCCTTTTGGAACTCATAGAAACGCATCAGCGCATTAATTGTGGACGATTTCCCAGAACCGGTGTGACCGACTAAAGCAATCGTCTGCCCTGGTTCGGCTGTAAAAGAAAGATCATGCAGAATAGTTGTCTTGCCGTCATAAGAGAAATCGACGTGGCGAAATTCAATCTTGCCATCAGTAATTTTGCCATTAGCATTCTCGTGCTGAGCAGGTTCATAAGTCGTATCATCGAGAATCTTACCTGCACGATAACCGGAAACGACGCCATCCTGAAAAGTCGACAAACTTTGCTGCACATTATTCAAGGGATTAAAAATGTTGCCGATCCAGTTCGTAAAGGCATAAATCGTCCCGCCAGCAACAGCAGCCGTAAAGGACTGATTCCCTAAATACCAGAGAATGAACACTGTCGTCATACCAAGTAAAAGCTGGTTCATCGGGCCAAGGAGCCGTGAGTCCATTTTGACCATGTGAAAACGTGCATCAAAATATTCCTGATTGATCTTTTCGAATTCACTCTTCATGCGTGTTTCTTGATGAAAGTTCTGAATGGTCTCGATGCCATTGATCGATTCAGCCAATTTAGCATTCAGAGCGGACAATTTAGCACGCATATTACGGTAAACACTTGAAGAATACTTTTGATAAACCCAGATCGTCAGCAAAGTCACAGGAACGATTAATAGCAGCCAATAGGACAAACCTGGATCTGAAGCGAACATAAAGATATACACACTAATGATTGAAGCAACCGCATAAATTAAATTGACCAGCAGCATCCAAAAATCAAAAAACGATTCAGTATCATTCATAACTCGTGTAACAAGTGCACCGCCAGGAACCTGATCAAAATAACGCATACCCAGTTGATGCAGTTTGGCATATAGACGCTTACGAACGTTATTTAAAGCCGTTTCAGAGGCTTGTCCATACCAGAAATTCTGAAAATAAGTTAATATAGCAGAAAAAATTTGGATTGCGCCGAAACCTAGTGCAAATGAGATAACGGCATTCAGCGGTGTATTAGGATTAGTCAACTGCTTATTCATGAAATTCTGCAGAATATAAGGCAGATAGCCGCTGATTAAAGTTGAGATCAGAGCAAATAAGATCGCGCCGGCAAACATCCAATAGGCTGGTGTGGCCATTTTAATCAAACGCCAGACAACAGCTAGCTGTTCATGTACTGGAATTGATTGCGACCAAATGCTGTTATTTTTTTTGTTTTTTTCTACAGTATTATCTGCCATTAGTTATCACCTCCAGTCAGTTTAGCTTCATAATGAGAGGCCATCTCCTGCTGATGGAAGGTATCTGCATAGTAGCCGTTTTGTGCAAGAAGTTCTGCGTGGCTGCCGCGTTCGATGACCCGTCCATGCGCAAAGACAAGAATTTCGTCTGCGTTAATAACCGAAGAAATTCTGGAAGCAGAAATAATTGTCGTCTGATCTTGACGCTGATTTTTCAAAGCTCCCAAAATCTCTTTTTCTGTACGAGCATCAACAGCTGAAAGAGCGTCATCTAAAATAAGAATTGCTGGATCGACAATCAATGCGCGGGCAATGGCAACACGCTGCTGCTGGCCGCCAGAAAGGCTGATGCCGTTTTCGCCGACTTCAGTCTCATATCCATTCGGCATTTGCAAAATATCGTCATGCAGCGCAGCTAATTTGGCAACTTGCTCGATTTCTTTTTGCGGTAGCTTTGGATTTGAAAAAGCAATATTTTCCGCAATACTGGTCGAAAAAAGGAAATTATCCTGGCTGACATAACCCAAGGAACTCAAATAGGCCGAGAGCTTATAATCGCGGATATCGTGTCCAGAAAAGTCAATCTCACCATCATATGAATCGAATTCACGCAAAAGCAGGCGTAATAATGTCGTTTTTCCGGATCCCACCGGGCCCACTAAACCCAGGGTCTTGCCACGGCCGACCTTGACATCGATATTTTTTAAAACCGTCTTGGTACCATCCGGATATGCGAAGCCCTTCAAACGAATATTCAATTCGCCTGGCTTGACCTGGGCAATGCCATTGGGATCATCGTGGATAGCACTTTTCTCATTCATCAAGTCCATCACACGATCATAAGAAGCATTGCCTCGCTCTAGAACATTGAATAATTGTCCCAAAGCAAACATCGGCCAGACCAATTGACTCAAGTAGGCCGCAAAACTAACTAATTGGCCAATAGAAATTGTCCCCCGCAGAACAAATTCGCCACCCAAGATAATCGTTAGCACATATGAAAAGGACATCACAATCGTTGCCAGCGGGTCAAAAAGAGAATCGACGCGAGCAACATGCGAATTCGTTTTAATCTGTTCGTCAGTCTGATGATTGAAATAATCGATATCTTCCTTAGACTGGCCAAGCGTCTTAATAACTTTCATACCCAAGAAGGATTCCTGTGTATGATCCGACATCTTGGAAAAACCTTCCTGATAAGCTGTAAACGCTTTACGCAGTCTCGGCATAATCAGTGAGACACCAAAAGCCAAAAATGGCAGCGGAATAATCGCAATCAGCGTTAAACGCCAGTCAACGGTTAAAATCATTGATGCCAAAACCAGAATGATGTTTGCCGATGAATCAAAAGTCATTAAGATGCCGCCGGAAGCAACTCGCTGGATCGAAGACAAATCATTAGATGCGTGGCTCATTAAATCGCCAGTCCGGTATTTTTGATAAAAGGGTGCATCCATTTCCATGTAGTGATCGTAAAGACGTTTGCGCAGCGTCCGTTCCAACAAGGCAGCACCCTTAACGATGTGCGTGTTCCAGCCATAACGAAAAACATAAGACGATAGAAAAAGCAAAGCCAGAATCAGCAAAAACACCAGCAGATATTGCCAGGTCAGATCTCTTTGAACGACTTTGTTTGTAAATAGGCCGATCATGTAGGGCGGGATGACATGCGACAAGTCAGTCAAGAACAGCAAAAATATCCCAACCGCGTACATCCGCCAATGTTCTTTAAAGAACCATTTTAACTTCAAAAATATACTCATAAAAAACTTGCTCCGAATAAAAAGTCGAATTAAAAATCCCGATAGCTTCCATTCTATCTCATTGCGTCAAGCCCATGTTTACAGCTATGATACAAATTTTTCCGCTCGCTAAAATCTGCTCGCTGCCAATTGGATTTGTGATCTAGCCTAAAAAACTGCTGTCATTGCAATGATCAACAATAACAGCAGTTTAAAATTCAACTTAATCGACGGCTTCAGAAGCAATTATGTGTAATTGGCCTTCAATTTGCCAATCAGATACAGTTGCCGGAATCAAAAAATGCATCCCCTTTTGCAGCAAATGTGATTCGTGATTGATAACAAGACTGCCCGAACCAGAAATAACGGAGCAGAGTGTATAGGCACCAATCTCATGATGCAAGACTAGACTGTCGAAAATTTCCCAGCCCCAGACTGCAAAGTAAGGTGAAAGGGGTGGTTCAACATAATTTGTTATGACATTGTCTCCGATCCGTTGATAGGAGATCTGCAGTTCTGGCGCCTTGAAAGGTACCGTTATCACCTCTTCAGACTTTTGAATATGCAAGGATCGTTTTTCATGAGTCTGCTGATCCACTCGGTCATAGTCATAAAGACGATAAGTCGTGTCCGAACTCTGCTGAGTTTCAAGCGCGACAATTCCTGCATTCAAGGCATGGACCGTACCACTGGGAACATAGACAAAATCACCAGCCTTCACAGGCAGCCTTTTTAAAAAATGTTCCCAATCGCCCGCTGCAATCATCTTTTTCATCTCATCTCGAGACTTGGCCTGATGGCCATAAATCAGATAGGCGCCTGGATCAGCACTGATAATATACCAACATTCCGTTTTCCCTAATTCATGCTCATGTTCTTCAGCATAGGCATCATCGGGGTGTACTTGAACCGAAAGGCTGTCTTCGGCATCAAGAATTTTCGTGAGTAAAGGGAAGGGTTTGTCAGCATTATGGCTACCAAACAATTCGGGCTCGTGCGCCCATAAATCATCTAAAAACTGTCCACGATAAGAACCGTTCTCTACTTGCGATCTACCATGAGGATGAGCTGAAATGGCCCAACACTCGCCAATCCTGCCATCTGGCAGATCGTAGCCGAACATATCAGCCAACTTACGGCCACCCCAAATTTTTTCATGAAAAACCGGTTTGAAAAATAAGACATCCACAATATTTCCTCCATCCGGACAGCCGTCAATGCAAATGCAATTTAGTCAAGGAGGTCAAACATTTGTTCAGTAATTATGCTTTTTTATGGCTAAAAAGCGCTTTGATACCACGTCTGATTACTTGAAAAAAAGTCAGCGAACGTACCATGTGACCAGGTTTCACATACTTCTGCATGGCTTTCAACACTTTTTGAGGCTGACGCGAAGCAAAGGTATAACTACCGTTATGGTTCGTCTGCACCGTATAGCGCGGAATCCATTTGCCCTTAAACATCACTGAAGCAATGACGTAGTTAACATCTTTCCAGGGGATCTGAATATACTTTCGCAAATCTTTCTCGTTGTAAAATTCAAAACCCTTGTTGCCAATCATGATCTTGCCGTATTCAGATAAGCCTAAAAAAGACGTTGCCGGAATAACTAAATCAACTTTCGAATTAAGCGACTGTACCATTTGGTTCTCCTTTTTAATAACAGCGAAACTAGCTTTTCAGCAAAAGAACGATCCCATTCAGTAAGCCTGAACTAAGATCGTTCTTAAATAACTTATAAACTCGGCTTACAAGATATTCAATACGTGAGCCACAATACCAAAGACGAAGATACCAATAATAATGATAATTGGCGAAACCTTTTTCTTTAATAGCCACATGCAGAAGAAAGTCAGCAATAAAGCTGCCAGTCCTGGAATCAAAGAATCCAAGTTATTCTGCAAGGTGGTAACACGTGTTGCACTCAGCGCCAAACCGCTCTGATATTGAGTGAAAGCTTCCTGCAATCCGTTGTGGGTCAAAGGAATCTTGGTCCAATCAATGTAAGCACCTTTAGCTAAACGCACATTAGAAACGACTGGCGTAAATCGAATTGAAACCCAGCGCTGTACCAAGGCTGCCAGAACAAACATACCCATGATTGAAGCGCCCTTTGTCACATCCTGCAGCAAACCGCCGGAAAGGTCTTCTGTAATTCGAGACCCGGCCCGATAACCAAATTCCTGGGTATACCACATAAATCCCCAACGAATAATGTTCCAAAGAACAAAGAACAAGATTGGTCCAAGAATATTACCGCTTAAAGCTAATGAAGCACCTAAAGCACCTAAGATAGGACGAACCGTGTACCAAAAGACTGGATCACCGACACCAGCCAGCGGACCCATCATGCCGACTTTAACACCTTGAATGGCAACATCATCAACAGCTGCACCGTTCGCACGGTCCTCTTCCAAGGCCAAAGTCACACCGATAACTGGTGAAGCCAGATAAGGGTGAGTGTTAAAGAATTCAAGGTGCCGCTTCAGGGCGGCTATCCGATCATCTTTATTTGGATATAATTTCTTGATAGCTGGGATTAAGGAAAATACCCAGCCGCCGTTTTGCATACGCTCATAATTCCATGACCCTTGGATAAAGGTGGAACGCCAAGCAACAGCTAAACGGTCTCTCTTAGTTAAATGAACCTTTTTTTCATCTGCCATTTTCTATTCCTCCTTTTCCTCAGTAATCATTCAAGATATTGTCAATCGGATCACCAGCATTGCTGCTGCCACCGCCATTTGACGAACTGCCTTTTTTAGAAAGATCAAGATAGATCAAGGCAAGCGAGATACCAATAGCACCAATCGCAATCAAAGTCAGATTTGTGACGGTTGCAATAACAAAACCGAGAATAAAGAATGGCCAAACTTCGCGGCTGGACATCATGTTGATAACCATTGCATAACCAACAGCCACAACCATGCCACCACCGATTGTCATACCGGCGTTCAGCCATGCAGGCATCGCACTTAAGACACCTCTAACGGCGCTAGCCGGAATGAAGAGCAATAGTGCAGCGGGAATTGCTATACGCAGGCCCTGCATGCAGATCGCAATAATATGCCAGAGATCAATACTCCCAATATCACCACGATCCGCGGCCCGGTCCATGATATGGATAATCGGTACGGCTAAGGTACGTGCGACCATTGTTAGGAACAAGCCAGCAACAGCCAGCGGAATCGCTAGGCCGATCGCAGAAGAAACACCCTTAGTTCCTTGTCCACCCAAAACCAGAATAATTGATGAAGCAACTGAGGCCAGAGCGGCATCAGGGGCAACTGCGGCACCAATGTTAGCCCAGCCCAAAGCAATCAACTGCAAGGATCCGCCTAACATGATACATGGAACCAAATCACCGGTAACGAGCCCGATCAATGTACAAGCGACCAAGGGCTGATGAAACTCAAACTCGTCTAGGATACCTTCCATACCAGCAAAGAAGGCAACTATGACAACTAAAATCATTGATATGACTGACATTTACTCTTTCTCCTTCGTGTCATCCAGCTGGAATCCGGCTTTTTTAATCATTGGCATCAGATCCTGACTGTTATCTGCAGGCACCTTCCGAACATCAAACTTGACACCCTCATCACGCAGATGTTCAAAAGTCTTGACATCATTTTCATCAACGGCCAACACATTGTTGATCATGGTCTTGCCTTCTGAATGGGCTAACGAACCAATGTTCAACTCAGGTATTTTGACACCGCCATCTACCGCGCGGGCAACATCTTGTGGTGTTTCAAAAAGAAGCAGGAAACGCTGATTACCAAACCTTGGATCATGCCAAATCTCTATCAATTTCTCAATCGGTATAACATTGGCTTTGACTTCCGGGGGAGCCGCTTCTGTGATGAGCGACTTCCTTAATTGGTCCTTGGCTACCGCATCAGAGACAACGACAATCCGTGTCGGATGAACCGACTTAGACCAAGCAGTCGCCACTTGTCCGTGCAGCAGGCGAGAATCCAACCGAGCAAGACTGATCTTCAATTGCCCATTGCCTTGAGCAACCATTGCTGGTGCCGGTTTGGGCTGAGATGCGTTTCCAGTATCATTCCCAGCCAAGCTCTCAGGCTTGATACGAACACCAGCCCGGCCTTCACCAAGGATGTGAGCTGCAATCTCGTGAGCGCTATTTAAACTCAAACGCGAAGAGTAAGCTTCAATCAGCATCGGCAAATTCAAACCGGTGACAATCGCCATCTTATCCTTGTGTTCTTCGTAAATAGCATTCGATTGATTGAATGGAGAGCCTCCCCAAAGATCAATCAGGAACAGAACTTCATCGTCACTCCCAAAGCCGGCAATGGCAGCTTCCAAATGTTTTCTTAAGTCTTCCGGCCCTTCATTGGGCATAAAAGTAACAGCAGTTACTTCTTTTTGCTCTCCGAAAATCATAGACCCCGACTGAAGAATACCCTTGGCAAATTCGCCATGACTTGCGATGACTATTCCAACCATCGTGCTATCCTCCTTAACTTCCATTCTGGAAGTTTCTTCATCGTACTTGATCTATTCTAATCTCTTTCTGAGATAATCGCAAGCGCTTACATATTTAAGCACTTACATTTTGTAAATTTTTCATATTTTCTAAAAGAGATACGAAAAAACAGGCACAAAGTCCTGCTTTAGCATCGAATATCCTGAATTAAAAACATTGATCTGATCGGGATGACGGGATTCGAACCCATGACCCCCACGTCCCGAACGTGGTGCTCTACCAAGCTGAGCTACATCCCGTACATGCGGTTTTTAAACCCGCAATAACTATTGTATCAGTCTCTGAGGTGATAGTAATAAGAAGAAATTGTGATATCGTCACGAGAGATAAAAGCACTTCTCAGCCTAAATGCAGTCTGGTTGTGCATAGCATTCTGCCACCAATGCTTGGGAACAAACTGCGGCACCATAATCGTCAAAGACCAATTGCGTTTGGCTGCCTGCTTGCTCATGGAGTCAATGAATTCACGTGCAGGCTGAATGACCGAGCGATAACTGGAATGGATGTCCACATAACGAATACCCGGGAAATACTTTTCAAATTCCTCGGCAGTCTCTTTCTCTTTTTTGATATTTGTATCAAAAGAGACATGCATGCCGATAACCTCGTCCCCAATGGACTTGGCATAATCCATAGCAGAAATTGTGACCCACGTAACATTACCCATAAACACAATCACCATCGCACCGTCATAATTATGTCGATGCAAGCGGGCTGTAGAAGGTGTTAATTTCAACTGTTTAGCAATGCTAACATAATGTGAATGTACATCATTAAAGAAGTGCAGAAGTATTGGCATAATGATTAAGTAAGGCCAAACACCACCAAAATGCAGTGCGAACATCGAAATAACCAGCACCAAAGAGATCAAAGCACCTATGAAGTTAACAAACGCTTTAAAAATCCACAGTCGGCCGCGTGCGCGCCACCAGTGAATAATCATGCCGGATTGGCTCAAAGTGAAAGGTACGAAGACACCAACTGCGTACAAAGGAATCAGAGCCTCTACTTTGCCCTTAAATACCAGCAGCAGGACAATCGCACCAATTGACAAACTCACAATACCATTAGAATACCCGAGACGATCACCACGGTCTTTAAACAAATGAGGCATAAATTTATCGTTGGCCATATTATAGGCCAGCATCGGAAAGGCCGAAAAACCCGTATTCGCGGCCACAGTCAGGATAAGCGCAGTTGATAGTTGGAAAAGATAAAAGCCAATTCCGCCCGCTCCAAAGATACTACCGGCGATTTGCGCCATGACAGTTGTTTGGCCATTAGGCACAATTCCCAAAAAATAACTGAAGAATGTCACAGAAACAAAGAATAGCCCTAACACGATGACAAGAATAACCAATGTCTTTGACGCGTTACGTTCCTTTGGACTATGAAAATTCGGAACTGAATTCGATATAGCTTCCACACCTGTTAATGACGAAGAACCAGAGGAGAATGCCCGCATAAACAAAATGAAGCCCACGCTCATGGTTGGTGCTATTTTTTCAGCCATTGTAGGTGCTTGATAAACAATTTGGCCCAGGCCAATCCGTACAAAACCGATAGCTAACATTGCGAACATGGCCACAATAAAGAAATATACCGGTATCATCAAAAAATTAGCAGATTCGCTCAATCCACGCAGATTCATCAGCATTAGAAGGATGACAATGATAATAGAAATCAGTAAAGAAAGATGCCGCACTTCTGGAATCGCTGAAGAGATGGCATCAGTGGCTGAAGCGGCCGATACAGCCACAGTCAGCATATAATCGACTAATAAGGATCCACCGGCAACTAAGCCGGTCCAAGAGCCCCAATTTTGAGAAGCCACGGCATAAGCACCGCCACCTGACGGATAAGCGTGGATGATCATCACATAAGAAAGTGCAATCGCACCCAATAGTAAAAGAACCAAGCCCGCGATTGGCAACTGCAGCCACAAAGCCGCCGCGCCACCGGCAAGCAAGGCCGTGGTAATCATTTCAGTTCCATATGCAATGGATGATAGTGCATCAGACGACAAGAGCGCCAATGCCTTAAATACATTCAGACTTTGAGAGCCTGTATCGTTAGTCTTTAATGGCTTCCCGATCAGTACTCTCTTCAAATACTTCAACATGACTAGATCATTATAGTAGCTTCACTCTTTTTTGTCAGACAAATATAAAAATAACCACACCTAGGTGATTATTTACTTTCTTCGACTGTGACCTTAGTGATTTTAATCGGGTTCTTAGGGAAAGTCTTTTCGGAAGTTGTGGCATTGGTTGTCACATCCGCTTTAGCAATCTGATCAACAATGTTCATGCCGGAAATTACCTGACCAAAAACTGTATAACTGCCATCCAAGCTCGGTGTGCCGCCATTTTTATAAGCATCATATATCTTAGTCGGATAAGCATTTTTATCCGTGATCTGTGCCTGTACATTGCTGCTGCTCTCTTCAATAAAGAACTGTGAGCCATTCGTATTAGCAGTCCCGGCATTCGCCATACCAATCGCACCACGAATGAAATATAAATTAGGGCTGATCTCGTTTTTAAACCCTGTACCAGCATCAATTTTAGCGTTCTTGTGTGCACCAGAGGCCCAGATCGATTGGCCGCCAGTACCAACATTTTTCGGATCACCACTTTGAATCATAAAATCTTTATAGACACGGAAGAATTCCAATCCATTGTAATAGCCCTCTTGAGCATGAGTCAGAAAGTTCTCCGCTGCCAAAGGCGCGTATTTATTGAAAATTTTAGCTACAACCGTTCCGGCTGTGGTTTCAAAAGTAACTTTTGTTTCTCCGCTGCCGATTGTTGTTGTTAATTGAGGTAAAGCCATGTTGTTCAACTCACTTTTGGAATATTTCGCATTTAGTGCACTACTGCTGCTAGAACTGGTATCACTGGCTGCCGTACTACTGGAAGATGAGGCAGCCTCACTAGCACGATTCTGCTGATAAATCGCAACGCTTTCCCATATAAAGAAAACCGCCACTAGGACCGATCCTAAAATAATTAAAATCTTATTTTTTTTATTCATAACCTATCCATCATAACGGTATTGCCCAAAAATTTCATTAAACGGGCATAAAAAAAACTCGCGTTTCGCGAGTCTTTGAATTTTTTTATAGATACTCGAGGGATTACTTTTTCGCAAGAGTCTTAGAAACAACTTGCATAGTCGCCCAAGAATTACCCTTAGTACCACCAGGGTTGTTACCATATGCCGAAGAGTAAGTCTTAATACGGTTATTATTCGGAATCCAGTTAATAGAATAAGAAGTTGGAATAACGAAAGCTGTATCATAAACATACTTTTGATACTTTTGGAACTGCTTGACACGATAAGAAGCCTTCAAAGACTTTTGGTTGTTAGTAGCATTCAGCAAAGAAGTCAAGCGCTTAGAAGCAAAATGGCCAAAGTTGAATGGTGCAGTAGCGGAGAAGAGATCAGTCTGTGATGGTTCAGAAGATGTGGACCATGCACCATCGGTGAAGTCCCAGCTTTGATCAGCGGTCGGATCAGTCATCATCGAAACCCAAGTGTTGAAATCAGTCAGTTTGCCCTTATAAAGCTTAACGGTAATACCAACCTTCTTCCACTGTTGGATGTAGTTCTGCGCAATGATTTCTGAATTGGCAGCACCGGAACGTGCCAAGTATGTCAGAGTCAAACGCTTTCCAGTAGATGGGTCAATACGGAAAGTCTTCTTGCTGTTCCATTTGAAGCCAGCTTTAGTCAAAAGACTGTTAGCACGTTTCAAATTCTGAGCAGCGGCATATCCAGGAACTGAAGAATCCCAGAACTTACCAAAAATAGGAGGTACAGTCGTGTTAGCAGGAACAGACAAGCCATTGTTATATTTCTGCAAAACTTGAGCTGTGTTACGTGCATAACCGATAGCCTTACGCAGATCGGTCTTTTGCAATGGCGTCTTACGGTCGGTGACGTTCATACTTGTCTTGGCATCATAATGTCCCAAGTTGAAGTACAAAGCTGAGAAGTATAGCGCTTGATTTCCAGTAATGGTATAGCCCTTAATACGGCGAGCCTGCTTATACTGATCATTGCCCAATTGTTGGTAAATATCGTATTGATGTGAACGCATAGATGCAACAGCTTGAGCAGTAGAAATGATAGTAACATTCACACCGTTCAGCTTTGGTTTAGCGCCCCAATAGTATGGGTTACGTTCGTAAGCAATTGATTCACCTGGAACAATTTTCTTAACACGGAAAGGTCCAGTAGTCAATGGGCGTGTAGTCGTCTTGGCATCAGAAACTAGTTTCTTAGGATCAACTGACTTCAAATACTGATATGGTTCAGCTGATTCCAAGAAAAAGCCATTTCCCGATTGAGTAAAACCAGGACGCATCGTCTTAAACTGAATGCGCAAAACTTTCCCATTTTCACCATCTGGATAAGTAATACCAGAAATTGTCTTTGCCTTACCAGCATGATAATCAGCCAAACCAACAATATCAGCTAAAGAATCTGTCCATCGAGATGAACCATAGGCTGGATTTGCAATCAATTCATATTCATATTCGACATCTTTGGCAGTTACTTGAGAACCGTCAGACCATCGAAGATTTTTACGCAAAGTAATCGTTGCAGTCTTATTACTGTTGTTGAAGGTGATGTTAGCAGGGCCGCCCTTTTTGAATTTGAACTGTGAATCAGTCCAGAACAATGATTCAAGAGCTGGTGCCTCAACATCGGCATCAGTAGCCTCTTGTGAAAGTGCCTGAACCCACTGCCCAACGAAGGGCGTATCAGATACCTCAGCTACTTTAACAGTGCCGCCCTTAATTGCTTTTTTCGAGCTCTTATAGGTCACAGGGAACGGATTTTTAATTTTGGTAGCAGCACTAGCGGTTAGTGGAGCAACAGTAGCAACTGCTGATCCAGCTAACGTAGCGAATGCAGTGGTACCGGCAAACCATTTAGAAATTTTTTTCATAAGTACATTCTCTCCTTATCCTTCCAAAGAATTGAAAATAATATTATACGAATATTAAATAGTTGTCAACTAGTTTGTTATCTTTTTTACCGATAAAATGGACCAGAAACTATTTGAATGTTAGCTTGTCTGACAAATTAGCGATCAAGCCAAAGATTGGCGTTGATCAGCCACACGGCGCAATGCTTGACCGATAAAGATCAGTGAAACAGACAACGCAAGAATCAAAAAGGAAGCTGGCAGCCACATCCATGGGCTTTGTGTCATAACCTCTGGATCAGTCGCTTTATTAACCAAGGTTCCTAAAGACGGCGTTGTGTATGGCAAGCCATAGCCTAAGTATGAAATACCTGTTTCCAAGCCAATATTGCCAGCGAAAGCCAAAGCGGTTTGTGCATAAAACTGAGAACTCAAATTAGGAAAAATCTGTTTCCACATAATAGCTAACGAACTCGACCCGCTGAGCTTGGATGCTTTAACATAGTCGTTCTCTCGTTCGGCAAAAGTCAAGGCTCTGAAAAAGCGCATGGAACCAATCCAGGAAAATAGAGAGATCACCCAAACCAAAGTCCAGATACTATAGTTATTGATGATCGTTAACAAAGTCAGCAGGATCATCAGAGTTGGGACAATCGACAGATAGTCGGTAATTCTCATCCAAATCCAATCAAAGAAACCACCATAGTAGGCAGACATTAATCCTAGAAAAATGCCAACAGCCATGATCACAATCGTGACAGGGATCGAAATTGACAACGAATTTCTAGCAGCGATGACAACCAACAGAAATTCATCACGTCCCCCATCGTCAGTACCCAAAATATGACCATTTGTGAATGGGGCAAGATTCGTGTCCATGATATCAACATTTGAAAAAGCATCTCTTGGGATAAACATTGATCCGATAAAGACACCGAAAACAACAATTACGAGAAAAAAGAAGCTAATCATTGCGATCTTATCTCGTTTAAATTCACGTACAGCTGCTTTCAAAAAAGAGTGAGCGTGCGCTTGCGATTCTGATTGTTCTATTTTTTTTGCTTTTGCCATATCAGCTCCTCCTTATTTAATCCTGATTCTTGGATCAACCCAAGACATAATAATATCGTTCAGCATGGATCCAATAAGCGTCAAGGTTCCAGAAAACAGCATGATGGCATTCATTGTTGTATAATCACGCGTCGTGATAGATTGAACGAATAGCCTGCCCATGCCTGGATAACCGAAAACAGTTTCCAGAATAACCGCACCGGAGAAAATCCCAACAAGATCAAAACCGAAGGTAGAAGCAACCGGGAGCATTGAATTTCTAAAAATATGACGCCAGAAAACACGTTTATTAGAAACACCCTTAGCTCTGGCTGTCCGAACATAATCAGCTGAGCGGGCATCAAGCAATGAGGTCCTTAAGGTATTGAACAGTGAGACGGTACTGAAGAGAGCAACTGACAGCGCCGGCAGGATCAAATGATAAAAGCGGCTGCCCAATACGGGCCAAAAACCGTTAGCATCGATGCTGACAGAACCCGTCGTAGGAAACCAGTTCAGTGTGAATCCAAACAAGAAGAGCATAAAGATGTAAATGACGAATGCCGGGATACCACCTGTAATTGAGTTATAAGTAGTCCAGAAACGGTCTCTGAAAGATCCTTCATGGGTCGCAGAAGCAACGGCCGTCGGAATACCAATTGTATAAACTAGGCCTAAGCTCAACAAGCCAAGCCAAACGGTATTCTGGATTCTTTGGCCCAGTAAGGTCGCGACAGGCTTCTGCAAAACAAAGGAATTTCCTAGATTACCATGAAAAATATTATTAATCCAACGAAAATATTGTGTTGGCCATGGATCGTCCAAACCTGCTTCCCGACGAAGCCTTAATAGCGTATGAATATCAGTGTGCGCTGAGAAACGTCCCGTAAATGGGTCTCCTGGCATCATCTTTGCAAGTGCAAATAGCAGGATCGTCATCAAAATTAATTGTGGAATCATAATTAAAAAACGACGAAGTATTAATTTCCACATTGTTACTCTCCTCCCTTTGCCAAAGCATCAGCCTCAGCTTTGCCCGAAGCCACACCTGCCGCTTCGGCCTCTTCACGCGTCATCGCAACAGAATGCGTATCTGTCAATTTGCGCATCGGATACGGCCTGCCGCTGGCATCATAATAATCTGCATGGTGGTCCTGATACTGCTTCTCAATTGCCAAACGATGCGCTTTATTTTGTTCACGATTGGTGACATCCATTTCCGGAATCGCAGCCAATAGACGTTTTGTATAAATGTGCTGTGGATCATCAAAAACATCATCACGAGTACCGATTTCAACAAAACGACCCAAATGCATAATCGCAATATTTTTCGTCATATGCCGAACGACGCCTAAATCATGGCTAATAAATAAATAGGAAATATTGAATTCTTTTTGAATGTCCTTCATAAAATTCAATACCTGAGCCTGGACTGATAGATCCAAGGCCGAGACTGGCTCATCAGCAACAATGAGCTTGGGATTGGTCGCAACCGCTCGGGCAATACCGATTCTTTGGCGCTGGCCGCCGGAAAACTGGAAAGGATACTGATATAAAGTCCGTTGCGGCAGGCCCACAATATCAAGCAATTGTTTGATACGTTTATCCATAGCATTGTTATCCAAATGCTCAAAGTTGTGCAATGGTTCAGCAATGATCTGATAAACCGTCTTTCTAGGGTTCAAAGAAGACATCGAATCCTGGAAAATCATTTGAACATCTCGGTTATAGTGTATCTTGCGCCGAGACGAAGCTTTGGTGACATCCTGGCCCTTATAGATAACTTTTCCAGCAGTTGCTTTCTCTAAACCAACGATCACCGATCCAATAGTCGTCTTACCAGAACCAGATTCGCCAACCAAGCCATATGTTTCACCCTCATTGATTGAAAAATTAACACCATCAACCGCATAAACATAGTCTGTAATTCGATTCCAAAAACCTGTCCGAATCGGATAGTGGACTTTGAGGTCTTCAATTCGCAATAATTCCGTCATTTACTTTGGGCCTCCTTTTGTCTGCGGCCGGGTTCAAGGTAGCCATCTTGAAATTTGAAGTCTTTCCATGCGTTGCCACGGACAAAATGGCCTTCTTCGGGTTCGGCCGGAACATCAGAAACTTTTTCTTTAGCGGCTTCCTGCATCCAAGGAACACGCTCCAAAAATAAATCACGCGAATGATCCATTTCCGACAACGCAGGTACAACGCCTGGAATGACGTAAAGTTGATCATTCAGCGTATCCAATGATGGATTAGCACGCAGCAGCGAACGCGTATAAGGATGCAAAGGATTCTCAAAAACTTGTTCGGCAGTCCCGCGTTCAACAATCTGACCAGCATACATAACAGCCACAGAGTCCGCCATTTCGGCCACAACCCCCAAATCATGAGTAATCAACAACACACCAATATTTTTTTCCGCTTGAATTTCCTTAATTAAATCCAAAATTTGTGCCTGAATCGTAACATCCAAAGCCGTAGTTGGTTCATCAGCAATCAGCAGATCGGGTTCATTGGCAATCGCAATCGCGATCATAACGCGCTGGCGCATACCACCAGATAATTCATGAGGAAACTGATCAGCAACTAATTCAGGTTTGGAAATACCTACTTCATCAAGGAGCTTGATAGTGTGTTCCTGCCATTGTTCCTTAGGAACAATTGAGTGAGCTGACATGGATTCCTGAATCTGGTCGCCAATCTTCATTAAGGGGTTTAAGGCAGACAAGGGATCCTGGAAAATCATGCCGACCTTAACGCCGCGAAGCTCCCTCATTTCTGCTTCCGTTGCGTCAACGATTTGATGACCATCGAGCATAATCGAACCAGTCACACGCGACTGGTTGGGATTATGCAAAGCCATAACGGACATCGCAAAAGTCGACTTGCCAGACCCCGATTCGCCAACAAGCGCTAATACTTCCCCAGGCTTTACCGAGAGATCAACGTTATAAAGTGCTGTCAGCCATTCACCATTGATTCTAAAATCAACACCGACACCTTTGGCTTCCAGCAAATTTTTGCCAATTATCATTTCAATCCTTTCTCTTTTAGTTTAATTAATAGTATGTAATGACTATACACAAAAAGCAATTATTAATCACAAAGAAAAAGACCAATTCTCAGAAAGGTCTTTTAAATTATTTGGCTTTTAAAACATTTTTGCTGGTACCTGTTGTCAGCACATCGTTGAAATTTTCATATGAAATCGAAATCATGTCGTGCAGCGCTTCTTGCGTATAGGAACCCATGTGCGGTGTGATCAAAACCTTGGGATAGAGCTTTAAGGCACGATCCGCTTCGAAATCACCAGTAGGCTGGCCATTGAAGTTCTTCCCAAAAATACTACCTTCATTTTCAATCACGTCAGTCGCAAAGCCTTGAATCTTGCCGGAGGCCACAGCATCCAAAATAGCAGATACATCCGTAATTTCAGCTCTAGCAGTGTTAACTAATATGGCACCGGTTTTCATCTTAGCCACATAATCCCGATTGAAATAATGGTGATTGCTATTCGGGAAATACGGTACGTGTAATGAGATGATGTCGGATTGGGCCAAAATCTGATCTTCATCAACATATTCCAAAAGTTCTTTGCCTGCTTCAGATGGATATAAATCATAGCCAAGAACACGTGCATTGACACCTTTCCACAACAGTGCCTCATCTAGACCAATTCGGCCTGTGCCAATAATGCCGACTGTTAAATCATGAATTTCTGTTGCAAATTCATCTGGCTTAATTTTAAAATCCCCAGCAGCTGTACGAGAGGTCGCTAAAGCAATATGCCGTTGCAGCGTCAAACCTAGACTAAAAGCTAGTTCAGAAACCGAAAACGGTGAGTAACCGGGCACATAGGCGACAATCTGACCATTTTTTTCAGCAGCCTTTAGGTCAACATGGTTGTAACCGACCGTACGTGTGAAAACATATTTAACACCGTAAGCCTTTAGCTGGTCTAAATTCTGTACATCACCGACACTGTTGCCACGCAGCAAAACAGCATCACAGCCTTCAGCTGTCTGGACATTATCATGAGTGAGATTTGCAGCAATCAATTTTAAATCGTAGTGATATTTATTCAAGTCGTTAAAACTTTGGATTTCGTTTTCGCGAACACCATAAGCAGCTATTTTAAAAGTCATTTTTTTCCTCTTAATCTAAAAATTAGTTATTTGAACAGACCTGTCGCACTTAAAATTTGCGTAGCAACGATCCAAAAAGGCATCAGCACTGTGGCGACAACTGTCGATAGCAGCGACGCGTTAGAAGCCAACACGGCCTGCCGGTCAAAAGCGATGGCGTAAGTCGAGGCAACGGCAGCTGTCGGTGTAGCCATCATGATGATAATCGTTTCCAAGGCATCAGCGCTCACAGGCAGAACGTGAGTAAGAGCCAGGATAGCCAACAGCACGATATTAATCAAAGGCACCAATAATACCTTATTAAACGAATAGTACCAGGAATCGCGATCAACAGCAGCTTTACTTAAGGAAATCGATCCCAACGTCGAACCAATACCCAGCCAAGCCAGAGGTGAAGCCAAACCGGCCAGATAAATCAGCGGCTGGCTAATCCAAGGCGCGGTCAAATCAATTCGATAAAAAGAAACGCTGCTCTTGACACCGGCTGCATCAACCACATTCATATGTGGAATCCAACTAGCATTTTGAATCAGCCAGAGAATTAAACCAGCAAAAGTTGCAATCACAATCGGATTTAAAAACATCTGTTTGATATTCTTCGCTTCCATTTTTAAGCCAGACATCTTAATGTAGCCGTATGAATAAAGGAAGATACGATAGCCAATATTAAAGACTGAGGCATAAATCACAGCTTTCGATGTCGGCCCAAAAATGCCAGCCACAATTGGAATACCAAAGAAAGTCGTTGAACCAAAATCAGTTAGGACACGCAGCACATCACTCTTATCCTTACCGTATTTCAGGTACATAAATTTTGTCACAAAAATTAAAATGATATAAATGGCGATACCCCAAATCAGGACATTCATACTTTGTTTAAATGTTGCGTAATCAATGCCCTGCATAAAGGAATTAAAGGCTAAGGCCGGCAAAGCGACTGCCAGGACAACTTTAGTCAGAACTTTTCCAAAATTTTCACCAAAAGTCCCGCGCTTGCGCAGGTAAAAACCTAATAAAATAATCGAAATTGTCGAAACAATCGCCTTTACAACATTCATGTTTTCAAAGGTCGATTGAATCGCATTAGCAATATTCATAATCTTCTCTCCAAGTTATGTTATTTTCTTCACACATAAGATTCAATTGTATCATATCACTTGTGAAAAAAACGACAAAAATAAAAAATCAGTCTAAATTCAGGCTGATTTTAAGTGCTTTAACAACATCATTCAAATTTTTTTCTTCTAAGGTGTCAACAAAATCGTGCAAACGCCGTTTGTCGATCGTTCTGATCTGTTCGAGCATAATAATCGAAGGCTTTTTAAGTTTCGTCGCACGAGCCGGCAGCCAAACATGCGTCGGCAGCTTGGTTTTAGACAATTTTGAAGTCATCGCAGCAATAATCACGGTTGGTGCTTTGATGTTTCCTGTGTCGTTTTGCAAAACCAATACCGGCCGGACACCACCTTGTTCAGAACCGATAACCGGGGATAAATCTGCAAAATAAATATCTCCGCGTTCAGGAACTTTTTTCCTAACCATTATTTGCACCAATGACTTCGGCTAAATCACCTGTATAAATCCGTTTGATACGAGGTGCTAAAGTAGTCTGAATCTCATCCACAATCGTGTGCGAGTATGCCGCAACCGACTCCAATGTAATTTCCTCCGGACCATCTTTGCCAATTAGCGTTACACGCGTCCCGAGCGGGTATTTCTGATCCAAGAGCACCATCGTCTGGTCCATCGTGATTCTGCCCAAAATCGGCATTTTCTTTTGATTAATCAACACGGAACTGCCTTGCATTCGCCGCAGCCAGCCATCATTGTAGCCAAAGGGCATCGTACCAACGTAACCGTCTTGCGGCATCGTTTGTGTGGCGCCATAACTCAAAGCTTGTCCTTTTTTAACGAAACGAACATCAGCTAGTTCCGTATAGAGACCCAACACTTTTTCCAACTGCAAATCCCGAGGCATAGGCAAATCACCGTTACTGACATTCACGCCAGAAATCAGCTGGCCAGGACGGATAGCCGCAAAAGAAATCCGTGGATCTCCGGCGTGCCAGATACAAGTTGCTGAATTAGCCATACTAAACAAGTCAGGATCAAACCCTTGTCTATCAACTAAATCGTGCCAGCGCTGCAGCTGCATATCGAAATAATGCTGACTTTGCTCACCGGATTCATCGGCCGTTGCAAAATGCGTATAAACAGAAAAAAGAGATAGTTGCGGGTTTTGATCAATCAGCTGTTTGGCCGCCGCAATCTGGTCAGCCTGATCAAAACCAATACGTGTCATGCCAGTATCAATGGCAAGACTGAGCATCAGCTGCCCGGATAATATAGGAAGATGCTGCAGCCAGTCAAGACTCGGTACTGTTATCACGATCTTGTTTTTAATGAAAAGATCCAGGTCCTCATACCCCCAGGCGCCTAGTACCCAAATTGGCCTAACAATACCAGCTTGCCGCAGTTCTAAAGCTTCATCAAGATTTGAAACAACAAAGGCATCAGCTGCTGCTGTCGTCTCAAAAGCCTGAGCCAATTGCACGGCACCTAGGCCGTAACCGTTAGCCTTCAAAACCGCATAAACTTTCTTGGCTTTAGTCCATCGTCTGATTGCCTGTAAATTATGTGTGGCGGCGTCCAAATCAACGCTCAACCAAGTGGGTCTATGAATTGCTGTTACCATCTTCAACCTCGATTAATACCTCAGTAGCTACCAAATCTAATTTTAGCTTATGCGAGATTGAAACCTGACAATTTTTTGCGTTAATTAGGCGGGATTTACGAAAAACATTAATGGCCGGTTTGCCATATTCATCATCTAAAATCTCAATATCTGTAAAATTGACGTGTTTGCCAATTCCGAATCCGGTCGCTTTAGCATAAGATTCTTTTGCAGAAAAACGGCTCGCCAAATACTCGTAGTAGGCTGCGCCTTTCCTCTGACTGAGCTGTTTTTTTTCAGATTCGGTCAGTACTTTATCCAAAAAACGGCTGTGTTTTTCAACAGCCGTTTTAATGTCGCTTATAGATTCAATATCGATACCGATTCTAAAACTCATGATTTTTTAACAATTTTAAATTCACGTTTTTTAGGTGCAGCCTTAGCAACGCCTTTAGGGCGTGCCTGGATTTTTTGGTTACGACGATCAGCTGGTTTGTGGCCACGGTCAATCGTAAACTCGCTCTTAAAGCCGCCACGACGATCACCACCGCGTCCGCCACGACCATGACTGCTATCACTACGGCTGCTGCCAGAAAAACGGTTTCCGTGGCTGCTGCTATGACCATGATCCGATCCGCCGCCATGGCGATGCGGCAGAGGTTTCTCTGCTGCAATATCAACTGGCCGCGTCCGTTCACTGTCTTTTGACAAAGCATTCAACAATGCCGCTGCCAGAATCTTGCCATCATACTGATCGGCAAGTTCCGCAGCTTCGTCCTCAACTTTGTCCAAACTGGTCTTGCCCAGTACTTCAAATGCAGCCGACTTAGCATTTTTTAAACGTGCCAAATGGGCTTCTTCAGCTGTAGGCGGCTTCAAAGCTGCCATGCGCTTGTTCGTCAGTTTTTCGATAGCTCTTAGATAATCAATTTCACCACGTACTACAAACGTGACTGAAATGCCATGATGTCCGGCACGGCCGGTACGGCCGATACGATGCACATAAGAATCCGGATCCTGCGGAATATCATAGTTGTACACATGTGTCACACCAGAGATATCCAAACCACGAGCAGCGACATCTGTTGCCACTAAGAACTGTAATTCGCCTTTCTTAAAGGAACGGAGTGTCCGCATACGTGCAGCCTGGTCCAAGTCGCCATGGATACCAGCAGCTTTATAGCCGCGCAGCTGTAATGCTTTGGTCAGTTCATCAACACGACGCTTTGTCCGGCCAAAGACAATGGCTAATTCCGGTTGTTGAACATCAAACAACCGCGACATTGCATCAAATTTCTCATATTCCCGAGTGTTAACCAAATATTGGTCAACAAGGTCAATGGTCAAGCCCTTAGAAGCGATGTGAATCTCTTCAGGGTCTTCCATGAACTTAACACCTACCCTTTTGATATCTTCCGGCATTGTGGCCGAAAAGAGCAAAGTCTGGCGTTCGTCTGGTGTATAGTGAATAATCGTCTCAATATCGTCTAAGAAACCCATATTCAGCATTTCATCGGCTTCATCCAAGACCAGCGTGTGAATAGCGCGCAAATCAATCGTGTGGCGATTCAGATGATCAATCAAACGGCCCGGTGTTCCCACCAAAACCTGTGGGTGATCTTTTAGGGCGTGGATCTGGCGGCGAATGTCATAACCGCCAAAGACAACTTGTGTCTTGATATGTTTTTCTTCACCAAGCTTATTCAGCTCTTCTTCAGTCTGCATAGCCAACTCACGTGTCGGACTGATAATCAGCGCTTGAATCCGAGGGTCTGTCGGATCAGCCTTTTCGATGATTGGCAAACCAAAGGCAGCCGTCTTTCCTGTACCGGTCTGTGCTTGGCCAATAACATCAACTCCTTGCAGGATCAAAGGAATTGTCTTTTCCTGGATCGGCGTGGCTTCATCATAGCCATGCTTTTTGACCGCAGCCAAAAGTTCTGGACTGAGTCCAAATTCTTCAAATTTCAATATTATAATCTCCTAAATTTTCGAAACGTAAATGTGCTGCTAGCAAAATCCGTTGCCTCAACGCAGCGAGTCATTCCTGTTAAGTGTACGGGATTGCTTCGCGTTTTGCAAATTATATTAATGATTGTTCGACTTTCTCCAAATGAAGACCGTGGCTCGCCTTCAAAAGAACCACATCGCCGGGTGATAATTGCGCTTTTAAATCTGTGGTTAGACGATCTAAAGACTTTTGATCATAGTGAGGCGCATTAAGATCTCGAGCCAGATTCTGCATGAGCGGGCCAACTAAGTAGACATGATCAAATCCAGCGGTTTGAATAGGCTCCTTGAGCGCCATGTGCATCGCAGCAGCCTGATCCCCTAATTCAAGCATATCGCCAAGAACCAAAAATTTATGTCCCTTTGATGGAAAAGACTGCAAAATGTGAATCGCCTCTCTAGCCGCCGTTGGGTTTGAATTATAAACATCAGAAATGATTTTCTCGCCCTGGCTGCCATTTAAAAGCTGCAAACGGTTTTTAGTCAATTGCAACTGGTCCAAACCAGTTTGAATATCGGAGGGGGTGAGGTCAAAACATTCAGCAGCTGCAATTGCTGCAGCTGTATTTTTTGCATTAAAAGCACCTAACAAATTCACTTGGTAATGCTGTTGATTGAGATCAAACGACAATGTTGAATTCGATGACACATGTTCTAGCTTGTATCTATTTTGTGCTCCCAGGCCAAATGTGATTTTTCTGCCAGCAAACTGCCCAGCGCGCGCCGTCAGCAGGGGTTCATCCCCGTCATAAATGAATGTGCCGTCTTTCTTTAAACCTGTAATGATTTCTATTTTCGCGTCTGCAATTCGCTCACGTGTTTTAAAAAAAGCGATATGTGCTTCGCCAATCATCGTAATCAAAGCGATGTCTGGTTGAATCAGGCCAGAGAGCGCCGTTAGCTGCCCAGGACGGTCCATCCCTATTTCAAATACAGCAATCTGTGTATCCTCAGGCATATCTAAAATTGTTTTTGGCAAACCGATTTCGTTATTGTTGCTTGCTTCGGTATGGTGGACACGATATTTTGTTGCCAAAATCGAGGCAATTAAATCTTTCGTTGTCGTTTTACCATTGCTGCCAGTCACGGCTATGCGAGTTGGATTAATCCGTTTCAAATAGTCTGCTGCCAATTGCCAAAAAGCAAGCTGTGTATCTTCTACCTGAATGATAGGAAGCTTGCTATCCACAAAATGATCAGCTAGAGATGCTGCAGCGCCTTTTTTGGCAGTAGCATCAATAAAAAGATGGCCATCTACGCCAGCAATTGTATAATCGGCGAATTTTTCATGTATTTTTGGATGATCATGATCAGATATAGGTAGAAACAAACCGTTCTGTCTAATTCGGCGGCTATCAAAATCAACACTTGTGACAAAAAGCTGTCGGGCCTTTCCCTCATCAATATTCAGCAGTCTGCCATGAACAATCTCGTTTACCTGACTAAGTGAATATTTCATTGTTAATGATCGCCTCTTATTGCCACTCTTTAATTTTATCGGTATTGACAACTAAACGGCAACTTTTCTTGAGCCACGGCCGAATTAAGCCTTATTTGGACCGATTTAAATAGCGTACAATTAGATTAGCTAGGTGCAGCCGCAATGAAATATTTTGCAAAAGCATGTCAACAGCTGAAAAAACAGATCAGCTGTTGAGTACGCATTGAAGATCGAAAGATTTTTGCCAAACAAAATCACAAATAAGCAAGCGGTTGTATCGTGTGCCAAGAGCTGCAAACATACAACTCCAGCAGCCGAAGGCCTTATGAATATACAGCCGAACAGTTAAATAAACCACACAATACCATTCAGTTTAAAAACAGCTTGTTTGCGATCGAAAAATATGAAAACGATTTAAGGGGTAAGCATGCTGAAAAGACTCAACGATCTGCCAAGTTGGAAAAGAAATATTTATATTCTATGGTTCGGAACCTTTATTATTGGGGTCGGATCGGGTGAGGTACTGCCTTTTTTGAGTCTCTTCACCGAAAGTCTTGGCAACTTTACTCGCTCCCAAGTCAACCTTTATTCTGGTATTGCTTTTTCATCCACCTTCTTAATGACAGCCGTTGTATCACCAATCTGGGGGCGTCTGGCAGACCGTGTTGGCCGAAAACCGATGCTGATTCGGGCGGCCTTAGGCATGGCGATTGTGTATACGCTGACCGGTTTTTCAACAAGTGTCTGGCATTTAATCGGTTTGCGCTTTCTAATGGGCTTTTTTAATGGCTATGTCTCTAACGCCAATGCCATGGTCGCAAAAGACACACCTAAAATAGAAGCCGGGCATTCCCTTGGCATTGTTGTGACCGGATATACATCAGGCGCCTTATTAGGACCACTGCTGGGAGGCGTTTTGGCCAATCTTTTTGGTTACCGAGTTCCTTTTTTTGTAACGGGTATCATTTTCTTTATTCTGACTTTTTTGACCATTTTTGGAATTCATGAAGATAAAACGACTCTGATCACAGAGAAACCTCAGGGCAAACAGCCCTCTGCTTTAAAGTCTGTGAACTTCCCATTAATGACAGTTGGCTTGTTTATCACATCCATGGTGGTCAATCTGGTGACAAATTCTATCAACCCGATCCTATCTCAATACGTCCGCGAACTGATTTCCCCGCACCTTAGCCAATTATCTGTGATTGCCGGCTTAGTGGCTGCTGCGCCAGGCATCACCGCTGTTATTTTTGCACCGCGCTTTGGCCGCTTGGGTGATCGTATCGGATCAGACAAAATTCTAATTGGCGGCTTTATGCTTGGTGTCTGTTCAATGATACCAATGGCCTTTGTGTCAAACGTCTGGATTTTATTTGTGCTTCGTCTCTTTATCGGCCTGACCAACGCCGCTATGAATCCTGCTATTCAAGCAATCATGGCACACGAAACACCACAAGAATTTACAAGCCGTATCTTTTCTTATAATCAAAGTTTTTTGGCCATGGGAAATGTGTTAGGTCCTCTGTTAGGTTCCTTCGTTGCCAATATCGTTGATTATCGCGGCGTCTTCATAGTCAGCGGCATTATGATGCTGTTGAATATGGCTAGTTTCTTTGCTTTTTCCAAGCCTCTGCGTGTACGCGCAAATAATTAAACAAAGCCATTATCTCAACAAGCCGGTCACTTTCAAATAATGTTTTGCAACACGTGCAGGCGAATAGTGGCGCACATTAACCAGATAATTCATATGCTGCATTTGTACCTGAGTAATATGGCCAGCCAAGTGGTTCAATGCGGACACAACTTTAGGATGGCTTTTTGCAAAACGCGTTTTCATCAAAGGGGCACCTTGATAAACTGGGAAAAAGTGATGCTGATCTTTTAAGACAACCAAATGATATTGTGCCAGCTGTGAATCCGTTGTGTAGGCATCAACTAAATTGCTTTGATTGTCATTCAGGGCTTGATAACGCAAATCAGGATCCATTGAAATGGTAGGAATATTAGGCAGGTGGTAATTCTTAACCAATCCTGGCCAGCCGTCGGGCCGATCCAAAAATTCACCGGTCATGCCGGCTTTGGGATTTGGCAAATTAATCAGGTCGCTAAGGTTTTTCATATGATATTGCAAGGCTAGACTTTTTTTGACTGCAATGCCATAGGTATTATTGTAAGCAAGCGGTTTTAACAGGGTCAGCTGTTGTGCGGCCATGGCTTTTTGAGCTGCTTGATAAGTCTGTACCGCACCACTGCCAGCAGGTAATTTAATCGGTTCTTTGGCTAACGTCTGCGTGATTGTCCCTGTAAACTCAGGATAAAGGGATATTTTATCTGATTTAAGCGCCGAAAAGAGAAAACTCGTTTTGCCGAAATTTGCTTTTAAGGTAACTTGTGCTTTTGGATCTGACTGCTTGATCAAATCCTGATACATATTGATTAAAATTTCAGGCTCACTACCCAATTTCCCGGCAATCACGATACGATCCTGCTGACCACTAGCCAGCACCGGCCAAGCTGTCGCTGTTATCATGCCAAATGACACAACTGCAAGCATCGCAATTGCTAATTGTTTTGGCAGCCGGGTCGTTTGATTAATCAGCCAGCCAATCAAAATAGCCATAAAAGTAGAGGCCAAGGCACCAATTATAATCAGATTTGTGTTATTCCGGTCAATGCCCAACAAGATGAAATCACCCAATCCACCACCACCTACCAGTGCTGCCAAAGTAGCCGTACCGATTGTTGTGACAGCTGCCAGACGAATGCCGGCAATAATGGCGGGCTTGGCCAGAGGCAGTTCGATTGACCTTAAAATTTCAAATCGTGAGAGTCCTAAAGCACGGCCAGCTTCGACAAGGCCGGGGTCTACCTCTTTTAAGCCTAAATAACTGTTTTGGAAGATTGGCAGCAGAGCATAAACAGATAAGGCAATCAGTGCTGGCGTAAAACCAATCCCAACTAACGGAATCAGCAAGCCTAATAAAGCTAAACTAGGAATCGTCTGCAAGCTGCTAGTAGCTTGCAGCAGCCATTCTACGAGACGAGCATGACGAGAAACATAAATCGCTAAAGGAATCGCGATCAAAGAAGCAATCAAGAGTGCAAAGAAAGTCAGCTGCAAATGCTGCCATAAAGCTAAATAAAATTGTGATTGACGATCCAAAAAAGTATTAATCATAGATATCCTTATTTTAAGTCAGAATAAAAAAATCCCAGCGGTTTAAAATAGACCCATGAACAAAAACAGACTCGAAGCTTTCACAGACGCCATCATTGCCATATTGGTAACCATTATGGTCTTGGAATTTCATGTTCCTCACACCGCTAGCTGGCAAGCCTTAGTGCAGGAAAATGGCGTCTATTTCCTCGCTTATATCATTGCTTTTGCTGATGTCGGGGTTTCTTGGTACAACCATCATTATTTATTCGCTATTGCCCAAAGAATCAATAAAAACGTTTATTGGTCAAACATGTTATGGATTCTCGCTTTATCCTTGATTCCCTTTGCAGTGGCCTTTATCGGGGCACACCCCAATAGCAGGGTGCCGGCCATTTTTTATTTATTGATTAATGCTGCTTGGGCGGCGAGTTATTTAAATCTTTCCAAACAAATCGCGGCTATCAATCAAGAAAGTGCGGAGGCCATCAAGCAAATGCCCGTATATAAATTCTTGCGTTCTATCTGGTGGATTGCTTACCCAATATCGCTGATTATCTTATTTTTCTGGCCGCCAATCGTGCTGCTTCTAGCTGCTGTAGAGATTACAATTACGGCGTTCAAGTCCGACAATCCAGAACTCGACAAACTGGAAAAATAGCACGATAACTATAGTATTTTGCCACTAACAGAGAATTGATAATCCTTTAAAAAGTGTTTAAACTGAAGGTATGGAAAACGCATACAATACAATTTTAATTGCGACCGACGGCAGTAAAGAAGCAACAGATGCCTTCAAAAAAGCCGTCACAATGACCCTGCTGCATGGTGAGGATACCAAGCTCGTTATTACGCATGTGATTGATACTCCTTCACTGCAATCTATGGGCACCTTCGATGATACTTTTCTAGAAAAATTGACTAAAGAAGCCACAGAAGATCTTGAAAAACTGAAAAAAGAGGCTGTAGCAGCCGGCGTCAAAGATGTACAGATTCACGTGGAATATGGGTCTCCCAGACAGCTGATCGCTTATCAGATTCCAAAAAAATATAATGCCGATCTGCTTATCCTTGGTGCTACCGGCTTAAATCAATTTGAAAAACTGCTGATCGGTTCAGTTACGTCCTTTGTTGTCCGGAATGCTAAAATCGATGTTCTGATCACAAAATAAAAACGTATCCACTTGTTGGACGCGTTTTTTGTTTGACCGTTTTTAGGCTTTCAGCGTTAAAGCGTTCGCTGCGACCACGATCGAAGACAGAGCCATCAAAATCGCGCCGACGGCCGGTGATAAAACGATACCAATTGGAGCTAATACGCCAGCTGCCAGCGGAATAGCAATTAAGTTATAACCGGCTCCCCACCACAGATTCTCAATCATCTTTTTAGTCGTGGCCTTTGCAATATCAATAAAACGGATAACATCAGATGGGTCAGATTTAACCAGAACGACATCGGCTGAATCAATTGCTACATCAGTACCAGCACCAATGGCAATTCCCACGTTAGCACGAGCCAGACTTGGTGCATCGTTGATACCATCACCAACCATCGCAACCTTATGTCCTTTTTCTAAAAGAGATGCAATGATTTTTTCCTTATCATCAGGCAATAATTGCGGGTAGACATCCTCAATGCCCAAGTTGGACGAAACAAGCGCAGCGGCACCAGCATTATCGCCGGTCAGCATCGCAGGTTTGATACCGCGTGTCTTTAACGCAGCAATAAACGTCTTGGCGTTGGATCGAATCTGATCACCTTGCGCAACATACGCTAGTGCTTTTTCGGCGTGTACCAAGTATGATAGAGAGTTTCCTTGCGCTTCTAATTGATCATTTTTTTGCTGATCAAAAGCGATCCCTTGTGTCTTAAGATATTTTGCTGAAACCACAAGATATGGCTGGCCATCAACTATACCAGACAATCCGGCGCCGGGAATGGTTTTATAATCAGAAACATTAGTTAAGGGTAATTGCTGATGTTTAGCAAAACTGATGATGCTTTTGGCCAAGGGATGACTGGATGCCTGCTCCAAGCTTGCAATAATTGCTAAAGTCCGATCATCGCTGTAATCATTGACGACAAATTTACCTTCTGTTAAAGTACCAGTTTTGTCCAAAGCAATCGTATCCAACTTAGTCGCATCTTCAATCGCTTGACGGTTGCGCACGAGCAGCCCTGTCTGAGCACTAATCGATGTGGAACGGGCAACCACTAGCGGAATCGCGATTCCCAAAGCATGCGGGCAGGCAATCACGAGAACGGTAACCAAGCGCTGCAGCGCACTGTCAAAATCATGTGTGACCAACAGCCAGATAACAAAGGTCAGAATTCCGACCACCAGCGCAACATAAAATAGCCAGGAAGCAACTGTATCGGCCATGTTTTCGGATTTCGATTTCTGCTTTTGAGCATTACTGATCATTTCCATGACTTGTGCCACAAAACCAGATTCGCCAGTACCAGTCACCTGCACTTGCAAACTGCCGTCCCCATTCAAGGACCCGCCAATGACTCGGTCACCAACTTTTTTGGCCACGGGCCGGCTTTCGCCAGTCAGCATCGACTCGTTAACTGCAGATGATCCGCTAATAATTTTGCCGTCAACGGGTACCTTTTGACCAGTTTTAACGAGTACCGTATCACCGATTTTAACTGTAGACAAAGGCATCAGCATTTGATGACCGCCAGCATGAATCACAATGGCTTGAGCTGGGAGTAATTCAGCCATTTTTTCAACAGCACTGCCAGCTTTATTTGTGGCGGTCTGCTCAATCCAATGCCCTAAAAGCATGACATCGATCAAAGTAGTCAGCTCCAGCCAAAAGTCCATCCCCATGCCGGTAACGAGGGCATATACACTATAAAGATAAGCCACGATAATAGCCATGGCAATCAAACTCATCATCGCCGGCTTGTGCATTTGTAATTCCATGCGAGCATGTTGAAGAAAGAGACCACCGCCATATACGAAAATGACGGTCGCAATCACAGCTGCGAGCCATTGAGAAGCCGGAAAAAGAATGATCGGCGTTTTGAGCAAACCCATCAGATTTGATAAGAGCAGAACTGGAATTGTGAGAACCAACGAAACCCAAAATTTACCCTTAAAATCGGCGGCGGCCATCATATCAGCATGATCCATCTTCATACCTGGCATATCATGATGCTGGGCATGGCTGCTCATATCATCCACGTCCATATCCATGTGAGCCATTTTCATTCCTGACATACTATGGCTGTGATCAGCAGCTTTAGGGGGCATATCCATATGCTGATGCATATCGGCCATGGACTTGTTTTCACCACTATCAGATTTACCCATATCCATATTTCTCATATCATCCATGCTCATTTGCAGGCCATTCCTTTCCCCGGCAGACAATCGCAAGCTACCATATCAGGTGCATCAACTTTTTTTGCTGTCAATATAGTGATCATTTCGTCAATGTCGGACTTGGAAATATCCGTGTCCTCTACTAAATGTGTTAAAACCATGCCTTTTTTCATCGCACACATCGAGCTGAATAAATCATCCCCAGCACTCAGCATGGCATCGCTTTCAGAAATTAAAGGCGCAAAACTTCGGCCGCGAACAACACCGTCATCGGTCAAGTAGCCTTTGTTTTCTAAACGCCGCATTAAGGTCTTAACAGTCGAAGGCTGCCAATCTTCCTGCTGGTCCAAATTCTCAATTACCTCAGCCGTAGTCGCCGAACCAAGAGACCAAATAATCCGCATCACACGCCATTCAGCATTTGAGATAGGTTCTTTTTTTAAGTTTACATTTGTCATCTAATTAAAAGTCTACACTTGTAAACTAAAATGTCAATAAAAAACACTCTTTCGAGTGTTTAATTCTTTAATAAAAACTTGGTTTGGCAAAATTAGTATTCGGTTCAACAACACCATTGGATTCGCGAATGCCCAACTTCGGATCTTTGATCAGATCAATCACATATTGAGAAACAGCCTGGCGCGCAACCTGAGCCCCAATTAAAGGCTGTCCTTTCTTTTGAATCTCGTATTTATGATTGCCATCCTGATCATACAGCCAGGTCATACGCATGTAGGTATAGTCAAGATCGGAGTTTTCCAATTCCGTCACAGCTTGTTTATGTGGACGGTAACCAGACCCGATCATCATCTGATTCCATTTGCCAAAGGCGGCGGCTACTTCATCATAGACACCAAGTAGTCCGGCAACGATTAAACGCTTTTTACCTAGTTGATCCATGACTGCAATCACATTTTTAATCGCGATTGGATCGTCAAAATCCATAAAAACAACATCCGCATCAGCGATGGCCATTTTCACATCCGTGGCTTTGCTGGCATCACCATCGACAAGACGCACACGCGGCGCACTGTCAGTCAACAAACGCTGTGTTGCCTGACGCGCAAATAAGATTAATTCGGCATCTGTCTGATCCTCTAACATTGGAATCAAAAAACGTGGAATATGTCCAGCAGCACCGATAATTGCAACTTTCATTTTTCCTCCTTATAAAAAAATCGAACTGTTAAGTCCGATTTTATGAAACACATGATTAGCCTTTGTGGCTTTGAATTTCTTTTCTTGCTGCAGCATCCAAGTTGTAGAAAGAATTGATTCCTTTATAAACCGAAACACCTTCAGGTTCGCCCTGATTCAATTCATCTTCAATTCTCATTAACTGGTTGTACTTAGCAATACGATCAGTACGGCTCATCGAACCAGTCTTGATCTGACCTGCGTTAGTCGCAACAACTAAATCAGCAATCGTGGTATCTTCAGTCTCGCCGGAACGGTGAGAAACAATTGCGGTATAACCAGCTTCTTTGGCCATCTCAATGGCTTCAAAAGTCTCGGTCAAAGTACCGATTTGGTTTAATTTGATTAAGATCGCGTTAGCAGCGCCAAGTTCGATACCCTTCTTCAGGTAATCAGTGTTTGTAACGAAGAAGTCGTCACCAACAATCTGAACTTTTTTACCAAGGGTCTTGGTTAATGTTACCCAGTCGTCCCATTCGTTTTCATCCAACGGATCTTCAACAGAAACAATTGGGTACTTGGCAACCAATCCTTCGATATACTTTTCAAAGTCTGGTGCAGTGAACTCTTCGCCGGTCGACCACTTCAACTTGTACTTCTTGGTATCAGCATCATACAATTCAGATGCAGCTACATCAGTTGCCAAAGCAATATCTTCACCCGGCTTGTAACCAGCTGCCTCAATAGCCTTGACCAAGAATTGTAAAGGCTCTTCATTGTTGGCAAAGTCAGGGGCAAATCCGCCTTCATCGCCAACACCGGTATTTTTGCCAGCAGCTTCCAATAACTTCTTTAAGTTATGGAAAGTCTCAGATCCCATACGAATAGCTTCTTTAACTGACTTAGCGCCGACAGGCATAATCATAAATTCCTGAAAATCAACTTTGTTGTCAGAGTGCGCACCACCATTGATGACATTCATCATTGGTGTTGGCAAAACGTAAGAATTTGGTCCGCCCAAATACTGATACAAAGGCAAACCGGATTCTTCAGCGGCTGCACGGGCAACCGCAATCGAAACTGACAAAATGGCATTAGCGCCAAGCTTGCCTTTATTCGGTGTACCATCCAAAGCGATCATGGCCAAGTCGATGCCCCGCTGATCGGCGGTATCAAACTTGCCGACCAATGCTTCGGCGATCGGGCCATTGACATTAGCAACGGCTTTTGTAACACCCTTTCCTTGATAGCGGCTTTTATCGCCGTCACGCAATTCAACAGCTTCATGCTCTCCAGTAGATGCACCTGAAGGTACAATTCCGCGGCCAAAGAAACCGTCTTCTGTGTAAACTTCAGCTTCAACAGTAGGATTTCCACGTGAGTCAAGAACTTCACGCGCATAAATACTTGCAATTAATGACATTATTTTCCTCCATGCAACACCTAATATTTTAACAGACCTTTACATGTGAAAAATCTAAATGTAAATAAAAACACAATCAAACCTGATTGTGTTTCAACAAATTTAATAGCGTTTAGAAAACTTTTGGCCTTCCAGCTTCGTACCCTTGGTATTGGCCAAGTCCGACTCAGTTTTTGTTGGGCTTTTATAAACAGTCTCGCCATCCGGTACAACTACCAATTCCGTCTCGGGATCAAAGAAATGGGCATTGGGCATTTCAAAAGTCAGCTCAGCCTCATCGCCTGTTTGTGAAATTTCTCTAGCGCCCACACGAGCGACGAACTGCTGGCTATCAAGCTGGAAATAGTACATCGTCTCAGCACCTAAAGGTTCTACAAGATCCAAACGGACTTTGACAGTATCACCAGGATATGTGTCCTTGGCGATCGGTTCTGTGTGAATATCCTCCGGCCTAATACCAAAGATAATCTCTTTGCCTTCATAACCGCGTTCTTTTAGAAAATGAGCAGTCCCTTTTGGCATTGTGAGCTGGATTTTTTTGTCCTTGGAAACCAGTTGAGTACCAGACACTGTGAGGTTCAAAAAATTCATTGACGGCGAACCCATAAAACCAGCAACGAATTTGTTGCCTGGATGATTATAGAGGTCTTCTGGCGACCCGTCCTGCTGGATGACACCATGGTCGATCAAGACAATGCGATCGGCCATCGTCATCGCTTCGATCTGGTCATGCGTCACATAAATAAAATTGTTGCCTAATTCCTGATGCAGTTTGGCAATCGTCGAACGCATCTCAACACGCAGCTTAGCATCCAAATTGGATAAAGGTTCATCCAGCAACATGACTTTAGCATCGCGCACCATAGCGCGTCCCAGTGCAACACGCTGACGCTGTCCACCTGATAAATTAGCTGGTTTGCGATCCAAAAAATCTGTTAAACCCAGCAGGTCAGCTGCTTTATCCACAGCCGCTTTAATTTTGTCTTTAGGCTCTTTGCGCAGTTTCAAACCAAAAGCCATATTGTCAAAGACGGTCATGTGCGGGTATAGCGCATAATTCTGGAAAACCATTGCAATGCCGCGGTTCTTGGGTTCGACATCGTTCATCACTTTGCCATCCATTTTGAATTCACCGCTCGTAATATCTTCCAAGCCGGCAATCATACGCAGGACAGTCGATTTACCGGATCCCGAAGGACCGATAAAAACTGTAAATTCACCATCCTTAATTTGCAGACTATAATCAGGAACAGCCGCCACGACCTGCCCAGGGTAAATCTTGCGTATGTGTTCCAACGACATTTCAACCATATTATTCTCCTTGGGGAAGACATAATTTGCTAGCTGCACCACCGCTTGGCAGCTTCCCATTCATCTCAGAGTTTCATGATTTTAGACTAGCATCAATATGTCGTGTTAATCTAAAAACGCTTTAATTATAAAAGAAAATGCAATTAATGTAAACGTTTTCATTCATTTTTTAACAACTGCTGCGCGCTGCATAATTTTAACCAGTTCCCAAAAAGTCTGAAAGTCCAGCGAGGCCCTGCCAACTAAGCTGCCATCAATATCCGGCTGAGCGATAAGATCGGCCAAGTTATCTCTGTCGACAGACCCGCCGTAAAGAATTCTGATTGCTTGTGCGGTCGGTGCGCCATAAAGACGGCGAACCGTTTTTCGAATCTGCTGGGCAACATCTTGTGCGCCCTTGGTACTGGCTGACATGCCGGTACCAATCGCAAAAGTAGGTTCAAAACCAATAATGATCCCTTTCATCTGCTCTTCTGTGATACCTTCCAGAACCGGTTCGACCTGTTCCATCTCTTCAACGTCCACAATCACGTCCAAACCATCATTCAAAGCTGTCCGTACTTTTAAATTCACGGTCGAATTGGTCTCGTTGAACAATTCCCGCCTTTCAAAATGGCCGAGCATGACGTAATCAACACCAATATTAGCCAGTGCTTTAGGAGAAGTTTCGCCTGTAAAGGCGCCGAAATTCTCCCAATGCGCATTTTGAGCAACGATCGAAATAGGGCTGTCGTCCGCTATTTTAATTAAGTCGGGTAAAAACAAATCTTGGGCAGCAATGCCAACTTCGACAGTCTGGTTATGTCCTAAGCGAGCAAGCAGTTTCTGCAAAAAAAGATCAGCTTGATCACGTAAAAAATTCATCTTCCAATTAGCAACGATAATCGGTTTTCTCATATTTCCATTATAGTTGAGTTATGAATTGGGTGACCTTGACAGTTGAACCTTGGATGCCGATAGGCGCCGACAAAGCCAAAGAAGATTTTGCACAGATTGCAGCGGCGACGGGTTTTCGTGTTTTGAAAATTGATCGTGCCAGAAAAAAAGCCGATTTAGTCGGTGCCCAGCCAGGTGATTTGATCATCCATCAATATCCGAGCTATCTCGGTGACGACTGGGAACTGGCTTTTGAACACGAACTGCAGCAGAAAGGTATTCTGTTTGGTGTTCTCATTCATGATTTTGAGCCTTTGCGTTTACCAGCTCAAGCAGAAAATTCGGCTGCTTTTCAAATCATGCATCAAGCTGATTTTTTAATCGTTCACAATCAGCGTATGGCAGACCGATTTTCAAGCATTAATGCACATATTTTTAAGATTCAGCTCTTTGATTACTTAACCGAGCATACGATTCCGGAGAAAAAAACCATCCACCACGCACTGCTTTATGCAGGCAGCTTGGCCAAAGCCGCTTGGCTGAAACATTATTCCCTGCCAATTCCTTTAACAGTCTTCGGTCGGGTTCCGCGCGCTTGGGACTTTTCAGTATCTAAAACCATCCAAATCAAGAATCCTATAGATCCGTCTATCTTACCCGCTTCCTTGCCGGCTGCCTGGGGACTTGTCTGGGATGAGGATTTGGATCCGAACAAGACACACTATCAAGACTACGAAAAAATTAATTCACCGCATAAGTTAAGCCTTTATTTAGCAGCCGGAATTCCCATTATTGTCTGGCAGCGGTCTGCTTTGGCCGAATTTGTTCGAGAACACAGGTTAGGTCTGCTGATTAATGACCTCACCGATATTAGCGAAGACGCACTATCACATTGTCAGATTAATTTTGACCAGTTATCTAAAATTTCTAAACAATTACAGCGAGGTTATTTTAGCCAAAAAGTTTTGCAAAAAGTGATTGACATGAAAAAAGCTATCCCAGACGGTTGTCGTCCAAAATAGCCTGCATTTCTTTTTCAATTTCTGGTGGTTTTTTCCATTCCTCCCAGCTGGTCATCGAAAAACCGGGGTCGGAATAGTGTGCATTAATGTATTTTTCTACTTTATCCACGTGGTTAGAGTGAGGAATATTGAGTTTTAATATTCTAACCTGTTGAATGAAATGTTTTTCAGCAGCATATTCGGCTCTGCCATTCATAATCACGTTGCCCAATTCCTCATAGGTCGTGCCGTCCAGGCGTGTAATCTCCTGGACGAGATCAAACACCATATAATTAGCCATTAATTCCCTCCTGAACTTGAGTTTGCTGAACGAGATGTCAGCGTTACTTCGACAATTCTAGGTGAAATTTCCGTGACACCCTTGGGCAGCGGCAGTCTAATTGTCAGTACACCGCCGGTATTGCTGACTTTGTTGACGTTTACGGTTATTGGAATGGAATCGATGCGGTCAATCACAGAACGATCACCTGTAATCTGCACACTCGAAGTGCTCAAGGTGACATTATATGTCGAAATCGCGCGCGATCCGGTAAATGTCGGATTTAAAGAAACAGTCTTGGTTTCGCGCGTACTATTATTAACGGCATACTGGCTGGTGACATCCAAAGTGGCGATCACGGTACCAGGGTTGATTTCAACAGACACAACGGAACCATTGCGGTCCACTGCCTTCAAGGGCACATTGCGCGTGATACTGGATTGTGTATTGGCCGGCACATCAAGGTTGGTAGACAAGTGGTCAACTATTTTCACTAAATCGCTGGGGCCAACCACTCTGGCTCGGCGCTGAGAAACTTTAAATCCTGAAACAACATACCTGCTGGCAATATTGTCACGATTATAGGTCGAAATAATCGGTACCATTTTAGATACTTTGCGTGAGACGTTAACTGTCAAAGTCGATGGATCTAATTTTGTTACCAAAGTATCTGACAGACCAGTCAGCCTGACAGTGACTCTTTGAGAACCAATTTTTGGATTCCTCAGATTGACCGTTGCACGGATTGTTCTAGAATTTTGAGCCGCCGTGACCAGTCCGGATGGTCCAGTAATATTCACACGAACACTCTGAGGAACACCTGAAAGATAGTATTTATTGTCATTAATTATGGCATTTAAAGGTACGTTCAGGTCAGCAGTCTGCGTTGTAATTAATTGATTTTGACGATTTCGATTTCCCCGAACATTGCCGATCGTACCCGTTACATAGACAAATAATACGATTGCCAGAACAAGCGTTGCAAGCAGCTGAAACCATTTGGTTCGCAAGAGTGAATTAATGGTTTTCATTAGAATCCCCTCCCTTAGATCGATTTCGGTTGTTTTTTTTCATCGGCCCAGCAACCCAGGCTGTTAAATTAGCAAAAATATCGCTTTGATTTTTTTCATTCTCTGGAATCAAACGTTCCCTTAAAAATTGATCATATTGCTCAGGTTTTAAGCTGCGGTGAAGAACACCTTTATGGGCCACTGAAACTTCACCCGTCTCTTCGGATACGATGATAACAATTGCATCCGTGGATTCAGCCAGGCCCAGTCCAGCCCGGTGACGAGTTCCTAAGTCTTTTGAAGTCGTCGGATCGCTTGAGAGCGGCAGATAGGCTGTAGCGGCTACTAGACGATCAGCCCGAATAACTGCCGCACCATCGTGAAGCGGGGTGTTTGGAATGAAGGTGTTAATCAAAAGCGCCGAACTAACACGCGCATCCAGTGCAATCCCTGTCTCGATAATATCTGAGAGACTTGTTTTTTGTTCAATGGCAATCAAAGCACCAATCCTGCGGCGGGACAAATATGGCAATGCCTGGTCTAAGGCTGTCATCACAATTTCTTCAGAAGGTACCGAAGGACCAGAGGGCCTAAAAAAAGACCGCGTCCCTAAGTTCTCCAAAGCACGCCTGATTTCTTGCTGAAATAGAACCACCAGTGCTATCGGGCCCCAATTGATAATCTGATCCAAAAACCAAGAAATTGTCTCCAGGCCAACCCACCAAGCCACCAAGCGCACGACAATTAAGATGACAATTCCGCGAACCAGCTGCATAGCGCGCGTTCCGCGAACCCAGTTAGCGACGTTGTAAAGCACAAACCAGACCACGAGAATATCAATCAAATGAACAAAATTTTCATATGTAAAGATATTTGATAAATCCATTGATTTTAGTATAACTTAACTGCCGTTGGCAGAAAGTGCCGAGGTCTCGGCAAAATTAATCTCTTGCAGTAAAGTCAGGCCAAGCTGCCTGGGAATACGATGTGTTTCAAATAACCGTTTGACTGCATCACGCTCAGCATCAATAGATGTCAGCGAAAAAGCCAGAATCAGCGCATCGTAATTGCGGTTAAATCGTTTGCTGGCCTTGATACGCGATAGCCAGCTTCGATAGTTGATGATTGTGTTAAAAGCTGCCTGACGGTCAAGTTTGCCCAATGTCTGCTGCTCTAAGTGCCCTGCCAGTGCCTTAATACCAGCCTTGGCACGTGCACGATGGACTGCAGCGTTTTCCTTTTTTGCTTGTGCGGCGTTAATCCGGCTGACCTGCAATTCGGTCATCTGCATCATGCGCCGAATCACACGTAAAAACCATTGAAAAGAAAAACTTCGCCGATGACCGATATCACGCAAAGACCAGCGCACGCCTCGCATATTGGCATGGTAAACAGCTGCAGAAATTTTCTTTTGACTATATATTTTTTCAATCGCCTCAACTTCAGCCTGCAGCGCGATCACACGGAAATCCTGCTCGCGTATAGCTAGTTTCTTAGCACCTGGCAAACGGCTTTTAAGCTGTAAATCGTTGATTTTCTGCTGACGCTCAAACACAAGATCGTAGATAGCAGCTTGTTTAGGGTCGACCACTTCGCCGCCGAATTCCGAATCATGCAGCTGAAATTTGAGTGCTTGAATGCCTGATTGTAATTGAAAGATACGGGCTTCGGTCTCACTGATATATTTATATTGACGTTCCTTTTGACCAAGCTCATTCAAATTAAAATCGGCTTCTTGATTCATCAGCTGAATATCACTCGGCAAAGTCGAAACCGGCCCTGAGAGCTTTGTCAGAATCGGCAGCATAATTGATGCAACAATCAGAGAGAAAATAACGACAACAGCTGCGATGAAGACCATCAGATAGTAATGTGGAAAGACACGGCCGGAGACCATTTGAATTGACAGCACAGCAGCGAGTGCGATCGCACCACGGACACCGGAAAACGCCATAATCATCGTTTGCACAATAGTTGGTTTTGGATTTGTTTTGATATTTCTTTTGTAGCTGATATATTCGTTAATATAAGTCCAAACCGCCCGAATGACAAAGATAATGCACCAAACTAAAATGCCATATAGAATGCCTGTAACCAGATTCAGCTGATCATTGATAATCGCGTCCTCATAGGCATGAGGCAGCTCCAAGCCCAAGATAATAAAAATCGTGCCGTTCAAAACAAAGGCCAGAGCCCGCCAGATCGTTTCGGACAAAACGTTGAATTCAAAACTCGCATTGTAATCAGCATTATTGCGTAATTTTGTCAAAATCCCGGCCACAACAACCGCCACAACGCCCGAAGATTGTTCTAGATCTTCGGCGATATAAAAGATCAAAAAAGGCGCCAAAATACTGATAATAACCTGCATGATTTCGTCGTTAGCACCATGCTGACGGATGATTTCCCGTGCCCAGTCAATCATAGAAATCAGCAAAAACCCTGTCAACGCGCCAACAATCGTGATATAGATAAAATTAAAAAAAGCATCATGCATAACAAATGAGCCCAATACCGTAGCGGACACAGCATATTTAAAGGCCACCAGGCCGGAAGCATCATTTAACAGACTTTCGCCCATTAAGACGTGCAGCAGATTGTCCGGGATTTTGATACGGGATAGAATCGTTCCGACAGATACTGGATCGGTTGGCGACAAAGCTGCCGCTAAGGCAATGCTGACTGATAACGGCAGGACCGGTATGAGTATGTGAATCAACCAGCCGCCACCAAGAGCTGTGACAAATACCAGGACAAAGGCGTTTGCAATAATCGGCGCACGCAGCTGCCAAAGTTCTCGTTTGGGAAAACGCCAGGCATCATTAAAAAGGAGCGGTGCAATAAAAATAAGTAAAAACCATTCGGTATCCAAGCCAATGGTCTCTTCAATGAAAAAAGATAACCCGACACCACAGATGATCTGTAATAGGCTGACTGGAAGCAAAGGGAAAAAATGAGCCAATAAGCTGCTGGCAACAATTAAAGATATAACAATTGGAAACAGCAGTAATAAGTCCATTAGTTTTCAGCGAATCCTTTCCCGATCATTTTGATTTCTAATTCCATATTGATATCCTGATTCTGTTTGATCGTGTGCTTGACTAAGTTGATAAGTCTAACATAATCTTCGGTGCTGGCATGATCGACGTTGACAATAAAATTCGCGTGTTTCGTGGATAACTGAGCACCACCGATACGAACACCCTGCAGGCCGGCATCTGCCACCAGTTTACCTGCGTAAAATCCCTGCGGCCGTTTGAAAACAGAACCATTGGAGGGCAGATTCAAAGGCTGTTTACTAATCCGCCGAAAATTAAAATCATCCATCCAGCGCCGGATAACAGCCTTATCATCAGGTGCCAGCTCAAAGACCGCTTGGAGAATATAATAACCATTTTGCTGAATACCTGAATTACGGTAAGAAAAACCCAGCTGTTCTTTGGTCAAAACAAGCGAGTGGCCGGCATGATCCAAAGCGATAACACTTTTCAGCACATCGGCCGTATTGCCGCCATAAGCACCAGCATTCATATAAACAGCACCACCGACTGATCCTGGCAGTCCAGCCGCCCACTCCAGACCCGACAGCCCATGCTCATAGGCAAATTCGGATACTTGAATCATATCAATTCCAGCATCGGCGATAATTTCATTGCCGCGGATTTGAATCTGCTTCATTTTGTCCATGATAATAATCAGACCGGCAACACCTTGATCCGATATCAGCATATTGCTAAGCTGTCCCAACACGTGCACCGGAATATCTTGATCAAAAGCTGCCTGGATTAGACGTTTTGTCTCCTGACTATTCTTGGGAAAAGCCAAATAATCAGCCTTGCCGCCAACCTGAGCAAAAGCGTACTCAGCAATAGGTTTGTCCTTATAAATCTCAATATCTGAAAATTGTTTAGTAAAATCTGCGATAACTTGATTTTATCATTGCAGGCAAACTTGGTTTAGACTGGTTTTATGAACTTTATTTCATGGAATATCGACAGCTTGAATGCCGCGATCGAACATAAATCACCCCGCGGCGAACTCACTTTTGCGCTGTTATCTCAGATAGCCGCCCAAAAGCCGGACTTCTTTTCTATTCAAGAAAGTAAATTACCAGTTACCGGTCTCAACGCTAAACAAACACAGGTTTTAAACGATCTGTTTCCGGGTTATTGCACTTTTGTGAGAAATAGTACGCCGCCAGCCAAAAAAGGCTATGCCGGCGTGATTACCTTGGCAAAAGAACAGCCGATTTCTTTCAATTGCCCAACAATTGACGCACCGGACACAATGGATGAAGAAGGGCGCATTATTTTGCTGGAATACCCGGATTTTTATCTCCTGAATGTTTATACGCCTAATTCAGGCGATGGTCTAAAACGTCTCGAGATGCGCGGTCTATGGGATGACAATTTTCGTGTCTATGTCAGCCAGCTGGCCGAAAGAAAAGCCGTTATCTTCTCCGGTGATTTAAATGTTGCCCACGAAGAAATTGATTTGAAAAACCCGTCAACCAACCATCAGTCAGCCGGTTTTACGGATCAGGAACGAGATAAGTTTACTCAGCTTTTAGAAGCAGGATTTACAGATACTTGGCGTTTTCAGCACCCTGATGATGTTGCTTATTCTTGGTGGAGTCAGCGAAATCGTATGGCTAAGCCAAACAACGCCGGCTGGCGGATTGACTACTATCTAGTCAGCAGCACGTTAAAAGATAAAATAAAAAAAAGCGGCATGATTGACAGTGGTACTCGTGCAGATCATGCGCCGATTTATTTACAAATGGCCTTTGATTAGTTCAAGTTTTTTCTCGCAGACAAATCTCCGTCATCTCTGGCGACTTTTCTAAGTTCGGTTTTCATCTGCTGTTCCAAGGCAGCCAGATCGTTTTCAGCCGCCAAACGCCGTTCGTGGCCCTGATTTTGAATTTCGATCGTCTGCTGAATTGTCTCAATCAAATTCTGCTGAGATTTCTTTAATGTATCAACGTCAATCACACCGCGCTCTGTTTCCTTAGCTGTATCCAAGGCAGATTGTTTCAGCATCTGAGAATTTTGTTCCAATAAATGATTGGTGGTTTCCGAAACAGCTCGTTGTGTGTTGATCGCATCACGCTGCTTAAATAAGGTCAATGCGATGGCAATCTGGTTTTTCCATAGTGGAATAGCTGTATTAATTGATGATTGAATTTTTGTCGATAACTGCCGGTTTGTCGTTTGAACAAGGCGAATTTGCGGCGCTTGCTGAATCGCAATTTGCCGAGTCAGCTTCAAGTCATAATTGCGTTTCTCCAAGGTGGCAAGCGTCTGGGCAATATCCTGGACCGTCTGGGCATCTAATTGATTCTGTGTTTTTTCGGCCCGCTTTTGAGCTGCAGTCAGAATATTTTCCCGAATATCTTTCTCTTTTAATTCCGCTCCGGCAATGTAGAGATTGAGCCGATTGTAGTAGTCAAGGTTTTTAGCGTATAAGCCTTCCAGCATTTTGTTGTCGGCAAGTAAACCCTTTTGCTGATCCGATAATTGTGCAGCAGCACGATCAATCTGCTGACCGACTTTCTCATATTTTGCACGCACTTCTAGAGCTGAACGCCGTACGCGCCCAAAAATCTTAGAAATCAAGCCGGCTTTTTGCGGCGCCAGTTCATCTGGTTTTGACTCATTGATTGTCACAACTAAATCGCGCAGATTATCGCCGATACTGCCTAAATCTTTATTTGAAACACTGTTCAAAACGTTCTGGGAAAAATCGGAAATTTCTTTTTGGACATCAGACCCATAACTAACAATCTGTTCAGGATCCAAGCCATCCAGCTGTTTGGAAATTTCTCTGGCTTGCTTTTGTTCTTCTGGACTCAAAGTTGGCAAAATAGCTCGCTCAGGCGACTTGTTTCCTGTCTTTTCAATTTCGTTATCACCGTTTGCCATTTGTCCTCCTAGACTGTCATACTTATATGTCTGCTATGTGCTTTTAACGACTGGATGTGCGTATACAGTTTCCCGACACTGAGTGAACTCGTATACATTTCACTACTGTTCTCATCCCCAATAATCAGACGAATAGCTTTTTGGCCAGCCAGCTGCAGTTTTAATTCTAGTCTGCTTGGCGCCTTTAAATCATCAACTTTAATATCACTTATATTTTGCCAGGAAATCAGTGATAACAATAAGTCATCTTGACCGGATTTTCTTGGGCTAGCGGGTTCTAACCCATAGGCCGTAAAAGAAGCAAAAGGCTGTCTGCCTTGTGATTGTCTTTTAAAAATGGCGACAGGAGATAAATCACTGCTGTCGGCTGAATGTTTGGCTGAACGCGTCCGATCGAAATATGCGTCAATTTTTTCCTTTGCCTTATCCAAAGCTGCACTGCCATTATCGAAAACATAATTCGTCAGCTTGTCTAGACGATCATCCGGCTGCGCCTCATCAGTTGTTTGGCTGTCGGCTTGTTTTTGGTCAATCGGTGCTTGGCCGCCGGATTTGATGTAACTATCAACAATCTTTTTCAGTTCTGGAATCGCGATATTTTTGACTTCGTTTTGTTTAATCGTAAATGACCCATCAAGCGTGGCCACATATAACTGATAATTTAAGCCTTCTGTCTGTACTTCTGTGTAGTAAATCCGCGGCCATTCATAAATAATCTTGTGACGGAAAAAATAGCGGTGATCAACACGTGCCAGACAGAAATCCGTAATTTCTAAAGAAGTCCAGCGTTTAAAAGCCGTAATCAAAAAATAACCTGCAATGATGAACAGCGTCAGTTCCAAAGTATAGATTGGCCATCCGCCGATATTTCTCGCCGTAAAAAATCCAATCGGCAGCAAAGCGGCAGCTGCTGGAAACAGTTTCCACCAGTCATAGCGGTAAATCAATATACCGGTCTCTTTCTTTTCTCTTTTTAAGGCTCTTTTCTTCGCAGCACGATTATTTTTCACAATCTGCCGATAAATTACATAAATAATCGCTGCTGGAATGACAAAAGCCATTGCCGCTCCAATCAAGCTGGCCGCGATATTGAATAGAACGTAGATGCCGATAATCCACCAAAAAATTTTCCAAAAAGACTTCATGCCTATATTTTATCGGAATCCGAGAACAGTTTCCGGCCTCCTAATAAAAACAAAATAAAAACCGTCGTATAAACGGTTTAGCGACGGTTTTATGCTTGTTTTGCCTTATCTTGAGACTGTTTTTTGTCCTCATTGAGCTTGATTTTTGCAAATAGGCTATCCATTAACGGATCGCTCTCGCCCATTTCGGCAGTCTTAATCGACTCAAACTTTTCTTTTTTCTTTTTTGCCATTTTCATCACCTGTATCTAGTCTCATTTTGACTTCTCGACGGAAATCGTCCATCGTTTTCGCGTGATACCGCCACCAATGTTCGGGATCCTGATGGTCGCTTGCCAGACCAGCTAAATAGCCTTCATGGTGGCTGATAATACTACCCGGATCAATGTGGTACTGTCGGCACAGAAAAACGGATAGCTGGATATCATTTTGCCATACTTTGTGGAAATATTCATGAAAAACTGACGGATCATAACCAATTAATTGAAAACCATCAGGACCGTAATACAATCCTGCTGGTTCACAAGTCTCAATCCCGATAAAGCTGAGATTAGCGGGGCCGGCTGCACGCCAAGCACGCATCGTCCAAGGCAGATATTGGCAAACAACTTTGTCATCAACGAATGCGCGAACAGCTACTTGGCGATCTATCTGGCCGGCTGCATAAGATCGATCCCACAGATCAAACCAGTCAGCAGCCATAATACCGGGTTCGGCTGTGGAATGAATCATGATACCTGAGGCTTTTAGCGGGTCGCCTTGCATAAAACAATCGTTATGCGTCATGTAGCGGCGAATAATTTTTAATTGCTGATCTGACAAATCTTTGCCCTCTACACCAGTTTGGCAAAATCCTTGATACGATCCTCACCAAAATGATTGATTTCATAAATGAGGATTTCAGCTGCAGCCTGCGCATCAAAACTCGCATTATGGTGATGTTCCAAATCCAGGCCTAATTCAGATGCGACTGTGTCCAATTTATGGTTAACCATGTCTGGATGAAATTTTCTAGAAATTGAGACTGTATCAAGGCTAACATAATGCGGCACCGGCAGACCATAGTAACGCAATGTTTGTTTAAGTACTTGGTTGTCAAAACGAATATTATGGCCGACAACAGTTGGATAATCAGCATAAAGATGCTTAATTTGTTCCCAGACATCCGGAAATTTGGGCGAATCAATAACATCGTCAGCGGTTAACCCGTTAACAGCTGTGTTCCAATAGGAGAAAGTCGTCTCAGGTTTAATCAAAGAATACCAATTATCGACGATTTGATTATCCTTGACAATTGTCAGACCCAAAGAATCCGCTGACCATGCTTCATTATTAGCTGTTTCAAAATCCATCGCAATAAAATTCATAGGCGATCCAGCATTTTCTCATAACGAGCGCCATGAGCGGTTAGACGCACATCTCGATCCTGGCCATCGTAACTGAAGGCAATTTCTAAATACTGATCAGGCAGAATTTCTTTCATGTAATCCGGCCACTCGACCAAAGTCAGGCCGTCAGCACCGATATAATCTTCAAAGCCTTGATCAGCGGCACCAATCGTTTCCAAGCGATAAGCATCAAAATGATAGACCGGGAAAGGCAGCCCGTGGCCCGTATACTGCTGGAGAATTGTGAAAGTCGGTGAATTGACGATTAAATCAGGATCATCAGATAATGCGTGAACCAATTGGCGCGTAAAAGTCGTCTTGCCGGCGCCTAAATTGCCTCGCAATAAAATCAAGTCGCCAGCCGATAAAAAACCCGCCAAATGCTCAGCGAGTTTTTTTGTATCGGCCAATGATTGTTTTTTTAAAAAGATCATCGTTTAAATTTTAACTTATTTCAAACCCTTGTCAGCCCTGCCGAACCATTTTAGCTGCAAAGTACGCATCTTCCCGTTCTGCTGGAATTGTTTCAAAACGTCATTCACACGTTCTCTTAATTGGACATCGGATTTTCTAAAACCAACACCGGTCTCATCAGTCGGATAACCACCCGTGATAATTTGGTAGTTCTGTGAATCCGGCAAGTGGTCAATATAATAGCCGGCATACATGGAATCAACCAGAATTCCTTGAATGCGACCCGCTTTCAGATCCATAAAGGCCTTATCAAAAGTATCGTATTTCGAAGGCTTACCCTTGACGTATTTTTTCAGCAGATTGCCATACTGAGAAAATTGTGTATCAGCTGTTGAAGCATTCTGTAGACCCAATGTGCGGCCTTTCATATCCGCAAAAGATTTCATATTATATTTCGATAATGTCACCAAAACCTGTGTTCCGTGATTATAGGGAATTGAGAAAGCAACTTTCTTTTTACGAGCTGGTGAAATCGTGTACCCATTCCAAATGGCATCAATCTGGCCGTTGTTTAAAAGCTGCTCTTTAGTGGCCCAATTAATCGGTTCCCACTTGACTTTGATACCTAATTTTTTAAAGGTTGCATCAGCCAGGTCGACATCAAAACCAACCAATTTGCCTTGTTTGTTGCGAAAACCCATCGGAATAAAAGTATCATCGAGGCCGATTGTCAGTCTCTTCTGCTGTTTGATTTTATCCCAACCATCCGTCTTGGCTTTTGTTGTACTGCTGGCTAGATAAGTCCAAGCTCCGGCAACAATTGCCAGAATTAAGACAATGATGCCGATGTTTACGTATAATTTTCTTCTTTTATTATTAGTCATTTTTATTCTCTCTTTACTTCTGTTTTGAAATCAAATATTCTATCCGAAATTTTTTCTGCAAAAGGGGCATCATGTGTAATCGCCATCTGCGTCACGCCGCGATCCTTAAGTTCTTGAACCACCTGTACAACCTGATCTGTTGAAAACTCATCTAAGGCCGAAGTCGGTTCGTCGTAGGCCAGAATTTTTGGATCCATGGCTAAGGCTCTAGCAATGGCAGCACGTTGTTTTTGCCCGCCAGATAATTGATAAGGATAAAGGTAAGCTTTATCTTCAATTCCCAGCTCGGCCAAAATATGTCGAACCTTCTCGACCGCCTGCTCCCGCTCGGTCTTTTTAACAAGCGTCGGTGCTAGAATCGCGTTTCCCAGAACCGTATACTGAGGAAACAGATTGAAATCCTGGAAGATAACGCCAACTAAAGCATTGCCGCCTTTTTCTTCAACATTGACTGTCTGTCCATCAATGATCATTTGACCAGAGTCAGCCGTTTCCAAGCCGGCAATGATGCGAAGCAGGGTCGTTTTACCAATACCGGATGGGCCGACGATACTGAGAACCTCACCATCATTCACTTTGAGATTTAAATTTTTGAAAACGTTTTTCCCGTTAAAACTTTTAGTCAATCCTTGAATATCCAGCATCATGCCCACTCCCGATAATTTGATTCGATCTTTTTCATAATGACGGTCGCTAATGCGGTAAATATCAGATAAAGAACTGCCACAATCACATAAGGCATCAGGCTGACATCCGCCACCGCATGCCCTTGTGCGATATAGAGAATGTCTACCAAGCTGATGACGTATCCCAATGACGTGTCCTTGATCAGATTGATCACCTCATTGCCGAATGAAGGAAGCACGATTTTAAACACCTGCGGCAGGATGATTTTGCTGAATGCCTGACGATGGCTGATGCCTAGCACAAAAGCAGCGTCATATTGGCCTTGTGGAATAGCTTGAATACCACCTCTAAATATCTCAGCCAGATAGCCCGCATAATTCAGGACGAAAACCAGTACAGCCGCTGTCATTTTCGGAAACACAAGCCGGTTATCTGTCGCGAGTGGCAAACCGAAATAGAAAAACATCAGCTGCAGCATTAGTGGCGTTCCGCGAATAATCCACACATAGGCGTTTAGCAACCAGCGCAGGATGAAAAACTGCGAACGCAGGCCGATGGCAATCAGGATACCCAAGGGTGTAGCACCCAAAAGGGTCAGAATGAATAGGCCAACTGTGATGTTCAGGCCGGTCAAAATATCAGGTAAAATTGAGAAAATGTAGTTCATGCTTTCCTTTCTGGAATAAATAAAAAAACGCCCTCAATCAATAAAGATTGAGAGGGCGTTGTGCGCGGTTCCACCTCTTAACGCTATTAAATTGCTTTAATAGCCTCAGTGAGTCAAAGACTCTGACGATAACGGGTGACCCGGCAGTATTTCGGCTGCACTCACAGGTGTGGTTCGCTTGTATCAATGATCGACTTTCCAGCAGTGCCGATTCTCTTGGCATCTCAAACAAGTTACTCTTCTGTTCGTTGTTTTATTTATTCGATTACTTAGAAGCTTACTCGGATTAAAATAATTTGTCAATCCTTTTAATGACAGTTATTAAATACCTCCTCCAAACAAGGAAAACGAGCCACAGATATCAATTTATTTCATAAATAAGTCAACATAAAGTCTAAAAAAGCGCAAAATAAATCTAACAATCACTTTAAAATTCATCATGAATCAAGCAAGAAGATCAACAATCAACGACGTTGCCCGTTTAGCAGGTGTGTCGATTACAACAGTTTCTCGTTTTCTTAACCACAACTATACAAAAATGTCTGAAGCAACCCGGCAAAAAATTGATGAGGCCGTGAAGCACAGTGATTACCATGTTAATCGCCAAGCACAAACTCTCAAAAAGCAATCGAGCAGACTGATTGGTGTCGTTGTAGCTGACGTTGAAAACTTTTTCTCATCCTTATTATTTAAAGGAGCTGACGAAGTGCTGGCCAAAAAAAATTTTCAGATCATTTTAATGAATTCCAATAATTCCCAGATTATCGAACGACGACAGATACAGCGCTTGCTTGAATTGCAGATTGACGGGATTCTTCTACAACCAATGAGCAGCAAGTCTAGCAATTACAGTTATCTACAAAAGCAACGAATTCCGCTCGTAATTGTCGATCGACAAATCCAGCCAACTCTCTGGCCAGAGGTTGTGACAGATAACTATGCTTACTCCAAAAAATTAGGTCAATTAATGATTCAGATGCAGTATCCGCAAATTCTTGTTGTCAGCGAACCCATTGACAAAAACTCAGCTCGCCAAGAACGTTATATGGCACTCTTCGATTTGCAAAAACAAAATTCATTTCAATTAGGCCTCGTTGAAATTCAAAAAACAACTAATGATGAAGAAATTTTTCAATCATTGCGAAAAAAAACCAATAACTTTCACACGAAAACAGCGCTCTATGCTCTAAAGGGACCGCTGCTTTTGCGCATTATGCGTATTCTAAACCAGCGGCATGTTAGCGTCCCGGACCAAATTGGATTATCAGCTTTTGATGATTGGGAATGGGCCAAATTAACTCATCCAGTCATGACAACAATTCAGCAAAATCCAAAAATAATTGGATCAACAGCGGCTCAGGTGCTTGTGAAAGAAATAGAAGGGACAAAGCCCATTAAAGCAGAAACTATAATTGTGGAAAGTCAATTAAACGTTGGCCACTCCTTGTGAATTTTTTATGAATCCAATTGACAGTTAAAAAAGTGCGTAGTAAGCTAATCTTTGTGCTCAGGGAAAACGTTTTCCTAAAAAGAAGCATAGTTAATTTAAAATTAACAAAGGAGACCTTCTTGAAAAATAATCAAATTGTTATAAACACATTAGTATTACAGCAACAGCACGATAAAGGACAGACACAAACTGCATTGGTAGATCAACTCGTCAATGCGGGCATATGGCGTATTGAGCTTCGCCGCGAATATTTCCATTTCTTTTTGCAAGAAATGGAAGCGCTTAATTATGCAAAATTGGGAAAACGTTTGACCTTATTTTATTCGGTGCCCGATGTCCTGTTTATACAAGGACAAGTAAACCCCAAATTATTACAATATTTCGCTGAAGCCAAGCTATTTGGAGCTAGTTACGTCAAACTGAATGTTGGTGATTTTGCTAGCTTTCACGGCGATCTTCAAAGGGAACTTGGGAGCATTCTGCCCAAGTCAATCGAGCTTAATGTGGAAAACGATCAAACACCTTTGAGTGGATCAGCTGAAAACATCGAGTCATTTCTTAAGAATGCAAAAGACCATCACGTCAAGGTTGGATTCGTTAACGACTTAGGCAATTGGGTTTTCACAAAACAAGATCCCTTCACAGCTACAAAACGATTAAATTCCTTCACAAATTATCTTCATGTAAAAGATTATGTTATGGAAAATGGTCAGCCTAAAACCGTTGCAATTGATCAAGGCAATCTGGATTGGCGAGCATTGCTCAATTTAACAGCCGGTGATTTACCAGTCGCTCTAGAGTATCCAGTTGAATCAATGACACAACTACAATTGGATATCAGTATTTTGGAAAAATACATAGAAAGCCGGCCCTAAAATGACGAATGTAATCATCGGATGTTTGCTGTTATTAACCTTCTTTGCCTTCATCTATTTTGTTATGCGCGGCGGTAATATCATGATTGGCTTCTTTTTCATGGCCATTTTGTGGACTGTGATTGGTGGAATCCCCTATCACACTGCCATCAACGATATATTTTCACAGCCAGCAATGGACTATGGATCAACAATTGTTGTGATCATCTTTGGTTCTTGGTTCGGTCGAGTGCTTGTTGACACGAATATTGCTGGATCGATTAGCCAGGAAACCATTAAAGTGAGCCGCAAGCATCCAATTACTGCAACGATTTTGGTTTGCCTAGTCACAGCCTTCATTTTCACCAGTTCTTACGGTGTCGGCGCTGTCATTGCCGTTGGTGTGATATTGCTACCCATTTTGGAGTCATTAGGCCTGCCAAAAAATATTTCAGTGGTCGCTTTTGTGCTCTCAGTGGGTGCACCAATGTATGTCAACATTGTCATTATTAAACAAATCCAATTGTTTTTCCCAAAAGTTATATATGGTAGCAAATATTTAGCGTATGGCTTTTCGGCGATGGCGATACAAATGCTGTTTGTAATAGCTTTTATCATCTTTCATGCCCAATCAATCCATGCTACTGAAAATACATCTGTCGCCACTATGAACAAGACACCTGTTTATAGTTTTTTCATTCCTATCTTGCCGGTATTGATGAATTTAGTTTTTGGTTGGCAACCAATCCCATCTTTGCTTTTATCCATTATTCTAGCCTTGTTGTTAACTGGAAATATGAAAACCTATCATGATTGTTTGAATTTAATTAATAAAACTATCAGTCAATCAATTTCCGATATCTCCGGTTTATTAGTGATGCTGTTTATTTTAACTATGTTTAGCGCAGCGGCTGTTAAAAATACCGCACGTTTCAGCAGCATTCTACAAAATATCGTCCCACACAGTCCTTGGATTATCGCGATTGTTTTTGCCATTTTGGCTCCTCTGGCACTTTTTAGAGGGCCACTCATGGTTTGGGGGGCCGGATCAGCAACTGCAGCAGTTATTGCCGGAACAGGCTTTTTTAATCAATATTTCGCTTTCGCTTTGATCACAGTACCAGCTGTATCAATGGCTGTTTCAGCGTGTGTGACCCAATCCTGGAACTTATGGGCTATTGAATACACACACTTAAACCCCAAAAAATTTCTGTTAACAGGTGTTCCTTGGGGCTGGACCATTTGTGCCGCCAACTTATTGCTGGCCGTGATTATGTTTAATTAAATGAATAGATTAGGAGATGCAAGATATGGAACAAGCTAATCATTTTGACACACAATACTTTCGCTTAGATGGTAAAAATGCCATTGTCACAGGCGGGGCATCCGGGCTGGGACAATACTATACACGGGCCCTGATGCAATCGGGTGCTAATGTACTGGTTGTCAGCCGTAGCGAAACTGGTTGGCAGGAAACGGCCGAATCAGTCAAAGGCAGTGGACAAAAAATAAAATTTTTAAAACAAGATATCACCGATGCCGATGCACCAGCCACCATTGTTAACTACGCCGAAAAGATATTCGGCAAGATCGATATTCTTGTTAACAACGCCGGTATGCAACGGCGCAATAAATGGCAGGATTTTAATGATCAAGACTGGCGGGCTGTGATTGATTTAAATCTCAATGCTGTGTATTTTTTGTCCCACGCCGTTGCTAAAGTCATGGCTGAACAGCATGCTGGCAAAATTATCAATATTGCTTCGATGCAATCATACCGAGCGGGCAAATTTATTTTCCCTTATACAGCTAGTAAACATGGCATCATCGGTCTAACCAAGGCCTACGCAGATGCCTTGGCAGCCAGTAATATCCAAGTCAATGCTTTGGCACCAGGATATATTAACACGCCCATGACACAGGCCTTACGTGACGATAAAGGGAGAAATGAAGAAATTTTGTCCCACATTCCAGCGGCACATTGGGCCGATCCATCAGAATTGATGGGCGCAATTGTTTTTCTCGCCAGCACAGCTTCGAATTATATTACCGGTGTCACGCTGCCAGTAGATGGCGGATATCTACTGAGATAAAAAACCAAAAAAGGAGAAAGAACCATGAAAGTAGTTGTACCTAAAAATTTATCACAAGCAGGGAAAGATTATTTGTTAACACATCATTTCGATCTGATTACAGTACCAGACGATCGACAGGAAACCATTTTAAAATACGGTCAAGACGCAAATGGCATTATTCTAATGACCGACCCTTTTGATAATGAGACGTTAAAACAATTTCCTAATTTGAAAATTATTGCTCGCCATGGTGTGGGATTCGATAATGTTGATCCAACATTTGCAGCCAAACAAGGTGTTGTTGTCACAATCACACCGACAGCAAATGCAGCAACCGTGGCCGAAACGACTTTAGCTGAAATTTTTGATCTATCGAAAAACTTAACACGCGTTTCACATGAAATGCGCCTGGGAAACTTCGCCTACAAGACCACTCATATGGGTTTTGATTTAAATGGTAAGACACTTGGCGTCATGGGGTATGGCCGAATCGGCCGAATCGTTGCCCAAAAAGCTGAAGCCCTAGGGATGAAGGTCTTAATTTTTGATCCGTTTATTAAGGACAGCCAAGTCGGAAAGCTAGTTGACCGAGACAGCTTAATCAGTCAAGCTGATATTATTACACTTCATTTGGTTGTCAATGAACAAACTACGCATTCGTTTGGAAAGCGCGAATTCAGTCTCATGAAAAAGACGGCTTCCTTGGTTAATTTGGGTCGCGGGGCTCTAATTGATGAAACAGCGCTTATAAAGGCCTTAGCCGAGCATCAAATCCGTGCCGCAGCCTTAGATGTGTTTGATGCAGAACCGTTGCCGTTAAGCAGTGCGTTTTATCAACTCGATAACGTACTGTTAACACCGCATATTGCTTCTAATACGAAAGAATGCATGGAAAGAATGGCTGTTGATTCAGCAAGTGAAGTTGTACGTGTTCTGTCTGGTAAAAAAGCCAAATGGGCCGTGAATCAAGTGGAATGAGAATATATAGTTAACTAAAAAACTACCATTTACTATGGTAGTTTTTTAACAAAAATATGTGAATTATAGATTTAACCAAGATTATCTGGCACACTAATAGATTTTTTTACCTAATTCATCAATTAATTGGAAGAAACGGTCGTGATCTACCTTGGTAACAAGGGTGATCGGCCGACCATCGGCTGTTTCAAAAGTCCGGCCGTCTGACGGGCTGCTGACTGAAACATCACTCAAAACTTCTTTAGTTTCGGCCACGTCATGATAACCGCTGTATAGGGTCGTCAGCACATCCCACATGAAATAAGTCGAATTTGTCTCAAAGTGGTCTAGGGGTGGTACTAACGCATAACCCTGACCGATCAAATCCAAAATCGGATACTTGCGCTGTGATGCCCAGTGACGACGAATATCACGCGTCAATGGGACCTGGCGCGTACTTTCCAGCCCAACCATATGAATCTTGATGGACGAATCCCAGACATCTTTAACGGCCTGCGGATCCCAGTAAGCGTTCCATTCGATTGTGCCATCTTGCTCAGGTTCGGCTACGTTGCCCTTGTTGTCTAAAGTACCGCCCATCCAATAAAGCTCGTCAATTTTATCCGTAATCGTCGGATCAATTTTTAAAGCACGAGCCAGATCACTCAAAGGCCCAGTCATGACCAAAGTGGTTTTGCCTGTCTGAGCCTGCAGTTTGTCAATTAAATCCAGATGCGCCGCTTTATCAGCGACAGCTGTCTGAATATGGCCGCTTTCGTTTAACAGTGGAAAGGCATCAAAAGAAAATGCATCCATGCGCCATTCTTTAGGAAAAGGATGAACAGCACGCGAGTCAGATGCTGCCGGCTGAATTTGCAGACCATGGCCAAAACGGTCAATCAGCTTTCTCGTTGCCGACAAGGCCGGTTCCAAATAAGAATCAGCACCCATGACGCCCACGCCGGTCAGGTTAATATCCTCCATTTGCATCAGCAAAAGCAGCGAAACTAAATCATCGACACCACCATCATGACTAAAGTACACATTTTTCTTCATTAGTAATTTTCTCCTCCTAAAAAGATTAACAAATTCGTTCAGCTAAATTGTAAAGAACGTGCCAGCTGCACCGCTCGACGTGCTAACAATTGCTGAGCATCGATCACGCGGTCCGATTCATAGGCTTCGCGCTGCTGAGCCACCGATAACTCTGTACAGGCTAAAATCACACAATCACACTTTTCATCGATGAGCATGTGCTCAATCAAGGCGTGGAAACGTACCCGGTTCACTTGGTCGGCTTCTTTAACATCCTTGTAAATGACATCCATGACTTTCTGCTGCCAAACAGGGTCGGGCAAGATTGTCTGATAGCCCAATGCAGCAATATGCGGTTGGTAAATAGCTGCATCAATCGTACCGGAAGTCGCTAATAAGCCAACACGCAAATTCTTAGAAGAAAATTGTTTACAAGCGGCCGCAGCTAAACTGGGCATATCTAAAATCGGCATGTGTGCGGCTTTTTGCAACTGGGGCAGAAAATAATGTGCCGTATTGCAGGTAATCAAAATAAAATCGGGAGAAAGCTGGTTCATTTGCTGGACATCTTCGATTAAAAAAGGCAGTGGATTTTTTTTAGAACGACCCAAAATATAGGCTGTGCGGTCTGGTATGGCTGCGTGATTAAAAACAATGTAATTCAAATAATCTTGGTCTTTTTGTGCCCTAGCCAATTGATTAATGCTGTCAATAAATGCCTCAGTCGCACGCGTACCCATGCCGCCTAAAATACCGAAAAAATTTTTCATGCCATACCTCGCAAATCTATTTAACGAGAATATACACTAAAGCTCTTTGAATATTGACGAGCATGTCATAAATCTTAACAGCAAAAGGAATCTTAGCGGCTCAAAGGTCATGCAGAATATCCGCCTGTTGTTTGCTGCGCAAGCCGCCAAACAACAATATCTGAAATTAATTGATAATCGATTGGCTGGTCAAAAGGCAGCTGAATCGTACCCTTGGAAGTTTTATAATTTTTCAGCCGGTCGGCAAAAACCGCGGGAGCTCGACCGCCCGGGTATATGCCAATGTGATTTTTAAAGGCCGCAAAATGAATCAAGTTCGTCCCTTGCCAAAAAGTCGGCATGCCATAAGAAATTTTTTCGGTGGCGTCTGGTGCCGCAGCTCTAATTGTTTGACGGATTTTCTGAAGAACCGGTTGTAAAGACTCCGCCTGTGCAGCTATATAATCATCAATATTGCTAGTTGCCATATGATTATCCTCTAGGAAAATTTTTAAATACATTCGGTTCATATCATTACAGTTCTTGATACTCTTTTTGCCTATCAGATGCCGATAACAAGGGCTAAAAAGTCTCAAGACAAGCATATTGTAACCTTATTTTCACTCGCTTTGGCTTGTCCTGTATCTCCCTGGCAGGCAACTATATCAGCTTAGAGAATATGTTATTATTATCACATACTGTTGAAGCGGACTCATCCAGAAACAGTATTGCAAATATAAGCGTTTTCAATAAACGCAGCATTGTCCGCAATCTTCTCATTGGAGAGAATGACTATGAAATTAAAAGAAAAGGTGGCTATTGTCACCGGCGGTACATCAGGTATCGGAGAAGCTTCAGCGATATTGTTCGCTGCTGAGGGCGCAAAAGTGGTCGTTGCTGGCCGTAATCAGGAAAACGGCCGTGCGGTCGTTCAACATATCAAAGATCAAGGCGGCGAAGCCGTTTTTGTTCAAGCCGATATGTTAAATACCGATGACATTGATAAGCTGTTGAACACCACAATTGAGGCATACGGCAAAATCGACATTTTATTCAACAATGCAGGTATTTCAGTGGCCAAACCGCTTGAGGAAATGACCTACGAAGAGTTTGACGATGTCATGGATACTAATCTGAAAGCACCTTTTCAGATGTGCAAACAAGCGATGCCTTATTTGATGAAAACCAAAGGTACGATTCTTAATACAAGCTCCATCGCGGGCCTCTCGACAAATTCAAATAGTTATGCCTATAGTGCTTCAAAAAGTGCCTTGATTTCTCTAACCAAGGTCCTGGCGCGCGATTACGCTGCAAAAGGTGTTCGCGTTAATGCCATCTGCCCGGGCATTACCGAAACACCGATCTTAAATACCGTTAATGGCGAACAGATGTCATACCTGGAGGCTATCATTCCAATGCAAAGAGTTGGACAGCCGATAGAAATTGCCAAGCCTGCATTATTCTTGGTCTCTGATGATGCATCATATATCACTGGTTCGACTTTAGTTGTTGACGGCGGTATCACATTAGTCTGACAATCGAATTGACTACTAAAAACCTTCCAAATCTGGGAATTTGCCTGACGAGGAAGGTTTTTTATACAAATTTGAAAAATTTTATTCTTCTTTTTCTTGAATATTCCCAACAATCTGATATGACTGGTCCGTGTATTGCATGATCTCAATTCTATTTCCTTCTGGATCGTGAATCCACATTTGCCAAGTATGCGAATTACCAATACTAGGTCCAGAATCGATGGCAATATCTTTATTGATGAGCTTCTCTTTAGTCTGCTGAATATCGTCAACCAGCAAGCTGAAGTGCGAATAACCAACATATTCATTAAAATGCGTATGTGGTTTCTGTTCATCGAAGGCTGGGAAAAACTCAACAAATTGGCCAGGTGCTAATTCAAAATAAATAATTGCAATGCCTTGTGGATCTTTTTGTGCCCTTTCGTAAAAAGGATGGCCTTTTTGATCTCGATAGACACTGTTTCTAACCAGCATCTTAATATTTCCCTCAAGCTTATCTACGTAAAATTCGCGGATCGTCTCGATGTCCTTTGCGTAAAACGACACATGCATTAACGATGTGAATAACATATTTTTTCCTCACTATTTTCTAATTTTTCAACTTGCATTTGTCAAACTTTGCCAATACACGACACCGGATCACGATCGAATAAAGCAATTATTAATAAATTTTCTAATTGGGATGTTGTAAACTTCATGATCATAAAAGTCGATACCGTGGGTGCCGTTTGGGACAAAATTCAAAATTATTGGGACACCATTCCGCGTCAAAGTATCTGCAAAGCGCTGTGAAAACGCCGGTGGTACAAAACTATCTTTTTCTCCATGCAATAGATAAAAAGGCGGCTGTGTACCATCAATGTCGGATAGAGGATCATAAGATTGCAAAAGTTTGAGAAGCTTGTCCTCGTTATCTTCACCAAAAGATAATTGGTCAGCACTTTGGTCGCCTATCTTCATCAATTGTCCTGTATTGATCTGTACTTGATGAAATTCATAAAGGTTAATTGGTGCATAAAAACTAACCACACCTACAATTCGATAAAAAGCCGATAAATGTCTTTGAATACCAATTTGACTGGCCAATAAGCCGCCGTGAGTCTCTCCCCAAAGCACTATTCTTTGAGTATCTATGTGCCAGTCTAGGCTGTGTTGACTCAAAAAATTAATTGCATCAACGCAATCTTCTAAGTTTTCCGGATAAACCACCTCGTCATTCAAACGGTAATTAAGGCTCACAACCGCATAGCCATCTTGTAATACATTTAAAATTTCACTCAAATGATGTGTCTTATCACTTTTGATAAAACCACCACCATGGATAAAAATTACAATCGGATATTTATCCTTTTTAATTGACGGCAGGTATAAGTCTAATTTATTTCTTTTGGAGTCATTCTTATATGAAATATCAGAAACAAGCCTACCATCACCTTGTAAATCATATTTGCCTTCCGTGAAATTGTACTGTTTAAATATCAACTAAAAATCCCTCCTGCTATGAGATATTAATCTTGATCATCTGCTGTAAATCTGATTCCCGCGTCCTGACGAGCCGTTTCTAGAACTTTCATAACATTCAGAGTGACATTTAAATTTGCAGCAGCTAATGTATCATTTTTTTCGTTAATTATTTTGAAGATCTGAATAAATTCATTTTCCATGGCATCATCATAATGATTCAAATTGATAGTTTGTGTTGGTTGACCAATTTGTGTCAAGCTAACATTCTCAACCTGAGAAGGAATCGACTCTACATCAATGTGTCCCTTAGTTCCTTGGACGGTCATGAACGGTGAACTTTCAGAATCTTTAGCGGCACTGCAAACAGCTTGGAATCCTTTGTAAGTTAAGACAAGAATCCCCGATGTGTCAATACCGTTAAATCCTTTATTTGGATAGTAGTGAACACTTTGTGGTTCGCCAAAGAGGGCAACTACAAAGTAAACATTGTAAACATTGATGTCATAAAGCGATCCGCCGGACAATGTTGGATCAAAGACCGGCAAAACATGCCTTTTTAAATATTCATTGTATCTTCGCGAATATTGCGAATAATTACACATAACCAGTTTAATATCTCCGAGTTGCGGCATCCTTCGCTGAATCTCTTTAAAATTTTCGGTGTAGGTTAATCGATTAGCGCCAAATAATAGGCGTTGATGATCTTCAGCTGTTTTAGCGAGATCTGCGGCCTCTTTGTAAGTTGATGTAAAAGCTTTTTCACTAATAACCTGCTTGTTTGCTAAGAGTGCTTTCTTTGCAAAACCATAATGTGCACTATTGATCACACCTATATACACCACATTGAAGCTGGTATCACTTAGAAAGTCATCAATGTTGTCATAAATAGTATTGATTTTATACTTTTTCTGGATCAAAGCAGCCGATGTTTGATCAACACTTCGAAAATACATCGCGGTGCATTGCACATTTTCTAATCGGGAAAAAATATCTAAAGCTGCTTGCGTGATCAAACCAGAACCAATAATACCAACATTCATTTAAAGCCTCCTCAATACGATGCCGATAGTTATGCGACTCCCAATATGCACTGCAAGGCCAGCAAACGGGGTGATACATGAAAATTTAGTCATATTTTTTCCTCGATTGCTTCAATAATTTTAGGAGCAGATTTAATCATTGCAGTCGAACTAACATTGAATATCTTCAAAGAATTAAATCTTTCCCTTTCTCGAATCGGAATGTCATTGGTTAAAACAACAGCTGCTGCTCCTTTGATATCATCAGGACCAATTCTGTTTTCAATGCCCAAGGCTCCTTGTGTCTCAACTTTGATTGCCACTCCAGCATTTTTAGCGGCTTTTTCGATCGCTTCCGCAGCCATAAAGGTGTGTGCTACACCAGCCGGACAAGATGTTACTGCTAATATTTTCATTTTAAGATGCCTCCAGTGGCTTCAGAAAGTAAAGCCAATAATTCTACAGGATCATTAATTTTAAAAAGTTTTTCTTTAAAATCGTCATAAATTAATTTTCTAGCCAATTGAGACAATATTTTGAGGTGCAAGTTTGCTGAACTATTACTGACAGCAATCTGGAAAACAATACGAACTGGTTCTTGATCTCCCCATGGAATTGGTTTTTGCAATCTTACAAAGGCCAATCCAGCTTCCTTGACAGCCGATGTTTTAGCATGTGGCAAACCAATACCATCTCCGAGATTTGTCGAAAGTTCCGTCTCACGATCTAAGACCGCCTGAATATAAGCTTCTTGATCGTTTAATTTATTGCTGTCCCAAAACAGTTGAGCAACATTCCGAATCACCTCTTCTTTACTGTGATAATTTGCATCAAGTTTAATCAATTTTTCATCAATCAACATATTCGATATTCATTCCTCATCAAAGATTCAAATCGAATTCTTCGCCTTCTTGCGTTACTTTTACATCTTGATCGGTCGTGTCATCTAACTTTGTCCGTTGATGTTTAGTTAAAATAATAAAGAGGGTTCCTACTAAGGTACCAATCAGCACAGCAAGTGCGTATAGCCAAACATTTGTTGTTCCTGGAAAAGTCGGAATACCACCCCAGTTGACCATTGTTCCGGCACCCAACAATATGGTAGAAATAGCTCCTGCAGTCGCACCAACGATACATCCTGCATATACCTTGGCATCGGAAAGAGCCAATGGAATAGAGCCCTCTGTAATACCAAAAGCTCCCAAGAAGAGCGCTGCTCGTCCAACTTCTTTTTCTTCAGTTGTAAATATCTTTGGGCGAACTAATGTCACTAAAGCGCAAACTAAAGGTGGTACAACTGTCGCGGTGACAGTTGTTAACAGCAGCCTTTGTGCAATCATAATTGGTAGACCAGTTTTAGGATCAATGGTTGCTAGCATAGATAAACAAACTGCGCTCAACGCTTTAGAACCAAAAAGACCCAAATCAAAGGAACCGATAATGCCAAAAGCGATGCCTATCAAAATTAGGTTGCTCGTTCCTAATCCGGATACAAAAGTAGTAAGCCAGTGGATAAAAGCTACCACCCACCCAGTCACCGCAAAATTCATAATCATAGCGCCCGATAAGGCTGCAATACACGGAATGACAATGATACTGACTAATGCAGAAAAATTCTTAGGTACTTTGATTTTTTTCAAAAACATAATCACAATGCCGCAGAACAGTCCAGCAAATACGCCACCTAAAAACCCAGCACCGCTATCCTGTGCTAATTGCCCAACAATAAAACCTGGCGCAATAGCTGCCTTATCGGCAATGGAAAAACCAATATATGCAGCAATCACAGGAGCCATTAAGTTCAGTCCTGTCTTTCCCAGTGTGAACAAAAAAGCCGGAAAACTGCCCAAATCCTTATATACAGTCGGCCCACCAAAAGCAACACCAAGACCAGTCATAATACCACCAACTACGACTACGGGAATTAAGTAAGAAACTCCCGCTAAGAGGTGCTTTCTCAAGTGCTGGAAAACATCAATAAAATCATGCATCTTATCATCTCCTGTCCTTTTAAGACAATCGCGCAATCCAATCGTTCGAAGTTCGCAATTGATCACCTTCACAAACTCATTACAGCAGATAATTATCTCAATGTAAACGCTTTCATTTTACTTTGTAAATTTGTTCCGTAAACGCGTATTTTACAGCTCATTATTTGAACATTGTGCCAAACATGACCAAATACGATATTTACTTTTAGATATTTTTAGTTCAAAGTACAAAAAGAAATACCTTGATTTTTGAAGCAAAGGAGTAAACATGAATATTGTCCAAGAACTGGAAAAACATCGCCACTTCAATAACTCAGAAATTACGATTGCAAATTATGTCTTACAGAATAAAGACAAGGTATTGGATATGTCAATCCAAGAACTCGCCAAGGCAACTTACACCTCAACATCAACAATTGTCAGGTTATGTCGAAAAATAGGTTTAAAAGGTTACCAGCAGTTCAAAATCACGTTATCTGCTAATTTACAAGACAAATTTGAAGAAATAGCTAGTGTCAATGCTGATTTTCCTTTTACAAATCAGGATTCTAACTTAGATATTTCAAAAAAAATCTTGGAATTATCTCGCGAATCCATGGAAAGTACCTATCAACTGCTTTCAAACGAGGCTTTGGCAAATACTGTGCAGATGATTCTTCAAGGGAAAAGAGTGGCAATATTTGCATCCGGTGATACCTATATCGATGCACTGGCTTTTCAGAATGACTTAATGAAAATACATCTAAATATGTTAATGTCCACAATACCCTCTGAAGATTTGCAACTTGCTTTAACTTTAGATAAAAACGATTGTGCCATCATTATTTCGTATAGTGGGGAAAATAAAAATTTGGTGCGTTTAATCAAGATACTCAAAAGCAGCGCCTCGAAAATAATCGCAATTAGTGCCAAACGCGACTCGTCTATCGCAAAGCTGAGCGATATTGTTCTACCGATATTTAAAAAAGAAGATCCATCTATCAAATTTTCTACTTTTTCATCACAAGTAGCCATTAAATATGTTCTGAGCGTTTTGTTTTCCTGTATTTTTGCAAGTAATTTTGAAGAAAATAGCCGACAAAGAATTAAAACAGAAACAATTCTGTTAGACACTCGGTTTAGATAAAAAAATCTCACTCGGCTTGACTCACTGTTGAACTAGCATTACAACTATTGATGAAAATTAGACTCGTGTCATCAACAGCACGCACTCCACATGCATGGTCTGCGGGAACTGATCAATCGGCTGTACAGGTTTGGCCACTTGATAACCTTGCTGCCTAAGCAAAACGACATCGCGTACCAAAGTGGCCGGGTTGCAGGAAACATAGACAAATTTTTTCGGCTGCATCTGGCCAACGGCCTCGATCAGTTCTGGTGAAAGGCCCTTTCTTGGCGGGTCAACAAAGACCACATCCGGGCGAATACCGGCCTGTGCCCATTTAACAAATTGTTCGGGCGCATCAGCCGCGATGTACTCGGCGTTTTGAATATGATTGGCCTGCATGTTTTTCTTGGCATCAGCGACAGCCGGTGCAACAACTTCCACACCAATGACTTTTTTCACTTGGCTGGAGATATACAAGCCAATTGTGCCGATTCCCGAATAGGCATCAATGGCTAATTCATCACCGGCAAGATCTGCCATCTCAGCAGCTTTCTGATATAAAACGGCTGTCGTCTGCGGATTAACTTGATAAAAAGAATTCACGCCAATCTCAAAATCCAAGCCCAGTAGTGTGTCATGAATCACGGGGCTGCCATAGAGAACACGATTATCCAGACCCAACTGGACATTAGTTTGCTTGGGATTGTAATTTAAAATCAGACTGGTCAAATCCGGTAAAGTTTTTTTAATCGCAGCAACAACCGCTTTTTCCTGCGGCAATTTTTTGCCAGTTGCAACGATCGCCAGCATCATTTGACCCGTGACGTAGCCACGGCGCACCATTAAATAACGCAGCAAGCCTTCCCGTGTGATTTCGTCATAAGCGGAGACACCAAAACGATTCAGCACATCACGTGCAATTCCGACAGCAGCATCAATTTTCGGATCGTTTAAATAATAGTCATTGATTGGCACGAGCTTGTGCGACCCGCGGCGATAAAAACCCGTCGTCAGACGTCCCTGCTGAAACTTAATCGGTACGACCGTCTTATTGCGGTAATGAGTCGGGTTGGCCATGCCAATGGTCGGCAGCACCTCAACCTGATCGAGACCCGCTTTATGAAACAGCTGACGGACTTGTTCTCTTTTAAAAGCCAGCTGTGCCGGATAAGCGAGATTTACAAGCGGTGCGATGCCACTGGCAATCATGTCGGCATGCTCGCTAATCACGCGGTCCGGTGAAGTGGTCAGTCGTTTTAGCACACGAGCAAAGGCATAAGAATTTAAAACACGCGTAATTGCAAAAGAGATTTTCTCGCCTGGCAGGCTGTCGGAAACAAAAATCGGAAAGTCATCAATTTTGACGACCCCGAGCCCTTCGTAGGTCAAATCGATGACATCCCCGACTAATTCTTGATTTTTAACCAAATTAGGACGATTATTTTTACTCACTTACTGCCTTCCTTGTGCTTTTTGACCAATTTTGAGGCCGTTTTAAATTCTTCCTCAGCCCGCTTAACCATCACTTCATTGGCTGTCTGAGCCCGCATACGAGACCCGGGACGCATTTTGGAAGTCTCGGCAACAAATTCAATATGCTGCTGGAGATTTTCAAAAGCCATTGGCGCCACACCACCAAACTCGCCATCTAAATTCACTTTCATCTGGTCATTAGATAAAGGCGCAACGGCTACTTTGCTCGTCTTGATATAAGTGATCAGCTTATCTTTGATATGCGAGCCATTATTCAGCGCCTTGGTAATCAAGTTAAACAGCTGAACAATATTGGACTTTTCAACAATCAGCAAAGAAAATTTGCCATCATCCAGCTTGGCATCGGGGACAATTTTTTCAAAACCGCCGACTGAATTGGTTAGGGCCAACAATACCAGGCTAACTTCACCTTCATAAACGCCATCATCATAGCTGATGCGGACTGGCACTGATTTAATCCGCGTAATCAGCTCGGCACCTTTTGTAATATAAGCCAAATAACCGTACAACGACTTCAGCATGGATGGCACTTCATAAGTCAATTCAGACAAAGTACCCAAGGCGCCGATATTCATAAAGTAGTCCAGGCGTGATTTGCCATCGGTGATTTTGCCGATATCCATTTTGATCGTTTCGTGCTTATTGATTGCTTTGGCTGCTTCGACTAAATCATCGCGCGGAATTTTTAAGGCACGCGCATAATCGTTGGTAGTCCCAGAAGGAATAACGGCCATTAAAGGGCGTTTGTCTAAACCTGAAATGCCATTGACGACTTCATTAACTGTCCCATCTCCACCGGCAGCCACAACTAAATCAAACCCATCTTGAGCTGCTCGTGCTGCTTCATCGCGCGCGGAAAAAGCCTTAGGTGTTGTTTCAAATACAGATGTCTCATAACCAGCCTTCTCGTAAACTTTCATGATTTCGACTAAATCTCTTTGAATGGCTTCACGTCCAGAGGAAGGGTTATAAATTATACGTGCTCGTTTCATATAAAAACAATTATAGAGGATAACGGGACGGCCTTGGACAAAAAAAGACCGCTAGAGAGGCGGTCTTAGAAGTGATATGCAATTTAGCGCTTGCTCAATTCAGCCAGCAGCAGTTCATGAACCACTTTAGGATTGGCATTGCCATGCGTACTTTTCATTACTTGGCCAGTCAAATAACCAATCGCACGATCTTTACCGCCCTTAAAGTCATCAACAGATTGCTGGTTATTATCCAGAATCTGACTAATCATCGGCGTCAATTTTGATGGATCGGATAATTGTACAAGACCATTTTCCGTGACATAAGCCTTGGGGTCTTTACCTTCGGTAATTGCAGTGAAGACTTTTTTGGCTTGCTTCGTCGAAATTGTACCATCATCAATCAGCTTGATCAATTCAGCTAAATTAACTGCCGTCAATTTGGTGTTTTGAAGATCTAATTGCGTCTCGTTCAGATAGGCATTAACATCCCCGATCAAATAGTTGGCAGCCCGCTTTGGATCAGCACCGTTGGCAACTGTCTGATCAAAGAAGTTGGCCATTTCGAGTGTCTGCGTCAGTACAGCAGCATCTTTATCCGAGAGGCCGAACTCAGTCATATAACGGTGGACGCGAGTAGCAGCAGCTTCCGGCAAACGCGACCTGACTTCATCAATCCAAGCATCGGAAACGTGAATTGGCGGCAAATCAGGTTCTGGGAAATAACGGTAATCATCGGCCCCCTCTTTGACACGCATTAGGATCGTTGACTTGGTCGGCTCATCAAAACGACGCGTCTCTTGACCAATTGTGTGACCGGCCATTAATTCTTCGCGTTGGCGTTCCTCTTCATAAATCAATGTGTTGCGAGCATATTGAAACGAGTTGACGTTTTTAATTTCGACTTTGGTACCAAACTTCGCGGCCCCGATCGGACGAACGGAAATATTGATATCAACACGCATCGAGCCTTCCTGCATCTTCACATCAGAAATACCCGTGAATTGGATCAGCTGACGCAGTTTCTCCAAATAAAGGTAGGCTTCTTCAGGGCTGGTAATATCTGGCTGGGAAACAATTTCTACCAATGGCGTCCCTTGACGATTCAAATCGACCAAGGAATAGCCCTTGCCAGAATGCGAGTTTTTGCCGGCATCCTCTTCGACATGCAGTTCTTTAATTCCAATACGCTTAGTCTGACCATCAGGCATCTGAATTTCCACATAACCATCATGTCCGATCGGCGTCTGCTGTTGAGTCACTTGATATGATTTCGGGTTATCAGGATAAACATAATTTTTTCGATCCCAATGTACATCGCGCGAAATCTGTGCATTCAGTGCCAAAGCGGCCATCATACCGCCTTCTAGAGCGGCTTTGTTAGCAGAAGGCAGAACGCCAGGATAGCCCCAATCAATCACGTTCGTATTTTCATTAGCCGGATCACCAAAATTAACCGGCGAAGGTGAAAAGGCTTTGGATTTTGTTTTTAATTCAATATGGACTTCCAGCCCAATTGTTGTTTCAAAACTCGACATTAGAAACTCACCTCCGGATGCTGTTCATATAGTTTTGTCGCCTGTTCAAAGGCATAGGCTGCGCGGTAAATCGTGCTTTCATCAAAAGGACGGCCAATAATCTGCAGACCGACCGGCAGATGATTAGCAAAACCGGCATTAATCGACATACCTGGCAGACCAGCCAAATTCACAGGAATTGTCAGCAAATCATTCATATACATTTTGACTGGATCATCATCTTCAGAGCCAAGGTCAAAGGCTGTCGAAGTCGTCGTTGGGCCCAAAATCAAATCATGATCCTGAAAAACTTTAGTAAAATCAGACACAATCAAAGTCCGGACCTGAGCGGCCTTTTTAAAGTAGGCATCATAGAATCCGGCTGATAAGGCGAATGTTCCTAACATAATTCGCCGTTTTACTTCTGGACCAAAGCCTTCAGAACGTGTCTTGACATACAAATCTTCTAGAGTCTGGCCTTCTTGACGTGCTGAATAACCGTAACGAATACCATCAAAACGCTGCAGATTCGAAGAAGCCTCAGACGAAGCTAGAATATAGTAGGCGGCAATGCCGTAGCGAGAATGCGGCAGGGAAACTTCATCAACGACGGCACCTAATTCCTCAAATTTAGCAATCGCTTTTTTGATGGTTGCTTTGACGTCGTCGTCGATACCCTTAGCAAAATATTCCTTAGGCACGCCCACACGTAAGCCCTTAACACCGCCTTCAATGTTGGCTAAAAAGTCCGGTACCGGGCTGTCTTCGCTTGTCGTATCACGAGGGTCTTTGCCAGCAATCACTGACAAAACACGTGCATTATCTTTAACAGTCCGTGTCAAAGGACCAATCTGATCCAAGCTGGAACCAAAGGCAATCAGTCCCCAGCGTGAGACACGGCCGTACGTTGGTTTCAAACCAACAATGCCGTTAAAAGCAGCCGGCTGACGAATCGAACCGCCTGTATCAGAACCCAATGCAAATGGGATCAGGCCGGAAGCAACAGCTGCTGCCGATCCGCCCGAAGAACCGCCGGGAACCTTTGTGTGATCCCAAGCGTTTGCCGTCTTGCCAAAGAACGAGGTCTCAGTCGAACCGCCCATGGCAAACTCATCCATGTTCGTTTTGCCAATCACAACCAATCCCAGTTTGTTCAGCTTTTCCATGACGGCTGCATCATAAATTGGGACAAAGTTGTCCAAAATATGCGAAGCAGCTGTTGTCCGAAGCCCCTTGGTGACAATGTTATCTTTGACAGCCAAAGGAATGCCGGAAAAAATATTGTCAGCGTCAATGCCGGCAGCGTCGATTTCAGCAGCGCGTTTTAAAGCACCTTGACGGTCCAAAGTGATATAGGCATTGACGTCTTTTTGGGCATGTTCAGCTTTATCTAAAGCTGCCTTTGCCAAGTCAACAGCGGTAATTTCCTTATTGACTAATTTTTTGTGCAAACTAACTAAATCTTCCTGAAAAAAATCAGTCATCTCAGCTCTCCTCATCAATAATCGCGGGAACTTTAATCTGCCCGTCCTGCGTTTCCGGCGCATTGGCCAATAAAGCAGCCTTTTGTCCTGACTTGACAGCCAAGTCTTCTCTTAATACATTGACATTATTTGAAACAGTATAGGTCGGCTCAACACCTTCCGTATCGACCTCGTTTAATGTCTCGACAAGGTCTAAAATACTGGCTAATTGACCGGTCAGAACATCTAATTGCTGATCGGAGAAATGCAGCTTGGCGAGTTGTGCGACATGGGCCGCATCTTCGCGTGGTAATGAATTTGACATAGTGCCCCCTTGCTAAAATTTTAACAGTTTGCGGCTTGGACAAAAAGAAAAAGCGGAATTGAATTCCGCTTACGACTTATCACATCTTATGTTTTACAAGTGTCTTATAACGCGAATACCAAAGATCAACATAACCCTGTGAAAAAGGTCCGGCATGTGTGTTAATCATGTTAATCAAAATCTTTGTGTGTGCCCGGAGGATTTCGTCAATCTCAGGCGGATAATGCCACAATTGACTATGCGCAACATATTCATCTGCATCAAGCAGATGTTTTGTGCCGTTTGTTAGTACTTTAATATCAAGGTCATAGTCGATGTACTTCAGCGCCTCTTTGTCCATGACGTAAGGACTTGCCAAATTGCAGTAGTAACTTACGCCGTCGCTGCGCATCATCGCAATAATGTTAAACCAGTATTTATTATGAAAATAGACAAGCGCCGGTTCGTGTGTGACCCAACGCCGGCCATCATCCTCTGTCACGAGCGTGTGGTCATTCAATCCGATAATGGCATTTTCACTGGTCTTTAGAACCATCGTATCGCGCCAGGTGCGATGCAGGTGGCCATCGTGCTTGTAACTTTTGATCGTGATAAAGTCGCCTTCCCGCGGATTGCGAGCTGCGTCTTTAGCCATAATCTTACCTCAAGACATTCCGTCTTCGTTTAAAGTTTAGCACAGTGGCTCCTTTTTCAGATGACGGCTAAACTTTCCGGATGCAGCTTTAACCATTGATAAGCAATAATGCCGGGCGCAGTCGTGACTTTGCCAGACAAAATCAATTGTTCCAATTCATCAAAAGTGACAAAGAGCGTTTTGACAAACTCACTGGGATCAAAATGTTTATCACTTTTGCCGATCAGCCCAGAAAGCAGCATTAAATGAGTCGCTTCATTTGTAAATCCTTCACTAGTGCTGATTAGAAAAATCTCCTTGGCATCTCGATAGGACAAGCCTAATTCTTCTCGTGCTTCACGAAGCGCAGCTGTCTTGGGATCTTCGCCTGGATTAATCAGGCCGGCTGGAAAACTGGTCCTTTCGGCGTTCAAGCCGGCACGATACTCGCGGCCTAAAGCTAATTTAATGCCGCCATCTATGCGTATTGGTGCGACAAAAGCCACAGCATCCCCATGCAAAACGACTTGTCGATCAACGGTCAGCCCATCAGGTGTGTGAATCTTTCGATCCACAACATCGAAGATCTGGCCATGAAATTCTTTTGTTTCCTTTAAAATTTTCCCTTTTTCAGTCACCTTGTTCCCCAATCACTTTATCAATCAACTCGGCAGAAAACCCTTTTCCATATAGATACTGACGGGCTTTGTAGGGACGTTCTCGGCCATATTTGCTATAACGCGGCCAAATTCGCGCCAGCACGCGGCGAGCGTTTTCTAATTGCACATCCGGATCTTCGCTAAAGTCTAATTTCTCTAAAACAGTTTTAATCAAATCAGCATCATAACCTTTGCCGTACAGAGCCTGATTAATTTTCTGTCTTTGAATCATGGCCGGATTTTTCGCATAATGTTTTTGAAATTTTTCCGCCAAAGCCAAGGCATTCTCCGCCTGATTATCAGTTTTATAATCCTGCATGGCAGCTTGTATATCGACCGGCGCAATGCCAAGAGCCTGTAGTTTTCTGCTGATAACTAGCGGGCCGACGGATAAAAGACGCGCCTGCGTGTGGACAAAATTCTCAGCATAAATCCGATCATCAATATATTTTTCTTCTTTTAAATGCGTGACTGCACTATCAATTGCCTCGGCATCGAAATGCTGTGAACGCAGTTTATCACGAAGTTCCTTTTCGGTGCGAAGATGGTGAGACAAAAAAGTCAGTCCGCGCGAAAGCGCACGAGCCGACTCTTCAAACTTTTTAATCGTTGAAACTTCTTGATCATCCAATTCGCGATTTTTGGCCAAACCGAACTTAATCAGCGTCATTTCCGTGATGCCAAAAGCGAACTTGCCATCCAGCTCAAGATTATAACGGCCGTGAATTTTCTGAGCCGATATTTTTGTAATCTTTTTCGTCATTAATTAAATCATACGAAGTCTTAATTAGATTTTAAAGTTGTCCCAATCCTTAATCAGATATTTGTCATCAATATCCGGATCTTGCGAGGTCAGAATCTTCGGCCCGTCGTGGGTAATCACAAGCGTATGCTCAAACTGCGCCGACCAGCCGCCGTCTTTTGTTGAAACGGTCCAGCCATCTCCAGCATAATCAGTTTTAACTTCCCAAGTGCCTGTGTTGACCATCGGCTCAATCGTAATTGTCATGCCGGGCCGCAAACGCAAACCGTGACCGGCAACACCAAAATGCGGCACCTGCGGATCTTCATGCATAGTTGGGCCGATGCCATGCCCGATATACTCGCGCACGTTGCCAAAATGATTCTCGTCAGTCACATAGTGGTCAATTGCAGCGCCAATATCACCAATACGGTTACCGACAACGGCCTGGTCAATACCAATATATAGGGCCTTATGAGCAACTTCATACAGACGTTCGATTTCCGGGCTGACAGTTCCAACGCGATAAGTCCAAGCAGAATCTGCAAGGCCGTGATTCTTTTCGACAACTGTGTCGACCTTGACTAAGTCGCCGTTTTCCAAAATCAGGCCCTTACGAGGAAAGGCGTGGGCCACTTCATCATTGACTGAAACAGTCACAGCATATTTAAAACCATCAAAACCGATTTGACTCGCAATAGCACCGTGCCCTTCAATATAGGCACGTGATTTTTCTTCGATTTCCCAGGTATCCAATCCAGGCTTGATCAAACTGCGCAGCATGTGATGCATACCGCTAATCACATCACCAGCAGTATCCATCTCTTTTATTTCGTTAACACTCTTTAATGTAATCATACCTTCGATTATATGCCTTCTATTTTTTTACTTATGTTCTTTCTCAATATAGATTGGGCGCCGCTTAGACTCCAAGAAAATGGCCGCAATATAACGGCCGACAATCCCGAGACTGGCCATTTGCAGACCGCCAAAAAACATAATAATCACGGTAATCGTCGTCCAGCCGCCAATTGCAATTGCTGGATCCAACAGCTTTCTGACAATCACAAAAATGCCGCCAATCAAAGCTAGAAGGGTCGTCACAGAACCCAAAACGGTCACAAAAGTCAGCGGTGCCGTCGAAAAAGAAATGATCCCGCTAATCGCATATTTGAAAAGTTTCCAAAAACCCCACTTGCTGCGGCCTTTTTCTCTTTCGATATTTTCATAACTGATGTACTCGGTATTAAAACCGATCCAGGTGAACAAGCCCTTTGAAAAACGCTGATTTTCCGGCATGGCCAACAAAGCCTGAACCATCTGCCGGCTCATAATCCGATAGTCGCGGGCACCTTTCACTAATTTCGTCGAAGAAATCTTAGAAATGAAATGATAAAACAAATCAGAACAAAAACTGACAATAACCTTTTCGCCTTTACGATTCGACCGCCTTGTTGCCACGCTGTCTAGGTGCTCTGTCACTAATTTTTTCAGCATTTTTGGCAATAAAGCAGGCGGATCTTGCAGATCCACATCCATGATAACTGCAAAATCATAGTGCTGTGCATAAGACAATCCCGCATAGATTGCAGCTTCTTTACCAAAATTCCGGGAAAAAGACACAAAATGTATATGACTGTCCTGAGCCGATAGGGCCTTTATCTGTGCTAAAGTCCCATCGCTTGACCCATCGTCAATGTACCAGATATCATAACTCAGTTGATTTAAAGGCCCGGGCAAAGCAGCCAAACTTTCTCGGGTTAAATCCCGCCTGAGGGCATGATAAAAAAGTGGAATATTCTCTTCTTCATTTGTGACCGGCACAATAATTGCGAGTGTGGGACTAACGGAATTCGGCATACTTATAGTTTATAGATTTTTTTGGCGTAATAAAGCGGGACACCCAGGGCAACAATCAAAAGAGAGACGATAATGCCAAAAAGCTGCTGCCCTGTGGGGTCAGTAAAGGCATTCACGATTGTCGAAATTTCAATGAACAAAGTACCCGCGATTGCTAATGTCGGGAATAAGGGGTGCAGAGGCGCTGAAAAATGCGGTTTTCTCTGCAGGTGGTGACGCATAATAAACACTGCCACAAAAGTCAGCAGATAAAATAGGAAGCTCACAAAAACCAGCCAATCGGATAAATCTTGTGAAGATGAAAAAGCATTCAATAACAAAGCTGCGATCACGATTTCAAAAATAGTAGCATAGTTAGGCGTTTTGGAATGTTTACCTAAAGTATGAAAGAATCCAGAAAAAGGCAGCTGCCCTTTGTCGGCCATTTCAAAAACAACTCTAGGAAAACTGAGAATTTTAGAATTCAAGGTGCCAATCACAGAAATCATGACACCAATGTCCATCAAGCGGCCACCAATCGGACCAAAAGCACCGGACAAAATATGAAAAGGTGCCTGATCACCCAAAGCAATGATTTCTTTAGCCGGCAGCGACTTGAAAACGCCAAAAGAGACACCCATGTAGGCCAGCAGCACGATAAAAATGCCAGTCGTCACAGCTCTTGGCAGTGTCTTTTGAGCGTTTTTAATCTCGCCGCCCAAATTAGAGATCACGACCCAGCCATCGTAAGCAAACAGCGTCGATAAGACGGCCACGCCGAAGTTGCCTTGCCCGATTTGATTGGCAAACAGGTTGACCAGACTGCTCGTTGCGCCAGCGTGACCGAAGAAAAGACCAAAAATAATCAAGGCAAAAATAGGGATCATTTTGATACTGGTTGTCATAATCGCAAACACACGGCTGACACGGTTTTCCAGCATATTCATTAGTGCAATTAGAATACAAGCTGCTACGGCAATACAAAAAACACTGCCTAGACTAAAAATCCCAAAATTAATTTTTGCCGGTAAATGAAAAAAAGTCACAAAAAGGGTCGAAAAAAAGTAGGAAACTGAAGCGATTAAAGCCGGCCCATAAAAAGAGATCTGCATCCATCCAGCTAAAAATCCCCAGAACTTGCCGAAAATCTTACTAATATAGATATAAATGCCGCCCGTCTGAGGCATTTCGGACCCGAGTTCGGCGACAGACATGGCTGACGCCAAAGTCACGATCCCGCCGACGAACCAAGCCAATAAGGCCATCGATGTCGATCCGGCTTCTTGAAGTACCCGCCCCTGTTTAAAAAAGATCCCTGATCCGATAACCGTACCAATGACAAGTGATAAAGTACCGAAAAATCCAAAATTTCGTTTGAGTTGCTGCTCGTTTTCAATCATAAGTTTGTCCCAGTATAATGGGCAGAAAACTTTAAAGCAAGTTTTTTTTAAACTTTTTTGCATTACTTATTGAAAGTAAGTACAATATAGGAAAGGAGATCATCATGGCAATTTCAGTATTAGATTCCGCTTCGTTTGAGCCGGAAACAAAATCAGGCGTGACTGTCACTGATTTTTGGGCAACTTGGTGCACACCCTGCAAAATTCAAGCACCGATTCTTGAGAAAATCTCTGAGACAATGACTGACGTCAAATTCAGCAAGATCGATGTTGACCAGAATCAGGAGACAGCTTCCGGATTGGGCATCCAGGCTATCCCAACTCTGATCATTAAAAAGGACGGTCAGGTTGTTGACCGCGTGGTTGGCGTGCATAATCAAAAACAATTGAACGAAATTATCAACAAATATCGTTCTTAAGTGTTGTGAAATTTTATACTTTTATTTCGAAAACCTGCATGATAGCGGGTTTTTATTTTTATTCTAAATTCACAAGTGATAGAATACAAACGAAGAAAAGAAGAGGTATTTAATGGCGGAAAACAAACGTTTTGGGGCCGATCTTGTACTCGAGTCCCTTTCGAATCATGAAGTTAAGTATATTTTTGGTATTCCCGGTGCCAAGATTGATCGGCTTTTTGAAGCAATTGCCCACACACCCGGTGCACCAAAATTAGTAATTACTAAACACGAACAGAATGCAGCTTTTATGGCCCAAGCAGTCGGCCGTTTGACAGGAAAACCCGGCGTGGTTCTTGTCACATCCGGCCCTGGTGCATCTAACTTGGCGACAGGAATTTTAACCGCACAGACTGAAAATGACCCGGTAGTCGCAATTGCTGGCCAGGTGCCGCGTAATGATTTGTACCGGCGGACTCACCAGTCAACGCCTTCGGTACTGCTGTTCAACGGTATTACGAAATTTACGACAGAAATTCAGGATGCTGAAAATATTTCCGAAGTAATTGCAAACGCTTTTGATGCCGCTACCAAAGCACCACAGGGTGCATCCTTTATCAGCCTGCCGCAAGATGTTGACGACAGTCCTGTCACAAGCAAAGCACTGGCAAAAGTCCAGACCATCACGGCCGGCCCAGCTGATTTAGACGGCATTAAATCCTTGGCAGATAAGGTTCGTCAAGCCAAACTGCCTGTCATTCTCGTCGGCCAAAGAGGCTCAGACGAAAAAGTCGTTGCAGCCCTGCATGCCTTTTTGCACGGGGTTAAATTACCAGTTGTTGAAACATTCCAAGGCGCCGGCGTGATTGATCACAGCCTGCTGCAGCAATCATTCTTCGGACGTGTCGGCCTGTTTGCCAACCAAGCCGGTGATCAGTTATTGAAAGCTGCTGATCTGGTGATCACAGTGGGTTATGATGCCGTCGAATACGAACCTCGTGTCTGGAACAAGGAAAACCGTTTGCAAATCGTCACGATCGATTCGACCGATGCGCAAATTGACGCACACTATAACCCAGCCTTCCAATTGGTCGGCAATATTGCTCAAACATTGAATTTGCTGGCTGATGAATTGCAGGATTACACAGTCAGCGACGCTGTTGAACAACGCCTGACAGCTTTTCGTGATCAGCTGCAGACAGAACCCGGCGGACCTAAATTCCAGCCTGCTGACGGCCTCTCGCATCCCTTGGATGTCGTTCATGCGATTCAAAAACAAGTCACAGATGACATGACCGTGACTTTGGATGTCGGATCTGTCTATATTTGGATGAGCCGTTTCTTCCGCTCCTACCGTCCGCGCCATTTCCTGATTTCTGATGGCATGCAGACTTTGGGTGTGGCACTGCCTTGGGCGATCGCCGCTTCCTTGGTCCGTCCTGATGAAAAAATCGTCAGTGTCTCCGGTGATGGCGGCTTTATGTTTTCCAGTGCAGAATTGGAAACGGCTGTTCGTTTGCACGCAAACATTGTCCACATTATTTTTAACGACCAAGGCCACTACGACATGGTCAAATTCCAAGAAGAAATGAAATATGGTCAGTCAGCCGGTGTTGATTTCGGCAAGATTGATTTCGTTAAATATGCAGAATCCTTTGGTGCCAAGGGCCTGCGCGTGGATAATCCCGATCAGATTGACTCAGTTCTTAGCGAAGCCTTTAATTGGAACAAAGGTCCGGTTGTTGTGGATGTTCCAGTCGATTACTCGCACAACACGGAGCTGTATGCTGATTTGATCCAAGGAGCGACAGACTAATGGCTGACTTTTCAAAAATTTACCAGCACGGTATCCTAGCACAAATCATGGATGGCCAATATGACGGTACGACAACAGTTGGTGATCTGTTGACTCATGGCGACTTTGGCATTGGCACCACCACCGGTATCGGTGTGGAATTAATCGTTCTAGACGGAAAGGCCTATGGCGTCCCAAGCAGCGGCAAAGTCCGTTTGCTGGATTTGCAGACTGAAAAAGTGCCTTTTGCAACTGTGAACTTTTTTGACAAACAGCTGCCTAAAGAAACTTTGACCGACATGACTTCAGCCGCCTTTGAAAAACACGCCGTTGAACACGGCGCTTTGCAAAATGTCTTTACAGCTGTCCGCCTGCATGGTGAGTTTACAGATGTCCTAGCGCGCTCTGCTGATCAGCAGCAAAAACCTTATCCGCCCTTTGCAACAGTTGCTGCCTCTCAGCATGAATTTCACGCCGATAAGCTGCAGGCGACCATCTTGGGTTACTACACACCTTCAGTATATGAAGGGGCTGCTGCTGCCGGATTTCACCTGCACATCTTAGCTGATGATCATTCCTTCGGCGGCCATCTGCTGCATTTTCATATCAAACAAGCTGATTTACAGCTGCAAGTATTTGATGATTTCCAACTGCATCTACCAACCAGCAACAAGATTTTCCGTGACCGCCAATTAGACCTACCGACTTTAAAAGCGGCCATGCGGAAAACCGAATAAAATATTATTACTCTTTATGCCAGGCTTAGTTGCCTGGCTTTTTTATTCGCTTTCATAACATTTGTTCAGCAACGTAACGGGCATAGGTCTTATGATTGGCTAAAAGCTGAGTCTTATGATTGGCTAAAAGCTGAGAATGTGTACCAGAGCCAGTAATAGTACCGTCCTCCAAAAAGTAAATATTATCTGCCGATTTAATTGTTGAAAGCCGATGTGCAATCGCAATCACAATATGTTTTTCAGCCAGTTCTTCCATGATCTGCTTAACTTTCATCTCCGAATCTGCATCCAAGTTAGCCGTGGACTCGTCAAATATATAAATCCCAGCCTCTTTCAAAATAGCTTGGGCAATCGCTAAGCGCTGAAGCTGGCCGCCGGAAATATTATTGCCATCCTCTAAAAGCTTGTCATCCAGATGCCCATTAAATGCTTCCAAAAGGCCTACTTTTCCAAGCACATCTTTGATCTGATTATCTGAATAGTTTTCCTTCCTGCCGAAAGATAAATAATCCCTCAAACTGCTACCTAATAAATCAGCTTTCTGAGAGATATAGCCGATACTTTGGCGCCAAGAGAACAAGGAAAATTGTGTAATATCGCTTGTCCCAGACAGAATTACGCCACTGTTAGCGGCATAGAATTGTTCAATGAGAGAAACGATCGTTGTCTTGCCAGCACCACTAGGGCCGACAATTGCTGTCATTGTATTGGGCTTAAAAACCATATTAATATCATCCAGCGTGATAGTCTTAGCATCATCATAGGCGAAATTAACATCTTTAAATACCAAATCACTTTGAGAGTCTCTTGGCAAAGCACAACCGCCCTGTCGTTCGTTTTGGCTGTTGTCTCTTAGCTGCATTAAAACATTCATGGCCGTTTTTGCGCCAACATAACCATGGAAAAATTCGCTGAAACTGCCTAAGGGCACCATAATCTGAATGACATATAACAAAAAGGCGATCAAAACACCATTTGTAATGCTGCCATTGTTCAGCAGATAACCACCATAACCAAAAATTCCCAGCATAATCAGCATCATCACAGCACCTATTAAAGGATTAATAAGCGCATTGATACGAGCCAAACGTCTGCCTGACTCAAATAATACCTTCATATCATCGGCGTCATCTTTTTGAACGATTTTTTCAGCTGCATTTGCTTTAATCATCTTGACCAAACGGAAAAATTTGGAGGTATGTGTTGCGAATAAAGATTTTTGATCTTGAAAATCTGCGATTCTGTTGGCTAATGGTGCACCTAATAAGCCGAATACGCCCACCATTAATAGAACACCAAACAAGGTTACAATCGTTAAAGCCCAATTCAAAGACAAGAGAACAACAGCAATCCCAACAATAGTCAAAACACCACTGATCATTTCGGGCAGGCTGTTTGTAAATAAAGTCCGTAGTAAATCAATGTTATTATAAATTTTATTCGCCAAATTGGTTGATTCTTGCTCCTCAAACCATCCGACACGGTGCTGAAGTACCTGGTTAAAAGTTCCTTGTTGGTAGTTTTTAGTAGCGATAGCGCCGATCAGGGCAAATAAATACAGTCCAAGTGCGTTAAACAACAACTGCATAACAAAAATAGCGGCTAAAAAGATGATCTGCCGATAATCAATACCTCGCTCGTAGGAATCAATTAATCTCTGCACAATCAAGGGCACCATAATCGTGCATAAAGCGGATAACATTTGGCAGCTTGTAGCTAAAACAATAAGCGCTTTTTGGTAATTTGTCAGAGCAATTTCCTTAAAAATACCTCTGATCGAAACCTTGGCTCTCAGTGCCGACTCTGGTATTGTATCGTCTACTACATCATTTCTTATTATTTGCAACATAATAATTTCCTCAAAAAATATTTATTAAACGATATGATATCACTAAAAACGCACATAAGACTTGCCCTCCCCAAAGCTCGATAATCGTCAATTAGACCTGCCGACCCTAAAAGCGGCCATGCGGAAAACCGAATAAAAAATTATTACTCTTTATGCCAGGCTTAGTTGCCTGGCTTTTTTATTGACAAAAAGTCCATTTTACAATGTGGCATAACTTCCAAAAGACCAGATTTTTCCCTTGACTCACCTTTATGAAAGCGCTACCGTAGATAGCGATGGGGAATGTGAGCGAACGGGTAAAAAACCAGTCATACCGGCACTTTTGGCTGTCACATTTTTCATGAAAAGCATAAAAAACGACCTGTAATCGTAAACTAAAAAAATTATCCAAGGAGGCAGCACGTGTTACTAGGAAGCATTGAAGCAGGCGGCACAAAATTCGTCTGTGCCGTCGGAAATGAAGATTACCGAACCAAAGATATTGTTCGTTTTCCAACCACAACACCAGAAGAAACACTAACCAAATGTATTGATTATTTCAAAAAATTTGATGACTTAAAAGCGATTGGTATTTCTTCTTTTGGCCCGATCGAGTTAAGGAAAAATTCACCCAAATATGGTTTCATTACCAATACACCCAAGCCGGGCTGGTCTGATGTCGACTTTGTCGGCCGGATCAAAAAGGCCTTTAATATTCCGATCCATTGGACGACTGATGTGAATGGGTCGGCCTATGGCGAATATGTCATTTCGACATTGTTCAACGAACATATCAATTCATTGGTTTATTACACGATTGGCACCGGTGTTGGCGCCGGCGCAATTGTCAACGGCCAATTCATCGGCGATCTCGGCCATCCAGAAATGGGCCATGTACGTGTTAAGCGCCACCCGGACGATCTTGATTTCCCAGGCATCTGCCCCTTTCATGGTGATTGCTTGGAGGGATTAGTTTCCGGTCCAACTTTTGAAGCCCGCACTGGCAAAAAAGGACAAGACATTCCCCTGACAGACCACGTCTGGGATATCATGGCTTACTATGTCGCCCAAGCTGCTTTGCAAACGACTTTGACTTTACGGCCTGCCAAGATTGTCTTTGGCGGCGGCGTGATCAGTGAGGAATTCTTAAAGAAAGTCCGCGTACAGTTTAAAGACTTAATGAATGATTACATTGACGTCGGCAAGCTGGAAGATTATCTTGTGATGCCGGCAATCAAGGAAAACGGTTCAGCAACACTAGGCGACTTTGCCTTGGCCTTGCTTGAATACCGCAAATAAATCGGTACGGATCGTCAAAGAACTTCCTCACCGCAAGCTTTTTTGGCGGTCAAAAATTGGTAAAATATTGAGAATATAAGGAAGGATTAAATTTATTATGGATGCTTTAGTATTAACTGCTGTTAAGCAAATGGAAGTACAGGAGACTAAAAAGCCGACACCAAAGGCCAACGAAGTCTTAATTGAAAGCAAGTACGCTGGAATCTGTGGAACCGATCACGCTTTGTATAACGGATTACCAGGTTCAGCAGCTGCTGTACCACCAATCGTATTGGGACACGAAAACTCAGGCATTGTTGCTGAAGTTGGTGCTGACGTTGTTGATTTTAAAGTTGGCGATCGTGTCACGGTCGATCCTAATATCTATTGCGGCAAGTGTTTTTACTGCCGTACCGGCCGTCCAGAACTCTGCGACAATTTATCAGCTATCGGTGTCACCCGCAATGGCGGATTGGAGCAGTACTTCACAGCTCCTGAGACACAAGTCTACAAGGTGCCGGATAATGTTTCCTTAAAAGCTGCCGCTACGACTGAACCAATTTCATGTGCTGTCCATGGCGTGAAATTATTGAAATTGACGCCTTATCAGAAAGCTTTGGTAATTGGAGACGGCTTTATGGGCCAGCTCTTCGTACAATTATTGCGTGCCTATGGTGTGCACCAAGTGGATTTTGCCGGTATTATCGATGAAAAACTGGCCTTGAATAAAGAAAAGTTCGGCGTAACCAATACCTTCAATACCACACGCGACCAGATTCCGGCTGACTATGATGTTGTTATTGAAGCTGTCGGCTTGCCTCAGACACAAGAACAGGCTGTGAATGCAACTGTCAAAGGTGCTCAGGTCTTGATGTTTGGTGTCGGTAAACCAAATCAGGAATTCAAGATGAATACCTATGAAGTTTACCAAAAGCAGCTGACTATCCAAGGATCCTTCATCAACCCCAACGCTTTTGAAGATTCTCTTGCCTTATTGTCGAGCGGCAAACTGGATGTTTTGCCATTGATCAGTAACGAGCCTTCTCTCAAAGATGTGCCTGATTATCTAGACGGTACAATTAAAGACGTTAGCAAGGCCGTTGTGAAAGTCGGAGAATGACCCGGCCGGGTGTACCTCGCCCGCAAAACAAACCAGACGCCGCAAGTGCCAGTTTTCATACAACTTCCACCACGGCTTCTACAGCCAGTTTAATTGCCTACTTTGCAATCTCGATTGTGATTAATTCAGCCGGAAACGTCTTGACCTTGGTCACAAGTGCCAAGATCCATCCTTCCTACCTCGGAGCTGCCTATTGGACAGCTGCGACAGCCAATTTCGGTAATGCTTTGCATTGGAATCTATTTTGGTCATTTATCATCATCGGATTGATGACAATTGTCCTAAACGCCCTGTTAGTCGGGCATTGGTCTTGGCAGCGCGCCTTGGGAAATTTGTTATTTATGTTGCCCTTTTCCGCATTAATCCAAGTATTCGCTGACTTTTTCAACGGCGTCTATCCCTTTTTTGCAGGACTGCCCGCAGCGCATAGTCCAGCCATGATCATTTTTTACATCTGCCTGAATTTCTTCGGTGATGCTTTGATCGGGATTGCGATTTCTATTTATCAGCGTGTGAATTTGATTCTCCATCCTGCTGACGACTTAATGCAGATCCTGCGTTTTAAATATCTTAAAGGGCATGCTGCCACTGCGATGTGGGTTTCATACCTGCCGCCAACTATTCTGACGGTGATCGCTTTGATCATTTCGCATCAATTTACGAATTTCGGTCTGGGAACAATTTTTGCCTTGTTATTCCAGGGCGGTATTACAGGCGCGGCCGATAAAATCGTCTTCCCAAGACTTCATCACCGTGCCATTCACGTTTCCCAAAATTAGGAGGTTTTATTAATATGGCTTTGAGTAATTATTTTACGGGTATTCAGCACGTCGGCATCCCTGCCGCTAATTTGGATGAGACAGTCAGTTTCTATAAATCACTGGGATTCGAAGAAGCCGGTCTTTTCGAAAACGGCAGCAGTCATTGTGCCTTCATGCGTTTTGGCAATCTAACCATTGAGACTTGGGATGGCGATCCAACAGCTCAAAAAGCTGGTGCCATCAATCACATCTCGATGAATACAACTGATGTTGACAAAGCTTTTGCTGCTGCAAAAGCACAAGGTCTTCATCTCGTCGATAAAGAAATTCAATCGATTCCATCATTTTGGGACAACGGTATTCGTTTCTTCAATATTCTAGGACCAAATAAAGAAACAATTGAATTCTGCCAGATTCTCTGAAATTAAATCATGACATTTGAAAAGCACAGCTTTAATGGCTGTGCTTTTTTGTACGCGGTAAAATTTATTCAGATTTATTTTTCAGTGCTTCTTTGATTTCAGTCAAAAGTTTGACAATTTGGCGCAAACAATAAAGAACATACACAACCACCGCTATTAATAGAACATAAAACAAGAGATTAATAAACATAGCAAAGCCAAAATACATCATCGTCATCAAGTCCTTTTTCAGTTAGTCCGTCTCTTCAATCAATTATAATTTAATCAAAGATCTCGTTTTCGATTTTCTGGCCATTAGCCAAAGCGACAGCATCATGCAAAGAAATCCTGACCATATTTTTAATGGCTAAATCCGTATAAAAGGCAACATGCGGAGAAAGCAGCACATTATCCATGGCCATCAATGCTTGTGCATCGGCCGGAATTATTTTCGGATCAGAGACAGCGCTCATGAATTCATTTTCGTTGGGCAAGACATCCAAGGCTGCGCCGGCCAGCTTGTCACTCCTTAAATTAGCCAGCAAGGCATCGGTTACCACGAGGCCGCCGCGAGCAAAATTCAAGAAGTAACTACCTGCCTTCATTTTGTCAAAGAAAGCCGAATCAGCCATCCCCGCAGTCTCGTCATTCAAAGGTGTGTGGAAAGTCACCACATCAGCTTGTGCTAAGGCCTGATCTAGATCAACATAATCCAAAAAAGCTTCATTTTGAGCATGATAAACTGGGTCAACTGCCAAAACTTTGGCTCCCAGGGCATGCAGCATCTCAGCCAAAGCAGAACCAATCCGCCCAGCACCAATCACAGCAATAGTGAGATCGTGAATTTCGCGTCCTTGAGGCGCAGCCGACCACTGCCAATCGCCACTCGTCGTTGCCCGATAATAGCGTTTGTTGTTGCGGATTAAGTTCATCAATTGCGTCAGCGTATATTCAGCAATAGCTCTTGGCGAATAGGCAGCAACATTGGAAGCTCTCAAGCCGGCTTGATGAATGGCTGGTAAATCCAAAATATCGTAACCGACTTGGCGAATTGTAATCTGCTTGATACCAAATTCGGCTAATTGCTGATAGACAGAATCAGGAATCGCAACCGTCTGCTGAGTCACGATTGCATCATAGCCCTTAGCCAGGCTGACATTTTTTTCTGAGAGATAGTCAGTCAGCTGGTCGACTTGATGGCCAGTCTGCTGGCAGAATTCTTTAATATAGGGTTTTTCGTCGCCTAAAACGGCATACATCAGTATTTTCATATTGCTACAATCCTAGCAAAAAAGGGCATCGATAACAAATTTAATTGGCTTCTTCTTGACAAGTTCGTCAGCAGCGCATAAAATGACATATTGTCACATGACAGATCGTCACATTTTATGCCAAAAGAAACTTTTTACAATTTAAGCGAAGAGAAACGTCAGCGGATTCTGCGAGCAGCTCAAAACGAGTTTTCTCGTGTGCCCTTAGCGGAAGCCAAAGTTGCCAGAATTGTCTTGGATGCCGGGATTCCTCGCGGAAGTTTTTATCAATATTTTGATGATATCAGCGATCTTTATCACTATTTTTTTAAAAACAAGGCCCGCAGTTTTCAGGAAAATTTCAAGAAAGCTGTCCTAACACACGATGGCGACCTGATTGAAGCTTGGCGTTTTATGGATAAGCAGCTCATAGGCACAATCATTAAAAGCCGCAATTCGGTTCTTTTCGAAAATGCTTTATTAGGGCTGGATATTCAACGCAGTCAAAAAATGCTCCGGCATTTTTCTCATTTTGATGATCCGGCTATTCAATCTTTAGATGATCTTTCTTACATCGACTTTTCCGAATTGAGAATCGACAGCCTGGATGATTTCAAAGCGCTGGAAAAAATTTTTTCAGGTTTCGTGCTGCAAGCCGTCAGCAGTTATTTTGCAAAAAAACGCGCCGGCGAGGCTGTTGGCTTAGATCAGATTCTGGCACAGACTGATAAAGAAATTAATTGGCTGAAATACGGTATCAAGAAGGAGACAGAACATGATTAAACTTTCCAAAGGACGCATGAGTGCTTGGATTGTCGCACTATCGGTCCTATTTATGATCATCCAGGTCTATACAATGCTGCGTTTGCCGGATCTGACTTCCGATCTGATCAATAACGGTGTTGCTAGGGGAAACATTACATATATCTATCACACAGGTGCTTGGATGGCGTTTTATTCTCTGCTTTCCGTCCTATTCGGCGTGGCCAATACCTACACATCATCGGTGGCTTCCCAGAAACTGGGCATGCGCCTTCGACGCGATATCTACGATAAGGTCATGGGCTACTCTAATGAAGAGTTTGATAAAATCGGCACTTCTTCTTTAATTACACGAACAAGCAACGACGTGGTTCAAATTCAAAATGTTGTCATGATGTTTTTGCGTTTGATGATTATGTCGCCGATTATGCTGATCGCAGCCAGTGTCTTAGCTTACGGCAAATCCGCCCGTTTGACAGAGATCTTTCTCGTCGCCATCCCAGTATTGATCCTCATCATCGGCGTTGCCATGTATTATGCCGTGCCTTTATTTAAAGCCATGCAGAAGAAAACAGATCGTATCAATCTGGTCTTTCGCGAAGGTTTGACCGGCGTCCGTGTGATTCGAGCTTTTGGCCGCGACCAATTCGAACAGGACCGTTTTAAAGAGGCCAATCAGGACTTCACGCAAAACGCGGTCAAAGTCTTTTCAATCATGTCCGTGATTTTCCCGCTGGTCACTTTGGTCATGTCCGGCACAAATGTTGGTATCACCTGGTTCGGCGGACATTTGATTGCTGATCAAGCCATGCAGGTCGGTGATCTGGTCGCTTTTATGACTTACGCCATGCAAGTGCTGCTGAGTTTTATGATGCTGGCCATGATTTTCGTGATGGTACCCAGAGCCCAGGCCTCAGCTGATCGGATCAACGAACTTTTACAAGCACAATCCACGATCAAAGACCCCGCAGCATCAGCCAGCGCGTCTCAAACAGCTTCTCTAGTTTTTAAAAATGTCGGATTTAAATACACAGGTGCAGAGGATCCAGCTCTATCCGGCGTAACTTTTTCTGCCAAATCCGGCCAAACAGTCGCAATTATTGGCGGCACGGGTTCCGGAAAATCGACACTGATTAATTTAATTCCGCGCTTTTACGATGTGACGACCGGCAGTATCCAAGTAAACAGCCAAAATATTTCTGATTACAAGCAGGAAAATTTACGCGATTTGATTGCTTTGACGCCGCAAAAAGCCATCTTGTTTACCGGGACGATTCGTGAAAATCTGAAATACGGTAATCCACAGGCGACTGATATGGAACTTTGGCATGCCTTAGACGTTGCGCAAGCCAGTGATTTCGTCAAGGAATTGGTTGATGGCCTGGATGCTCACGTCGAACAAGGCGGCGATAATTTTTCCGGTGGTCAAAAACAACGTTTGGCCATTGCGCGAGCTTTGGTGAAAAAAGCGGCGATTTATATTTTCGATGATAGTTTTTCGGCCTTGGATTTTAAAACCGACGCCAAACTGCGGGCAGCATTAAAAACAGATCCTGAAATCCAAAAAGCCGTCGTCGTGATTGTCGCTCAGCGTATTTCGACAGTTGTTGATGCTGACACAATCCTCGTCTTAGAAGACGGCCGCATGACGGGTGCTGGTACCCATGCCGAACTTAAAAAGAGCAATCAGGCATACCAGGAAATCATCGACTCGCAAATTCGTAAAGGAGATCAATAATGGCTGAAAGCAAAAACACAAAACAGTCGCACGGCAGCGGTTCTTTTGGTCCTAGCATGGGCCGTCCCGTGCAAAAAGCCAAACATTTCTGGCCAACCAGCAAGCGGCTGTTTGCTTATATGAAAAGACAATGGCTGGCCGTCACTTTTGTGATTCTCTTTGCGATCGGGTCAGCGATTTTCCAGACACAAACACCGAAAATACTCGGCCGGGCAACAACGGAAATTTTTAAAGGTGTCATGACGGGAGGAGCACAAATTAAAGCTGGCATCCCCATCTCGACTTTTCCAATTAACTGGCAAAAAATTGCCGGCATTATTCTGGAAGTAATTATCCTCTACGTCCTCGCGGCACTACTGTCTTTTATCCAGCAGTATATGATGACGCGTGTCTCGCAAAAAACTGTCTTTGATTTGCGGCGTGACTTGAAAGCCAAAATGGCCCGCCTGCCGATTAATTACTATGATACGCATACAAATGGAGATGTCATGTCGCGGGCAACCAACGACATGGATAACATTTCATCAACTTTACAGCAGAATTTGACGCAATTAATTACCTCCTTTGTGACCTTCTTTTCGATTCTATGGATGATGCTGTCCATTTCTTTGCAGCTGACTTTATGGGTCTTGATTATTGTGCCGGTCTCGATTGTTATCATCGGCATCGTGGCACCACGTTCACAAAAATTCTTTTCCGCCCAGCAGAAATCGCTTGGCCTGTTAAACAACCAAATCGAGGAAAGCTACGCTGGGTATACGATCGTGCGTGCCTATAACCATGAAGATAGCGAACGGAAAACTTTTGCCGAAGAAAATGAGCGTTTGTATAAGGCCAGCTGGAAAGCACAATTCGTTTCCGGCATGATTATGCCCTTAATGACTTTCATTAATAATTTAGGTTACATCGGCATTGCCATCATCGGCGGCATCAAAGTCGCTAATGGCCAAGTGACCATCGGCAATATTCAAGCTTTCTTACAGTATACGAATGAGTTCAGCCAGCCAATTACACAAATCACGAATTTGACCAATCAAATTCAGTCAACAATCGCCTCGGCGGAACGTGTTTTTCAGGTACTGGATGAAGATGAGATGCTGGATAACCATCAGAATCTGCCAGTAGTCAAAGAATCTGAAATTATCAATTTCGACCATGTTCAGTTTGCCTACGGCGATAATAAAGAACTGCTGATGACCGATTATAATTTACCAGTCAAACAAGGTGAAATGGTCGCAATCGTCGGACCGACAGGTGCCGGCAAGACAACGATGATCAACTTATTGGAACGCTTTTATGACATTCGCGGCGGCTCCATCCGCTTTAGAGGACGAGATACGCGCGACTTGGACCGTGCAGATCTGCGCAGTCATTTTGCTATGGTGCTCCAGGACACCTGGCTGTTTTCCGGATCAATTCACGATAATATCGCCTATGGCCGTGAGAATGCCAGTGAAGCCGACATTCTAGCAGCGGCCAAGGCCGCTCATGTTGATAGTTTTGTCAGGCAGCTGCCTAAGGGTTATGAGACACTCTTAAATGAGGAAGCTTCCAACATTTCGCAAGGACAGCGGCAATTAATCACGATCGCCCGTGCATTTCTAGCTAATCCAGAAATTCTGATTTTAGATGAAGCGACTTCGTCAGTCGACAGTCGGACAGAAATCCAGATTCAGCACGCCATGCAGAATCTATTAAAAGACCGGACAAGTTTCGTCGTGGCTCATCGTCTGTCCACGATTCGCGATGCCCAGCATATCGTTGTCATGAATCACGGTTCGATTGTTGAAACAGGCAGCCATGATTCTCTGATGGCAAAAAATGGTTTTTACGCTGACCTCTACAATAGCCAGTTTTCCGGAAAGGCGGTAATCTAATATGAAAAAGAAAAGTCGTCTTGTCATAACAATATCGGCGCTTCTGGTCATTATAGCTGCCGGCACGCTACTGTTTGTTTTCCGTCCGGCACAGTTGTCGACGACACACAATCATTACCGAATCAGCGGGATGTCTGCTAACATTCGCGGTACGGCCAGCCCCGCCAAACAAATTCAATATCGAGTCGGTAACGGTACAAAAAGAACGATAGCAGTCCGGTCAGGCAGTTTTGCCATTAATCTGCCTGCTTCCGACCACAAACAGATTGTCACGATTTATAATCACGGGCGTTCAAAAAAAGTCACTGTTTCTGCTGCAACAGCTTTAGCAGACTACCAGCGTTTCGCCGGAATCTATAATCAAGCATTAATTGCCAGCCGTTTGCCCAAACATCTCCAGCAGATAGCTAAAAATCCGGCTGCCGATCCCGCAAAAAGCCAGCAGCAAGCAGCAGAACTAGCTGCCGCAATGGCCAAAATTCAAAAAAACAGCCAAAAAGAACTGCTGCCAGTGCAGCTAAATAACACGATCCGCAGCCTGCCTGCCCAGCACAGCTACCAGCTAAGAATCAATGTCCGGCATCAGCAGCTGATCGGTATAACGCTTATCTCGCCTTTAGCCAGCCTGAGAAATCAAAAAGCACAACAAACAACAGGTTCTTTTGTCACTGTCTTAGCCCTGATTGCACAAGCCAGCGGTGCAGATCCCAGCCAAGTACTCAAGGATTTTGGCAAAACAGCTCGTCAGGCAAACAATGCCAAAACGACATCGCTGCGTCCTATTCGCTCTAAAGGCGTCCAGTTCGATCTGGGTGTTTCAACACAAAATTTGTATGTTTATGTTGGCAAATACGATCATTAATCAGCCTTTTTGTGATACTTGAAATCGTTTTCCTTTTGTTGGATAATGGAAAAGTTACGTAAAACGCTTTACACAACGTCTACCAATACAGAAAGGTTTTTATGGGAATTTTATTTGCACTAATCCCGGCCCTCACTTGGGGTTCGACGGGATTAATTAATACAAAAATGGGTGGTTCGGCCGCTCAACAGACATTAGGTATGACCTTTGGTGCTCTGATCTTTGGCCTCGCTACGATGTTTATCTTCGTGATTCCTCAAGGAATCTCCGTCGATTATCATATTTGGGTAGTCGGCTTGCTGTCAGGCTTGTTCTGGGCTGTAGGAACGGCTGGACAATTTGTCGCTTATAAGGATATGGGCGTGTCTTCAGCCTTTCCAATTTCAACTGCTGGACAGATCATCTCAAATGCCTTGATGGCTGCAATCGTCTTAGCTGAATGGCGGACTGTTAACATGTGGATCTTCGGTGTGATTGCCGTTGCCTTGGTAACGGTTGGTGCATTGCTTACCGCTGCTCGTTCCCGTGCTGCAAAACAGAATAATACGGCGCGGCCAGCTTCATATACGCACGGCCTGATTGCCATTCTGCTTTCAACAATTGGCTACATGTTCTACTTTGTTTTTCCGAATTTGATGTTTAAGACCGGCTTTATCAGCCCAGCGGTTCATGATGCGCACAATGGCGTTGATTACATGACTGCTATCGTTGGCCCGCAATCAATCGGACAAGTGCTGGGTGCCTTTTTGATCGTCTTATTCGTCTTCCATGAAGGCAATAGGATGTTTGAAAAACCAACTTGGAAGAACATTCTGACTGGTCTTAGCTGGGGTATTGGTAACTTATTCATGTTTATTTCCACTGCCAATCCGGCAATTGGACAAGCTACTGCTACCACGCTGTCACAGATGGGCGTGATCGTCGGTACCTTTGGCGGTATCTATCTCTTGCACGAAAAGAAGACACCAGATCAAATGGTCAAAATTGTCATTGGTGCCCTGCTGGTTGTTCTCGGTGGTGTACTGATTTCCAACTTGAATCATTTGTAATCCATCTCTAAAAGATATTAAAAAAACAGGCAAATGCCTGTTTTTTTGTTTAACGGAACATTGTTTTTAAGGCTTTTGCCATGACCACAGGATTTTTTTCATAATGATGCAGTTTGGTCAGCCTAGTTTCAGGGATGCCCAAGAAATGATAGACGGCCGTCTGAGCGGCGCGTATTGAATATTGTTCCGTGAAGACCATATCGAAAGGCATCTCGGAAAACTGGCTGATGAAGGCCAAATTTTTAGATCCTTTCGGAACGACTTTTGGCCGGTCGCCGACTGCCCGTCGGTTAAATAGTGCACTGGCATAAGGCATATAGACAGGGATTACGTTTACAATCGAATCCCAGATCTCATCTAAGTGGTTAGCTAATTTATCCTGACTATCATCAACTTCATTCAAATGACCAAGCAGCTCAGTCAGAATCTCGCGGCCAGTCATGTCAATAAAAGGCTTATCGACATAATCGCCATTAACTCTAGGAAACATCGCATAGCCCCAAAAGATCGTCTCATTTTCCTTTTGTGTTTTAAAATGCGGCTGGTGATGCACAACAATCGAAAGCAGATTACTGGAATCAACCCAAGTGTTCAAGGCGTTTCCGGGCTGCTGCTGCGTAATACGCGTAATTTGATTCAGTAGAAAATGATTATTCGTCGTGACTGTAAAACTCATCCATTCCGATTGCGGCCTGTCATTGAAAAACTTATCCGGCTGCCCTAAGGAGTAAAAGTGTTCAGTCGCTTGTTTCCACAGAGCTGCTGACGGCGCGTATTCGTCATTTTCGACAATCGGTGTATCGAGGTCGCCGATGCTGGCTGAATCCGTGATCGCACCGTTCGTATCAAAGACCAGATCGTCTTCTGCTAGGGCGATCGTGGACTTTTCACCAGCAGGCTGCTGCTCGATTTGCAGACCTTTGACGATAATATCATCACGAAAAGGCGTATCAGCAAAATCAAAAGCTGTCACTTTCACATCGTTAACGAATTTAGCGCCCTGATCAATTAAATATTGACGCATGGGCAGAATCAAGGATTCATATTGGTTATAGGGCGTTCGTGTGACCCCTTCCAGTGTGTTAATGCGGGAAAACTCCAAAATCATCCGGTTCATATAACGCCGCAGTTCCATAGCAGAAGACTCTTTTTTAAAGGCAAAAGTCGTTTCCCACATGTACCAGAAATTAGTTGTGAAAATATGTGGACTATTTTTGAACCAATCGGCGATCGACACATCGTTTAGCTGCTGCTCATCCTTTTCCGGGATCATCATCAATTTCGAAAGCAAAGTGCGGTCTTTCATATTAAACTGCATCTTGTTGTAATCATTCTTGCCGCGAATCCGCAAACCATCTGTCTTATCCATCAGCCTTGCAACATCGTGAGTCGGATGCTGATGATCAAAATTCAAAATATCATCAGTTACAGATTGGCCCGGGTTGTCTAAAGAAGGCACACTTTTTAACAGATCCCACAAATTTTCGTAGGTTTCTTCGTTCAACATACGGCCGCCCTCGGCTAAAAAGCCGGCTGTATTGGATAATTTAGGACCCTTATATTCTTTTGTGTAAGCTTCGACTTTGTCACCATCATTTGCACCATGGGAATTTAGGCCATAGAAAGTGATTTGATCGCCTGACCAATGGCCATCTCGGATCAAATACAGGCCGGCTGCCAAATTGCCGATGCCGCTTCCGATCATATACGCATGCTGTGTCATAAAATGCTCCTTTTTAGATTTACAAGATTATTGTGACACGAAACAGGCAGTGGCAGAAGCAAGGGTGGGATTTTGTAATATGACGTTGTAGATGTTTGACAAACGCGCCAGCTATGTTATATTTGTAGACATAGATTTCAAACGACTTGATCCGGAGAGTAGTTTTGAACCAAAGCAGAGAAAGTTGGCGTTTGATGCAAGCCAACGTGCGGGGAGAGATGAACATGGCCGGTGATTGGCTGGTGCGAACCGTTTACGGAAAACACCAGACGGAATGGCCCTCGTTACCGGGCACGCCATTAGAGGCAGCTCATACGCTTTGCTTTAGATGGTTGGCAAGACTTGTGTTTGGCAACAAAACAAGTAAAGCAGGATGGTAACGCGTTAATCGCTTCTGTATTTCAGGAGCGATTTTTTTATACCTTTGTTTCCGGATTGAAATCGTTTAAGAAAATGGGATGGTCTATTACATGGAAAACACACTCAAGAAAACTGCATACGTTTCACTCACGGTCTTAGCCGCCAGCGGATTGGCCTTCATTGCGCCAGCCGTATCTCAAACTAACACTGCCGATGCCAAAGCTAAGGCGATCACGATCAAAGTCGGCGTCATGACGATGAACGACGAGGACAAGGCCGAGTGGAAAGTCATCAGCCAATATGCTAAAAAACATGGCAATGTCAAACTTCGTTTTGTCCAATTCACTGATTACAGTCAGCCTAACCGTGCCTTAGCAGACGGCGACATCGATATCAACGCCTTCCAGCATTATTACTTTTTGGATAATTGGAACAAAGAAAATAACGCTAATTTAAAGCCGATTGCTAAAACAGTTATCGCGCCGCTACGTCTTTATACGAAAAAGAATTACAAAAGCGTCAAAGATTTACCAAAGAACGCCCAGATTGCGATTCCTAACGATGCGACTAACGAAGGCCGCTCGCTTGTCGCTTTGCAGACGGCCGGCTTAATTAAATTAAAGAAGGGCGTCAAACTGGCAACGCCGTCTGACATTACCAGCAATCCCAAGAACATCAAAATTGTGCTTGTGGAAGCTTCGCAAACGGCCCGTTCGTTGGGTTCTGTTGATGCCGCTTTCGTTAATAACACCTTCGTTCCGGCTGCTGGATTAAAATTCAATTCAGCCATCTATGTGGAGCCGGTTAACAAGGCTTCCCGTAAATGGATCAACGTGATTGCAGCTCGTCCGAATTACAAACAAAATAAGAGCAAATACGCTGCTTATAAAGAAATTATCAAGGGTTATCACGAAAAGAAAATCAAGCGTTTGATCAAAAAATACTCAGGCGGAACTTCGCTGGCAGCCTGGGATATCAAGCTGAAGTAAGCCAGCACTTAAAAAGCAGAGGACAAAATCATGTCAGAAAATACAGATACAGTTACATTAGTTAAGCCGCCTTTTAGAGCCGATATTGTCGGCAGCCTGCTGCGGCCGCGAGATTTAAAGGACGCACATGCACAATTAGCAGCCGGTCAGATTGATCAAGCCCAGTTGTTAGAAGTTCAGCATAAAGAAATCAAGCGCATCGTTGATGAACAAGTCCAACTCGGATTAAAAGATGTGACTGACGGCGAATTTTCACGCAGCTGGTGGCATTTGGATTTTCTCTGGGGACTGAATGGTGTCGGTAAATATGATTATGAAAAAAGTTATAAGTTTCACGGCAGCAAGACGCGTACAGATAACGCCGAACTAATTGGAAAAATTGCTTTTAATCCTGATCATCCCTTCTTTGCCGCCTTCGGCTACTTGAAATCAATCACGCCTAAGGGTGTTCTGCCTAAGCAGACAATTCCATCTCCCAGTCTGCTCTTCCGCGACAACCGTAGTGATAACTGGCATCAGTTTTACGATAATTGGCAGGATTATTTGTCCGATATTGTCACTGCCTATCGTCAGACCATCTTGCATTTTTATGAATTGGGCGCACGTTACGTTCAATTAGACGATACGACTTGGGCCTTTTTGATCAGCAGTTTAAATGCCAGCAAAGATGATCCGGACAAACACGCTGCTTTTGAAAAAATTGCGACTGACTCTGTTCAGATTATCAACCAAATTCTGGATGGTCTGCCTGAAGACTTAACTGTCACAACACATATCTGTCGTGGTAACTTTCAGTCAACTTACTTGTTCTCTGGCAGCTATGACACGATTGCCGACTATCTTGGTCAGTTAAATTACGACGGTCTCTTCTTGGAATACGACAGTGACCGTTCCGGTGGTTTCGCGCCCCTAACCAAGATTTGGAATCAAGATAAAAATAAAAGAATCGTCCTTGGGATCGTGACATCGAAGTTTCCTGAATTAGAGAGTCAAGAATTATTAGTTGATCGTATTAAAGAGGCTTCAACTTACGTACCCCTTTCTAATTTGGCCATCAGCACCCAATGTGGGTTTGCGTCCACTGAAGAAGGCAACAAGTTAACCGAAGCTCAGCAATGGGATAAGTTAAAACTCGTGATCCAGACTGCCAAAACTGTTTGGCCTGAATAAGTTTCAAAGCGCACAAAGCGCTTGGTTCTAGTGATGTCGAGCAGCGGCCACTCAATTGCTTCATAAGCAATGTTATGCAGGTTCGACTCCTGCCGTCACGTTCGGATCCTATAAGATCCCTCACGAAAAATCCGAAAGCATAAACTTGTGCTTCAAATAAAGTTTAAAAGGAGCAGCATATGTCAGTTGCAAAAGTGGCAGATTATTTTCAACAATACGGACTGGCTGACAGAATCCATGTTTTCCAAAAATTGACTGCGACTGTGCAAGAGGCAGCCGAGACATTAGGCATTCAAGCCGACCAAATCGCTAAGACTTTGGCTTTTGACTTGGATGGCAGCCCGTTAGTCGTCGTCACCAGCGGATTGACACGTGTCTCCAATCAAAAATTCAAGGCCAGTTTTGGAAAACGACCGACCATGATCGCCAACGATAAATTGGAACAAATAGTCGGTTACGTGGCCGGCGCTGTCTGTCCTTTCGCCTTGAATCCCGGCGTCCGTGTTTATCTGGACCGTTCATTAGAAAAACACGACCTCTATTATCCAGCCGCCGGAGATGTGAACGCAGCGATTAGATTGTCCCTACAGGAATTGGAAAAATACTCGCACCCGGCCGCCTGGGTCGATGTTGCTAAATAACAAATTTAAAAGGAGAAAAAATGCCTGAAAAAACAGAAATTAGACAAGAATATTTGGATAAACTCGCTGACTTGATCAAGATTCCCAGCGTTTCAGCGAAGAAAACCGGTTTAAAAGAAGCTAGTCAGCTGATCAGCGGCTACTTCCAGCAATTAAAGGCCGATCAGGTCGCCATCGATGATGAATTTGAATTCCCGCTCGTGATTGCCAAATTCAAAGCAGCAAAAGCAGGTGCAAAGACCATCTTGATTTACAACCATTATGACGTCCAGCCGGCCGAACCTTTTGATCTTTGGCACAGTGATCCTTGGACTTTAACCCAGCGCGATGGTAAACTTTTCGGCCGCGGCGTTGATGATGACAAAGGCAATTTATTGGCGCGTTTAACTGCTTTAGCTGAATACTTGGACGCCCACGATCATCAATTACCAGTCAACATTGATTTTGTCGTCGAAGGTTCTGAAGAAACGGCTTCACGCGGCCTTTCCGACTATCTGATCAAACACGCAGCCGAACTGCAGAATGATTTGGTTATTTGGGAATCCGGCGGCTATAATAGCAAAGATCAGCAAGAAATTAACGGCGGCACTAAGGGTATTGTGACTTTTGATTTAGTTGCCAAGACGGCTGATCGTGATTTACATTCCAGTTTGGCACCTGTTATCGATTCAGCTGCTTGGCAATTATTAGAGGCGATTAATTCCCTGCGTAATCCGGACGGCACGATCGCAGTCAAGGGTGTTTATGACACAGTCCGCCCAGCTAGCACGCGTGAACAGGATCTGGTCGAAAAATACTCAACCATTGATCAGCATTTATTAGTCAACGATTTCAAACTAACAGCGCCGCTTTTAAACAGCAGCACCCGCGAGGAATTATTAAAAGCCCTCTACTTCTCGCCGGCTTTGAACATCGAAGGCATCAGCAGTGGTTATGAAGAGGCCGGTGTGAAAACTGTTTTGCCTGCCCAAGCTGTGGCCAAACTTGAAATTCGCTTGGTTCCGGACCAAGATCCGCATGATATTTTTGATAAAGTCGCAGCTCACTTGAAGGAAAAAGGCTTTACAAATGTCAAAGCCGTCTATACTTTAGGCGAAAAACCCTATCGCTCTGACCTCTCAGCTGACGAAATCCAGCGTGTGATTGCGATTACGAAGCATATTTATGGTGATGATATTTCCTTGCTGCCGACTTCGCCAGGAACCGGCCCGGCGGCTTATTTTTACGACAACTTTAAATCGCCGATCGCAGCTGTTGGTATTGGCTATGCTGCTTCAGCGGATCATGCACCGGATGAAAATGTCCGTTTGAAAGATTATGATGATCATATCGAATTTATTAAGGAACTAATTAGCAGTTATGAGTGATCCAATCATCGATTTTAAAGATGTCAGCGTCCATTTTCAAAACGGCAGCGAGGCCGTAGATGCGGTTAAAAACATCAATTTACAGATTAAAGCTGGCGAGATTTTTGGCATCGTCGGTTATTCTGGTGCCGGTAAATCAACACTGGTTCGCTTGATTAATCTGCTGCATAGCCCGACATTGGGTGATATTTCTGTTGCCCACGTTCACAGCGTGGCGAACGGGCAAGTCTTAATCAAGGGCAAGGCTCTGCGGCAGTTGAGGCAAAAAATCGGCATGATTTTTCAGCATTTTAATCTGTTAGATCAGTCGACCGTTTTGCAAAACGTGCTTTTTGCCTTGAAACATTCTGGTCTTAACAAAACAGCACGCATCGCCAAGGCCAAAAAATTGATTGACCAGGTCGGGCTAACAGACCGGATTGATAACTATCCAGCTCAATTATCCGGCGGCCAAAAGCAGCGTGTCGCGATTGCCAGAGCCTTGGCTAATGATCCGGAGATCCTGATTTCTGATGAAGCAACCAGTGCCTTGGATCCAAAAACGACCAAGCAGATTCTCCAGCTATTAGCGGATCTGAATAAGAAGACCGGTGTCACGATTGTCTTGATTACGCATGAAATGCAGGTGGTAAAAAACATCGCCGACCGTGTTGCCGTCATGAAAAACGGTGAAATTATCGAGCAAAATGCGACTTATGATATTTTTGCCAATCCGCAAAAAGCTTTAACCAAAGAATTCATCGAGACAGCTTCCGGCAGTCAAGAAGCGCTGGAAAAGGTCTTGCAGCAGCCTGAAGTCAAACAGCTTCCCAGTAATGCACTTCTTGTCGAACTATCATTTAGCGGCAGTACGACTGGTGAACCAGTGATCTCCCTTTTGGCAAAAAAGTTTGATGTGACCGCTGATATTTTATACGGCAACGTTGAAAGCATCCAGGGGATCGCCATCGGCACGCTGATTGTGGTTCTGCAAGGCAGCAAGGCAAACATTCAAAAAGCCTTAGCAGAAATTAAAGACAGGAAAATCGGTTTGCAGACGATCAAGGAGGGAAAATGATTAACTGGTTAAATAAAATCATGCCCAATGTGATCTCAATGGGCTGGGGCGGCGACTACGGCTGGTGGCAATCTATCTATCAGACTTTGTTTATGACGCTTTTTTCAGCCCTGATTGGCGGTTTAATCGGGCTGATTTTTGCCATCATTCTTGTCCTAACAGATAACGACGGCATTTTGCCTAACCGGCCGGTATTCTGGCTGGCCGATAAAATCGTTTCCGTCTTCCGCGCAGTCCCTTTTATCATTCTGCTATTCGTTATCTCACCCTTTACACACCTGCTGATTGGCACCACCTTAGGCGCAACAGCTGCCTTGGTTCCCTTGAGCCTATCCGTCGCACCTTTTTATGCTCGCCAGATTCAAGTCGTTTTGAAAGCTGTTGACCCAGGCAAAATTGAAGCTTCTCAGGCACTTGGCGCCAACAATTGGGATTTGCTCGTAATTTATATGAAAGAAAGCCTGCCGGAAATGATCCGTGTGTCGACTGTGACTTTGATTAGCCTGATCGGGCTAACAGCCATGGCTGGTGCGATTGGCTCTGGCGGCTTAGGCAACACGGTCGTCACCTTCGGCCAGCAGTCCAAATACGATGTGGTCTGGGTTGGTACGATTCTGCTGCTTCTATTAATTTTCGGTATCCAAGCAATTGGTGATTGGTGGGCCAAACACAGCAATCACGCCGTATAGCCATAAAAAAACACCCCACAATTGAGGTGTTTTTATTTGTCCAAGTATGATCGTCACTCACGCTGCAAATAAACGCGATAACGGTCACCAGCGTAGTAGGTTTGTACGAATTCAAAAGGTTTACCATCGGTTAGATAAGAAGTCTGCCTTAAGAAAAGCGCTGCCTGGCCGTTGGTTAAATCAAGGCGTTTACAAATATTGACATTCGGAACCAACGCAGAAAATTCCTGAATTGCCTTGCCAAAACGAAAACCCTTTTCTTCCAAGTATTGATACAAACCGCCCGCCATCTCATTTCGCGTGATGTTGCCAACTAAGGCAACAGGAACGGTCGTAATTTCATAGGCAATTGGTTCATCATCACCGTAACGCACACGTTCCATCGTAATCACATCTTGATCACGGCTGATTTCCAAATTCGAGGCCTCAATTAAAGACGGCTGATGGCGTTTTAAAAAAATAAATTTCGTCTTAGCTGTCTTACCTTGCGAACGCATAATTTGTGTAAAACTGGTCACGCCCTTTAAATTTTCTGAGACTTCATTATTTTGTGCTGACACATAAGTGCCTGACCCCGGTTTGCGCAGCAATTTGCCTTGGTTAACCAATAGTGTCGTTGCTTGGCGCAGCGTCATGCGCGATACTTTATATTCTTGGGCTAGTAAACGCTCTGATGGCAGCCGGCTGCCGCTTTCAAATTGCTGTTTGTCGATTCTTTTTGCTAAATCATCTCGGATGCGAAGAAACACTGGCACACTACTCATAAGGCTGCAGCGGCTTTTAAGCCATCTCCATCCACAAAATTGTCCAACAGATCCTGCTGGTCATTTAAAATGTTAAAGTTCGCCCGTTTGCCGGCTTCCAGCGTACCAACATCAGACAGACCGAACTCACGCGCCTGATTCACAGAGGTCATCTGGACAGCATCTTCGATACCGGCACCTGTAAATTTCTGGACATTCTTAAATCCAAGAATATATTTCAGAACAGATCCAGCAAGGTGGCCATTTTCTAAACGTGCAGCGCCATCTTTGATAATCACTTTCTGACCGCCTAATTCAGAAACTTCGTTTTCCTTTTGTCCCTTGGCGCGCATCGAATCGGTGACAATTTCAATCTCGTGCGGGCCCTTCAGCAGATAAGCCAACTTCACCATTTCACCCGACACATGAACGCCATCCGTAATTAATTCCACTTTCACGGAAGGCGTCAAAACACCATAACCCGTCACACCGGGCTCGCGGCCTTCCAGCTGCGACTGACGATTGTACAAATGCGTCACATGCGTCGCTAAAGTCTGGCCTTTATTCATCTTGAAATAAGACTGATCCGTATGCCCGGCGGACAATACCACGCCCATATTATGCAGGCCGGCTTCAAAATCCGAACCGGCTTCTTCTGGTGCATATGTCAGTAATTTGATCAAGCCATTAGCCGATTGCTGCCATTGCCTAAACAATTCCAAATCTGGTTTGATCACATATTGTGCCGGCTGAGCACCATTCATTTCCGCATTAATAAAGGGGCCTTCCAAATGAATACCGCGAATCATCGAATTATGTTCAGCGGCTTGGGCAATCGACTTTAAAGCTGCATCGATATGCTCTTTAGTCTGTGTGATCGTCGTCGGAAAAACAGTCGTGATCCCTTCTTGGCGCAAATGCTGCGTGAAACGGTTCAAACCGTCAACATCGGCATCCATCGTATCAAAACCATAGCCACCATGCGTATGGACATCGATAAAGCCCGGCACCAGGATACTGCCGGCTGTCGTTTGAACAAGCTCATCATCAGCTTCCGGCGTGAACTCAGCCATACTGCCAAGCGCTTCAATTGTATTAGAAAAGCGCAGAAAGCCATTTTTCAAGACTCCTGCGCCAGTATAGATATCAACATTCTTAATTAATTTAGCCATAGCTCCATTATATATTGGTCTATCCCAATTAAACAAGCATTATGAAGCTAAAGCTTTTTTGGAAGCTGCAATCATCTTTGGCTGAGACTTGCCATCGACAGCTGCTTTGGTGACGGTCACCTGTGTAATTTCAGGTTTTGACGGAATCTCGTACATGGTTTCTTTCATCGTCGCTTCCATAATTGACCGCAGGCCACGCGCACCGGATTTCTTCGTGATCGCAATTTTAGCCATTTCTTTTAAGGCACTGGGCTCAAATTCAAGCTTGACGCCGTCTAAAGCGAACAAAGCTTGGTACTGTTTGACCAAGGCATTTTTCGGCTTCGTCAAGATTTGGACCAAATCATCTTCATACAGAGGATCCAAGACAGAAATAATTGGCAAACGACCCAAGAATTCCGGAATCAGCCCGAACTTGATAATGTCTTGATCGGTCAGCTGAGTCAAAGGATTCTCTTTGTTAAATTCCTGCTTGGCTTGCTGGTCTTCGTGACCGAAGCCGATCATTGATTCGCCAAGACGATCGCGAATTACCCCATCGACACCGTCAAAGGCGCCACCGACGATAAAGAGAATGTTCGTGGTATCGACTTGAATGTATTCTTGCTGGGGGTGCTTGCGGCCACCTTGTGGTGGTACCGAAGCAATCGTGCCTTCCAGCAGCTTTAGCAAAGCCTGCTGGACACCTTCGCCGGAAACGTCACGCGTGATGCTGACATTTTCGGATTTCTTAGCAATTTTATCGATTTCATCGATATAAATAATGCCGCGCTGGGCTTTTTCAACATCAAAATCGGCTGCCTGCAAAAGCTTTAAGACAACATTTTCAACATCTTCGCCCACATAACCAGCTTCAGTCAAGGTCGTTGCGTCAGCAATGGCGAAAGGCACATCCAGCATCTTGGCCAAAGACTGTGCTAGATAGGTCTTACCTGAACCAGTCGGCCCGACCATCAAAATATTTGACTTCTGCAGTTCGACATCACTTTTGTGTTCCAAAGATTCATTGACACGCTTGTAATGGTTGTAAACTGCGACAGCCAAAGTCTTTTTAGCCTCCGTCTGTCCAATCACGTAATCATTTAAGCGATTGACGATTTCTTTTGGTGTTGGTAAATCATCAAGAATGAGTGTCTGCTGCTCGTTGGCCAATTCCTGATCAATGATCTGCTGAGCCAAAGCCACACATTCATCACAAATATAAACACCGGGACCAGCGATTAATTTTTTCACCTGATCCTGCCGCTTGCCGCAAAAAGAGCAAGCGATCGTTGATTGCATCGATTCTACGTCCATAGCGTCTATTATATCAAAGTTTGCATATTACAAATAGTTATGAAAGCAAATAAAAAAACGCTTAATGCGTTTTTAATGATTACTTCTTTGCAACTGCTTTAGCGTTGCTGACAATGATGTCAACGGCTTTTTGAATCTTCAAATCGTGGCTCAGAAGACCGGCAGAAATTGATTTTTCAACTTCAGCTTCTTTGATATTGTACTCAGTAGCCAAGCTCTTAACCTGGGCATTGATCTCATCGGCAGTTGGCTGCACCTTCTCGGCACGGGCAACGGCTTCAAGCACCAAATTAGTCTTGACACGGTTAGGCGCACCTTCTGTCATCTGCTGAGTCAGCTGTTCTTGGCTTGTACCAGTGATCTGGAAATACATCTGCGGCTGGATGCCTTGAGAAGCCAAATTATTGAAAAAGTTCTGAGTCTGACGAGAAATGTCGTCCTGCAATAATTCATCAGGCAACTTGTCAGGATCCAAGCTTGAAGCGTCAACCACTTTTTGGATGGCGGCGTCTTCGAATTGGTCCTGGCTCTTGTCAGCTTTGTCTTTAGCGAGCTTTTCCTTCGTCTTGGCCTTCAATTCCTCAAGAGAAGAAACAGTATCGTCAACATCTTTGGCAAATTCATTGTCCAAAGCAGGTGTTTCGAGCTTCTTCAATTCGTGGATTTTAACGGCAAAAACGGCTTCCTTACCAGCCAAATCCTTGGCCTGGTATTCCTTAGGGAACGTTACTTTGACATCGACATCGTCACCAGCCTGGTGTCCGACCAATTGGTCTTCAAATCCAGGGATGAATTGTCCTGAACCCAAGCTTAAGCTGAAGTTCTCAGACTTGCCGCCGTCAAAATGATTGCCATCGACAGCACCATCAAAATCAATCACAACCGTGTCGCCGTTCTCGGCTTTGTCGCCTTCTTTAGCAGGCACCAACTCAGCTTCGCCTTTTTGCAAACGAGCTAATTCAGCGTTCAATTCATCATCGCTGACTTCATCGGACTCTTTTTCGACTTCGATGCCCTTGTAATCACCCAACTTAACGGCTGGTGCCAAAACAACTTCAGCATGAATCTTCCAAGGACCGCCATGCTTTAAATCATCAGGAATGATCTGCGGACGGCCAACGACCGTGATGTCGGCATCAGTCACAGCCTGATCATAAACGTCTGGCAGAATCGCATTGAGAGCATCTTCATATAGTGCTTCTTCACCAAAACGTGCCAAAAACATGTCTTTGGATACATGCCCCTTTCTAAAACCAGGGATGTTGATTTTATCTTTTTGCTGATTAAAAGCTTCGTCCAAGCCACCGTTAATTTGTGCGGCCGGAATTTCGAAACTAAGAGTGCCTTTGTTGCCTTCGCCGGCTTTGAAAACGGCATTGGTCTTAATAATATCTACCATTATTCCTCCAGATACGTACCTATAAAATTATATCACTCGAAAGATTGCCTTCATTTATTACCTTTATATTGGTAGGAAAGAAGACCTGTTTTGCAAAAACGAACATAGATTAAGCCTGTTTAAGTGTCTATATCCTTTGATAATTGCATTTTTCAGCATAACAAAAAAAGACCAAAAGGTTTTACAAAATACACTATTTATCCAAAGGTTTTCCCACCGCAACACCAATATCTTGACAGATGATTTTCAATAAATCGTCAGGGCTGACTGTCTCATCGATGATTCTTTCCTGAGCAAGCCCGAGCACATCATGTGGAATGAACCAAGCGGCCATTTCCTTTTCGCCAAATGTCGCTCCCTGCTTGCTCTGATGCCTTTTTAAAGTCTCTTGGAAAGGCAGATCATAATAGTAAGCAAAGACATTGTCCTCCGGCAATAGAGTCTGCCGCAGCATCTGGCCATATTTGCTGCTAGGCAGGATACCCTCTAAAATGACGCAATCACAGTGTTCCTGACCATAAATCAGCATATTTTGAATTAAGCCGATTGCTAAATTATGCGGCTTGTCGGCTACCTTCAGCATGCCGCGGCGCACAAGGTCTTGTGATATCAGCAAATTGCCGGCTCCTAATAAAGCATGCAAACGGTTAGCGACAGTCGTCTTGCCGCTGCCAGAATTTCCGCGAATCACAATCGTTTTTGCCATCTGTCCTCCTGCATGGAGATTATTCTATGGCAGAACACGACAGAAAAACGGTGCTTTAGCCAGATCTTCACACAATTTCAATCACACGGTCAGTCTGTTTAGCAACATCGGGATCGTGAGTCACAATAATCACAGTCTTACCTTGTTTGTGCATAGCAGTCAAAAGGCTCAGCACCTCATCGCGATTTTCATGGTCCAATGACCCAGTCGGTTCATCAGCCAGCACAAGATCACCTGGCTTAATCAAAGCCCGCGCAATGGCGACTCTTTGCTGTTCACCACCCGAGAGCTCGAAAATTTTCCCTTGGCTGTACCCTGATAAGCCCACTTTATCAAGCGTGGCAGCAATCAAAGCTTTTTTCTGTGCCTTGCTGGCTTTATAATATTTCAGCGCCAGCATCAGATTATCCTCGGCTGTCTCAGTCTCAATCAAAGCAAAATTTTGAAACAGATAATTGATTTTATCGCGGATCATGATTTGTGCTAAACGCGAATTGGCTTTAATATTCTTTTTCCCAAAAAACAAATATTCACCGGCATCAAAATTCTCAATCAATCCCAGGATATTCAATAAGGTCGATTTCCCCGAACCGCTCGGCCCTGTAATCGCCAGCAATTCACCAGCTTGAATCGTCAAATCAAAATGATGAAAAACGGTTTTCTTGCCAAAACTTTTTTGTAAGTGCCTCATTTCGATGATCGTGTCAGTCATGATTGTTCCCCTTTCAATGTCAGTGCTAGACTACTTTTCTCTCTAATTAGAATGAAGGCAACCGATATAGCGGCATCTAGCGCGATCAGCAGCAGGACAAAGGGAAGCAGCAGCATGGAACGCCCAAATATCATGATGGCCGCTAGCTGAATAATATATGAAGCGGCAAAACTGATAATCTCTGTCCGGTAGCGGTCAAATAATTTAATTCCTAATAAACGCTCAACGGCCAAACGATTAGCCTTGCTTTGGATAATGCAGGCTAGTAGGAAGATTGAAGAGACAAGGCTTAGGAAAAAGACAGCCAAGGTTACTGCTGATGAACGGTTAATTACTTCTGTATCAGTGGATGCCTGATCGGCCAGTAACGAATTATCTGTGACAAATTGCAGCTGCAGAGGCCTAAAGAAATTAGAATGGCTAATTGTCTTGATATTGCTGCGATTAGCAGCAGTATTTTGGATTTTGATCGGATTGTTAATCCCGTTGTTGGTTAATATGATTTTTTCAAAAAAAGTCGCATTATTGTCGTCGAAAATCTGAAAAATAGGTTGAGCAAAATTATCTTTAGTATCAGCGCTGTATGGGAAAACCGAGAGCTGAGGGTCATCGTAGTAATCAATCTGCACCGGAATATCAGTCAGATTAGTCCGCTTTTCTTCAGCCGAAGATAAATCACTGAAAATAAGATTTTGACACAGGTACTTAGTCTTAGCCGCTTGTTTTTTATAGGAAGCAGGTACTATGAACTGGCGGATATTACTTGGATTTTTTCTTAATTCCAGCTGTCGATTATGAAAATGCTTAAAATAATTTTTGTTGACCGTCATGGCTGGAAACTTGCTGCGTGCGAAATATAAGGATTGATTTTCTTTCTTTTGCGCGCCGCCCGTAGCGTATGGTTTAGTCATCTCACCATTTATGTATACGGCATCAGTTGACCTTTCTAGTTTTTTAAATAACACAAATAATTTGTCCGACGTTTGGTGTCCTCCTAACAAACTATCCTGAAATTCACTATTTGATTCGTGATACTGATTGAGCGTCAGGACTCGACCGTTTTTTTGCCAGCTGCGATTAAACGCATTCTGCTGCATCAGCGCATGTACATTATTGCCAATAAAAATCAGTAAGGCAGTAACCAACAACATCATGACGCCTTTCATGATCAGGCAAAGAACATTCCCCAGTCGAAAATTAAGAAAATTCTTCAATAATTTGCTAATTGTCACTTGCTTGATCGTTAGATAGACAAAAGCATTTAGGATAAGAAACAGAAGCAGAATGAATAATTGCGACATAAGTAGAGAAAGGAAAAAGCCACTGGGCCGATAACGGAAATAAAACCAAGCTGTCGCATCAATTAACATAGATACTAGGATAATGACGCATATGTTCGTTTTAATAAAATCCCAAAAAATCGACCTGTTGCTAATACCATTAAGTTTCTTAATCCCGATCTCTTTGATTTGTGCCAGGGGCGTGTAGATGATCACAATAGCCAAAACTAATATAGTCATCACAATAATTAGGACAAACAGCATCAGTGAAATATTGATAAAGCTAGTGCCGCTGCCATAGCTGGACGTTAACAGCACCTTGGGACTAACGGCAAAAAACTGACTCAATTTATTGACAACGGCCGTCTTATTAATTGATTGAGTCGAGGAAACTGTATAAGTGCCATTGAGCGACTTGTCATCTTGGCGATAATAGCGGGCCATTGTCTGAAGCTGCACTTTATTAGCTGACCAAAAGACGGGGATAGACCCCGCTTGATAGCGGCTGTCAGTTTTAAAACTTGTGTAGATACTTTGGCCATTTTTAAATAAGTTGTGCGGACGAAGATGGAATTGTTGAAAAGGAAAACTGCTTTTTTCAAAAACAACCGACTTTAAGACAACATCACTATTCTGTCCTTTTGTATCTGTCCTAAAAATTGAGACTTTTTCTTTATCGGCTAATTGCCTGAAAAAGGCCAGTTCTTGTCGGGCAGTTCTATTTGTATTCGAAATATAAAACTGGAAAGAGGATGGCGTCTGCCCCAGATTATTAACAGTGATATAGTCTCTAGTCTCGTAAATATTGATGACAAGAAAACTGGCAAATATAAGCGCAATCAGCAAGCACAATGACGTAATTTTTTTCATGGCAAGAACCCTCTAAATGACCAAAAAGTCCATAATAACTGTACCACTTATTGTAGTACAGTTATTGAAAATAAACAGATTATTTTGAAATAACCTGTTTGTTCTGGATGAATTATTTGTTCATACCAATCTAAAACCCATAATAATAACTCATTCTAGTTGGGGGAAAGTGTTGGATACTGGCTTTAGACCAGTGGCCAGCTGCTCCTGTGCTTGTATTTGTTTCCGACCCTCTAACAACTTTTGACCAGTGCGACCTGCTACCATGATAATAGTTCGAATAACCATAGTCACCATTCCACCCCACGCCATAGTTCCAGGTGCCTCCACTAACATTTGCAGCAAGAGCAATCGTGGAAAAACCAAAAGTACCAACAGTCAAAGTCACAATGACAATTTTTTTAATTTTGCTTCCAAAAGTCATATTTAAGTATCTCCAATCATAATGATCAATAAACAACAAAAGTTCATAACTAATTAGATCAAGGTATCGCGCACTAAGTTCGATACCTTAGCTTCTTTATACAGCGATCTGTTAAGCACAGATCAAAATTATCAGATACTATCAAAAAGCACTTTTTAAATCTTTTTTTAGTAGCAAAAAACGAGTTCTTCACAAATTTAAAAAGGGTGTTCTTGGAGAAATTTTTCTTGATATTCTTCATAAGAGGACGCTAATTGCTTAGAGCCAATAATTCTTAACGTATGAATAAGCGAACTATTATCTTGTAATGCATCAGAATTTTTAGATAAAAGATTTTTGAAAAAAGCCAACTTGATTCGAATCACGCTTGCTTCTTGACTCAATTGAGCATTCTCAAAAAATCTCACTAATTGTTGTGCCCCGGCTAAATCGTTTCGATTTAACAACACTTCTACAGCATTTACAATTGCCGTAAGAGCATACTCTTGATTATCATGCACATGAGCCATCTTGCTGATCTTAAAAGCAAGCTCCTTCATGATCGAATGAATCATTTGAGAACTTAAAATGGTCAGACAATTATTAAATATACTAATTTGAAAATTGCCCCAGTTTTCAACTGCCATCAAATAATCAAATAGCTGATTATTAATCTCGGGTTCTACAACAAAATTAGGATCCAGATCTTTAATCAAAGCAACCACCACCGCTTGTATCAATATGCCAAAATTACTTTCCTCGTTTTGATATCGTTTAGCAACATCATCCAGAGCCTCCCTTAGGCTTCTGATATCTTTATGAACATAATCTTGGTAGATTTTGTTTATTAAATCCTGGTAGCTGCGGCCAAAATCTGGTTCAATTAACTGAATAAACTCATCAGCGCTTATATGTAGCCTATCGAGGAGCATTATTACTTTCGCAAACGAAAGGTTGAGATCACCTTTCTCAAATTTGTTCAATGACGAAATAGAAGTAATACCAGCAACGAGGTCAGGCCCCTTATATTTCTCTTCTTTCCTCAATTGCCTAAAAGTTTCACCGATTTTTTTTGCTTCTAATTTCACCATAACTCTAGAATAATATAATAATAAGGTGAGTGCTGGATTACAAAAATAAAAAATTGAATCCCGCACGACGAGGCAGAATCAAAATGAAAAAAGCGAGTTCTTTAATTTTGCTCATTTTTGGCGTAATTATTGTAATCGGCGGCAGCCTTCAAGCGGAACATAAATCTAAGCCAATCGTGTCCGCTCAGCAATATCTCCAAAAATAAAAATCTATGTCTTGGAAGTATATTGAAAGTTCGATCCGTCTGAAGTGGTTTTGTTGTACCCTAAAATCAATTATTCTGACTATAAAACTCATTCATATAAGCCTGGTAAGCAGCAGCTAATTGTTTGGAGCCGAGCCGATCAAGTGAAAGGAGTAAGGCACCATTACTTTTCTTGGCCTCCTCAGCGTCTAAGAGTAGAAGATTTTTTAAAAAAATGAGTTTGAACCGTGCCAATAGAGAAATCTCTGGGATATCCATTGACTCGATATCGTTCACCAATTCCTTAGCATAGATGAAATCTTTTCGGTCAATCATGGCATCAATCGTGTTGACTAAAGCTAATAATAAATATTCTGAATTTTTTGAGTTTAACCTATGCTCCTCGTGCTGAGTAATCATCTCTTTAGCCATGATCTCAATCACGCGTGAGCTGATAATCGTCAAGCAATTGCCAAAAACCGTGATTTGAAAATTCTGCCAGCCACCAACTCTCAACAAATAGTTGGTCAAGTCCGAAACAAGTGCTTGATTAACTGGATAGTTGTGATTCAAATTCTTCAATAAAGCCATCGTTGTGGCAGCACATACGAGATCAAAATGGTCTTTATTAGACTGATACTGATGCAAATGAGATATAAAAATGTCCTCTAAATCAACCAGCTTATTCTCGCTATATAAAACATTCATCTGATTCAAAAAAATTTGATACTCATTATTGAAATTAGAATCTGTGATTTGAACGAAATCATCCAAATCAACATGCATTTTTTCCAGTAATTGAACCACTTTGATAAAAGACAAATTCACATCATTTTCTTCAAATTTATAAAGAGTCGAGACAGACAAAATACCATCTGCCACGGTGCTTGCAGAATATCCCCGCTCTTTTCTGATGGTTTTAAATTGTGTGCCTAGTGAGTGAGTTCGAGGATCATACATAGCTCTATAATAGACGAAAATGAGTAGCTTAAAATGAAAGGATTGCTTATGAGGAAATTCAGCGAAATTTTGAAAATGTTAGTCGGCATTGTTATTATTGTTGGTACTAATCGTATTATTAATGGTCTTCAGGTATTTTACGAGTTACCTCAACAGTGAGTGCAAAAAAGCAAGGGACTATGCATCCCTTGCTTTTTCAAAACATCATTTTGTCAACACAAATTACTTTTTAATAGGTGTCAAAAGAATTTTTAGATTTGGATCAATGACATTTGTCATACTGACTCGTATAAGGCGATTTTTTTGGACTCTCAAGAGCCCTTCTTTCATTCCTGCATCGTGTTTACTTGGTCCTTTATAGAGTCCCACAAGGAAATGATCTTTTTCGACACTTTGCATGACTGTAGAACCATCATACTTTGTTAACTCTAGGCTTAAATTTGTACCTGGCTTACCATCTGTAGCATGTGGCTCCTGCACAGACATCTTGCCTTCATACGTGACATGATAACTGCCCACCGGAATTTGAACGTCGGGTAAGTAATTACCCGGATTAGTAATGACATAACTATCGCCTTGTTTCTTTAAGGGACTAAATTTCGTCGGTGTTAATTGAATAGTTCTACCAGCTTCTAAACTAGTTGTTAAATTACCTATTAAGAGCAGTCCTTGCTCATCCAGCTGAGGTGTCAAACCATCCATGTTGAAATATTGTGTTGTCCCCCCAGTCAGGTGTGCATCATAAAAACCAGGAATTACTTTCATATCAGCGATCGTTTTGCTATCGATAGGCCCTGTCAGAGTTATGGCTTTGGCTGGATTCCTGTTTATATAATTGTTTGATTGGCCTGCCTTACCGACTTTTTTAACCTTAGGCACATAATTTCTGGCAGCATTTTGGCTGATTCTTTGGCTCAAAAAATTGTAGCTTAACAGCCCAAAGAGGCCAAGGACAATGATAATGAAAGCAATTAAAGAGGCTTTTTTACTGCTTCTCATACTAATTTACCTTCTTCCATATTGAAGACCTGATCTGCCAAGATGGACAAGTCTTCTGGATTATGACTTGCTAGAATAATCGTGGCACCGGCTTCCTTTTCCGCTTCAAAGATTCGGCGCATTTCTTTCACGCCCTCAATATCAATCGCATTAGTCGGTTCATCTAATAAAATCAATTTCGGTTTTTCAAACAGGGCTTGCGCAATCGCGGCCCGCTGCTTCATACCTAAAGAATATTGACGCACCTTTCGCTTATCTGTAGGATCCAACCCCACGCGTTTGATTGTCGCATCAATCATTTCCGGACTAGCCACTTTGCGAATTTTAGCCAGTAAAAGGAGATTTTTTCTTAAAGTGAATTCCGGCAGAACATTATTGTTTTCAATGAGCAAACCAAGTTCAGACGGAAAATCAATATCTCGGTGCAGGACTTTCCCATCAATAGTAATACTGCCTGAGTCCAAACGGATTAAGCCGGCAATCGCTCGCAGCAGCATCGTTTTGCCAGCACCGTTTCGGCCTTTTAGCCCATAAATTTTGCCAGTCTCGAAGGTCAAAGATAGATTGTCTAAGACCGTCTTATGGTTAATGGTTTTGATAATATTTTTAACTTCAATCATATGTATCTCCTTAGTGTGATCCAAAAAATTCTTTGCGTTGCAAAAAGAGGGCCGAGATGCACAAAACACATATGGTTGCTACACAAAGACCCAAGTAGCTCCATATCGGCACAGCGATGTGATTAATCAAAAAGAAGGCGGCCAGTCCAGCTGGTAATCGAAAAACTAATAAAGCTGTTAATAAAATCGCGCTAATAATCAGTAAGGCTGGGCCCGGTGAAAATAGCAGTTCAAATAACATATATAGACTGGTAAAAAAAATGTAGCCCATAATTAATGAAAAAAATTGTGGCCACAGGGCATTTTTTTCAAAAATGAAAAAGTCAGCCAACAGAATAAGCAGAGGATTAATAATTAAAATCATGACATTTCGTAAGTAGGTCTTCACGAGTAAATGCCAACGTGCCTTATAACGAATCAATTGATTCAGCGTGGCACCCGTCTCCCACTCTTTGACACTACCAACAATTGGCAAAAAACTAGTTAGTAACAAACCAAAAAAGAAGATGCGAGTAACAAGACTAACGTGCATATAATCAAAAAAATAGACAGCTTGGTGGCCTCGGCTCTGCATCAAAAAGGTTAGTAAGACCATCACGCTCAAGATAGCAAAGCGTAATCCATAGTTTACTTTATCCATTCGCGTCTCCGAATACTGTTTTGAAAAAAAATGTATAAACAGAAAAGAATAACTATATAAATAAATAAACCAAAAGTAGCGTAGCTAATTCCCGCTCCTAAAGCGTGAGGCGCGGCAAAAAGGGTTACTTGGGTTTGAGAAAAAATCGAATTGTTCAAAAGAGGCAGAGGAAGATAGGCAATCACAGCCATCACAGTATTGATAATTAGTCCTATTAGTATAGAAGACCAAGAAGTATAATTCATCACAATTTGTACAAGAGAGATAATGATTAATGTCCAGCCCAGAGATAAGGCGACCTGTAACGTCCATAGAACTAAAAAAGTCACCAATTCTGCACTACTTGGATTAAATTGAAAAATACGAGTCCAAGGTAACAGCCAATAGATTAAGGCAAACACAAAAGTGAGCTTCAGTGTCTTAATCATATACATACGGGAAAGTAGACTGCTTTTTTGTAGACGTACAACAGTCTGCACCGGAACCGCAATATTGATCGACCAATAAATAAGGAAAATAACTGAAAAAACCGTCTGCCAGTTAAGCCGGTAAAAGTAGATACCACCAGCTTCAGATGTTAACCAATCTCGATAAGTAATGGCCGACCAAGAGATACCAAAGACATAGCAGATGACCAAGAACAGAATCATCAGGAGAGTCGAGAACAAAAAGCGTGGATTTTTAATCATTCCAGTTCTCCTCGTTTGCGCCAAAAATAAATTGCCAAACTAAAAATCGCCAAGATGGCAAGAAGGTCTATCCAAGCATTCGCCCAATCTCGAACAAGTACCAAAGGTGCAAAGGTCTGAACCAAGGTCCCTATATTGAAAATTTGGCTACCTAACAAGACAGTAGCTAAGACTGTAACGGTTAAGACTTGATAAAAGCGATTCAGGATCAAACTAAAAGAAATCATCAACATGCCGACTAGAAAAGCGGCCAACAAAAACAAAGCTAGATAAAGCCAAAAGGTTGCCGCAGGATGCCGAAATTGCCAGAGTAAAAAATCATATTTAGGTATTTTTGGTGCAGACTGGAACATTTGTGCTTGACCATCCCATCTCGTAAAAGGAAATAATCTCAAAATATAAATGAGCAGGGCGTTCCATAATAAAGGCACAGCGAATAAAATCACACTGCTAATACCAGCACCGATATAATGGCCGCGCAGAAACTTGGCCACACCTACCCGACTCGCCACGTTATAAGCTTGGCCGGACTCAAAATCATTTAGCAAAGCAAAACCAGATCCCAACAAAATCCAGACGGGAAATAAACCAATCGTGAAAGCAATCAATAAATGACCGATATATGCCGCAACCAAACTGCTAGCCATAAAAGTTGAGAGCCAAGCAATTTTTGTGAAAGATTGTCCACTTGCCATTACGACATGTTGGATCGCATCAACGCTAGTTATGACAGTTAACACAAACAAAACGCCCCAAAAGCGTTTTGTCCAAATAATACGTTCTAAGCTATATCTAATCATAATTAATAGTTACCAAGTCTCCTCATCCCATGCACCAGTGATATAAAATACAGATGGTGTCCAAGTAGGATTGAATACTGCCATGCGGACATTCTGTTGACTTGCGTTAGAATAGGCTCCGCTATATACATACGGATAAGCTGGACCGGTATAGGCATTTTTGGTCGGCGAAGCAAGTGCTCCATTCTGCGATCCGTATAAATGAGCCGAATAGTAAGAGCCATTGCCTTCAGTTGAAGTATACACACCAACTTTCCATGGATTCGCCGTGGACTTCGTTTGTCTATAGCGCCAGCCTGTTGTTGATTCCTCCTGATAAGATTGGATTGTAAAAGCAAATCCAATATTGTTGTCAGACGCAAAAGTCGGTAAAGCGACACCGGCAACCAGTGAAAAAGCTAATACAAATAATGCAATATACTGCTTACTTATGTTTTTCATAAAGCCTTCATTTTTTCTCAAAAAATATAATTTATTTTGAGAAATTTTCTCCTTTTTTAAAATTCGGCACTTTATTTACAGGTGCCTTGTTTTTATTTATACCACGGCTTTTTTATTTTGGGAGAACTTAGCAGGATATTGATAAAAATCGAGCATTTTTTCAATCATTTATTCTTTTTTACTAAAATGCTCGCCAATCACACTCACAGCGATGCAAATAATCACGAGAGCCACATCAATAACTTGAGCGTTAGGCACGCGATAGAATTGCAGCAGCAACACGGCGGCTAACAAAATAACGATCGGCAATACTTTAAAGAGAAAACTTTTCTTCACGAGAGACTTCCTTATACGATATGAGACATTCCGACTAATTCCTGCCGATGTTTCATCATCTTGCATTAATGATACCGCTTTCAGTATTACCTCACCGTTCACCCTACGCATGGGTCTCAATTATAAATGACAGCATTTTATCGACTTCTTAAGCAGCCGGCCATCTTTGAGAGAAAATGAGAACAGGTATTTAAAATGAACAAAGAAATTGTACAAGAACAAGCGTTATTTGACCAGGTGAAGCAGAATTTAGAAGCACATTATCCAACAGGCTGGGGTGGTTCCGCTGGTGTTTTACTGGAAGATGGTTCAATTTTGACCAGTATATCACCGGATTTTCCCAACGCCGCTTCGTCCGTCTGCATGGAATTGGGTTCTTATCTGCAAGCGGCCAATTTGAACAAAAAAATAACTCACAGTCTGTGTTTGGTCCGGGAAAACGAGAAATCAGCTTTCCAAGTATTGACGCCTTGCGGTATTTGCCAAGAACGACTTAACTTTTGGGGCGACCAGGTTCTTTGTGCGGTTGAGATTGACAAACATCATTCAGTCCAATATCTTCCTTTAAAAGAACTCCAGCCGCATCATTGGCTGAATGTGTATCGGGAACAGTAGAAAAAACCAATAATTTTGTGTTACTAATCCGTGGCGCAACACCAACGCAACAAATTGTTGTGCTTTTGATGTACTAAGCCAGTGTTCACATGTTACATTAAAACTAATCCAAAATAGGAAGAAACAGAACTATTAATATTTATATGAAAAACTTAAAACAACTAACAAAATCAGCTTTAGCTTACGTTCTGTTGTTCGTTATCTTAGATTTGCTTATCATCTTTGGCTTGCGAGGCGTGATCGATCTGATTGCTGGACGAGGATATCGCTTCTCCAACTATTTACAGCATAGTTGGATAGACAGCCTTCGCACCTTCATCTTCTTTTTCTTTTGGGGCTGGGTCGAATATTCGTATCGAAAACACCAGGCTAAAAAGCGAGCCAATGTCAGTAACACTAATCCTAAATGAAAGCTGATAGAAGAATGATCCGGATGATCCTTTAACCATAGGAGCTGATTATTGATCAGACAAGACAAACAAATTTTACAATCACAGATCAACAACACAGAAACAGAGATTCAAGTGACTGGCCGCCTGGCTAAAAAGCTGAGTTGTTTAATGAAAGTCAAAGCGGCAACCTTGGAAAAATCAATTATTCTCCTTCGACCAATATCAGCCTTGATCATCAACTGCGCCGAGTCCTCACTGAGGCCGGCATCTCCTTGCTGCAAGCTTATCGAGTTATTCGGTTGCTACCTGTTGATGTCCTGCTGCAGATTCTCAGAGCATATGACATCAGCGGAAAGCCAGATGGGCTTGTTTTGACAAGAAAATATTGAACCAAGTCAGCAAGTAGCAAACAGCATAGACTTTTCCTGAAGCTCAGTTCGAGAGGCCTTAGAGGGTCGTAGCTATTGGTGACTTAGCTGTCTAAGGCAACATGAAGACCGGTGTTTTTTGCTTTTCAAACAGTCCTCGTATATACTTAATATATACAAAGACATACGGGGGTTAACGCAATGATTGGTGCCACAGTTAAAATTAGAAAATCCGGCAACTCAAATATTCTGACACTGCCTAAAGAGATAAAGCCAACTGCCAAAGAGTTTACCGTTTTCCAGGGTCGTGATGGTGAAATTGTCTATACACCCAAGAAAACCAACCCTTTCAAAGATGAAAAATGGGTCCAAGCACACGAACACTTAACCCAAAAAGAAGCGTTTGGAGGTTCGGATTTTGACACCGAGTTCTCAGATTAACTATATTCCGGATCAGCAGGATATTATCTATATTGACTTCAATCCCTCCGTCGGTGAAGAAATTAGAAAACGCCGTCCAGCTCTCGTTCTCAGCAGCCAAAATTATTCTCGCGTGACTGATTTAGCTGTCGTCTGTCCAATAACAAGTTCCGAAGATAATCGTTTGAAAGATTTTTTCATTCCTGTTTCTGGCGCTTCCACCGTCCACGGCTATATCAATCCACTGCAATTTCATACTTTCGATTACAAAAAGCGTCATGCACAAAAAGTCGGTCTGCTTCCCACCTCATCTTTTATTGAGGCTAAACAGACTATTTTGGATCTTCTTGAATAGTGGTCATGAAAAGTTCCTAATTTAGGAACTTTTTTCTGTCGAACAAACCCAGGAGACGAATTACTGCTTTTAGAAAAGCTTTTATGAGTTAAACGACTGCCGCGCTTTTTGTGTACAAACATACAAAAACAGCGTTATATCAAGCTTTCTTACACTTGATATGACGCTGTTTTATAAATATGCTGCCGACTGGCGGGTTCGAACCGCCGACCCCCGGTTTACGATACCGATGCTCTACCAACTGAGCTAAGTCGGCTAGACTTATTAGAATCTGCCCAAGCATTTCCAATAAAAAACGGTTGGCTGTGAAATCAACCGACCGCAAACTCCGACTGTCGGGCTCGAACCGACGACAACCTGATTAACAGTCAGGCGCTCTACCAACTGAGCTAAGTCGGAATAATCATGTTGCTGAACAACCATTTAAGTTTAGGGCATTTTCAAACGCAGGTCAAGCAAATTAACCCAACAACTTATTCTACTATAATATTCAAAAACAGTGGCCATCCTCATGACGAAAATCAGTTTTCATACAGGTCCTTTAACATTTCCTGCCGTTTATCATCATTGACATTCAGCAAACCAAAATAAAACAAATCAGTCAATTGTGTCACCCAGGTCTTCAGATCAATTCCCTGCGCCCAGCGGCTATTCTTCGGATCGGCAAAATAACTGGTCCAAATCTTAAAATACAGCATCAGCGATTGATCATTGATTCGCGAAGCGATATAGCCGCTGCTTCGGACCTGGGCGATCATATATTGCCAAAAAACGGTCAATTCCTGTTCATAATAGTCATAAATCTCGTGATCGCCATTTTGCCCTTGGTATTCGGCGACAACATCTTCAAAAAATACTTTGGAGAACTCCCGCGTCTCTTGTTGGGAAAACTGAATGACTTTTAAGAAATTTTGCGGCTGATCGACAGACAAATCAGATAGGGCTTGTTTCATATTTGCCAATTCACGCTGGATCAAATCTTTCAGTAAAGCCTTAAAAAGCAGCCGCTTGGAAGCAAAATACTTATATAAAGTCACTTGCGATACGTGAGCCGTCTGGGCAATCTGACTCACTTTGGCAGCTTGATAACCAATCTGATTGAAAACAGCATAAGCAGCTTGTAAAATTTTGTCCCGTTGCTGGGACTTATTTTTTTCGCGTTTTCCTGACATGACTGAACTTATTATATCGCTAAACTGAGCTATTTTTCTAAAAAGTGAACTTTAACAATAAAATATTTCATTTTTTATTGACTTTCTGCACAAAACAGTCCAAGATATTCTCGTCAGCGGAAAGGACAAGAAAATGGAAACAGTTTTGCATATTAAACATCTACAAAAGAATTTTGGTAAAACGCAGGCTTTAAAAGACATTAGCTTCGATGTACATAAAGGCGAGGTCTTTGCTTTTATCGGCCCCAATGGTGCTGGAAAATCGACAACCATCCGAATTGCGTTGGGATTATTAAAAAAATCCGGCGGCGAAATCAGTTTGTTTGGCAAGGATGTCTTTAAAAACCCAGTCGAAATTCACAAGAATCTCGCCTATGTACCCGGAGACGTCAGCTTGTGGCCGAATTTGACCGGTGGTCAGACGATTGATCTGCTTTTAAGGCTCGGAGGCCAAAAGCGTTCGCACAAGACGTGGGACTTAATCAAAGAATTTGATCTTGACCCTAGCAAAAGGAATCGTACCTATTCTAAAGGAAATCGGCAGAAGGTCGCCTTGATTGCGGCTTTCTCAGCTGATGTCGACTTCTATATTTTTGATGAACCGACCAGCGGCCTTGATCCCTTGCAGGAATTGAATTTCCAACAAGAAATTCTAAAGCTGAAAGCAGCTGGTAAGACAATCCTGCTCTCATCACACATCTTGTCGGAAATTGAAAAAATCGTTGACCGTTTGGCCATCATTCGACAGGGCAAAATCATCGAAGTCGGTGCTTTGGCCGATTTGAAACATCTTTCTGCTTTGAATGTCAGCGCCCTCGTCAAAGAAAAAGCGGATAAACTGGCTGCAATGCCTGGGGTACGAGCTTTCAAACAAGATGGCAGCCGGATTAATTTCACGATTGACCGCGAACACCTGTCAGAAATGATGCAGGTGCTGGCGGCTCTCTCCGTGACAGATTTACAGGTCACACCGCCAAGCCTAGAAGAATTATTCCTTCACTTTTATGATGGTGGCCAAAAGAAGGTGAGCTGATGTTTGCAAACATGTTTTCAAAAAACGGCTTAATCTTAAAAGCAGCACTCAAGCGAGACAGCACTTTTATCATCGTGTGGATCTTAGCAATTGCGGCCGCGCTTTTAGCCGGCGCCAGCAAATTTAACGGCATCTATGGCAATAGAAAAGCGATCGCGTCTATCATTGTTACTTTAAAAACACCTGCCATGACATCCATTTTTGGTGTACCACCCACGGGCAGCGGCATTTCGACGGGTCAAATTTTTATCGCTATGATGCTTGTCTTCACAGGGATATTCACAGTGATCCCAAATATTTTATTGGCCGTTCGAACAACACGTGCCCAAGAAGATAAGGGTGTTACAGAAATCATTCGCGCAACAGCTGTAGGCAGGCTGGCGCCCTTCTCAGCCGCTGTTTTAGAAATAATCATTTTTAATTTGATACTGATGATTATTTCTTACCTGTCCATATGGGCTGCCAATATAACCGGTATGACCTCTGAAATGATTTCGCTTTTCTCCTTAGAGACGGTCTTAGTCGGCTTGATGTTTGGTGCAGCTGCCTTGTTGGCAGCTCAAATATTTAATAGTTCCCAAGCTGCCAATTCCGCCAGTTTTATCTTTTTCGCTATCTGCTACGCGGTCCGTATGGCGACCGATGTCAGCGCAGCCAAGTGGACTTGGTTATCCCTGTTCGGATGGGTCGAGTTAGGCAAAATAGGAACACAAAACGACCTGAAAGTTGTGTGGCTGATGCTCGCCTTAACCGTCGTATTTGCAGCACTGGCCTTCCAAATTGCTGGCCATCGTGATTTGAACGCCGCTTTAATCCAAAGTGGGCGCGGACCAGTAACTGCACCGCGTTTCTTATCCAATCTCAATCGCCTTTCCTTCTACCTTCAAAAGTACATCGCTCTAATCTGGATTTTTGCCAATGTTGCTACCGCCGCCATGTATGCATCGATCTTCCCGCAAATCAGCGATCTACTAAAAATCAATCCCAGCATCGCTCAAATTATTGGCAGTGATCAGGTCAGACAAGTCAGCAGCCAGATCCTGCTGCAGTTCATTGCCATGATCAGTTACTTCCTTATATTATTAGCGATCATCCCCGGCATCCAGATGATTGCAAAAATCAATTCCGACACGGCAAAAGGTCTTACGGAACTGGTTTACGCTAAGAAGACTTCTCGTGGCGGACTACTCCTGAGTTATGTCCTCCCCGCCTTGACCACGACCATCTTGGCTGATCTGGGTGCGGTATACACAATGGCGTTGATAGGAAACGCCTTGTTAAAACACGGTCTTCCCATTAGCCATTTCAACGAATTGGCACTTGGCCTGATGCCGGGTATTTTGACCTTCTTGGCTCTGGCACTATTCTTAATTGCTTGGCTGCCTAGAATTGTGTCAGTCTTATATGCCTACTTAGGACTGTCTTTCTTCCTGCTTTATTTTCACAACATGCTAAAACTGCCGAACTGGGTTTTGACCATCACACCATTAGGCTGGATGCGTGATTTACCAGTGAAGAATATCGACTGGCCTCTTTGGTGGCTGCAATGGATCATCATGATGATACTAGTCGTCATATCTGCTTGGGGTTTTTACCGTCGCGATCTAATTTAAAAAGGCTCTGTTATCGCAGAGCCTTTTTATTTATAATCAAAACAGCGACGCATACAGTGTACTAGTAAAGAAAGAAGGATCAATGCCAAATTTATCAAATAAACACAAGAAATTTTTTATCAACTTATTATTAGCAACCAGTTTTACATTTTCGATCAGTCAGTCAGCTATGACAACCATTTACCCGACTTTAATGCAGCGTTTTTCTGTACCGATTGCAAGTGTCCAGTGGTTAACGACAGGCTTTATGCTGATCATGGTCTTGATGATGCCTTTATCGCCTTGGTTTTTGAAAAATCTGCCCTTTAAAAATTTTTTGTTAGCTTTACAGCTTATTTTTATGGTTGGCACCTTAATTGCAATCTACGCACCAAACTTTGATCTGCTGATGGTAGGCCGCTTATTAGAAGGCATCTCGGTCGGACTCTTATTTCCCAGTTTCCAGTCTGTGATTCTATCGATCACACCATCGGAGAATCGCGCCGCTCAAATGGGGGCAGTCGGATTGGTGATGGGTTCTGCGTTAGCTGTTGGACCAATTGTCTCCGGTGTCATTTTGCAGGCTTTTAATTGGCAATCCGTTTTCGCTTTTTTCTTACTAGTCCTGCTGGTCTTATTTCTGCTGTCCCTCAAATATATCAGTAATGTCATGCCGAAAGAACCTTATCATTTCGACTGGATCTCATCTTTATCTTTAGTGGGGCTGTTAATGGTCTTATACGCTTTGCAAACATTATCTTCAGGTATCCGTGTCTGGCTGCTCATTTTATTAATTGCCGGTCTTCTACTAACTGCTTACTTTGTTTATCGGCAGCTGACAGTCAAAAATCCCCTCTTGGATTTGCATGTACTAGCCAAGTCTGCTTTTCGGCTTGGCATGTTTCTGACGGCTGGATCCTATATCGGTTTAATCGTGACAACGGTTTTAATGCCGCTGTATTTTCAAAGAATCCTGAATTTGAATAGTCTATGGTCAGGCCTTTTAATGGTGCCGGCGGCGTTAAGCTTAAGCATTTTGAACCGCCGCTCGGCCAAGGTCATGGCACAATTTGGTCTGAAACGCACCATGCTGATTGGTGCGTCCATGATCTTTATTGGCTTCGCAGGTCTTTCATTAATCGTTGAACTGAAAAACTGGTTGTTTGCCGTCATCTTTGCCGCATTGGTTGAATCAGGAAACGCCTTTATGATGATGCCGGCCGTCACTTATGCAAACAACGCTTTAGATGATGACTTGATTCCCCACGGCACTGCTTTGATAACCACCGTTAGACAAGTAGCAGGCGTCATCGGTGTCTTAATTGTGAGTCAAGTGCTGTCCGTGGTTTCTCGTCCTAGACAAGTCTCAATGATCGGGATGCTGGCTGCTTTGATCGTATGCAGCGTCTTTGCTGCGATTTTGTTGTATCTGGTCTTGCGGATTAAACGGCAAAAAACCACTAATGTTTAATCTTTATTTTGGATTATCAGCATTAATCTTTTTTGCAAGTTCATCTATCTTTTTCTCCAAGCGGTCGACTGTCACTTGCAAATCGGCTGTTTGTTTACGATGAGCACGAACATGTTTATGAACACTCGTGCCAACGCCAGCCGCAATGGCCGCACCTAAGGCCGACAGGACATTCGTATAATTGCCTAGAATTAACTGGCTCGTATTCGATGGTTCAAGAAACTTGAGTTGCGGAATTAAACCCAAAATTCCGAAAATAACGAGATAAATAAATAAAAATAAGAAAATCGCGATCGATATCGGACTAGATAAAATCCGTGGAATGGCTTCTAAAAATTTATTAATTGTTGATTTCTTCTGCATGCAGCCTATTTTAGAACAAAAACCTTGATGAGGAATCATCAAGGTTTTTAAATACTGTTTTAATTTCTCATTGTTGGGAACAGCAACACATCTCGAATTGAAGCCTGGTCAGTCAAAAGCATCACCAGACGATCAATACCAATCCCCAAACCACCCGTTGGTGCCATACCGTGTTCGAGGGCTTCAATATAATCTTCATCAATCGACTCAGCTTCGTCATTACCATTTTCACGTTCAGAAGCTTGGGCTTCAAAACGCTGCCGTTGATCAATCGGATCGTTCAGTTCCGTGAAAGCGTTGGCATACTCGTTACCGGCAATATAAAGCTCGAAACGTTGAACAAAATCCGGATTGTCATCTTCTTTTTTAGCCAATGGGCTGACTTCCAAAGGAAAATGATAGACAAAAGTTGGTTCAATCAAAGTCTTTTCGACAAAAGTATCGAAAAATTCAGAAATAATATGGCCGACACCCCAGAAGCTCTCATATTTAACATGATTATCATCAGCTAATTGACGGGCATCATCTAAATCCATCTTTTGATCAAAATCAATGCCGGTCTTTTCTTTGATCAAAGCAGTCATCGACTTTTTAGCAAAAGGTTTTGTGATATCTACCTGATGATCTTTATAAGTAATCAGACCATCTTCATTAACTGCCTGAGCAGCGGCGCGAATAATATTTTCTGTCTCGATCATCACATCTGACAAATCCCAATAAGCAGCATAAGATTCAAGCGTGGTAAACTCAGGATTATGAGTTGTATCCATACCTTCGTTACGGAAAATCCGGCCAATCTCATAGACACGTTCCATACCGCCGACAATCAATCGCTTTAAATACAGCTCTGTTGCAATTCGTAGGTACATATCAATATCCAAAGCGTTATGGTGTGTTACAAATGGACGAGCAGCGGCGCCACCAGCAGAGTTTTGCAGAATTGGTGTCTCAACTTCTATAAAGCCAACCGAATCCATATAATCGCGAATGGCTTTGACGATTTTCGACCGTTTGATAAAGATATCAAAAGAATCCGGATTTGCAATCAAATCCAAATAACGTTTGCGATAACGTGTATCAATGTCAGTTAAACCATGGAATTTATCAGGCAATGGCCGCAGTGCTTTTGACAGCCAAGTAATTTTGTCAACCAAAACTGTCGTCTCGCCAGCATCAGTCTTCATAACCTGACCAGAAAAACCCAGAATATCACCTAAATCAGCACGACGCAGAAGACTATAGTTTTCGCCCAAGTCATCACGACGTGCGTAGATTTGAACTGTTCCGCTGACATCTCTGATGTCAGCAAAAATAACCTTGCCAGCACCACGCTTGGCCATCATACGACCAGCAACAATGACATGTTTTTTGGCCTCATATAGTGATTCGCCGCTTTTATCATCTGCAAAATTATGAATATCTTTTGCATATGTATCTCGTTCGAAACGATGGCCAAAAGGGTCGACACCCAGGTCATCTTTTAAAGCCTGCATTTTTTGCAAACGTACTCTGAGTTGATCATTTAATTCTTTATCTGCTTTTTCTACCATAAAATCCCTTAAATATACCTAGTCTAGTGTATCAGAAAGCCAGGCCCTTCCCCATGCTTGATTCCGTATTTCATTATTTTCCTGCTGCAAGAATCGCTTTCAATTCCTCTTCACTGAATTGATATTTGTGCCCATTAAAACGATCAACGATTTCAGCACCGTGGTCCTCAGCAATCATGGCTGTTAATTCAGTTTTCGGTAATGTCCCCAAAGCGTCTGCATACCATTTTTTGGGTAAGGGTGCTGCCAAGGTGACCGGAATTTTATCCAAAATCGTCATCTTTGTCTGTCCAAAAAATTTAGCAAAAATCTGTTCCGCCTGCAAGCCTTCTGCTAGCATTGACGAAATATTAGGTAATCTGCCTAAATGCTGTTCCAATAAGTTCAATTCATTATCGCTGGCACCCGGCATGGTTTGGATCAAAAAACCACCTGCCCGCTCAACCAAATTCTTAGAGTTAACAAAAACAGAGACACCGACTGCGCTTGGAATCTGCTCGGACTGCGCGAGATAATAGGTAAAATCATCACCAATTTCACCAGTTGTTAAAGCAACTTCGCCGGTATAAGGCTCCAACCCAGGCTGCACTTTCGTTAACCGCAGGCTCCCATTCAAGCCGACAAGGACGGGCACATTGGGTTGGCCGTCCGCTCTTTTAGCAACAGATGCCTGAGGATTAGTCACGTAGCCTCGCAGCTGCGCCTGGGCATTTGTCTCCGTAACAATTTGGCCAATCGGTCCACGGCCGTTGATAGCCACGTGGATCTGATCCGAACCCTTTAAAAGAGACGTACCGGTCAGAGCCGTCGCAATCAGTGCACGCCCTAAAACCGTCGTCGCGTCTGGACTGCTATGATGTATTTCAGCTGCTTTTCTTACCAGATCTGACATATCCGTCAGATAGGCGCGAAAGTGCCCATTGTGTGTGACGCTTTTAATCAAATAATCCATATCAATTCATAAAAACGCGGCTGTTTAAAGTCGCGTTTTCCTTACTTTTCATCTTTATCTTTTGTATCTGTATCATCATCAGTCTTAACAGGCTTTTTAGGAGCAGCCTTACGGCGAGGACGCGGTGTCGTTGTACTTGTTGTCTTTTTAGCCCTTGGTTTTTTAACTACAGGTTTAGGATCAGCGGGTGCGTTGGCATCATCTTTATTATCCTCTGATTGGTCATGTGAATTGTTCTTCTGTAATGCAGCTTTAGATTCTTCATATGACAGCGGTCGTGCATCAACATTTTTCGTTGCTGCCAAGTCGCTTGGAACTTCACCCGTCTCATACAATGACCTGATTTGTGCCTCATCCAAAGTCTCATATTTAAGCAGCGCCTCAGCAATCGCCCTATGCTGATCACGATGAGTTTGAATAATGTCGACAGCCTTTTGATAAGCCTCTCTAGTCAAACGACGCACTTCTTCATCAATCAATTCACTAGTCTTTTGCGAATACGGTGGGTTAGGATTATTCGGATCTCCGATAAATGCGTTAGCATTGCCTTCCAGCTGAACCATCCCTAATTTATCTGACATACCATATTGCGTAACCATTTCCCTGGCAATCTGTGTTGCCTGCTGGAAATCATTTGACGCACCGGAACTAGCTTGCTGATTAATAATCATTTCAGCAGCACGGCCGCCCATTAAGCCAGCCAATTCTTCTTTAGCGTCCTTTTCGGTCATCAAATACCGTTCATCTTTAGGCATCATCAAAGCGTATCCGCCAGCGCGCCCACGAGGGACAATCGTAACCTTACGGACAACTTGTGCATCATTTAGAACCAAGCCGACAATAGCATGCCCGGCTTCATGATAAGCAACGGTCTGTCGTTCAATTTCGGTCGTCTTGCGGTCTTTTTTAGCAGGACCGGCAATCACACGATCTTCAGCTTCATCAATGTCGGCAGCTGTGACAGCTTTTTCACCATTTCGAGCAGCCAATAGAGCAGCCTCGTTCAAAAGGTTTTCCAAATCAGCACCGACAAATCCAGGTGTCTGCTGGGCAATCACTTTCAAATCAACATCATCGGCCATCGGCTTATTCTTAGCGTGTACGCGTAGAATAGCTTCTCGGCCTTTAACATCCGGTGCACCCACCAAAATCTTCCGGTCAAAACGACCAGAACGGAGCAAAGCCGGATCCAAAACATCAGAACGGTTTGTAGAAGCCAGAACAATGACGCCTTCATTACCTTCAAAACCATCCATCTCAATCAAAATCTGGTTCAGGGTCTGCTCACGTTCATCATTGCCGCCACCCATACCAGCACCACGGCGCCGGCCAACGGCATCAATTTCATCAATAAAGATAATCGATGGTGCAGCTTTTTTGGCATTTTCAAATAAATCACGAACTCGGCTGGCACCAACACCGACAAACATCTCCACAAAATCAGAACCGGAGATACTGAAGAATGGTACTGATGCTTCCCCGGCAACCGCTCTGGCTAGCAAAGTCTTTCCAGTTCCTGGAGGTCCTTCAAGCAAAACACCCTTTGGTATACGAGCGCCTAAACTAGTAAATTTCTTTGGATCCTTTAAGAATTCAACGATTTCAACCAATTCCTGCTTTTCTTCTTCTTCGCCTGCAACATCAGCAAAACGTACTTTATTCTGCTTCGGATCTGAAGGTTTAGCCTTGGAACGGCCAAAACTCATAATTCCGCCAGGTCCACCGCCAGAACCGCCTTGACCCCGCTGTCCGCCAAGCATCATCCAGTAAAGCAGCGCAAATAGAATCAGCGTTGGGACAATCATCGTCAGCATCGAGCCCCAGAAATTCGACGGAGCAGGCCTTGGATTAATCGCAACCCCGGCTCGACGAGCAGTGCTCGTAATCTCTTTTAGGCTTGAATCGTTGGGCAGTACGTAAGCGGTAAAACGCGTAACCGTTGCCTGATAACCAGAAATCAGGCTAACACCGCCATTATTCTGACTAGACTTCTGTGCCTTTTTAAAATCGCCGGAAATCGTATAGACACCACTATCTCCAGGCTGAATTGTAAAATCTTTAATTTTATTGGTCCGCAGCTGCCTTAAAAAGGCAGTCGTCGAAAGATGTTTGACATTACCATCACTCCGTCCGAAGAAACTATAGATTAAGAAGATAATCGCTAGTATCACAATGGCGTATGATAACGAACTACGGAAGAATCCGCGATTCTTATTCTGCATATATTACCTCGTTTACGCTAACACAATATTTTAACATTCCTAGATACAAACAACATTAAGAATAGACTTCTGGGTTCACAACACCGATAAAAGGCAGATTCCGCCAAATTTCTTGGTAATCTAATCCATAACCGGCTACAAATTCATTTGAAATTTCAAAGCCGATATAATCGGCTTTTACCGCGACTTTATGTCCCTGCTGTTTATTTAGCATCGTGGCTGTTTTAACAGACTTTGCGCCGCGATCTGTTAGCAAAGAGATCAGGTATTGTAATGATAATCCAGTGTCGACAATATCCTCGACTAGGATAATGTCGTGTCCCCGTACATCAGAAGTCAAATCAGTTCTCAAAGTAATGGCGTTAGTCGACTTGATACCGCCATGATAACTGGCAATATCAATGAAATCCATCTCAACATCAATCGAAATATTTTTAAAGAGATCACCTGCCCACATGACAGCACCCTTTAAAACAACAACCAAAATAGGCGTTTTGCCGGCATAATCATGATCAATTTGTGCCCCAATCCGTTTGGCAGCATTTTCGATTTCATCGTGATCGTGGAGTATTCTTGAAAAACGGGGATCTGTATCAGTCATTTTATTGTTTTTATGTTAACACGAATCAGGCAGGGACAACAGCCAGTCTTATTCGTTTTCCTTTCTAACTTGAATTCCATCGTGGTGCTTGATTAACGATACCTGGTCAGCTAACTCGATTCTCCCATTTGGCGACTGCTTATTTTTCAATAAAGCCTCGAATTGGTCGATCTGAGAGCGCTTGATCGGTAAATCAGGTGCTGACTCTTTTACCCAGAGCTTTAACATTTCAAACAACTGGTCTTCTTTCAGATGCTTAATCTGCTCTGCAAAATCAGCGATGTGTTCGATTGCTTGAGGATTGATTTTTTCCAGAGCCGGCAGAACCACTTGGCGGATCTGATTTCGGCTCGTGTAGTCCGGGTCTTGGTTGCTGGGGTCTTCGATCCATTCAAGTCCTGTCGATTTGGCATACGCGTATAAATCAGCTTTTTTGATATTTAATAAGGGCCTGACAACACGGATATCAGAAGAGTTGTTTAGAGGACGCGACCAATTCATGGCAGAAATTGTTTCCCAGTCTCCCCCCCGGATCAATTTTAACAAAGTCGTCTCAGCCTGATCATTCGCATGCTGAGCTAAAATAATCGTCGAAATTCCCAGCCTGCTGGCTACTTCTTCATAGAATTGGTAGCGAAAATCACGCGCGGCGTTTTCGATACCTGAAGTTGGATGCTGAGAACGCGGCCAGATCTTATGGAATACCTGCAATCCGCGGCTTGCAAACTGACGATCAATTAATTCTTTCTCTTTAAATGAATCAGGGCGCAGTTGGTGATCAACATGAGCTAAAAAAAGATGGTCAGATGGCTGGCTTTCATATTTAAAGAGCAAGTTCGCTAAAACAGTTGAATCCACTCCGCCAGAAATCGCCACAAGAACTTTATCGCGTCCGGAAAAAAGCCGATGGCTCTGGATATTCAATTGAAATTGTCTGTAGAGACTCTTCATATTAATAAAATAACAGCAAAAAAACTGTTATTTTGTGTCGCTTCCAGCAGGCAGATTAAAAATAACTTCGCCTTTTTTGGAATATTGATATTTATCACGTAAAACCTGTGCGAGGTAATCAGGCTGTTTGAGATTAGTCAACACAGTTTTCAATTTGCCGTTTTCACCGCGAGTACGATCCAATTGCCGATTAACTTGCCGCAGCTGGGCTAAGGCTGCATTCAGTTTGACAGCTGAAGACAACAGATTGACGGAAAAAATCACAACAAAGAAAATGCCAAGGCAGGCAATTAACCGGCGGCGGCGAGCAATCTCTTTATGATAATGTCTCTCGCGAGCTTGGTTGGACCCTTGTGCCCGACGGATTTGAGCAGCGGTATCAGCTTGCACCACATGCAAAGCAGGACCTTGCGGTTCTGTCTTAGGATTGACCCTTTTCGTTTGTCTAGCTGCACCGTTCCTCATCGCTTAAAATCAATATCGCACAGGATTCCAATGATAAAAACTGCTTAAGAAAATCGCAAATAAATCTTAATAATTCGCCACGGACAATCACCCTTCAATTTCGAACTAAAAGCTTTTGGCTGCTAATAGCAGCCTGTATGAGACTCTCATTTGACAAAGCTGTATACGCATTTTATAATCCTTGCAAAGATGAGTATTGTCCTATTCCGATAAAGAGAACCGCGCGAAGCTGAGAAGCGGTCGGCCGCAGAACAAGAAGATGGTCTTTTGATGCAATCATACTAGCGAACGGCAATGGCTGAATATTTTTTGCGCAAGCTAGTGTCGGCTTTTGCCCGTTAGCGCAATTAAAAAAGTGGGTGCAAGTCATGCATCAATGAAGGTGGTACCACGGTTTTCCGTCCTTTATCGTTTTTATACGATAGAGGATTTTTTGTATCTATTTGTGTCAGGCAAACATGGCTGGCCTGATGAAGCTTCAAAGTTAAAGGAGATTTTAATGGTTACATTTGATGAATCAAAAGTGTTAAAACAACTGCCCCAACAGTTTTTCGCCCAATTAGTTAAGAAAGTCAACGCAAAAATTGCGACTGGCGCTGACGTGATTAATTTAGGCCAAGGCAATCCTGACCAGCCGACACCTGATTTTATTGTCAAAGCCATGCAAGAGGCAACAGCTGAGCCGCAGAATCATAAATATTCCCAATTCCGTGGCGATCCTGAATTAAGGCAGGCTGCAGCAGATTTTTACAAAAGAGAATACGGTGTTTCTTTGGACCCTGATAAAGAGATTGCAATCTTAGGCGGTTCTAAAATTGGATTAGTGGAGCTGCCCTTTGCATTATTAAACCCTGGGGACACGATGCTTTTGCCAGATCCGGGTTATCCAGATTACTTGTCCGGTATCGCGCTGGCTTCAGTCCGTTTAGGGCTGTTTCCCTTAAAAGCAGAAAACGGATTTTTGCCTGACTATGACACATTCGACCCGGATTTGGCAAAAAAAGGCAAACTGATGTACCTGAATTATCCGAATAATCCCACCGGTGCCGTTGCCAATCCTGAATTTTTCCAAAAAACAGTCGATTTTGCCAAGCAAAATCAAATCGGCGTTGTACATGATTTTGCTTACGGTGCGATCAGCTTTGACGGACAAAAGTCATTGAGTTTTTTGCAGACACCCGGTGCAAAAGACGTTGGCATTGAAACTTATACTTTTTCTAAATCCTATAACATGGCCGGCTGGCGTCTGGGCTTTGCTGCCGGAAATGCCGACATGATTGAAGCGATCAACCTGCTTCAAGACCATCTTTTTGTCAGTGTCTTCCCAGCTATCCAAAAGGCTGGTATTGCTGCTCTAAAAAGCGATCAGCACACAGTTCATGATTTGGTGTCATTATATGAAAAACGCCGTAATCAATTCTTTGCCGCTGCTAGAAAAATCGGCTGGGAGCCTTATCCTTCGGGTGGGTCTTTCTACGCTTGGATGCCCGTACCAACAGGCTACACGAGTGAATCGTTTACAGGCCTATTGTTAGATAAAGCAGCTGTTGCCGTGGCACCAGGGATCGGTTTTGGTAAAGGGGGAGAAGGTTTTGTCAGAGTCGGCTTGCTGATTGATGAACCTTATTTCACCGAGGCCTGCCAACGGATTGCGAAATTAAATTTGTTTTAAACACTAAATAGAGAACTCATAATCTAAAAATAGATGCAGAGATGAAAAACATATCCATAGCAGTTTAATGGATCGAAGAATTATCAGAATTTGATTCCGATGAAAGCAAGTCATACATCTCCCCTGCATCGTTTTTCTTCACAATTTCTGAAGTATCGGTAATTTTAATTGTCAAAATACGGGTGCCGAACGAAAGTACCAAGACATCCCCGATCGTCACGCTTGCCGAAGATTTGACAACTTTGCCATTGACTGTAACACGTCCCTGGTCAGCAAATTCTTTGGCCAAGGTGCGTCTTTTAATCAGGCGGCTGACTTTTAAATATTTATCCAAACGCATGTTGGATCTCCTTTGCAGCCGATTCGAGATAATCGGTTATTTTTCCTAAATAGGTTAGTTGCGGATCTTTGTTTAAAATGACGGTTAATTCTAATTGATCATCGATGGCTTTGACGCGAACCTTATAAGGCAGGTCCTGCAAGGTTTTAAAAACAGTCTCGCCAGCAAGTGCTCGGCTGGCTTTTTTGCTGAACAATATCCGGACTTGAGTCCCGTCGCCACGCAAATTAACAACATTAGCCAAATCAGCGGCATTTTTCAAACGCGCCAGCGCAAACAGATTTTCAACCTGTTGAGGAATTGCGCCAAAACGATCGATCAAATCCTGACGGACTTCGTCAAACTGTGCCTGGTTCTGAGACTTTCGGATCCGCTGGTACATCTCGATTTTCTGAGATGAATCACCCACATAGTCCTCAGGCAGCAGAGCCTCAATGTCCAAAACAATTTCAGCATTAGTCTGTATGGCTTTTTTGTGTTTGCCTTGCCTGGCTGCTACGGCCTCTTGCAGCATCTGCTGGTATAGTTCATAACCAACAGAATCGATAAAGCCGTGCTGCTGTTTGCCCAATAAATCACCGGCACCACGAATTGACAGATCGCGCATGGCCAATTTAAAGCCGGATCCTAGCTCCGTGAAATCACGAATGGCTTCCAGGCGTTTTTGAGCATCTTCAGTCGGTTGGCGATCAGGCGGAAAAGTGAAATATGCATAGGCTAGACGGTTAGAACGACCGATTCGGCCGCGTAATTGGTAAAGCTGCGACAAACCAAAACGCTGTGAATTCTCGACAATCAACGTGTTGACATTCGGAATATCAACACCTGTCTCGATGATCGTAGTCGTGACCAGCACATCATAGACGCCGTTTAAAAAGTCCATCAAAACATTTTCTAACTGGGTTTCGTTCATCTGACCATGAATATAGCCAACATTGGCATCAGGCACCAGACGTTGTACTTCACCAACAGTCCGTTCAATGTCCTGAACACGGTTATGCAGGAAAAAGACCTGTCCACCGCGTCCAATCTCTTTTTCCATCGCATCAGCAACGACTGGCCAATTACTTTCCAAAACATAAGTCTGAATCGGAAAACGGTTAGCTGGTGGTGTCTCTAGGACTGATAAATCACGTGCGCCGACAAGCGCCATATTTAAAGTACGCGGGATCGGTGTCGCTGTGAGCGTGAGGACATCGATACTGGCACGCAGCTGTTTGATCTTCTCTTTGTGTTTGACGCCAAAACGCTGCTCTTCATCAATAATCAGCAGGCCCAAATCATCAAAAACCACATCCTTGGACAAAAGACGATGAGTCCCGATAACCAGATCAATTTGGTGGTCTTTGATCTTTTTAATAGCCGCTTTGTTCTGTGCGGGCGTATTAAAGCGGGACAAAACAGCAATCCTGACATCCGGAAAATCGGAAAAACGTTCCAAGGCCGTTTCGTAATGCTGTTGGGAAAGGATAGTAGTCGGCGTCAAAAATGCAACCTGTTTGTGATCATGAATCGCTTTAAATGCAGCACGCAGGGCGACCTCAGTCTTCCCAAAACCAACATCCCCGACCAGCAGGCGGTCCATCGGCTTGGCTGACTCCATATCGCTTTTGATCTCTTTAATCGAACGCAGCTGGTCAACAGTCTCTGGGTAGGCAAACTCATTATCGAATTTGTCCTGTGCTTGATCATCAGCAGAAAAGGCAAAACCGCTTTCGGCTTCGCGCTTGGCGTATAAAGCAATCAAGTCATCAGCAATATCTTCGACTTTGGTGGCCACCTTGTGTTTTGTTTTGGCCCAGTCGGTTGAATTCAAAGAATTGATTTTAACTTTGCCCTGATCGCCGCCAATGTATTTCTGAACTAGGTTCAGGTGTGTTATCGGTACGAAAATCTTGGCGTTTTGTGCATAAGCCAGTGTCAAATAATCTTGTTTGCCGCCATTGGCTTCCAGTGTGGTTAAACCTTCATAGCGTCCGATACCATGATTAACATGTACTACATAATCGCCAACCTTGAGTTGGTTATAACTGGTAATTCTTTCGGCATTAGAAAAAGTTGCATGCCGCGGAATTCGCTTTTTGACTTTGGCGAACAATTCCGCTTCGGTTAGAACAACCAATTTCTGATCCGGCAATTCAAAACCGCGTGATAAAGCACTAACTTGTAATTGGGCCGTACCGGGCAATACCTCATCAGTGATAGCAAAATTCATATCAAAATCGTGCAAAGTCCGCTGCAAGGACAACAACCGTTCATGAGAAGCAGCAGCCAAGACCACGGTGAATTCTCGCTTACGATAAGAATCAACATCAGCTTTTAGGGCCGGCATCTGGCCAAAATACTGCTGCATCGGTCGGGTCAATAGAGTTTGTTTGGCAGTAAAAGCCAGGCCAACCAACCCACGGGTTAAATTACTCAAGAAAATTTTCGGATTGTGAAAACGCTGCAGTTTACCGGTAATATTCTGCTGTGATTTCTTCAAAAGATTAGTTGCATCAAGCTTGATTTTTAAATCAGGTAGGAGCCGAAACTCTTTTAAAGCATCAGTCATCCATTGCGCATCTTTTTCCTCTTGAAGTTTGGCCTGTTCATTAATTCTGGCGAAATCATCAATGAACAGCAGGTCGTCTTGCTTAGCATACTCTAAAAGCGAGTGTGTTAAAAAGAACTCAGCAAAAGGTAAAAGACCGCGATCAAAGCCGCTTTCCCTAGAACGAGCCAGTAGAGGGTCAAAAAAACTTGTAATTTTCTTCTTTTCGATCCCCTTCAGAGAATCACGGTAGGCAATAAAAGCATTTTGCAGTGTTTGCAAATCTGTGGAAAAATCAGCTTGTGACAGAAGGAAGTCCGAAACTGGAAACACAAAAACATGCTGGATTTTGTCCAAAGATTTTTGTGAATCGGCATCAAAAGTCCGCATAGACTCAAGCTCTTCATCGAAGCAATCCAAGCGTACAGGGCTATCCATATTGATCGGATAGATATCAACAATCTCGCCTCTGACCGCAAATTCACCAGGACTCGCAGCCAATGCTTCTTTGCGATACCCCATCTCGATCAATCTGCCGGCCAAATCCGCCTGCACATAGGTGTCCGATTTTTTAAGATCCAAAACAGCAGACCGAAAAACTGCCGGATCTGGATAACGACGCGTCAAGGCAACTAAAGGCGCAACAATCATGGCTGGAGTGTTAGACTGCATGGCTCGCAAGGCCAAAACGCGACTCAAATCTGCATCGCGCGACGCAATCGCTGTTTCCGTCGCCAAGGATTCTTCTGCTTGAATTTCAAAGACATTATCCTGGCCGACGAGAGCTTCCAGGTCACCGCTAAGCCGATCAGCACGGAATTGCGTGTCTGTGATAATTAAGCTGTTTTTTTTCTGTTTTTCAGCTTTTAAACGCACAAAAACCCCAGCGGCTAACGCGGCCTTGGGGGTATCGTCAATGCCTGAAATAAGTTGCGCCGTATCCGGGCTGCTTTGGTTCAGGACTATACTTTCAGTCAAAGGCAAACGACTGATAAAATCTGTCAATGCGCTCATCATTAATTATTGTAACGATTCGTAATTGTATTCAGTGCAATGCCCTTAATAAAATCCTCTGACGCTAAAACGGCCTGGTCAATCTGGGGCTGAACCAAGTCCATTTGCGGTTTTGTGAAATCACCCAACACATGATTAATGACAGCCTGTGCAGCATGAGCGGGCCTCCCTGTGCCGATACGGATTCGGACAAATTTCTGACTCCCAATAGCTGATTCGATTGATTTCAAACCATTGTGTCCGCCTGATGCACCGCTTTTTTTGATACGCAGCTGACCATAATCCCGATCAATATCGTCAACAAAAACGATTAAATCATCTAGCCCGGCGTCAAAATAATGCATCACGGCCTCTACGGCCAGACCAGAATCATTCATCATCGTTGTCGGTTTAACCAGATATACTTTTTCAGATGCCACAACAGCCGTTGCGATAAATGCGTGCAGATTTTGTTTCAAAGAAAAGGTTGTATTGAGTCGCTGTGCGAGTTCGTCCACCGCCATAAAACCGACGTTATGCCGATTATGTGCGTATTTTGCACCAATATTTCCCAATCCTACGATAACTTTCATCATTTATTTATGTGACCCATCCCTTCTCAAAAACGGTTTTCTTAAATTTCTCTTTTTTTATAAGCGACTTCAGCCGTGATGTAATTTGCTAACGACACAGCCACAATTTTACTATGGGTCGGATCTAACTGGCGTCCCTGTCCGCCATGGATTACCACCGAGGCTAGCGATAACTGATAACCCTGTAATGCAGTCATTGCATCACTTAGTCCAACCTTAACGATTACACCAATCGGGCGAGCAGAAAACTGATTCATGCCGCCATAGATCAATAAACCGCTGGGCACGTATTTTAAATCAAAATACGGCAGCAGCGTACCCGGATAATTAGCCGATATTGTTTCATGCGCCAGCAGATACCTCTTTATTTGCGAGCGGGAAAAATGACCATAATTCTGTTCAATCAATTTGGCCTGCAGCATTCGCTGATAGAGATTGGATAAGTTTTCTTGTTCTTCTAAACTTGACACAATCACCGTACCCAGCACTTGATCACGTCGATAAAGGCCATTGGCCGGTACAGTTTTCAGAGCAGCTTCTTCTTCAGCTTTATCGCCACCCAAAAAGTGGTCAATCAAAGGCGAAATATCCCATTTAACTGTTTTGTCTGTAAAATAATAAATCATATTCAGCACAGAAAAATACAGCAAGACGACAAAAGCTAATAGGAAAACAATCCCCCAAATCTGACGATTGATGATTAAACGCACACCAACATAAAGGAGGTAAAAGTTAGCGATAAAACCGACGATTGAATAAATACGCCCTCTAGCCTGATTGCGAACACTAAAAAAACCAAGCCATTGATTAATTAAAGCCAGTAAACCAATTCCCATTATTTACCTCCTGCCGGCGGTGTGACAGCTGATGAACTAGTAGTGCTGCTGGCAGCTGGTGCTTTATCAACAGATTGCGAGCTTTCAGACGTACTGCTAGAAGAGCCGCTTGTTTCTGAAGGCGTTTTTTGTGAAGAACTGCTGCTGGACGCTGTGTCTGGCACAGATGAAGAACTGCTGGAAGACAAGTCAGAAGATGACTGCCGATCCGGTCTGGATGAACTCACAGCTGAACTCGTTGACGAACTTTGGCTGGGCGTATAGTTTGTTGGTGCACCACCCTCAGCTGTATGAGTTGTCACATTAGTCACAACATTAACCGCTGATAAAGCAATGATAATCGACACAATAGCCGGGGGTGTTAAAAAAGGCGGAACTCGTTTAGTCATTGATTAAATTATAAGGCGGCTGCAGTTAAACATAAATTAAGTTAAAAAAATTCTAATCAATCACGATTGTGCCCGAAGACACGCGACTGAGCAAGCGATAACTTTTAGCTTCGCCGACAGTACCTAATTTAGCAGAGGATGACTCGATATCATAATCCACTGGTGCGTCAAAAACATCCTTCAAACGAACTGTACCGGTTTTAGCCGATAACTTGAAAGCAAATTCGTCTTGGCTAGGCAAAACAGCTCTAATCATGCCTGACAACGCGGTCAATTTTAAATCACCGGTTACCTTTTTAAAATCAGCACGCACAACCCCCGACGATAGATTGACACTACCGGCACCGGTTATTTTATTCAGGCGTACCGTGCCCGAGGTGGCTTTAATATCATATTTTGCCGTAACATTGTTCAAACGCAGCGTGCCTGATGAAAAATCTGATCCGAAATAATCGGCCAAGCTATCCGAAACAGATAGGCTGCCGGAATGAAAAGAACAGCCGCTTTCTGAAAAGACTGAATTTGAAATCTTCAAGCTGCCGGAATGAAAGGTGAAATTAGCGGCTGCGTGATTTTTAATCCCCTTTACCAGCATGCTGCCGGATCCAAAGTCGCTATTCAATGTACCTTTATAGCTGTTTGGCAATTCAATCAGCAATTTAGGCAGACGCGTCGTAGAAATAAAAACACCAATACTAATCGAGAATTTTTTTTCTGGTAAATGAATATTTAGATCACCGTTTTGGCTGCTGACTTGAACGATCGGATCATCAGCAGTCTGCGGATTTTTATACTGAGTCAGTTTCAATTTGTCTGAATCTGTCGAGATAATTTTTACAGCATCTGAATGGAATTTGAGATTGATTTTTTCAATCTCGTCTAAGGCAAACTCATCTTCGTAGACAACTTCGCTATCCTGTTGACTGAGGAAATGAAAATTGAATTTAAAAGTCCCGTTTCCTTTTTTTTCACCAATTTGATCGATCACTTTTGTCAGATCGCCCATTTGCAAAAATGCTTTGTCAACAGCTTCCTCATCGCTGAGGTGTTCTTTCTGCTGCAAATCTTTGGCACTTTCTTTGACATCATCGAAAATCTCGTCATGCAAATCATCTAAATCAGCAGTTTTTTCATAGCCTGAAAATAGTCTTGTCAGCTTTTTGTTAATTAAGTCATCCATTCTTCTTCTCCTGCAGCAGCGCATCAACAATTTCTTTTGAAAATTCCCAGTCGGTACGGGATCGATTGAGCTCTTTTTTGCCGCTTTCGGTCAAACTGTAGTATTTGCGGCGCCCGCCTTGATTTTCATCGTCATTGCCGTAGTAGCTTTTCACAAATCCTTGAGCTGATAAACGGCGAAAAACGGTATACAAAGTGGCTTCGTTGAGTTCGTAACGATCATCAGTTATCTGTTTGATCTGTTTGGAAATCTGGTAACCATAGGAATCTTCAAACTCTAAAACACTTAATACAATCGCACCTGTCAGTCCGCGAATCATATCTTTCGATATTTCTTGAGCCATTGATCCTCCTCATCCTTCATGTATTAATTTACAGCATATTACTATGTGTGTCAAGGTAATGTGTTCAAAAAATTACCTCAAATATAGCTGTCTAGGAAAATCCGCCGGCAGCGGTGAGGTCACACGCCGCAGCTGCTGATAATCAGTAAATAAATCCGGCAATTCAATACTGGCCGAATGCAGCAGCAGGCGTGGATAATCCGGTCCGCCGTATAGTCGATCACCAATTAACGGGTGGCCGATAGCAGCCAGATGAACTCGGATCTGATGCGACCGTCCGGTTGCCAGCTGAATACGCAGTAAAGTGTTTTGATAGACAACATGCATTTTGACCCAACGCGTCAGCGCCGGCTGTCCCGATGGATCAACAATACGGACATACAGATTTTTCGGATCCTGGGCAATGGGCAGTGTAATAACGCCGTTTGGCTCAGATAAATGGCCTGATACCCAGGCTAAATAGGTTCTTTTAATGATTTTTTTGGCAATCAGCTGATTCAAAACGGCAGCAGCCAGTGGATTTGTAGCAATCAAAACCAAGCCTGAAGTATCAGTATCGATGCGGTGAACCATATAGGCAGAGGCCGGTAGGCCGTGCGATCGACGGCCGGCTAAAGCAGCTTGAACAAAATTCAATAAGGTATCAGTCTCATTGGGTGAGTGCGGATGCATTTTCATTCCAGCTGGTTTATCAACGATGATGCAATCATCGTTTTCATAAACGATTGAAATCTGCTGCAGATTGTTGGACGGATATACCTGCTGTTTCTCTGAAAAATCAGCAGCAGATAATTTAAAACTCAGCTTATCGCCAGCTGCCAATAAAGCTGCTGTCGAAACAGGCTGGCCATTTAAGAAAAGCCGTTTATCCTGCCGCAGCAATCCGCGGACATGCTTGGGGATCAAGAGCAGAGCCAGATACTCTTTGACACTTTTGTTAACAAAATGTTGTGAGATGACAAAATTAAATTGGTAGAATTGCACTATGTTAAAATTTTAGCGCTTCCAGATTTGTGCAGGCGCTTTTTAACATTTAAAGGGATAACGAGGTGCAGATGAAGAGTAAAAATTGGAAAATCAGAGATGTCATTTTAGCAGCATTAGTCGGTGTGGTATTCGGTGCCGTTTATTTTGCCTCAGGCCAGCCATATAACTTGTTTATCAGTATCCTAACGCCTATAGCAACTTTTTTGACCGGCCACTCACTGGCGAGCTCTTTATCGACCTCATTGGTAGCAGCTCAAGTCACAACAGCAGCAACAGTTGGCCTGTTTATGATGGCGGGTCCGATTGCAGCTTTAATTATTAAAAAACCAGGTGCTGCTTTCTTGTCTAATTTGATCGCTTCGGCCGTCGAGATGGTCATCGGGTCATCTTGGGGAATTACAACTCTGCTATGGGGCATCGAACAAGGTGCTGGCATTGAAATCGGTTTTGCCAGTGTCCGCTATCGGCGGCCAATGGCTGGTCTGTGGCTATCTACAATTACCGGCAGTATTGTTAGTTTTGCTTACCACTACTTTGAGCGTTCTTATTACAAATTCGATGTTAATTATGTGCTGATTTTGTTTGTCATTTGGTTTTTGTCGATCTTTGTTTTTGCGGGCCTGATTAATCTATTAATCTTCAGTCTTTTAAAAAGAACCAAACTTGTGCAATAAACTTATGCTAGAATCAATTTAAAAGAGCTGAATACTTCTATCTGGGGTGCTTGCCTATAGCAAGCTGAGAATTACCCATTGAACCTGTAGGTTAGTACCTGCGTAGGGAGATAACAAAAAGAGTCGTTATCTTTCGGCTCTTTTTGTTATTCTTTGGAGGAATTTTATTTTATGACAGCACACACATCAACAAAAAATTGGCGGATCAGGGATGTCATTTTAATCGGCCTGATCGGTGTGATTTTCGGCATTCTGTTTTTTGCTTTCGGTATCCCTTGGAATACCATGGTCAGCTTGAGCGGTCCTTTGGTCAGCTTGGTCTCTGATCAATCACTTGCACAAACCATCGGGGCTTCGCAAATTTCTGAGCAGGTTGCCACAGCAGCGACAATCGGCCTTTGGGTCATGGCCGGCCCGATTGCCGGTATGATTATCAAAAAACCAGGTGCATCCTTGCTTGGAGAAACCTTAGCCGCCACAGTAGAAATGGCGGTTGGATCAGCTTGGGGCATTTCCGATATTCTCAGCGGCCTCATACAAGGGGCGGGTACAGAAGCAGGTTTTGCCCTGACAGGTTATAAACGTCCTTTTGCCGGATTGTGGCTTTCCACATTGACATCAACAGTTATCACTTTCGGATTTACCTATTTTCAGAATTCGTATAACCGTTTTCCTATCAGCTATACTTTGTCACTTTTTGTCATTTCTTACCTATCGATTTTGATTTTCGCCGGTATTGTGGTCTATCTGATCTACACCATTCTAAAGAAAGCTAAACTGATTAAATAAGTGTCGATAATTGATTTTAAAAATCAAAATATTGAAATTGATGGGCAGACGATTTTGCAAAACATCAACTTGAGTATTAACGCGGGTGACTTTATTTTACTTTCTGGGGCTTCAGGCTCCGGCAAGACAACTTTTATTAATGAACTCGTGGCAAAATATGATAAAACTGCAGCACGTGTTTTTCAAAGCCCTGACCAGCAGTTTACAATGGAAACACCTTTTTACGAACTGGTCTTTTTGTTGGAAAATCTGCAATATCCAGCCGATCAGATTGAAAACAAAATTAATCAGATCCTGACGGAGTTTCACCTAGAAAACAAAAAAAACCAACTGGTCGATACCCTATCAGGCGGCGAACAGCAGCGGCTGGCTTTGGCAGAAGCCGTCAATCTAGGTACTCAACTCGTTATTTTAGATGAACCTTTTGCCAGTATCGATCGGCAGAGTATCCGGTTTCTGCTTGCCAAAGTGCAGGAATTGCAGCGGCGGGGTCGGACAATTGTGATAGCTGATCACAATCCTTTAATTTACGACGGACTCGCACAGCGCATTTTTCTATTTGATAAACACACAATTACATCCTTACCAAAAACGGATTTCCGTCAATTCTATGATTCTTTTAAAAGACAGAATCACTTCCATCTAAAAAGTGATTTTCAGTCGGATAGGATTAAAATTGATCGGCTCTCCATCTCTTTTCCCGATCAAATCATTTTTGATCAAGCTTCTGCATTGATACCTGACAAAAGCAGCGTTTTAATTGTTGGTGAAAACGGTACCGGCAAATCGACCTTGTTAAAAGCCATGTCAGGTCTGCAAAAATTTAACGGCAAAATTACTAGCCGCGGAAAAATTTCACTGGCCTTTCAAAATCCTAGCGACAGTTTTTTAAAAATCACGGTTCAAGAAGAACTGTTCTTAAGCCAGCACAAAAGTTTCCATGAAGCAATGGCTCCCGCCGCCATAGAAGATTGGCTGACGCGTTTATCTTTAAAGGATCGCCTGGATGCTTCAGTTTACACATTATCCGGTGGGGAAAAGAAAAAACTGCAACTTCTGTTGCTTGTGATTCAATCTCCCGACACCATTCTCTTGGATGAGCCTTTTGCCGGACTAGATCAAAAATCTGTCCTTGATTTGATTGCGTTGTTAAAAACTTCAGCGGCTACGAAAATTTTTATTAGTCATCAATTGTTCGCCATGGATCAAATTATTGACCATGCTTATCAAATTCAAGATCATAAACTCATCAGATTGGCGGAATTATCATGAGAGCGTCCTTAAAATTCCTTCTTGTTCTTGCGCTTGCAATTGAGCTGGCCTTTGTGAGGTCTTTATGGCTGAACCTAGCCATCACGGCATGTGCCTTAATCTACGTTATTTATAAGAAAATTTCTTTTAAAAGAATTCTTTGGTTAATTATTGTCGGTATTCTCCCTTTTGTCGGGGGCTGGTTTATGTATTACACCATGAGCCCAGACCACTCAAAAACCTTTGCTTGGATTATGGCGACGCGTGTGTACGCCTATATTTTTCTCGGTAGTGTGCTAGCCTTCAGCCAGTCGATGACCGCTTTAATGCGTGGTTTTGAACAAGACTTGCATGTCAATCCGACTTTTGTTTATGGAATTTTAGGGGCCTTGAATTTCTTGCCAAAAATGACCCGTCAAATTAAGATCATTCGTGCATCTGCCAAAATGCGTGGTGTGCGTTTAACTGTCTTTTCCCCGCAGTTATATGTAAAAGCCATTTATAATTCATTTGTCTGGTCAAACAATCTCAGTCAGGCTATGTATGCCCACGGTTTTTTGGAAGGGAAGAAACGCAGCCATTATCATCATGAATCAATTCATGCTAAAGAAATTTACCTATTTATTCTGATTCTTGTCCTAAGTATTTTAATTGCATTGATAAAATGAACTTGTGTTCAAACAGTTGCAAACAATTCTTTTAAGTAGCGGCATTAATCCTGTCATAMCGCTAGGGTTGGCGCTGATTTTTCTGCTCTTAGCAGTTTTTGTCTCGCACCTCAATCGCTATTCTCTCAAGTGCGGCTGGTTTTTAAACTTATCCCTTTATTCTCTGCTGGTTTTTTTCCTGTTGGCCTCGGCTGATCGGGGGTTGCTGGCCTTTACTGTCGTTTCAATTGCTATCGGCATACTCGCAGCTGCCATTATCGGCCTAGCCCTCTATTCCGCACTAACGCTGGTTGCTTGGAGCTTTAGGCTATCAGCCAACAAGAAATACCGCTCACGATATCATTTCGCGACCGATTTGGTTATTTTCATTTTTACAGTCATCTGTATACTGCTAATCATAGATTTTTTCCAGATCAAACTGCCAGCTGCTTGGGTGGCGTTATTTGCCTTTGCCCCGCTATTTACGATTTATTTAGCTTTTGTATTCGCTAATTTTCTAACACAGACATTTTTAATTAATTGGCAGGGCCATCGTGCCGCCAGGCAAGCTGCCAGCTATGATTATGTGATTATCTTGGGAGCTGGATTAATCAACGGCAAGCAAATTTCTGCCAGTTTGGCCCAGCGCATCAAAGCAGTCATCTTTTTTGCACAAAATCACGGACAAGCAATAATTATTGCTTCTGGCGGAAAAGGCAGCGATGAAAAACTCAGTGAGGCCACGGCCATCGGCCAGGAACTACTCAAGGCTGGTTACCCGGAAAATAAAATTCGTTACGAAAATTCATCCACGAACACACGTGAAAACTTTAAAAATTCCCTGCAGCTCATTAGCCAAGAACATCATAATAGTGAATCGCTACAGCTGGCCTTTGTCAGTAACTCTTATCATTTGACCAGGGCCGCATACCTTGCCAAAAAACAAAAAATCAAAATCACGGCCATTCCGGCAAAAACGCCTAAAAATTATATCGCTTCCGGATGGTTTCGAGAATTTGCTGCCATGCTGTTGATAAAAAAACGTCAACAGATGGTCGTGCTATTATTGTTCTTGTTTGCCAGTTTATTTTTGGCGATGTTAATCTGGTTTTTCTAATGCTGAAAACACATCAAATAAATACAAAATTGATTTGGTACGAGGTGCAAGATCCCAGCCAAGCAGAACAGGATCAATTAATCAAACTGGGCGTGACCCGTGAGATGCTTTTTTATGCCTTGGATCAAAATGAATCGGCCCGTACTGAAATCGATCCGGTTAGCGGAAATTCACTGATTGTCTTTGATATTATCACACCCAATTCCCGCTTGGCTGCCACAGAGCCAGTTGGCATGCTGATTGATAAAAAAGGCAATTTTTATACCATTGCTCGCTCGACAACGACCAGAATTTCTGAAAAACTGTTTGCTACAGCCAGGGAAAATTATCCCGACAAAAGCCATTTGACAGCAATAGATATCTTTTTAAATACCAGTTCAGTTTTAATTGCAGAATACATCAGCACAATTACAACCGTGAACCGGCGGCGGAACGTCATTCAATCTAATCTCAGACAAAAAATTCAATCTGGTGCCATTTCATCTTTAATGGAATTGGAAACACAAATGATTTATATGCTGGATTCTTTGAGAACTGATCGGACAGCCATTTCACGACTGCAAGCCTATTTGGGCGATCAGGTAGATGATCGGCAAAAAGAATACTTTGCCGATGTCCTCGTGGAAAACACACAAGCGGTCGATATGGCCAATCAAGCGGCTGAAGTCATTGGAGCCATTTCGGGTGCCTATACCAATTTGAACAATCAGCGTTTGGACAAGTCATTAAGAATTTTGACAATGCTGCAAGCATTAATGGCTGTACCGACAATTGTGACAGGCTTTTACGGGATGAATATGAAACTGCCCTTTACGAATATGCCCTATTCTTGGCTGCTGACTTTTGCAATTACAGGACTATTAATCATTGTCGAAATCTATATTTTAATCAAAGCACATTTCTTCGACCGCTAAAAAAGACGTCTTACGGCGTCTTTTTTATTTCGTCCGTCCTGCCGAATCATCAGGATTGTGATACTGGATTCGAGCCCAATTAGAAGGCTTAAAATATTGTTCTGGTGCATCAGTCTTATAGAGGCTAGCTGTGGTTTTATCATTATTTTTCGACCAAAGAGAAGTGGACTTTTTGCCTAAAATACGATTTTGCCTATTCAATTGCTGGCGTGTGTTGCGGATACCATAGTCATATCTTTTAGGATCAACATCTGTAAAACCTTGAGGGTGATAAAAACGCATCAAATCTTTATAGGTTAATTGGTCTGACAAAGACAGTTCGTCGCTGACTTGGTCTTGCCATTTTTTCACTTGGTTAGCAAGTTTTGGTAACATGGTTTTTTCGTCAATCGGCTGTCCACTGGCATTGTCCCATAATTTTCCGCCAGTATAAGTATATTTGGGTGTCACAAAATCCTGATCACGAAAGGCCACTAACTGTTGATGCTGCTTGCTAAGCAGATCCTGACCAAATTGGAGATAACGTTTGTTGGATATTCCCAATAAATGTTCCAAAGTTGGTAAGGCATCTATCTCACCACCGTAGGTTGGATCGATGTGCCCGACTTTACTGCCCGGAATATCAATCATATAAGGTACACGCTGCAATTGCGCGTCGTCGTTTGCTGTCCAGGTTGCTGGATCGCGGCCGAAAACAGTGGCTAAGGTTTTATTTTCCGAATTTGAAATGCCGTAATGGTCACCGTACAAAACAATGATGGATTTTTTCAAAAGGCCGGCTTTGTCCAAATAAGCATAAAATTCTTTGATAGATTGATCCAAATAATGGTTCGTTAAAAAGTAATTATCAATAATCGGATCGCCGGTCGCGGTTGTCTGGAATTTAGGGTCTTGATCAATTTTATCGAGTTGAAACGGATAATGGTTAGTCACAGTCAGGTATTTAACGTAAAAGGGCTGCTGCATTTTTTCCAGATACGGAACGGAATCCTTAAAAAGGAGCTTATCTTTCAGACCCCAGCCCTCCGATTTATACCCGCTAACATCGAAATAAGAGGCGTCAAGAAAATGCTGATAGCCTAGTGATTTATAAACGACATTCCGGTTCCAAAAAGAAGCAACGTTTCCATGAAAAACGGCTGTTGAATAGCCCCTGCGCTGATTGATGATAGCTGGCATAGCCTGAAAGGTATTGGTTGCATATTTGTTAAATAGTGATCCCGTCGGCAGGCCGAATGTCGATGTTTCTAACATATTTTCCGCGTCTGAAGTTTTCCCTTGTCCTACTTGGTGGAAAAAATTGGAAAAAGCGATTGTATCTTTGCCGTGGTAAAGGGAATTCAAAAAAGGTGTGACTTCCTGACCATTAATTTTCAAATCGATTGCAAACTGCTGAAAGGATTCCAAATGGATATAAATAACGTTGCGTCCTTTGGCAATTCCGAAATATTTCTTGTTCGGTTTGGCGTAATGTGATCGAATAAATTGTTTAATTGGATTTAAATCGCTTGGTTTAGCAGAATTTCTCAGGGTATTGATCTGCACAGTATTAATCGCGTCTTGTACCGTGTAAAAATTGATTCCCATGTATTTCACAAAATATGTATCATCAAAACCACGTGTCAGCAATTGTGGACGCGAGCAGTCAGCTAAAAATAAATTAAAACATAAAGCCAAAAAACCTAAAGACAAAGCTAGAAAAGAGTGTTGCTTGCTCACTGATTTTTCCTGCATCCTAACTCGTCTCAATAGCAGCAAAACGATGATAACGATCAGGTCCAGCCAGTAAAATGGATCCTGAAAATGCATGAGAGACAAAGATGCGCTCCCAAGGCCTTGGTTCACTTTGGAATAGCCCAGCATCACATTAACTGATACAAAACTAGTCATTTCTCGATAGTAAATACAGTTAATATACAAAAGGAGCGTCAGCAGTGCGTCAACGCTCAAAGCCGTGATATAGAAAGGCAGTTTGTGCTTAATGAATGAAACAAGTGAAAAGATAATGATCATCGTGGCCAGAGGATTAATGATCATAATAAAAAATTGGAAAGGATCAGCCGCACCAAGACCGGCAAAATCTGAAAAGTAGGCTAATAACGTTTTTGCCCAAAAAAATAAGGTCAGCAGCCATAGGAAGGCAGCGCGACTACGATTAGGATTGAAACGATTAATAATATGGCCGGCAAAAATTTTGAGAGCTGAAGTCATTGTTTATCATTATAACGCCGAACAAAAAGACAGGTATTAAATGTGGGCAATCAAAGTTGCTGAAAAGTCATGTAAATCCATCTTAATTTGCTCATCAAAACGGTTGATTGTTGTCGAATCAATGTCCATCACACCGATTTTTTGGCCATCAGCTTTTGTCAGCGGCAAGACAATTTCGGCATTCGAGGCTGGATCACATGCAATATGTCCGGCAAACTGATGAACGTTCGGTACAATGATAATCTGTTGTTTGGCGAATGCGGTCCCTACAACGCCCTTTCCTTGGGCAATCCGCGGAGTGGCCGGCAGGCCTTGAAAGGGGCCTAGGACTAAATCACCATCCTCCTTAGAAAACAGATAAAAACCGGCCCAGTTAATGTCCTCGACAAATTGGAATAATACAGCTGCCGCATTGGCCAAATTGGCCGTCGTATCCTTTTCGTCTTCGTAAGCGGCCAAAAATACTTTGCTTAAAGTTGTATCAGCTTTTAATTCAGTCATGAAATTCTCCTAGATTCAAACTTGTGGAATGGGCTGGGCCGCCGCGTTCGGGATCAAAATAATTAACAGCCGAGTTGGCGGCTGTTGGTACTTCGCCAAAACCGCTGGCGATAATATCCGCTTTTCCGGCATAACTGCTGGCATCCCCGACCGCAAAAATGCCTGGGATTGAGGTCATTTGTGTGGGATCAGTCACAAAACCATTGTTAATTTTGACTGGCAGCGTCTCCCATAAGTCCAAGCTGGCCGATGAGGCAGTAAATCCATACCCAACAATCAATTGATCAGTCACAATAGTCTGCAAGCGGTCATCGTCAATATTCTGCATTTGAATTGCCAAACGACCGTCTGATATTTGAAGACCGACAATTTTATTAGGCGTTTCAAAAGTTGCCAGCGGGTTTTGCTGTAATTTGGTAATTGAGGATTCTAGCGCTCTGAAGCGATCCCGACGATGAATCAGATGCACCTGTTTATCGTGCTCGATTAATTCCAGTGCATAATCGACTGCTGTATTGCCGCCGCCGACCACAGTGAAATCCTGATATGGGCTTTTAGCCAGATTCGGCAGCAGATATCGCATCCTGCCGGCTTGGAACATTTCCTCAGCACCGGGTACAGACAATTTACGGGGGCTAAAAGAACCATTTCCGCTGGCAATGATGACTGATTTAGCTGTAATCAAAGCATGATTATTAATTTCTAATTCAAATTGACTATCTTGTTTTCTTAAATTCGTGACATTGGAGTTCAAAAAAGTTTTGCCATCAATCAAATTAGCCTGCTCCTGTAATTTTTTGACAAGATCACGGCCAGAAATACCGGGAAAACCAGCCACATCCAAAATATTTTTCTCAGGATAAAGAGCTGTAATCTGCCCGCCCAATTGCGGTGTCGCTTCAATCAAAGCCGTTTTCAATTCACGCAGACCGGCATAATATTGCGCAAAAAGACCCACTGGGCCAGCACCAATTATTGCAAGATCAAATAAATCGTTTGCCATTAATCCACCACGATTCTTTTCAAACGGTCCGAGAAAGCAACTGTAATTTTCCAAGGCGGCACACCTGAATGCTTATGCAGATCATATAAGGTATTTTCTTCGCTGCCATCTTTGCCGATCAAAGTCACTTCGGTCCCGATTGGATATTCTTTTGGCAGCAAAACCATCATCTGATCCATTGCAACCTGGCCTATTTGTCGGCAGCGCTGGCCATCAATCAGAAGCGAAAAGTCCTGGTATTCAGCCAGCCAGCCATCCCCGTATCCAATCGGAATCGTGCCGATCCAACTGTCTTTATCTGTCACAAATTTAGATCCATAACTAATGCCTTCGCCGGCGGGAATTTTCTTGACAAAATTCAAAGCTGATTTTAATTGAAAAACAGCCTTTAATTTGTCGATTGGGCCAAGTTCTCCCTCTGAAGGCTCTACGCCGTAAACCACTGTGCCAACCCGCGCAATGTTGTTGCATCCAGGCAATTCATCGGCGTGATACATAGCCGCGCCTGAATTCATGACGTGCACAAATTCAGGCATCGGCAAACCCTTTGTCATATCATACCAGCGCTGCTTCTGTTTTTGAAAATAACGATCATCAGCATTATCCGAACTGGCAAAATGCGTATAAATCCCCTGATACTTAAAATGGTCCTCATGTGCTTTTAAATAATCAATTTCATCCTGCAGCGCCTGTCTGTCGCGAACCCCAATCCGGTTCATGCCTGTATCGACAGCTAAGTTGGCTGCCAAACACTGATCACCTAACAACTTGTCTGCCTGCTTTAACCAATCCAAAGAAGGCACAGTTGTTAAAAAACCGTACTTAGCGGCCAGAGGCGCGTCTGCAACATCTGTCGGCCCTAAAATGAGGATGAAATCGTTCAAACCCGCTTTACGAATCGCGATACCCTCATCAATCTCAGCCACGGCCAGACCATCGATTCCTGCTTGTTTGGCTAATTTTGACACCAAAAGCAGCCCATGCCCATAAGCATTAGACTTGACTGCCAGCCATAATAATTTGGCACCAGAGACTTTTTTTACATATTGAACGTTATAAGCCAGAGCAGATTTGGAAAATTCCAAACGAGTCGGCCGATGTATCGCTTCTACCATAAGGGCAATTATATAATGAAGCCGTCTTTTTTTCTAAAATTTATTAACAATCCAAACAATTTTCAGCCTTGTATAAGACCATTTTAGATTTTGCAAAACAGCCTATAATTAAGTGATTATGTCAGATAACGAAAAATTAATTATTGCCAGCCAGTTCGGACCTGGCAAAGTTCTTGATGATGCTATGAAAATCCGCCGAGCTGTCTTTATGCTGGAAGAAAATGTCAGCCCAGCAGACGAGATAGACGGGCAAGATGGCCATTGTCTGCATTATGTCGGCTATGTGCAGGACTGGCAGCCGGCCACGACCAGCAGAATCTACACAGTGAATCATGATAGCTGGCACATTGGGCGTGTTGCAACTTTCAAAAATTTTCGTGGAAAAGGATTTGCCAGCCAATTATTGAAACAGATTGAAATCGACGCCAAAAAACAACATATAAAAGAACTTGAGCTGGAGGCTCAAGTTCATGCAATTTCTTTTTATGAAAATTTAGGATACGCCGCCTATGGCGACATCTTTTTGGATGCTAACATTCAGCACCGCAAGATGCAAAAAATACTGACAGCCTAAAACTTAATCGCTTTCAAATCCGCGGTGGTATCTATTTTGAAATAATGGGCTGACGCTGCCGTTTTCTTGGACAGCCGTGATGGCTCTAGCAAACAAATCATCGGCGCTGACAATCTGCAGCTTGTCAAAACGCTTGGATTCTGGAATATCAATCGAATCGGTCACGATCACGTGATCAAAATCAGAATGCTGCAGTAATTGCGGTGCATCGCCCGATAGCAAGGCATGGCTGGCAACAACAATAATCTTCTTGGCACCCTTTGCTCTTAACAATTTGGCACCTTCAACAATCGTATGCCCTGTATCGATCATATCGTCAATGATGATGGCGGTCTTCCCATCGACGTCTCCGATTAAATTCAAAACTTCGACCGTGTTCTTCTTATCAACAGGACGGCGCTTATCAATCACAGCATAAGAATCCGGCAGACCCAAAAACTGGTTCAGTTCCCTAGCTCGACGGACACCGCCATGGTCTGGTGAAACAACAACTGAATTTTCTGGATCAATCAAGTGGTTGGATAATAAATAATCAGCCAAGATTGGCGCACCCATCAAATGATCGACAGGAATATCGAAAAATCCTTGAATTTGAGATGCGTGCAGGTCAAAGGCGATCACACGTGTGGCACCAGCTTGTTCCAGATGATCGGCAATAATACGTGCAGCAATTGATTCTCGACTGCGCGCCTTTCGATCCTGCCTAGCATAACCGTAATAAGGCATCACAATGTTAATTGCATGAGCCGAAGCTCGTCTCAAAGCATCAACCGCGATGAATAATTCCATAATGTTGTCATTTACGCTGGCATGCGGTGAAGCGGCCGTCGGTGCAATCACGAAGACATTGTCTCCGCGTACCGAATTATTAATGTTCAAGCGAATTTCACCATCCGCGAATCGATCCAAATTAACATCGGCCAAAGGTTGATGCAGACGTTTTGCGATTTTCTCAGCCAGCGGCAGATTGGCAGAAAGTGCCATTAAAACCATGCGATGTTCATTAGCAGTCATATATTAAAGCCCCTCTGTTTTTAAGTATATCAGCCAATTAAAGGGAAAGACTATAATGTAAGATATGAACGAGGAACTTCAAAATAAATTAAAAAAGGCCGCTGCAGTTCGAGTAGCCGATTACGTGAAAGACGGTATGATAGTCGGCCTTGGCAGTGGTTCGACTGTCCGGATGCTTGTCGATGAACTTGGCCGGCGTGTTCAAGAAGAGGGTCTGCAATTCACAGCCGTTGCCACTTCCATTTTAACTGCGACGCAAGCTAAAAAATTAGGTATCAAGGTTGTTGATTTGGATTCAGTTGACAGTATTGATCTCACGATAGACGGTGCTGATCAAGTGGACAGCAATTTTAACGGTATCAAAGGCGGCGGCGGCAACTTGCTGTGGGAGAAAATCGTTGCCATCAATTCCAAAAAAATTGTCTGGGTAGTCGATGAATCTAAAATTGTCGACACAATTGGTGCCTTTCCTTTGGCGGTCGACGTAATTCCATTTGGCAGCCAGCATGTTCTCGCAAAATTCAACCAGGCAGGTTTTGAGCCGGTGATTCGAAAAGATCAAGCGGGCCATGTATTTAAAACAGACTCCAATAATATTATTTTGGATTTGCATCTGCACAAGATCACACAACCGGTCGAACTGGCAGATGAATTAATCAAAACTGTTGGCGTGGTTGAACACGGCCTTTTCCTTAATATGGTTAGCGAAGTTGTTGTCGGTAAAGAAAGCGGCCCAGAAGTATTAGTTAACCCGAATCTTGGTTAGTTTAGCTTACAAAGACTTTCTTTTTCGCTTTTTGTTATGTCATAATGGTTGCCAATATGGGAAAGCAAGTTGACTTACACATTTTTAACGCCAAAATTTTGGATGTCTTTAACCAAAAATTTGAAGATACAGATTTATGGATTGATCATGGAGCTGTCTATTTCCGTGGTAAATCAGAAAAACTAACAGCTGCTCACGATTTTGACGCAGAAGGCAAATATATTGTGCCAGGTTTGATAGATGCTCATTTACACATCGAATCATCACTTTTGGCACCATCAGAATTAGCCAAACTAGAATTAGCGCACGGTGTCACTCGAATTTTCGCCGACCCGCATGAAATAGGGTCTGTCTCGGGTGTCTCTGGGCTTTTTTATATGATTGAAGAAGCCAGAAATACGCCTCTGCATATTCACTACATGCTGCCAAGTTCGGTTCCAGCCACAAATTTCGAACACGCAGGTGCTGTTTTACACGCCGATGCCTTAAAACCTTTTTACGGTTTCCCAGAAATCAATGGTTTAGCCGAGGTCATGGATTTTCCAGCCGTAGAAAACCAAGATCCAGACATGTTACAAAAAATTAAAGATGCTCAAGCAGCAGGCCACCACGCCGATGGACACGGGTCAGGCTTAACGCGTGAACAATTAGCTGTTTACAGAGCTGTCGGAATTGACACCGATCACGAAAGCACATCCGGCAAGGAAGCCTTAGAAAGAATCCAATCCGGTATGAAGGTTTTTATCCGTGAAGGAACTGTTGAACGCGATGAAAAATCAATTCTACCGGTTGTCCATAAAAACAATCAGTCCTATTTCTCTTTTTGCACGGATGATAAATCCGCGATTGATGTTCAAAAAGAAGGATCAATCGACAATAACGTCCGTTTAGCAATTGATGAAGGTATTCCAGCTGAAAGAGCTTTTACAATTGCCAGTTATAATGCCGCCGTGGCACAACATTTGGAAAATGTCGGTGCGCTGACAGACGGCTATATTGCCGACTTAGTCTTGACGTCAGATCCCAAGAATTTCCAGGCCGAGAAAGTCATGACCGCCGGTAAATGGGTAGACAAACTCGATTCCAAAGTATTGACTTTTACCAGTCCGGCTATCAATGCACATCTAACTCTGGATGATCTCAAACTGCCTTTAAAAAGTGATCGCGCTCACGTCATTAATGTCCAGCCTCATCACATTACAACGCAGCATACTGTGGAGACCGTTTCTCGTGATGAAACAGGTAATTTTGTTGCCGATGAGGACTATGCAAAAATTGTCGTGGCCGAACGCTACCATAATTTAGGTCATGGATTGGGTATTATTCACGGCTTTAATCTTAAAGAAGGTGCAATCGGATCAACCATTGCTCACGATTCACATAACATGATTATCGCTGGTGTTGATGACAAGGCTATGATTATCGCCTACGATCGCTTAAAGCGCATGGGCGGCGGCTTGATTTTGGTTAACAAAGATGGTTTTGCTCGTGAACTGCCTCTTGAAATTGGGGGCTTAATGTCTAATAAGCCGTACCAAGAAGTGATTGATAAACAAAAGAAACTGCTATCGGCATTCAAAGACATATCAGATGATATTAATTTTGATCCTTTCCTCACGCTCTCTTTCATGGCTCTGCCAGTTATTCCAAGCTTAAAGATCACAGATCAAGGTCTTTTCGATGTTGATCAATTCAAGTTTATCGATATCAATGCCGACTAAAAGATTGTCAACACAACATATATGATCATAGAAAAAGCTCGCACAACATTGAGTGCGAGCTTTTTTAACACTATTTCTGAACAAATGCCTGATAAGTTTCAATTTGAGCAGCCGGCAATTCTACGCGCAGTCGAGTACCCTGGGCGGTAAAATCTTGTTCTAAAACGTTATTCCCATTTAGAATTTGATTCACCACAGCCCCTTGATCAAAAGGAATCATTAGTTCAACTGTTTTAAAATCGGCGAATAATTTCTCATCCAGCAGCTTGATGAAAGCATCCAAGGAATTGTCGTCCAAAGCACTGGCAATTAAATCCTCGCCGCTGCGTTCTGGATAGGTAACACCGGCCTTGTCGGCTTTATTAAACACCGTTACCATTGGAATCTGCTCGGCGCCAATCGCAGCTAAAGTCGATTTTGTCGTCGCCATCATATCGCGATAATGCGGATCGGAAACATCGACAATCTGCACCAGCAAATCTGCATGCACAGCTTCATCCAATGTAGATTGAAAGCTGGCAATCAAGTTATGCGGCAGATTAGAAACAAAACCTACCGTATCAGACAATAAGAAACGCCTTTTATTAGGCAGACGTATCGCACGAACTGTTGCATCCAACGTTGCAAAAAGCATGTCTTTTTCAAAGACTTTTTTGTCATCGATATCTTCTTTGCTTTCTGAATATTTTTCGATCATGCGATTCATCCAAGTTGACTTGCCGGCGTTTGTATAGCCGACAAGGGCAACCGTTTTTAGCCCAGAATGATCGCGCTGAGATCGCTGAACGGTTGAAGCAGACAATAGCGTTTTTAGCTCGGCTTTGATTTGAGTAATTTGATCCTCGATTGTGCGGCGGTTTAATTCCAGTTTTGTTTCTCCGGAACCACGGCTGGTAAAGGACCCGCCGCCAGCTCCGCCCTGCTGATCCAATTCATTAGCCAAAGCCGTATGCAGCCGTGGCAATTGATATTGTTTTTGTGCCAAACGTATCTGCAGTTTGGCCAATTTACTCTTCGCGCGAGAAGCAAAAATATCCAGAATTAAAGCCGTACGATCAACAACTCTTGTACCGCCACCTATCTTTTTTTTCAGATTACGAATTTGAGTGGCCGTCAGATCATCATTGGAAATCACCAATTCGGCCTCTCTAGCAGCAACGAGCTCTTTTAATTCTGTAACTTTGCCCTTGCCGAAATAAGTGCTGGCATTAGGACGATCATATTTTTGAGTCAAAACGTCCACCACATTTAAATTGTTGGCGGCCGCTAAATTTTTGAATTCTTCGATTGTGTAAGCAAAACTTGCCGAGTTTTTTTGGTTTTCCAAGGCCACTAAAATGACCCTTTCTTTTGCCTGCTCGGTGTTAAATAATTGTTCGGCCAAAAAATCCTCCTTTAAAATACATAAGATAACTGATTAAGGCATTTTTGCAATTTGGTCTTGAAGCCAATCGCGAAAACGTGCGGCATCAATATCAGTCAGCACTGTGGCATTTGTCCTGCCTTGATGATAGGCAGCACGGATATCGACAACCGTTTCACCAATTGCCGGTCCTTCTGTTACGATATCAACCCATACATCCTTAGTCTGATAAAACTCAGGGTGGCATAAATAGCCAATCGTATTAGCATCATGAATCGGCCAACCTTCAGCGTGAATGTCATTATAATGCGAAATCAAAGCTGCTAACATTTTTCCGGATCGGTTCATGGCACTGACCTGATGGATCCAATCTTGGTTGACCATGGCTTTCAGCGTGACATCCAGCCCAACCATTGTGATCGGCAGCCCGGCAGAAAGTAAAATCTTAGCTGCATCGGGATCAGTGAAAACATTAAACTCAGCCGCACTGGTCATATTGCCGCCACAGATACTGCCGCCCATTGCAAGCACTCGATCAATTTTAGCCAGATCCTGTGGATATTGACGAAACCATAATGCGAAGTTAGTGTAAGAACCGGTTAAGACTAATGTGACCTTCTCATCACTTTGTACCAGTACATTGTGCCAAGCTTCAGCAGCCGTCTGCTTAATTGGACTGCTTTGTATGGCTGGAAAAATGTAGCCCTCCATGCCTGATTCGCCATGAATACGGGCAGCATCTTCAAAAGCTTTAATTAAAGGCTGACTAGCACCAGTCGCAACCGGCGTCTGCATATTGAAAAATTCAACAAGACGCAAAGCATTCTTCGTGGTTTTATCAACGGTTACGTTACCAGCAACTGTTGTAATCAATTTAACATGAAAAGCCGGGTTGTTTAAAATAACTGACAAAGCGACTGCATCGTCAATGCCTGGATCAGAATCAATAATTACGTTCATAACTTCTAAGTATAAAGAAAAACGGCCATCGCCGTTTTAACTACACACAATCTTTACTTCACTAAATTACGATATTGTCTATTCGCTACCAGAGCAATTGGTGATTTTGTCCATTTAGCAATCTTTTTACCTTGAAAATGCTGAATCGCAATTTGAATGGCAATTTCACCCATTTTTTGGGGATGCTGCGCAACAGTTGCACTCATTTTGCCGGAACGGACAGCAGCAACACCATCTGCTTCACCGTCGATACCGACAATCACAATGTTTTTACCATTCACAGCCTGTGCGGCACCTAAAGCCATTTCATCGTTTTGCGCAAAAATACCTTGGAGATCAGGATGCCCCTGAATAATATTTTCCGCGACCGACAATCCTTGAGAACGATCAAAACCAGCTGTCTGCTTGGCAACAATAGATAGCTTTCCTCGTGCATTGCCATCAAAACCTTTTCCACGATCACGTGTGGCTGAGGCACCAGGAATCCCCTGCAATTCAGCCACTTTAGCATTGTTTCCCAAGGCTTTGATCAAAAAATCAGCAGCCATTCTGCCTGCCAAGACAGAATCTGACGACACCAGAGAGAGCACTTTGCCGCCAGTGGAAGACCGATCAATGGCGATCACAGGGATGCCGGCATCATTAGCCGCCTTCACTTCAGGTGTCACCGCATCAGAGTCGACAGGGTTAACAATCAGCAGATCAACTTTTTGCTGAATCAAATCCTCAATGTCGTTGGACTGTTTGGATGTATCATTTTTACCATCATCAATAATCAGTTGTTTAACACCTTGCTTACGGGCCTGCGTTCTGATGCCTTTCGCTACTGAAATAAAGAAGGGATTATTCATCGTTGAAATAGAAACACCAATTTTCAGCTGCTTGGCATCGATACGTTTATTCTGATCAATTCGGACCCAAGGATTATTCAGTGTCAGCAATGGTTTACCGGAAATAAACAGAGCGACCAAGATAATGACAATGAGACCGATTGAGATAATTGAAGTTTTTTTCTTTAACATCGTTTCCTCCTCAGGCCTTACTCTTCTTGCGGTCTAGTAAGACAGCAATCAAGATCACAACGCCCTTGACAATCTGTTGGTAAAAACTCGAAATACCCAACAAATTCATGCCGTTATTCAAGACCCCGATAATCAAAGCACCAACAAAAGTACCGGAAATCCGACCTTTTCCGCCAGCCAAACTTGTGCCGCCTAATACGACCGAGGCAATGGCATCCATTTCATATCCAGTTCCCGCATCCGGCTGTGCCGAGGACAAACGAGAAGTTAATATCATGCCGGCCAAAGCCGCAGCAGCTCCAGAGATCGCATAAATCCAGATGAGAATTTTATTTGTTTTAATACCAGAAACAAAAGCTGCTTTGATATTGCCGCCAATTGCATAAGTTTTCCGGCCAAAGCTCATGCGATGAAGCAGCAGGTAAAGGACTACAAATGCGGCAAACATAATGATGACCGGAACCGGAATACCGAGAAAGTATCCCCGCCCCAGCACTTGAAAACTATAATTATTTGTAATTTTCGCACCGGTAATCGGTGAGCCGTCAGTGAAAACATAGGTGGCACCACGAAAAATGGTCATCGTAGCCAAAGTGACGATAAACGGCGCAGCACCGCCTTTTGTGATTAGTAAACCATTAATTGCACCGGCAACACCACCCAGTAAGATACCGCTAACAACAGCGATAACAGTTGGCACGCCGCTGACAATTAATTGAGCTGTAATCGCAGCGGAAAAAGCCAGGATCGAACCAACGGACAAGTCAATGCCGGCAGTTAAGATGACAAAAGTCATCGCAAAGGCGATAATGGCGTTAATTGAGACTTGTCTTAATAAATTTAAAAGGTTGTTAATGTCCAAGAAGGCCGGGTTCAGGATTGCCACGATCAGTACTAAAACGATCAGAGCTCCCCATGGTCCAAGTTTGGCCAGGAAAGACTTTACAGAATTGCTTGTACCTGTTTTCATTTTTTATTTCCCCTTTGTCGCAAGTGCCATAACCTGCTCTTGAGTTGCTGTTGTGCCATCTAATTCACCGACCAGCTGCCCCTCATACATTACTTCAATCCGATCCGACATGGCAATGAGCTCAGGCAGATCAGATGAGACTAAAATAATGGCAACTTTTCGATCCGTCAATTCGTTCATCAGATCGTAGATCTCTTTTTTGGCACCGACGTCAACGCCTCGAGTGGGTTCGTCAAGGATTAAAATATTTGTTCCAGCACCAATCCATTTTGCCAAGACAGCTTTCTGCTGGTTGCCACCCGATAGACTTGAAACCAGATCATATTCACTCATGGCTTTGACACCTAGGCGTTTAATTAACGCTTCGGTAAACTCATCGACAGCCTTCTCATCAATAAATAAACCTTTTTTAAAGCCGTCAATACTTGGCAGAACAATATTTTCTTTCAGATTGAAGTCTAAAATCAATCCTTCATCTTTACGATTTTCTGTCAAAAAACCAATATTCTCTTTAATCACTTCAGCAGGATTGGCAATCCTGTTTTTCTGACCATGAACATAAATATCGCCAGCGGTCACCCTATCGACACCAAATATTGCCCGCATCGTTTCTGTACGGCCGGCACCCATCAAACCTGAAAATCCTAGAATTTCACCTTCGTGAAGCTGAAAGTTGACATTGGAGAAACTCGCTCCGCTCAGACCAGAAACTTTTAAAACCTCCTTGCCTAATTGCGGCGTTCTTTTCGGGTAAAAATCACCTATATCCCGGCCAACCATGTCTTTAACTAGCTGAGTAATTCGGCTTTGTGCTGTCGGCCGGCTAGAGACACTGACGCCATCGCGCATCACAGTCACTGTATCCGTAATTTGGAAAATCTCTTCCATACGGTGAGAAATATAAATAAATGACACATTCTGCGCTTTTAATTTTTGGATATTTTTAAACAAGGATTTGATCTCAGTCTGTGTCAGAGCCGCTGTCGGTTCGTCCATAATAATGACTTGGGCCTTGGTCATTAACGACTTGGCAATTTCAATCACTTGCTGCTTGCCGACCGGCAAACTGCCGATTTCATCGTAAATATTGACATCCGATCCCATTTGGGCAAGATATTTTCGAGCAATTTCGGCCATTTTTTCTTCATCCAAGAGACCGAACTTGTTTTTGATTTCACGATTAATAAACATGTTGTCCAGAACTGACATCTCGCTATAATTGTTCATTTCCTGATGAATAAAGGAAATACCAGCCTGTTCAGCAGCCATTGCATCGGGATATTGAACAGCCTTGCCATCAACCATAATTTCGCCTCGATCAGCTTTTAAAAGCCCGGTCAAAATGTTCATTAAAGTAGATTTGCCGGCCCCGTTCTCACCAACCAGGGCATGTACTTCCCCTGGCTGAATCATTATATTGACACCCTTTAAAACTGAGTTTTGGCCAAAGGCCTTCCAAATGTTTCTCAGCTCAATTTTCATGTTTCCTCTTTTCTAGAAGACAACGCCTGATTCTAAAATCACGTTTGAAAAAGGATGTTCCTCGCCGGTGCGGACAAATGCCCGCGCATATTTAAGGTCTTTTTTCATTTGTTCGTGCGGAATAAACACAATTTCCACTTGACTGCCCAGAATATCAATTAGGCTCTTTAATCCTTCTGGATTATTTGTCTTCATTTCTAAAGCAACATAGGCTCTTTGAACTTCCAATTCTTGAAGAATTGTTTTTACAACATCATCAAAACGAGGTAAATCTTTTGTCACAGCCAAATCGATTTTTTTAGTACCGGCAGGCACAGGCATGCCGGCGTCACCGATAGCCAAAGTATCAAAGTGGCCCATATCAGCAACGACAGCCGAAATTTCAGAATTTAACAGAACACCTTTTTTCATTTTTCATCTGCCTCAACCTCTGCAAAAGTAGGAATAGAAGGCAAAGCGCCAGCTTTTTGGACAGTCAGCGAAGAACTCCGGCTGGCCCAAATCAGCGTTGGTACCAAATTGCTCAAATCGTTTTTGATGTTGGCCGCAAAAACACCGATAAAAGTATCACCAGCGGCAGTCGTATCGACAGCTTTAACTTTAAAACTCGGAATCATACCGGATTTATCAGCGACTTTGTAAAAGGACCCTGACTTCCCCAAGGTAATCAATGTATTTTTGACGCCTAATTTTTCTAATGCTTGAGCAGCATTCATGAGTGAGTCCTGATTAAAGGCAACATCCTGGTCAATTAAAACCTGTGCCTCGGTCTCATTGGGCGTGACAAAATCAGATAAACGCAGCAGTCCCGCGTCAATCTTTTTCGCCGGGGCCGGGTTTAAAATCGTCATAACGTGATGCTTCTTCGCAATTTCAAAAGCACGGATCGCAGCTGGAATCGGCGTCTCAAATTGAGTGATAATCGCATCTGCTTCAGCAATTTCATCTTCGGCTGCCTGAACGTCTTCCACCGTTACCCGCATGTTGGCACCACCATATACTAGAATCGTGTTGCTGCCATCAGCTTCCAGCAGAATCGAAGCTGACCCGGTTGGTACCGACTTAGTCACAATCCGAGAAACATCAATCTGATTATCAGCCAATGCTTGTTTCATAAAACGGCCATTAGCATCATCGCCCACAGCTCCGATAAAGCTGACTTGCGCACCTTGCCTAGCAGCCGCAACGGCTTGATTGGCCCCTTTGCCGCCCGGTGCACTCGTCAGACTGTTAATGTGAATCGTCTCGCCGCGTTCAGGCAATTTATCCATGTGCTGAATCGTATCGACATTCAAAGACCCCAAGACAACAATTTTTTTATTTTGTTTTTCGATTACGTCCCCCTCCGGCCGAATCCCCAGCCGCTTAATGCATCCCTTTGTATGGTAAAACGGTTTACCATCTGCGAATAGTATAACAAATATTCAACGAAAACGCTTACATTTTACTGAAAGAATTTAAATTTCTCGAACCGAGTCGCGTACAATCAACTCAACATCAACAGCCATAACCTGCCAGTCTATTTGGGGATCCGCAATTCTATTCTTCAGCATTTCCAAAACATATTTGGCAATCAGCTCTACGGGCTGGCGAACAGTAGTTAACTTAGGATTTGTGAATTCGGCATAATCTGTATCATCGTAACCAACTAAGGAATAATCCCGCGGTACCTGCTCGCCGGCGTTAAATAAACCGCCCAAAACGCCAATTGCTAATTCATCGCTTAAAGTAAAAATCGCACTTGGTTTAAAGGCTAGAATATTTGGGACAGCCCGCTGCCCGCCATGTTTCGTAAAAGCAGTTTTAACAATTTGAATTTGTGTTGTTTGAATACCTAAATCGCGGCAGGTCTCTGTAAAACCTTGTAATCGCAAGGCTAAATTGGCAGTCATCGCATTTTTATCAGGCACCACGACACTGAAGCGGCGATGTCCTAACGAATAAAGATAGTGTGCAACAATTTCACCGCCATGAAAGTCATCAGAAGCAATAAAATCAGAATTTTTGCTGCTATTTTGATCAAGCACAATATAAGGGGTGCGATTTTCTTTTAACAAATTGGTCACTTGAGAATTTTCTTGAATGGCAACTGCAATAATCAAGCCGTCAACATTCTGGCCAATCAAACCTTCAATCGCAGAATACAGCTGGCTTCTGTCGCCATCCAAGCCGACCATTAAAATATGTGTATGTGCATCGGAATAGTTTTCCAGCAATTGTAAAAATTCACTAAAAAAAGGGTTGGAAATTGTTGGTACCAAGACCCCGATCGTAGAATCCGTCTTATTACTGAGGTTTCTTGCGGCAGAATTTGGTACATAATGCAGCTCCTCTTTTGCCTGCAGAACCTTTTGAATATTTTTTTTGGAAAAACGCGCGCCTTTGCCATTCAGGATTTGGCTGACGGCCGTAGCTGATAACCCGGCCTTAGCAGCAACTTCTTTAATCGTAATTTTCCTACCCATACAGCCAAGTATAAGTAAAATGATGCCAAAAAACTCATTTTGAAATAATCGTTAAATTTGTTGGCTGTTGCGACTTGATCGGTGAATGATCAGCTATGTAATTGCTTATCAGATCCACCATGTCTACGGTCGAACTTTCAACAATTTTGTCAACTGAATAACTAGTGTAGCCTCCAACACCCGAACTGCGATAGTTCGAGATAGCTAGACGATACTTTTTATTTAACTCGATCTTTTTACCCTGATAACTGACATTTTTAACACGATGGCCAAAAGGTTGTGTAAGATCAAAAGTATAATCAATGCCTGAAAAATAATCGTAGTTATAATGTTGAATATTAGTAATACCAAAACGGTCCGAAATGTTAATTTTGCCGTCAGAATCTACAATGAAATATTCCGCAGCACGCTCCAAAGCTGATAGGAGATCGCGTCCCGATACTTCTTCAGCCACGGCCGTATTAGGAAAAAGATAGTTTGTTGCAATAGCACGACGTGTGACAACGTTTCCTAATCCAAACTGTCCATCAGAAAACAAGGCAGTAGCAGAAATATCAGCGTGCACGGCCTGCCCCTGTACTTTGTTGATCATCGATAAATAAGGATGGCCATGCAGACGAGCAGCGAACGGATCCTTAATTAGCATGTCGGGTTGGATTTCGCCAATTTTTTCATCCAAGAAACTATCCAATTGCTTCTGCACTTGATTCAGTTTCTGCATGATATCTGTGTCGGCCACAAAATTTTTCGTTGGTAGCAGGCAAGCCTCACTGCGCGTGATTTGCTTATTCGCAGGATCAAAATCCAATTCGATTTCCCCGACTGCCTCCGCCTGATAACCCGGCTGGGTAACCGGTACGGAACAGTGCCCAGCATCAACTAATTGTGCCAACTTACGGTGCTGGTGACCAGTAACAAGCGCATCAATACCGGGAACTTGCTGCAGGAGTTCATAAGCACGGTTCTCACCAGTAAATTTTTCCGTCGCTTCGCCACTATTTAAGTCACATTCAAAACCGGCATGGTAAGCCACGACAATAATGTCAGCCTCTTGAGCACGCATGATAGGAATGTACTTTTTCGCTGTTTCAACCGGATTTTCAAAGTGGACATTGCCAAGGTGGGCAGCTGTTTCCCAATGCGGAATATATTCAGTCGTTAATCCCAAAACACCTATTTTCGTGGAAGCGTAGTTGAAAATCTTATAAGGATTTGGGTATAAATTTTTTTGTCTTTCAAAGACATTAGCATCCAAAACGCCCGCATCCGGCCCAATTGCTTTTTTTAAAAAAGACAAGCCATAATTAAATTCATGGTTGCCTAAAATTCGCACATCATAGCCAATAATATCGGCAAATTTCTGATACAGTGACGCATATTCAGGATGTTTTTGAGCAATAAAATTCGTCAAGGGAGATCCTTGAATGAAATCACCGTTCTCTATTGTCAGAACTAGATCGTTTGGATGATCCAAACGAAATTTTTTAATTAAACTAGCCGCTCTAGCCAAGCCAAAATCCGTTTGCTCCGAATCTACAAAATTACTTGGCGCAATGTAACCATGTACATCAGACGTGGACAGGATATACAACTTCATAAATTAGATGATCCGCTTTCTCAGTTGCCCAGATATAAAGTCAATCAGTGTCACCATAATCACAACGCCAATCAAGATAATGCCAGCCCGCGGCCAATTACGTACCTGCGTGCTTAAAATCAAATCCTGTCCAATACCACCGGCACCGACCATTCCTAAAATAGAAGCAGATCGTACAGAAATTTCAAAGCGATACAAAGTGTTGCTCAAAAAACTTGGCATCGCGTTTGGCAGCGTTGCTAACGTCAAAGTATCTAATTGCGTCCCACCAGCAGCAACAATCGCTTCATTAGGGCCGCGATCCAAATTTTCAATTGCCTCACCGTCTAGTTTACCCAGCATACCAACTGAATGAACGGATAAAGCCAGCACACCAGCAAAAGAACCCGGGCCAACAGCTTTGATAAACATCAGAGCCAGGACAATTTCAGGAAACACACGTATAAAAGTCAGAATAAATTTACCATTAGTGGATTTGGGACGAAAAATCGTATATTTACTGATATCTTGCACGAGGCCATTCGCAACAATAAAGAGGCTTTCAAAAAACCAAAGCACAAAAATGAAGATAAATAAATTTTTCGGGAAAACATCAAAACCAAAAATTAAACGAAATCCCCAGATGATTAACGCAACAGCTAACATACCAACCGCCAAATAGAGAATAGCTTTGGCGCGTTGTTTCCAAGACTCGCGGCTTCTTCCTTCAGTGCGTGCTGACAAAAAAGCAAAGGGAATAGCCAGGAAAGCCGAAACAAAGGTTCCCAAAAATGCAATCGCAACTGTCTGCAGAAGTTTGGCCACCAAATCTTCACCATCAGCCGTCGCCAAGGTCGAAGGAATGCCGGTTTGAAAAGTTGCATTCAGCCATCTGTCCAGCGGTGCAGAAACAAACTGCCAATCTGGATGAACCAGCCCGTTAAAAACGGCAGCCGTGATCTGTCCAGCCATCTGTTGAATACCATTAAATTGAATGCCGGCAAAGGCCCAAATATAGATCGCAAGAATGATAATCGCAATCACGTAGGGCTGAATTTTTCGAAGAAAACTTTTTTTCGGAATATCTATCATGCCAGCTTCTCCCGCAAATAATTGTTCATAAATTCAATTAATACAACCACTATCAAAATCACAAAAATAATGACAGCTGTTTCATCGTAACGGAATTGATTAATCGTCACTTGGAGCAGCTGGCCAATACCGCCAGCGCCAACATAGCCAATCACAGTTGAAGCGCGCACATTAACTTCGAATGTGTATAAAAAGTTCGAGAAAAAGGTATTCAAAACTTGTGGTACAACAGCAAAGATAATGATTTGTACTTTGCTTGCTCCGGCAGCTTCTAACGCCTCTAATGGCCCCTGATCAATTGTCTCGATCGCCTCAAACATCAGCTTAGCCATTTGTCCAAAAGTGAAAATCAGCAAAGTCACCACACCAGCCAAAGGGCCGAAACCCAAAATCGCAGTGAAAACAGCTGCCAATAAAAGATCAGGCAGCGTTCTAACCAGATTAGAAATAACGCGGATGACACCACGAAGCCAGCCTAGCGACACAATATTTCTTGCTGATAATAAGGCAAATGGAATGGCAATAATGGTACCTAGAAGCGTTCCTACCAGTGCCATTCTGATTGTGTCTAGTAATGGCCCAACAACATATGACCAGTAAGGCCAATAGGGATGAAACATCTTCTGCCAAAGGACTGCAAACTGGCCTAATGAATCATGATTAAAAAATTGGTCCAGTTGCGTACCGGTAATAATTGAAGAAAAAATCAACAAAAAAATGATTAGAAAAAAGTACAGGACCCCTTTGATGTGAAAACGCTGTGTATTACTTCTTTTTGGCAGGACATTCATTTGGATCCCGCCTCATGCTTATCTTGAACAGATTGATAAATTTGTTGAAAATCCGATTCGGAAACTTGATCGGCCTCTTTATCGAAAATCAGCTCGCCGTCTCTCAATCCAACTATCCGAGAACCATATTTTAACGCCAACTCCTCGTTATGCAAATTCGCTACCACTGTGATACCTAAATCCTGGTTGAGTGCTTTTAAATCATCCATAACAAGATTGGAAGTCGCCGGATCCAAGCTTGCCGTTGGTTCATCTGCCAACATAATTTTCGGTTCCTGCATTAAAGCTCTGGCAATTGCAACACGCTGCTGCTGTCCACCGGATAACGCATCGGCACGGTCATAAAATTTCTCGGCTAAATTGACCCGTTTGAGAGCCGTGACGGCATGCTGAACATCCTCTTTCTTCCAAAAACCAAAACTCGAACGAAGAAAGCCATAATAGCCAACCCTGCCAGAAAGTACGTTCCTCCTGACGGAAGCACGTTTAACCAAGTTAAAGTTTTGAAAAATCATCGCAACGTTGCGTCTCATCATACGCAAGGCTTTGCCGCTAGCGTGTTGGATTGATTGCCCGTCAATCAGAATATCGCCGGACGTCACGTCGTGGAGACGATTAATTGAACGTAGTAAAGTGGACTTTCCGGCTCCGGATAAACCGACAATCACAAGAAATTCGCCTTTTTTAACATTCAGATTAATGTCTTTTAAGCCAACGACACCGTTATCATAAATTTTATTTACATTTTTGATTTCGATCAGGTTAGTATCAGTCATAAGTCTTCTTTATTATCTATGTAGGAAGAAAATTGAGCAAGCATTTTCACTCAATTTTCAACAATTTATTAATTGCCTGTAACGGCTTTATCAGCTTTACGCACAACAGCAAAATTCGAATTCTTGGACTTTGCAAATCCTGCAATGTCGTACAGATTTTCTACTAATTTGTTACCTTTCTTGGTTTTAGCAATCTTGATAAAGGCATTTTGGACCTTAGTGGATAATTTCTTAGACAAACTCTTACGCGCTGTAACGGTATCGTTAGGAATCTTCATCGTTTCAGCTAAAATTTTTGTGTCCTTGAAAATAGTTGGCACATCACCCTTAACAATATTACGAGCATCTTGGAAGACAAAGGCAGCATCGGCTTGCTTATTCTCAACAGCTAAGACACCTTGATCATGCCCTTTAACTGTGACTAAATTAGAATTCTTAACAACGTTGATACCTTTACTTTTCAAATAGTAAATTGGGAAGATGTATCCCGAAGAACTTGTAACATCCTGCACGGCAATATTCTTACCCGTGAGGTCTTTGATACTTTTAACTTTTGAATCTTTACGAACAAGGATTAAAGCTCGATACCAGCTCACCATCTTTTTCTGGAGACTGCCATCGTTATTGACACCATTTCGAACCGTCTGCAAAAGTACTCTGGCACCATATTGTTTATGTGCCTGAACATATCCGTCAGGCGGCAAAAATCCGATATCAATCTTTCCTGAACCAAGTGCTTCAACAATCGAATTATAATCAGTTGAAACCGTCACAACGACCTTTTGTCCCAATTGCTTTGAGAGCATCTGTCCCAAAGGTTTCGCCCGAGCTTCCATGGTTGTTGCATTACTCGAAGGAACAAACCCAACGCGAAGCGTCTTCGGATTTGCTGCTTGAGAAGCACTAGCAACGACAGGAACTGTTGTTGCCAGAACGCCGGAAACAATAGCAAGAACTGCAGCAGAATGTGCGAATTTTTTCATTACTAACCTCTTCCAAATTTTTGCCACCCTAATGGCTAAGAAAATCGTATCATAATTACAGACGAATCCGAATCATTTTCCTTTTTTTGTAATAAATTACGAATTTTATCCACAAGCAAAAACCGAATGTTCGGTTTTTACTGTCTATGTGATTTTTACCCCAAATCATATAAATAAAACACGATGATAAAAGATACCTTTCAGCTATAATGAATATAATTAAGGTTTTATTAAGAGGTTAAGATGATTGTTAGGATGCCAAAATTTTTGAAAAAAGCCGGGCTTGCTGCCGCACTTGTTTTTTTGCTGCTGCTGGTTTTGGTCGGCATTAGATTTGGAATGACAATATCCATCGATAGATGGTTGACAAGTTCGCTAGGAAATACAAGTTTTTCCTTTGGAGATGGCTTAATGACCATTATATCGGCGCTAGGCTCTCCTTTGGCAACTTTTATTTATGCGGTCGTGATCGCTGGGCTACTGTATTTTTCGAATCTGCGCATTCCAGCTATTTGGGTATTACTTACATATATCAGCGGTTTAGCAATTGGGCAAATCTTTAAAGTCGCTGTTGGCCGAGCCCGCCCTATTGGCCACTTAGCCTCAGGCTACGCTTTCCCTTCTAATCATGCTCTAACTACATTTATCATTATCACGATCATTTTCGTCTTGGTTCTGCCCAATCTTTCTTCGACAAGCCTGCAGCTTTGGTTTGGCTGGGGAACGATTACATTTGGGTTGCTGTTAATGGAAGCAACGCTTTACCTTCAGGATCATTTCTTAAGTGATGCGCTTGCCGGTGCAGCTTTCGGTATTGCTTGGGTGACATTATGGGTGTGGCTCTATGAGAAATATGCACGAGTTTTGCACGATCGGATTCCAATGCTGCAGTACGATGCCATTTAAAATATAAAAAAACGTTTGGTTAGGAACACAACAGCCAAACGTTTTTTTATATTTTAATTAGAGCAGTTAAATCAGTCCAACCCAGAATATTATTGTTTTGAGAAACCAGTGCCAGAACTTGGCCATTAGATAAAGTACCAATTTCTTTAACTGTCACATTTTTGGCAGATAAAGTTGTTGAGTTACCGATAACCTTGCCGGCAACAGACCGGTCGAAAATTTCTGTATTTCTGCCAAATTTCAGCCAACGTGTTTGTGTATCCCGCTTAATAATGCTTGGCAGGCCATACCCTCGCATGAGAGTGGCTGATTTTATTTGATTAACCAGCCATATAAAATCATCCATATTGTAACTGCCGGAAAACCAATTGGAAGCAGAATTATTCCAATAACTTACCGGGTCACTATGATTGGTGCCTCCCAAAACACCGCTAACATCATCATGGCTCCAAATAGTAGCTCTCCGACGACCCATACCAAGCCCGTAGTAGGACAATTGATCAGCCGTAAATTTAGCTAAATTCAACTGCTCGCGTGCGAAATCATCTTTGCTATGAACTTCCAGCTGTTCTACTTGAATAAAGCGCTGATTGGCAATCGTACCAGCACCCCAACAAAGATAATCTGTATTAGCAACACCCACCAAATGATTAGCGTCAACAAATTCGTGCACAAATGCCGACTGCCAGTGTCCATACATATACGAAATTTCATTGTAAATCGTTGATGTCGGGTTAGCAGTTTCATGAATCACAATTCCTTCCGGGCGGCCTTGCCCATTGCGATAATTATTTCTCGGCAGCATTCCTGACCGATTCAAAAAATTTTCTTCTTGAACAGGCTGCCAAGATTTGCGCGCTATCCCTTCTTGTATGTACTGAATAACAAGATTACTGGATAAATCAGCCTGTGCGCTTTCATTAAATAACCAAATCCCGCTTAATAAAGATGCCAAAAATAAAAACTTTGATAATTTCATAAATCCCTCTAATAGTTAGTACGAATTTACGAGACAATTCAAAGTTTTTAATGAGTTGCTTTTAATTTGGGTAAGACCACCTTAAAAACACTGCCCTCCGGATAATTGTCGCTCACAGTAATCTTTCCCTTGAATGCGTCCACGATCCACTTGGCAATCGAAAGTCCAAGGCCAGTACCGCCTGTATTACGGTTTCCTGATTTTTCTTCCCGGTAAAAACGATCAAAGACATGCCGTTTGGCTTCCTGAGAAATTCCGCGACCCGTGTCAGCCACTTCCAGGATCAAATTATTTTTATCCCGCCGTGCTTTAAGTGTGATGCTGCCTTTTTCATCTGTATATTTCAATGCGTTATCCAAGAGAATCACAATTAATTGGTGAACACGCTTATTGTCAAAAGTCATTTGCCCTTTAACGTTGATATCGCTATTGAAAACCTTATTTTCAGACTGCGCAATTTCGGAATACGGCTCAACGACTTCATCAATAAATTTCTTTACATCGATGGTTTTAGGATCCAATCTCGACATATTTGAGCCTGTCTTTGCTAATGTCAGCATATCTGAAGTCAATTGATTCAGACGACGAACCTCAGATAATGACACTACAATGTTTTCAGAAACATCAGCCACTGGTTTGGTTGGCGTACGCAGTAGATTCTCTAACTTATTTTGAATAATAGTTAAAGGGGTCCTGAGTTCATGGGCAGCATTATTAACAAAATCTTGTTGCTGTTTCCATGATTGCAAAATGGGTTTCATCACTCTTAAGGTAACTAGCCAACTGACCACTAACGATAAGACTGCTGCAAACAACAAGCTCCAAAGTAGAACCGATCTAAAAGATTCAATATTCGCCAATTCAGAATCGAAATTATATGTGACAGCCGCATAATCAGCTTTGCCCAATAAGATGCTGTCATTTTTTTGATCGTTGTAAACCAAAATCACAGGTTTTCTCAGACGAATCAAACGGACTCTGAAATAGGACCCTCCTAATTTGACTGCTTGAGTAGTGGAGAAATCACCCATAATTTTTTTATAGAGATTTTCATATGTAAAATAGCGCAGCCCCAAAGAATTATAGTTAATGATATTGCCGTCTTTGTCATAATAAATCGTATCCTGCCCGGCAACATCTGGTTGGATAACGCCCACACCTTGCACAGGATTGGTGCCAGCTGGCGAGTTTTTGCTAGGATCATTGTCGTTACTTTCCCGGCCTGGAATCGTTAATCGTTTGACACCGCTTAATTGAGAGTCTCTTTGGACTCGCATCACCATCGTGCTAAGAATTTGATCAAAGTTCTCTTGAACAGAACGCGTATATGTAAAGTAAATGTATCCGCCGACAAAAGAAAAAATCATTAAAAAACCGATCGCTTCAAGAAAAAACAATCGCACATATTGTTTTAAATTAATTTTTGCTTTGTTCATCGTATTCGAGAATAAAACCAACATTTCTTAAAGTTTTTATTAAGTCATTTTTCCCGACCGATTCCAACTTGCGTCGTAGATTATTCAAATAAATATTAACAACGCTGGTCGTTGTTTCGGAATCAAGTCCCCAGACACGGTCGAAGATCTGATCTTTAGTGATAATAATATTTTTATTTTTGGCCAAATAAACCAAAATATCATATTCTTTTCCGACCAACTGTACATTTTGCTTACCGACCGTGACAGTACGGTTAGCTAAGTGTATCGCCAGATCACCAATTTTAATTTTTTTTTCTTCTGTATCGATACCAGCACGCCGCAATAAGGCTTGGACACGAACTAGGAGCTCCTCACGATGAAAAGGCTTAGTCAGATAATCATCGGCACCGACTTCAAATCCCTTAACTTTATCATCCACAGAATCCTTAGCAGTCAAGATTAATACTGGAGTCTCGATATGCGAGTCCCGCATTTCCTTAATAATATCCAATCCATTCATTTCCGGCAGCATCAGATCACAGACGATTAAATCATAAGGCGCTTCAACCGCTTCGTATTCACCATCCGCACCATTGAAAACCTGTTTGACAGTCGCAATTTCAGAAAGCATGGCAGCGATATCATCGTTAAGTGTCTTATCATCTTCAATTAAAAGAATTTTTACAGAACTGTTTGCCATATTCAGGATTTTGCTCTTTTCCGATTAAATTTACATTAACTCTCCTACCCATTTTACACTGAGACGAAAAAAACGCCTTGATAAGCGTTTTTTGGTTTTTCGGGATTATTTATGAAGAGAGTTTTTTTATTTGGAAGGGATAGTTTATTTTTCAGAGAGTGCTCCGCGGGTGGTTTCCTTTGGAACAAGATTAGTATCGTCGGACCAGATTAAAAGAATATAAAAAGGAAATAAAACGAAAATTAAAGCAGAAGATAGAGGGCAGAAAAAGTTAATAAAAACGTAAAAAATTCAATTGTTACAAATTTTCTTCTTGTTAATTCTCATTCTTGTATAATACAACCTATGTTAATTCTTCAAACTGTCACAAATTTGTTATCTAAAGACATTTTATCGTAATTTTCATTTGGAAAACTAATCGGGTGATCAAAGGGATAAAATATTTCATTAATAAAAAAATACTCTTTGCGTTGGCATTATTATCGGCAATCTGTGTATCAGCTAATGCACAAGCAGCCAGCAGCCAAGGCACAACGCAAGTAGCGCCTATCTACTTCGCATCGGATAAAAAAGCTGTTAATCAATACCTGCGCAGAGCTAGTGATGCTGCAAGTAAGAAAATAAGAGATCAGCAGCAGGCTAAAGAGCAGGCCGCTAAAAAGGCCGCCGACGAGAAAAAAGCCGCTGATCAAAAACAGGCTGAGCAAGCAGCGTCTGCACCACGGCAGATAGCGTTTCATAACACAGCTGTAATGAACGGCAGCAACAATTACGTTTACGGCACTTGCACTTGGTACGTAAAAAATATGCTTCCCTGGGTGCCATCTAGCCTAGGAAACGCTTCTAATTGGGCAGCAAGTGCAGCTGTACGGGGATATTTAGTCGATAACTCCCCAGCTGCTGGGGCAGTCGTTGTGTTCGCCCCCGGACAAGCAGGAGCTAGTGTTTACGGCCATGTAGGCGTTGTCCTTTCAAATAATGGTGATGGCAGTATTACAATTTCCGAAGGGAATTTTTCAAGTGCTGGACCAGATATTCGCCGCGTGTATGCTGCAAGCAGCTATCTTTATATCCACCCCTGATAAAAAGCAATTTAAAAAAGATCTGCAATCGCAATGATTGCAGATCTTTTTTACTTAATCCTGGTCCTCAGAATCAAAACCGCTTTGCGTCGACTTACCAACTTCATAATCGCTATCAGTCAAATTTTCAACTTCACCCAAGCGATAACCATTACCCACCTGACTGAAGAAATCATGATTGGCAGTTGATGTAGAAATACCATTCATAACAACTGGGTTTACATCTTCAGCACCATCAGCAAACATAGGCTCCAAGCCAAGGTTCATTAAAGCTTTATTGCCGTTATAACGTAGAAATACCATTACATCGTCAAACCAATCAATATCGTCATACAGTTCGTGTGTATAGGCCTCTTCGTTGGCATACAAATCATAAAGCAGATCATAGGCCCACGCAGTTAAATCCTGCTGTTCTTTTTCTGTCAATTTTTTATAGGCAACTTGAAATTTATAACCAATATAAGTACCGTGGACCGATTCGTCACGAATAATCAATTTAATGATTTCAGCGACGTTAACCATCTTGTTATGCCCGGCAAAATAGAGTGGCGTATAGAAGCCCGAATAAAACAAAAATGTTTCCAAAAAGACAGAAGCGATTTTACGTTTTAATGGATTTGGATCATGATAAATTGAGTTGATTTTGTTCGCTTTATATTGCAAACGTTTATTTTGTGATGCCCAGTCAAAAATTTCATCAATCTCAACTGGTGTGTCTAATGTTTCAAAGATACTAGAATAACTCTTAGCATGGACTGATTCCATAAATTTAATATTATTCAGAACAGCTCTTTCATGCGGCGTAACAGCAGCTTCTAGCAAACTGGCCATACCATCTTGACTTTGCAAGGTATCCAGCATCGTCAAACCACCAAAAACATGATCGTAAAGCCTATGTTCTTTCTTACCAAGCGAACGCCAATCCTTCAAATCGTTAGAAATAGGAATTCGTGTATCCAACCAAAACTGTTCAGTCAGCTTTTCCCAAGTGGCTTTATCAATTGGGTCGATTACCTTGTTCCAATTGATCGCATCATAGTGTGTAAATTGATTTTTCTCTTCCGACATCTCTTACCTCTAAGTCTATTTTATGCTAGCAAGTCAAATGGAACATGATTCGCATTCGTTAACGCCCTGTTCGGTATTGTCATCCGTAAAAGTCCGGATGTAGTAAATTGATTTGATCCCCTTGCGAAAAGCGTAATGCCGAAGAATCGTCAGATCGCGCGTGGTCATCTTTTCTGTGTGACCTTTTTTCCAATCATAGATGCCATCAGGAATCGTGGAACGCATAAACAAAGTCATTGCCATCCCCTGGTCAATGTGTTCCTGAGCTGCTGCATAGGTGTCAATGACCTTTCTCTGGTCCAGATCGTAAGCAGAAACATAATAAGGCATCGTTTCGTTATTCAGACCACTGGCTGGATAGAAAACACGCCCCGTCATACCTTCAGCACGGGCCTCAACGCGGGATACGATTGGCTGCAGACTAGCAGTTGTGTCATTAACGTAAGAGATGGAACCTGTTGGCGCGACTGCTTGACGGTAAGCATTATACAGACCATCGGTCATGACTGATTCCTTTAATTGCTGCCAATCAGCAATCGTGGGGATGTGATAATTAGTAAAGAGGTTCTTAACTTTTTCAGTTTTTGGACCCCAATCTTTGGCTAAATACTTGTCAAAATAACTGCCATTAGCGTAATCTGATTTCTCAAACTCAAAGAAGGTCTGTTTTCTCTCTTTGGCAATTTTATTAGATGCCAGCAATGTGTAATAGTTCGTCATCAAAAAGAAAGTGTTGACGAAGTCCAAAGCAATATCATCACCGTAGTAGATCTTATTCTTAGCCAGAAAGGCTGCTAGCCCCATAGCTCCTAAACCGATCGCGTGTTTCTGCTGATTACCGTTTTGAACCGAAGGAACGACCGAAATATCAGAACTTTCGGACACAAAAGTCAAGGCACGCGTCATCGCTTCGATTGACTGAGCAAAATCAGGCGTATGCATCATATTATCAATGTTGATAGAACCTAAATTACAAGAAATGTCGGCTCCCAAAAGCGTATATTTCTGTTCGTTATTAATGTGCGAAATAGTCTGAGTCTGTAAGATCTCCGAGCATAAATTCGAAGAAACAACTTTACCAAAAATAGGATTGGCCTTGTTAACGGTATCCAAATTAATGATGTAGGGATAACCTGACTCTTGTTGAAGTTTTGAAATCTCCGTCTCTAAAGTACGGGCATCGATCCAGTGTTTGGTAATTCGATCGTCAGCCACCATGTTGTCATATTCTTTGGTTAAATCGACATAATTAAAAGGCACACCGTAGACTTTTTCAACATCTGCCGGTGAAAAGAGCGCCATCTGCTCGCCCTTTTCTGTCAATTCATAGAATTTATCCGGTACAGTTAGGCCAAGTGATAAAGTCTTAACACGAATTTTTTCATCCGCATTCTCTTTTTTTGTCGATAAGAAACGAACAATATCCGGATGAAAGATGGATAAATAGGCAACACCAGCGCCTTGTCGTGCGCCGGCTTGATTACTATATGTAAAGACATCCTCCATCAATTTCATAATCGGAATCACGCCGGCCGCCATGTTGGCAATGCCCATAAAAGCGGCACCTGCCTCACGAACATTCGACAAGTTAATGCCGACACCGCCGCCGATCTTAGATAACTGCATGGCAGAATTAATAACGCGGCCGATCGAATTCATGTCGTCGGTTGTTTGCAAAACAAAACAACTTACCAGCTCGCCACGGCGCGCACGACCAGCATTCAAAAAACTAGGTGTCGCCGGTTGGAAACGCTGATGAATCATTTCATCAGCAATGCGCATAGCCAAGGTTTCATTGCCATCGGCGTAATAAAGTGCATTGATCGCAATCCGATCCTCATAAGACTCGACGTAATAGTTGCCGTCATTTGTTTTCAGTGCATATTGCGTGTAAAACTTGTAAGCGGCCATAAAACTGTGAAACTGGAAATGAACCGCATCCAAAAAGTCATACAGTTTCTCAATAAATGAAAACTGATACTTATTGATGAACGTTGGATCAATAAAATCATTTTCAATCAGCCAATCAAAACGCTCTTTAAGCGAAGCAAATTTCAGGCGGTTCGGTTCAACGTTTTCTGTTAAAAATGCTTTGAGTGCTTCTTGGTCTTTTCCAACTTGAATTGTATTATTCTTCGGGATATTGACCTCATTATTCAAGTCATAATAATGCACTTTTTCAAGATCGATTTCTTTTAACGGCATAGAATCCTCCTAGTTATTTTGATTAAAAAACACCGAGAAAAACCCGATGCTTGCCTAGATTATTTTGTAAAAGACAGTTAAGCAGCGGCTGAAGAGGCGAGTGCTTTTTTCAAAACATCCGGACGAAAACCGGAGAAAGCATCAAGACCATCGATTTTGACAACCGGTGTTTGACGATAACCGGCTTCTTTCAACTGAGCAACAAATTCTGGATGCTGATCGATGTTGATTTCTCGGAAATCGGCTCCCATTGAAGTCAAAAACTTTTTAGTCATTTTGCACTGGACGCAATCATTTTTTGTATAAACCGTAATATCTGTCATCTTTTACCTCCTAATGTTTGTTTTTAGCGCCTTTATTTATTGGATGTTTATTAATATAAACGCCTTGAAAACAAGATACAAGGGCAATTTCACATGCGAACAAGCGGTCGCTGTCCCAAAAGCTAGAACTGGTGCGGATCGAGCCGAAATATTACAATTTATTATCAGATCGTTGTCTTAAACAACTTGCAATAATTTAAAAATTGTTGCAAGCTTAATAGCGTCTAAATGCCTATTTAAGGGCATTTTTGAAAGATTAAGAATATTAAGAAAAGGTAATGTTAGGATTTTCGTTCAAATATCTGAGAAGAAAAAACCACGGAACGTTATTTCCTGATAAAGAGGTATTTTCCATGAAAAAAGTTCGTGTTTTATATGTGTCTATTGAGGGAAATTCACGAAATTTTATGCAGCGTTTAGCAGCCTATGCAAAAACGCAAATACAGGAAAATCCGAACAATGTCGAAATTGAGGCCGTCGAAATTAGCGATTCTACTGATTTCGCTGAAGAAAAGGCACCATTTTTTATAAACGTCCCGACTTACCTAGAAGGAGGCACTGGTATCGGACCAGAAATTCACGAAATTTTTACTAACGCTTTAGGCGACTACCTTGACTACCATGAAAATTACAAAAAACTGCTTGGCGTTTTCGGGTCCGGCAATCGTAACTTTAACGTTCAATACGTGCTGACTGCCAAGCGTTATGCAGCCAAGTACAATAAGCCATTACTCTATAGTTACGAATTATCCGGCATTCAATCGGATTTACAAAAATTATACACAAGAATAATTGCTAATCTGTCTAAAGCTGGCCAATAAGTGTGTTTTCTGTACTCAAAGCTTGATATAATAGCAATTAGACTATTTAAGAAAGTAGATATCAAACATTAATGGACTCCGACCCCTCAATATTAGTTTCAGTGATTGCCTTACTCATTTCCCTTATCTTAGCTGTGATGTTCACACTCACAGAATACTCCCTTATCCGTTCGCGTCCATCCGCTCTAAAAGCGATTCAAAAAGATCAGAAAAAGCCAAATAAGCGGGTTGCCTTAGCAATTCATATGACAGATCATCTTAATGAATATCTGTCGACGGCACAGACTGGCGTTACACTCACTTCATTAATTATCGGGTGGTTGGGTGAAGGCGCGGCTTCCCAATTTTTACAGAATTCCGGCGTTTTTGCATTTCTGGGCAGGGAAAGTGAATTAGTCGTTTCATCTATCGTTGGTATCCTTATCTTTACCTTTGTGCATGCCGTATTTACCGATTTGGTACCAAAGAACATTGCGATTGATGAACCAATCAAGGTATTATTGAGCATCGCGCGTCCAGTGCGTTTTTTTCATGTTGTTCTTTTCCCTTTGATTTGGTTATTCGACCGTACGGCCGCAGCGGTATCTAATCTACTAGGTTTTAAGACTGCAACTGATGAGGATATTTATTCACCGACCGAGATCATTAGTTTAACGAAAAATTCAGCCTTGGCCAGCGACTCTGAGGTTGACGAAGAAGATGCCAACTTTATGCAGCGTGCTTTTGAGATGAATGATAAAGTTGCTAGCGATGTGATGGTAGATCGAACTTCCATGAGCGTGATCGACGTTGAAGACAAGATTGCCGATGCTTTAAAGCTCTATCTGGAAGAACAATATTCACGTTTTCCCGTAACGGCTGATAATGACAAAGATAAAATCATTGGTTATGCCTATAATTACGATATTGTTCGTCAGGCGAGAATTGACGACCAAGCTAAAGTTTCCACGATCATGCGTGATATCGTTTCTATTCCAGAGAATATGAAGGTTCCTGATGTCATGGACGAAATGAGCGCCCACCGTGTGCCGATGGCAATTGTCATTGATGAATACGGCGGAACTTCAGGTATCATTACTGATAAAGACATCTATGAAGAATTGTTCGGTAACTTAAAAGATGAACAAGATGATGAAGATGATGAGATGATTAAAAAACTTGGTAATAACCGTTATCAAGTGGTTGGCAAGATTTCATTGTATGACTTGGAAGATTTTTTCAAAACTAAAATTCCTGATTTTGATGAAGACGAGGCTGTCACTTTAACCGGATACATCCAAAATAATTACCCCGATACCAGAAAAGGCGATACCGTAACCGTTGAAAATGATGATTTTCGTTTCGATATCACTGCCAATGATTATGAAGATGCCTACATCAATTTTTTCACAGTTAAAAAGATAGAAAAAGAGTACCAGCCAAACGGTGATTTTGAAGAGAAAACAAGCGAAAAATAAAAGTCTGATTTATATCAGGCTTTTATTTTTTGATCTGCCAAAGATATAAACAACACCATCAAGAATCAGCAACAAGAAAAAGCTGCTCATAAAAAGAGCAAAAATCCACCCCCGATCCATAAAAATGCCCGCGTAAACTGGCCCGATCGCACGTCCCAAGCTGATCATAGCGCTAATAAAAGCCATGCCTTGCCCTTGAAACTGTGCAGGCACCAAATGAGCAATCCAAGCTGTTGTTCCGGGCGAAAATAACATTTCGCCAACGACCAGCACGATTGTAATCAAGATCATTTGCCAAAAACGATTGGCCCAGATCAAAGGCGGAAAACTCAGAGCAAAAATAAAAGTACCAATGACTACCGTTTTCATAAAGGACCAATTTTTTGTTGCTTTCGTGACCAAATTTTGGAAAAAGATAATGACCAAGCCGTTAATTGTCCACAAATAACCATATTGTTCGATTGACATGCCCAAGCTGACCATGTGCGGGCTCATAACTGTTTCCCAAAACTGATAAGTTAAGTAGGTCATCATCGTCAAGGCGCCAATCGCAATTAATAAGCGTGAAAAAGCCAAACGGCTCGGTTGTTTTGCGGCAAGCACCATAGACGCAGGCCGGATTTGGACGCGAAAAAATAAAATAGCCAGCCCAAGCATTTCCAGATAAAAAACGATAGCAAGGAGCATCATGCCCTGGATTTTCATTTTGTCAAAGATCCAGGTACCGAAAAAAGTGCCAATGACTGTGCCGATATTCAAAGTAATGGCCATGTTCGAGAAAAAGTGCTTTGGATTATCTGTTGAGAGGTAGGCACCATATGAGTTTATCAGCGTTTGAAGCATGCCAATACCAATATTCAGAATCATGAGCCATGGAACATATATTGGCCAGTCATGAAAACAGAGCATCATCAATGATCCAAACAAGCAAATGGATAAAGCAATAATAAAGCTGTGGTAAGGCCGCCAGCGATCAAATAAAAGTCCCGCTCCCCAAGCGGCCAGCATTGAAACGAGGGATCCCAGCATTAAAATCACGCCAATAATTAAAAAAGACTGATGCAGATAATTATGCAGATACAAAGAGGTCACCGGCCAGGTCATTGCAGCAGCCGCGTTGCTGATTAAATTTTCTGCATAAACGTAAATTGGGCGGATCGTGCTCGTTTGAACATGCAAAGGCGGTCTGCGACGCGGTTTTTTGTCTTCCGAATATTGATCCATATGAAAATAGTAACATCTTCACAAACTTAACTAATCCGATAGGTTATACTTTTATATGTAAAAGTTTGGAGTGAATATGGATAATAAACCTACTGAATTACCTTTAGTTCTGCTGCTGTTTGGCGGCACCGGGGATCTTGCCAAGCGTAAGTTATACCCCTCATTGTTCAATTTATTTAAAAAGGGCTACCTGCAGGATCGTTTCGCCGTGATCGGGACTGCGCGTCATGATTTAGATGATGAAAAATTCCAGGAAATAGTTCGCCAATCTATCGCCAATAACGGTACAGAGGGGCAGATTAAGGCTTTTGCCGCTCACTTCCGTTACCGCAGTCATGATGTGACCGACTTAAAGGATTATGGCAAGCTGAAAGATCTTCTGGCTCAACTGGATCAACAATACAATGCCAATGGCAACCGCATTTTCTATATGTCAGTTGCGCCACGCTTCTTTGGACAGATTGCACAAGCAATCAAGTCTGAGGGCTTAATGTCAGATAATGGCTATAACCGTTTAATGGTTGAAAAACCCTTCGGTACGAGTTTTGACACAGCACAAGAATTACAAAACCAGCTCGAATCAGGTTTTTCTGATGACCAAATATTCAGAATCGATCATTATCTTGGCAAGGAAATGGTTCAAAATATCCCAGCGCTGCGTTTTGGCAATGCCTTTATTGATGCAACTTGGAATAATAAATACATTAAAAATATTCAAGTAACACTAGCTGAGGAGTTGGGTGTTGAAGAGCGCGCCGGCTACTATAATACAGCCGGAGCTTTGCTTGATATGATTCAAAATCATACCTTCCAAATTGTCGGTTGGCTCGCTATGGAAGAACCAGCTTCATTTTCAGACAAAGATATCCGTGCCGCTAAGAACGCTGCTTTTTCAAAACTCAAGATGTACAAGGGTGAGGAAGTTGCCGCGAACTTTGTGCGTGGTCAATATGGCCGCGGCCGTGAAGTTTGGCAAAAGGCCTATACTGAAGAACCAGATGTGCCGGCCGATTCCAAAAATGATACTTACGTAGCTGGCCGTCTGCAATTCGACACAGACCGCTGGCAAGGTGTTCCTTTCTACATTAGAACCGGTAAGCGTTTGGCTGCTAAGCAGACGCGTGTCGATGTGGTCTATAAGAAATCCACTTTCGATTTTGGTACTACGAATGATGACAAACTGACCGAGCCTGTCCTAAGTATTTTGATTGATCCAGTCGGCGGCATTCAATTCTCTTTGAACGGCAAAGATGTCACAACCGAATTCAGTACCCGTTCTGACTTGCTGGCTTGGTCCATTTCTGATAAAGATAAAGCCCAGACGCCGGATCCTTACGAAAGAATGCTGCATGACGCGATGAATGGAGACGGTTCGAACTTTGCCGATTGGACTGGTGTTTCCATTTCTTGGAAATTCGTTGATCAGATTGCTAAAGTCTGGGCTGAAGATAAAGCGCCCCTTGAAAGTTACGAGTCCGCTACTATGGGGCCGGTTGCTTCCGACCGTCTATTGGCTGAGACTGGTGACCGGTGGATTTACCGCGGTTAAAAAATTAATCCGTGTTTTCAAACACAGCAGACGCTGTGTTTTTTTGTCTAATAGCAAAGGAATTGTTTTTAATCTGAAAGATCGAGCACTTTTCTTATATCATGGAAAGTATGGAAAAAAAACAAAAGAGTCAAGCTAGAAATATAACACTTATCGGCGTTGTTGCCGCTTTATACATTCTAATCGGTATGATCCCGCCTTTTAATCTGCGTGGCGGTGCCATTCAGATCCGTCTTGGGGAAGGCTTCAACAACCTAGCCATTTTCAATAAACGTTATATCATCGCCCAAACAATTGGTGTTTTCGTCTTTAATCTATTTTTTGGTTTGGGAATCGTTGATGCAATTATCGGTGGTTTGCAGACTTTAACCATGACTTGGGTAGTTTATCAGGTTACGCGGCGCATTCCTAACACAATTCTCAAATTCGTTGCTTCAACATTGATTGTCAGCATATTTATGTTTTGGATCGCAGCTGAATTAATTATTTTTTATCCTAAATTTGCTGATGGCGGCTTTTGGCTGACATACGGCATGCTCTTTATCAGTGAACTTGCTTCAATGATTGTCGGATCGATTGTCATTTACGCTGTTTCCAAGGGCATTAATTTAAAAAAATAATGAGATACTAGAGACATGAAATTTACATCCTTTCTCCATCGGGTCATTATTGGAAAAAACGACCGCGCCGAACAACAATTACAGCCTAAGCCTGTTTCACCTTCACGTGTGCAAATTTCTCTTCCGGAAAATAAGACGACTCCTGCTGCAGCTACGAAGCCAGATCTTGTCACTAATTTAAAAGCTGAAACACCCATAGAGCAAAATGACAATTCTGTACCATACAAGTCAACGCCAACCGACAATGGCACAGCTGCCTCGCTGTCTCATTTAGACATGATGATCAGCCAATTAAACCCTAGCCAAAAAATCTTGTTAGAAAATTTCGCCCAACAGTTGATTAATCGGCAGCATACCACTGACGCGGTCCCTAACGTTTCCTCAAGCAGTCCAAATAGTTTGCCATCATCACTCCGATCCGAGGCCGCCAGCATTCAAGCAGAGGATCAAACTTCTCAGGCCGCACTAGAAGAAGATAGTCGGCAAAGGGTCGCGCAAGCCAGCGAGTTCATCAATTCATTAGCACAAGATGAAGAGAAACAGACCTATTCCAGAGCAAACATCGATTTCTACAAGAAAGAATCTGCTCAAGAAGAGATTCGTATTCCGGAACGGGACGTCCGTCTAGACAATCTGCGACAGTTACTAGCTTCATCCGTCAAAGATCCTCGCGGTTTAGGCCGGATTCTTGCATCAAATCATTTTTAGATAAAAAAATCCACTTGATTTCTAACGATCAAGTGGATTTTTTAAATTACTTAGCAAGCAATTCTTTATTTGTAACTTTTAAATCCTTATCAAAATCATAAACGATTGGCTGCCCGTTGGCGATTTCAAGGCCCATGATATCAGCATCGGAAATGTTTTCAATATACTTGGACAAGGCACGCAACGAGTTTCCGTGAGCAGCAATGATCACGTTCTTGCCGGCGCGCAAATCTGGCGCAATTTTATCTTCCCAGAAAGGCATAACGCGTGTCAGAGTTACTTTTAAGTTCTCACCCAAAGGCAGTGTCTTAGGATCCAACTCAGCATAACGACGATCTAAGGCAGGATAAGTCCGACCATCTACAGTAATTGATTTCTGAATTGAGTCTTGCAATGGCGGCAAAACATCATAGGAACGGCGCCAAATATGCACCTGATCATCACCCCATTTTTCAGCTGAAGCCTTCTTATTCAGCCCTTGCAAAGCGCCATAATGGCGCTCGTTCAAGCGCCATGATTTTTCTTCAGGAATCCAAAGCTGGCCGATTTCTTCCAAAGTGATATGAAGCGTTTGAATTGCACGCGTCAGCACAGAAGTGTAAGCCTGATCAAACTCAATACCTTTTTCCGCGAGCAGTTCACCGGCCTCTTTTGCCTGGCGAATGCCCTCTTCAGATAGTTTTGTGTCGACCCAGCCATTGAATAGATTTAAAGCATTCCATTCAGATTGACCGTGACGAATAAATACTAATTTAGCCATTTTTCCTCCAAAGTTTCCTAATTTATCATAGCGCAAACGTGAACAAATTCGCTAGTCTAATGAGTTAGCCAACGCCAATATCTGACAAAAGGATTGAGTTGCCAGACGGCAGACCTCATGGTTTTTAAGTACAGTTTGCCCACCGGCTTTTGACCATATAAATAATCAAAATCACGTAAATTATTGATCCTGGTAACTAAAATACTATCCTTGGCAATATTGGCAGACCGCCGATCATAAGCAATGTGGTTTGCTGAAACCTGTTTCCTCTTGCCAGAGGTCCAAAAATTAATGCTTGAGGCATTTTGTAAAGCAATCCGGCTAGGAGATGTCTTTTGCAGATAAAGGTTTTCAGCACCCGAAATCTGTGTATTTTTAGGTATCGATAAATAGCTGCCTTGCCGTGACACCTGTGCCGCAGTCTTCGCCGTCAAATCCCAAGTTGGCCAAAGATTAGTGTAATCAGAAGCATGCATCGTCAAGACAATATAGCGATGACCATTGGGCATTTTGTTTGTCAGCGCGAGCAAAACCGATCCGGCCGCCTCAGAAGCACCGCTTTTAACGATAGAGAAAACTTTTGCATCTTGAGGAAATTGTTTGTTAAAACGCGTTAAAACAGAATCTCCGCAAAATGCATAATCGCTGGCAGGAAATGGAAAGAATAATTCCGGTGATTGCATTTCTTTGATAACTTTTGGATATTTTTTAAATAAACGGTTCGCAATTGTTGTGAGTGCTTTAGCCGAGGCCACATTCTCATCGTTATCTAAAGCCTTAGGTATTTTATCTTGGCCTGATAGGTAAACATTGTTGATGCCCACTGCATTATAAAAATGATATTGCGAACTAGGGATACCAAAGGAAGCCGTTGTACGATTCATTAAATCGGCAAAATTTCTCTGGTTGCCAGAGATGGCATCTCCTAATAAAATGCCTGTCGCATTACTCGAAATCAGCAAAGTCGCATCCAATAACTCCTTCACTGTATATGCCTGGCCTGCCTGCAAGGGTATATTCATAAGTTCGCTATTACGGGAAAGTGCTTGAATTTGCGGCGTTACTTTTATGCGCTGCTGCCAAGACAATTTCTTTTGCTGGACAGCTTGATAAACTAAATAAGCCGTCAGCAACTTGCTAGTAGAGGCGATAGCTAAATTTTGATTCGGATTCTTCTCTGCAATGATTTGTCCACTATCGAAGTCGGCAACCAATGATGCGGCAGCCTTGTTTTGAAGCTGAGCCGGTTTCCCACTAATGACCGGTAATACTCGGCTAGGTACTTTTTCGTTGATAAAAACACCAACTACACAAGAAGCGACCAGAAATAAACACAAAAGGCCGAGCAAACACGCCATTATTTTGTGTCGAAACCTGTGCTCTTTAAACATATAATTAGACCGACGATTAACCACGAGGCATCCCCAAAGAAGCGTCCAAGGGAAGTTCGATCACAAAACTCGTCAACTGAGAATTGGATTCCGCTCGAATTGTCCCGTGATGCTGTTGAGCAATGCCTTGTGCAATGGCAAGGCCCAAACCGGTACCAGAGATATTTTTGTTTCCCGATTGGTCAACACGATAAAAACGATCAAATAGCTTGCTCAAACTCGACTTAGGGATCTGCTCGCCATCATTTTGCACTTTAATCTCGACCTTGTCTTCCTTTGTGGCTGCGGTCAATTTGATAAAAGTCATGGTTTTGCCATATTTAAAAGCATTATTGATCAGATTCATGAATAAACGAGCCAATTTTTCCGGATCAGCCACGATCTGAATCTGGTCCGGGTGAGTCAGACTAGACATTGTAATAGCGTGTTTGCGAGCCTCCAACTCAAACTGCACAATCAGCTGGTCAAAAAATTCAGAGATTTCCATCGGCTGGAAATGCAGATTTTCGCCGCTAGTCTGTGTTTGGGAATAGGAAAAGAGATCTTCCACCATCGATACCAGCTGCTGTGCTTTGGTATAGGCAGTTGAGGCATGCTTACGCATCTGATTAACCGGCATATTCGGGTTCGATTCAATCAGACCCAGATAACCAATAATTGATGTCAGCGGTGTTCTCAAATCATGGGAAACATTAGTGACCAACTCCTGCTGCTTGCGTTCATTTTGACGTTCTGTATCAAGGATTTTCTGTTTTGAGGCTGTCATTTGATTGATTTGCAAAACGAGGCTCGTGACCATAGGATCAATCGATGACATTTTAATCTGATCATTATCTTCTGTTTGATTAATTTTCGTAATTTCAGCCGAAAGCCGTTTTAGCTGAATTTGCTGATATTCACGTAAAAATAAAAATACCCACAGCGCAATACCCAGCAGCAAGATCAAAACAAAGCCCCACCATTGGTAATTTGCTGGTGTAAAATTTTTGCCATTAAACAAAATATATGCCGTCGTTTCAAAACGCCCGCGGCCAACTTTAAAATCACCGGATATGAGTGCTGCAATTAAGCCAAAAACAGCCCAGTCTAAAAGAAGCAGTACGAAGGCCGCGACTGCTCCAAAAAGAATCAGATGAATAATTTCTCTAGCTGTTAGTTTCATAGGCTAATTGATTTCGACTTTGTAGCCAACACCCCAGACGGTTTGAATGACTTCATCACCGTTTGTACTCTCCTTGATTTTGTCGCGTAGATGGGAAACATGAACCATCACCGTCTTTGCTGAAACGACAGATTCGGTCTGCCAGACACGTTCAAAAATTTCATCTGCAGAAAAGACCCGATTCGGGTGGCTAGCCAGCAAATAGAGGATGCCGAACTCCAAGGCTGTCAATTGAATCACTTCACCAGCAGCTGTTTTCACCTCATGAGAATCTTTATTGATTGTCAGAGCGCCGGCATCAATAATTTCAGGCGCTTCGTCTCGGACTGCATTTGACGACCTGCGCAGCAAAGAGCGGACACGAGCCATCACTTCCAATGGATTAAAGGGTTTTGTCACATAATCGTCTGCACCGGTAATCAGGCCCTGAATCTTGTCCATATCGCCCGTTTTAGCAGAAACAATCAAAATAGGAATATTTGTATCCTTGCGAACGGCTTTGACCACATCAAAGCCGTTCATCCCCGGCATCATCACATCCAAAATCATAAGTGCGATATCTGGATTAGTATTGAGTTTTGAAAGCGCCTCTTCGCCTGAATAAGCCAAAATAGGGTCATTGCCCTCATTTCGAATATAAATCTCCAGTAATTCAGCAATTTCTTTATCGTCGTCAACCACTAGAATTTTTGTCATTACTTCTTCGTCCTAACTTTTTTCGCTTTCGGATATTTCTCGCGATACTTAAGTGCTGCATTTGTTGCCAAGCTGCCAATAATTAAAATTCCCTTTGGCAACGGTGACTGCCTGCGCCAAATATAATAAACTGCCGCACCAACCACCGCAATCGTAAATAGCCATGCTGAATTGAGTGCTGGATTTATAACAGGCGGAATAATCAAAGCCAAGCCGGAAAACGCACCAACCCAGACCACACCGGCAACTAAGGTGAATAAGACCCGCTGCCAAACAGGGCGCCGCTCTTTTTTACTAGGATTCGGGCTGACAATTCTAAGAACAAAGACATAGGCTGCACCGGTAATAATCGCCCAGATAAACAACGTCACAACACCTACGCCTTGGTTTCGGCCATTACTGGTCAGCATTGTCAAGCCATACAACGCTGCCAGTATAATCAAAAGCGTCCAGCTGGTATCAATGAATTCCAGCCAAAAACTAAAGTCAAATAGCTGCTCACTGATTTTTGGACGCGCACGTCTATCAGCGGGTGCAGCCTTTTTCCCTTGCTGCATCTGTGCAAGTTTTCTTCTACGTTCAGCTGCGCCCTTAGGGTCGACTAAATCCTGGTAATATTCACTGGGAGTGCCAAAAAGTTGACGAGCCGTTTGACCAGTTTTTTGTCCTGCCAAAAGTTTTTCAGTGACATTGCTGATTGTTGAATTTGTTTTATCATCATCAAAACTTTTCGATTCGCCGAGAAGTTTTGTTAAATGAAAAACAAATTCCTGATTTCGTTTAGAAAGTTCGGAATTTGCCATGAAGCCTCCGTGTAAAATTATACTAAAAAGGCGAACAAATTCTTAAGATTGTTCGTCCGCGTTTGAATTTGATTAAACATTGAAACGGAAATTGATAATATCGCCGTCAGCGACCAGATATTCTTTGCCTTCAGAACGAAGCTTCCCAGCTGCTTTCACAGCAGCCATCGAACCCAATTGATCCAGATCCGTATAGCTGACAGTTTCAGCTCGGATAAAACCTCTTTCGAAGTCGGAATGGATAATACCGGCTACTTGCGGTGCCTTCATGCCTGCTTTAAAAGTCCAAGCACGGGTTTCTTTACCGCCAGCCGTAAAGAAAGTCCGCAGGCCCAGCAAATGGTAGGCCGTTCTGATCAGACGATTTAATCCAGCCTCTTGTACGCCGGCCATTTCCAAAAAATCAGCTTTATCGCTTTCAGCCATTTCAGAAATTTCTTCTTCTGTTTTCGCCGCTAAGCCAATAACTTCCGCGTGATCTTTGGCCGCATAATCAGCGACTACTTGGTAAAGAGGTGATTGAGAAGGATCGGCCATGTCATCCTCAGCGATGTTAGCTACATAGAGCATGGGCTTGTCAGTCAAAAAGAAGAGGCCGTGCACAATTTTAGCTTCATCCGTATCAAATTCGAGGCTACGGACCGGTTCTCCAGCCTCTAAAACGGGTTTGATTTTTTTTAATAATTGATATTCAGCAATGGCTTCTTTATCTTTAGAATTGACAGCTGCCTTTTCAACTTTGCTATAACGATTATTGACATGATCTAAATCAGCAATAATCAATTCTGTATTCAGTGTTTCAATATCTTCTAAAGGATCAACCTTACCAGAAACATGTGTAATTTCTGAATCTTCAAAAGCTCGGACAACTTGGATAATCGCATCAGTCTGGCGGATATTTTCCAAAAACTTATTGCCTAATCCTTCGCCTTTAGATGCGCCTTTGACAATACCGGCAATATCTGTAAATTCAAAAGTCGTGGGCACGACCTTATCGGCTGGCTCGATTTCTTGAATTCTGACCAAACGTACATCTGGTACTTCGACAACCCCAACGTTTGGTTCAATTGTGGCAAACGGATAGTTGGCCATTTGAGCACCAGCTTTCGTGATCGCGTTAAAAAGGGTCGATTTACCTACATTGGGCAGACCAACAATTCCTGCAGTTAATGACATATTTACTCCTGATTCCTTATTTATTCTACTATTTAATTTCCGGCAAACAAAAAGGCCTCTTCAGCCCTTAATAATTTTGCTCAAGCGTTTTTCAAAATCTTGGCGGGTCATCATAATCACACGATGGCAATTCGTACATTCAATCTTAATATCAGCACCCATTCGAACGATTTTCCAAGCATTCGCCCCGCAAGCGTGTGGCTTTTTCATTTCAACAATTGTATTTAGCGTGTAGTTCATTAAATTTAGTCGGCATTAACACCGAGTATTTCCAAAATACGATTTAACTCATCTTGATCCGAAAAACTGATTTCAAGTTTCTTTTTAGATAAGGAAACTTTCGTTGAAAACTTATCTTCAAGTCGTTTCTCGATTTCCTCGGCATAGATATTAGTCTCACTATGTTTTTTCGTCAACGAAACCGGCTGCTTTTGGCTCTGCCCGCGAACTAATTCTTCGACTTGACGGACAGATAATCCTTCTGACACAATTCTGTTGGCCAGCGCCACCATCTCGGCTGGTGTATCCAAGCCCAGCAGAGCTCTGGCATGCCCCATAGCGAGCCTGCCATCGATCATAAACTGCTGAACCGCTTCTGGCAGATTCAATAAACGCAACGTGTTTGTAATTGCTGCTCGTGACTTGCCCAGTTTTTCAGCTACTTGAGACTGCGTCAGAGCCAGCTCCTTCATATACGAATTAATGCCCTGTGCCTCTTCAATCGGATTTAAATTCTCCCGCTGAAGATTTTCAATGATAGCCAATTCAATCATGGCACTATCTGAAAGCGTCTTTTCAATAACCGGCACTTGAGTCAAACCAGCTAACTTTGCCGCACGAAAACGACGTTCTCCAGCAATAATTTGATAACTGCTGCCGTGTTTTCTGACAATCAAAGGCTCGATCAAGCCAGTTTGCTTCAGCGATTGTGCCAGCTCAGCCAAAGCCGTCTGATCAAAAGTCTTTCTGGGTTGATATGGATTAACTTCTAATGACGACAGTTTTAATTGTAGTAACGATTGGCCAGCCGTGTCTTTTGGAGCAACTTTTGCAACAGCCTGCAGCGTCTTTTGATCATCCTCATCAGAAAACAAAGCATCAATACCACGGCCTAAGCCGCGTTTATTCGCCATCTATGGTCGCCTCAAACTCGATAACCGTATAAAAATGGCCGGGTTCATGACGATGATTAACATCTGGTGTTCCTACAAAAGAAGCAACAACATGTCCACCAGAATATGCCAGATAGTCATTTACCTTCTGCTCGTGAAGGTGATAATCACCAGCAGTATGTATAATTTCAACTTGGTTCACTTTCTTCTGTGCCATCTTTGCTAATAATTTCCTTTACTAATTTATTGTATGCCCGTGCACCCGATGAAAAACCGGCAAAGTCAAAAATTGACTGCCCAAAACTCGGAGCCTCTGTTAAACGCACATTGCGAGGAATCGTAATCGAATATGTTTCCTCTGGAAAATGCTTTTCAACTTCCGCCACCACTTGCCGGCTTATTTTTGTGTGTGTAGTCATTGTCATCAAAATACCTTCGATCGTCAAGCCTAAATTACCATGTTCTTTAACTAAATCAATGGTTTTTTTAAGTTGGGCCAAGCCTTCCAAAGCAAAGTATTCTGCTTGAACAGGAATCAAGACAGAATCAGCTGCCATTAAGGAATTTAAGGACAATAATCCTAATGCTGGCGGGTTATCGATAATCACAAAATCATAATTTTCTTTTTCCTGGGCAATTTTCCGTTTGAGGATCATTTGCCGATTTTTCTTCTTGGTCAATTCAATCTCTGCACCGGCTAATTCCGGTGAAGACGGCAGGATATCAAAATTATCTGTCCGCTTGAGAATGGCAGATTTAACCGAACGATTAGAAATTAAAACATCGTAAGCATCAAAATTAATCTCTTTTTTGTCAACACCAGCGCCCGAAGTCGCGTTGCTTTGAGGATCCAAATCAATCAAAAGAACTTTCTGTCCATTTTTAAGCAAACCAGCTGCGATATTCAAGGCTGTGGTTGTTTTACCAACACCGCCCTTTTGATTTGCCAGCGCAATTACTCTAACCATTTTTCCCACCAATTGGCGATCTTTTTGGCGTACCGGCCTTCCGTGGATACTTGTTTTTCGTTGGCTCAATCTTATCGACCACTATCAAAACACGCGGATCGCCATTGGGCAATTCGAAAGAAAATGACTGTGAAGCGCGGCCGCCTAGTTCTTCGAGTGCTTTGCTGGCGTGGAAAATTTCGTTTTCATCGTGAACGGTCTTCATGAGAATTGCTTTGCCGCCGACCTTAACAAAGGGTAACAGCAGTTCTAATAAAGTATTGGTTCCCGATACAGCCCGCGCAATGGCAAAATCATATTTCTCACGAAAATTAGGATTCTGCCCAAAATCTTCGGCACGGCCATGAACGGTCTCAACGTCATCTAACGACAGTTTCCTAACAAGCTTGTCCAGAAAAACAATGCGTTTCTGCAGCGAATCTAACAAGGTCAGCTGTAAATTTGGATCGGCAATTTTTAAAGGGATTCCTGGAAATCCAGCTCCGGACCCCACATCAATCAACGAGAATTTTATAGTTGGATTCGGCACCGGCAGAAAGATCAAGGGTGTCAATGAATCATAAAAATGTTTCAGCCAAATATCCCCTGGTTCTGTAATAGCTGTTAAGTTAACTTTTTCATTGTAGGCCAGCATAAAAGTCAAATATTCTCTAAAAAGACCAATTTTCTGCTCTGAAATCGGCAGACCTTGTTTTTCCAATGCTGATGCAAATTCCTCAGGCGTCATTTTTATTCTCCTTATTAGCAGATTTTTTCAATAATTTCGCTGAGTCCGCTGAACTAACTTCGCCCACAGCATGCTGTTCATCTTTTTTTAATTGATAAATGTTGTAAACAAAAATCACGAGAGTTCGGATAATTGCATATATCGGCACGCCCAAAATCATTCCCGGCAATCCCCAAATATTACCGGCAGAAAGCAGAATGATAATAATGGTTAAGGGGTGAATTTTCAAATTACGCCCAATCACATTGGGATAAATCAGGTTGCCATCTAATTGACTAACAATGATAACGACCAAAGCCACAGCCAAAACTTGTTGTGTGCTAATTGTGATCGCAATCAACATGCTGGGTACCATACCGATAAAGGGGCCAACGTATGGTATTAAAACGCACAGACCTGCAAACAACCCTAACAAAGGCGCAAAGGGCTGCCGAATAATCAGATAACCAACCATGACACAGATCATGACAAACAGCGCTTCGATAAATTGCCCACCAATATAACGGCCGATGGTACTATTCATGCGTGCCGCCAAATCGTTGACCTCTTTAGCGCGGCTAGGAAAAATAAAATGGTTCACAAAGGGAACGAATCGATCAGCATCAGCCAGCATATAAAAGAGCATGATCGGAATTGTAATGATGTTGATCGTAAAAGTAGTCAGAAAGGACAGAGCATTCCCCAAGCTGCTGAGCGAGACTCTGAGAAAGGTTGACGAATATTTACTGATTTGCTGTTGAAAATCATTGGTCCGAATCTGCCAGCCGAGTTGTTTAAACCAAGTTGATCTTAACCAACTATTCACATTTTTCCTGATACCATTTGCAAAATCGGGCAGCGTTCCTAAGAGATTGCTTATTTGACCAATTAATTGGGGCAGAAAGGTCACAAATAAAGATGCAATAATAATCAGAAATGCTGTGAAGGTCAAAACCACAGCTAGCATGTGTTTCAGATTAAAATGTTTTTCCAAAAAATCAACTACCGGATGCAGCAGATAATACAGGAAACCCGCCGCAATAATCGGAATAAAAATTGTTCGGAAAAAAATGCCAATTGGCTCAAAAATAAAGCTCAGCGAAGAAAGAACTAAGATCAAGATTGCGAGCAGCAAAACTTCAACGGTCCAGTAAAGCAATCTATTTTTTTTGATAAATTCCATTAACTAAATTATAGCTAAGATTGCCGTCTTACTTGCTTTTTCGGGCAAAAGCACGTAAAATAAACAATTGCTTAAAATATTCCTAGAGGTATAGTAATGTCTAATAAAAATTTAACCGGCAAGTCGCCTTTCAACAGCTTCTCAACACCGCGCCCTGTCTCTCACAACCAACAAAAGAAAAACCAATTAAAGCGTACTGCTCAACTGCAGCAATGGGCTAAGGGCGTCGAAGGCGTCGAGCTTCCTAAAGCTGTTAAGATTAACGGAAATTGATTAAACTCGCACTTATCTGCGGGTTTTTATTTGTGGTAAGGACTGCCTTCGTTGATCATAAAGGCCCGATATATCTGTTCGGACAGTACAACTCGAGCCAATTGGTGCGGCAAAGTAATACGGCCAAAGGAAATTTTTTGGTCCGCTCGCTGTTTAACTGCGTCAGATAACCCTAAAGAACCGCCAATCACGAAATCAATTGTTGAAAAGCCATCTAGGGGAATCAATTTTAGCATCGAGGCTAATTCCGGAGAAGAAATAAGTTTGCCTTCAATCGCCAAGACAATTACATAATCTCGGGGACCGATTTTGTCCAACAAACGCTGGCCTTCTACTTCTAAAATTTCTAAATTTTCTGCTTGACTGGCCTTTTCAGGAGTAGCTTGATCCTTAACAACACAAATTTCCGTCTTGGCAAAACGTGAAAGCCGTTTTGTATATTCGGCCAATGCTTGCGAATAGTATTTTTCTTTAATTTTGCCAACGACGATAATCCGAATATTCAGCATATAAACAATTATACTGTTCGTCTACTTTTCCACTTTTCCACACGAACAAAAAAATTTTTCGATAATACAAAAAGCCGATTTCTCGGCCTTTAGCGTGTTCGTATCCAAAGTTATCCACAGATTTTAGAAAACCTTAATAATTTGTGGATAGCTATTCTTTTAAGGATTCACTCATTTTAACGGTGACAGTTTTTTGATCAGCACCGCGATAAAAACGGATTCTGACCGAATCGCCAACAACCATTTTGTAGATAATATCCCGCATGTCCGCTAAATCACTAACGTGCTTGCCATTGACAGCAACAATCACGTCATAACGCTTCATACCAGCTTTTTTGGCTGGTGATTTGCTATCCGAAAAACCAGCAATAACAATGCCGCCTTTGACACTATTAGGCAGTTTCAAACGATTCTGCCTATCATCAGTGGAAACCTCGCTGAGATCAACTACTTGTACGCCTAAGGCCGGACGAGTCACCTTGCCATCCCGCACTAATTTATTCACAATATCAACAACTGTGTTTGATGGGATCGCAAAACCCATCCCCTCAACAGATTCGCCGCTGGTCGTCTGAGTCAATTTTTGAGAATTAATGCCAATTACTTGTCCAGCTGTGTTAACCAAAGGCCCGCCTGAATTTCCCGGATTAATCGCGGCATCAGTCTGAATGGCGACCGAATCGCCATAATTCGTTTTACCATCCTCGGATGTATTTGAGACAAGTCTTTTCGGTGCTGAAACGATGCCTTGAGTCACAGAAGAGGCATAATCAGTTCCAAGAGGCGATCCAATGGCCAAAACAGTCTGGCCTGTCTGAATTTGATTTGAATTGCCGAATTGAGCAACGGATTTGACACTACTATTAGGAATTTGCAGGACCGCTAAATCTGTCATCGCGTCCGATCCGATTAATTTGGCCGTTACTCGCGTGCCATCATATAAAACGACTTGCAGACGGTTAGCACCTGCAACCACGTGCCGATTGGTCACAATATAAGCAGCTGCATCAGCAGAGCGGTATATAACACCCGATCCTTCAGATACGGTCTGCAGGCTATTACCGGATGAACTGCTGGAACTGGCAAAAAAACTATCAGCCGAGCTGCTGCTATTACGCTGTTGGTTAAGTACTGAAACAACAGCACCCTTTAAGTTGTTATAAACCTTACTGGCATTTGTTTTTCCAGAAATCACAGGTGCTTGAATTGTTTTTCGGCCGGACAAACTAGAAAAAGTCGGCCCATTGGTCGAGCCGTTCGTCTGCAGATAAAGATAACCAGCCCCAGCGGTAATACCACCACCAAGAATACCGGCAAGTAAAATCGTCACCAATAGGCGGCCGCCATGATTATGGTGATCATTTGTGCCTTGATCGTTTATGGTATTTTGTTTTTTTTCTTGATTTGAATCTTCAGTCACTGCAAAGAGCCTCCGTCAAATATTATCTGGATTAAAGATTAAAGGAACATTAATTGAAGTCGAGTTTTGATGCACTCATATCAACTTTTGGCAAAGTAACAAAGAAAGTCGTACCGACATCAACAGTGGATTCAACACGTATTTTGCCATTCAAAGCTTCAACAACTTCTTTTGAGATAGCTAACCCTAATCCTGAACCACCTTGCTTTCTGGCTCTGGACTTATCTACACGATAGAAACGGGTAAAGATATTATCTAAATCTTTTTTAGGAATACCAAGGCCATGATCTTTCACGCTCAAAACGATACTACGATCAGTCTCTTGGATATCAACTTCAACATTGCCACCATCTGGTGAATAATTAATGGCATTATTGATCAAATTATCGACAACTTGAATGAACTTCTCCGAATCGATTTCAACATAAGTCGATTTTGCCTGGTCATAGTTTCGAATGATGTGGTAAGTATGATTGGCGTGCATCGAATGGCCTTGTTTGAACATGACATCGAAACGATCAATCACGTAATTCATAAACTTTGTGAAATTAACCGGTTCGGTTTCCATTTTAGTCCGCCCTTGATCCATTCTTGATAATTCAAGCAGATCGTTAATCATACGAATCATACGCTGGGTCTCATCATGAGCAACACCCAAAAATTCAGTCGCAATCTCCTTTTGCGATAAGGCACCTTCCTGTAAGGTTTCGATATAAGAGTTGACGGATGTCAATGGTGTGCGCAATTCATGGCTAACATTGGAGACGAAGTTCTTCTGATCAGTTTCCAACTTCAGCTGCCGCGTGATATCACGCAAAACAACAACACCGCCGGAAATAAAACCCGATTGACGACGCACAAGGCTGGCAACAATATTTAATGTAATGCCGTTAGAGCCATCAGGCTGAACGGCAAAACCATGTGCAGACTGAAAAAGATCCCGTAGCGTGATTCTCTTATCAACAAGCTTAAGGAGATCAGAAATATTATGCCCGACTGCACTGTCCGAATTCGACAAATGAAGCAGATCCAGTGCCGCCTGGTTAATAATCGTAATCGTCCCGTCTCGCGTGATCGCTAAAACACCATCGGTCATGTTGGATAAAAGAGAATTCAGACGATCCCGCTCCATATTAGAAATCGCTGTCTCAGAAGCAATCGTATCTGAGAGATCGTTAATCTGGGTAGCCAGGATACCGATTTCATCTTTTGACTTAATCGTATTTCTCCGCGAATAATTGCCACGCGTGATTTGCCCCGTCTGATCTGCCAATTCTTTGATAGGCTGTGTCAACAGGCGTACCATCAAAAAACCAATCATAATGGCCATCAGCAGCGGAATAAACAAAGCACCAATAAACATACTGGTGATGTTTGCAATTGAAGCATAGATGGATTCCATGCTAGCTGTATAAACCAGCACACCTACAGTTGATTTACGATCACCGGGCTTTGTTTCCAGAGGTACCATCAATGTTTCATAGCGGCGGCCCAAAAGGCGCGTGCGAAAACGCCGCGTATAGGAATCGCTGCTGGATAAAGCCCGATAGATATTGTTACGTGCTCGGCTGCTCGTCACCGAAGAACTATCAATACCTTGTCCGACCAGCTGCTTCATTTCAACAGTCAGGCTGCCGCGGATAACGCCTTTTTGATCAACTACATAGACATAATCCTGATCAGTAGCGCCACCAATCGTAGACAATGTCTCGTTGATTCGCTGATTAGCCTGACTAGTATCAGAAACTTGCAGATCGGAGATCAGCTGGTTTTCAATTGTTTTCGGAATTGAGACACGCGCATCAAAAGACTGTATCAGCTGTGACGAATATTGATTGACAAAAAAAGCGCCAACTAGACCCAGAGTTATCAGCGTAATAGATGTGAAGATCAAGGCAATTTTAAAATGGACTGATCGAAAGAATCTGGAAATAGAGTTGGAAATATTATTCATATGTTACTTATTTATTTATGGACACTATCTGGTTTGATGAAATAACCAACTCCGCGTTTTGTAATTAGAATTTCAGGACGGCTAGGCGCGTCTTCAACCTTTTCGCGCAAACGGCGAACGGTCACATCAACGGTTCTGACATCCCCAAAGTAATCAAATCCCCAAACCTCGGTCAGCAGGGCTTCACGAGTTAGCACTTGTCCTGGGCGACGGGCTAAATAATGCAAAAGGTCAAATTCACGGTGAGTCAAATCCAGATCAACACCATTTTTTGTGACAGTATAAGCATCAGGTTTAATGACAAGATCAGCAACCTTAATTTCTTTTTGCGACTTGCCGTCAGCAGCGTCAACACCTGGCAGCGTTGCATCTTGTCGGCGTAAATTAGCTTTTACCCGCGCTACAAGTTCGCGATTAGAAAAAGGTTTGGTTACATAGTCGTCAGCGCCCATCTCAAGGCCGACAACTTTATCAATCTCGCTGTCTTTGGCAGTCACGATAATGACAGGTGTCGATGATTTAGAACGGATCTGACGCAAGACTTCTGTACCCTCTATTTCCGGCAGCATTTGGTCTAAAAGCACCAGATCTGGATTTTCTGCGGCGAAAACATCCAAGGCTTCGCGCCCGTCAAAAGCAGTTACGACATCGTAACCCTCTTTTTGCAAATTAAATTTGATGACATCAGAAATCGGCTTCTCGTCATCAACAACTAGAATTTTGCTCATATTTAATATTATACCAGCCAAGAAATAATTTATTTAGAGAAAGGCGGTTTGTGCTTGTATATTCGCAGGCAGTCGTGATAAAATATTAACTTGTTCGGATGCTTAGCTCAGCTGGCAGAGCAACGGACTCTTAATCCGTGGGTCCAGGGTTCGATCCCCTGAGCATCCAGAGCGATATGTTGACAAGGCGCTTTAACCGCATGGTTGAGCGCTTTTTGTTTGTTTTAGTGTTGCAGATAAGTCCTGATATTACTTACAAAAGTAATACGAAAAGTAATATCATTTTTAAGCAAAGTGAGGTTATGAAGATGACTTTACACACACAATCAGTCTCTACAATAAACTAGAAAAGAGATAGAAACATGTTCTATACAGTTAGTAAAGAAACGTTTGAAGAAACAGATTACAAAGCCTCAGCTCCATGATCTAATGTTTATCCTGAGCGACTATGGTGGTTTAATAACAGACAATGCAAGCCCTTTTAATCATGATGGTGCTTATGATGCCTATCAGCATGTCGCTAGCGTCACTGGTGCGATTGTCAGCCTTGTAACCGAGATTGACAACAACCTGAGCAAAATGGAAAAAGAGGATATGGCTTATAAGAAAACTGTCGAGGTGGCCGCTCATGATTGAAAATGAAGCATGGGACTTACTCGATAGGGCAAGTTCATACAGTACTCGACTAGAGAAAATGATCGGTAGCTTGAAACTAGATGAGCTAAGCAGTAAGCAAGCCATTATCAGATTGAGTGTGATCTTCTCACTGTCGCAAGCCGTCAGAGATGATATTAAGGCCTTTAAAGACGTGACAAAAATAGAAAGAGAATAATAATGTGGCTGCTGATTACAATTATTTTGCTAGTTGCCTGCTTTAAACTCCTTGGCAAGCTATTGCCTTATCTACTGATTGCTTTAGTGGTTCTATGGTTGATTAAGCTCTGGTGGCTGATTGTTATTCTAGTTGCGGGTGGCTTAGCTTTAGCTAAATATCATAAATGATAAAAAAAGCGTCCATAATGGGCGTTTTTGTTTGCTTGACGGGAATATTATGGGTGTGCTTGTAAGCACGGTTGTAAAAACTTTGCTGTGTGGATGCATCCACGGCTGTTAAAAATAATGCCGGCTTAAAACTCAAAGCCCCCAGTATTGACCGTCTAACAGAGCGCACACATTGCCATCATTTTGTGTCAAAGCAAAATTTTTAAAACTTTTTAGGTGGGGGTGGGTGTGGATAACTTGCCTTTTTTACCTGAATTTAGTTTGTTTTAACTGCTTTGGTTCGTGATTTAGTCATTAATCTGTGCAATTACTGAAATTAATTGCCATAAAGCGAACGATTTTAACTGTTTTTCTATTGAGTATAGGTTTTAAGCTAGTCATATCAAGGGCTTAGAGCGTTTTTAGCGATAATGTGGTGCTTATTCTAACCCTAAAAACGACTTTTAAGCTCATTAAACACGCCTCATCATATTCACATTCAATAGCATTCATGCTATTATATGGACGTGATAGATAATCCAAAATTTGAAGATATAAAACGTGCTGATGGCACGAGTGAATTTTTTGATTATTTATCTGGACTATCAGACAAAGAACAAGCCAAAATATTAAGCCGGATCAAAAACATTGAAGAGTTCGGTATTCAAATTGCCCAACAGAACCAATGGGTGGCTTATCTGGATGATAATTTATACGAGATACGCTCACGAGTTGGTAATAGTCAGCAAAGAGAGATTTATTTTAGACTAGAGCAGAATGTTTATAAGATTACACACGGCTTTATAAAGAAGACAAAAAAGACACCTCCTAAAGAATTAAGGCATGCACAAGAGGTAAAAAAACGTTTTCTTAAAGATTGGCAAAAACAAAAAGGGTCAAACGATTAGTTAAGGAGGTACATGATGGAAAAAGGCTTTAAAGGTTCGATAGATGACTATATAGCAGCTAAGCGGCAGCAGAGTCAAGCGTTTGCTGATGAATACGATCAAGAAGATATCCGACTAAAATTAGCCGTTATGATCTCTCAGAAAAGAAGAGAAGCTAACCTCAGCCAGGCACAGTTAGCAGATAAGGCAGGCTTGCCTCAGTCTACAGTCGCTCGGATTGAGTTAGGCGATAACTACCCCTCTAGTAAAACCTTGCAAGCGATTGCTAAGGCATTGAATAAAAAGCTCAGTGTCCAGCTTGTTTAACCAGAAGCTAGCTAAAAGGATTGAACAAAACTATGGATAAAGAAGATGTGAAGTTATTAGAAGAGAGTATCGGAGATGTTTCTAAGGCATTAAAAGGCGATCTGAGCGGTATTTCTGAGATTGTGCATCTTAATAAAACTGCTTAATCTGAGTGCATAGATAACCATCACACAACCGTTTTAGTCATCACTAGAGCGGTTTTTTGTTGCCTTGCGGGTTGAATTTTCTTGAAAAACGACTTTTTTATCAAGGCAGCAGCATACCGTTCAGTAGCCGATCATTGCTCAGCAGAAAAACGATATGGGGGTGCTATCTGCACTCAGGAAGCCTAAAAGACCGCTGTCAGGGCTGATAAGCCAGTCTAGTCCGCTAGGTAGAGGCAATGAAACAAGTTGTATCTGTGCTATATGGTGTGTCTGAGAAGCAATAAGACTAAGTGGACAAAGTGGGCGATAAATGTCGATTATTGACCTGCTTTAAGCCATTTTTAAGCTGTTTTAGCCCGATTAGAACCACTTTCCTGTTATGAACTAATGAGTGGTCATAGGCCTGATCTGTCTCTGTTACTAACGCTGCTCAGAACCTGTTAAAACTTGTTATCAAAACAACCTGCGTTCTCTGATAAGGCGGTGGTTGATTAAGGGTCTATCAGGCGTGACTAGGTTACACCGTTTAAAAGTTCTATCGGAGAACCTTAGGCTAGCTGTCTGTAATCAGTCAAAACAACAGGTTAGAACGAGAACGAGGCAAAGCGCCCGAATTCTTGGGCTGTCCTGTTTGAGGATGATTATGCAGTGTTCACCAGCGTAGTGATATGCGACTGGTCATACTGCAAAATACTGCATTGAAAACCTGTTAAAACCTGTCATTAAATCATGGCCGTGGCGAGCTTCGTGTTGTTAGAGTTGCCCATTCTGGTATGGTTCCACAACCATCACTGAAAAAAGGAACTTCTTATGAAACCTTGCCTAACCAAGCGGCTGATAGAATGCGACAGCTTTATTCGTCAGAGGGTCTCTCTAAGACCACCTTAGTCTCACAGACGATTTTAAAAGCTGTCAGTTCTAGTAGTCAACCAACGAGTTCTGCTGCTCAACCAGCAGTGGGCACAATTGTGAATCGGCCACAAGGCGCTTGGGTAGTGACCTTTGAACGTAATCTCTACAATGGCTACAAAGTCACACCTAAATACTATAAATATTATGGTAATGGGCTTTGGGAAGTTTGGGTCAAGGAAATCAATACGCAGGATTATCCTTATGTTACTGTCGACCAGTATACAGGTAACTTCCACGGTTAAAAGAAAGATTTAAATTAAAAGCCTCTCCATGATGTTCTCGTGGCAGAGGCTTTTTATATGTACCGGTATTTTTTTGGTTAATTTACTTTTTTGTGAATCGCCTGTGGCACTCAAATTGGTCTATACTTAATTACAAATTTATCAAAAAGGAGAGAAAATGAAAAAAACGATAGCCATCATTTTGGTGATTTTTGATGTAGTTATTATTATTCAACCTCATGACATCACTAAACTTAATACAACAAATCATAATTATTCTGCGCTGCAAATTCAGGATCAGAACAATATCCAAGAATGAGTACCCCAAAAGAAAGATTGATGATGATTAGGACACTTATTATCATAATTTTCAAACGATGTAATTAATCGACTTGGTGGCTTCGTTCAGAAATTTTTTGGATACAATACTTGTAAATGGCTGAGGATAGGACAAGTCAGATCAAAAAAATGGGCATAGCCTTTAAGACTCTAAGAAAGGATCGCGGTTACGCCATCAGAGATGTAGGCGATAAGATCGTTTCTGCCTCAAATTTGCGCAAATTTGAAGAAGGATTGATTGATATTTCGGCGACTAGATTAATTTATCTATTGGGCAGGATGCACGTTAGTTTTGCGGAATTTGTTAACTTCGTCGATCCTAATTTGGATACAGAATACAGTGTTTTTTTAACAAAAGTATCCTCGCTATATTATAAAAATGACCAAAAAACCTTAGAGAGCGTTATTGAAAATGAAGCAAAAAAATATTTCAACAGCCAAGATGAGTTCTATTTAATAACTGAGGCCACTGCTGCAGCATTACGAAAAAATATCGATCACAGCTATGTCGTTGAAACAAGTCTAGCGCGTCAAGTGTCAGATTATTTAATGAGGGTTGAGATTTGGGGCGGCTTTCAGATTTCAGTTTTTGGTAATTGCTTGGCAATTATTAATTCAGAAACAATTAAAACTATTACTCGAGAATTCACTAAAAGAATTAGTCGATTAAAAAGTAGTTCGAATAACTATACCGAGTTTTTATTATCACTGGTTAATGCTGTTGGCACCATGACGGATCGTGGACACTTTGATTATGCCAGAGAGCTGATTAATTTCATCAGTAGTCTGGATATTCCTCAAATTGATTTGATATTCAATTTTAAATTAAGCTTTTTTAAGAATTTGCTATTCCTCGAAAAAAAACAAGCTCTATTGCAGAATGATAAACTAATTGAGTCTTTAATCTTAATGAATCTTGATCAAACGGCTGCGGCTTATCGCGAGTACTTGAATAATTTTTATAAACCAAATCAGCATGCCTGAATGATTCATGAATTAAAAGGCTTCAAGCGAAGTATTCAAAAGTCACCACCAAGCAAGAAGAAATAGCATCTTGGGGTTAGATAGAATTTTTTGGCCAATTTGAGTGTCCATTATAGTAAAGAAATTGTAGGGAATGCTGTTTTTAGAGAGGAAGTAAATTATTCCAGCTGACCCAGAAAATAGAAGCAAAGAATACAGAATTCCTTTCACATGACTAATAATCAAACTTAAAAGTAAAGTCAAGAAAATTGAGAGTAGGACACCAATAATCACTTTTCCTGTTAATTGATTTAGAACAGTACTTTTTGTTTGGTTTAAAGAAGTACTTGCGAACCAAGAATATTGGCCACCTTTTAAGTAAGGCACAGCAAAGAAAATTGAGAGGACGGCGCTTTCTAAGAAGGACAGAATTGTCCAAAAAAATAATTGTATTAAAGCAAAAAGTACGACCGATTTGAACCAATCAACTTGGCGGTGACTATTCAGAACCATGAAATACTTATTGGAAGAGTTTTTATCTAATAAAAACCCAGCTAGAATTAGGATGGAAGCGACACAGACTAAAGGTAAAAAGAAAAAGTAACTGGCATAAGTTGATAAAAAATTTGGAAAAACAGAACTATAGCGTTCGCTTTCTAGGGCCAGGTGCTGCTTCAGAAGGTGATGATATAGTTTGAGTTCGTGCTGATCATTAAATTGGTTTACAAAGAGCCCGTTGCCACTATTCTTCTGGTTATAAAGATTGATTTGTTGGTGAAGCATCACAGCCGATCGCAAATATGCTTGCCCGCGGTTATCTTGGAAATTTGTTAAAAACTGCTGAGTATATCGGGATAAAATGACCCCATCTTGAATTTGCTTTTTAATTTGTTTATAGGCACGCGAACCCGGTTCCTCTTGAGTCAATTTTTGTTTGAGATTAGTGATTGTAAGTATATAGCTATTATTAACGTTGTTTCTGATTTGGCCTAAATAATTTGTTCGTTGGATATGAACCTGTTCATTAGAGTAAACAAAAACAGCTAAAGGCAAAAGAACAAAAAATGACAAACCTATCCAACGGCTCAAAGACTTTCTTGTCTTTAAAAACTCAAATTTGAGAGAACTAAACATCGAAATCCTCCAAGTTCATATAAAGCTCTTCGTAAACTTTTTCGGTCGATTCTTGGTTGTTTAATTCTTTGAGCAAGATTTTGTGTCCTTTAACAAAGAAAACATTTTTGGTAATCTTGTTTAACTCATCCAAATTATGGGAGGAAATGAGCAATGTGCTTCCTTGATCTCTTAATTCAGTGACTACTTTCCTTACAATCGCTAAGCTAGTGGGATCAAGCCCGTTGAGGGGCTCGTCCATTAAGATTAGTTGAGGTTTCGTTATAATGGCCAAGCCTAATAATAGCCGCTGCTTCATGCCCAAGGAATATGAGATAATTTTCTGATCAATGTAGTTACTCATACCTAACACGTGAGCCACTGTTTCAATCTTTTTTTGATCAACGTGATGTTGCTCGCATACAAAGTTTAAATGTTCACGGGCCGTTAAATAAGGATAAAGGACACGATTATCTTGTAGAAAAGATGCATAATTAAAAAAAATATCAGGAGTATCTTTTTGCCCAAATATATCGATACGGCCGTTTTTCACTGCTAGTAAGTTTGCGACAAGGTTCAGCAAAGTAGTTTTGCCAGAACCATTAGGTGCAACGAGACCATAAATACCTACTTTAGTAATCTCTAAATTAGCTTCATCATAAATTAGTTTGCTCCTATATGAAAAGCTTAAATGATTAATCTGAAGAATGTCCCCACTCATATTAAATACTCCTTTTTTTGTTAAAAATGAGATATCCTATCAATAAGCATATAGTCGTGGCTGTTAACAGGATGAGCATGGTTAGAGATTGATTCCCAGAACCTGCTTGAAAATAACTATACCCATCAATAGCTTGGCTAGTATTAAAGTATGTTATTGGAACGTAAATCCAATGATTAATAAACATACTAGAAAAAAGAATTAAAGAACAGAAAATAGCAGTTGCCCAAATTTGTTGAAACCAGACTCCGAATAGAAAAACTAAAGAAAGAAGGAAAGCAACAGTCAGCAAAACAATCGGAAGGGCAACCAACAAGCTCGAGCCAATAGTTTTAAAATAATAGCCTGCTTGTAACGGATCATTTTTCCAGAAAAAAATCGGATAGTTTAAACTTCCTGAACGGCCCAAGCAAAAAGTTATGAAAATTAGAATTCCCGCCGGGATAACTACGAGTAACATTGATGAAATCAGTGAAATGGCATACTTGACGAAAAAAAATTTCTTTTTACTAATTTTTTGCGTTAATAGCCAAGTACCGGACAAGGAATTTTGAAACTCGCTAACTAAATAATAAGTAAAAACCAGAATTAAAGAAAAATAAAAAATAAGAGGTAGAAACTGATTCTGTAAGATACTATACAAATAATTCCAACCATAAGTATAAAATCGAGAAAGGTAGAGCCGAGCGGATTTTTGATAGTTATGAATTTGAGTATTATAGTTGAGACCAAGCGTATTTGGAGCTGATATATAATTGTTAAAAATTGTTTCGTTAGACAAAAGCCGACTAGGGTAGAGAAAGTACAACTTTTTGTTTTTAATAATGGACATTTCTTTTGCTGTTGACTGCGTCTCAATTGAATCAGAGCTGTTCGATCCGTCTAACCATCCAAGCGATGGGTTAGTCGTGCCGTTACTGAAATAATTTACGTCAAAACCAACCGTATTAGCGCTGTAAGGAAGAACTGAGGCCTGTCTAATGATACCTTGGTTGTTTTCAATTGACCGAAAATATCCTTTGAAATATTGTGCCGGGTTTTTCAAATCTTGGAGCTCTCGTTGATACATCCGATTAAAGATCTGTCGCGTATTTCCATCAACATGTACGTCTCGCTTGTTAGCCAAAATTTGTTTATCAATTTCATTTCGGTAAAAATTTAAGAACTGTTTTTGTGCATAAAATTGATAAACAAATCCAACCAATAAAAATATCGAAATTACCAAAGCCAGTAGCAAAAAAAATTTTTGCCGAATTAATTTTCTTATCTCAAAGCTTATGTAAGTCTGATCCATTAGAGGGCAATTCCTTTACAACATCTTAATTAGCTAACATTATAAATCATGAAAAATGTTCCTGTTTTTTTTCACTATATATGGTGAAACTTACCCTTTTTTAATCCAACTAAACCATTTATGGTGTTTTTTGTTTCGATTTCCAAATCTGTTCTTAAATACAAGTTAAATGCTAAAAATAAATTTTTAGCATTCAACAAAAAAAATAGAGAAACAGGTGAAATATTCATGAATAAAACAGTACAGATTCTCAAATTATCAGTAGTGCCGGTTTTAGTTCTCTTATCAACAACGGTAGCTACTTTATCTTTAAATACTTCCACTAATTCCGCACCTCAGATTACGGCCTACGCTGCCACTAGCCAAAAGCGAGTTAGCATAGGTATACATTCAAAAACTTATCCAGCATTAACGTATCATTATTCTCAAGCTGGATATTCAGGCACTTTGTCTAGAGTTGCCGTTGAAAGAGACGCTGCAACGGGGGAATATATTGGTATATATCAGGGCACGGTTTATCAATAATTCAATAATTGATATTTTCTATCTCTAAATTGCTCAAATTTTTAGACTAAAGAGGGCATCTGTTAAAGGCTGCACCCTTTTCAAAAACGAAGGATGGAAGACCTGTCGAAAGACAGGCCTTTTTTGTTGACTGCTAGGTGTGTACATCAAGCGATAAAGAGGGCTTGTTGCAGGGTCTGCTATCTGTCTTATAAGCGGCACAAAAGCAAAAGTAAGAAAAAGCCTATCAACTAGGCTTTTTTGTTTGTTCTGTAAACATGTTTCAGAAACAAATTTTGTTTTTCTCATCGTTCTTAAAATGCAAATGATTTTGATCCTGGTGATATTTGGTTACTGCTGGCTAGTGCATGATTTTATATTGCGTAGTTAGCTCTGCTGGCATGTGACTATTGATTGCTTGAATAATATGACCAAACTTGTGTTGGAGTGTCTCTTGTTAAGATGACAGCTGGCTTGCCTGTAGGCTGAAACAAAGATAGGAATCAGACTCAAAAAAATTCAGAAGAAATATAAGATTTTTTAGGTATCGACAATTAAAACATGATTTTCCCTCAGGAACCAATCTGATTTTTGAAAATAAAACGAACTTATTACGTGGGATGCAACAACCCGTTCAGCACTCAAACAGCATTCAGCAGAAAAATAATAGGGGGTTGCCCATGTCTGGTAGAGCGTTCACATCACTGTCTACCTGTGTTAAAAATGCCAAAATTAAAACTTTTTTATAAGCTGATTTAGCGCTATAAATGTCCCTATAACGGTGTTTGATTGTACACCAGCACACACCGGCTTTTAGTCATTCTAGTCTATCTGACTGCACTAGAGAGGCTATCGGATCAATCAGAGAAAAAAATAAATAAAAGGGAAGACAATGCCTTAACAGCAGCCTTAGTAGCCATTAAACACACAAAAACAGCCAAAAATAAGCGATTATTTGCCACTTTTTTCCTTGTTCTTAGCGTTTTTTAGCCCTGATTTCTGCCAATACCCCCATGCCTATTCTTGTAAAGGGTAACGGCGTCTAGGTGGACAAGCGTTAAAAATTCCCAAAAAATCAGATTTTATTAGAGCAACCTGTGTCCTCTGATAAGACGCTGGTTGATTAAGCGTCTTATCAGGCGTGACCAAAGTACATCTGTTCAAAGTGCTGTCAGAGAAGTTTAGAGAAGCTGTCTACTCATCAGTTAAAACAACGGGTTAGATAAGGCAAAGCACCCGAATTCTTGTGCTGTCCTGTTTGAGGACGATTGTTCAGCGTTCACAAGCGTAGCGATATGCGACTGCCACTACTGTAAAATACTGCGTTGAAAACCTGTTAAAACCTGTCATCAAATCAGGGCTAAGACTTGCTCATATAGATAAGCTGGCTCGGCTGTTTACCGACTCAGAGAACCAGTACCCTGTCAGAGGGTAGTGGTTTGATCTCACAGCCATCACTGAAAGGCTATCCTGTTTCCCAACTTTTTGAGAATTGCACTTTGTGTTAACTGAGTAAGAACGTTTAAAAAGCAGTATAACAACGTTTTGGCGCACTTTTAGCATAGATAAAAAGGCGCCGTTTTGCACAATTTGCGCAATTATTTATCTCGGTTCTGTGATTTTAACTGCAGGTTTTTGCAGGTTTTAGGCTAGCAAAAGCAAGCATTTAGACTAGCGTTTACTAGCATTTATGCCCTGAAATGTCATGATTTTATGTTGTGTTTTGTTAGGTTACTTAATAACGATATCTAACCTTTAAGCCATCCTTTGCTATCCATCTAACCTTAGGGTTTGCAAGGGTGCTAGACCATCAAATACCATCATTTAACCTTATGAATTATGAACATTGAACCTTAGCAATTCTTAGCATGCAAGCCTGATCTAACGGCTTTATAACGCTGATATAACAGCTTGCAACCTGTGCAACCTTTTGTTTTTAAGGTGCAACGTTTGTGTGCAACGGCGTTGCGTTGCGTTGCAGCAGATTGACCCCCTGAATTTCATTTTTTGGCAATTTTATACAAGGTGCCATCTATGCGCCGTTCTCTTTTCAGCAGCATAATAGCCCCCATTAGCCAGTTATCAAAACCAAGTTTTTATTTTATTCTTTTTGATAAAGCCTGCTTTTTTTAGATCGTGATAGGTCCCCCAAACAAGTGAAGTGATTGAAATAATCAAGATAATAATGATTAGCTGAGTTTTCGCTAGATTTGAAAACGGGCTTTGCAAGGCATAAAGCACAATGAGTGTCGTAAAAGTCATATCCATGATTGGCAGCACAATAGCCAGAAAGATAAAATACCAAGTTCTTTTATCGTGTTGCATCGTTGCTGTTCCTTAGTCCTTTATTTTGGATTTCTTTCGACCAATAAAACCATCCTTTTTGAGAAGATGATAGGTAACGATAATTGTTTCAACTAACAAAATAAGGATAATCGTAACAGAGATAGTCAGTTTTTCTGAAGCCGTAAAGGGCAAGAGCCGAGCAGTCATAATTAAGAAGACAGCCGCCACGATAATCAATAGTGGATATAAAAGAGCATCATATAAAAAACGCCAAGTGCTTTTACTCTTATTTGTCATCTTCATCACCTCAATTCAAATCTGCATAAACTGGACCCTCAACGAGACTCAGTTGCAGGTTGGTATAATTTGAGTTCCTGTAAAAATTATAGTGGATTTCATATTCAACTTCGCCACTACCGATTATCTTATAGCTGTAATAATAAGATACATATTTGCCCTTTGGAGTCTTGTGGTTAGGATAGACCGTCGCATAATAGGTTCTAAAGTAACCGTAAATATCGAGTGCTATGCCGCCGCCAGCGCCGATAGGACCCGTTAAAGCAGCAGTGATAGTTGTAGCTATGCCATTCCCTAATGTTTTGGCAGCTTGCTGTTTAGTGTAAGTCTTGAGTGTGGTATGAAAAGTCTTTCCTTTCGTCCAAGTACTGGCAGCTTTGGCAGTCACAGATAAAGCTGAGGCACTGCCAGTGATGACGCTAGTCGCTGGCACCTCACCAATATAAACCCCATCCACGAATAAATGAGTCCCTTCAGTATAAAAACCACTTTTAACAACAGATGGCGTAATGAGCGTGTTATCACTTACTTGTGATGATGTTGATCCTATGACCTCACTACTAATATCCGCAAAGGCTGCCAGTGGTGTGATACTTGTTGACAGCGTGACTGCGACCAAGGCTGAAGCTAACAATGAATGCTTCTTCATTTTCATTTTTCTTTTCTTCCTTTCTTAGAATTGCCCTTATTCTAGTTCCTAAATCCTGATGTGGCACATAAAAAGCGCAACAATTTGTTGCGTTTGTGTTGCGCGATGGATTAGTGAAGTACATGAGGTCATCAGGAATTTTCTAACGATTCTTTTCATGAAAAAAGAGCATTGTTTACATGCTCTTATCGTTTGAATAATCGGCTGAATAAGCCTTTTTTCTTTGCCTGCTTGTCTTCTATGAGTGCTGGCTTCTTATCGCTTAACTGTAGTTTCTGGGCTTGATCTAGCAAAGTGTGCAGCTCTTCTATTTGTTTATCTTTGCTTGATAGTTGGCTATCCTTAACTTTTAGCTGTTCGTGCATCACGTCTAACTGATCTATTAGTGCGCTAATAGTGTGCTGGTTTTCGCTTTTTGGTGTGCTATTAGCTTGTTTGCTCTGATTGCTGTTAACTTCTAGAGCATCCCCGTTATTGGTTTCTATTCCGTATTTTTGGCTTAAATACGTTAGCGCACTATCATCATATTCAGTGTGCTATTTAGTGGCTACGGTCAGCAGACGGTTAAGAAATGAGCGGGCTTATTTTGCTGCCCATTTTGATCTGTTTGATCTGCATAAGCTAGGCAAACAGATACAAGATACGAATTATAAAGGCATTGCGCTGCATATTTAATTGCCATCCCCGCTGAGTTCTTTGAATCACTTATCATCTCACTGAATCATTTAAGGCAATTCTCTATGCTCCCTTTTACTATGAGTTAATTACTAACTTAACTTAACTTAACGTCCCTTTTTACCGGCAACCTGCCGGCGGTTTGTCGGCGATTTACATAACATAAATTAAGATAAATAAAAAAGCCCGATTTAACGGACTTTGTCACAAGTTATGGCTGTGAGTGTCTCATTCTTGCATGTAAAGCGAAGCGCTGCTCGCTGTTGAGAATCTGTTTCTTCCTAGCTGAAAAGCTCATATTGAACTGATCTGTATCAAAGTAGCCCCGTAAATAATTGTCTTCCTCTTGTTCAATCACTTTGAGAAAAGGACGATATTTTTTGATATGTTTCTGTACCGTGGTATCAATGTGCCAAGATTTCTCTTGATAGTCATAAATAATGACCGTTTCTCTTTCTTCATTCAAGACTTTCATCTTGTTACCTCTAATCTGCGATATTTGTCTGTTTTATCCAAGCCCAGCTCGTGTTTACGAACCTCACTAACGAATCAGGTATCTTGTACCCTTATCAGAGTGAAGGCGTTTCTTGCGGGTTGTGGCTGAGCAGAATCTGTATTCTTTGAATCATCGCCTCACTCAAGATGTGGCTGTTTTCAGTGAGCCATTTCTTCAGCGGGCTAAAGTTGGCAGAAGTTTGGTAGATATTTTCAATCAGTAACTGATGATTAGAGATAAAGGACTCATTTTCGGCTTGCTGATTATTCTTGTAGACCGTTAAGCCTTTATCATCCACGAACAAATCAGGAATCAATAGCTGATTGAAGATACCACTGATCTGAAAATGTCTAAGGTGTTGAATACCTGACCATTCTTTGAATAAATAAGCGGGTGTGTGGCCATTATCGACTCTGAGCAAGTAACCGGCATTGGTTAATTCCTGTAAAGCATTGGTATCAATTCCTTGGCCTTTCAAAGCACTTTTTGGGTTCACGATCAGCCCTAAGTCGTCTGTCTTATCAAACAGTGGCAATAAAGCACTTTTACCGTCTAAGCTGAGGTCTGTGTAACGATCATCAACTAGCCAGCCTTTTTTATAATTCCGACTATTAGCCATGTGCCCGCTGCTTTCTGTCGGCGCTTTTACTCACAGAAACGATGGCTCTTTGTAATTCATCATCAGCCAGTGGGTTATCCGAGTGAGCGTTTGACCAGCTTAGCAGCGTTTCAATCACAGGCTGATCTAATTTCATAAACAAGAGCGAACCAACTAGGGAACTGAAATAAAGATGACGGTTGATACTGGGCGGGTTAATCAGACTAGTCAAAGTTCGGTTAGCCATATCCTGCCAAGGCTGACGATCAAGCGGGACTGTCTGCCTGTCAGGGGATGAAGTGTGTGCCTTGATTGAAAGAATCTTTGTCTGTGATAAGACTTGATGAAGGCTTAAAAAGGGTGCTGTATGGCTAATCGACTGATAATCATGCGCTAATGAATAGGCGTTTAAGATAGGCAAGCCGGCTAATTGTGACCAATTAGAGCGATAACTGGTCAAGTCTGTTTCCCAGTCCTCAGGCAATAAGTCAGCCAGATAAGTGCCAAGCTGTGCCCGTTGTTGGGCATTGAAGGGCTGATCTATGGGAACGGCTACTCTCAGCCGTGTGCCTTTATAGCCGTTTGAAATAGTCGGGTAAATTAGATAAGCCATTGCTTTCAAAGCTGTTTGAATCTTGGCTACAGCAGTCGGGTAGTCATCCCCATTAGTGCTGTCGATATCAAAGAACAAAATTGACCGGTTGATTAAGTTAGCATTCTGCCGAATGGTTTTTGTCATTGTCCCAGCAATTACAAAGGTGGCTTTGTCCCGTTTATAGCTTTTAGCTTTCACAGCACTGTCAATCTCGGGGACTTTTGAACCCACTATAGCCAATAACTCCTGCCAGTCGTTGACTGTGTGCCTAGTCCGCAGACGATTAGTGACTATCCCAGTCTGTAGATACAGCATTAGCTTGCCCTCCGTTGGCTGTTTGCCAGGGCTTGAATGGCTTTTTGATAGAGATTGTAGCCAGCGATCACGCCGTGCATACGTTCATTACTGTGATCTATTCGTGCTTGCGCTTGGGCAACAAACGCAGCCAACTCGTTATCATCAATCAGGATATAGTTGCCTTTGTTATCTCCGACTGTGATGGTGGCTAAGGGTAGATGATACTTAGCTGTCAGAATGTGCGTATAAGCCGAGAATGTACGAGGTTGTAGGTGCAGCGGTTTAGCCAGTGTGTCCACTGTGCGGGCATTAGCTAAACCTAAAGGAATACTATTAGCCACTGCCTTGAGATAAGTGGGAATCTTGAAATTATCAAAATAACCGTGTGTCTTGATTTCCGGCATACCGGCTAATTCAAGCTGTTGGAACTTGGCAGCCTGCTTTTCGCTGATGTTTTCGTTATTATTAAAGGTAGTTAGACTCTTTTTGTCTAGCTGTTTCTTCGATCTGTTAGCGCCAGTGCCGTGCAAAGCTGAAGCGTTAGCAGATTTTTTTATATCTTTATTTGTCATGATTGTTTATCCTGATTTCTTATTTGATTTGTTTTTTATCCAGATACGCCAGCATGTCGCTAGTCTTATACAGCTTTAAGCTGCCGAAGACAATCGGGTGTAGCTTACCCTGATTAACCAACGTATCGAACGCTCGAACGTTAAAGCCGAATAATTTCGGTATATCTTTACGTCTGAATGTCACAGGCCAGAATTTACTTTCATTGTCCATTGCCTAGCTCCTGAATCGCAGTGAGAACTTTGTTTCTCTGATCCGCTGTCATATCGTCTTCAAACTTGAGCCAGCCCCATAAGGTAGCCCGATTGATACCTGCTTGATGTGCGACTTGAAAATAGTTTAATTTGTTGCTTTTAATTAACTGATTGAGTGATTGTGTTTGTACTGCCATTTCTGACCTCCTTTTGTTTTGAATTGACACCATTGTTTTCGCTGATGTCGTTAGATAAGTTATCAGATAAAAAAATATTCAACAACAGCGGAAATGTTTCAAAATATCTTGTTAGTGCGATTGGTCTCAAAAATTTTGAGTCTCTATACATCTCTATACATCTCTATACGTCGATTTACGCTGTCGTTTCAACACTTTTTTAATGTGAACGCTATTTAGATGTTTTTTTAATCTTAATAATTACTTAATATTCAAGTCATCTCGTCACGTCCTTTTCTTCATGAAACGCTGCTGAAGTCTTGCTATCAACAACAGCAACCTTTATACTTAATTATAAAAGGATGTAATCGTAAATTTAACTTAATTTACTAAAAGCAAAATATACGAATTATGAAAATCAATAGTGATGAAGCGTACAAAGACCCTAAACCAAAACGGCTTAGGGGAAATAAAAAGCATTTTTCTGAATTGCTCATTTCTTTAATGGACAAATATAATCAAAAACTCAGTGATCTAGTTTTGCCAATACTTAGGGTTCAAAAAAACCGATTAGACGAACAAGAATATTTGAACAGTCTTTCCAAAATTAGTAATTGGCGTGTAGGCAAAACCTTACCATCAGATAATGAACTATATCTATTAAGAAATTTTTACCTTTCTTTAGGAGAAAGCCCCGAAAGATTAGGGAGTTTCTTTTCTTGGTTATATCCAGCAGATTATCAATCTCATGCGAGGGATTTTTTTAAAAAATTTGCTGACCGATCTTCCCAGCGATATAAAAAGATTGATGACGTATTTGGTTCTGGTTTTGAAGATACTTTTACTACAGAAGAAAGTATGATGTGGGACGCATTAGAATCGTTTTTCTTTAGTTCTAGTTTTGAATTTGCAAAAGAAAAGAACGGTTTTGACTATCAACAGGATAGAGGGGACGGTTTGGCTAAATTTATCAAAAAGGGCATTATCCAAAACAGCGGCAACCTCGCCTTGTTCTCAAAAAAAGAAATTTTTACAAATAATAGCTTGTGGGAATTTACACAGCCGCTCTATAAAATTTTGTTGACAAAAGAAAGGCTGGTTATAACGGATATGGTTTTTGGAAAGGATAGTTATTCTCTAGAATATCTTTCCAGCACGTTTTATAACGAAATTTGGAACATAGCCCCAGTTACTCCCGCGTTAGTGCCTGATGAATCAGTAAATAAGATCAGGAAAATCAATGACTTTAACGAAAAAAAGAAGTTATTCAATTCACTAGTTGAACATAAATTTGCCGAAAAAAAATATGCGTTTTTGCATGAAATAGAAGCTCTGCATACGGAATTGTCTAAAGAGAAAAAAGAAATTTTTGATTAAATATCCCGCCAAAGACAAGGCGTTAAAACTCTCGTGACTGATGATGTGTGTACTGTCATTGAATAAATGACAATGAAAATTAGAAGTAAAACATTGAAAAACGGACTGAAGTCCTATTATTTTAGAATCGTATTGAATGGTAAGCCAACCATGAAAAGCGGTTATATCAGCAATAAAGAGGCTGTGAACGCCTATCGGGCCTATAAGATAGCCGAAGCGCACGGCCAACTAGAAAGTCAGCAGACCAAGAGAATTAAGTTCAATGAGCTTGCTAAAGAATGGTTGGCGATGAAGGCTAAAGAGGTCAAGCCATCCACTTACAAGAAAATTGAAGAGCGCTATAAGCTGCATATTCAATCTTATTTTAAGGGGATATATCTAGACGAACTCACGCCGATCAAAGCTCAAAAATTTGTTAATGGCCTTGCAGCTAAGTTAGTCGGCTATACGGACTCTTTAGATATCGTGAATCAGGTCTATAAAAAGGCTGTGCAGTATGGCTATGTCAAAGCCAATCCCTTTACTAACGTGGATAAGCCAAGAGCTAAAAAAGCACCATCTAGCGCCTCTGTGAAGTTCTATGATGTCGAACAACTCAGAAGGTTTCTAAACAGTGCTTATCAGTTATATGCCAAAGACTATTATAGCCGATACTTGTTTTTTCGACTATTAGCCTTTACAGGCATGCGAAAAGGCGAGGCGTTGGCCTTGAATTGGTCTGATGTTGATTTCAGCAATAAAACGCTGTCGATCTCTAAGACGGTTGTCACGGTGGCCAGCGGAGAAGTTATTTCTGATGAGCCTAAAACCAAAGCCAGCAACCGCTTAATGACGCTTGATGATGAGACTGTTTCAGCTTTGGCTGAATGGAAGCTCAGGCAGCATGATCTGTATAAAGCACTAGGCTACTCGGCATCCCCGTGCAGCTACGTTTTTAACAGCGAGGTCAATTCATTTATTAGTTTAAGTCGTCCCAGAGCGTGGGCGAGGGCGATTGCTAAGGCGGCTGGTCTGCCTGCGATTATCATTCATGGCTTTCGGCATACTTATGCAACGTTGGCTGTTCAGTCAGGCATGGATATCAAACAGCTTCAATACCAGCTCGGTCATAACGATGTGCATACAACTTTGCAGATATACGCTGAAGTAACCAAGAAACAGAAAACAGAAACAGCGAAGATTTTTGCTAATTTCGTCAACGAAAGTAATATTAAAAGTAATATTGAAAACAATTAAATAGCTAGTACCTTGTCACACAAGCGTTTCAGCGTTTAGAGTTGGAATCCCTGAGCATCCAGAGCTATATGTTGACAAGGCGCTTTAACCGCAAGGTTGAGCGCTTTTTGTTTGTTGAGGTGCTGTGGATAAGTCCTGATATTACTTACAAAAGTAATCTGACTAATTAAAAAACAAGACACATGTCTTGTTTTTTAATTGTAATCATTTTGAGACGTTGTAAATCTTATCAAGCGGATCGGCGCAAACCAAGTTAAGTACCATTTCGCACGATTGAATAATATGAACGAAGCGGCTGTCATCCTTATGAAGAGCAGCATAACAATACGACAAGGAGAATGACGCAGACCTAACTCTGAGTGTTGTGAATTGCTAGCGACTTTCATAAATTAACAGAGTTGTGTGTCAAGATAATAATGTAATGAAAAAAATTCTCCGAAAACTGCCATGCGACATCAGAAATTATAAGATATAGTGCTTACCAGTACGATACCCATTCTTATTATGGTTCTATGGCTGCCGGAGCGATTGATGGGACTGTTCTGTATTTAACAACTGCTCCAGGAAAAAATAAAATCAGTAATTTTAAATGGTGAATTTATGCAAATATTAAAAATTAAAAATCCTTATTTACGAATAGCAAGTGGCATATTTTTGTTTACTGCAATTTGTGTTGTGACACAATGGCTAGTTCCACAAAACATAAGATTGTTCTTTTTAATTTTTGGATTTATTAATATAGCGACACCGTTTTTGCGATTATTAGCGTCAGGCAATTTGTTTAATTATGGTGATTTTCATGTGTTGCTTGATCCTAAGAATATATGGACAAAATATATATATGGTATTCTAGTTCTTTTGTTTCTTATGTTTTTACTAATACCCATAATTTAGTTTTCGTATTTTTTTGTATAGATGAGATACTAATAGGTCTATTTAGATCTGATAGGAGAAATATCGAATGATTACCCATCGTCGATTTGAAAGTTCGGATGCAGATGAAGCTACCAGTTTAATCGCCACAACCATGCTCACCACTAATATCAAAGACTATTCCAAAGCATACATTGAGGATGATTTGAAACATTTAACAGCTAAAGATTTGATTGAACGAGCAAAAGATTTTCATTGTTATGTGCTGGTTGATAATGGCCAAAACAAAATCGTAGCTATCGGTTCAATTGGCCCTTATTGGGGCAAAGAAGATGAAAGTAGTCTGTTTAATATTTTTGTCTTGCCGGATTATCAAGGACAAGGGATCGGTAAACAGCTGATTCAAATATTGGAGCAGGATTCGTATTTTAAACGAGCAAAAAGAATAGAAATTCCTGCCTCAATTACCGGACTGAAATTTTATGAAAAGATGGGATACACTTTTAAAAATGGTATCAGCCAAGTGGATCAAGAAGGACTGTATCGACTAGAAAAGTTCAATAATTAACAAAATTTATACATGGAATCTGATTATTTTTTGGAATCCTTGACAAAATCCAGTAAATCGTAAAACCTGCCGTTTTTCTCAAAGGCTTTTTCTTCTTTTTTTGAAAACACCATGCCATTTTTAAGCATGACTTTTGCCGAAGCAATATTGTCCGCCACACAGCTGCCGATTATTTGACTCAATGAATAATTTCTAAAGCCCAGCCTGATTAGCATTTGCACGCTTTCACTAGCAAAACCTTGTCCCCAATATTCTTCGGCAATCGTATAAGACAGTTCACCAGTTATCTTATGAATGGACAGCTGGCAATTACCAATTAATTGACCATCCTTTAAAAAAATCCCCCAGAAATTGCCCAACCGATTGTGTTTTTTAATAAAATCCCGTGCTTCTTCAACGCTTTTAAAATAATCATGTTTTGTATAAACAAATAAATTTGGATTTTTGAATATTTGATATTCTTCCTCTGCCAATGACAGCGGCATAACTGCCAGTTTAATTTTAGTGCCATTCATTTCCGTCATGATAAATTTAAGTTATCATAATGGCTGAACGAGATGCTATATGAATTTAAATGACGCACAACAATTACTAGCTAATGTAAGCCAGAAAATGCCAATTTGGGAGGAGTATCGCGCGAACATCTCCAGTAGTAAAATCTATTATGACGCACAGCACCAGCCATCGGCTCTACTTGTCTTCTCGACAAATCAATTTCATCCCCACGCACTTGGCATAGCGGTTTATGCACTCTCTTCAGACATGTTTTCGATCATTTTAAATGATGCAATCCAAGAAGTTGGCCGCCAGCATAAAGATCGGCTCGTCATTTGGGAATACCGACCCTTTAGTCCCTTCACAGAATGGTTGCTGACTCAAGGATTTTCCGTGTGGCGAGAAACTGTCAGCCCGAACGCTCAATTAGCAGATATTGCCTTGCCAAGCACAACAGAGGGCCAAATATTAACAACAGCTGATATTCAAGCCAATCATCCTTTAAAAACACAACTGATTGAGATGAGCCTGACCGATTACCGTCAAGTGCATACAATCAATCCCATGGCTGTAACAACCCCGGCTCAATGGGAACGGATAGTATTTCCTGATGTTTTATTAGATGCGCCGATGGTTTTGATCAAGCACAATCAAATCACGGCTTATACTTTTCCCTTTGAAGATAACCCAGGAACTTTAACATTTGGCTGGTTAGGTGCAACAAATCCGACTGCTTTATGGATGCTGCAAGCTGCTCAAATACAATGGGCTAAAGGTCGGGGGATGACCAGTCTAAGCGGCGAACTTGATAGTACTGATCCGCTCGCTTTAGCCACTTATCGTCACTGGCCTTTTGTGCCCGCACCCGTCTACACCATGGTCGGCAAGAAAATAAAAAATTAATCCAGGCTGCTTTTCGGCACAGCTTCTGTACTGAAAATGATTTTTATGAAGAATTTTTATCATTTTAGTAGATAACAATCGTTGACAAACAAAATCATCCGTGCCATACTTTCGACATGCTTACTAGATAAAACACAATCAACCAAATCTAAACGAAAAGAGTTTATTGTCTTGCAGACAAACGATTATTGTATTTTATCTTATCTTTCATCTAACCAACTTGATCAGCCTATCGACCAAGTTGGACGCATCATTCAAATTTTTAATCAAAGCAATATTACGATTGCCGATCGTCATGGTACGATTCACCATTCGCTACTTTTGACCGGTCTTTTAAAACAACAAATAAGTCAAGCATCTGATTCGCTCACGGTTGGCGATTTTGTCTCCTTTGAAAATAAAGCGGGTCAATTAGTTATTTCAGATGTTTTGCCAAGAGTTAATCAACTATCAAAAAATATTAGTTCAGCCAGAAAATCTATTCATGTTAAAAGCGGTGTTCAACTATTAGCTGCAAATGTCAGCGATGTTTTTATTGTGGTTGCCTGCGATCAGCGTTTTACGATCGCCTTATTAGAACGCTATTTGCTGGCTTTCAGCTTGAATCATGTCCAGCTGCATATCTTATTAACCAAGCGGGATTTTCGTCAAGGATTCACACAAATCAGTCAGCTGATCGAGCAAGCCTATCCAAAATTATCTTGTCTGTCCTTGTCGATTTATGATCAAACAGTTTTGCTGTTTTTGACACGCTTTTATCAGCCCAAAGTACTTCGATCTTTATCGGCGCTTCTGGAGCTGGTAAATCGACGATTATCAATCAGTTAGCCGGCCGCCAGCTGCAAAAAACTGGTGCCGTTCGGCTAGGCGATCAGCGTGGCAAACATACAACGACGAGCTCTCATTTATATTTCATCAGCCCAGAGTTCGGTTATCTGATCGACACACCTGGTATCAAAGAAATCGGGCTCGTCAACAATGATCAGTCAGGTTTATTCTCTGACATTGATGCTCTAGCAGCTCAGTGCAAATTTCGAAACTGCCGTCATGAAAACGAACCAGGCCGCGCCGTTCAAGCAGCGATTACTTCTGGACAGCTGGATGCTGAGCGTTTTCAACGCTATCGCAAATATCAGCGCGAATTACAGCGTCATCTTAAAAGAGACGGGAGGTAATTGATGGTTAAGACTCAGAAAAGCTTATTCACTTATTTAAACGAACACAAAAGCAAGGCTCTTGGATTGGCGGCAATTAATTTTACCAATTCAGCTTTGCAGACTTTAGGTGGGATTGCCAGCGCCAATGCGTTGACCGTCCTGGTTGCCGGGCATTTCCAAAGTTTTCTGCTTTGGATCACAATTATGCTGGTCTCCTATCTATTGTTTGCCCTAGGCATGTACTTTAGTATTTACGCTTTAACGCGTGTTAAGCAGGCCGCCAATACGTCAATTCGAAGAGACATTACAGAACGGATTGCCAAAAGCAGTTACGGAAATTATCATCAGCGGCAAGCTGGCGATTATAGTTCTTGGATGTCCAACGATCTTTCGATCATTGACTCGGAAGGGATTGAGAATTTCTTTGCAATTGTGACAGCCATTACCGATGTGGTCTTAGCCAGCTTGACTCTAGCTTATTTCCATTATTCGATCCTCATCACAGTCTTCGTTTTGAGTATTGTCATGATGGTTCTGCCTAAGATATTCCAGAAAGCCCTTAGTCAGACCTCGTTAAAGCGGACTCAAGCCAATGAACGGTTAATGTCTCGCATCGAAGATCTGTTAGAAGGCTTCAATGCCCTGTTTATGTTGAATGCACGCTCCTTGATTGTTGCTAAAACAGTCGCGGCCTCTAAAGAGGCGAATCATGCTTTTGAAACCCGATCCAAAGTATTTGGCAAAATGATGGCCACAGTCAACGGTATGAGTATTATCAGTCAAGTGATTGTCCTTGCCCAGGCTGGTTTTCTGATCTTTCTCAAACTCACTCCGATTGGAGCCGTCTCAGCGGCTCAATACTTTTCTGGGACCATCTTTTCTCAGCTGACCGGTATTAGTCCGAGTTAAAAGCTACAGCTCCGATTATGGCCAAATTTACAGAACTATCTACGGTTGATAACACAACGGCGTTACCCGCAGCAGCTGCTTTTCAATCAGCCTTAACCATTCAGCAAGTAGATTTTAGCTATCAAGGCAAAAACATCTTGCGTCACTTAAATCTCACGATCAAAAAGGGAGCGAAATACGCCCTTATCGGTCCGAGCGGTGCCGGTAAATCCACGCTCTTAGCTTTATTAGCTACCAAACTGACAGATTATCAAGGCAGAATTACTTTAGACGGTGCTGATTACAAAACCCTTGATCCGGTTTCTATTCGTAACCAGCTTTATGAATTGGATCAGGATCCCTATATCTTTAATGACAGTTTGAAAAACAATATCACAATGACTCGGCCAGTCAGTCAAGACCTTTTGCAAAGTGCCATCGACCAAGCTGGTTTGGCCGATTTAATCAAAAGTCTCCCTGATGGTCTACAAACGCAGCTTGCCCATAACGGTTCCGATCTATCTGGTGGGCAAAAACAACGCATTGTCCTGGCACGCGGCCTTGTTTCCGGCCGATCAATCTTTCTAGTCGATGAAGGCACTTCGGCTTTGGACCCGGCTTCAGCTGATCAAATTGAAAACAGTCTGATTAACGATCCGACTATTACCCTCTTGATGGTGACACACCACTTAAAACCTGAGATCGCCGATCGTATGGATCAAGTCTTTACAATACAAAATCAGCAGCTTCGCCCAGCAGCAGATTGAAATGATCATGTTCAAAATAAAAACGTCCTAAAAATAAAGGGCGTTTTTTCATGAATGAAAGCATTTTATTGTTCCCAATAAGCATCATCGCCAAAGCTCAAATGCGTTGCATCCTCTTTATGAGCCTCGAACTCGTCTAGTGCTTGCCGGTAAGTACTTGTCGCTGTGCGGTAAGCATCTTTACCAAACAGATAATGCATGGGCTGCTTTTCCATGTTGGCCAATTTGATAAAAGCCTTAGCTGCCAGTTTCGGATTACCGTCTTGCGAACCAGAACGTGTTTCTGAAGCTGATCTGGCATCATGAACAGCTTGATAGTCATCAATTAAATTCGTAGCACCTTTATGACTTTCACCAGCCCATTTGGTTCGAAAAGCGCCGGGCTCGACATTGGTTACTTGAATCCCGAATGGCGCCACTTGTTCACGCAAGGACTGGAATAAGCCTTCCATCGCAAATTTTGTCGCATGATAATAGGCAAAAGTCGGAAAAGCGGCTAATCCGCCAATTGAAGTCACATTCAAGATGCGGCCAGATCGATGTGCCCGCATCTTTGGCAAAAGGGCTAGCGTCATGTCGTTAGCGCCCCAAAAATTAGTTGCCATCATACGCCTGACTTCAGCCTGATCAGACTCTTCGACAGCACCAAAATAACCATAACCCGCATTATTTACCAAAACATCAATAAAGCCAAAATGCGCTTCCGCTTGAGAAACAGCATCACGAATCTGCTCTTGGCTTGTAACGTCCAATGGCAGTTTTAAAACATCGGCTTCTCCTGTTGGCAAATCAGCAAGGCTGGCAATTTTTCTTGCCGTAGCGACGACCGGATAATTTTCATGAATTAACTCTTCGACCAATGCTCGTCCGAATCCGGATGAAGCACCCGTTACAAACCAAACTTGATTCTTTTTACTCATGTTGATACCACCTTTCATCAGTTGCTATGGTGATACTAGCATGTTAAAGTTACTTTAAGTCAACTTTAGATTTGAGGTAAAGATTTGGTATCCATTTCAGAAATTGCTAAACAGCATAATTTAACCGCGTCGGCTATCCGCTACTACGAAAGCCAGGGGCTGATCAATATTCAACGCGACCGTGCCGGTAACCGTTTATTTGATAGTAAAAGCGAGGAACGGATCCGTGTCCTTTCTTATCTTCACCAAGCGGGTCTGTCGCTTAGCGAGATGAAAGATTATGTGAATCATTTAATGGATCACAACTACGAGGTCCGCTTGCTGCAAGCAAGCAGGCGGCGTCTAGAAAACAAAATAAACCAACTCGATCGCACACTTCAATTTCTGGATTATAAAATCGTTTATCACGAAAATTCTCGAAATAGCTGAGTAACACAACTTAAAAAAGAGCGTTTCCGCCCTTCGATTTTTTTAAAATCATCAGCAGTAGTAAAGCATCAATGGTGGATGAGAAGTGGAAGAGAAAAGTTACATAGAACCATAAAAGCTTACGACTGCTTATCGAAACTATAACGCATCATGCACTCTTTGCGACAAAACGGTAAAAATAGCGGTTTTTTAGTTGATTTCAACTCTTTTTCGGAGTATTTGAGAGCTTTTCAGGAAAATCATATTTACGCATATATACTTCATACGAAGAAGCTAAATTATTGGATCCAATCATGCGCAGTGATTCAATTAACTTATTATTATCGATAACAGCTTGTTTCCGACTGGACGAAAGCAGATTTTTCATAAACGTTAATTTAAAACGGATCATTAATTTTGTTTGGTCAGAAAAAAGCGTTTCACATTTAAGCATAATTTTTCGAGCTGCCTCATAATCTTTGCGGCGATAAAAAATATCAGCCGCATTACATAGCAACGATAAGATCCGGTCCGAAGCTTCGACACCATCCAGAGAATACAAAATTTCTTTCAGCAGATTTTTGATCATGACAGATGTAAATAAAATCAAGCAGTTGTTAAATAAAGAAATCTCAAATGGATCCCAATACTCAATAGCTAGTAAGTGGCTGGCAATTTTTTCGATCATTTTTGTATCAACCGAATATTGCTGATCAATTCCTTTGATTAAAGAAAACAGCGTCACTAATTGACCTATTAAATCAAAATCGGGATTATGAGCAACTTCGAGTGCTTTCTTCTGAGCTATTTTTTTTAATGTCGGCAAATCGTTACTTTCATAAATTGGCTTGATTTTGTTTAAAAAAATCGTGTAAGCAGAACCTTCTTGCTTATAAATTTCCTGAAAAAAATAATCTGGTCGCAAATTCATCCGTCTCGATAACTCAGCTAGGATCGTAAAAGATAATTTAGCGTGTCCGTTTTCAAATTTATTAATCGAAGACACAGATAATAAGCCAGCAGCTAGTTGCTGAGTCGAAATTTGCCGTTGTCTTCTTATTTTCCGGAATATTGCACCGGCCTTTTTTGCCGTATCACGATTCATTTGAAAAAATTATGACACAAAATTTGGATGATATGGATTATTTTTTAATCGTTTATCAAAAATTTATTCTTGCAAACAGGGACTTTCTTGCTCATATTAAAAATTTAATAGTTGTTTTTTTATTAAATACACCAGCCTTTAAGCGGGAAGACAATCGGCATTTTATAATGGTAAGTATGCAAAATGATCGAATTGCTGTCATCAGCGCAAAAAGAAGTGCCATCGGTAAATACGAAGGACAATTCCATTCACTTTCCGCGGTCGATTTAGCTACTTTGGTCAATCAAAACATTTTTCAAGAGACACATATTGACCCACAACTTGTCGACCAAGTGATTCTAGGCAACGTTTATCAAACAGGCAGTGGACAGAATCCTGCTCGTCAGACGGCATTAAGAAGCGGTCTCTCCAACTCCGCCACTGCCTTTACAGTCAACCAGCTCTGTGCATCCGGCATGAAAGCAATTAAATTAGCTAGCGATACCCTCCGGTTAGACGACAGCCGAGTCGTCTTGGCAGGCGGTTCAGAAAGTATGACCAACACAGTCCGTTTTATCAAAAAAGATGAACAATTGACGGAAAGCAATCTCCAAGACAGCTTATTTGTTGATGGTCTGGTTGACCCCTTTAATAACAAAGCTATGGGTCTGGAAACAGAATCATTGGCTGAAAAATATCAAATTACACGAGAATCTCAGGATCGTTGGGCTTACCGATCGCATCAAAAAGCCTATCAAGCCACTCTACAAGGACGTTTTTTAAATGAAATTGTGCCTATCCAAGTCCAAAATCAAAATATTAAAGAGGATCAATCAATCAGACCTGACAGTACGCTAGAGAAATTAGCACAACTAAAAAGTGTTTTTAAAATATCAGGACGAATTACAGCCGGCAATGCTGCACCGTTGAATGATGGCGCAGCATTGCTGCTGCTCACTAAGGAATCTTTTGCAGAAAAACAAGACTGGCCTATTATTGCTTATTTGAATACAGCAAGTGAAGCTGGTGTCCAATCCGAATTCTTTGGATACGGGCCAGTCGAGGCAACGCAGAAATTATTAAAAAAACAAGCAAGAACAATTGCCGATTACGATTTATTTGAGATCAACGAGGCTTTCGCAGCACAAGTTTTAGTTGATGCTGAAATTCTTCACATCCCCGCAGAGAAAATAAACGTCAATGGTGGATCATTGGCTTTGGGCCATCCCTTAGGAGCATCGGGCGCTCGAATTGTTGTTAGCCTGATTCACGCATTGAGGAATCGCGGGTTAAAAAGAGGCCTTGCAATGCTTTGCGTCGGCGGTGGTATGGGTATGGCAATGGAAATAGAGGTGGATTAAATATGAAAATTGGCATTGATAAAATCGCTTACTATACGCCAGAATATTATCTCGATTTAGTCGATTTAGCCCACGCAAGAGGGGTTGATCCGAACAAATATCTGATCGGGTTGATGCAAAAAGAAATGTCTGTCGCACCATTAGACCAAGATACAGTCACAATGGCAGCCAATGCAGCAGATCAAATCTTAAGTAAAACAGATAAAGACGAGATTGGCTTATTAATTTTAGCAACCGAATCAGGCATCGATCAATCAAAAGCGGCAGCGTTATATGTGCAAGAATTACTCCACATCAGTTCTCAAGCTCGTGTCTATGAGATCAAAGAGGCTTGTTACGGGGCAACCGCGGCTTTGACCAGTGCACTGGATTACATTACAAACCATCCATCCAAAAAAGCACTTATCATCGCCTCTGATATTGCACGTTACGGCCTCAACACACCTGGCGAAGTCACACAAGGTGCAGGCGCAGTGGCGATGCTTATTAGTACAGATCCTAAAATTGTCAGCTTAGACGGTCAAAGCGAAATTCATAGTGAGCAGATCATGGACTTTTGGCGGCCGAACTATGCTAAAGAAGCGCTCGCAGACGGCCACTATTCACAAGAACAGTATTTAAAATTTTTTCAGATTGTTTTTAAGGCCTACATGCAAAAACACCATCTGGATTTGAGTTATTTTTCAGCGATGCTCTTCCACCTGCCCTATGCTAAATTAGCTTTTAAGGCATTGAATCTGGCATTAGAAACCGATAAAAGCGGCTCGTCAAAACGACTCTCGCAAGCCTTTTCGCAAGCAATCCATCTCAATCAAAAAGTCGGGAATATTTATACAGCTTCTCTGTACCTTAGTCTGATTTCATTATTGCAATTTGATCAACAACTGAAAACTGGCGACAAAATTGCTGCCTTCAGCTACGGATCCGGTGCAGTCGCGGAATTTTTCACTCTAACTATTGAAGCAGGTTTTGAAGGCAGGCTGTCTAAAATAGATAACGATCGCCTTATCGGAAATAGAAAAAAATTGTCTATAGCAGAGTACGAACGTGCTTTTCAAGCCTCGCTACCTGAGGACGGCAGTGATTTTCAAGTGACAGCAATGTCTAAAGCACCATTTAAATTATTAGGAATTCATGGTCACAAAAGAATTTACGGTCAATAGATAGCGCCTCATTTGAAGAGACGGCTGAAAAAGCCTTCTTTTTTTTCTGCACCATCTTCTAAGAGTGGCTTCTTTTTTTCACTTAATTGCAATTTTTGAGATTGGTCCAGCAGTGTGTGTAAATCTTTTATCTGTTCATCCTTAATAGTCAACTGCTTATTAACTTCTTCAAGTTGTTTAATTAAAGCGTTAAGGGCCAGGCCGCTTGCCAAGTCATTATCAGCAGCTTTTTCTTGTTTAGTATTCTGGCCGGATTTGTCAACAATTGTACTATCTTTATCTTCACCATATTTCTTAGCTAGAAAAGAATGTGTTTTCTCGCTATATTCAAGTACCGTTAACTTACCGGTCTTTTTCCGGTTACTTACCGACAAACCACCTTTGGTAATGGCGTTTCGAATAGCTTGTTTAGATTTTCCAAATTCATCTGCAAGTTCTTTGATTGTATAATTTCTCTCGGTCACTTAGTCTATTTTACACATTTTTATTTTCAATTCCCAAACTTATCAATCAGATTTCTGCCTGCCTTTGCCATACAAAAAAAATCGGGAACACATTCCCGATTCTAAGCGGTTTAGACATTTTCCAAAACAATTTGCGTTGGTTCCCAATCCCAAGGTGCGACGGTCTCTTGAACACGATCTTCGCCTTGAAAAGTTGACACATCATGCGTAACAGCCACACGAACAGGTTTATTAATCAGCTCTTTTTTAAAATCTTCAAAAGTTTCATAAATACGCTTATTAGAAGCCCCGGCGGCGACAGCGATCGCATTAAGAGTTGTAAAACGATACTCAGGATTTCTTTCTGAATTCCACACCGTTGTAAAGAAAACGCGACCTGCAAATTTGCCGTTGGCATTAACTAGACCTGCTTCGTTTCCAATGCCGTGACGCACCTCTAACTGAAAGGCAATACCCGCATTACCGGTTGCCGCTTCTTTTTCATTAATATCTTTGATAACAACCTCATAATTACCGGTAGGCAATGCATCGTAACCGCCTCCTTCAGGCAAATGGTCATAATCTGTTTTCAAAAAATTCATTATAAATTCCTCCTATAACTCTTGATACGTATTTAAAGAGTTAAATCAGAAAAATGACGAATAAAATCGAACATGTCTCAATCACGGAAATCCATGGTTAAGAAAACAAGAAGGGGGCCGCATTTAGGAAATAAAAAAAGAGCTTTAGCTCCTCAAACTGTCCAGGCTGGGTTCGAACCAGCGACATCCACATTAACAGTGTGGCGTTCTACCACTGAACTACTAGACAATATTCTATTCATTATAAAGACATGTTTGCTATAAAGCAAGCCTTTTTTAATCAGCAAATGAGAAATACGGCATTTATCCCAAGACTATGTGTAAAAAGGAACTAATACCGCTAATATAGTAAATATGAGTCTTAGCCTCTTAATTACTTACATTTTGATTGGTGTCCTGGCTGGTATTTTTGGTTCGATATTAGGGTTAGGCGGCGGCATGATTGTCACACCGATTTTAGTACTTGCTTTTAATTTACCTATTCATTATGCTATCGCCGCTTCAATCATTGCAGTTATCGGTACCTCTTCCGGTGCATCGGTAGCATATTTAAGAGATGATTTATTAAATGTGCGTGTGGCGATGTTTCTAGAGATTTTTACAACCATCGGTGCATTAATCGGAGCCGTTCTTGTCGGTATTTTTCAGCCCGCATGGCTGAATGCTTTTTTCGGTTTATTGCTCGTCTACCAAGGTTACGCTATGTGGCAGAAAATTCATAATAAAAAAGCGGATGAGCTCGCATCAAAGGACGACAAGATAGCCGCCAAACTCAAATTAGACTCCAGTTACTACAATAAATTGGAACAAAAAAACGTATCCTATCATATCCAAAGGGTGCCTTTAGGTGCTCTGATTATGTTCGGTGCTGGTTTTGCCTCTGGACTATTAGGAATCGGCTCTGGTGGTTTTAAAGTGTTTGCTATGGACAGTGTGATGCAGATGCCATTAAAGCCTTCTAGTGCTACCTCTAACTTTATGATGGGTGTAACAGCTGCAGCATCAGCGGTCATTTACTTTTTTAATGGTACTTTGCAGCCCTTGATTGTTGCACCAATTGCCATCGGGATTATTTTCGGCTCTACTTTGGGATCTAGAATCATGCCGCACTTACCAAATAAATTGCTTCGAACTATATTCATTCCGGTGGTTCTGATCGCCGGTATCCAATTGATTATTAAGGCTTTCGGGATTAATTTATACTAATGGCAGATAAACAAGAAATAACAAACGAGAGAAAAATAGAAAATGGCATCGGCTGGATTCTGCGTGTAGGCGTTTTTTTTGCTGTTATCGTGATGAGTGTTGGCGTTATTCTGCTGCTGCTTCACGGAAATACCGGTTACGGAAAAAATATTCCTACAGATTTAGGTCCCCTAATCGCAGGCCTGATAAGTGGAAAAGCAGCAGCTTGGCTGATGATGGGTATTTTTATACTCATTTTGACGCCAACTATTCGTGTCTTTGCCTCCATTTTTGCTTTTTTAGCTGCTAAAGACTTTCTCTATGTAGGTATTACAACCTTGGTATTTATTATTCTATTATTCGCAGCCTTTATTGGACTCCGGGGATAAGATATGGCAGTTAGGCTAATCACAATCGATGTCGACGGTACTTTATTATCCAGTGGGCAAACCGTCCCCAAAGACAATATCAAAGCTATTCAGGAAGCAATGTCTCAAGGATCTAAAATTGTGATTGCTTCCGGTCGTCCCCTATCCGGTATTATGCCATGGCTAAAAATTATTGGCGTCCCGATTGCAGATGATCAATTTGTAATTGCATTTAATGGCGGAGTCGTTCAGACAACTTCAGGAAAATTGCTTGAAAAAAATCAAATCACTTATCAAGATTATGAGCAGCTGCAGGCTTTTGCTGACCAGCAGCAGGCATACTTTCAAGTGGAGTCTTTAGATGGGTCTCACACCATAGCCAATAAAATTCCTAAAGAAGCTCAAATGGAAAATTATCTGATAAACGCTGATTTACAGATACACAAAAAAATGCCAGAACAAATAGAGTTTATCAAACCAATGATTAACGGCAGTAAAGATGAGTTGGATCGCATCATCAAACTTGTTCCAACGGAGATATCACGCAATTTTAACGTCGTACGCGGTGCTTGGTATAACTTGGAATTCATGTCAAAAAAAGCTTCTAAAGGAAATGCGCTACATATGCTGTCTCATCACCTGGGTATCGAAAACACACAAACGATGGCAATTGGTGACCAGCAAAACGACCTATCCATGTTCAGCCAAGCCCATTATGCAATTGCAATGGGCAACGCCGATGATGCAATTAAAAATCAGGCTGATTTTACGACCAAAAGCAATGATGAAGCGGGTGTTGCACTGGCCATTAGAAAATTTGCGCTTGCAAAATCTTAAATATTGACAAACAAATCTATCCGAGTAATAATATAAACACATCTAGGAAAGGGGGCGATCCGTTTTGAATTCAAATAAATCTGAACTTCTTAACGGCTTCGCCGCTTAAAGGAAAAGCGGCGAGAGCTGTTGAGAGAACCCGGGCAAATTTAGTTAGGTGGCCCGGGTTTTTGTTTGAACTTTTTCAAGAAATACTTGATATTCGTGTGGTTTTCCCTTAGAATAATTTAGTCAAAGCGTTTGGGAGTGTAGCGAAGTGGTTAAACGCTGCGGACTGTAAATCCGCCCTCTTACGAGTTCGTAGGTTCGAATCCTACCGCTCCCATCGGTAATAAGTTCGCTTGCTTGTCACAAATTTATTACCAACAAATGCCCCATAGCCAAGTCGGTAAGGCAACGGTTTTTGGTACCGTCATGCGCTGGTTCGAGTCCAGCTGGGGCAAGAAATAAAAAAAGACCTGTTGGAGGTCTTTTTTTATTATCCTAATATTTTATTGTGCATCATCCACAAATCCCTTAGGATACTTCTGAGCCAAACGCGACCCGGCTGCTGCCGCAATCCCACCAATGACATCATCAATAAAAGTTGTTGTGACACCCTTGGTCGTTTTACCAATTTTATCTAGTTTACCGATAATACCAGGTTTGATGTTATCAACATAACCATACCCTGTAAATCCAATTGAGCCAAACGAAGTTGCAATTGCATTGCCTAGTAATTCATCAACGCCAAACAGGCCAAAATCTTCCTTAATGACATCGCGCAAGGGCTCATTAATGAGATTTTCTTCTGTCAAACGATCAAGCTCCAAAGCAACCCACACAACATGCTGTACTTCTCTTTTCTCTAGTACGCGTTGGACAGATTGCATCGCAATCTGCTTGGTCAGTCCCGGTAGATAACGCAACTGGAAATGATAAGCTATCTCGGCAATATCATCCAAGTCAACGTGCCGTTCTTTTAATTTTGCAACTGTATTTTCATAATTTACGTGTTCAGACATACCTACCTCCAAATATAGATTTTTAATTACAAGCCAATTTTGATTAATTCAACGGCGTATCAAAATACCGAAAGTTAATCCTAGCAGCATAGCAATTGCCATCATCCAATAATTTCTCATCGCGAGATTAGCGGTTGCGAGTATGAATGGACGAGAAATAAATTTAATAACGTTGTTGAACACAGGAGGCAAAGCAGCGACTAGCAGCAGCGTTGTCCATGGTAGGAAGGCAAACAGAACCGCTCCGGCCACGGCAAAAAATGAAATAACATAAGCAGTAGAAAACATAATCAAATCCCGCCTCAAAGACTCAACCTCCTCAGCATTTGCCGGACTGTTGTGCATGATAATTCTATGAGACAAAAGAACATTAAAAATACTAACAACGGCAGGAAAACAGGCTAAGAAAACCAAAACATAGCTGCTCAGCGTTAAATTATTGTTTGAATTTAAAAAAATTAAGGCTGCAGGAATGATATAGCCCAAAATCAAGGAATAGATAATAATAGCCGTTTTTTCAGTTGGCAGCTGACTAAAAAACGAATAGATCATTGTAATAATAATCACAGCGAAAACAGCTGCAATTGAAGACCAGAAGTTAAGCTTGCTAAAATTGAATTGAGCAATTAAAAGAGCTAAAACGATTGGAAAAACAATCAATTTAATTGTTAAAAACTTATCCGTCATTTATCAGCCCTTTCTGGGCTCTTCCTATATTCTACCTGCTCTTCTATAATCATGTATAGAAGCTCTCTTTGAACTTCAGGTTTGCTGGAACGTTAAATCTTTTTTCTGTCATATGGGGGACTTTATATGCAAATAAGTGCAAAGACATTAACAGATACATATTCATTAAAAAACGGCATTAAAATTCCAGTAGTTGGTTTTGGTACTTGGCAATCCAATAATGGTGCAGAAGCATACAATGCCGTAAAATGGGCCTTAGAAGCGGGTTATCGACACATTGATACCGCAGCTGTGTATGGCAACGAGGAATCAGTTGGAAAAGCCATTCGCGATTCAGGCATTAAACGCGATGATTTGTTTATCACAACTAAATTATGGAATTATCAAAGAGATAGCTATGAACATACATTACAAGCATTTGGTGATTCTCTTTCACGCTTGGGGCTGGATTATGTCGATCTCTATCTGATTCATTGGCCGGAACCAATTGAATATCGCGATCACTGGCAAAGCCTCAATGACAACTCTTGGCGAGCAATGGAAAAAATTTATCGAGACGGCGGAACACGCGCAATTGGTGTCTCTAATTTTAGAGAAACACATATCAACGAATTACTAAAAACAGCCGAAATCACACCAATGGTCAACCAAATTTTCTTAAATCCTGGCGATCAAGAGAAAAACTTAATCAAATATAATCAAGATCATAAAATTTTAACTGAAGCTTATTCACCACTAGGAACAGGTCAGCTGCTTTCGCGCCCCGATCTCAAAAAAATTGCCAACAAACACAATGTATCTGTGGCTCAAATCTTAATTAGATGGAATTTAGAAAAAGGTTACCTACCCCTGCCGAAATCAACACACCAGGATTTTATTAAAAATAATACTCAAGTGTTTGATTTTCAGTTGGATTCTGATGATCATCGACTTTTGGATCAGATGGACGGCCAAGGCCAGCAGCATACAGAACCACGTTTACATGATTTCCAAAAGATAGTCCCTTTTTTGGAATAATAGCAAAAAGATAAGCTGTAGCAAATTATGTTACAGCTTTTTAATATAATTGAAGGTATATGAAAATTGCGATTATTGGTGCTGGCCCAAGAGGTTTGGCCGTAGCAGATCGGTTAGTAGTTCGAGCTGCAAAAGAACAAATAAAAATTGATATCAAACTCTTTGATCCCTACGAAATAGGCGGGCGAGTCTGGGATCCTTCAATTAAGGCCAATAACATCCTGCTGATGAATACTGTTGTCAGCCAGGTAAGCTTTTTTGCTGATGATTCCATTTACCACCCAGGTCCCACCAGACAAGGACCTAATTTTTACCATTGGATTAAAGAAGACGCTGTTGAATTTTTGAAAAATACACCACAAGGTATCCGCTACTTGGACAAACTGAATTTGAATGAAAACAGTTATGCGGTTCGCGGACTTGCTGGTCTATACCAACAGTGGTTTTTCAATGACATCAAAGAACAGTTAGAAAATAATTCCTCTCTTGTCTATCAGAAGACAGAAATTAAAAAAATTGCAAAACATAACGACCAATATCGATTGAGCTTTGCAAATAGCTTTGAAGATTTTGATTTTATCTTTATGGGCCTAGGCTTTGGCAACAATCGACTAACAGATGAAGAAAAAAGCTTTTCTGAGTTCGCCAAACGTTACAATCTCCGGTATATTGCACCCGGCCACCCTGCAGAAATAGATCTGAGCCAAATTCCTGGTAAGCAAAACGTTATTATCAGAGGGCTTGGCCTTTCCTTTTTTGATTATCTGGCTCTGTTAACGGAAGGTCGAGGCGGCCATTTTGTTGAAGATAAAAGCCAAGAACTCCGGTACCATCCTAGCGGAAAAGAGCCGACAATATATGCTGGTTCTCGTAGTGGCAATCTGCTCCATGCTCGCGCCTTAAATCAAAAGTCAGAAAGCGAACAATATGCTGCACAATTTTTCACAACTGCTAATTTAAAAAAATTAGAAGATGAAAATGGTCATATCACTTATTCAGATTTCTTCTCATTGTTCGACAAAGAGCTGCAGTTCAAACATTACGAAAATCTTACCAAGGCAATAGCCTATCGAAATCTCTTTCATAAAAAAACTCATCGGTTTTTGGAAAGGCTTAGAAATAGCGAAAGTAAAGATTTTGAGGTCATTGCACATAATTTTCAAATTCCCGAGGAACAAATTTGGCATTGGAATGAAATTATTGATGCCATTCACCAAGTCAAGAGCAAAGATGATTTAACAACTTGGTATGAAAGATACTTAGCTAATGATATTGAGGACGCTTCTGAAGGTAACAAGAATGCCATCTTTGCCTCAGCATTCGATATTTTAAGAGATATTCGCGAAACAATCCGCGACCTGATCAACCAGGACCGTTTTCAGACTCAAGATTTAAAAAAATTCCTGACAATTTTTAATCACATCAGCACGGTTATTAGTGTTGGACCGCCTTTGATCAGAATCAAACAACTAAAAGCACTTTTAAAAGCCAATATCGTGCACTTACTTGGCCCAGATCTCAAGGTTGAGAATAACCCTAGAGAAAATTCTTATATCGCAAAGACTGCCTTATCAGAGAGAGTCTCAGCCTCAAGCTTCATAGATGCTAGGTTGCCTCAGGTGAGTGTGTCCTTATCTGAGCAAGATCTCAGAAAGGAGCTGATTAACTTAGGCTGGTTCCACGAAACATCCTATCATGATAAGCAAGGCCATTTGATTTTAGATGCTGCTCAAATCAATCCCAATACTTTCCAATTAATTGATGAATTTGGACAAATCCTACCCAATTTATACTCTGCAGGTATTCCTCATGAGAGCATCAGCTGGTTCACCACCGTTTTACCCCGTCGTGGTGTGAATACGATTATTTTCCATGAGGCTGCCATCATTTCTGAAGAAATTATTCAGACCATTAAAAAAACGTCCAAATGACCTGTACTCCTAAAATTGTTTCCGACTTTTTGGGTACAGATCAGGATAGGGCGTTTTTTTGTTTCACGTGAAACCTATTCAAAAAAATGGCGAGACCACGAATTAATACGGCGCATACGTGTTCGCTGATTCCACGAATAGTATTGTACCGATCCTTGAATCTGTGATTTTTTTATTAGACCGCACTTTCGACTATCTGTGGGCATACTTCGATTATCTGCTAAAACAAAATACGTATTTTTTTTAACTTTTAGAATATTTTGTTGGGATCTTGGCCAGTTCCGATTAAGAGATAAAGAATTTAAGGACCAGCCGCTATCAATTGACATGCTGGTAGCTTGCTGTTGTTGTTTGCTAATAAATCGCTGATTAACCGTTTTGCCATTAACTTGCAGCTTATTTTTCCGAAAAACGATATGATCTCCTGGCAGTCCTATAACTCTCAAAACTGCCATCGTTGTACCTGTATCTGACCTCTGCCTAGCATTTGTATTAAAGACAACAACCGTTCCACGTGAAACATTTTGATTTTTTCTCAATAAAACAACTTGGTTATTAACTAAATTCGGCGACATGGACTGTCCGGAAATTCTGATAAAAGAAAAATAATTAGCCCTAAGAAAAACCGCAAACGCGATACCAGCGAATGCGGGAAATAACCAAATCTTCAAGAAATATTTGACATGTTTATTCATTTGGTAAAAAAGTTCTTCCAAACATCATTAATTTGAGTATGATTACTACTCCAAGGAAAGACTTTAGCAACACCAAGCATGTGTGCTTGACTCACAAATCCAAAATATCGGCCATCTTCTGATCTTGCACGATTATCCCCAAGAACAAAATAATTACCAGCAGGAACCGTCGTTGCCTTTCCATCGGCCCAATGCGAGCTGCCGGAAACGAAAGGCGAATCGCCTGAAGATAAAGACGTCAAAGTCCAATTCCCAGTACCGCTCGTCCTATTATAAAAAGAAATATAACTTTGAGATATTTGTTTGCCATTGACATAAATATTGCCATTCTTAGCTTCAATTCGATCGCCAGGTAATCCGATAACACGCTTAACATAGTCCTTTTCACCAGATTGAATGCCCGGATCTTCTTTACGAGCATCAAAAACAACGACTGATCCGCGTCGAATCCGCGCCATTTTCAAGACCCAAATGCGTTCACCGTTAGTAAGGTTGTTTAACATGGAATCACCATTGACGGTTACCGGTACTAAAATAAATATTTGAATGAGCCAGGCGGCCAGCAAACCTACGATAATTGGGACAATCCAAGAAAAAAGAACTCTAAGTTTTGCCATTTTTTATCTCCTTCGTTTGTGTACTTTACGCAATGTTTTGGTAATGACCCGTTTTCTTTCAATTTCTGCTTGCACTTTGGCCTTTTCCTCCGCGCGAACTTTGAAGGGATTTTGGAAGAAGAAAGTCTGAACAGCTTGAAATGCATTGGTTGCAACCCAGTAGAGAGATAGTGCTGAAGGTACAGCAAGCGAAGAGAAAAAGATAATAAATGGAAATATATAAGGCATGACTTTAGCAAATCCTGGCTGATCTTTTCCAAGAGATACCGTACTCATCCAAGAACTGATGAACGTAAACAAGGCAGCGAGAACCGGGAGAATAAAGTATGGATCTGTATTTCCCAGCTGTAACCAATAAAATGATCCGCTTTTTAATGCTGGTGTCGAGTTAATCGCTTGAAACAAAGCCCAAAGTACAGGCAATTGAATCAGCAAGGGCAGCATGGAAGCATAGGGATTAACACCAGCTTCCTTATAGACTGCCGACGTCTCCGCCTGCATATTCATCATGGAATCACGATCACGTTTCCCTTTATATTTTTCCTGGACTTTCTTAATCTTTGGTGTGACCTTAGACATTTTCTTTGAGGAAGAAATCGAATAGACCATTAAGGGTAAAATCAGAAAACGGATCAAAACTGTAAAAGCAATAATGCCAAAGCCATACGAGTTGGTAAATAAACTTGCAGCACCAAAGATCGAATTAGCGAAAAAACCAGTTATCGAACCCAAGATACCGTGATAGTTTGTCTGATCTGAATTAGGAATCAAAGCAAGGGCAATGATTGCAATCAAAGAAAGTACCGCAAGAACAATTGATGGCCAACCAACTTTTTTTAAAAAATTCTCTATTTTATTTATCATGTAATATGCCTGCTAAATCCAATACGTGTTTGATTTGATCTTGGATTACCGTCTGTGCTTGCCCAGAAACGGCTGGTCGCGCAACAACGACGATATCCAAATCATCAGCTATCATTTGAGATAGATTGTTAAAAGATTCACTAATACGGCGCTTAACCCAGACGCGTTCATGAGCTTTACCGATTTTTTTTGAAACAGACAGACCAATGCGCCAATGGTTAAGATGAAGATTTTCTGGTTGCTGCTCACTGTATACAACAAAATAGCGGTTTGCAAAAGATTGATGCTTTGCAAAAACTTTTGCAAAATCGCTAGCCTTCTTTATTCTAAAAATTTTTTTTGTACTCATTTTACAAAAAAAGTCGCATACGCGACTGAATTAAGCTGCTAACACCTTACGGCCCTTAGCACGACGACGCGCAAGTACCTTACGACCATTTGCGGTGCTCATTCGTTTACGGAATCCATGGACACGTTGCAAGTGCCTCTTTTTAGGTTGATAAGTTCTTTTCATGTTCTACTCCAATATATGCCCAACCGGGGCAAAGTTACTGAAATATAGTACCACAAAAGCATACGTAAACTCAACTGGCGCAAGCTTTTAAAAGAAATTTACTTGTCCACAATACCACGGAATGTGGTGTGGAATTATTAAGAAAGTTTAAAGTTAAAAGCGCCTAAATCAGGGGTTTTCCACTAATTAACTACATTTCCACAGCTTGTGAACAAATAATGGACATTTTCTTGTGTATTCTGTGGATAAGTGGTTAATTTGTGGAAAGATCGGCATTTTCATGAGAAAGTGCCTTGTGGAAAAGTATTAAAAAAGTGGAAAGGGTTAAAAATACCCACAGACTTGGGGATAAATTAGTTAACAGACTGTAAATATCTCGGAAAGTTGTTTGCACATACTGTTGAAAATAACAGAGAGTTCCCGTTTAATTAGTCTAGTCGGAAAATATTATGAATGATGATTACTTTGATTTGAATAATTTTTGGAAGAGTGTCCAAGATCGCTTCGCTGATAACATGGGTGAAACAGCCTATGAGAACTGGATTCGGCCAGTTAGAGCAGCCAGCGTTGACCTAGCAAATCGTACCGTATCTCTGCAAGTCCCAAGCGATCTAGTCATGCAGGCTTGGGACAATGGCAACTACACAGCGAAGTTTATGGAATATGCCTATGATGTTGCTCATGATTTTTTTAAGCCTGACTTAAAAGTTGTCAAGGTCGTTGTCAATCCAGTTAACAATTCAAATCAAACCTCGTCCAATTTTCAAACGAACGACTACCAGCTCAATCCCGCTTTCACTTTTGATACATGGGTAGTCGGAGACGCTAATGAACTGGCAACAAGTGCCGCAATGGCAGTCTCAGAGCAGCCAGGCCGGCAATATAACCCTTTACTTATATATGGATCCTCAGGTTTGGGAAAAACGCATTTGATGGAGGCGATCGGAAACCGTCTAAAAGAGGTACAGCCCAATGCGATCGTGCGCTACATTACGACTGATGATTTTATGAATGATTGGGTCAATGCGATCAGTAAAAAATCTACCAGTGAATTTACAGATACGTATGAAAATGTCGATTTGCTCCTTGTTGACGATATCCAGATGCTGCAGGGGAAGGATCGTTTTCAAGAAGAGTTCTTTAATATATTTAACAAAATCACAAAAGCTCAAAAACAAATTGTTATGACTTCCGATGTTCTTCCCAAAGATATCCCTGGCCTTAATGCACGGCTTGTTTCCAGGTTCATGCAAGGTGTGGCCTATGATATTCAAAAACCCGATTTTCCAACTCGCCTGGCGATTCTAAAAAACAAGTCCGAAGAAGCTGGCATGCAGATTGATAATCAGACCCTGACCCTGATCGCAGAACAAATAGATACGAACGTTCGGGAATTAGAAGGAGCCTTCAATACCTTAACTTTAATGGCTAGAGCCGGTCGACCCATCAATGTTGCCAATGCTCAAAAAATTCTCGAACATCTCAACATCAGCAGGCAGAAAGTAATAACTGTTTCAGATATTCAAAGAATTGTTGCTGAAGATTATGGGGTTGGCTTGTCTGATTTGCTTGGGAAAAAACGAAATTCAGATATCGTGCTTCCTAGACAAGTTGCTATGTACTTAATAAGAACGCTAACCGATACCTCGCTGCCCAAAATCGGTCAAGCCTTTGGCGGGCGCGATCACACAACGGTGATGCATGGCACGGAAAAAATTGCCGATCTGATCGAAACTGACTACAGTATGAAGCAGAGAATTGAAACTCTGTCGACAAAAATCAAAGAAAAATCATAAAAATACGTATCATAAGAGTATAGACAGTTGTGGATAAAACGTTTGGTTTTCCAGAAATGTTTCCACCAGGTTTATCCCTGCCGAACAAGTAATGAGACGGCTTTTCCACAATATCCACAGCCCTTATTATTACTATTAACAAATTTATTATTAGGATGAGCGATGAAATTCTCTGTTAAACGAAGCGAATTAGTTAATAAATTAAATATTGTCAGCCGTGCCATTTCAGGCAAAGTCATGATTCCTATTTTGACTGGAATCAAAATTTCAGTCACCGATAGTGATCTAACTTTGATCGGGTCAAATTCGGAGATCTCTATTAAAACAGTGTTATCAAATACGCCGGAAAAACAAGAAAATCTTGTAATTGCAGAAAAAGGCGAAATAGTGGCCAATGCCAATTTCTTTACGAATATCATAAAGAGACTTTCTGGAGACCGCGTTGATATCACGACAGAAGGCTCCCAAATTAAAATTGTTGCCGGTAAGTCGGAATTTATGGTTTCCGGCCAGTCAGCAGACAACTATCCGCAATTACCACGTATTGACGACTTAGATTCCATTAGTCTCTCTTCTAAACAACTCATTGATATTATCGGCGAGACAATTCGATCAGTGTCGATTCAAGACTCTCGGCCACTGCTAACCGGTATCCATTTCATAATTGATAACGAACAGCTCAAGGCGGTCTCGACAGACTCGCACAGGCTCTCTCAAAGAATTACACAAATATCATCTGCCAACTCAGCTGACGTTGTGGTTCCCGGCCGTACTTTGACTGAATTAAGAGCACTACTTGAAGGTATTGACCAGTTAAATCTGCAATTTGACCAATCACAACTGCTGGTTGATTTAGGTCAGACAACTTTTTATTCTCGCCTGCTCGAGGGTCAGTATCCGGATACTGACCGGTTGATCCCAAGCGAATCAACTACAGGATTCGTGATTGATGCCGCTCAGTTGGCCTCATCCTTGGATCGTGTTAGTTTAGTGGCACACCAATCTGGTAATTTGGTCGCAAAATTTACGATAAAGCAGGGCAAGTTAACCATCAGTACAGCGCAGAGCGAAGTAGGAAAAGTTTCTGAAGAATTGTCAATTGATCATTTTATAGGCCAGGATCTGGAAATCAGTTTTAATCCGGATTTTGTTCGCGATGCTTTAAGCTCGATCGCTGAAGAGCAACTCAATTTTTCTTTCACGACTAATTTGCGGCCTTTTGTCATTAGGCCGGCCTCTTTTTCGGACAATAACAAGGTACAGTTAATCACACCCGTTAGAACCTTCTAGTTTTTTGCGATCTAAGCAAAAAAAGCATTTTATGATTAAAAACGCCAAAATGTCAAAAAATTGCTCAAACGGCAAAATACGGCGTTTTTTTGCTATAATGGAAAAGGTAATCTTGGGGGTGAAAATTTGAAAAAAGTTCAGATCAACACCGAATTTATTACGCTAGGTCAATTATTGAAGATTGAGAATATAGTTGATTCTGGTGGCAGCGCAAAGTTTTTTCTAAGAGAAAATCCAAGCTCTTTTTTTATAAACGGTGAAGCGGATAACCGGCGTGGTAGGAAATTACGTCCCGGGGATATGATCAGCATTAAGCAGGTTGGAGAGTACCAAATTGTTTCTCAATAATCTTAGGCTTGTTAATTTCCGAAACTATAAAGAATTAAATGTGGCTTTTTCACATTCGATCAATGTTTTAATCGGTAATAATGCCCAAGGAAAAACCAATTTATTAGAAGCAATTTATTTTTTATCCATGGGAAGATCTCATCGTGATAGCAATGACAGAGATTTAATTAACTGGTCAGCAAAGTCGGCTGTCATTAGCGGGGAGATTGAAAGCAGAACAGCTCGTTATCCTTTAGAAGTCCGAATTGAGAAGGGTGGAAAAAGAGTTCTAGTCAACCACCTTACCGAAAACCGGCTATCCGATTATATCGGTAATTTGAATAGCGTTTTGTTTGCACCTGAAGATTTGGAATTAGTAAAAGGCTCTCCCGGTGTTCGACGAAAATTTATCGATAGCGAATTTGCTCAAATGTCCAGCAATTATTTGTTTAACCTGCTGCAATATCGTAACGCGTTAAAGGACCGTAACGCGTATCTGAAAAACATCAAATGGGTGGCCAACTCGCCTAAGTTTGATGAAACTTATTTAAGTGTTTTGGATGATCAACTAATTAAGTTTGGCAGTGCTATCATTCTGCAACGCTTTTCTTTAATCCAAACTTTAGAAGCCTACGCACGTGAAGTTCATCTGGCGATCTCAAAAATCGAAGAATTGAAACTTTGCTACATTACTTTTCCAACAGTCAACGAACAGTCCAGTCAAGAGGAAATTAGTGAGATTTTTAAAAAACAGTTATTAAAAAATCGGAATCGTGAACTTTTCTTGAAATCGACAAGTGTTGGTCCTCATCACGATGACCTCAAATTTTTGATTAACGGGAAAGAAGTTGGTTCCTTTGCTTCTCAAGGCCAGCAGCGTACGACGGCGCTGTCGATTCGATTAGCGGAAATTGAAATGATGAAATTTGAGACCGGTGAATATCCGATTTTGTTGCTAGACGATGTACTTTCTGAATTAGATGGCAAAAGGCAGACACAACTATTAGATTTTATTCAGGATAAGGTTCAAACTTTTTTGACCACCGCAAGTCTTTCTGACATCGACAAGGGACTAATCAAAGATCCAAAAATTTATCACGTGAAGGATGGAGTACTTATTAATGATTGATGAAAAAAATAATAATCAAATAGCACCTGATGATAATAATGCTTACGGCGGATCTTCAATCCAAATTCTTGAAGGTCTTGAAGCTGTCCGTAAACGTCCAGGAATGTACATAGGATCAACTGCTAGTTCTGGATTGCATCATCTGGTCTGGGAAATCATTGATAACGGGATTGATGAAGCTTTAGCCGGATTTGCACATCATGTCACACTAACAATTGAGAAGGACAATTCGATTACTGTGACCGATGACGGCCGTGGTGTCCCTGTTGAGATCCAGCCTAAAACTGGTCGTCCAGCCATGGAAGCCGTTTTCACAATTTTGCACGCGGGCGGTAAATTTGATTCGAAAAACTACAAGGTATCCGGCGGTCTTCATGGAGTTGGTGCTTCGGTTGTTAATGCATTATCCAAAGAAATGGACGTACGCGTCTATCGTGACGGAAAAATTTATTATATGGATTTTCAGCGCGGCCATATTCAAACAGAGATGAAACTTTTGGATGAGCCAATGCGCTTAGAACGTGGCACCATTGTTCATTTTGCTCCGGATCCAGATATTTTTCGAGAGACGACAACTTTTGACTATAATACTTTAGCCAGTCGTATTCGTGAATTGGCCTTTTTGAATAAAGGACTGCGTCTATCAATTACAGATCGGCGTGTCGAACCAGAGAAAAAAGAATCTTTCATGTACGAGGGCGGTATCGCAGAATATGTGAAATTTTTGAATAAAAATAAACAGCCCCTATTCCCAGAACCCGTCTATGTGGAAGGTGAAGAAAATGGTATCCAAGTAGAAGTTGCTTTACAGTATACAGATGCCGTTGCTGAGACATTAATGAGCTTCACGAATAATATCCATACGCACGAAGGCGGAACTCATGAGACCGGCTTTAAAATGGCGCTGACACGAATCATCAATGATTATGCTAAGAAAAAAGGCATATTGAAAGATTCCGATGATCCTTTGACTGGCGAAGATGTCCGCGAAGGCATTACGGCGATTGTTTCGATTAAGCATCCAGACCCTCAATTTGAAGGTCAGACCAAAACTAAGTTGGGGAATACCGATGCGCAACAGGCAGTCAACCATCAATTTTCGACAATTTTCAATCGTTTTATGATGGAAAATCCAGAAACGGCTCGCGCCATTGCCAACAAGGGTATTATTGCATCCAAAGCACGAGTAGCTGCTAAAAAAGCTCGTGATTTGACCCGACGCAAGTCAGGACTGGAAATCAGTGCGCTTGCCGGTAAACTAGCCGATAACACATCAAAAGATCCCGATATTTCTGAATTGTTTATCGTCGAGGGTGATTCTGCCGGCGGTTCTGCTAAACAAGGCCGTTCACGTTTAACACAGGCCATTCTGCCTATCAGGGGAAAAATTCTCAATGTTGAAAAAGCGACCCTAGATAAAGTACTGGCCAACGAAGAGATTCGTTCTCTATTTACAGCGATGGGAACTGGATTTGGTGATGAATTTGATATCAGCAAAGCCCATTACCACAAGGTCATTATTATGACTGATGCCGATGTCGATGGTGCTCATATTCGGACACTTCTTTTGACGCTATTTTTCAGGCATATGCGGCCATTAATTGATGCAGGTTATATTTACATCGCTCAGCCGCCTTTGTATGGTGTCGCGATTGGAAATTCTGATCAGCGTGTATATCTGGACTCAGATGAAGAACTTGATCGTTACATTGCAACATTGCCGGCTAGTCCGAAACCAAGAATCCAGCGTTATAAGGGACTTGGTGAGATGGATGCCGAACAGCTTTGGGATACGACTATGGATCCTAAGCATCGGCGTCTGCTGCGAGTTAGTCCTGACTACCAGCCGGAGGTTGATACGACTTTTGATATGCTGATGGGTGATCGCGTCGAACCGAGACGTGAGTTCATTGAAGATAATGCACAATTTGTTGAAGATTTGGATGTTTGAGGAATTATATGACCGAAGAAGAAAATAACAATTTTACACCTGATTCCCGAATCAAGAGTGCCGATCTGAATAGCACGATGCGGACTAGTTTTTTATCTTATGCGATGTCTGTTATCGTGGCTCGCGCGTTGCCAGATGTACGAGATGGTTTGAAGCCGGTTCACCGTCGTATTTTGTATGGTATGAACGAATTAGGCGTCACGCCTGATAAACCGCATAAAAAATCGGCTCGTATTGTTGGAGACGTCATGGGAAAATTTCATCCGCATGGCGATTCGGCAATCTATGAATCGCTAGTTAGAATGGCACAGCCTTTCAGTTATCGTTACCCGCTGGTGGACGGCCATGGAAATTTTGGATCTGTTGATGGTGATCCAGCTGCCGCAATGAGATATACCGAAGCGCGTTTATCTAAAATTGCTTTGGAGATGCTGCGAGATATCAATAAAGACACGGTAGATTTTCAGCCCAGCTATGATGGCGATAACCGGGAACCGGTTGTGTTACCGGCTCGTTTTCCTAACTTGCTGGTAAACGGTGCACAAGGAATTGCGGTTGGAATGGCAACCAATATTCCGACGCATAATTTACGAGAAGTCGTGGCAGCTATTCATGTTTTAATGGACAATCCCGATGCAACGGTTGCTGATTTGATGGAAGTATTGCCGGGACCGGATTTTCCGACTGGTGCGATTGTCATGGGCAAAGCCGGTATTAGACGGGCTTATGAGACTGGTCGCGGGTCTGTCACGGTTCGTTCCAAAGTTGATATTGAGACAACTTCGACCGGGCATGAACGGATCGCCATTTCTGAATTGCCTTATATGGTCAATAAAGCCAAGCTGATTGAACGCATTCGAGAATTAGTTTTGGAGAAAAAAATGGATGGTATTACAGCTATCCGAGATGAGTCAGATCAAAAAGGCCTGCGAGTGGCGATCGATGTTGGGCGAGATGCAAATGCCAACGTTGTTCTCAATAACCTTTATAAACAGACACTCCTGCAGACGAGCTTTTCCTTTAACATGATTGCCATTAATCATGGTAAGCCTCAGACAATGAGCCTCAAGCAGATCTTGGTGGCTTACCTGGAGCATCAACGTGAAATTATCCGCCGTCGGACTGAATTTGATTTAAAGAAGGCACAAGATCGCGCTCATATTCTCGAAGGACTGCGTATTGCGTTAGACCATATTGATAAAATCATTGCCTTAATCCGTGCCAGCTCGACAGCTGAAATTGCCAAGACCGAGTTGATCACGCGTTACCAATTGTCTGATAAGCAGGCACAAGCTATCTTGGATATGCGTCTGGTACGTTTGACAGGATTGGAACGCGACAAGATTGAAGCTGAATACAATGATCTGCTCAAATCAATTGAGGACTACAAAGATATTTTGTCTAAGCCGGAACGGATTGATCGGGTTATTTATCAAGAACTGCTGGATATTTCTAATAAATTTGGGGATGACCGTCGTACAGAACTGCAGGTAGGCGATGTAACATCGATTGAAGATGAAGATTTGATTGATGAAGAAGATGTTTTGATCTCTTTGACACATAAAGGCTATATCAAACGGCTTTCGACAAACGAGTTCCATACGCAGAATCGTGGCGGCCGTGGTGTCCAGGGAATGAATACGCATGATGATGATTTTGTGGAACAGCTTGTTTCGACGAGTACCCATGATACTTTATTATTCTTCTCTGATCTCGGCAAAGTCTACAAAATGAAGGGCTATGAAGTTCCTGAGTATGGTCGCCAAGCCAAGGGAATCCCTGTAATCAACCTACTAGGTTTGGATTCCGGTGAACGTGTACAAGCTGTGATTAATGTCCGCGGGGAAGCAGCCTCATCGAAGAACTTTCTCTTCTTCACCACGAGACTCGGCACTGTTAAACGCACTGCTGTATCTGAATTTACCAATATTCGTCAGTCGGGTCTTCGTGCGATTAATCTGCATGATGATGATTCCTTGATTAGTGTGCTGCTGACAGATGGCAAAAAGAATATTGTTATCGCATCCCATTCTGGTTATGCTGTATCTTTTGCCGAACTAGATGTGCGTGCCATGGGCAGAACCGCTTCTGGTGTTCGCGGGATGAATTTACGGACTGGCGATTATGTTGTTGCTGCTGACTTGCTGATTCCCGGTCAGAATGTTTTGGCGATTACGGAAAAAGGTTACGGAAAACAGACCGCAGTTGAAGAGTATCCAATACGCGGTCGTGGCGGCAAAGGCTATAAAACAGCTAATATCTCTGAAAAGAATGGGCCTTTAGCTGGTTTAGCTGTTGTTTCCGGTAATGAAGATATCATGATTACCACTGATTCTGGTGTCATGATTCGCTTTAAAGCCGGGGATGTTTCAATTACCGGAAGAGCCACCTTAGGAGTTCGTGTTATTCGAATCGAGGAAGGTTCTAAAGTTGCTACTTTGGCTAAAGTTGAAGCAGAAGATGATGAAACTTCGCAAGATGAAGTAGGATCTGCAGAAGACCAGACAGATAACGCAACAAAAGTTCAAAATCTTGCTGATCAATTAATTGATGAGAATAAAGATGATAAACAAGATTAATAAAAACCACTTCATGATTGAGGTGGTTTTTATTAATCTTAAAAAAAATAAGCAGACTTTTATTGATACCACCAAGTATCGTAAATAGTTACCGGTAAATGGCGCTTTTGTTTGGTACTAAGATACAGTTTTTCGATTGTTTCGGCCGCCTGTTCAGGTACCTGACGTCCCTCTAAGTAGTCGTCAATATATTTATAAGAAACCCCCAATGCCACCTCGTCAGGCAGCTGAGGACGCTCATCTTCGAGATCTGCAGATGGTACTTTGTTATATAGAGCCTCGGGCGCGTGTAGAAATTTCAGCATTTGTTTGCCCTGACGCTTATTTAACCGCCACAAGGGATCGATATCGGTTCCGCCGTCACCATATTTGGTAAAGAAACCAGCAAAAGCTTCAGCAGCGTGATCTGTACCAACAACGACGCCGGCGTGCTCTCTTGCAACTGCATATTGAGCAATCATACGCATCTTGGGTTTAATCGAACCCCGGCTCATATCGTCAACGACCAAACCGGCATCTCGCAAGGTTGCTGTCAGTGCATCTGTCGCTGCTTTGATGTTGGTTGTCACTGTTATATCGGGCTCAATGAAATCTAGAGCAGCTCGTGCATCATCTTCATCGGCTTGCTGGCCATATGGTTGTCTGATCGCAACGAATTGATAGGACGAATCCTTTTTCTCTTCTCTTAATTCTTGAATGGCTGTTTGTGCAAGCTTACCTGCTAAGGTCGAATCTTGACCACCTGAAATAGCTAAAGCATAGCTTTTATAATTTGGATTAGCTAGTAAATAGTTTTTTAAAAAGGAAATTGAGCGGTCAATTTCTTCTTTGGGATCGATAACCGGCTGTACATGCAGGTCAGCAATGATTTCAGCTTGTAAAAGTCTCATTAGTTCTGTTCTCCTGATGATTTTTGTTCTTTTGTTCTTCTGGGGCAACCAACTGCCCATTGAAGACATTCTTTGGATAATCAAGATTATTCTACCTTTTTTTGCTTCCTGTAGCGGATTTCAGTCAGCTGCAATTGTTTATATAAAAATGAAGAAGATATATCCTATAGATGGCTGATATTTTAAGTGTGAGAGAGAAATATACGAAATTAAATTCTAGAGATCATCAGACGAAACGAGGTTTGAAAATGACAGAAATTTTAAATAAGTATTTATTTGACGAAAAAGCTTATGACTATCACGATGCGGCTTATAAAGCTTTGGTTGTGCCCAAAACTAAAGTTCATAGCCTTAGAATTCCAAAAATTCTAGAAGCAGACAAAATCCAAGGGGACACAATTTATTACACCATTCGTGCACAAACAGGAGAAACACAAATTTTAGATGGCAAGCCAACCGCTACATGGGGATATGATGCCAGTGTCCTTGGGCCCTTAATCAAATTCGTATCAGGCAAACACTACCATTTGACTTTGATTAACAACCTGCCCGAAGTGACAACTTGGCATTGGCATGGATTGGATATTCCCGGTCCAATCGAAGACGGAGGTCCGCACGCACCGGTACGGCCTGGTGAAAAAAAAGAGATCGAATTTGATATCAATCAGCAAACGATGACAGCTTGGCTTCATCCGCATCCATGTCCACATACTGCAGAACAGGTCTGGCATGGCTTGGCAGCACCTGTTGCCGTGATTAATCCGGCAGATAATTTGCCACAAATTCCACATGATTGGGGAATTGACGATATTCCGATTATTTTCCAGGATCGAACCTTCCACGATAATCAATTAGACTATCAAAGCGATTATGATATGGATGGAACCTTGGGGGACACTGCTTTGGTAAACGGTACTGCAAACGCCGAATTTACAGTAACACGGCCTTGGCTTCGTTTGAGAGTATTGAATGGTGCTAACCGGCGGGAACTTCGGCTAAATTCAAATGATAATATCACAATGACACAGATAGCATCGGATGGCGGCTTTTTGCCGCACGCGGTTCCGCTGACTAAATTAATGCTGACTTGCGCCGAACGAGCAGAATTGCTGCTTGATTTTTCATCATATAAAACTGGTGATCAAGTCGTATTGAAAGCTGACGACACGCCGATTCTGAGACTTAAAGTCGGTGATTTTACAGAAGATAACCGTTCACAGTTACCGGCAACTTTAAAGCAGATTGAACGTGGTTTTACCGGTGGTGCCACACATAAAGTTGTTATGGCTGGGATGGATGATTCTGTTCGGATTAATGACAAGCTTTATGACATGACCCGTATTGACGACCAGCAGGTAATGGGTAAAAACGAAATTTGGGATGTTTCTAATACAAATGATGATATGCCGGGTATGGGAATGATTCATCCATTCCATATGCATGGCATGTCCTTTCTCGTGTTATCCAGAAATGGGCATGACCCCTATCCGAACGAATTTGGTTTTAAAGATACGATTGGTGTTAATCCTGGCGAGCACGTTAGACTGCTGGTTAGATTTTCTGTTCCCGGTATCTTCATGTATCACTGCCACATATTGGAACACGAAGATACTGGTATGATGGCTCAAATTGAGGTCATTGATCCAGCACATCCGATACACTGGGATTTGAAAGATTTGTGCGAGAAAAATGGTGTCGATCCGCATATGCAGATGTAGTCTGTTTGTTTTTGAAACATAGCTTGAAGTTGATGCAGCTTGCTTTTAAGCGCGTTTCCCTGTATCATATTTGTCCGTGATGAAATACTCACTTTCCTTACCGCTTAGGCGGTCAGAGACCAAAAGGAGGTAAAAAATGGCTAGTTATGAATTAACTTATATTGTTCGTCCTGACTTAGATAAAGACGCAAAAGCAGCTTTGGTTGCACGTTTTGATAAAGTATTGACCGACAATGGCGCTACAATTGATAAATCCGAGGATTGGAATTCTCGTCGCTTCACATACGAGATTAACGGTTACCGAGAAGGAACTTATCATGTTGTTGTTTTTGCGGCCGCTGATGATAAAGCGACTAATGAATTTGATCGTTTGGCTAAGATCTCAGAAGACATCTTGCGTCATATGATCGTTGCTGTTGACCCTGCAAAACTTGCTGATGCTCACGCTAAACAAGCGGCAGCGGCACAAAGGGCAGCTGAGCGTCGTGCACAGCGTGAAGCTGAACGCAGCGCTGCACAAGCGCAATATAATGCTGCTAATGAGGCAAAAGCTGCATCAGCACCTGTATCAAGCGAAAAGTAAGGAGTTTTATGATCAATCGAGTTGTATTAGTTGGCAGATTAACCCGTGATGTTGAATTACGCTATACCGGGAGCGGTGATGCGGTTGGCTCGTTTACGATTGCAGTTGAAAGAAATTTTACAAATCGTGCCGGTGAACGTGAAGCGGATTTTATTAGTTGTGTTATTTGGCGCAAACCAGCAGAAAACTTTGCCAATTTTACAGGCAAAGGTGCCATGATTGCTGTCGAAGGACGTTTGCAAACGCGAAGTTATGATAATAATCAAGGTCAGAAAGTTTATGTGACTGAAGTTGTTGTAGATAATTTCCAGTTATTAGAGACGCGGGCTCAATCTGAAGCTCGCCGTTCTCAAAATGGCAGTTCCGCGGCGCCTCAGCAGAACCAGAATAATTTTAAAATCCCGGCTCAGCAGTCAAATCCGTTTGACGCGCAATTTAACAATCAATCACAGTCAAGCTCAGCTAATAATGATCAATCTAGTGCTTCCAGCCCCTTTGATACAGATGCTGGAAACAATTCGGTTGATATCTCGGATGATGATCTCCCATTCTAAATTTTTAAGAAAGGACTATCAATAATGCCTGAAGAACATTCAAACCAAAGAACTCAGACTTTTAATGGCGAGCGGACAAACCGTCCTAGCCGTACTCCTCGTGGAGACGGTGATCGCCGCGGCCGTCGTCAAGGTGGCCGTCGTCGTGTCGATTACCTCGCTGTCAATCACATTGAATATGTCGACTATAAAGATACTGAGTTATTGCAGCGTTTCATTGCTGACAATGGTAAAATTTTGCCGCGCCGGATTACCGGCACTAGTTCAAAAAATCAGCGTAAAATTGCAATTGCAGTTAAGCGTGCGCGCATCATGGCTTTACTGCCATTCGTTGCTAACAACTGATTTTCATATTGTTGGTTAAAAAGCATTTCCGTCAGGAGTGCTTTTTTGTTTCTTAAGAAAGGGTTAAAGTTCTTGGATCGTGATAAAATTAGATTCTTGATGAAGAAATATTCAAATTTACCTGCCTTCATAAAAAATTATCGCGTCATCTATCTGATTGGCATTTTTTTGTTGCTGGCAATTAGTGGTTTCGTTTTTTCATTACGTTTTGGTCCGATTATTTCTGTCATATGGGTCGCGTTTGTCATTTTGGCTGCATTGCTCCTGTATAGCTTGATAAGTTCTTTAGGTGTTGACTTTCAGACATATATGACCAACCTGTATGGGCGAGTGTCTATTTCTCAAACAAGCGCGTTGGATCAAATGCCTATCGGTGTTATGCTGCTCAATTCAAACGGGGAAATTGAATGGGTGAATGAGAATCTTTTGAATGTCATTGGTGATCGGTCGGTTATCGGCAAAAATATAAAAGATGCTGATCCTGAGCTTAATCAATTTGTACAAGCTAATAAAGATAGCGGGCCGGCCGAAATCAGCTGGCGGGATGGTAAGTTCTCTCTTCAGGTTCAAGGAAATGGTCGAGCAATATTCCTTCTTGATCTAACAGACGTATCTAAATATGAACTGTTGTATCAAAATGACCGACTTTTTTACGGTTTAATCAACGTTGATAATTATGAAGAAGTTATTCAAGATGCAACGGATTCTGATTCAAGTCGTTTGATAGCATTTATTTCTGGCAGACTCGATAATTGGGCGAAAAAGTATCATTTGTTTTTACGACGGATATCAGCAGATCGTTATCTTTTTTTTGGACGTTTGCCAAATTTAAAGCAGCTTGAAGACGATCGTTTTTCTATTTTGGATGAGATACGAGAAGAATCTTTAAAACAAAACATGCCTTTGTCTTTATCGGTCGGTATTGCATATGGTATTTCAGATTTAAATAACTTAGCTGATTTAGCACATCGAAATCTAGACTTAGCCTTAGGCCGAGGCGGCGATCAGGTTGTGATTCGCGACAACGAAAATCCAGCTATCTATTATGGCGGGACCTCAAATCCAATGGCCAAAAGAACACGAGTCAGAGCGCGTATGATTGATCAGGCTTTGTCGGATTTGCTAAACAACACTGATGTTGTCTTTATTTGCGGTCACCAAAATCCAGACATGGATTCTCTTGGTGCAGCTTTAGGCATCTGGCGAATGAGCCGTTTGCATGATTTGCCTGCCTACATTGTGATTGACGAACAAAATCTGCAGCGTGATGTCAAACTAGTCACGACAAAATTTAGCGAAGAAATTGCAGCTGCGAATGCCAAAATTAAAGAGCAGGCAGCAGCTTCTGACGACAATCAGCCGCCTAAACTCATCGAGTATCCCTTCATTTCAGAAAAGAAAGCGATGGCGCTTGCCAGTGACCAAAGCCTTCTCGTACTCGTGGATCATTCTCGGCCGACCATTTCAGCTGCCGGACAACTTTTGGACCGATTAAAGTCTTCTTTGGTCGTGATTGATCATCACCGAATTGCTGATGAAGGTTTTGCTGAAAAACCACTGCTTTTCTATGTTGAACAATATGCCTCATCTACCTCTGAATTGGTTACTGAACTCTTAGGTTACGAGGATCGCCGCAAATCACCATTAACTAAAGTCGAGGCGACAGCATTGTTAGGCGGCATCCAGCTGGATACCAAGGGCTTTACAGCTCACAGCGGGTCAAGAACTTTTGATGCTGCTAGTTTTTTAAGGGCTGCTGGCGCTGATACACAATTATTGCGGAGCTTCGGTAAGGAATCCAAGGAAGATTTGCTAGTTAAAGCACATTTGTTAGAATTAACTGATCTAAACGAAAATATTGCAACCGTTGTTGGTGAAAATGAGATTGACTATAATTCTGTTTTAGCTGCTCAGGTTGCGGATGAACTCTTAAAAATTCAAGGCGCATCTGCCAGCTTTGTCATTACTCGCCGACCAGATAAGAAAGTTGGTGTTTCCGCTAGATCAGATGGCAGTGTTAATGTTCAATTGATTATGGAAAAAATTGGCGGCGGCGGATCGTTATCTAATGCAGCGGCACAAATCGAGACTGATAATATTGTTGAGGTTAAGCAGCAGTTGGAGAAAGTTATTTTTGATTCATCAGATGAAAAGAAATAGGAGGCCATATGAAAGTTATTTTTTTACAAAACGTCAAAAACCAAGGGAAAATTGGTGACATTAAAGAGGTTCCCGATGGATATGCAAATAATTTTTTAATTAAGAATAAAAAAGCCGTCTACGCTTCTCCTGAAAATGTCTCAAAATTACATGGACAACAAAATTTAGAAGCAAAGCAGGCTGCTAAGGTTTTGGCTGATGCACAACAACTCAAAGAGACATTAGCTTCGCCAAAAACAATTGTGCAATTTGCAGAACACGTGGGTCCTGATGGCCGTTTGAACGGTTCTGTGACTGCGAAAGAAATTGCCGATCAATTGGCAAAACAGTACCAATTAAGCGTTGACAAGCGTAAATTGGACCTTTCACAGCCGATTAAGACGGTTGGCCTGCATGAAATTCCGGCAAAGCTTCATCAAAAAGTCTCAGCCTCAATCAAAGTCAATATTTCGCAGCTGGATTAATAATGGCAGATTCATTAATGGACAATAGAATTCCACAGGAAATTCAGACTGAAAAAGCATTGCTTTCAGCTTTTTTTTATACCAATGGTCTCAGCCAGCAGCAGGACGTTTTGGATCGCATGCTGGGGATTATTTCCGAAGATGATTTTTATGATCCTAAAAATAAAAAAGTTTTTCAAGCGATTAATGAACTGCTAAGTGATGATAAAATTGTTGAGCCCCTAACTGTATCGGATCAAATGAAAACCGACAAGAGTCTGGATATGGTCGGCGGGGAAGGTTTTATTTCGGAAATCCTGCTGGCTGACGGTACGATAGCCAACGTTGAAAACTATGCTAAGGCGGTTCATGAAAAGGCCACTCAACGGCGCTTGATTGATTTATTCAACCAAGGCAACGGTTTGGCACACGATCCCTCTTCTCAATCGCAAGATCTTATTGCTAATGTGCGAGCAAAACTAGATTCAATCGAAGATCAATCTGAGAATACTGATTTTATTGAACTGAAAAACTCACTTAGTAAAACAATCGATAACTTAAATAATTCCGCAAAAAACAATTCTATCCTGCGTGAAGGCGCTTTGCCTAGCGKTTATGCCTACTTGGACAAACTTACAAAGGGTTGGCAGCCGAATAACCTCATTATCCTAGCAGCACGTCCCGCCGTTGGTAAAACTGCTTTCGCTTTAAATCTAGCAATTAATGCTGCTAAATCTAAGGAGATTGGTAAAAAAACTGTTGTCGTCTTTAACATGGAAATGGATGACCAATCCTTATCAACACGAATTTTAGCTGCTAATGCACGTGTACCCATGGACAAATTGATGACTGGTAAAGATTTGACTCAATCTACTAACGGGCAGGTGGATCCGAATGCCGATTGGACGCGGATTATGCTGGCTAACGAAAGATTGAGTCGGTTGAATATTCACTTAGACACAACTCCAGGAATCCGCATCAATGAGATCCGTGCCAAATTGCGTAATCTGCAATCACAGTCGCAAAGAGAAGACCCGGAAGGCGGTATCGGACTTGTGATTATCGATTATCTGCAGCTGATCGAGTCCGATGTGACTGAATCTCGGCAGCAAGCCGTCGCTGCGATTTCACGTTCATTAAAAAAATTAGCCGGTGAATTGGATTTGCCGATTATTGCTTTGTCCCAATTATCCCGAGGCGTTGAAGGCAGGACGACAAAACGGCCGATGCTGTCTGATTTGCGTGATTCTGGCGCGATTGAGCAGGATGCTGATATCGTGATGTTCTTGTATCGTGACGATTACTATGATCAGAACGGCCATTCAGAAGATGATGAAGATTTTGATGAATCAGCTATCCCGGATCGCGGGCCAGTTGAACTGATTGTTTCAAAGAACAGACAGGGTGCCAATGATACGGTTAAACTCATGTTTGATCGAAGCATTCAATTCTACGGCAATTTGGATCCGCATAACAGTTAGTATGACTTGTGATTGATATTTTTATCACAAGTCTTTTTTATTCAACTGGTTCTAAATTGGTTTTTTCTAATTGCTAATCGTGTCTTTCTTTGATAAATTTATTCTTCGTAAGGTATTTCTTTAATTTGAGAAGGGGATCAACTTGAAGCTTGTTGCGAAGAACCTGACATTAGCCTATGAGGCCGGTCAAAACATTATTGACGATATCAATTTCGAAATTGAGGATCATAAACTTGTTTCGTTGCTGGGGCCTTCTGGTTCTGGTAAATCAACGATTTTAAATATGATTGCAGGTTTATTAACACCAACTGCAGGTGAAATATATTTCGGTGAGCAGAATGTGACCAAATTGACAGTCTCTAACCGAAATATTGGTATGGTTTTTCAAAATTATGCCCTTTATCCAAATATGACGGTCAGGAATAATATCGGCTTCCCACTTAAAATTGCCAAAATTGCTAGAAATAAACGTCAAGAGGAAATAGAGAGGCTAGCCAAACTTGTCCATGTTGATGATCAGCTGGACAAACGGCCTGGTGAACTTTCTGGCGGTCAGCAGCAGCGTGTCGCAATCGCCAGAGCGTTAGCCAGAAAACCAGCCGTACTTTTATTAGATGAGCCTTTATCTAATTTGGATGCCAAATTAAGAACTGAAATGCGGGAAGAGATTGCGCGTATCCAACATGAGACTGGTGTTACGACTATTTTTGTCACGCATGATCAGAATGAGGCTATGCATATTTCTGATAAAATTATGCTCTTGTCTGATGGCACGATTCAACAGTATGCTGTGCCCAATGACCTCTATGATCGGCCGGCCAATTTGTTCACGGCCAAATTTATTGGAGATCCGCAAATCAATACCTTTGATCAGCCGCAAGCTTTGGCTTATCTACAAAAGTATTTTGCAAAACCCGTTAAAACCATTGGCATTCGTCCAGATGCGCTCTCGACAATTAAGACTACAGGCAGTGTTGCTTTGCCGGTAACATTGAAATCCTATTCTAAATATGGTGCTGAGGAATTGTCTCGTTTTGATTTTTTCTCTGTTGAACTTGATGGTGAAAATGTGGATGGCGTCAGCGATACACAAATCGGTCAAGCATTAGAAGTATATGTTCCCTTAACGCAAATTCATGGCTTTGACGATCAGGATCAGCACGTTGATGTTATCCAACCCTCGGCCAAGATTCTTGAGGCCAATCGTTAATCATGATGAATGCTAAGCAAACTTGGAAAGGCTCAATCAAGGGCTGGCTGTATATTCTGCCAATGCTGATCGGTATTGCTATTTTTAGTATTTACCCGATTCTAAAATCCTTCTCCATGTCATTTTACACAGATTATCAATTTCTCACTGATACGGTATTGGCTCGCGGGTGGGGAAATTTTACATATCTATTCTCTGATGGCGATTTTCATCTGGCGGTAGTTAATACGCTTATTTATGTTGCAGGGGCAGTACCCTTGACGATTATTTTTTCGCTACTGTTTGCAGTTTTGCTGTTCAGGATTAAATGGCTGTCCGGATTTTTCCGTACAGTCTATTTTTTGCCTTTTGTTACATCTACGATTGCGATTTCAATGGTCTGGACTTGGATATTTAATGCGCGGTCCGGACTGGCTAACTATTTTTTGGGCCTGGTAGGTATTCATCCCATCGATTGGCTGAATGATCCTAAATATGCCATGCTGACTTTGATTATTATTTCTATCTGGAAAGGATTGGGATTCAATATCATTCTCCTTATGGCTGGTTTAGGTAATATTGATAAACGATATATGAATGCTGCTCGAATCGATGGTGCTAATGCTTGGCAGATTTTCTGGCACGTTACTTTGCCACAATTGTCACCGACTATTTTATTTGTCTTCATCAATGGCGTAATCGTTGATTTTAAAGTTTTTGATGAGGTTTTTGCGGTATTTGGCGGCCAGCCCGGCCCAGCCCAATCTGCGATGACGATGGTCTTTTATATTTATCAGCAGTTTTATGTCATGAATCAATATGGCAGAGCAGCTGCGGCATCTGTGATCTTGTTTATCATGATTTTAATTGTCACTGTTTTACAATTACTGATTTCACGGCATTTTGATTACCGTCGTCCCACAAAGGTTAGGAAAGCAAAGGGAGGCGTTTCCCTATGAATAATATGCAGCAGACCAGGTTGAAGACAAAAAAAAAGATCGATATTATTACGGTTCTGGTGTACTTGCTTGTTATCGCAGGCGCTATTGTCATGGTGATACCCTTCATTTGGATGCTTTCGACCGCCGTAAAAACACAATCAGAGTCGATTGAAGTACCTCCGATTTGGATTCCAAAAGTATTCCATTTTGAAAACTTTGTTAGTGCGTGGCAGGCAGCGCCCTTTGCAACTTACATGATGAATTCAGTCTTTGTGACAGTTGCAACAACAGCCTTACAGTTATTTACGAGCATTTTGGCAGCCTTCGGCTTTGCGAAACTTAATTTTAAAGGTAAAAATTTATTATTCATTCTGTTATTGGCAACTATGATGGTGCCTGGCGAAATGTTGATTATTCCAAATTATGTGACGCTTGCTAAAGTAGGTTTGATTAATACTTATGGCGCTCTGATCATACCGTGGATTGCAAGTTTTTTCTCGGTATTTGCTTTACGTCAAAGTTTTCAGTCGGTTCCTGATTCTGTTTATTATTCAGCAAAAATTGATGGATCTTCTGATTGGCGTTTTCTATGGCGAATTTTAGTTCCAATGAGCAGGTCATCGATTGTCGCTGTCACAATGCTGCAAGTAATTGGTTCATGGAATAGTTTTATGTGGCCATTGATTGTTACTAATAGCGACAGTCTCAGGACTTTGCCAGTCGGATTGCAGTCTTTTATGACTGAATCAGGCATTCAATATCCACAGTTGATGGCGGCAACGACTTTTGTCATTCTGCCGATGGCAGTACTATACTTATTCCTGCAAAAGTATATTATTGCAGGAATTTCAAGATCAGGATTGAAAGGATAATTTAATGAAGAAAGTTAAAATATTTGGCATGGCCACTTTGGCTTTGTTTGGAAGTACAACGGCAATTAGCGCGGTTGCCCCGGTCGCAGCCAGTGCGGCTAGAACAAAGGTCGTACTTTGGGATGGTATGACCGGTCCTTATGCCAAGGCTTTAGACAAGATTGTGAAGGGTTACAATCGTTCTCAATCTAAGTACACAGTTGTTCGCCAATCGCAAGGGAACTATGCAGCTTTAAATCAGAAAATTATGGCTGCGGCCAAGTCGAGAACCTTACCAGACATGGCTCAAGCTACTTATACACAAGTGCCTGATTATCAAAAAGAAAATCTTGTTTCGCCTCTAGACAGCTATATGCTGAAGGGCAGCGACAAAATTTCAAAAGCACAATTGAAAAATATTTATCCTGGTTTTATTTCATCTTCTAAATGGCAGGGTAAATATTATTCAATACCTTTCTCTAAATCGGTTCGTGTCATGCTTGTGAACCAGGATCTGCTCAAGCAATTAGGATTCTCGACACCGCAAAGCTGGAATGACTTGGAAAAGATTGCGAAGGCTGCCAAGGCCAAGGGCGATGCCGGAATTGGATTTGATGCTTCCTTTGATATGGAACTTGAAGGTATGTCCACAGCAGCTGGAAATAAGTTCGTTTCCAAAAATTTGAAAGTCAATTTTGCTAAGCCGAAAGTCCTCAAAGCAGCCAATACTATTTACGACATGCTGCAAAATGGCGAAGCTTGGACTGCCGGTGCTGACGTATATGGTACAAATCGTTTTGCTGAAGGTAAGACGGCTGTCTACTTCTCTAGTTCAGCCGGAGTCACAATTTCTGCTTCCACAGTGAAGAAGTTCAAGCTGGGTACAGCAGTGTTTCCTAGCTATCAAGGAAAACGTGCAACTGAATTTGCCGGTAACGATATCGTGATGATGAATAACGGCAAAAAGCATCAAGCTGGTGTTTGGTCCTTTATGAAGTATCTGTTGAAAAACAAGACTACGGAACAATGGGCTGAATCAACTGGTTATCTGCCTCTGACAAAGAAGGCACGCAACTCTGCCTCTTATAAGAGTTATTTGAAAAAGAACCCGCTTTTCAAAGCTGCTGCTGACTCATTGCCATACGGCTTCCAAGCTACGGCCTTTTCTGGGTATAACGACTACCGGAATAAGATGCTGACAGCGATTGATGCAGTGACTGCTAAAAAAGAATCCCCATCCAAGGTATTCCCAGCCACAGCTAAAGAAATGAAAACAATTATTTCAGACAACAAGTAAATAACTGTAAGTGCTAAAACCATTCGCGATATGAATGGTTTTTGTTTTGTCTTAAAATAGAATACATGACAACTGAAGTAACTTTTTTAAATGGACTTAATACAATTGGCGGAAATATTGTCAGTTTTACGAATGGAAAAACACGTATAATCATGGATTTTGGTGTTCCCAGCGACCCCAGAGACGGTGATTCAACATCTGATTTAATCCAGCAAGGAATATTACCAAACACGCCGGAATTATTTGATGCAAAGGCGCAGCAGCTTTTTGATCATCAAGCTATTTTTATTTCGCATTTGCATATCGACCATATTGGCGCTTTAAAATTTTTAAAAGCCGAGCTGCCAATATATATGACAACCGATTCAAAAAAATTGTACGAGGATTTAATCGCTAGTGGTGATGAAGCGGCTGTAGCTAATCTGCAAGCTGTTGATTATGAACAACCGGTCAAAGTTGGACCTTTTTCGATTAGCTTTTTTAAATCGGATCACGATATTATTGGTGCCAGTGCCATAAGAGTGGTTGATGATGAAGGACATATCTTCGTTTATTCTGGGGATGTGCGTTATAATGGCCCAGATCCTCAGAGTGTTGCACATTGGGCAAAGTCTGTAGCCAATCCCCAAGCGGATCTATTTTTGCTGGAGGGCACTAGTTTTTCTTTTGATGATGAAAAAGGTGATCACGCAGAAAAGATTGTTCCCGATGTTGAAGGCAGTCTGGTCGAGCTGTTTTCTGACAAACTTTCCTCTAACCACTTGCTGGTAATCAATCCCTATCCTCGGAATGTGGCGCGTTTGTATGCCTTGGAACAGGCGGCTCGGGAATTTGGACGGCCAATTGTATGGGAGAAATTCTATGCCGATCTATTGAAGCAATTTTATTCCCAGACACACCCATTAACACTTGGCAAAGAGGTTGATTTATCTGAAATAATCGCATATCCGGAAAATTATGTGCTGCAAAATAGTTTTCAGAATTTAGATAATCTAGCCGATTTTTATCAGCCGATATTTTTGCAGATGAATGGTGAACCGCTGGGCGATTATGATCCGCGATATCGCGTGCAGCAGGAAAAATTGCAAAAGTTTGCTGCAGAATTTATCTACGCTGGTGCATCGGGGCACGCTGTTAAATCTGATTTAATCAAAATTGCTCAGCAGGTCAAAGCAAAATTAACAGTTCCCTGGCATTCATTTAAGCCTGAAACAGAGGCTCGCGTGCTAGAAGAAGCTGGACTTCGAGTCAAACTGCCGCATAAAAACGAAACGATGGTTTTTAACTAACCGATTGTTAATGAATTCTCTTTAATATGTAATTGGCGACTTGCACATCATATTGACTAATAAAAGCCGTTGACTGCATCGAGGCGTTCATGAGTGCATCACCGTTGATGTGCTTTAATCCGATGACGTGACCCAATTCATGTTCGATTACCGGTATGATGTATGGTTGGTCGTCCACTTGCTGCATAAAATCACGATTGAGATAAATACCTCCTTGACCGGTGGCAGCTAAGATGTGTTCACCATAGCCGACGTCTCTATTAATTTTAGAGAATTGCTGATTCGACAAGTCATAGAGTGTAATCGTAGCCTGTGACTGATCAAATTCATGAAACAAATGACGTTTTAGTGCTTTGTTCCATAAGGACATTGCTTTTCTTGCTTCAGGCGCATAGTGGGTCTGGCTTAAATTGATCAGCACTTTTTTATTGCGCGGAATTTGAGTGGTCATGACAGAGTCCCTGAGAGCTGGGCGCCGAATATAAAGAACAAAAGTGAAGCTGGCGGCCAGCAGTAGTAGGATAGCAATCAGTGAGAGTACTAGCTGAAGATTTTTTGCTAGCCGTTGACGCATTGTTATCCAAAGAAGCCATGCAGCAGATTCGCAACTTGGGCCGCTGCCCAGATGATGAAGAGCAAATCTGAAATAATGGTTGTCCAGCCAAAATACTTGGTCAAAGGCAGGTAGGAAAAGGCGGGCAGATTATGATTTTCCCGGTATCTTACGATAATCGAGGTCGAGAAAATATTGATTGTGATCACGACGAAGAAAACATTGGTCAAAATTCGTGAAAAAGAATTTTGAAAATAATTAGGCAGTAGGATAATTAACAAGGCGATCCATTGAATTTTGCCTGAGTTAATCCATTGAAGGAATCCCCGCAGAAAATCTGAATAAACTATTTTCTCAAACCATTTTCCTGATGTAACAACCGTTACGGAACGCTCATAGCTTTCATTTTTTAATTTAAATCGTTGCGAGCTGCCATAAATTTTATCTGGATTTTCAGCTGCCCAGGCGTTGGCCATAGATAGAGCGAGAAACAGAATAATAATTGCTATCAACGTAATGAGTAACCAAGTTAATAGACTGCTGAGCCACCTCAAAGACGGCATAAAAAAGGGCAGAATAAATAGGGCAATCAGAAAACCAAGCAGCGGAATATACCGGCGTTTTTGAATGAATCGTGTGAAAAAACGTATCCAGCGATCAAAACTGGGACTGTTTTCCCGCTCGTGAGCAAAGGTTGCAATTAAACGATCGTTTTCAAAACTGTCTTTAGACTGGGGAAGTGTCAATCCTTGTGCCAGCAGCCATGAAGCCAAATTCCGGCAGGATTTTTTGAATTGTGTTAATTTAGTTAACATTTCACTGTCATTGTATAATAACGGCATTCATAGATGAACAAAAATCAAGTTGGTTGTTTTATCTGCTTGATTTTAAAGGGAGAGATCATGCGTGTTCTTTTACAGAAAGTTAGTTCAGCCAGCGTGTCAATTGATAAAAAAGTCGTTTCGCATATTGGAAAGGGCTTTTTATTATTAGTGGCTGTTGAAGATTCTGATGGTGCAGAAGAAGTGGCTTACCTAGTACATAAAATTATTAAACTGCGAGTATTCCTAGATAAAAAAGGCAAGATGAATTTATCGATTTCAGACGTTGCTGGTTCGATTTTGTCTGTGTCGCAATTTACTTTATATGCTGATACAAGAAAGGGCAATCGGCCAAGTTTTACTGATGCCGGACAGCCAGCGCATGCTCAGGCAATCTATAACGACTTCAATCAAGCATTGACTGCCACTGGTATTCCGCTAGAGACAGGTGTCTTCGCAGCTGATATGGCGGTTAAGTTAGTCAATGATGGCCCAGTTACGATCATGTTTGATACAGATCAACGATAAAGGTCAACTTTGATCATCAGAAGTTGAAATTAATTCACGAATCAAGGCTTCCAATATGAAAACGACTGGTACTTGGGTCGTGACGTTTAAATCAGGTCCAATCATCTCAGATTTAGCCTGGTAGGCAAAGTTCACATCAGATAATTTAGCAATACTGTTACTGCTGTTGTTGGTAATACTGATAATTTTTGAGTTTTGTTCCCGCAGTTTTTGAGTCTGGGCGACACTTTCTTTTGTTTCGCCGCTTACTGAAAGAACAATTCCAGTCACAGAATTGGCCAAACTGCCAAAACGAAAAGGAAAAAAAGGGTCGTTGCTAAAGTGTGCGTTGAATCCGAAATTTGAAAATTCCCTCGCACCATATTCTGCAAGCACACCGGAAGTGCCGATACCGAAGAAGATGATGAACTTGCTTGGTAAGAGAATTTTTTTGGCTGATGCCATTTCATTTTTGAATCGATCGACTAATTTATCATTAAAAAACTCTTTGGCTTCTGAAATTAAATCAAAATTTTTGCCGTTTATCTTAGTTGCCGCATACACTTGTGAAAGTGTAAATTTGAATTCCTGAAAACTTTGATAACCGATTTTGTTAATACATCTGAGAATCGTTGTCGGGGAAACGTTGCTCCTTTTGGATAATTCTCTAATCGTTAGAGCTGGAATATCAACCAAATGAGAAATGATGTAGTTGTATGCTGAAGCTTCAGATGAAGTCAGGTTTTTAATTTCTGTCATGTTAAGAAAATTATAGTTGTCTTTCTGGGCCAAAAAATCGTGAAGTCTCTAGTAGCCTATCTGTTACAAAAAATGGTTCTTGTACCATTATTAGGCCTTTTTGTTATTAATGGAAGCGCTTACAATTATAATAGATGGTGTTGAGGATATCAAATCTTCAACAAGCTTTCACAAGCTTTTTTTAAGGAGAGGAGAATATGGTTGGAAAATAGTAAGACTTTTTCGTTAAATGATCATTTTTTGTGGGGTGGCGCGGTCGCTGCGCACCAACTTGAAGGTGCTTGGAATGTCGATGGCAAAGGCATTAGTATTGCCGATGTGATGACGCAAGGCGCTAATGGTGTTGAAAGAAAAATCACTGATGGCGTGTTGGATGGTGAAAATTATCCAAACCATGAAGCGATTGATTTCTACCACCTCTATCCTGAAGATATTAAGCTGTTTGCGGAAATGGGATTTAAATGCTTTAGAACCTCTATTGCATGGTCAAGAATTTTTCCGCAGGGTGATGAGGATCTGCCCAACGAAGCTGGTTTGAAATTTTACGATGACTTGTTCGATACTTGTTTGAAATACGGTATCAAGCCTGTGATTACTTTGTCCCATTTTGAAATGCCCTACCACTTGGTCCAAGTATATGGTGGATGGCGTAATCGCAAAATGATCGGTTTTTTCACCAAATTTGCCAGAGTTGTGTTTGAAAGATATAAGGACAAGGTCGAATATTGGATGACCTTTAATGAAATCAATAATCAGACTTCATATGATATGACCTTTTCTCTTTTTACAAATTCAGGAATTCTGGCAAAAACAGGGGAAGATCCAGAAAAATTAATGTATCAAGCTGGCCACTATGAAACGGTTGCTAGTGCTTTAGCTGTTCAGATTGGCCACCAAATTAATCCTAATTTTAAAATTGGTGCCATGATCGCTATGATTCCAATTTATCCGGCAAGTTCTAAGCCGGCAGATATTTTCAAAGCCGAAAAGGCCATGCAGATCAGATATTGGTTTGCCGACGTGCAGGTCAATGGCAGGTATCCTGATTGGTTAGTTAAATATCAGCAGAATCATCATTTTGATCTGGATATTACGTTGGCAGACTTAGATGTATTGAAATCGGGTCCAGTTGACTATTTGGGTTTCAGTTATTATATGTCCGCGTCTGTTGCTGCCTCTGAAAGCGATGAACCGGAATACGGGTATAAAGAAAATCACAAATTTGTGAAAAATCCGTACTTAGCTGCTTCGGATTGGGGCTGGCAGATTGACCCGCAAGGCTTGCGTTATGCCATGAATTGGTTAAACGATCGTTATCACCTGCCGCAATTTATTGTGGAGAATGGTTTAGGTGCAATTGACCAACTCGAAGATGATCAAACAATCCATGATGCATATAGGATTGATTATCTGAGGGAGCACATCCGACAGATGGAACTAGCTGTGGCTTACGATGGGATTAATTTGATCGGTTATACCCCTTGGGGTTGTATCGATCTTGTCTCTGCCGGCACCGGACAAATGGATAAACGCTATGGATTCATTTATGTCGATAAAAACGATGCTGGTCATTCTACTTTAAAAAGATATAAAAAAGATTCATTCTATTGGTACAAAAAAGTAATCCAATCCAATGGTCGGGATCTGGACTAGTTTTCATCAACTGAAAGGTTATGTAAGATGGCAAAAAAACGATTATGCTTGTTTGCGCGGCCGGCATGTCAACCAGCCTTCTGGTTAGCAAGATGCAAAAAGCCGCTGCAGAAGATCACGAAGATGTCACTATTTTCGCTACAGCCGCCTCGGATGCTCAATCGAAGATCGAGAGTGAACATCCCGATATTTTAATGCTGGGACCTCAGGTCAATTATCTGTTCAGCAGTTTTAAAGAAAGAGAAACGATTCCTGTCGAGGTCATCAATATGCAGGATTACGGCATGATGAACGGCCGCAAAGTCTTAGAACAAGCACTAAAGGACATGACTTGAAATATCACCGTATTTTCTTGAAAAAGACAGTTTAACAAATATCGCGCTTATTTAATTCAATTGAGAGGAGCGTTAATTATTTATGAACAATTTTGTCAACAAAACAATTTTGCCTCCTGTGATGAAATTTGTGAATACTAAAGCGATCACGGCCTTAAAAGACGGTATGATCGTCAGTTTGCCATTCATCATGGTTGGGTCGGTCTTCCTGCTGCTGAGTTCATTTCCATATACACCAATTGCAAATTGGATGACATCCACAGGCCTATCGGCATATTTTACGCAGGCATATAATGCTTCGTTTGGTATCGTTTCTGTTTTTGCAGTTACCGGTATTGCTTATGTTTGGGTTAAAAATGAAGGATATGAACCACTTCCTGCTGGTTTGACTGCCTTCGTGAGTTTTATTCTTGTTATGCACCCGACCACTGCTGTTATGAATGGTACTAAAACCGTCATTTCAGCTAGTCCAGCACCAACGCTGCTTGGTGGTTTCATTGATCGAACATGGCTTGGCGGTCAGGGTATGATTGCCGCTATTATTGTTGGTATGATTACTGGTTGGATTTATTCTTGGTTTATCAAGCATAAGATTACAATCAAGCTGCCGGAGCAAGTTCCGCCAGCTGTATCTGCTTCATTTGTTGCTTTAATTCCGGCTTTTGTCATTGTTGTTGGCTGGCTGCTGGTTTATATTCTGTTTGATGCAGCAGCAAATGAAACCATGACACAGTGGATTTACCATGTGGTTCAGATTCCTCTGCAAGGCTTGACTGACAGCTTCGGTGGCGTGTTGGGTGTTGCACTTTTGATACCTTTCTTCTGGTTCTTTGGTGTTCACGGTGCCATTATTGTTAGTGGTATTATGTCACCAATTCTGCAAGCTAATGCACTTTCAAACGCTGCTATTTTTTAAAGCTGATGGTGTTGTAACTGCTGCTAATGGCGGCCATATCTTCATTCAGCCTCTGCTTGATCAATTCGGTACGGTTACCGGTTCTGGTATGACTCTTGGACTAGTAATCTTCATGTCATTCTTTGCACGTTCTGCTCAAATGAAGAGTATCGGAAAACTATCCCTAGTACCGGGAGCCTTTAATATCAATGAACCGACACTGTTTGGATTGCCAATCGTGCTTAATCCTTTGCTGGCATTGCCGTTTATTTTGATGCCAGCTCTGTCGATGTGTGCCACATATGTCTTAATTCAGATTCATGTGCTGCCTTATTTGACCGGTGTTATGGTTCCCTGGACAACGCCGCCGATCATCTCAGGATTCTTGGTTGGCGGTTGGCAGATGGCAATTTGGCAAGCAATTGTTATAGCTGCTTCATTCTTTGTCTACTTCCCATTGGCACGTCGTTACGATAAGATTCTTTATCAGCAAGAGCAGGCAAAAGAACAAGAAATCTTAAGCAAATAAATATGTTTAGAATATGAAACCTGAAAAAACTAGCCCAACAGGTTAGCTTTTTTATTACTTAAGATTCCTTGGGGATGTTATTGTTTTTCTAGATTAGCTGTATTGCTGTCAAGCTGGTTGTTTTTAAGCCCGGTGCTATAATGTTTTTAGTTTTAGGCTAGGAGATCTGTCATGCTGCTCGCAATCATTGAAGATGATGAACGCACACGTGAAAACAATGCTGAATTATTTGCCCAAGCAAGCACTACTAACTTTCCTGTTGTAGTACGTAGCTTTAGTTCGGCTGAATCCTATCTTTTCGCGGCCATTACGCCAGACTTACTAGTCTTAGATATTCGTTTAACCGGAGCAGATGGCATGACGCTGGCTAAGAAAATCCGGCAGGTCGATGCCACGGTACCGCTTGTTTTTCTTAGTAATTATGAGGAATATGTCTTTGAAGGTTACGATGTGAATGCATTGGCTTATATTATGAAGCCGCTTACTTCGGGTAAGGTGGCACATATTCTTCATAAAGTTACTAAGTTGAAGCCGCCTGCAGGCATTGTTGTGAAAACGGATGATGGAACCCGCCGGATTAATTTATTCGATTTACTGGCCGTTGAAGTTTTGAACCATGAGCTGTTGTTTCACACACAACAAGGTGTTATACGAAGCTCTGGGCAATTAAAGGATTTTTCGAATCTCACGAAACAAGGTTTTGTTCAAGTTTATCGGTCAGTACTTGTGAATCTCAGTTTTATCCGGCGTCTGTCTCCAAGCCTTGTCGATATGGCAGACGGTACGCAATATCCTTTGTCGCGGAAGCAAGCCGCTAAGGTGAAACAAGCCTTTTTTACACATTATCGAAAGCTGGCTGATAATGACTAGTATTTTAGTGGCGGCCATTGCTGTCGGCACAAACAGCTGGCTTCTCAGTCAATCTTTCTCTCTTTTTCGTCGTACAGCAGCAGCTGTGATAGCTGCTGCTATAACGGTATTATTCGTCTGGTGGGGACTTTACTGGTTACCGGCTTGCTTACTACTTATTCTTAGTTTATGGGATTGGCATCGGCGTAAAGCGGCATTATCCCAGTTGATCATTTGCGGGGACATCATCGTAGCTGTGATCCTGAGCTTTTGGTTGATAGCTTTGCCTTATGTTTGGCTGCTGCTGGCAACGGGCGAAATTCATTTGTGGCAAAGCCAACGGCATTGGCCGCTGCGCCTACTAGGAACTGGATGGATGCTGGTACTAGCCCTTTTAGTATCTCTTTTGTCGAGCTGGCCGCAAGTTGTTTTGACTTTAGCGATTGCTTTGCTGCTGTTATTTATGACCGAACTTATTTCTTTTTTCTTTACGCAGCAGGATGCTGTTTTTGCCATTGGATTAGACCAGATGATGGCTCAGTATAGTCAGGAAGTGCAGGATTTGTATGCCAATATGCGCGGCTGGCGGCATGATTATCATGATCACTTGCAGGCTTTAAAAGCGTATCTGGATGATCAGCATGTCGCCGAAGCACGCAATTACCTGGATTCCCTCGAAGAACGCTTGGATACAGTAGATACACTGATCCATTCTGGCAACATTTTGCTGGATGCAATCATGAATGCAAAACTCACTTTAGCCGAACATGCACATATCCCAACCAATGCTAAGGTGTTTGTCGGCACAAGGCCTTTGATTAAGGATTTAGACTTGGTCGTGATTGTGGGAAATTTAATGGATAATGCCCTGGAAGCAATTGAAGAGCAGCCGGATGGCGAGATGCGGCGCCTGCGTGTTTATATCGCCATTTTGAAACAGCAGCTTTATATATCTGTGACGAATTCGCGCCCGCGCGATCAGACTATTGATTTTCATTATGCCTCGACCAAAAATGACAAACGCGGCCTTGGCATTCGCCGTATCAACAAACTGGTTTCTAAATATGGCGGTATGATCAACCGTCAATACGAAGACGAAGTTTTCGTGACGGAAATTGCCATACCACTTGCGCAGAGTAAATAACCATTTACGCAAAAAATGGCCTCAATGGTCATTTTTTTTGTAGGGTAAGTGAAGTAAAGAAAAGAAGGCGATTATCATGGCTGAAAAACATCTGACATATTCTTTGTGGAACAACTTACACTGGTGGTGGGGAATTATGCGCCAAGAACGTCCTTGGATTAAATGGACACTTGTCGGTTATATCTGCCTTACCGCTATCGTATCGGTAATTAGTGTAATTATCCCGGCTTGGCTGGTCTCTTTGCTGGCGTCGCGCGCGCACTTTGCAAACTATGCCACAGTCGCTTTGGCGATGGCTGCCGCTTTGGCTGGTACTGTCGTGGCTCAGAACTTGTGTCTCTCATATGGACGCGATCTTAGCGGTGCAGTCCGATCTCGCGTCCTGCTGCAGATGCATAGTCGTGTCTTGTCAGTGCCTTATCAGCAATTAATCGAACCAAGTACCGAGAAACTTTACCATGAAGCATCGACCAATGGTACTTCTTGGACAATGGCTGGCGCTCAGGCAATCTTTTTCGGGCTTGAAGGTGTTCTGGCAGATAGTATCACGCTCTTGATTTTTGTGCTGACTTTAAGTGCTTTTACCCCTTGGCTATTTGTTTTGGTGTTGCTGGCGGCAGTAGCCAGTTATTTTGCTTTGCAATGGTTCCGTGCTTGGTACGACAAACATAAAAATATTTGGGCGGCTGACGAGAAACAGCAGGATTATCTCGAACGTACGGGTTATGCCAGTGAAAACGGCAAGGATGTCCGCCTTTATCATGTTCAAAGCTGGTACCACGCGCATCTGAACAAATTGATTCACGATCGTATGCAGTGGCAGCGCCGCAGTAGTAGGCGCGAGATGGTTAGCCGCATGATCGGGGAAGTGGCCGGATTGGTTAGAGACGCCGCGGCATATAGCTATTTAATCGCAGCTGTATTGGCTAAAACCCTCACTTTGGGCCAGTTCACGCTGTTGTTTTCTGTGACTAATCAGTTTGTGACACTAACCAATCAACTGCTGGAAGATATGCATATACTACAAAAGGCTAGTATTGATTTGCAGGATGTCAGGCGTTTTCTGGATACTGCCAAGGAGAAAAATCTGCCTCAATTATCAGCTGCGATGGCAAAACAGTTATCGAAAAGACCTATCACGATTAGTTTTGACCATGTGAACTTTACCTATCCGGAAGCGGATAAAGCGACATTGCAAGACGTAAGTTTTACGATGCACGCTGGTGAAAAATTGGCTTTGGTCGGTGTCAATGGCGCTGGCAAAAGCACGATCGTCAAATTAATGATCGGACTTTTTACGCCTGGCAGCGGCCGTATCACCATTAATGGCCTTAATGCGGCTATGATACCGCTGCAGGATCGCTATGATCTGTTTGCTCCGGTCTTTCAGGAAACAACACTGATAGCTGCTTCGGTCGCCAACAACATCGCGCTAACAAGCACGCCTGATTCTGCACGTGTTCAAACAGCTTTAGCAACGGCTGGTCTAACGGAAAAAATCGCCAGTCTGCCCAATGGGGTTGAGACCCCAATGACACGAAATATTGAAGATAAGGGTGTTGAATTTTCAGGCGGACAAGCACAGAAACTCATGCTGGCACGAGCAGTTTACAAGAATGCACCGGTATTGGTGCTTGATGAGCCGACTGCTGCCTTGGATGCGCTGGCTGAAAATGAGGTGTATGAAAGTTTTGCTGGATTAGTACAGGGGAAATCAGCTATTTTTATCTCACATCGTTTGGCGTCGACACGTTTTTGCGACCGGATTATTTTTTTGGCAGACGGCAAGATTACAGCACAAGGCACGCACGAAGAATTGATGGCCCAAGGCGGGGGCTACGCGGAAATGTATCGAGTACAAAGCAAATATTATCAAAAGAATCTGAAATCGGGTGATGACCATGACTAATCAGAAGAAAAATTTTGGACAAAAACTTTGGAATATTATTCGCGTTGTTCATACACTTGATGCTAAAGCAGTCTGGTTGGAATTGGCTTATGCCTTTGCAATGCTCGCCAGTCCATACCTGAATATCGCTTTTTTGGGACTATTGTTGATCGGCTTGCAGCGTGGGTTTTCAAATGATCATATGCTGCTGTTATTGGCAATCTTCCTGGGGACGCGTTTGTTTGTAACGCTTATTACCAGCTGGCTGGAAAAATTAGCCGCCGATCATGAGACTTATGTTGGTCAAAGATTGAGAGCTAAAACAACAGAAAAACTGCTTAGTATCAGTTATTCGGATTTTGAATCGCCGGAGATGCGTGAAGCATACACAGGAACTAAGCGCGGCATAAATATGAGTGGTGGTCTGACGTCATTATTGCAGAACGGTTTTAGGGATACTTTTTCCTTAATCATTTCGGCTATTTTCGCCATCGGAATCTTTATCACCTTGGCGCAGGGCCATGTGAGAATGAGTGCAACAGCTGCTGGTTTTTTCAATGGTTTCCATTATCCGTTGACCCTTGTGCTGCTGCTGGCTGCACCAATCGGATTAGGCTTCTGGGCGACTAAACGCGGCAACATCCAACAGCGTAAAATGATTGCCGGCATTATTCGAGAAAATCGTGTATTTGGTTATTTTATTAATTTTGTTGATACCTTTAAACACGGTGAATTAACACGGCTTTATGGTGCAGATAAGTTGATCAAATCCCAAGAAGAGGCCTCTAATAACAGGAGCTGGGAAGATTATTGGCGGGGAGCAATCGGTTCGCTCCTTTATGCCTTGCCGCCTACTATTCTGATTAATCTTTTAGTTGGTGCCTTGTTTGCCTTGATTGGACTGCAAGCCTTTGGCGGTGGTATTGCGATCGGCACAGTTTTGATTGCTGTCGGCTATTTTCAACAATTTATGAATGCCTTTAATGAATTTACAGGCAGTGTTGGCTGGTATCTGAATATGATTGATTATCTGCAATACTTTAGTGATTTCTTTTCTCTACCCGACGCGGCAGAATCGGGCAGTTTACCGGTCGAAAAACGAACCGATAATGATTTTGCTATCAGTTTTCATGATGTGTCTTTCAAATATCCCGGTAGCGATGCCTGGGCACTGAGGCATGTGAATTTAGATCTGCATATTGGAGAACGTCTGGCAATTGTCGGACCCAATGGATCTGGTAAGACGACATTAATTATGCTCTTGACGCGTTTGTATGCGCCGACTGAGGGAAGGATTACGCTTAATGATATTGATATAGCCAAGTATGAAGCTAAAGAATATGAGAGCCTGATGGGTGTTGTTTTCCAAGATTTTCGTCTATTCGCCTATAGTATTTCCGAAAACGTGGCCGCGGATTCTGTCCCTGACAAAACGCATGTCTGGCAAGCTCTTGATGTTGCAGATATTAAAAAACGAGTCGTCGCATTGCCCAAGACGATCGATACGCCGCTAACAACAGCTTTATCTCCTGATGGTGTCGCGGTGTCGGGCGGAGAAGCACAAAAAATCGCGATTGCCCGGGCTTGGTATAAAAATGCGCCTATTGTCATACTAGATGAGCCGACTGCAGCTTTGGATCCAATTTCTGAATATGAAATTTATCAGCGTTTTGATGACCTGATCGCCGATAAGACAGCAATTTATATTTCGCATCGCATGAGTTCGACGCGTTTTTCCCAACGAATTATTGTCTTTAATCAAGGACAGATTGTCCAAGATGGGACGCATGATTCTTTGATGGCACAGCCGGGCTTGTATCGAGATCTCTTCAATGCACAAGCAAAATACTATACGGATGATCGAGTTGCGTCCGAACGCGCCAATGGCGACAAAAAGACAAATGCTGTGACTGGTTGACTAGCGGAGTATCTTGGGAAACATTTCCTATATTTTGTGAGATGATGTCAGCTAGATGTCGAGGTATTCAATATGGGTTTATCGGTCAATTTAGTTAACGACCTTTCAGATGGGATTAAAGGCCCTAAAAACTTAATCACAGATGTTGCCGGTGTCAAAGTGGGCCAAATAAACCACGATGAAGGCGATTTTCATAGTGGTGTGACAGCGATTTTTCCTCATTCAGGTAATCTGTTTAGAGAAAAAGTACCAGCTGCATCTTATGTCATTAACGGTTTTGGAAAAAGCATCGGACTGATTCAGATTGATGAACTGGGCACGATTGAAACGCCGATTGTTTTAACAAATACTTTTGCAGTGGGCACGGCAATCAATGCTTTGACAAAATATATGCTGAAGGAAAATCCGGAAATTGGTCAGACAACCAGTACGGTTAATCCGATTGTCGCTGAATGCAATGATGGTGTTATTTCGGATATTCGCAGCATGCAGATTACCGAGTCGGATGTTTTTTCGGCATTGGATGCTGCCAAAGATACTTTCTCAGAAGGAGCTGTTGGTGGCGGTCGTGGCATGATTTGTTACGGTTTGAAAGGCGGCATTGGCTCGTCTTCTCGCATTGTTGACCTTGATGGCCGCCATTATACACTTGGTGCCTTGGTGATGACTAATTATGGCTTTCTCTCAGATTTTATTGTTGGCGGAATGCCGATCGGTAAAGCTTTGTCGGAAATTTTAGTTACCGGTAAGCAAAAAGAAGAAAAAGGATCAATTATTACTGTCTTGGCTACTGATGCACCTTTGGACTCACGACAGTTGAAGCGTTTAGCCAAGCGGGCCGCAGTTGGTATTGGCCGGACTGGTGGCTATGAGGGAAACGGCAGTGGCGAAATTGTTTTTGCCTTTTCGACAACGAATTTGGTCCAGCATTTTGCCAAGCATGATTTTGACACGGTTTCCCGATTTAATGACAATCATATTGATACCTTTTTTAGAGCAGCCGCTGCCAGCGTTGACGAAGCTATTTTGAGTTCCTTGCTGCATGCCAAAACAACCATGGATCGCAAGGGTTGTTTATGTCTCAACCTAGCGGATGCCGCTAAACAATTAATTGAAACGCAGCCCAAATATACTGGTATGGTTCATGATCTTTTCCACCAGCTCGGTATCAAATGAATCAAAAAAGGAGCCGCAGCTCCTTTGGTAAATTATGTTGGTCTCTTTAATTTAAGAAATACTACGATAGCATTATACAGATTTTTATTTTGTAAAAAATTGACCGAATCAAGTACTGCTTGATCCTTGGAGGCCAAAGGATGCTGTGGAACCTGTTTCAATTCCTTGATTTCAACATTCTTTGGATGAGATTGTTGTGTCTGAGTAATCATAGTTCCTCCTTTAAAAGGCAGGTTCGCTAGATGTTTACAACTCTATTCTATCAAGGAAAATTAAAGGCCACATTAAAACCGACCTTCTGTGACAGTGGTAAAATATTGGCAAATCATCCGCTCAGAATGATCGATTAACTGGTGTTAGTGGAATAAGCCGGTAGTGAATTGAAAAAGAGTTTTAAAAATGAAGTCATCAGATAAAAAACAAAGTCTTAAGGAAGAATTGCAAAAAATTCAGTTCAATAAGTTGGATGAAAAGCAAATCATAAATACTGCTATTGCTCGGCTTGAAGGCGGTCAGCGGGACCGTATGGTACTTGTATATTTGGCACAGCAGTTAAGGAAACTAGCTTTAGAAAGAAACTTATCCAAAGAAGGCCTTGATTTGCTAACGAGGATCACACGTCCAAACTTTGATGAGGATGTTGCGTTTTCATCAATCACTTGGTTTTAATTCTCAATCAGGGAGCTATTTTTCTTCTGAGTTTTAATCGCTTTTAACGCCGTCGTTGATAGACAAAGACAGTCAGGGGCATAAAAATCAAAATAATGATTCCTCCGCTAATAAAGACCGCAGTGGCATTGCCGCTCCATTGACCAGTTCTCAGAATGGTTCTAATTGCCGAGATGGTCAAACTCACCGGGTTAATCTTCACTAGCGTCTGAATAAATTTTGGCAATGTTTTTGTGGGAATAAAGGCGTTAGATAAAAATGTCATCACTAAGATAATTACCATAGATAAGCTGCCAATTAGCTCCGCATTCTTGGCAATCAAGCCTACCAAGGCAAAGATCCAAGAGGTGGMCCAGCCGATAAAAATAGCTAACAATAGCACTGTGATTAGTGCTGGCAAGCCGACTGTTGGTCGCCAGCCCATGAAAAAGGCCGTGATCAACGCCATGGCTCCTGAAATCAGTAGGCGGAAGATGTCACCCACTAATTGACCTGCTAGCGGCACAATTGGCGAAATCGGCAGAGTCTTGAAACGATCAAAGACACCTGCATTAATGTCTTCACGCAATTGCTGACCGGAACCTGAGGCTGCGTTTAAAATACTTTGCACCAGAATGCCAGACACCAGCATGGGCAAGTAGGCGTGAACACTTCCCGCAATGACGCCGCCGAACAGATAACCGAACAATAATGTGAAGATCACGGGTTGCATAATTACGTCACTAAAATTATCGGGATTATGCAGCGTCTTCAGTAGATTGCGGTGCGTCATAGTTAAGATGTTGCTGAAAACAAGATTTTTGTTTGTAGTTGATTGCATCATTTATTCTCCCTAATTTTTTCCCACCGTCATTTTTAGAAAAACATCATCCAGCGATGGTGTTTTAACAGCAAAATTGTTCATGGCAATCCCCGCAGTCTGGAGCTGATTTAAAATTTGTGAAACTACCGACATTCCGGAGTCGTCAAGCAATGCGGTCAGGGTTCGTTCATCAACGTGCACAGATGCTGCTAAAACGTCTTGAATAATTGTTTGGGCTTGTGTGACTTGTTTTAAATCAGCCACCTCTAGTCGAAGCTGCAGACCGCCGACTTGTTGTTTGAGCTGGCTTGGCGTCCCGATTGCGATCATACGACCATGGTCAATCAGGGCAATACGATCAGCTAAGTGGTCGGCTTCTTCTAGATATTGCGTTGTTAATAACACGGTCGAACCTTGGGCAACCAGTTTTTGGATGGCCTGCCACATCTGTGTTCTTGTTCTTGGATCCAATCCAGTGGTTGGCTCATCTAAAAACAAAATCGCGGGTTTTCCAATCAAGCTAACAGCTAAGTCCAATCGGCGGCGCATACCCCCAGAAAATGTTGCTAATGTTTGATCAGCTGAATGCAGTAAGTCGAAATCTGTTAATAATTCGATGGCACGGTTACGAGCGACGGCACCTGTTAAACCGTTTAGCTTACCGAAAATCATTAAATTCTCGCGTGCACTCAAATCTTCATCAACCGCCGCAGTTTGGCCAGTCACACTGAATTGTTGACGTGCAAAACGGCTCTGTGCCAGCGTGTCAAAACCGTTCAATAAAATTTTTCCTGCGTCTTGGCGCAATAAAGTCGTGATCATCTTTAAAATAGTGGTTTTTCCAGCGCCGTTTGGGCCTAATAAACCGAAAATCTCACCTTTTTTAATGGCAAAAGAAACACCTTGGACTGCTATTTTGTCGCCAAAATGTTTTTCAATATTCCTGACTTGAACGATGTTATCGTGATTCATAATTTGTTCTCCTATTATTCGATCAGGGCCCCAGATCAAATATATAGTAAGGGTATCTGACTAAATTGTCAAGCGGCCGTTTTCAGGGCTAGGAATGTTGTATATTTAAAAGAGTAATGGATGGCGTAGCGAATCATGGCAAATAAAATCAAGGCAGAACTGGCCGCCGGAAAATTGGCGGAGTATGACCAGCTCAGTAAAATCTATGATGATGTCATCAAACAGGCGCGGCCACGCTTAACGGTTCAAGGCCAAGGCAAGATTTTACTGGCATTGGCCGATGAAGACCATTTATCACAACGGGAACTGGCTACACGCCTGGGAATTTCGCCTCAGTCTACGAGCGAATTTGTCAATAAACTTGTTAAGTATCATTTAGTCACTTTGACAAAATCACCTAATGATCGGCGCATCAACTTAGTGAATTTAACTAGTGAAGGTCGAAAACAAATCGAGTCCGCTGCCCAAGAAGTACCTCCATTCATTAAGACACTCTCCGACACTGAACTCGATCAATTGTCATCGTTGTTGTCTAAGATCACGACGGCCATGTATGCAGATATAGATGCCGCTAACTCTACTTTAGGAGTTAAACTTCATAAGTTATTTGCCAGCCGATATTTAAAACAGTTTAAACCTTAACCGTAGTCAACCTTAGCGATTAAGCTAAAAAGCAATAGATATCGTTTATCGACATTTTTCCTCAATCAATTAATGGTATTTTTGACGATTTTTCGGGACAAGTGGTGAAACCAATAATGAAACTGGCCAAAGTAATTTCCCTATTTGTAGGGTTTTATACACCCTTAGACCCCCAACATTCTGGACATTACGGGATTCGAACCATAAATGCTGTAATGCTTGTGCGACAAGGCTTGAGTAATTTAATTGTTTCCTTGATTACTTATTTGATTACTTTGATTCAAAAAATTGGCGAATATCTTCGCTGTTGCTGTTTTCTGTTGCTTAGTTACTTCCGCATAAATCTGTAGGGTCGTATGCACATCGTTGTGGCCGAGCTGATATTGTAATTGCTTGATGTCCATCCCCGCTTGAACGGCTAAAGTGGCATAGGTATGGCGAAAGCCGTGAATCGTCACGGGGGATAAATTAGCTTGTTTGGCTATGGCTCGACACCATTGTCTGGGTTTGCCTAAACTGACAAACGAGTTCACAGAGCTGTTAAACACGAACTCACAAGGAGATGCACTATATCCCAGTTTCTTGTATAGCTCATGTTGCTGCAGTTTCCATTCGGCTAGAACAGATACCGTACCTTCATCTAGAGTTAAGACACGATTACTGGCTTTGGTCTTGGGCTCATCAGAAACGATTTCGCCATCAGTGACAGTTACAATGGTCTTATTGATTAACAATGTTTTTTGACTCAAATCGATATCAGACCAGTTCAAAGCCAGGGCTTCGCCTTTTCTCATACCGGTAAAGGCTAATAACCTAAAGAAGGCATATCGTCCGAAGTAGTCTTGATGATATAACTGGTAAGCACTATTTAGAAACTCAATAAGTTGTTCTTTATCATAGAAGTTCGCTGAGTCTTTGTCAGCTGCTTTTTTAGCTCTGGGCCTATCAACGTTGGCAAAAGGATTCTCAGCTATATAGCCATACTGGATGGCTTTTTTATAGACTTGATTTAGAATAATCAGAATGTTGCGATAATCTACCAGTTCTTTAGCTATTCGGTTCACGTAATTCTGTGCCTGAATAGCGGTTATCTCATCTAAAAACTTGCCTTGAAAAGTTCTTCTAATATGCAGTTCATAACGTTCTTGAAATTTTTTGAACGTTGAGGGTTTGACCTCTGTTGCTTTCATAGCTAACCATTGATTAGCTAATTCAGTCAATTTAATCCGCTTTGGTTTTTGGCTTTCTAGCTGGCCATTAGCCGCAGCGACTTTATAAGCACGATAGGCATTAACAGCCTCTTTATGGCTATTGAAGCCTCTTTTTGTTGTTGGCTTACCGTTTAAGGTAATCCTAAAATAATATGATTTAACGCCATTTTTAAGCGTTCTATTTTTGATTTTCATTGTTTTTATTTCAATGAACAATCACGGATATGATCAATGACGAGAGTTTTAACGGCTTGTCTTTGCCTGATAGATTTATTTTTTAATCAATATGTGAGCCGATTCGTTCTTGGTTAAAAGCCTCCAGTTGTGAGAGAAAATCCATGGTGGCTTGATTGATTTTGTGCTGTAAGACGTCAGCTTTCGAGTTGCCGCTGTGAACATCTAAGTAGTCGCGTTGGGTAAGATCGTAAAGGGGTGAATGTTGAGCAGTGTTTCTATATAATTGACTGAGTTCGTTTTGAATTTGACTATTAGCGGCCGTTATGAGTTCCCCAATATAAGCGAGTAAGTGCTCATTAATCAGGCTGCCTAAGCTATTGGATAAGGTTTCAAAGCTGTAAAAGGTTTGTGCCACTATGTAATGATCAAAGCCATCACTGAAACGATGCTTATTGAGAATGTGCTCTTTAAAAAAATTAGTTAGTTCTTCTTCTGACAGCGGTTGGCCGGTTTCTGGGTCTGTTTCGTATTCTGAGACGGTGGCTTTCATATATGAAAAATCCTGAGAAAACAGATCGTCAAATCTCGTCGCTAAAAGTCGAATATCTTTAGATTTGAACTTTTGGTCTAAAAGCCGGTAGGATGATGATTTCTCTCGTTGGATAGTAAAGAATTCGTGTTCAATGGCGCGATGCAGGTCCCGGAAAAAACGGTTGAGGTAGCTAGGAAGCCGATCAGGGTAGAGCATGGCGAAATAGTCGAGATGGTCGCCTTGTTTAGCATAAAAATCCCGAAGTGCTTTTAACTCTAAATTAGAGGGCAAAGTTTTACCGACACGCCAATTACTAATTTTAGAGATACCGTTCTGATAGCTGTCTGACGAGCTAGTACCTTCGTAGAGACGCAGCACAGGTGCTAAGAGATCCTTGATTTCTTGATTATGCTTAGCCATTAAGCCCTTGAGAAGTTGACTGAAATATTTACGGTTGCCTTTAACTCGTTTGAAAGCACTACTGTTCTGATTTGGTTGTAGAGATGTTTTTATTGTCATAATCGTATTTAATTTAATTCGTAATTAAATATAATTGCAAATAATAATTATTACGATTAGTATAGCACATTTCTGAAAAAGACGCTGAAGGTTCTCATTACGCAGGCTAAGTTGAAAATGACTAAACAAAAAACAGCGCTTCTAAGCACTGCAAAATAAGCAAGCAAAACCAAAAATACCCCCCAAAGATTGAGCGAAAAGAACTAACTTGCTTTTTTTAATCAAATGTGATAGAATGTATCTATAAAGTAAATCCTATTAAATTATACCATATAAAAAATTGAATGGCAATATAAATTTGAAAGATTTAAAAAAAAGAAAGAAGATGAAAATTTTGGATAGAGAGTAACGAGCTATCATAGCTAAAAAAATATCTTATTAGAACTCAAGAACAGTGAAATATTTAAAAAATGGCAAGGCACTGAGCAGAGAATAATTTTGTCTCAATGATATTGCTAATGATTGGCCCATTAAGTTAAGAGGTCTGTCACTATTTCAAGAGCCATAATGAGATTTTAAATGATCAAAAGATAGATTTAAAACAAGATGTTTTGTTGAAGAGAAAACGAAAATTAATCTTGAATGGGTATCTATTTTTTAGCCTCTCTTGACTAGCTAAGTTCTTTGTTGTATTTTTTTGCCTTCATAATCGTAAAAAAAGTATATATAAATTATATATACTTACGATTATGAACAGTAAACAAGCAGCTGGCTAAGTGCTAGAAAAAAAGAACTTAATTCACCATTCAACCGCTTGCTTGAAAAGTTAACATTCCCAATGCGTGTCTTTACGGAAAACAATATTAATCAAAAAGGAGAAATGGGCACACGGATATGATCATTGCACCGCCGTTAAGACCTTTTTTGGACGAAACTTCAACAATGATTTCAGTAGGTTGATGGGTTGATTTAGAAATTGAGTCAAGAAAATGCAAAAAATAAATCAGTAATAGGAGAAGAAATGTACAAAGAAAAAGAACTTTATCCGGTGACCTTTAGGCGCCGGGATGTACTACAGTATTTTTCGATTAGTCCAAGGACATTCGATAAATTCATACAAAAAGCTCAGATCAAGCCGATTATCTGGGGCAGTTTGAAGCTTTACAAAACAGCAGATATGCTGGCATTAATGGAAAGGAAGCAAATTAAATGACAAGAATCAAAACAGAATCATTTGAAGATACAAAAAAATTCACTAATTACACAACTTTGGCGAGCACAGTAGTCAGTGAATTGAAAAATAATAATCATACGAGCATCAGAATCAATGTCTACGTATATATTAACAGGCTTTTCCTATTTGTGGAGGAAATCTGATGATTTATCTGCAAAAAGGATTAAAGAATAGCCACTTAACGAAGCAGCCAACAGAGCTTTCTGACTGGGACTGGCTTAAGAGCTACCAGCCGTTAGAACGAACTGAGATTAATTCAAGCGACCTGGCTCACAACTATAAAGAAAACAAGGCTGCCTTTGTACTGGCTGGCCAAATGGCGACGCTAACTAGAAATGACACTAACCTGACCAAACGTTCAATCTTATTTTTCGATATTGATGGTACAGATGGGGATGATTATCAGACAGCTGTGTCAAGTGTCCAGTCAGCTTTGGCCAAGATAGCTTATCTGATCTACCCGACTGTTTCTAATGGCTATAAAGGCACTCGCTTGCGCCTAGCTGTACCCATTGACTCGACTTTTGATGCAGCACAGCGGATCCAAATAGGCGATTATTTAAGGCAGTTATTACCCAATAATTGGCAAACAGACTTGACTAGCTATGGTTCTCATTGGTCACAACTAGCCGGACTGCCTGTTTTAAATGCCTACTCTGTGATGCATAAATGCAAGCTGGCCATGAATGATGCAGAGTCTTTTTTGGGTCTGGCTCAAATCAAATCAAGTCAGGCTCCCATGATTAAGCCTCAGCGTAAAGAGCTAAAAGATTTAGCTGAGTCAAAAGTTCGGAATGATCGCGAGCCCTGGCAAGATTTGGTTAATCGAGCAATGGCACAATCAATCAATCCGCCTAGCCATGGCCGGCATATCTTCTACAGCTCTTTAATTGGGTCATTATTGCTGATGAAACTAGATCAACCTGTGATCAAAACCTTGATAACGTGGTCAAACCAGCACTCAGATAATCCCTTACCGGAGTCTGAGCTATACCGGACAATTGACTCTGTGAGTAGAACGGCAGCCAGAAAAGAGCGCGTCAATGGCTAACAGCCGGAACTACACAAAGGGCTGGCTAGTGAATGACCGTTTTGCCGAACTCACGCCCGAAGGTCAAGGCACGTTGTTAGTTGCGTTGGATAAAGCTGATGATATCGGTTTTATTCCAAATCCAAAGGCGACTTTGCGAGCACAAAACATTCCTGGTAAAACACTAGAGGAACTTGTAAATAATAACTATTTGATCAAAGCACCTTCAGAGGACAACGATCTGTATTTGTTTAAAGAATGGTCAGAACATCAGCGTCTTCGGCACTTTCTTTTAAGTGGTATATCTAACCCCTTCTTGATTCCAAATCTATTTGTAGATGAAAAGGGTCAAACCGTTTTTAAAGATAATACCGATACCAACAACGTTGATTTTATTGATTCACATTGTTTATTAATTGAGAATGTTTATCAGAAATCATCTAATTTTAAGCAAGATTTGCTGCCCTGGATTAAGATGAATAAAAATATTATTTCAGATGTTGTTATGGAAAGATTAACAAAACTAATTAACCTCCAAGCAACTAATGCTAGCGAAGACACGAAAAAGGAAGTATAAAAAATGAAAAGCCCGCTTAAGCGGGAGTATTTTATTATTTTAAATGCTGGCGGATTCGTCAGCATTTTTAACAGCCTAAGGTAAGTCAAGCTAAGTCAAGGCAAGGTAAGTTGGGTTAACTCAAGTCGTGCATTGGAGCATCAATTTTCAATCTTGTTTAAGAAATGCAAATAAATAAATGTTGAAAATGAATTCATATAGCGCCGGAAAAGTTGGTTATTAATCTAAGGCCTTGGTGTTACTTAATTATGTTTATTTTTTGACTCTTAATCTAGATCCACCTAGCACTTCGAAGTTGCTAATCAAACTTTGATCTTTCATCCAATGGAGTAAGTTAGTATCAGGTTCTAAATTATCTAATTTGACACTAGTGAACCCACGAACATGGTCCATTACCTTTAACAGCTTATCAGAATCATCATCGTGTAACTGGCGAAGCTGTTCGTGAATTTTGTCTTGTGTTAGTAGGGACAGATTTCTAGAGAGAATCAATTTATTGTTCTTACCCGGCGTTTTCAGCACATTCAATAACAGCGCTTTGCTTAAAGAAATTTTCTTGTCAACAACTAATTGTTTGAAGTCTTTATCAATAAGTGTGGAGCCTACTTGGACATCCTTATCAATTAGTAACTGAATCGTAGTAGCCTTTATTGGCAGGCCACCTAATTCAAACAGAATCTTTATTTTTTCTGGTTTCAAATTATTTATTAAAGCATCACTAAGCCAACCAGCTATGTCGGTAGATGCTTTCATAAATACCGTGAATTGTGGTTCTGAAATATTTTCTGTAGCAACAAACTTCTGGTAAAATTCATCGGATAATCCCTTAATTGATGAACTTTCCCAATTGTTATTGTTGATAAATTCAACAAGCTTTTCATCAAAAACCTTACCTGATAAGTCGAAATAAGCTAAAAGATTCTCTGTTGTTTTGTGGATTTTATTCTTCTGCAATGCAAGTTTCTTGAGATCGTTATTGGTAATATCTGCCAAATCAACACGTGCAAGAATGTCTGTTATGATTTTCTGTTTGAGAGCAACATAAACTGTTTCATTGTTAATAATTTGTAAATTCAGCTTATTATCTGTCAATTGATCTAAGTAGCTGATTAAAATTTCCTCATTTGAGTTCGTATCATCGTAGCGATTATGTTTGATGATATCCTCTAAATTAGAATCCGCTATCCAAAACTCACTTGTGAATTGAGATAAATCAAAATGAATTTGTGGTTGCAGTTCCAAAACCTTCTGATGAAAACCTTGCAGTTGTTCTACCAAAGGATTTCTTACAGTTGGTTTATCTTCAAGATCAATATTAGAATCACTGTATTCTAAATTGATTGCTTCTTCAATAAATCCAGACTTATAACGTATGGCTGTTTCAAGCATGACAAGCAATTTATCACTTTGATTTTCAGTAAAGAGATAGGCTAATAGATCAAAGTTAAGAATCTGTTTCTTTGAAAAATCCTCTGCCTCGAGTCTGGGAATCAAGTCTCCTATTTTCGTTAGATGCAGATGCGTATCGAAGTCATCACTATCACTTAATAATCCCCGCATAAAGATGCGATTAGCGTTGTCGCCATAATAATGATTAATCACGTACAGATAATCCTCTTTGATGTAACCGGATCTAATTAAGGCATATAGCATTTCGTTAAGGGGCTTTCCCTCAAAAACATCTTTATCAATGTTTTGTAGCGGTTGTTTGGTGATTAACTCTTTTTGCGATCGCAATTTCTGCAGTTCTTCATCAAAAGCAGTCACATTCCTTAGATCATTTGCATAGTTGACTTGATTAGATTTGAAATCCAGATAGGGTTCCCTGTTTTCGTTGCCTATTTGAACTACTAAATTTTTCTGAATAATGTGTTGCGCTAGATCGAAAGTGTTGATAGACCTTCTCGTGAAGTCATTTGCAGTTGCATAATAAACCAAGTTATTTTTTCTAGCCCAATAATATAAATATTCAGCTTCTTTATTAGCAATGGTGCTATCTTTTTGGATTTTAATTTCGATTATTTTTTGATCAATGGCATTGACTTGCTTTTCAATGTTGGCCTTATAACTAGAGACAATCTCTGCCAGCTCGCCCTTCCCATTTTGTAAATCATCAAATCTGTCTGGAAATTTGTTTTTATAAGCAATCAAAGCGAGCAACTGATCTTTTTCTGCTGTATTCCCAGTTGCAGATCCAATTGATTCGAACACTTGATATTCGTTATGAATGTTTAACAGCAACCGGTAATCATCGATGTAGAGACTCAATATATAACGCAAACGATCATTATTTTTGGGGAAGAAACTTGTCAGTTTATCGAAAGAGTTGTTTGATGTGATATAAGGGATAACAGGAATGATAAGATCAAAAAATTTGACACGGTCGTTTGGATCAGCAAAGATATCATCTTTAATGAGGTATATAAACTGCCAATGTTGTGCGGATTTACGAAACTTGTTTATATGATTGAGTTTGATATTGAGTTCACGGAGCTTTTCAAAAATAGTTAAATTATCAAAGCGGTCAAGATCCTCGATAATTAAAATGCGTTTACCTGATTTTTCAAACAAATAAACAATCTCATCAATATACTTTTCAAATAAATCATCGTTAGAAGTATCTATTTCGGTATCAACACTTTTAAGCGAGATCTTAAACTTAGATATCTCCAAGCGAGCCAGTAACTGAAATAGCAAATAGATAAAAAGAGTGATGATTAGAACCGCTCTGACCCCGTTGATTACAAAGGCCACATTTTTAGGCCAAAAGAGATGGAAATTCAACCACAAGGATAACAGCAACACTAATTCGATACAAATAGCTGACTGGTTGGAAATTAGAATAGGCCTTTTGACTTTAAATCTAGTTAAAGGAATTTTTTTAGGATCCACTTGGTAAATAATCTGGTTGATAATATTTGCAGATATTCTTGCGTTTTGCTTTTTCTCGTGCTTGCGTTCTTCTTTAGTATTTTCGGTCTGATCATCTTTTTCTATATCGGCTGTTAGTGGCTTTTTATTAAAGGTTGCAAAACTGACTTTTAGATAATTATTTTTATTCGGATTGTCCTCACGTGCAAAATAACTATCAATAATCGAAGATTTCCCGCTACCATATTTACCAGCAATAGCAATATTATCAATCTCGCTACTTTTTTTGCCTGTTAATGCCTGATCTAAATATGTGACGTATTGGTGATATTCTTCGTTGTCTAAATGCTTATTGGGGGAAAGAGGCTGAAGCTGATCTCGTAACTGCTCTTTGTTATCCACTATTTTCCCTTCGTATTTGTTTTGCTTCATTATTCCTCTTAATCGGCACTAAGTCAGACGTTACAAATTCACGCAGATAGAAACCTTTATTGTTGTCAATTTTACTCTGTGAAAGTGCTTAAAAACTGGAAATAATCGCAAATAATTGCTTATTTTTGGCTGTTTTTTTGTATTTTATGGCTACTAAGACCGCTGTTAAGGCATTGGCATCCCCTTTATTTATTTTTTATCTGATTGATCTTATAGCATCTTTAGTGAAGCCAGATAGACCAGCAACAGCTAAAGATTGGTGTGACCCCTAGAGACAATCAAACGCCGTTATATCGGCATTTATAGGACTAAATCAGCCTATAAAAAAGTTTTAATTTTGGCATTTTTAACACAGACAGACAGTTATGTGAACGCTCTATCAGACACCGATACCCCCCCTATCATTTTTCTGCTGAGTATTGTTTGAGTGCTGAACGGTGTGCACATACCTGTGTGATAAGTCCGTTTTATTTTTTAAAAGTCAGCTTGGTTACTGAAGAGGAAAGCTATGTTGTAATTGTCGATATCTTAAAATTAAAAGTCTGTATTTCTCTGAATTACTTTTGAAGCTAAAATATCAAAAAGTCGCTTTTTCAGGCTTTTAGATCTCGAAAGGAACGAAATAATCGCGAATTTTTGGTGATCAATCTTGTTGCGTAACGGTCATGACCTATCAATTCAGTTTCAGCCCTCTTTTTTTAATTTTTGTCGGGCATATCACTCGTTAGAAACAAAATACTTTTTTTGATTGGAGTGAGAGAATGGTGCTAAAACATTGGTAGCTGGATAATTTAGAAGAAAAGTGGGTTCAATTATGTCAAAAGTAATAGTAATTAGCGGTCTGACAGCTGGAGGGAAGACAACCCTTATTAAGGCGCTGGCACAAAAATTAATCAATAGCAAAATTATTTCCTTTGATGATTATGATATTGACCAATTGCCTTCAGCTCCCTCATTGGGCACTCCCTTGTCCCAAACGGTGAACCAGTATGATATTACGGAAGTTGTGCGAGCCGTAAAATCTGCTAGAACGAAATTCGATTATGTATTGGTGGATTTTCCATTCGGAAATCGCCATAATTCATTGGCTTCTTTAATTAACATAACCGTGTATATCAAAACACCCTTAGATCTTTTATTAGCCCGACAGATTTTACGCGACTATTCGACTAGCGAACTAACAGATATTCTCGATTGGTTAAAAACATACATCAGAATTGCCCGGCCTATATTTCTCGCAAATGAACAATTTGTTTCATCAAGTGCTGATTTGATCCTAGACGGCAGTAATCCTCTGCCGTCAAAAGTAGGTTCTGTCTTAAAAACACTTCAGCGCAATAAATTTTAAAAGGAAATCTATGATTTAATACTCAAGTTTATATTGATACTTTACTCACAGTTATTTTTCAGAAACGAGCTTAAAGCCAGTGGACATAAGCCGACAACGGTGCAAAATTACATCATTGCAGTTAAACAACTCTTTAATTTTGCTGAAGTCTACAGCTTATATCCCAACATTGCCAAGGGCGTCAAAGGTGCAAAGGTCTCAGGCAATATCAAAGACCAATACTTTACAGCTCAGCAAACAAAAAGCGCTCAACCATACGGCTAAAGCGCCTTGCTAGCATATAGCTCTGGATGCTCAGAAATTCAAGTTGTCAGCAACAAGACACTGACCATCAGTGATAATCTAACGAAGCGGTTAGGCTTACAGCAAACAGATAAACTCACTCAACAACCGTCTCTATCTATATCTCAACTAACTAGTAATGAATTAAATAGGAGCTATTTGTCCCTAGAAGCACAAATCAAACAAGCAAATAACCCAAATCAAAAAGAGGCACTCCAACATCAGCTTAGCCACGTTATCCAAGGGATCAGTAGTCGCACAGAAACAGAGTTAAAAGAGTTTACTGGAAACAATCCTGATATTAAACAATCAGGCAAAAATGTTGCGCAAGAGCTAAAGCCTTAAAAACTAGGAAGAATCCTTCAATCATCACGACAATTAGAAAGTTCTAAAAACAAGAATCAGCAAATGAGTTGGTTTTATTTCAATTGCTTTTATATATAGACGTATTAGTAGACGGTTAACCAAGGTTATTAGTTCTTAATAAACTAGTTTTTCAACTAAGTCGATTGGGATCAAAGAGCACACCAGTTATTTGTTGGTGTTTTGGATGAATTAGATATACATCAACGTTTTTTAAAAGGAGAACAGTAAGATGTCAGACAAAAAAATCTCGCCTATCCTAACGCACCATAAAACCAATTCCTTGCAAGAAAAGCATGTTCAGATTGCAGGTACGAATGATTTTGGTGATCGATCAGATATTATTGCTACAAACAAGATGCCGAAGCAGTCAACCAAAGTGACCACCACCCAAAGGATTACTTTTGCCACCAAAGAAAAGATTAAACTCTTAGCTTATTTTATAGATGGCACCAACGATAAACAAAAACTGGCCTTTAACGATACAGTTGAGCTCTTAGCCGATCTCTATGTGAAAAACAACTTGAATGATCGGCAAAGGGAACTGTTTAAAGATATGCTAGAAGAGAAAGAATCTAATCTATAACTCCTGACTGATAAACTGGATTATTGAAAAGAGCTAAGAGGCCGTCACTAGTCCAAGTAGAATGGCGACAGTTTCTAGTAAGAAAAGAAAATAATGCCTTTTTTGTATAAGTCGTAGTAACACTCACAACAAGGAGACTATGCTAACAATAAATTCCGCGCCTATAAAAACATCCTAGTTTATGAGACTAGGATGTTTTTGTCTCTACTAGTCTCGTAAGTACAGGCAAGATTGTCTGCAGGAATAGTCTTACGAGTTTCGAACGGTGATTTTAGTGTGTAGGCAACGAGAGCCTACAGACAGCCATTTTAGACAACTTCTGGCTGGTACACAAGTTTTTATTTGAATCGAAAACTTTAAGTAAAGCGTTTACATTAAGAATAATTCATGGTATATTGGGTTCGTCAAAGATGTTGGAACGTTCCAAGTTGATCGGTTACTAGCGAATGGTCAAGTGGAATTATGACGATACAGACATTTTGAAACTAATTGATATTTACGCGAATGTCACGAAAGGAAGGAAAACTATGTCAGTTATATCTGCACGAATTGACCAAAGACTGATACATGGCGTCACGGTCAACCAGTGGAACCGTGCTTTGCAACCAAAACGTTATATGGTTGTGGACGATCAAGTGAGTCAAGACGAAACCGTGAAGGCTAGCATGCGCATGAGCAAACCAGCAGGTACGGGCATGTCTATTATTAATCAAGAAAAGGCTATTGCGAATTTTAAAAATGGTAACTATGATAATCAGCGTGTTTTTTTAATCGTCAAAGAGCCTGCTGTGGTTCTTGCTCTGCTAAACGGAGGTGTCAAAATACCGGAAGTGAATGTTGGTGTTATTTTTGAGGATAATGGTCGAACCCCTCTAACGGGTCGTGTTGCTATTGACCATCAGGAATTGACCGACTTAAAAAAAATTCAAGATCAAAATATCCCCGTATTTATCCAATACACACCAGAAGAATCAAAACTGAGTTTAGATAATGCCATTAAAGGCAAAGATATTTAAGGAAGAGTGGTTAAAATTATGCCAATCGTATTACAAAACATTCTGATTATTCTACTCGCTGCCGAAATGGCATGGGATACAGGATCTGGTGGCCAAATATTTAATAATTGGCCGGTCACTATTGGTCTAGTCATGGGAATCATTATGGGGGACACTCAGACTGCCTTAATTGTGGCGGGTACTTTGCAGCTAATGTCCTTGGGTGTTGCTGGCATCGGGGGCTCCTCGGTTCCTGAGTATGGTTTAGCTACTATTGTGAGCGTATATCTGGCTATCAGTACTGGCGCCAATACGGGTACTGCTGTTGCTGTTGGTTTACCGGTGGGTATGCTGACGCTACAATTGGACGTTATTGTTAAGTTCATTAATAACTTTTTTGCTCATCTATCTCAACGCTACTTACACGAAAAAAAATTTGAAAAGATGCAATGGTCTTTTATTGCCTCGGTATTAGTTTGGACATTGAAATACGTAATTCCTGTTGCCGTTGTTATTACGTTCGGCCCTTCAATTGTCAAAGTAATTTTAAAGGTGATTCCGCAATGGTTTACTGATGGCTTGACTATTGCTGGTGGCATGCTGCCGGTTGTCGGAGTTGGCATGCTGATGCGCTTTATGCCAACAAAAAAGTATTTGACATTTTTGATCGTTGGGTTTGTCTTTTCTGCCTATTTACAACTACCGATTCTAGGGATTGCGTTGCTTGGGGCTGCCGCTGCATATTTCTTGTATCAGACACGCGTTAAAAATTTGAGTCAAGTACAAACTGCTGGTACTAGCAATACTAACCAAGGAGATGACTACGATGAGTGAACCGCGTAAGTTAACTGAAAAAGAAAAGAAGGCCATGTATCGTCGCTGGATTTTTACTGCCGGCTTAGGATACAACTATGAAACTCAACAAGCACCATCAGTAGCTTTCTCTATGGCTAAGGCGTTGCGTAAAATTTATCCAAACGATGATGATTACATCAAAGCAATGGATAACCATTACAAATATTTTAATATTACCCCCCAAATGGGCAATGTTATCTTAGGCGCGACCTTAGCAATGGAAGAGAAAGATGGAATCAAGGCTTATGATGCTGTGCAAAACTTGAAAACATCACTCATGGGCCCACTTTCCGGCGTTGGTGACTCGGTCTTTTGGATTCTTTTTCCAACGATTATGGGTTCCATCGCCGGCTATATGGCTCTCCAAGGTAACCCAATCGGTGCGATTATCTGGATAGCTATGTATGTGGCATTATATTTTGTGAAAATGTGGTTATTTAAGCTTGGTTACACTTCTGGTGTTAGGCTCATTACTACCCTAGGTGAACGAATCAATATTTTCACGGATGCCGTTTCTGCAATGGGCCTAATGGTTGTTGGCACATTGATTGCTACTGTAGTCAAGGTTTATACACCACTGACATTTATTACTGGGAAAGTTAAATTATCTGTTCAAACGGGTATTTTCGATAAAATTATGCCTGGATTACTGCCAGTTGGCTTAGCCATATTAGTTTATTGGCTTTTAGGGAAAAAGTCTTGGTCACCATCAAAAATAATTTTATTAATCATTGTTATTTCCTTAGCTGGCGCTGCAACAGGCATTCTCGGTATCACGCCAACCAAGTAGTCAATCAATAAGTTAGGAGTTTTTTATGAAACGTCATTATATCATTGCTTCACACAGTACTTTATCTGCCGGTATGGCTGAGGCTGCCAAGTTCTTTATTGGTGATAAACAAGATATTAAAGTTATCACAGCTTATGTTGATAATCAGCCCGTTGATGCACAGATTGCTTCTTTGTTTAAAAGCTTTCCAAAAGAAGATGAAGTGGTGATGCTAACAGACATCATGGCCGGATCGGTTAACCAAAAAGCGTTTCCTTACATTCATAGAGAACATACGCATATTGTTAGTGGTTTTAACTTAGCCTTGGTACTAGGATTTTTAATGGAACCAGAATCGAAATATATTAGCCATGAGCGAGCAGTGAATCTAGTTGCCGATGGACAAAAACAAGTTATCTACATGAATGATTACAAGCCGGAGGTAGCTGATGACGACGAATAATTGGTGGAAAACAAGCACTGTATATCAAATTTATCCTCAGAGTTTTAAGGATAGTAATGGTGATGGCATTGGTGATCTTAACGGTATCACAGAGTCGCTGCCTTACCTCAAAAAATTGGGTATTGATGTCATCTGGTTAAACCCCATTTATGAATCACCATTGGTTGATAATGGCTATGATATTTCAGATTATTACAAACTAGATTCGCAATATGGTACTATGGCTGATTTTGAGAATTTGCTTACCCAGACTCACGCTTTAGGAATCCGCTTAGTGATGGACTTAGTTGTGAACCATACTTCAAATAAAAATAAATGGTTTGAGGAGTCAAAAAAAAGCCAAGATAATGATTATGCTGACTGGTATATTTGGAAAGATCCGAAGCCAGATGGTTCAGTACCAAACAATTGGGGCAGTTCATTTGGCGGTTCTGCTTGGACTTATGTTCCGGAACGAAAACAATATTATTTGCATCTTTACGCACCAGAACAGCCCGATTTGAACTGGGAGAATGAGGAAGTTCGTGATGCTATTTATAAAATGATGAAATTCTGGTTTGAGAAAGGAGTTGATGGTTTTCGGATGGATACCATCAGCTTATTATCAAAGGTACAAAGTTTTCCGGATGCGCCACTAGAACCAGGCAGGAAATACGGATCAGCCTACTTTGGCGCTGCAAATGGACCCCGGATTCATGAATTTTTACAAGAAATGAACCGAGAAGTTCTAAGCAAATATGATGTTATGACAGTTGGTGAGACGCCACATACGACATCCGATCAAGCTAAGCTTTATACAGATCCCGAACGTCATGAATTGAATATGGTTTTCCAATTTGAAGCGATGCATTCCGATTACGGCTATTATGGTCGATATTCGGACTTACGCTTTAAATTAAGCGATATGCGCAGAATTATGAACCATTGGCAACTCGCTATGGATGGTCATGGATGGAATTCTCTATTCTGGGGGAACCATGATCAGCCTCGAGCTGTGTCACGCTTTGGTGATGATGGTGAATTCAGAGTACAATCAGCTAAAATGTTGGCTACGGTGTTACATTTTCAGCAGGGAACTCCTTTTGTGTTCCAAGGTGAAGAAATTGGCATGACAAATGCTCATTTCACTAAGATCAATGAGTATGAAGATGTTGAAGCACTGAACATTTATCGAGATCTCAAGGCGTTAGGACTAGATGAGAAGCTGATTATGTCAATGCTAGCTAATAAATCCCGTGATAATTCACGTACTCCGATGCAATGGGATAAAACAGAAAATGCTGGTTTTACCACAGGCACACCTTGGTACCAAGTGAATTCTAACTATCAACAGGTCAATGTGAAACAGGCTTTAATCGACCCAAATTCGATATTTTATTATTACAAAAACTTAATTAAGTTGCGGCATGATTTGCCTATTATTAGTCAGGGTCGGTTTATTCCATTATCTGAAGATGATTCAGATGTGTATGCTTATATACGTCAATTGGATCATCAACAACTACTAGTGGTCGGGTCTTTCAATAGACATAAAATTCGTTTCGCTGTGAATGAGTCCTTTGCTGTTGATCAGGCGAAATTATTGATTGATACTTATGGAGACAAACCTGAGTATCGGAAGAATATCTTGTATTTACGTCCCTATGAAGGAGCAGTATTAAAACTTGGTTAATATGAATGATGTTGCCCGTGAGGCCAAGGTCTCTCGTGGCACGGTGTCTAACTATTTGAATAAGGAACGTGTCTTGCCAGAATCTGCCACTAGGATCAAAGCGGCGATTTCGAAATTACACTATGTGAGAAATGCCGCGGCTGCAGAAATGCGGACTCAAAGTTCGCGTTATGTTGTCTTTATCACGCCTACAGTTTGGACGCCATTCTTTGCTGAACTAACTTATCATATTCAAAAAGCCTTAAATCAGAAAAATTACAAGATGATCTTGTGCGTTTCTAACAGTCGATATGATGAGGAACGAGAGTACGTCGAGATGGCACAAGAACAAAAAGTTGCTGGCATTATCTCCATTTCGTATTCGCAAATGAACCGGCATGTTGCCCCTGGGATGCCCTTAGTTTCAATTGAAAAAGATGTGACAGGTTTATTTCCAATGGTCTCATCTGATAACTATTCTGGTGGCCAATTGGCGGCGGCTACTCTTAAGCAGTCTGGTGCTAAACGCCAATATTTCTTAGGGGCAACCCATCTTGAGTCTGCAGCAATGCAGGCACGATATGATGGTTTTAAGGATTATTGTGAGGAACATAATATTGAGTTTGATATTTTCAAAGTTCCTGAAATAAAAGATGAGAAAAGCCTTGCTTTAAAAGGGATCAGCGTCATGTTAAACCAGCTGGCCAATAGCAATAAATTAATCGGGAGCGGTATTTTTACCATGTCTGATGAGTATGGGATGGCAGTCTATCGTCAATTACAAGACATGAAAGTACCGGTTCCTGCTGCCGTCCAAATTATTGGTTTTGATGGTGGACGAGCGACGGCCAGCGATACACCGCTTTTGACTTCTATTCGTCAACCGGTTTCTGAGATTGCTCGAACAGCTGTCGATGAATTCAATAAAATGATTCATCACCAACTGGAGGGCCCGGTTCCTCGTATACAATTACCCATTTCTTTATACCAAGGACAAACTACACAAGAGAGTAAATAACTATTTATATCATTTTTAGAACAGTATTTAATTTGTGGAATTTGTCTCATGATCCATTCATGGCAACACCATTGAACTCAAGTCAATGAATAAACCTTTGATGTCCCCGATCAATTTTGGGGATATTTTTGTTTTATATTTCTTTTAAAAAAGGAGACAATGAGATTCAAAGACCAAAGAAAGCATCAATTTTCTCTTGTCAGAGTTCTTCGAAGCAAATGCTTATTTTTTTGGTTCAGAGTAGCCAAGAAATTCAAAAACAAACCGACTTTTATTTGCTTCTAAATATATTGGTATCAAAATACTGGATTGGCATGAACTACTTGTTGTCTCTATACATCGGTCATGTTTTACTCACCATTTATTCCATTTATCTATATCGGGGACTAGCCAAGGTTTGATGCCTAAGCGTTCAGCCGTCCCGTCTGTTTGCAGTCGATGCAATTTATCGACCAGTTCCTGGCAGCCGAACTGTTCAATGATATAAGGAATTTTCAGCATCCATTTTTCGTTACTGAAGTCTGGATAAAAGAGTTGGGTGTCGTTATCTGAGAAGGGGATCCAAATATGGTCACTGGTCCAATGGCCGATGGCATGGTTGATAAAGAAGTCATTAAGTTTGTAGTAAGCCATGAGCTTATCATGGTTGTGATCATCGTAATGAACATGGCCATTCTGATCAATAATTTTTGCTGTCATGCTTTTAGTTTAAAACAAATACGAACAAATGTTCGTATAAAAGGAGGCTTACACTAGAAGCTATGGCAACGATAAAAGATCAACTGAATCAGTTAGGACCACAAGGACAACAGGTCGCTAGTGACATCATCAAGCAGGCAAAACAAAGTCAAGAAGGTCTAGTTAGCTTAGACTTTGCCAGCGGCCAGTTCCCAATTAGCGAAAGCGACAAGGTTGCTGCTCTTGGTGATAATCAAAATCATTTGTTCATTAATTATGTGACTGATAGAGAAGACAATCAGTTTGTTAAAGATTTGCAAGCAAGACTCAATCAACAAGTTTTAAATGAGATTGATTAATCACTTGGCTGATATAACAAAAGAGTCAAAACTCTTCTCAACTGACACCACTTCTTTCACACTTAAAAACACCAAAATCGTACTGTATGATCCCTATTTTTGAACTATTTCTGAAACATTGATCATAAATTATCAACTAGCGACTTGCAAAAGTACAATGCTTAATCGGTAACCTATCCGCAATATTTATATGTATCTAAGTGAAGTAAAATTGATTTGTTTTTAAGGAGAGAAGACGATGGCAACTGGAGATTTTTCTAATCTGATTAATCACAGGTTTAACTAGATTAGAGCGGCACAAGCGGTTTTTAAAGTAATCAAAAAGCATAGTTGGAGATGTTACAAAAAATGGAAAATAGAAAATTACAAGTCTTTATTTCATCCACCTATACAGATCTAAAGGAAGAGCGTCAGGTTGCTGTCCAAGCCGTTTTAAGATCAGGGAACATTCCCGCCGGAATGGAACTCTTTAAAGCTGATGATAAGTCACAGATGGCCGTGATTGACAACTGGATTGATCAATCGGACGTCTATTTGCTGATTTTAGGTGGCAGGTATGGTAGCTTGGATAAAGAATCCAACAAAAGTTATACCCAACTAGAGTACGAATATGCCCTGTCAAAACAAACTCCAGTTTTTGCCATTGTGTTATCGGATAAGTTCTTACAGGACAAAGCAAATAAAACAAGCAAAGAAACAATTTACGAACAACAGAATAGGACCTTATATAATAATTTCAAAGACCAAGTTACATCTAAAATGGTTGAATTTGCGAGCGATGCCAAGGATATACGATCAAGTATTCTGGCCAAAATGTACGACTTCAAAGACGATAAAAAGCTTATTGGCTGGATTCGCACCAACGAAGTTGAACAAAACAGCAGTCTGCTAAGAACTGAATGATTTAAATAAAGAAAATAAAAAGTTAAGGGATCAAAATTCTGTTCTTGAGAGAGAAGTAGCAGATCAAAAGCTAGAATTTAGCAATGATATAGCCTTTGAAGGGAATTCTATAGAAATCAAGGGAACATATATATTTGGTTACGGAACAAATATGGATAGTTATCCAGTAACCAAGCCTATAGATTGGAAGGATCTTTTTCTGCTGTGGGCGCCTAATTTAATACAGGCTCGAACGAGTCATGACGCAAAAAACCTTTTAGAAACAGCACTACAAGATTTTGTGGGGCATAATAGATTTACTATCAACGAGAATCTTTTTCAGACAATTAAAACTCAATTTTGTGCCTTACAGCTCATTCAAGATGGGCCAGAAAAATCTGTTAATGACGGTTATCTTGAATTTGTTTCTTTAACCAAGAAAGGTCGTAACTATATGCTGCAAGAAAAGACAATCAAAAAATAGTTAAACAATACCAGTCTTGAAAGGATACATATTATCTTTGGTGTTCTACAGCTTGTAAGTGAGTGGGGGTATTATCTGGCGGCCCTAGGCTACCCTGAGAATTAGATGCATGAGCAATGTGATACATATATTCATTAAAAGAAGTTCCAAACTCACAATTAGGAATTACAATTTCAGTAGTCAACACGTTAAGACTGATTTTTTGACTAAATTATAGAAAGAAAAACACGAACGGATGTATATAAACTATATTCAAAAATATACCACGGTTACTGGTAGTGGCCAAACCCCAAGTCTTCTCGCCCAGAGTCTCCAACAATCGATTACAAAAATTTGCCAAATGGCGGGAAATAATTATTACAAGGTTGGTCTAGTTATTTCGCCTGGATACTTGTCTACAACAAGCCAAACCGCTGATAAATTAGCAAAAGCAATTATTAATAACCAAAAAATTGCTCATTGTTGGATTTTAGGTACGATGAATGGTGGTTTTTTACGCAAAAAAAAGATACTTAATTTTACCCTACGCGCATTGAGCAGCACGCCAAAAAGCGCCACTCAGCCACGCTTAAAAACGTCATTTGGGTTTTCAAGAGATCATCGAAAAATGTTTTTTATTGTTTGCTGGAGACCTCAATCAAATCCAACATTAAGAAATAAAAAAGATATCTCTGGATTTATGAAAGATATCTATGTCCCTATTGCGACAATTGGATCGTCTAATTTTAGTAAATCAACATATTTTATGGGTAATGATCACAACGAAGCTGATATTTTGTGGGTGGACGATGATGTGTTAAAGAAAATTAATCCAGGTAAGAATATGAATGATAAAAAGTTTAATAGTGCGATTATTTCTAGTGATGATTCACAGTCACCTAATAACGATTTTCCTGGAATTGTCAGTGCCCAAGTTTACTCGCTGCCACAAAATAGTAATTACTTAAAGTTGATATTGAAAGAGACACTTGATTCGGTCTTAATTTAAAAAGATAATCTTAATCAGACTCAACCCGCGTCCGGATTCTAATTCAGGATATGAGGTTAGCTTCTCAAATGTCTCTTCGTAGTTACCGTAAACAATATTTTCGTCGAACATTCATTAATCTATTTTGAAATAAGGTATCTTCAAATAACGTCAGCGTTTGTCTACCTGTTGATGCCGAAAACCGTTAGGACAAGCAACTCCGTATTGTTTCATAAGTCTAAAAAACAGGAGACACAATAGATGGATATTTTAAATTTACTCAAACAGCAGGGTGAAATATTTACTTTGGTTTATTACGGTGAAAGTGATTGGGCATCGGGTAATGATATAAAAGTGCTCATTAAATATGAGAAGACGTTTACCGAGTACTTTGGACACTATTCATTGTCAGAAGAGCTCAGTCTAAAGAACTATATAGATTATCTTGTAATTGCCAATATCTTGCATTTAAAAGCAATGGTTCCCTTACTAAAAAATAGTGAGGATACAAATAAAATCAATGAATTAATCAAGATGGTTGAAAAGATTCAATTTAACAATTTACAAATTGTTAAATTTATCAGTGGCCACTACTCAGAAATTTTTTCCTTGAGCACTTCAAATTTTTTGAAGAAACAGGTGTCTGAGGCCACCATGCCTTTACTTATTAAATTTCAAAGAGGCATTTCAAATGATGTCTTCAGATACTTGGCGAAAAATCGTTTTTATATCATCATTGACCATTTTCAAGAATTTACAGAACATTTGGAAAAGAATGGTTCCCTCGAAAAAATATTCACTGTTGAGTCAATTAAAAAAGTTTTTCCTCTCAGGCAACATGAAGTTTTAGATATCCTGATCTATCTCCATAATAAACAAGATGACCAAATAAAAATATTTATAAAGCCCTTGATTGATTTTGTATTTAATAAACTCTCTGCCTTCCCATCGCAGCTTCATCTAAGAGAAATCGGAAGTTATCAAAGTAATATTAAGGACCTTTCTTATTTCTTGGATGCCATCCAAGATACAAGAGCAAATCAGATCAGAGACAAGTTAAAAGGTGCTAATCAATTGCTCGATAAATATTTACAAACCGAAGGACAAGAGATCACACAAGAAATTCCTTTAGAAGAGGGTCTTGGCAGATTATTCACCCACCCAAGATGGCCAGATACGCTATTAAAGCTGTCCTATGAACGAGATGAAGATGGAAAATTAAAAAATTGTTTGAATCAAGCATCTAAAGGGAAGAAAGAATTAGCGGACCTTGTCTCTTCTAACATTGATTCGGATGACTATTTTTCGTATAGCTACCAGAACTGGTTGCAAAATACCGTGGATTGTATGGGTGCCTTATTAATAGGAAGCCTCTATAACGGCCAATTTGAGGAAACGCTAGCCCCCATGTATTTGCAATCAGCCAAAGTCATAAATGAAAAACTGAATGGAGAAATACCTGGGTTTGAGCAAGATACCAAGATGTTTATCCAAATGCTGGTAAATATCAAAAATACAAATTCTCTTTCTTGTAATCAGCCGGATCAAATACTTAAAAAAAATGCTTGTTACGCAGCTAGTGCTTTTCTGTGTTCTTTGACAGAAAAACTGCTTAAGTATTTTTGCTATCATTTCGAAAAAAATAATAAATTTATAAACTTAGACCATAAGACGTTGGGAGATTTATTAGATGCTCACCAACATATTGTCCAATTGGCACTAGGAAAATTCCAAGTTAAAAATCTGAAATTCTTCTTTTTGCGTTATGAAGAAAATAATAAAAAAATCGGTTTAAATTTTAGAAACCGTCTAGCTCATTGGTTTGCTATATCTGATAATGATTTGGATGACAAGCTAGTAGGGGATATCTTTTATCTTTATACAAGTGTGTTGAATTCTGTTCTTATCTTCTTATTGTCGGCTGGTCCAGAAAACGGATCGGCGAATTAACCAAATTAGCTAGATAGCCGAACTGAGTTTCGGATCTATCAGACAATTTGCATGAAGGTTGCGTCAACTTTTTTCCATAGCATATTTAATAAGGTCACACGGCAATGTCCAACATTTTTATTAGATAAATTTTAAAATTTAATATTGAAAGTATATCTTTACTAACGAATACTGTTTTTGATACCTATAAAACTAGTATCCATGAGTTTGCCGGTTTTTGTGTTTTATTAATGAAATCACCATATCTGTTTCCTACATATTATATGTTGTGTCCAACAACGTAAATGATTTTAGTTTTTTACTCCTCTTCTTTAATCCGTTTCATAACCCGATAAACCGTTGAACGGGCAATGCCATACTGCTGGGCTAATTGTGTGATGGAATAAGTCTGACTCTGATAAGCGGCTTGTAAGCCAAAGTAAATAGCACGCTTACCAGGATTCACGCTGTTGGGTGCATATTCTAATTGCTTGCCAATATAAGCGCCACGCTTTTTGGCTTCGATAATCCCTTGTCTTTGTCTTTCTTTAATCTTCTCTCTTTCATTTTGAGCGACAAAGCTCATGAGGCCGATAATCATATCCAACATAAATTGATCAATTAAAGGATTGCCAGTTGCCAGATTAGGCAGATCGTCAGCAATGAAGGCCACATGTTTATGACGGAGTTCAGAAACAATGTTTTTAATATCCTGGTAGTTTCTGGATAGCCGATCTAAGCTCAAGACTTCTAAGGTATCGCCCTCTCTTAAGTAAGTTAGGCACTTGATAAATTCTGGCCGTTGAATGTCTTTCCCGGATAACTTGTCAGCAAAAATTTTATCAGCCTGAACCTTTTTGGCTCTAGCTAACTGTCGAGCGAGATTTTGATCTGTGGAACTGACTCTGGCATAAAAGACTAAACTCATGGTATTTTTCCTTTTTCTTTATGATACATGTTTATAGAACAAACAAAAAGCCTAGTTGATAGGCTTTTTCTTACTTTTGATTTTGTAMCGCTAGGGTATAGGTTTATGAAACAAAAAAAGTCTATAAAAATCCTATCAGGGCTTCCATAGACTATTTTGTGATAAAGGTTTTTACTAAAAGCAGCATTGGCAAAGCATCCTGGATGTTTCTTATTTTTTTAGTTCTCTTGCTAAATATTCAAGGAGAAAAAGTACTGGAATTTGTGTAGTTGTATTGATAGTGTCCGCAACTACTTCTGCACTGACATTATAGGAAAGATTAATATCTGAAAGCTTTGCAATAGTACTATAGCTGGTATTGGTTATGCTGATAATTTTGCATTTTAAATTTTTCAAACTTGTAATCTGCCTAATAGCCTCACCTGTTTCTCCGCTTACTGAAAGTACAATGAGTACCATTGACTTCATGTCTTTACTAATGCGTTGATAAGGATAATACGGGTCTTTATTGTAAAAAGCATCTATGCCAAAATTTGCAAATTGACGCGCTCCGTACTCTGCCAAAATGCCCGAAGTGCCAACGCCAAAGAAACAAAGCGTTTTGCTTTGCCTAATCATCTTTTTAATATTTGCAAGTGTAACTTGATACTCAGATAACAGTGGGCGAGTAAAAAAATCTCGGGCGATGTCAATTAAATAATTCTTTTGACTTTGACCATTAATTTGGGCGGACTGCTGATTTCGGAAATTAAATTTTAGCTCATAAAAACTATCACAACCCATTTTTTTAATGCACCGCAAGACGGAGGCTGGAGAAACGTGAATTGTTTTTGCCAAATCGCGAAGATTTGACTCTATAACTTCGGCTTTGTGTGATATTAAAAAATCGTAAATATTCGTTTCCGTAGCTGTGAAATTGAAGTCCTGATTTGCTTGCATCAGATTCCCTCATCAATTAACCCATTTAGTTTAAAAAACAACTAGATTGTTACATAATTTTGTTTTTGGAACAAGATGCAATGCTGGAGAACAAATCAACTTGCATGTTTATAGATTTATGGTAGCGCTTTCATTATATAATGGCCACTGTAAAGTAAAAAATGTTGATTTGAAAAAAGGGGTGATTAACAAATAAAACACCATTACAGAAACCTAATATTTCATCAAATTTAGATTAAGGAGTCAAATATATTGAGTAAGTATTCTTTACCAAAAAATTTCTTGTGGGGCGGTGCTGTCGCGGCTAATCAGCTGGAAGGCGCCTATAAAGAAGAGAATAAAGGCCTCAGTGTGGCCGATATTATGACCGCTGGAGCCAATGGAAAAAATCGAGAGATTACTGATGGCGTGGTGGATGGCAAATATTATCCTAGCCATGAGGCTATTGATTTTTACCATCGCTATAAAGAAGATATCAAATTATTTGCAGAAATGGGATTCAAATGTTTTCGAACTTCTATTGCCTGGTCGAGAATCTTTCCAAAGGGAGACGAGGATCAGCCTAACGAAGCTGGATTAAAGTTCTACGATGACTTGTTTGACGAGTGCCGTAAATATGGCATCGAACCAGTCATTACCCTATCGCATTTTGAAATACCTTATCATCTAATTACAAAATATGGTGGTTGGCGTAATAGGAAATTAATTGACTTTTTTACCCACTACGCCGAAATTGTTTTTAAGCGTTATCGCGATAAAGTGACATATTGGATGACCTTTAACGAGATTGATAATCAAACCGATTACACGAACCAATTTTTGATGGCTACTAATTCTGGACTAATATTGAAAGATAATCAAGCAGATGCAGAAGCATTAATGTATCAAGCAGCCCATTATGAACTGGTCGCTAGTGCTTTAGCAGTCCATCTTGGTCATCGTATCAATCCTAATTTTAAAATCGGTTGCATGATTAACATGACACCAATCTATCCGGCTTCATCAAAACCAGTAGACATTTTTCAGGCAGAAAAAGCAATGCAAAGGCGCTATTGGTTTGCTGATGTTCACGCTTTGGGTAAATATCCGCGCAATATGGAAGCTTTTTTTGCCAAGAACGAACTACGTCGTGATATTACAGCGGAAGATCGTTTGATATTAAGCGAAGGTACTGTAGATTATATCGGATTGAGCTACTACAATTCCATGACGGTTGCTTATAAGAAAGAGAACCCAGATTTTCATTTTGTTGGTCCTGAACTCGTTGTTGATAATCCTAATGTTGAAAAAAGTAGTTGGGGTTGGCCAATTGATCCGCTAGGTTTTCGATATTCCCTCAATTGGTTAGCAGATCATTATCACAAACCGTTAATGGTAGTTGAGAATGGTCTCGGTGCTTATGACAAAGTCGAGAATAACGGTGAGATCCATGATCCCTATCGAATTGATTATCTCAAAGCACATATTCGAGCAATGATTGATGCAGTAGAAGAAGATGGTGTTGAGGTACTGGGCTATACGCCTTGGGGTTGCATTGATCTAGTTTCTGCTGGTACTGGTCAAATGTCCAAACGATATGGCTTTATCTATGTAGACAAAGATGATCAGGGCCATGGAAGCCTGAAGCGAATAAAGAAGGACTCGTTCTTCTGGTATCAAAAAGTCATCCAATCTAACGGTACTGCGTTAGATTGACTATGACGAAACTCAAGAAAGGAAATAACATGGCAGAAAAAACAATTATGTTGGTTTGTGCAGCAGGAATGTCAACCAGCCTGTTGGTAAGCAAAATGCAAAAAGCGGCAAAAGAACAGGGAGAGATAGTTAATATCTTCGCGACAGCCGCTGCGGATGCCAACAACAAACTGGAATCTGAAAAACCTGATATTCTCATGCTTGGTCCACAAGTTAGTTATTTATTCGATCAGTTCAAATCAAGATTAACTATTCCGGTTGAAATGATCAATATGCAAGATTATGGCATGATGAACGGCGCAAAGATCTTAGCCCACGCCTTAGAAGAGATTAAATAATATGGCAGACGAGATAGAAAATCAAACAGTTATTATGAGTTTGATCATTAACGGAGGAAATGCTAAGGGATCTGCTTTCCAAGCCATCCACGCTGCTAAAGATGGCCATTTCACAACAGCCGATCAGAAGCTTAAAGAAGCTGACAGTTATTTGTCCCAGGCTCATAACGCTCAGACTGATATGTTGACCAAAGAAGCCAATGGCGACCACGCCAAAATGAGTCTCTTGATGGTACATGCCCAAGATCACGTCATGACTGCGATCACTTTTCGCGATCTGGCTGGCGAAATTGTTGATTTGTATAAACAAATCAATCAATCCCGATCTTAACTGAAAGGAGGATATCTATTATTATGACAGGAACAAATGAAGTTTCGTTTAAAGATAGGATGACCAAAGCGGCCGGTAAGTTCGCTGGTTCACGATTTGTAAGAGCAATCATGGCTGCCGGCTACAGCGTTATCACATTTTCAATTATTGGTGCTATTTTCTTAATTCTGACAATTTTGCCGCAAGCGTTTCCAATCCCTGGATTTGCAGGGTTCTATGCTAATACCTTGGGTCGCTTTGCTAGTTTATTCCAAGTTGTTTATAGTTCTTCGATGGGAATTTTAGCCTTAGTATTTGCAGGGACTTTCACATATACTTACACACAGATTTATCAAGAGGAAGAACATCTTAACCTAAATCCGCTCAATGGGTTGCTGATGTTCTTAATGGCAATGTTTATCACCGTACCGCAATTAATTTGGAAGAACGGTGCTATCCAATTTGTTCAGTCTTTGAACAAAAATAATATTATCGGCGGTGGTTATGCTGTTTCAGCTGGTGGTGTTACCAGAATTGCCTCTGTTGGTATTTTTACAGGTTTAGTCGTTGGCTGGTTAACAGTTCAAATTTATCGTTTCACTATCAAACACAATTGGTCAATCAAGATGCCGGACTCTGTACCTGCGGGCGTTTCTAACTCATTTAGCGCCCTAATACCAGGTTTTTGTGTGGCTGTTGTCGTCACTGTTATAAATCTGTTTCTAGTTTTAGCTGGGACCGATATTTTTAAAATTCTTTATATTCCATTTTCATTTATTAGTGACATTGCCAATACTTGGTGGGGATTTCTGATTATCATCTTCATGGTTCATTTCCTATGGTGGTTTGGTGTCCATGGCGCCACGATTATGAGTTCATTCTATACGCCAATCGTGCTAGCCAATATGGCGGCCAATGTCAAAGGCGCTTCTTACTTTTTTGCCGGCGATCCAATGAACGCTTTTGTTATTATAGGTGGTTCTGGTGCTACCTTGGGATTAGCTCTTTGGTTAACCTTCCGTGCTAAGTCAATTCAGCTAAAAGAAATTGGTAAAGTCGAAATCGTGCCGGCAATATTTAATATTAACGAGCCTATCCTATTCGGTTTACCAATTGTTTATAACATTCAGCTTCTGATACCATTCATCGGTGCTCCTCTAGTATCTGGTATCGTTGGCTACGCTGCTGTAACTTCTCATCTAGTACCTAAAATTATTGTGCAACAGCCGTGGCCAACGCCAGTTGGTTTAAGTGGTTTTATTGCCACTGCTAGTTGGCAAGGTGCTGTTTTATCTATCGTTTGCGCTTTTGCTGCCTTTGTTGTTTGGTATCCATTTATCAAACATTATGATCGGGTTCTGCTTAAAAAAGAGCAGGCAGCAACTGCAAATTAATATTCAATTTGGTTGAGTCACATTAAGAACAGGCCCCGTTAAACACTAATGAGCCTGTTTTTTTACTGCGGATGACTATATAGCTACAAAGTGAACTTTCAAGTAGTTGATAATGCTTGGCTAATCAGGAAACAAAGCTTTGAATCCTAAAACCAGACTTGATTGCCCCCCCACCTACGCGACAGACGCAGTGGCCCAATTTACTTTTGCGTTGTTGCTGGAAGTGGTTAGCCAAGTTGGTTTGCACAACCATCTAGTCCATGATGGCAATTGGTTAGCTATAGGCTTATAGGACAAAAAATTTTGTTAGGTAGGGTCGAAAGACCAAAGAATGGCCCTTATTATGATGAAAGGCTTGATGATGACATGGTAGAACAAACACAAAAGAACTCACTGGCTTGTTTTAAGTTATGGATGTTGAGGACTTTTTCATAAATGTGCTTCTCGTTTTTCATCTTTACAAAACTTTGATACGTGAGCTGACCATATCAAAAAGACATCATTAGTGGCTTTTATCAGCATATACAATGACAATTATCATAAAAATTTTTAAGTTAGTATTAGGCATAAATGAATTGAATATTTATGGGAATACAATTTTCTAGGATCACCAACATCAAAAAGCAATCACGGATCTGATCCCGTTTTGAGAAGTGTTGGACCAGTTCTTTGTGGCTGTTTCTGGAGAAATTATTGAAATATCACCATGAATTTTTTCGTTTATCAACCAGTTCCACAAAAACTTAGCTGCTTTCTTTCGGTTCTCTAAACTTTTAGTCGTCATCATTCCTCTTAGCTGAACCCCGGAGGTTCTTAAAGCTGTGGCCGGGAGTGTGATATCGTTTTGACCAGTTGCTGCGCCAATTTCGATAATAATCGTTTGTCGATGATTGGCCGGAGAATCTGGAATTAAATTCTTTAGGAGTTTTTCAGTTGGTACTCCCCAAAGATAGTCTAGGATGACGAGGTTCCCTGTAATTTTTATGTGATCCATGTTGATTTTGGTCTGGCTGATATCCAACAACTGGTTAGCTCCTAAAGCCAGACTGTGTTCTAATTTGGTATGATTGCGACCTGCGGCAATAATGTTTTTGACACCCAATTGTTTGGCAACTTGAATTGCTAGTTTTCCAGCGAAACCTGTTGCGCCATTGACGATCACGGTATCTTCGGAGCTGATATTTATATCGTATTTTAATGGTAGTAGACTCGTTAAAGCAGATGAAAAAGAGGCTACCGCAACGTTATTATCAATTTCTGAAGGTAGTTCAACCAACATATTTCCTTGAGCAACTGTATATTCTGCCATACTGCCATTGAGCGGGCGCATAGACATTGCCGGCAAATAAACCAGTTCGTTAGTATCGACTTTTTGGCCAATCGCGCTGGCCCCAGGAATGCTCGGGAAACTTGGATGCCAATATTTGCTTGAATAATGTTTTCCTGATGCAACTCCTTTGTCAAGATTTTCAATTGGCGTAGCTAATACCTTTATTAAGGTGTCATATTTGGAATCTTTTTCGGGCATAGGGAAATTATCAACGAACCTTGGTGATGAATCGAAATTATCTATAATCAAAGCTTTCATTTTCAGGCTCTTTTCTAAATATATATTACCAGTAATCAATTACTGGTAATATATATTCTACATGTAAAAAGGTCTGGTGTCAATAATTAATTACTGGTAATATAAAATGCAAGAGAGGTTATCACATATGAATGATAAACAATACCAGACTATTGCGACTCTTTTAGAACGATTATCTAAAAGTGATGCCATGAGCGTTTATGGGGATTGGATTAGAAGTACTTTCCCTAGTGAACTGGTGACTATAATATCTGGATTGACTCATAACGATCTAAGAATTTTGGATAATTTATCTCAACAGGATTTATCAGTCAGCCAGATTGTTGCTAGAGTTGATTTATCTCAAGGTGGCATTTCTCGTCGCGTGAATGTCATGTCTAAAAAGGGAATTGTGAAGAAATATCAAAATGATAAAAATAAAAAAACAGTTTATTTAAAACTAACCCCTATTGGACAAGAACTAGCTTCTGCTCATCACAAATTACATAATCACATCAAAGAGAACTTTTTTAAAAAGACTGAGAGATTTCATGAAGACGAAATTGAGATCGTGATTTCTTTTCTCACGGCTATCTTAACAAAGTAAAAATACATTTTTGGTTATGAGAGAACAACTGATAGTGCCCAACAACTTCTAGAATCTTGTCCTTTACTACATCTTGGCAGTGGACTCTTGTCATCTTTTATCACGGGATATCCAATTTTAAATCATCCAAAGAGAAAAAAGAGTTGAAGAGTTTTTAAATGGTCATTAGACAGAACCACCATGATTTCTAAGATTAAATTTGATCAAGGCGTCAAAAATTTGGCTAGGCAAAATTGTATGTAGCAAAACTAACGATTTAGCCCCAGTTCCGACTAGATAACGAGGTCTCGGATGTGCAGAACTGGCAACTTTTAAAATCGTCTGTAAGACTAAGGTGGTCTTAGAGAGATCCTCTGACGAATAAAGCTGTCGCATTTTGTCAGCCGCTTGGTTAGCCGAGGATTCATAAGCAGTTCCCTTAGAAGACTGGCTTAAGTGATCAGCTGTAATGAGCCCCCCAGTTGGTTTTAATACCGCCGGGTTCAATTAAAACGACTTGAATCCCAAAGGACTTGGTTTCCATTCTCAAGCTATCACTCAACCCCTCTAAAGCATATTTGCTGGCATGGTACCAGGCTCCCATAAAAGTGGGGATTCTGCCAGCGATTGAAGAAACATTAATAATTCTGCCATGTTTTTTTAAGCGCATACTAGGCAATGCCAATTGGATGAGTCGAACTGAACCGAATAGGTTCACTTCCAATTGCTGCTTGGCCTCTTTAATGGAAACATTTTCTACGGCACCATAAGAACCATAGCCAGCGTTATTAATTAAAATATCGATGCCGCCTTCTAACCGGTTAATTTGGCTCATGGCCAATCGAATGGAGGCTTCTTGAGTCAAGTCAAGCTGAATTGGGATGACTCCAATACTCGTCAACGCTGACATCTTTTCAATGTGTCTAGCCGCCCCATAAACACGATAGCCTTGTTCAGCCAACAATTCGGCCGTCTGGTAGCCAATGCCGCTGCTGGCACCCGTGATTAAAACAACCTCTTTATCTTGCATATCTTTATTATCTATTATTCACTTACTAAACTTTTGACGGATCCAAGGGTTTGTGCAGGTTATGATACGTATAAGAAGGTACTTGGTTGATGTCCTAAGCGCCTTATTGGTATTCGTTATGGTGAAACTAGTGTTTGATTTGCTTCAGTTGTGCTCAATCAATGAGTTTATTTCTTAATTTCTTGCAGTTTTTGGTRCTGATCAAGCTGGAGAGATCTCGTAAATGATGTTGCTATAGTCATATATATAATAGTTCGCGGATTGGCAATTGAATTGGCACCTCGGATCAGAACCAATGCCGTTCTTCTATAAATTTGGTTCAACGACTGTTGCTAAACAATCTTGCGGCTCTTTTATGTTTCTCATAGGATCCTTTGATAAAATGAGTTTATGGAAAAGGAATTGGCTGCCTCTTCGTTAGCGATGTTTACCTTTATCTTTCATCATAGCGATGTAACGGGTCGCATGTGGTACAGCGAGCTTCCCAGGACTGAAAGTTTTTGTGAAGACTGCCGTATCCTAATCGATCTTGGCTTGATTCAAATTCGTTCTGTTCAGCAGCTGACTTCTTATATTCGTTTGACCGATAAAGGAAAATCCTTGGCCAAACAATTATCAAGCTAACCATCATCATCTTATCCTCAGCATATGTTGATTTAACTAAGATAGTTATCGAATCAAAAAAGCATCGACTTGTATCGGTGCTTTTAACTATTTAATTTTAACTAATCATCACCAAGACTGATGACCAGCCAGACCAGCTCTAACATTTCTGAGCCATGCCACAATCAGTTCAATTAAGGGCAAAGATAAAAATTGAAAAACCTACCAGTCCCGCTATTAATAAGGTATAGCCTGCTAATCTACCCAAAATCATCAGCCACAGCATTTTTTTGGCTCCCACCAATTATGATACTGCCGTCAAAATAGATTTGCCATTAAAAACAACAAAAGCCAGTCCTTGGACTAGCCTGATTGATATCTCAATTACTTGTTGTTTTGTGTAAGATCTCTTAGGTAATAAGAAACTTCTTCTTTAGTCAGATCTGTCTGCTGTTGAATCTCTGAGAGACTGTGGCCTTTGTCCTGCAAAGCCAGGCATTGGTTTCGAAGGGCTCTAACAGAGGAAGACTGGTGTCTGGTTGGCCTTTGGCTCTCACCCTCTCCTAAGGGTAAATCGTCCCATTCTTTAATAACTTGACGGGCTAGATCACCATAACCGTGTTTCTCAGAAAAGATCAGGCCATCCTTAAAAGCTGTATTAGGAGGTATACCATCCTTTTCCTGCTTATTCAGTAATACAGAAGCCAATCGAGAAAGTTCTGTCATATCTCAATCATAACAAGAACCAGAAAGATTCGTGTTTTTTAGTTGGCCTATCTGCCATAGATCAACTATACTCGCCGTTGCTTCAAGCGCTAAAAGTGTTGTCTGCAAATAGATTCGGACTAGGTTCGTAACCCTGCCAATCAACAAAAGTAGAAGCCTCTGCAATAGGAAGATATGTTGAAAAAAACTCCCAGTGATCAACTGGGAGCCACGATAGTGAAGATATCTACTTAGATAATTACACTCTGTATGCGTTAAGGGGGATAACGATTGATAGGCGCTTATCTATTGTAAGCGCCTACATTTATTATACTAAAAAATACTTATTAATAAGTTGTGAGTGCTGCGCATTATGAGAGGCTGTGTCCTCACTAAGAATTAAAAAGTGCCCATCACAATTAAGTCATGGACACCAGGAAAGGGTAAATTTTTATGGGTGTAAGGGTTTGCACTCCCCTACGCCCTTTATTATAAAACAAAGCCCACCATGATGGCAGGCTGCATTAATAGAGTTAGGTAACCTTGAGGACCTGCACCAGTCCTCAAGATGGCTCTGGTGCAAAGTTTGCCGGGCAACTTCATTCTAGTATACTGAGTGACAAGAAACGAGGGATTGTGCGCATGAATTACTTTAAAGGACGCCACTTTCAACAGGATATCATTATAGTAGCCGTTGGCTACTATTTTAGGTTCAGTCTCAGCTACCGTGATATCGTTGAATTGCTACGTGATCGCGGGGTTAGTGTGCAGCACACCACGGTCATGCGTTGGGTTCATCATTATGGTCCCATCTTTAAGGCTTTATGGCGCCAACATCAAACCTCCCATACCAAAAGTTGGAGGATAGACGAGACTTACATTAACGTCAAAGGTCATTGGACTTATCTGTATCGTGCAATTGATAGCAACGGTCTGACGCTCGACTTCGAACTGCGAAAGCATCGTGATTATGCGGCAGCCTATCACTTTTTGAAACGGCTTTTGACGACCAATGGTCGTCCTGATCGCTTAGTCACCGATCAATATCGAGCAACACTTAAGGCAGTGAAGCACCTGATGAAACAAGACTACTTGAGCAAATCAGCACACCAATGTTCCAAGTATCGAAACAATTTAATCGAACAAGATCATCGATTCATTAAACGACACCGGGTGCGGTCAGCAAGTTTCCAAAACATCCGAACCGCTAGTGCAACACTCAGCGGCATTGAAGTCATCCATGCATTACGCAAGAAAACCCGACGAGAGCTAAGCCTCATCGGGTTTTCAGCCGTGGGCGAATTAAAAGCGATGGTGCCAGCATAACCTACAACACCCTATCAACAACTAGGTAAAAGGCACACTCTCAGACTATTTGCACCAGATCCTCTTTGAGCTTTGAGATATTCCTCTTCAAACATCCGATAGTATTTTCCCGGGACTTGATTGCCGCTCTCATCATACTGGCGATAGTTTGCTACCTTATCCAAGAAGAAAAGTGTAAGAACTTTAATTCCTTTAGGATTAAGTTCCTGTTCTTTACGCAAATGTATTTCGATCGCCTTAGCTATTTGAGCCCGTTTGAGTGTGTCATCATTTTCAGTCGTTTGATTCTCGGTGCTGATACTATCTGGAGCGCCATCAAAAGTGACAATTCCTGATCCCGCCTTCGGATCAGTTATCTCAATATCTTGAATAAAACTAACAGACTCATAAGCTGGCAAAAAACCTGATTTTTCAAATAAATCATCATTTTGTTTTAACCAGACTTTCTTACGCTTAATTTGTCCATTCCTTTCAGAAACATCCAACTCGATCTGTGCACGAAGTCCTTGTGATCGATTTTCGACTTTAATTAATTTCAGATAAGCAGAGTTTCCTTGATCGTCTAGCTGGCTTTCTACGACTTTAATTTGTTTAACCATTTTCGCGTTGAAAGCATCTACAGCGTCAAATTTGTAAATCAAGGGGTAACTTTTTTCTTTATGTGTTCCTGAATAGCGCAGGCCAAATAATGGCTCTAATGCATTCAAAGCTCTCTTAGCTTTAGGCGTATTATCAACCGATTGGGGTTCATCAATGATCAGAATTGGTCGAGTTGCAGCGATTAAATCAATTGGTTTGCGACCGTTCAAAGTATCGTTTTCACGGTACATAATGTTTACATTGCTTTGGTTCGAATCTGAAGCCTCTGGACCCAACTGTTTGTTGAAGGCGGCTATATTCATAACCATGATTTCAATATTATTGCTACTGGCGAAATTCCAAACCTGATTGAGATTTTTAGAATCGTAGACAAAAGAGTCATAGACAAGACCAGAGTAATGTGCACCAAAATATTCTTTTGTTTCTCGCAAAGCACTGTTCGTACCTTCTTTAATAGCAATACTCGGCACAACGACAACAAATTTTTTGAAGCCATATCTTTGATTCATTTCCAACATGGTTTTTAAATACACGAAAGTTTTGCCAGTCCCTGTTTCCATCTCAACATTGAACTGTAAAAAATCTTTATTTTTGCCATACAAGTCTGTAGACTTTGCCAAATGATTCCTATTTTCAATTGCATGAACATTTTTAAGAATTTCATCATCAGAAAGTAACAATCTATTAGAAATTGTCAGATCAGTCAATAGCTCATCGTCTTGACACAAATCTTCACTAGTCTCAATACTGCTAAGGGAATCCTGGCCCTTAAGAATATCTACAGCAGCATTAACTGCATCCTCCTGATAAGGCAATTGGGTAAATTGAATTTGCATATTTCAATTATAGGAATTAAATGATCAAATGAGCGACGCATCATCCTAAGATAGCACATCTTATATCTAGTCAATGAATTCAAGGATCGCCACTAACGCAATTTAATAGATTAGATTCTTTTTTCTTCTAACATATCTTTGAACAGTTCTCTTTGTCGGTCATTCAGATTGTTTTTGACGTAAAGATCAGCTAAGAGCTCAACCGTATCATTGAAGGCCAGTTTTTGTTTATCGTTGGTACCATCAATGAAATAAGCCAAGAGTTTAATCTTCTCTTTGGTGGCAAAGGTAATCCTTTGAGTAGTCGTGACTTTAGCCACTTGCTTAGCTGATTTACTGGTAACAGCCATATCTGATCGGCTACCAAAATCATTCGTACCGGCAATCTGAACATGCTTTTCTTGTAAGGAATTAGTTTTATGGTGTGTTAAGATAGGTGAGATTTTTTTGTCTGACATCTTACTGTTCTCCTTTCAAAAGATGCTGGTGCGTATCTAATTCATCTAAGACATCAATAAATAACTGATGAGCTCTTTGATCCCATTGATCTTTATTACCTGTATACATGTGGCCCATCGAGATGCCTTCGGCATCGTAGGCTTTTAATCTTTCTTGGTAAGTCACAATCGTCTGCAAGACGTTATTGCCATAAAGTTCTTTAGCTTCATCTAGGACCTTTTTATCAACACGACCACCAGGTCGCAGCATACAAGGCAGAATGCCTAGCACATCTAGTTTGGCATCAAATGTATCAATCAAATATTGCATATAGTTGATATAGGTTTTTGCCCCGTCAAGGCTAAGTTCTTGTGTCTGCAAGATGATAATGCAATAATCAGAGGCCATCATGGCATTATCGGAAAAATCACTAATAGTTGGTGGCACATCAAGGTAAATAGCATCGTATTTGTCTTTTAACGGCTGAATGAGTGTTTGTAGGTAAGAAACCTGCTGGCGATCATCGTTTGGGAATTTGCTCAATAAAATATTAGGTAATTTGCTGAATTTGGTATTCGCCGCTATTAAATCAAGATTTTCTTGAATGTGGGTAATTTGGTTAGTCAGATCTCCGTTGACAAAACCATCTTGCACATTTTTGCTGATTTCAGAAATATTGCCCGTTTTAGCTAGCACGCTGGAAGCATTGGCTTGGGGATCTAAATCAATCACCAAAGTTTTTCGGTGTTTATAAACAGCCGAGACATAGCTCAGCATGGTAACCGTTTTAGTCTTCCCTACCCCGCCTTTGAAATTTCCTACAACATAGATAGTCGCCGTCATAAAGTCTCCCTCTAATTACAATCAGTATACATTTGAGAATGCTTAATTACAATTGTAGATTTTATCTACAAGAATAAATATAGATACTATCTACTTGCATACATGTATGCAAGTAGATATTGATTATTCGTAGATCTCTATATATACTGCATCACACAGGCCAAGTGGACAAGGAAATAAGGACGCATAATCACGATATCTGTATACAAATAGATATATAAATGGCATCTACTAATCTACATGCATACAAATAGATTAGTTCTACATTGTATATTTGCATACAAGTAGATTTTGTATACATGTATACAAAGATAAAATAATCAGGTTTGTATACTAAATTAAAAAAAGCTCAATACAGCCTTTACTTAAGACGTACAAAGCTTTATATTTAAAACTGATCAGTTGATTACGCGATGATTTTCAATTGATTCGGAAATAAAAAAGCTACCAATGGGTTTGGTAGCTCAAATATTCTAAAACAAATTTAGTCAGCCTGTATATCCGTAAAACGAAATGGGTTTTCTTTTTACGAGACCTCATTAGCAATTATATCAACTCTTAGTTGAAAAACCAATCCTGGTCATTTTGCCATTAAGACATGAAATATACAGACACTGGCGCCACAGGAAGGTGTCAAAGAATGGGCGAGACATTTAATTTTTTTCAAGTCAACAAAGTTTATGGCAATTTATTTTTTCAATTTCCAAAAGTGCTGCTGTATGGGACAAAATATAAAGAACTCAGCGATGCAGCAAAGCTGGCTTACATAGTTTTAAAAGAACGCCTCGAATACTCCATCAAAAACAATTGGGTTGATGAGCATGATCATGTGTACTTCATTTTCACAATCAATGAACTCAAGGATTTATTCAACTGCAGCAACGATAAAGTCATTAAAATCAAGCATGAGTTAGAAGAAACCGATTTATTGCTACAAAAAAGAATTGGTTTAAATAAACCGAATCATTTATATTTGGCAGACCTCGAGGTAGATGCGAGTGATGTTTATTTAATTAGCAAAATCAATCAAAATAACGATCAAACCCTTGCTACGAGCGGAATTCCGAAAAACAGAATTCCAGATAATGCCGGTATAACCGGAATTCTGAAAAACAGAATTCCGGTTATACCAACAACTGCCGACTCTCAAACCCTTGCTACGAGCGGAATTCCGAAAAACAGAAACAATCTAGATAAAGATCTTAAAGAAGATACATCAAGATACAACATAGAGACTCAAAAGTTAAGCTTTTCCACAACTCATTTTTCTGCAACAACAATTGACAAGCAAAACCAGGATCTCATCACTCATGCCGATGACTTTTTAACAGACGAAGATGGTGGATGGCCAATCTTCTTAGAACCAACAGCAGTCAAATTACTCAGTTTCTGGTGTCAGACACCTCAACAAATGCACCGTTTTATCGGCATTATCCTAAATGCTAAATATTCTGTAGAACAAGATCACCAAGACTTAAACGTCCATATTTTCCTTGATAATCCTGAACTAAAAACACTAATAACAAAAACTTTGAGGCGTTACTTCAATGTCTTAAGAAGCGACGAGAGACATGTTCAAGACGTTGAAAACTATTTATACGGAACCATGAAAAACTTGTTTGGCACGTGGTGGAATAAACAGGTTGCTGAAAATATCCAAGATGACCAGCAAGAAGAGAGCAATCACAATAGGCTTTAAAAAGCCCCAGAATCGTTTCTAAGTGATTTTAAGGAGCAAATGTAATATGAGCCAAAGCTTATTTGCAATCGCTTAGAGATTCATTTATAGCCTTCAAACAAGAATCTATTTGCTATCAACCAAAAACAACAGCAGCAAAACATTCTTCAAAATTCATACGGGTTAAAATGGTACTCAAAAGGTAGTATAATGTGAGTAGTAATAAAGGGGAGCGAGAAAATCATGGCAGTTAAGGAAAAGAAACGGGTCCAAGTCAAGATTGATAAAGATTTGGCCGATGATACCGAAGCCGTTTTAAGCGAATTGGGCTTAAATCCAACCACAGCCATTAACATGTTTTACAAGCGGATTGTTGCTAATGGTGCTTTACCTTTTAATGCGTCTTTAAGCGAAGAAGAAAGAGCTAATTTACGCTTTTTAAAGGCGACCGAAGGGACACCAGTCACCGAGTTCAAAGACGCTAAAGAGGTCGCTGATTGGCTCAACGATCCAGATGAGGACTAATGACTTAGTCAGCCTATACGTTAGTTTTGTAGAAACTAACGGTGGCAAGTCTCGGCCAGTTTTAATTCGTCGGGTATCGGAGCAAACAGTCGAAGCTTTTAAAATCACCAGCAAGTATCAAAATAAATCGGCTTATATCAAACAACAATATTATCCGATTCAAGATTGGCAATCCGCTGGGTTGAAGAAACCTTCCTGGGTCGATCTTGGTAATATTTATCGCTTTCCCAAAGCCGGTTTAAACTTTAAAGAGATCGGTCATTTAAGTAAGCTAGATCAAAATAATATTGCTGATTTTGCTCTTGACTTAAAGGCCAAAAGAAGGGGCAAGGGTCAAAAGATAATTCGACGGCAATCAAGTAAAAAAATAATCAAAGAAAGTAAAACAGAGTTGACACAAAGAATTCAAAAACAGTTAAAAGACTTTGCTAAACACAATCCAGAAATTAAGCCCAAAAACAATCCAGAAAATAAAAACGATCGGCCTAGTTATTAGGTTGATCGTTTTTTAATTTATCCGGTTTATGGGCGTTAACATAGTCAGCAAATATTTTTAAAAGTTCTTCGGTTTGTTCGACCGAGAGGTTATCAGCTTGAAAGTACTTTTCTAATAAAGCCCCTTTTTGAATTAATCGGCGAGAACGAGCTTTGCGAGCTTGTCGGCTTTCATAATATTTAGATTGCCGTAATTTAAAATCTTCCCGCTCAATTTTTTGTTTTAAACGCGCTTGTTGTTCAACTAGTTTTTCATATTGATTAGGCATAGTCATTACCACCTAACTATTATTGGTTATTTTGATCTTGATTTAAAAAGGCGGCAATTTTTTTAGCAATCATTTTAATTTGTGGAGTGGTCAGTGTTGCATAATTCAAATTAGATGATTTAATGATTTCCTTACCAAGGCTTTGTTCAATTTTGCTTTTTTCAGCTTTAATCTTTTGATTAAGCTGTTTTAATTTAGTTTCTTGTTTTTCTAAGTTACTTTGAGACATAACGACCCCTCCAATCATCTTAAAAATAATCACCGACACTATATCATAAGGGAAACGCTAAGTCAAAGGATAAAAGTTGAAATAGCGAAGCGGAAGGCATACACTAAGTTAAAGTTAAGAGAATCAGAAGACCGAGTGAAATGAGGTCAATGCGCACTTACACATAGAATTAATTCTATGTTGTGCTAACCCCCAAAACCCTGTATTAGAAGTCGCCGATGGCGACAACAAAATCAAACCCATAAACCCAAAGAAAGGTGATGACCGACATGGCGATTTTTCACATGAGTTTTAGTAATATTAGTGCTGGTAAAGGACGAAGTGCGATTGCCAGTGCGGCTTATCGAAGTGGTGAAAAATTATTTGATGATAAAGAAGGTCGCCGATATTTCTATGCCCGCTCGGTTATGCCAGAAAGCTTTATTTTAACTCCCGAAAATGCACCAGCATGGGCCAGTGATCGAGAGCAGTTGTGGAATGAAGTTGAAAAGAAAGATCGTAAATCAAACTCGCGGTATGCCAAAGAGTTTAACGTGGCTTTACCAGTTGAGTTAAGCGCAGATGAACAGAAAGAATTATTAACTAAATACGTGCAAGAAAACTTTGTCGATCAAGGCATGGTAGCTGATGTAGCTATTCATCGCGATCACCCGGACAATCCGCACGCACATGTGATGTTGACTAATCGCCCATTTAATCTTGATGGTACTTGGGGATTAAAAGCAAAGACGCAGTACATTAAAGATGAAAATGGCAAGCAACTTTTAACCAAAAGTGGGTTTCCAAAACAAAGAAAAATTTGGTTGGTTGATTGGGATAAAAAAGAAAAAATAACTGAATGGCGGCACAATTGGGCGTTGAGTGTCAATCAGTCTTTAGCACAAAAAAATATTCCGGATCGGATTAGTGAAAAATCGTTTGTCGATCAAGGGATTCAAGAGACACCTACCCAACACGAAGGCATTAACAGCCAAAGAAAAAATCGAAAAGCATTTAATCAACAAGTTAGCGCACAAAGAAACGCTCAAGCTAAATATCATAATCTTGACGAAAAGATAAGAAATCATGAACATTTTGACGCGTTAACTGACGAGCTATCGTTCTCTGAAAAACACACAATTAGTCATCTAAGTCAACAGCTGAAAACCTATGTCGATTTAGAACATTTAGATGATAAACAGCGCATGCTTTTTAATTGGAAAAACAGCTTATTAATTAAACACGCGGTTGGTGAAGATGTAACCAAACAACTGCTGACCATTGACCAGCAAACGACATCACTAGCACAAGCTAACCAGTTGTTAAATAAAGTGGTGGAACGAGCAACGAAAAAGCTTTATCCGGAACTTAATTTTGAACAGACAACCGCAGCTGAACGTCGGGAACTGATTAAAGAAACTAATAGTGAACAAACGATTTTCAAAGGTAGCGAATTGGCAGAACGGTTAGCGGATATTCGAAGTGACTTATTAACCCAGCAATTATTGACGTTTACCAAGCGGCCATATACCAGTTGGCAGTTAGTTAATCAGCAAGCCCAAACAATTGAAAAGCAATTAACCACGGTGCTAGCCAAACATGGTCACCAGTTAGACGATTTGAAGCCTACTGATCGGGGCATACTAGCCGCTTATGAGCCTAACGAACTCGAATTCATTTCTAAAGCGGTGAAAAATTTACGGGTCATTCGGGAAGTTAAAGCCGTAGTGCAAACCCAATACAACAGCATTCTAACGACCGCTTTTCCGAACAGCGACCTGGATAAGCTAGAGACGATTGATAAGGAACAAATCTATACCGCTGTGGTTTACTATGACCCAGAATTAAAGCCATTAAGCGCCAATGAGCTTAGTCAATTACAACAGCAGCCACCGGTCGTCTTTACTAGTCAGCAACACCAAGCCGGTTTGAATTACCTGTTAGGTAAAATTGAATTAAAAGATATTCAGGATCATCGACTGCAACGGGTCTTAAAACATGATGGCACCCGGCAACTGTTTCTCGGTGAATGTGGCCAAGATCCTAAGTTGGATCACAAACAAATTGAAATGGTGCAAGCCCGTTTGAAGCAACAGACAACACGGTTTGATCAATATAAGCAAGACCAAATTAAGGACTATCAGGCCATTAATTATTACCCAACTAGCCCGAAAAACTACCTGACTAATATTTTGGACGAAGCCTTAATAACCATTTTATATGTGAAGAACACAGACTATCTAAGAAAGCAGCAACTACGTGGCTTAAAAGAGACTGAGTGGGAAATGACGAAAAAGCAACGGCAACACCAAGCTCGAAACCGGCATGAAGATGGGGGCATGCACTTGTAATCTAAATGTAAAAAAATAAATGGTGTAAGTTACACCTTTTAGTGTTAAACTATGACTAAATTAGGAAAGGAGAACTTACATGTGACAGGCAATCAGGAATGGTACAGCTTAACGCAAGCTAATCATAAGCTGGGGCGTGGCCGAAATTATGTCAGCAACTGGATCAAACGACATCCAGAGTTCCCTGATCAATTTTTGCTTGGTTCAGGTACCAATAAATTAATATCTGATGAAGGGATAGAGTGGGCTAAAAACCACATAAAAAAAGAGGGCGTCCTCGTAAGCAGTGAAGTTGCTAACGGGGATCAGCACCTAGAAATACGCCTTCTAGGTGTCACCCTCCTAATAATCCATTTTACCGGGCGGGTTAGGGGAAAGCTAGTTGTTTAATATTTCTAACCCAACAAACAACATAAGGAGGTGATCCAATGAAAGTAGAAAGCTGGCAAGGCATTAATGGCAAGCTAGTTCATGATGATCAAAAGGCGATTGTGGTTGATGATGACCAAGCATTGACTAATCCAAAACAGTTACAAGCGATTTTAGATCAAGACGGTCAGCCAATTGACAAAGTCCGGCAAGCAATGATTAAGAAGACCGTTAAACGCCAGTTGAAAACTGATCCCTTAAAGCTTAGTGGTTGGTTTAATCGCCATCAAGACAGTCAAAATGCTAAAAAGGCTGAAAAATTGGTGAGTGATAAACCGACCCATCAATATAAGCAGATCAAAAACGAAATGACCTTTTTTGGTGAGAGCTTCTTAGAAGGTTTCCTAGGCTTCTATGGCTTAGAAGTTGATAACGCCTTAGGCCGTTACGAACATAATTTGCATGTCTTAGAGACCCAAGAATTAGGCCAGTCAGAAAAAGAGTATTACTTAGCTACGAGTCAAAATGGCCGCGTCAAATTAGCCACCGACCCATTACCGAGCCAGCAAATTGCCGAGGAACAATTGAACAAGTTCTATCAGCGTGAGCCAGAAGAAACGCAGGCAGAACAAATTCAATTACGAACATCAGAAGACGATAGGAAGGAGGAATAACATGAAGTTCAGCAAAATAAAAGCGTTAGCAACTACTGGAGCTACTGCGATTTATTTGGGCTTGATGAACGCCCAGGTTGTTTTGGCGGCGGACGGTGGCGAAGTTAAAAGCAAGCTAACCAGCGCTGGTAAGACGATTCAAGGTATTTTAACTGGCTTGGTCGTTTTAGTTGGGATTTGTGTCGCGCTATTTATTATTATCAAAAGAATGCCTGACGCAGACGATCCGCGAGAGAAATCAGAAGTTTATCACGCGGTTGGMCGKGTKGCTGGTTTAGTGGCCTTAGCGGCGGCCATTATCTGGCTATTACCTTGGGTTTACAGCCTATTCACTTAATTTAAAAAGGAGCCTGCCAAATGAAGAAAGGAAAAGAATTTATCTTCCCAGAAAACGTGGATAAAGACTACGGGATCTGGAAAGACTACACCTTGAAGGATTTTGGCGTAGCGGGACTGGCGGGCCTAGTGGGCTTAATTTTTATTGCAATCCCACCCTATGGTCTGATCTTAGTCCTGATGAAAATAGTGATTGTTGTCTTAGCCATGACGATTGTCATGGCTATTTTAACAATTCGGCCAGTTGCGGCGCGGAAGAATATTAAAGTGCGGGATAACTTTAAGCTGAAACGCCGCTATGCCAATGGTCAGAAACTGTTTTATTTAAAACCGAAGAAGCGAGGTGAACTAAATGCGTTTGAAGAAGAACAAAACCGCCAATAAATCAGCCAGGCTAGATTGGGATTACCAACCGCCCAAAATCAATGGTGGCAAAGAAACCATTGATGACATGAGCTTGGTGGTGGGTATGTATGGTAACTACGAAGTTACCAAAACGGGTAATCTCGTTGGCATTTTGGAAGTTAGTGGGATCAACCTGGATCTACTTAATGAAACCGAACAGCAAGACGTCTTTGAGGACTATGGCGCTTTTCTGATGAGTACGTTAGGTGAAGGGGTTGATGACACCTTACAGTTCTTAGAGCCGACAATTCCCGTCAATATGACAGCTTATCTCAATGGTCTCAAACGGCGGTATCTCGCTTTACAAAAAGATCACCCCGAGCAACAGTTCAAAATCAAGCTCATAGCCAGTTACTTGGATCACTTTACTAAAGTCCAGGAATCCAAAAACATGACAACTAAGCAACATCTGCTAATCGTTAAGGTACCGATTAAAGACAAGAGCGTTAAAAGCTTAAACTTAGCCGTCACTCATTTAGACGAAAAGATCGAACAGGTTAAACGAGACATTGAAAATGCGTTAACGGATTTTGATGTGACGGCCAAAGTTTTGACCAGTCAAGAAGTCCAAGAGATTTTAAAGAACTTGATCAATTTTAATGGATAGGGGGCAACAGTATGAGTTTTGGTGATAAGGTCATTGATTTATTTATGCCAACTAAAAAAGAGCATAACCAAGGCAACAGCGACCAAACGGGTAGTAAGCTCAAACCGGAGGCTGAGGATTTTACCAAGCTGATTGATCGCGACAGTTTGCATTCACTATTTCCGTTCAGCTGGGAACAGTACCCCACCTACGTCCAGTCGGGCGAGAATTTTATTCGGGTGTTAGCGATYGCTGAYTATCCMAARCGGGTGTATGGCAACTGGYTRTCAGAATTRAAGCGSAAAAAAGGCGTTATCGATATTGTGCAATATATCGACAGCGCCAGTAACAATTCAATGATTACCTATTACAAGAAGACGATTCAAAATAAGGAAGCGCAGAAGTTAAATACGTTCGACCCGTATAAAAAGAAGATTCTGCAAAATTATATTGATTCAGCCAACATGCAACTAGATAAATACCTTGATAATTCTACCACATTTGTCTATCAACATATGTTGGTTTATCTGCGGGCTAACAGTTTAGCAGAATTAGATGACTTAACCGAGAACGTCAAGAATACGTTGATTAAACTACAAATGAAGCCCTTAGTGCCCGTTAAAGCAACCTTTCAAGCTTTCTGGTCAACCATGCCAATTAACGAGAACCTCATGGGGGATTACACCTATAAAGAGAGTAATACCGAAGTCGCCAGCAGTATGTTTCCTTTTGATGACGCTGAAATTCTGGACTTAAAGCCGAGAAGCGATATTGAAGGAGTTAATAAAGATACCAACAGTTTAATTGCCGTAGATATGTTGGACCGCAACAAGACCCTAAATCAAAATCAAGTGATTATCGGGACCTCGGGGGTCGGCAAGACCACCTATATGATTCAAAAAATCCTACGCTATGCCATTCAAGACTACCAACTCTACATTATTGACCCAGAAAACGAATATACCAAGATTGTTGAAGCCCTGGGTGGCGCAGTCTTGCACCTAACCTCGAATGCTAAGTACAAAATTAACCCGCTCCAAATTTTTTCCGAAGAAATCTTAAGTGCCGATGAAGCGGTCACAAACCTTGATTTACTAGTCAAAGATAAAATCCAGCGATTAAAGGGATTCTTTGAAGTCCTTAAAACCGGGATTACCCAAGTTGAGCTGGCAATCCTTGATGATGTGGTTAAACAAGCTTACGTCAACAGTGGCGTTTTGAAATATAGCCGCTTAAAAGAGATTAAAGACGATCAGTGGCCGACCTTATCCAATGTTTATGACGAATTGGAAAAACTGGCTGATAGAGACGAAGACAAATTCAATCGGGTTAAAGACTTCTACTACATCTTAGGCAGCTATACCCATGGTTCTAACAGCCTATTTGACGGCCATACCAACGTTAACTTAAAAGGGAAAATCATTTCCTTTGATTTAAAGCCACTACAAAGTGAACAGGAAGTCCAATCAGCGGCTTATTTGAATACCTTCCAGTATTTGTGGGACGAAATCACCAAAGATCGGCATAGCCGCAAGAAGTTGTTTGTCGATGAATTTCACTTTTTGACTTTGCACAAAGCGGCTGCCACCTTTTTCCATCAAGCATACAAGCGATTTAGAAAGTACAATGCTGGGGCCATTGCCGGAACGCAGCAAATTCAAGATGTGATCGAAGGCACGACAGATACCGGGCAGAACATTGGTGAAGCCATTATTGGGAACTCCTACACCAAAGTGTTCTTTGGTCTTGACGGTAAAGGCGTTGATGATGTGATTACCAAATTGCGTATGACGTTCTCGGATAAAGAAAAGAAGCTACTAGAACGCCGTAGACAAGGCGAAGCCCTGATGATCTATGGTAGCCAACGCGCCTTTATGCGTGTCGAGTTGACCGAAGAAGAACTACGGCTAATCGACCCAGAAGCTTACCAAGAAAAATACAATCGTGAGGCAGCCGAACAACCGGATTATCAAAAGCGCGTGATCTTAACTCCCAGTGAAATTGACGCTTTAACTACCACCGAGGAGGAAGGAGGGACTTTAAATGAGTAAATCAAACCAATTATTGAATATCGAGGTTGGCACCTTCAAGCGACAGGGAAACAAGTTAATTCTCGAACTCAATCACAATCAGTTTCGATATGACCAGTTGAGTGAGCTAAACGAATTAAAGCAAGCTGATGCCAATTTCTTGCAGTTGGTTAACGTGGTTGAGCAAGATCAGAAGGTCGTTTTAACTTATACCTTGCCGGATAAGGTCAGATCATTAAAGGAATTACCGCAGGAAAATAAGGCGATCCGGTCAGCGATTGCCAAGAAAATTATGGCGCAAAAGGTGGTTAACGATAGCCAGTATCATATTGCCTTAAACCCAGCTAATCTATGGTATTACCCCATGCAACATGTTTGGTACGCTTACCGGGCCAATGAACTTATGCCTTATGATGACAAACATAGCAATTTAGCCAAATACAAAGCGCTGATTCTATTTTGCTTGACGGGGACACCCTATGAACGGCTACTAAGCAATCCTAAAGAAGCCCTAGCTAAACACCCTGATGACTATTTACAACAAGTAGCTAAAGCTACGTCGTTAAATGAGTTAACGGAAGTGGTTAACGGCATTGAGGACTTTGTGAGTTATCACGAATGGCAGGAAGTTGAAACGGCCCAGCAGAAAACCAAACAACGTTTATGGTTGAGCGTGGCCGGAGTGGCGATTGTGGCCGTTTTGGCTGTCGGTTTAGTCCATAAAAGTGACGAACGGCAATATCAAAGCTTAGCTAACCAGAACCAAGCGCAGGTCACGCGATTAAAATATAGCGGTCAAATTCAGGCCGCTTTAAATGATCAGAAGTGGTCAGAAGCGCAAAAAGATATGCAACGGGCCGGCTATCCTGCAACTAAGCAAGTCAGTGTCTTTTTAAAGCATCGTCAATACCAGCAAGCCTTGAAGGTTGACCCAAGCCAATTGAATAAGGTTGTCAATGCAGCTTATGACAATAAAGATAGCAGTCAAGTGGCTGATTGGCAGTTGCCAACTAAGGCGACGAGTAAGCAAAAAGATCAATTGAAACTTGAAAAAGCGATTGTTAATTATGATACCAATACGCTTAATAACCAATTATCCTTTACGACGAACGCTGATGTTTTATTGAGAATGGGACAAGCCTTCTTAGCCCATAACGATACGCAAGACGCCCAGACTGTCCAAACCAAGTTAGCCGGCGTGAACAGTCCTAAAGCTAAGTATTTAAAAGCCTTGTTAAGTCTCAATGCCGCTAAGAACGAAGTTAGTGACGCCCAAAAGAAGTTAGATGACGCCAACAAGATTGATGGCAGTAAAGATAAGGACAAAGACAAGAAGGTGGATTCGGCTAAGTCGGACTTAAAGAACGCGCAGAGTGACCAATCAGCAGCGCAAAAACAAGTCGAACAAACCAAGCACAAAACGGGTGATTAAATGCAAGTACTGTCTTTCGAATATAAGAAAAAGAAGTGGAAGTTGATTGCTTATATTGTGGGCGGTGCCATTCTGCTAATCATCTTGCTGATTGCCGCGATTACTGGTCAGCTACAAGAAAACAGTTGTGATAACTCAACCACCACAGAAACGCAATTAGATAGTAAGAGTATGACGGAAAATGCCAAAAACATCTATGCGCACTGGAAACAGAAGTATGGTGCCACCCCACAAGCGGCCGCCGGAATCTTGGGGGTCTTACAACTGGAAAGTCGCCTTGATCCCAATTCGGTTAATTCAAGTTCCGGTGCCACGGGCTTAGCCCAGTGGTTAGGTGGTCGAAAAGATAAGCTGGAAGATTTAGCCCATAAAGGAAATAAACCAGCGACGAATCTCGGTGTGCAGTTGGACTATCTCGATCAAGAATTGAACAGTAGTTACTATGCGTCAAACAAACAGATTTTTAAGTACACGGACGTGCATAAAACGACGAAAGCCTGGTTAATGGATTACGAGGGTATGAGTAAGAACCCGGAACAATGGTATTTAAGCCAAAGATACGGGTATGCCGATCACTGGTATTCCGTGTTCGGGGCGAGTGACCCAGTGGCCGGTAATACCTTAGACAATGCGAGTTCAGGCGATCTGACCGAGCTAGGTTGTGATAGTGACCCGGGCTATTCCGGTGGGAGTATCGTCAAAAATGCGGAAAGTATGAAAGGTGACTTCTACTATGTGCAAACCCACCCCAGCCCCGATTTAGGTAGCGATTTAAAGAACCCTAACAAAACCGGTGGGACGGATTGTTCGGGCTTTGTCTGGTTAGCGCTTAATAAAGCTGGTTACAAGGTACCGGCCAACATGGGCTGGTTTACCGGCACGATGGCCAGTGACGCCAAAGGCAGCCATCAATATCTGAAACAGATCAGTGAAAATGACGCGAAAGCCGGCGATATTGTCATCGTCAATCAAGGTGCGGGAGCCGGAAACAACGGTCACACTGCCATTCTGCTAGGCAAATGGCAAGGCAAAGCCACCAAAATCATTGAACAAGGTGGCGTAGGCGACAAGGTTAACGAAAGCACCTTTGGCACCGCCTTTTATAGCTTACTAAGTGGTAGCGATGTAACGTTAGCCCGGCCAATCAAGAAGTAAGGAGGAACCAACAAATGAAGCGTAGCGTGGTTTTAAGTATTGCACTTGGTAGTTTGATCTTAATTATGTCATTAGGAACGAATGCCTATCAACATAGCCAAGTTAAGCAGGCGCAACAACAGATCAGTCGCTTACAACAGCAAAAGCGACAAGTTAGTCAGCAATTGACTAAAACCAACCAACAAAAGCAGTTATTGAGCACCCAAATTGACAGTTATAAGACCTACCAAAATAATAAAGACAAAAGTCAGGCTGAACTTAGCTTTAATACGGTAGTCACCAAGTTCTTTAAGGTCATGAACAACTTTAAGCCCAAGACCTACGGCCAGCGTAAAGATGGCGTGAAAGACTTGATTTCCGACAAGCTATATCAGCAATACTTTTCAAATAAGGGCACGTATGGTGATAGCAATAGTGTTTCAGCCAAGTTAAACCAACTAAATCTGTATACACAAAGTAAGCAAGGCCAAAACATGAAAGGCTTAGCTGTCGTCAGTTATGAAAGTAAGAGTGGCGACAACGACTGGCAAAAGGCGACGGTACTTTATCAGGTGACTTTCGATACCACCACGGATCGAATCACTGCGGTACAAAATTTAGGCAGCAGTTTTAAAGCGAGTGACCTTGATTAAAAAAGTAAGCAAAGCCCTAGCGGTGATCGTGGTGATACTTGCAGTATTAGGCTTTGCAGGTCATAGCTATGTGAACCATGTTGAGAAAGAGAAAACAGTTGTGACGCTAACTAAGCACCCTAAAAAAGTGTTGTTCTTCTATCGCGATGATTGCCCGGATTGCCAAGCTATTTTTCATCAGATTTATTGGCACAACGCAATCAGTCACAACATCGTCTTGATTAACATGAACCAACCGCAGAATCGGCATTACATTCAAAAATATCAATTAACGTCAGTACCAACCTTGATCCATGGCAAGCAACGATACTCCGGTACCAACCAACAAAGGATTAAACAGATAGTAGGTGATTAGATGAAAGACAAATTATTAAACAGCGTTAAAGTCAGCTGGCCATATCTACTAACGCTAATCATTGGCTTGTATTTAGCGGAGATTTTAGCTGGATCAGTCATGGCCTTATCGCACTATAAGCTAACTTTTGCGGATCATATGCCAACCGTATTAAAACAATTAGCCTTGCACCCCTGGCACTATTACAACTCGTATTTGGGTCAAAAGAACCCGGTATTAATTATCGTCAGTATCGCTGTGGTTCTATACACCATTTATTTTGCTTTGAAACGCAATAGCAAGCACAAAGCGTGGGAAACTGCGGACACTGAAACCCACGGGAGTGCGACCTGGGGGAATTTAAAAGAATTGAGTGACCATTACTTTAGTATCAATGCCAAAGACCTCACCACAGCATTTAACAAGAGCACCAAGGCCGAAATTCTCAAATCATTAGTGGATCGAGAAAAGTCAGCGAAAGGGGGAGATTAACATGAATGGGACGATTTTAGGGATCGTGGATAAACGGATTGTTTACCAGAATAACAGCACCAAACCCAATCGGAATATCTTTGTGGTTGGGGGCCCTGGATCATATAAAACCCAGTCAGTCGTCATTACCAACCTGTTTAATGAAACGGAGAACAGCATTGTCGTGACCGATCCAAAAGGGGAATTATACGAAAAGACGGCCGGTATCAAACTAGCCCAGGGTTATCAAGTACATGTCGTCAACTTTGCCAACATGGCGCACAGTGATCGCTATAATCCTTTTGATTATATTCAACGGGATATTCAAGCTGAAACCGTCGCCACGAAGATCGTTCAGAGTGAAAATGCCGAAGGCAAAAAAGATGTGTGGTTTAGTACCCAAAGACAGCTTTTGAAGGCTTTAATCCTGTTTGTCATGAACCACCGGTCACCAGAACAACGGAATTTGGCGGGTGTGACCCAAGTGTTGCAAGAAAACGATGTGGAAGCCGAGGAAAAGGGCGCAGATAGTCCGTTAGATATCTTGTTTCTTGATTTAACCATGACTGATCCAGCGAGACGTGCTTATGAGTTAGGGTTCAAAAAAGCCAAAGGGGAAATGAAAGCCAGCATTATTGAAAGCCTGTTGGCGACCATCTCGAAATTCGTTGACAAAGAAGTGGCTGATTTTACCAGCTTTTCTGATTTTGATTTAAAAGAGATCGGCAATGACAAAGTGGTGCTATACGTGATTATACCCGTCATGGATAACACTTATGAAAGCTTCATCAATCTGTTTTTCTCACAATTGTTTGATGAATTATACAAATTAGCCGCCGATCATCACGCTAAATTGCCCCACCAAGTTGACTTTATCCTTGATGAATTTGTCAATTTAGGGAAGTTTCCTAAGTACGAAGAATTTCTGGCGACGTGCCGGGGGTACGGTATTGGCGTGACGACCATTTGTCAGACCTTAACCCAGCTACAAGCCTTGTATGGTAAGGATAAGGCCGAAAGTATCTTAGGTAATCATGCCGTTAAAATTTGCTTAAATGCTGCTAATGACGTAACTGCTAAATACTTTAGTGATTTACTAGGAAAATCAACGGTGAAAGTGGAAACGGGAAGTGAAAGTACTAGTCACAGTAAGGAAGAGAGCCACAGTAAGAGCGATAGTTACAGCTATACGAGCCGTTCGCTGATGACACCTGATGAAATCATGCGTATGCCTGAAGATCAGAGCTTATTAATCTTTAGTAATGCCCGACCAGTCAAAGCTACAAAAGCGTTCCAATTTAAACTATTTCCAGGAGCCGATCATTTGGTTAACTTGTCACAAAACGATTATCAAGGCCAACCAGAGGCCAGCCAGGAAACCCACTTTAAGAATAAGGTAGATAAGTGGAATCAGACAGTTAAAGCACAGCACCAAGCCAAAAAAGACGATCAAACAACCGATGACGAAGAAGACAAATTGCAGGATAATATCGATCAAGAATTAGAGTCTAGACATAAGAAAATGCTTGGATAATGGAGGACATATTAATGAAAAAATATTGGAAATATATAATCGCTGTGATGACAGTGTTGCTGATTGTTGTTGGTCTTACCGCTTGTAGGAAGTCTACAGCACAGGATTTGCAAAGTCACCAGTGGACGTTTGCTTCTAGCAAAGATAATGGTATGGCCGCTACTGCAAAGTTTTCAAAAAGCAATCTAACACTTACCCAAGCGGGATTTAGTGAAGTGTATGAGTACAAGTTGCTTGAAAGCAAGGGCAATGAACAAATTAAGTTCATTGGTAAAAATAGTGTTTCAGGTAGCACAGAAACACGACTGTTTAAGATTAAGAAGCAATCAGACAAATATAAACTAACACCAATTAACACACTAGCTAAAAGTGATACTGGTACAGTCTCACTTATTCCCAAATAGACAAAGGAGGGATTTAAAATGACAAATATCATTCAATCAGCTATTACACACTTTTTTGAATGGGCATTATCTGGTTTGTTGGACGGTTTATTCAACATCTGCAAGGCCATTATTGACCAAGCCAATCAAAGCTTGCCGATTGTTAAAACGTGGTATGCCATCTTCCTGTCCTTTGCGACATCGTTAGTCGTTGTGGTCGTCCTTGGCCGCATTGTGATGACAATTCTAAAAGAAGCAGATGAAAGTACCGATGTTACTTGGGCTAATATCATCATGGACGGGATTAAATCAGCGGCCGTGATTCCGGTTTTCGTGTTTTTACAGGGCTTTATTCAAGGTTCAATTACCTTGCCCCTGCTAAAGTATATGTTTAGTTCTGATCAGAAATTCACTGCTAAATCAATTACCGGCATGAATAAAGTTCCTGGGCTAAAAGATGTTGGCATTTCGCTACCCTTACAGATTTTGTTTCTGCTAATCTTCACTGTCGTAACCGTCGTGTTCTTTATCAAGATGTGTGTGTTTGTGGCTGATATGGCTTGGTATAACCTGACAATTCCTTTAGCTGCAATGAGCATGGCGACTGAAAGCTTTGATTATAGTGGCACGTGGTGGAAGAAGTATATTTATTACAATGCCTCCATTATTAGCCAGGTGCTTTGTATGTCATTATCAGTATGGTGTTTCACTAATATGGCTAAATACGGGTTTATTGCTTTTATTGCCTCAATCGGATTCGGTTTTCTGGTGGTCAAGACACCTGACGCCGTTAAAGACTTTTGGGCTTCAACCGGTGTGACTAAGAGTGCTGGTATGGGTGCCATGAGAATGTTTCAAAATTATTTCCGTAGCCACTAGGAGGGAGAAATAGTTATGAAAAAAATCGCACACTGGTTATTGGAAAAAGCCAAAAAGGATATGCGAACCGACCCTTTTACAACACCTTCCCGGCGGACTAAGCTGTCTTACTATTTTGATACCTTAGTTAGTATGATCTTCTATTTGATGGGAATTTACCTCATGTTAATGGATTTATACCAAGAGCTTTTCACGGCGAACCATACCGATTTTTTAGGAACTGCACTAATGGCCTTAGTTTTACTGCTGGGTGGCTTATTATTCCGTTGGTCAGCCTATGCAGATTTCAAAGCCATCAACCGGTATCAACAATATTTAAAGCAACCGGTAAGGTCCCAACTAAGCAAGGCTGGCAAGCTTTATTTGATGATCACAAAGCCGAGCAGCAAGAAACAGCCACCTTACCACTCGTTCATCAGGGCGATCAGGTTAAAGCAAATCTGCAAACACCGCAAAAAGAAACGACACCACCAGTGCCCTTTACCGAAGGTACCTTAATTACGGCAATGAAGACGGCCGGTAAAACACTTGATGATGAAGAAGCCCAAGCGATTCTTAAAGATGTGCAAGGCATTGGAACGAGTGCAACCCGGGCAAATGTGCTGGAAGTGTTAAAGAAGCGCGGCTATTTAGTTACTGAAAAGAACAAGCTCCACGTCAGTGAAGCGGGGATTACTTTATGTAAAGCGGTTGAACTCGAACCCTTGTTAACTAGCCCAGAGATGACAGCAAAATGGGAGCAAGCGTTACAACAAATCAGTACCGAAGAACGCACCCCGGATAATTTTTTGAGCCAAATCAAAAAGTTCGTGGCAAAGTTGATTGCTGATGTTCCCACGCAATTAACTGGCAGTGCAGCCATTAAACAACAAATCAATCACCAACAGCAAGTCCAAAAAGCCGCCGAAGTCTTCTTAGAAACACCACAAGCAACCGTGTTAAATAAACAGAAGTTTTACATTGTAAAACCTAAGCAAGGCGAAAGTTTTACCTTACCTAAGAAATGGAGTAGCAAGACGCTCGGGAAGACCGCAATTAAAGCGTTGGTTACCAAGGGTGAAACCAGCAAATTAAAGGGTTTCAAGAGCAAAAAGGGAAAGTCGTTTGACGCCAAGTTAAAGCTTGACGGCCATAAATTAAGTTTTGATTTTGATTAGAACCTGCCTACCGCCCTGCACTACGTTCCGGTTGGTGAATCTTTGATATAGTGAGACCAATGCAATCAATGCAACGACCAGCCATGACGCAAATAAGTCAGATCATCGGGAAAGGTTCTTCTTATGATGGATATGAATAACAAACAGAGTGATATTAAAAGCTTGTCGCCATTGATTAAATATCGTGGTGGCAAGTCAAGAGAGTTGTCGCAATATTATCGGTACATTCCAACCATGCATCGTTATTTTGAACCGTTTTTTGGTGGCGGTGCTACATTTTTTAAGTTAGCGCCACAAGATTCTTACATTGCTGATATCAATAAACCCCTTATTCAGTTTTACAAAAGTTTTCGGGATGAATATCCCCGAGTACGTGAGGAACTAGATTCACTGCATTTGAAGTATGTACAGAACCGTAACATCTTTGCAGCCCGAAAATCCGTCCATCCAGATGATCACGTAGAAGATCCTAATGAACAGCTGTACTATTCGATTCGGGATATGTTCAATGGCCTTAAGCCATCACCATACGCGTACGGCACGCTGTATTTCTTTATCAATAAGCTCGCCTATTCAGGTATGATTCGATATAACAGCGCAGGAGAATTCAATGTGCCTTATGGGAGGTATGCTAATTTCAACACGAAGCTCGCAACAGCCGCTCATCAAGCATTGCTCTCAAAGAGTGAGATCGTAAATGAGTCGTATGAACACTCATTTGACCTTGCAGGGCCAAACGATTTTATGTTCTTGGATCCACCGTATGACACTACTTTTTCTGATTATGGGAATGAGGTCTTCACTGGAGATTTTAATGAAGATTCTCATCGAAAGTTGGCGGCTGATTTTAAGAACCTTAACGCCCCAGCATTAATGATTATTGGAAATACACCACTAGTGAGTGATCTGTATCAGAAATACATTCAGGGATCTTATAAAAAGAGCTATTCAGTGAACATCCGCAACCGGTTCAAATCCAGCGCTGAGCATCTTATTATTGCAAACTATAAAATCAATGACATTTATCGAGAGGGTTGACAGACTATGGCGACATTCAGTTCACGATATATTTTTTTCTCGACAAGCCCGCGTAACCCAAGACTTATTCAAGGTATACTTAAGGTTATTCTTGATGGAGGCCTTGACGGTAAAGCATACACTAGGGCACTTCAGGCTCATTTCTATAATTTGTATTCTGAATCCGATGTTGGTGTTAAGGGTGCTAATAGTTCTAAGTCGCCAGACCTCTCTGGTCGAGATAAATTAACGAGGGCGCCACAATCTTTAGGATTCTTACAGACACAAACCCGGAAGCCGTTGCAAATAACAGCTGCTGGTAAGCAATTGCTAAACAATGACCTATTTGAAGATGTGTTGATGCATCAGATGCTGAAATTCCAGTTACCATCACCACTTCATCATGAGACAGCACAAAATAAGGGTCGTTTTTACATTAAGCCGTTTCTAGAAATATTGCGGTTGATCAATATCCTTCAGTATTTGACTTATGATGAACTGACGATTTTTGGAATGTCCATGACGGATTATAGAAATTTTCAAGTAACCGTTGATGCAATCCGGCAATATAGACGTGATCGGGAATCTACTCGTGGAAAAAAGTCTCTGAAGAAATTATCAGATGATACAAAGTATGCTCACTACCGTGCCATTTATGCAGATATGATTACTGCCGGTAACATAGCAACACGGGAATCAAAGACTACTAGTGAAAGTCAGTTCATGAAGAAGAAACTGGCCAATCTTAGTGACTACACTGATGCAGTATTCAGAAGCCTTCGTCAATCTGGATTGATTGTCATGTCTGCAGGCCGAACTTTGAGTATCAGCCCGGTACGGCAGCGCGAGGTTTCTTACATCTTGACTCAAATCGAGCGTAAACCAATGCCTGAGGATATGGCTCGTTCTCAGTTTGATAAATATATGTTCAATCCAGAGCTTCCGATCTTGTTGAATGACAATCGTGCCTCGCTACAATCCGATATTGTGTCCTTCAAGCCAAGCACTTCCATCGACCGGGATCTTGACGGTATGAATACTTACGAGTTGAAATCTGTCCTTGCTAAGCTTCGTCGTCGTCAACGTGAGGATCGCGTGACTGCTCAAGCCAAACGCTTGAAGGAACGCCGCGATGAAGATATTCAAAATATTTTGGCTGTGTTCAAGCATATTTCGGACAAAGAAGAGGGTCGAGATGGCCCATTGATGCTTGAATGGAACATGTGGCGAGCAATCACTATGATTGATCACGGTGACATTAAGGGAAATTTTGTTCCTGATGACAACGGTATGCCAATTTCTACGGCTGGTGGCGGTCAGGGCGATATCGTCGGAAATTATGGTGATTTTCAGATGATTGTTGAAGTTACCCTATCTACTGGCAAGCGACAGTACGATATGGAAAGTGAGCCTGTAACACGTCATGTTGGTGAAGTTCAATCTAAATCAGACAAACCTGTTTTTGGAATGTTTGTTGCCCAGAATTTAACACCAACCGTAGTTAATTACTTTTGGACTACCAACGTCTTGAATCATAAGGTGTATAACGGTAGCGTTGATATTATTCCAATGAACTTGGCTACATTTGTTGTGTTCTTTAAAGCAGCATCCCACAAGGTGTTGGACGCCAGTGATTTACTTAGCATTCACCAGTATTCTACCAAGATTGCAAGAAAGACCGCACTAGCTGGTCAGACCGAAGATGATTGGCATAGTAAGGTATTGGACTATGTGCAAGAGGTGGCTGGTGTCGAGTAGAATGCCTTGCCCAATTGGTTCTGGTGCAAATTTTCCTCGCTGACTTGATTTTAGTATACTGGGTGCCAAGAAACGAGGGATTGCGCGCATGAATCACTTTAAGGGACGCCACTTTCAAAAGGACATCATCTTAGTAGCCGTTGGCTACTATTTCAGATTCAGTCTCAGCTATCGTGACATCGTTGAATTGCTTCGGGATCGGGGTATCACTGTTCATCACACCACGGTCATGCGTTGGGTTCATCACTATGGCCCCATCTTTAAGGCTCTATGGCATCGGCATCAAACAGCTCACGCTAAAAGTTGGCGAATCGATGAGACCTATATTCGAGTTAAAGGCCGTTGGGCCTATTTGTATCGCGCTATTGACAGTAACGGTTTGACCATAGATTTTGAGCTACGAAAACACCGCGATTATACCGCATCCTATCACTTTTTGAAGCGTCTCTTGACGACCAATGGTCGGCCTGATCGATTAGTCACTGATCAATATCGGGCAACACTGAAAGCAGTGAAGCACCTGATAAAGCAAGACTATTTGAGCAAATCAGCCCACCAATGTTCCAAATATCGAAATAATTTGATTGAACAGGACCACCGATTCATTAAACGTCATCGTGCCCGCTCAGCAAGCTTTCAAAGCATTCGAACCGCTAGTGCAACGTTGAGCGGTGTGGAAATTGTTCACGCAATACGCAAAAGAACCCGACGAGAGTTAAGTCTCATCGGGTTCTCAGTCGTGGACGAATTAGAAGCATTGTTAGCTGCATAACCTTCAACATAGGATCAATAGCTGGTTAGATGGTCATCTCTCACACCGTTTGCACCAGATCCAGAAATAGTAGTTGTTTTTAGGTTATAGTAAAAAGTTCTGAAAATAAATTTCAAAATAAAGAAATATATTTACAAGTTATGAAAACGGTTACCTTATTATAGAAAAAGGATTGATTTACTGCAAATGCCCCAATATAATACGAAGTAATTGGTTTATTTTTCCAAGTCGACTGGAAAAGAAAAGCAATAATGATTTTAGATGAAATGAAGACAACAGAAGGATTAACCGTGCAAGAAAAAGCTGTTTTGGATTATATCGTTAAACATCCCCGAGATATTTTAGGTATGAATATCAAGGAATTAGCGCGTGAGAGTTTTTCTAGTGCTGCTACGATAGTTAGGTTATGTAAAAAGACAGGATTAAAAGGATATTCTGATTTTAAATATAGATTTGCTTCAGAATTTCCGAGCATCATCGGGTTAAGTGATGATTTGAATGTGCAATCAATCGATTCAAATGTCCAAGTAGGTGATGTTTTCAAACGAGTTGAATTGGTGCATAAAAGAGCAATCGAGTATACAAACGGATTACTAAGCAAAGACAAGATATTGAACATCGTAGGTTTGATAGAAAAAGCTCCTAGGATCGAGATCTATGGTGAAGGTCTTAATTATGAATTGGCTCGTTCCTTTTGTTTGGAGTTTGAGGAAGTTGGTTGTGAATCTAATGCTTATAATTCTGCGAATCCAATGCATACTGAAATGGGCAAAGACAAAAGACATCCAATCTTAGCTTTTATTCTGACTCATACGGGTAATAATGAGCATATGTATGAGATCGTCGACCAATTAAAAAACAAAAATTATCAAACTGTGGTTATTTGTGATAATGCACAACGTCCAATATGCAAGATCTGTGATGAAAATGTAGTGATCATGACCACTGAAGGCACTTTAGACTTAAGCAATATAGTTTATATTTCGTCTTTACAATACCTGTTTGACGTTTTTGTGTCTTTAAAGCTAAAGTCAAATTACCATATGATACGAAGAGTTTCTAACAAGGTAGACAGTGAAAAGGATGGTAAGTAAATGTTGAAAAAAGATTTCTTGTGGGGAGGCGCTGTTGCTGCCAATCAATATGAAGGAGCTTGGAACATTGATGGCAAGGGACCTAGCGTGACAGATGTTATGACAAAAGGAAGCGTTGATCATCCTCGCGATATTACAGAAGGCGTAATAGAAGGGCGAGAATATCCCAATCATTTAGGGATAGATTTTTACCATCATTATCAAGAAGATATTAAGTTATTTGCTGAAATGGGGTTCAAGTGCTTTCGTTTAAGTATTGCATGGTCAAGAATCTTTCCAAGAGGTGACGAAAAGGAACCTAATGAAAAAGGACTGGAATTTTATGATGCAGTTTTTGATGAATGCCTTAAATACGGGATCCAACCAGTTGTTACTCTGTCTCATTTTGAAATGCCGTATTATTTGGCACATGAATATGGGGGGTGGCGTAATCGTAAAATGATCACATTTTTTATTCATTATGCCACAGTATGTTTCAAACGCTATGCAGGCAAAGTCAAATACTGGATGACTTTCAATGAGATCAATAATTTAATTGATATCGATAATCCATTCAATGCCTGGACAGGGGCCGGGGTTTTATATAAAGATGGCGAAAATGCAGAAGAGACGATGTATCAAATCAGCCACTACCAGTTCATTGCCAGTGCATTAGCTGTTCAAGAGGCCAAAAGGGTCGATAAAGAGATGCAGGTTGGTTGTATGCTGCATTTTGGCCCAATCTATCCTTATTCTTGCGATCCGAAAGATGCGATGGCAAGTATTAAAGCTATGGATCGGCGTTTCTTCTTTAGTGATGTTCAAGTCAGAGGCAAATATCCCGAATACACTAAGAAACTATGGCAACGCAAAGATTTTCAATTAGATATTACGGATGAAGATTTGGCAGTTATTAAAGATGGCACAGTTGATTATATTGGTTTCAGTTATTATAAATCCACGACTGCTAAATTTGATAAGGAAAATGACTTTAAAGAGGTTCCGAATCCTAATGTACCAAAAAGTGATTGGGGCTGGGCGATAGATCCGACCGGGTTACGATATATTTTAAATGTTGTTTATGAGCGGTATGGATTACCGATGTTTATCGTTGAAAATGGTTTTGGAGCTTACGATAAGTTTGAAAATGGAACAGTCAATGATAACTATCGGATCGAATATTTGGAAAAACATGTTTTGGAAGTGTTAAAGGCAGTAGACCTAGATGGTGTAAATGTTTTGGGTTATACACCTTGGGCCGCAATAGATATTATTAGTGCTTCTACTGGAGAAATCGAGAAACGTTATGGTTTTATTTATGTTGACCAGGATGAGGTCAAGCAAGGAAGAGCTGGTCGGCATAAAAAGGCTTCATTTGATTGGTATAAAAATGTAATTTCAACTAATGGTGCTTGCTTAACAGATAAAGTAGGGTGAAAGTTATGAAAAATATACTGAATGAAAAAATAGTTCCTCAAGTGGTGAAGTTTACTAACATTAAAGCAATTCAGGCTTTAAAAGACGGAATGATGTTCGTTTTGCCATTTTTGATCGTTGGTTCATTATTCTTGTTACTGTCTAATATTCCAATCCCAGCAGTAGCAAATGCGGTAACTAAGAGCGGTCTAGCGGATGTTTTTAATCAAATATATTCAAGTTCCTTCGCACTCATGTCTTTCTTTGCGGTGACGGGGATCACATACACTTATTTGAAAAATGAAAAGATAGACACGCCATTTGCTGGAAGTCTAGCGGCATTAGGTGCATTTATCTTGTTAATGCCATTTCAAGTTAAAAGTGAAAAAGGTGAGATCATCACTAATGTTATTTCCAAGGATTGGACGGCTGGTCAAGGGATGATCACTGCTATTTTGGTTGGCCTGACAGCGGGTTGGATTTATACGTTTTGTATTAAAAAGAATTGGCGGATCAAGATGCCCGCAGGAGTTCCACCTGCAGTTTCTAATTCGTTTATGTCCCTAATACCGACCGGTGCAGTTTTGATAGTAGCGGGGATCGTTTATGCGATTTTTAAATTTTCTGCAAATACCAGCTTTTCAGAAATTATTTATTCTGCGATTCAGACACCTTTACAAGGAGTAACAGATTCATTTGGTGGAGTACTTCTAATGTCAATGATCATGTCACTTTTGTGGTGGTCTGGCGTCCATGGTGGCGCGATCACTGGTGCAATATTGGCACCAATATTGCAATCTAATATGTCTTCAAATCAGTCCCTTTTAGACGCTGGTAAGAAATTAACAGTTGCCAATGGTGGACATATTTTCACTCAGCAATTTTGGGACAATTATCTATGTATGAGTGGAGCAGGAATCGTTGTTGGCATGGTTATTTATATGGTATTCTTTGCCAAGTCAAGCGGTCTGAAAGAGTTAGGCAAATTAGCCATTTTTCCAGATGTCTTTAATATTAACGAACCAGTCATTTTTGGGACACCAATCGTTCTTAATCTTTATTTAATAATTCCGTTCATTTTCTTTCCAATGTTTGTTGGGGCAAGTAGTTATTGGTTAATGCATATCGGAATCTTGCCCTTATTTTCAGGCGTAATGGTTCCATGGACAACGCCGCCTATCATCTCCGGCTTTTTAGTTGGCGGATGGCGAACTGCATTGTGGCAATTTATTATTATCGTTTTGTCAACAATTGTATATTTTCCATTTATCAAAAAACTTGATTTGCATATGTATGCTGAACAGCAAAAGGCAAAGAACTGAAGGACGAAGTAGTTAAGCAAATTACAAACGATAGTACAGAAATAAAGGCACATGAGTGACTTTAAATTATAACCATTTGTCTAGTTAAAGCAGGGATTGGAACAAAATATTTCTGGAATAAAAAATGGTTCTTTATCAAAATTTTAAAGTAAGGGGTATCAAGATTGTGACGATAATTTTGATACTCTTTTTTAGTTTACAGTAAGCAGGCAGTGTGAACTTGTTGTGACCCGCAGCGGTCGAAGTCACAAGGTTGTTTATCGTGAGTTGGGATTTGAAAGAAGCAGTGAATCTATGTCCCAAAAGTGGCTATGAAGTTAAAATATGTTGTCGATCTCGACTTGGAAGTCTGTTGGACAATATAAATCACGATTTTCCGTTTAAATTTCTTAAAATTTATATCAGTGATGGGTCTTGTATTTAGTTCGTAAATTCTTGACCAACCGTGCTATGAACGGTCAGCACTTTGAAAGGGTCGTTAAGGGTACTCCACAAATTGGAAATATTTATGTCAAAACTAAGCGTGCTGGTGAGCATGTATTGGAAAGAATCAAAAAATTTCTGGGATAAAAGTTACAAGTCAAGGTGAAACGAGAAAAAGCACAAGTTAGATTCAGCATGAAATTAAAATTCTTGGAATTTTAATTTCATGCTGAAAATTTGACGCAAGCAAAGAAGTTTATTTAGGTATACCCTAATGGTCTTTTTTATTTCTGCGCTATACTAGGAATTACAAGTGTTCATTAGAACTGTCCAAAAGGAGAACTGGAAATGGCTAAAATCGGTTATGCGCGTGTGAGTTCCAAGGAGCAACATTTAGATCGACAGTTAGCGGCTTTAAAAGACGTTGATAAATTATTTACGGATAAATTAAGTGGGGCTAACACTAATCGGTCAGAACTGCAAAAAATGCTGGCCTATATTCGTGAGGGTGATATTGTCTTGGTCACTGAATTAGATCGCTTAGGCAGAAACAACCATGATTTGACTAAGATCATGAACTCCATTCAAAATAAGGGGGCCACCCTAGATGTGTTAAATTTGCCGTCCATGACAGGGATTGCTGACCCAAATTTACGTCAACTGATGACCAACTTGATTATTGAACTCTATAAGTATCAGGCTGAAAGCGAACGTAAGCGAATCATCGAACGTCAGCAACAAGGGATTGCCCTCGCCAAACAGCAGGGGAAATATCATGGGCGCAAACCCCAATATACTGAAGATGATCCCCGCTTGCAACATGCTTTTAAACTTTATCAGGCGGGCATGAGTGATGTAGATGTTGCCCGTAATACAGGTATTAAGAGAACGACCTTTATTCGATACCGTGTGAAATACGGTATTAAAAGAAAATAGGGACCCTATTTTCTTTACTTATAGTTTTGGAGGGTGTTTACTAAAGTTTTTTTTCTTGCAATCTGCCATTAACTTAATTTTACAAACCGAAATGGCCGTACATCAAATAGCAAGTATTTAGAAGATGCTGCAGATGTCTTCTCGAGAATATCAAATCCAGATTTACAAGAAATTAAAAATATCAATCAAATACAGATCCATAAGAGGTTGAGGAACTTCTCTCGGTCTGATTGCAGTTATCTAAAGATAATCCTCTCATCAAGTGACAGCAGCGCATTCAGTAAGGTAGGAGCAGCAATCCTCTTAGAGAGCACCGAAGCATTCGAACAAAATTGGAGCCAATTGTCTGAGTCTGAGCAGGCATCTATTAAAACATTTCCTATATGGCGTTTGTATATCAAGGGCAAGGCTGACTATGATTAGTTTCGAACAAGCCTTTCATACATGATTAAAAATTCCCAGCATAATCCTTATAGATATATTTTGTTACTTGAGGAGAAGGGACAACTTCATATAGACAAAAACGTCGGTGAGTTGGTTAAAGAATCTGTCAAAACCTTGTCGGCCTCTTACATATAGGGCACGATAGAGAATTGCTGTTCTTAATGATAATCAAAAATCATCTATTCATTTACGTCACTGATAGAGAAGACAATCGGCATGTTAAAGACTTCCAGGCCAGACTCAATCGAGAAGTTTTAAATGAGATTGATTAATCAATTGGCTATATAACAAAAGAAGAGGCTTGGCTCTTCTTAACTGACCTCATTTTCTTAAAAAATACAAAATTTATTTAATGATTCAAGAATTAATTTTCAATAAATTCTTCTAAGTCTTCAGCATCTATCTCTCGTTTTTGGGCATTTATGAGTTTTTCGATGAATTTCTTATGTTTCAAAAAAGTAATTCCGTTCATTCTCGCCTCGAGATTTTTCAAAAACGTGATACTGGCCAGCCCTTGTGAAATTATTTGATCAGAAGTACCGGAAAAACTCATCCTTTGTAATGGAATTTGCGAAAAAATATTAAAGTCGGAGTTTTTTTGTTCGAAGCCCATGATTAAATTAATTCTATCTTTGGATGGAAAAATCTCAGTCAATGAAAATAAAAGTAGTACAAAATCTTTTTCTTTGGCGTCTTGATACCGATCTAAGCTTTCGCGAACGAATTTAATTTGTTTTTCTTGATGAGCTGTTGAAGAGGCACTGCGTGTAGTGAAAATATCCTTCAAAGTATCGGAGCGTTCGAAAGAATATTTAATATTATGGAGTACCCAATGGCAAATGTTTTCGAAATGATTGTAGTACTCAGGCAAGTCCCAAATTAGATCGAAGTGTTCCAAATATTTTTCTTTAGGGGAAATCCATTCCCGGTTGTATTGTTTAACATCGGCTATATGGAATAAGAACTTTTCCAAAAAATCGGAATCCACCTTTATGAGTTTTATAAAGAACTTGCCCTGATAATCAAACATCGAATTTTGGTTTGATTGGTCTAAGCATTTAAGATAAGCCTCCTCCAGAATATTAATATCATCTGAAAAATTGTTAATTACCGTATCGATCGATGAATGGTCTAAATGCACAATATCAAAAACAGCACTCAAGATATTGACTGTACCTTGCGGATTCATTTGATAATTTTTTAGTATTTGTTTATAGAAAATCGGATATATGTCTGAATTAATTTTTTGGTACTTATCCAGAAAATAAATGCGTGATCGTGGCCTCGATGGATAGTTATGTGGATCCGAATAAAAAGTCAACAGCTGATTTAAATATGATTGGTTTATTTTGTCTTCCGGCAGTTCTGCGTAAAAAGTTGCCTCCCAAAGTGACTTATCGTCATAGCCAGCTGTCTCAATCAGGGTCCAAACGTCAGAAACACTTTGATGGGTAAAAAGTTGTTGGATAATTTCGCTTGAGTCCAAATGACCGGGAGTATTGTTTTGCAAATAAAGAGTGACAGCCTGTACAAAGAGAGTCTGTTTGGTTGATAAGGCATCGAAAAAATATACGAGTCCATAATAAAGTGATGATCTTTCTCTTTGAGGCAAACTATTTTCCGCTTCACTGCATATCTTAAAGAAGTCGCTTACATCCTGAGAAGAATAATTGATCACTAGGTCATGAATTTTTTGTTTTTTAAGAGACTGCATTTGATCCCAGCTTAAATTGGTTTCTCTTAAATAGTTGTCCGAGACAGTTTTGAAGATTTTGTATTTTTTTGAGTTTAAAAATTTATCCAGATATCCTTTATCTTCAATTTTGGCTTCATTTAGAATTTGATGAATATTTTCGGCTAAAACGCACTGATAGAGGCAATCCGGATTGAATAAGTTTTGAAAGAAGACACAGAATCGTTGGTAATCATTTTCAATCACGTCTCTGGATTTTGACGGGAATCTGTTGCCATAGTTATAAAGTATTTCTGCTATTTCGGAATGTCTTGTTGCGGAAGCCCGATATTGATCTAAAAGAAACTCCCATATCTGATTACGAATTTCTCTAACATTAGGTCCCTCTATAATGGCGAAAGTTTGCATGTTAATGGTATTTTTATTGACTGGATCGGACTGAATAGTTTCGTAAGTAAAACCAAGATAGTAAGCAAAAACCTTCCTAGCTAAAAAGAAGTTGTTTGCAATTGGCTCTTGCCGAGTTAGTTCTTCAAGTTCTCTAATGAGAGTTTTTTGTGTTGCAAAACCACTTCGGTAGGAGTAATCATTAATTCCAAATCGTTTTGTAAAAAGGAAATAGAATGCCATAATTTTGTCTGGGCGTTTTTTGAAGTAGTCAAGTGCTAATTCTATAGCTGCTTGTTCATAATCAGAGTTCACAAAGGCGCCCATTTTATCAATAATCTTGTCGTCAATTGATTCGTTTCTAACTTTATTTTTAAAATCTATCGAGCTAGCATCAAAAGTCACTGTTTGAGAAGCATTAACGCTTTCCTGGAGCTCTAATAATGTTTCAGTGGGTCTTAGTGTATAAAAGGCATCAAAAAAAGCTTCGAAACGTTTGCCCGATTCCTCGTCTTTCGCTCTATCTTTTTCCAATTTATCCCAAATTTGATTGATAATTCGTTCTAAATAATTGATGGTTTTTGAGTCTGAAAAGATTCGCCTCAATGCAGAACAAGCCACTATTGTTCTATCTTTTAATTTAAAGAAAGATAGTTCAATCATTTTGTCTAGTGCTAATCTTTTCTGATCAATAAAAAGATATTTCACTAGGTAATCAGAAAAGGATTCATCAGATATTTTAACCCCAGCCAAGGTATCGTCTGATTTTCCTCGATGAATTTCAACTAATTCTAGAGATTCAAACTTCCTTAAATCGTTCAAAAAGTCTGTTTGAGATAAATTAAAGCAAGCAAATAGATCTTTCAAAATTTCTAAATGGTCAAGTCTGATGGTTTTTAGAAAAGATATAATGCCTGCAGAAATAGGAGCGGTCTTACTAGTATGCAAAATTTCGTCAATCGAATCCTGATAGTACCGATCATATAGTTCACTAGTATTATGGATATCTGAATAATTTTGTTGCTGAAGCATTAATTTACTAGCAAACATAGCCAGTCTGGGATTGCCATTGTAAGTGCTGTATACATAATCAACAAATTCACTCTGTGGGTCAATATGATAGGCATTTTTTATTAATTTACCTATTTGGTCCCTATTAAATGAATCAAGCCTAATTAAATTTGCCTGTTGATATTTTTGGATTTCGTGCATGACTTTTTCCAAAACATAATTTCTGACAGTAACAATAAGGTTAGAATTAGGATGCTTATTTATGTAATCTATTACTAGGTATGTTTCTTGAAACTGATTTGCATCGTCAATAAAAAATACATAATTTTCGTGAGATTCAGTGCTGCTTGTTAAATCATTAAAAAAAGCCGTAGAGCCCAGATCTTTGGATTTTATACAGAATAATTTGTAGTCTTTGTGGGATTGGCAATACCTACTAGTTGCCTCTAATGCTAACTTGGTTTTACCTGTTCCTGCGGGCCCTGTAATAATTACTGGGCGATGGTAATGAAAATCCGATGTGATTTGTTTTAGTTCTGCTTCCCTAAATAAAAATTCATTATTTAAAGGAGCAGATAGTCTATTTGCATCATGCTCTTCAACAAAAGTTTCAGCATCGGTGATTTGCCCAGTATCTATAGATATTCCAAGCTGGTCTCGGACAATTGAAGGATACTTATTTGATAGATCCAGAGATATTTCTGCTGTCGATAGCATCTTAAAAAGTGTATCGTGTTGAAGACAAATATTGCCCAATATATCTCTGTCGCCGACAGAAAGTCTACCGTTAGTATAACAATATACAATTTCAATTATTTTGTTAGTTGAAATACCTCCGTTCTTCTCTATATCAAAGCATTTGTTTAAGTCATCAGTAATCTTGCTCAATAAGTCTTGTTGGGTAGTTGTGTACATGACAAAAATATATTGACCATTTTGATCAATAAAATAAGTATCGGGATTGCCCTTGATGGTTTTATCTTCACCAGTTTTTCTGCCATAAGCGTAATATTCAGATTTTGGAAAACAACTATTTTTGAGATAAGTATCGCAGAGAGTTTGAAAAGCAGATCCGCTTAATTGATTCACGTGATGTTCAATATCTAATAACTTGCTCATTTTTACATAGCACCTTCTAAATTTTTTCAATTATTTTTAATTTGATTGTGTAAATGCTACTTGCAGTACGAACGGAAACAGTTAAAGCCAAAAAATGATCCCTATTTCCTACATATTATATATCCCTAATATTGCCTATGGTTCCAGTTTTTTTACTTCTCTTCTTTAATCCTTTTCATAACCCGATAGACAGTCGAACGGGCAATGCCATACTGCTTGGCTAATTGTGTGATGGAATAGGCCTGACTCTGATAAGCGGCTTGTAAGCCAAAGTAAATAGCACGCTTACCAGGATTCACGCTGTTGGGTGCATATTCTAATTGCTTGCCAATATAAGCGCCACGCTTTTTGGCTTCGATAATCCCTTGTCTTTGTCTTTCTTTAATCTTCTCTCTTTCATTTTGAGCGACAAAGCTCATGAGGCCGATAATCATATCCAACATAAATTGATCAATTAAAGGATTGCCAGTTGCCAGATTAGGCAGATCGTCAGCAATGAAGGCCACATGTTTATGACGGAGTTCAGAAACAATGTTTTTAATATCCTGATAGTTTCTGGAGAGCCGATCTAAGCTCAAGACTTCTAAGGTATCGCCTTCTCTTAAGTAAGCTAGGCACTTGATAAATTCTGGCCGTTGAATGTCTTTCCCGGATAACTTGTCAGCAAAAATTTTATCAGCCTGAACCTTTTTGGCTCTAGCTAACTGTCGAGCGAGATTTTGATCTGTGGAACTGACTCTGGCATAAAAGACTAAACTCATGATATTTTTCCTTTTTCTTTATGATACATGTTTATAGAACAAACAAAAAGCCTAGCTGATAGGCTTTTTCTTGCTTTTGCTTTTGTAMCGCTAGGGTATAGGTTTATAGGACAGATAGCAGACACCCTACAGCAAGGTTGCCATATCGCTTGATGTAAACGTCTATTAGCACAACAAAAAAGACTTGTCTTTCAACAGGTCTTCCATCCTTCGTTTTTGAAAAGGGTGCAGCCTTTATCAGCTGTCCCTTTAGTCTAACAAAAACCCACTGCTGATAGCAGTGGGTCTCATAGCTCTTCAATATTTCGAGTTAATTAATCGTCTTTCTTTGTGCCATCGATTAGCCAGTAATCGGCCCAGCGACTAGCTTTCGGATTCTTTAATAGATTATTGTAGTAAGTCGTAGATAACTTGTCATAGATAGTTGGCTGGTCGGCTTTTCTAATAATCCAACAAGAGACATGGTCAGACGTTGGAATAATAGACCGTTCTTTAGCTACTGGCCAGATAATCAAGTAGTCAGGTAATTTAATCATTTGTTGGATATGAAAAGGTTTGAGATAAGGAGTGTGATTATAGCGGACAGGACCAGTTGGAAACAAACGCAATAAATGCTGATCCATTCGCCGTTTTCTCATGAAGAATAGCACAGCGGGAATACTGAAGATGACGATGGCTAAAATTATTGCAGCCGGAAGTGAAAAGGTAGGACTGCCAGCCATATAATTGAGCCAAACTAGAGCTGAGCCAAATAAGAGACAGATCAGCATGGAGATGAGAATACGGGGCTGATAAATACGAAAATAAAGGTCCCGATTCTGAAACTGTCGATTATGTGCTGCTTATCAGCTAACAGTAATTGATAAGTCTCTTTAATCTCAGCGAGTTCTGCAACGGAAAAGGTATAACAATTGTCTGGTAATTCAGGCATATGACCTTATTATCCTTGCTTTGATGCCAAATAGCTACTGAGAAGACAGTTGCGACACCGAGTTTTGTTATAAAATTTGGCAACATCATCATTGAATAACCTGGTGGCAAAGTCTACACTACGAACAAAAAGGAGGCATCCCATAATGATGAACAAATTTTGTAAGTTTAGTAAATTACAGGCCACCAAGGGAAACGGTGATCAACTGCTAAAACTTTTATTAAAAGCATCGAAAGAATTAGAACCAGTTGGCAATTGTTTTTGTTATATTGTCGGAATGGATCCACATGAGCCTGATGCTGTATATGTTTATGAAGTTTGGGAGAATGAAGCCGCCCATAATGATTCATTGAAATTGCCCGCTGTTAGAAATTTAATCAAAGCAGCTGGGCCGATTTTGGACCGATTACTTGCCCTGAGAACTTGTCTTAGAGCCTTGCTTTACATGGCCAGTTAGCGCCGTTTTGTCAGCTACATTTTGCTGATAAACATGAAAGTAATCTAACGAATTCACTCCTAGATAAAGAACGGTCCGGAACTATTGGTTTATGGGCATTACTAATGCACGTTGATAAGAATAATTTGAATCTTTATTGTAAAAAGCATTTATGCCAAAAATTGGCAAATTGACGTGCCCCTATACTCTGCCAAAATACCCGAAATGCCAACGCCAAAGAAACACTCACTAGTCTATTAGTGAGTGCTGAAGTAAGTTCTTGACTTTGTTTATTGAGGCAGATTCCTGTATGACTTCTGTTAGGACTTTAAAATCATACTAATTCATAGCTCAATAGCTTAGGCTGAGCTTAGGTTGGACCAAGCTTGATCAAAAAACTTTTTTGATCAAGGCGTCAAAAATTTCGCTAGGCAAAATTGTATGTAACAAAACTAACGATTTAGCCCCAGTTCCGACTAGATAACGCGTTCTCGGGTGTGTGGAACTGGCAGCCTTTAAAATTGTCTGTGAGACTAAGGTAGCCTTAGAGAGGTCCTTTGATGAATAAAGCTGTCGCATTTTGTCAGCCGCTTGGTTAGCCAAGGATTCATAAGCGGTTCCCTTAGAAGACTGGCTTAAGTGATCAGCTGCAATGAGCCCCCAGTTGGTTTTAATGCCGCCAGGCTCAATTAAAACGACTTGAATCCCAAAGGACTTGGTTTCCATTCTCAAGCTATCACTCAACCCCTCTAAAGCATATTTACTGGCATGATACCAGGCCCCCATAAAAGTGGGGATTCTGCCAGCGATTGAAGAAACATTAATAATTCTTCCATGTTTTTTCAAACGCATACTAGGCAGTACCAATTGGATGAGTCGAGCTGAGCCGAATAGATTCACTTCCAATTGCTGCTTGGCCTCTTTAATGGAAACATTTTCTACGGCACCATAAGAACCATAGCCAGCGTTATTAATTAAAATATCGATGCCGCCTTCTAACCGGTTAATTTGGCTCATGGCCAATCGAATGGAGGCTTCTTGAGTCAAGTCAAGCTGAATTGGGATGACTCCAATACTCGTCAACGCTGACATCTTTTCAATGTGTCTAGCCGCCCCATAAACACGATAGCCTTGTTCAGCCAACAATTCGGCCGTCTGGTAGCCAATGCCGCTGCTGGCACCCGTGATTAAAACAACCTCTTTATCTTGCATATCTTTATTATCTATTATTCACTTACTAAACTTTTGACGGATCCAAGGGTTTGTGCAGGTTATGATACGTATAAGAAGGTACTTGGTTGATGTCCTAAGCGCCTTATTGGTATTCGTTATGGTGAAACTAGTGTTTGATTTGCTTCAGTTGTGCTCAATCAATGAGTTTATTTCTTAATTTCTTGCAGTTTTTGGTRCTGATCAAGCTGGAGAGATCTCGTAAATGATGTTGCTATAGTCATATATATAATAGTTCGCGGATTGGCAATTGAATTGGCACCTCGGATCAGAACCAATGCCGTTCTTCTATAAATTTGGTTCAACGACTGTTGCTAAACAATCTTGCGGCTCTTTTATGTTTCTCATAGGATCCTTTGATAAAATGAGTTTATGGAAAAGGAATTGGCTGCCTCTTCGTTAGCGATGTTTACCTTTATCTTTCATCATAGCGATGTAACGGGTCGCATGTGGTACAGCGAGCTTCCCAGGACTGAAAGTTTTTGTGAAGACTGCCGTATCCTAATCGATCTTGGCTTGATTCAAATTCGTTCTGTTCAGCAGCTGACTTCTTATATTCGTTTGACCGATAAAGGAAAATCCTTGGCCAAACAATTATCAAGCTAACCATCATCATCTTATCCTCAGCATATGTTGATTTAACTAAGATAGTTATCGAATCAAAAAAGCATCGACTTGTATCGGTGCTTTTAACTATTTAATTTTAACTAATCATCACCAAGACTGATGACCAGCCAGACCAGCTCTAACATTTCTGAGCCATGCCACAATCAGTTCAATTAAGGGCAAAGATAAAAATTGAAAAACCTACCAGTCCCGCTATTAATAAGGTATAGCCTGCTAATCTACCCAAAATCATCAGCCACAGCATTTTTTTGGCTCCCACCAATTATGATACTGCCGTCAAAATAGATTTGCCATTAAAAACAACAAAAGCCAGTCCTTGGACTAGCCTGATTGATATCTCAATTACTTGTTGTTTTGTGTAAGATCTCTTAGGTAATAAGAAACTTCTTCTTTAGTCAGATCTGTCTGCTGTTGAATCTCTGAGAGACTGTGGCCTTTGTCCTGCAAAGCCAGGCATTGGTTTCGAAGGGCTCTAACAGAGGAAGACTGGTGTCTGGTTGGCCTTTGGCTCTCACCCTCTCCTAAGGGTAAATCGTCCCATTCTTTAATAACTTGACGGGCTAGATCACCATAACCGTGTTTCTCAGAAAAGATCAGGCCATCCTTAAAAGCTGTATTAGGAGGTATACCATCCTTTTCCTGCTTATTCAGTAATACAGAAGCCAATCGAGAAAGTTCTGTCATATCTCAATCATAACAAGAACCAGAAAGATTCGTGTTTTTTAGTTGGCCTATCTGCCATAGATCAACTATACTCGCCGTTGCTTCAAGCGCTAAAAGTGTTGTCTGCAAATAGATTCGGACTAGGTTCGTAACCCTGCCAATCAACAAAAGTAGAAGCCTCTGCAATAGGAAGATATGTTGAAAAAAACTCCCAGTGATCAACTGGGAGCCACGATAGTGAAGATATCTACTTAGATAATTACACTCTGTATGCGTTAAGGGGGATAACGATTGATAGGCGCTTATCTATTGTAAGCGCCTACATTTATTATACTAAAAAATACTTATTAATAAGTTGTGAGTGCTGCGCATTATGAGAGGCTGTGTCCTCACTAAGAATTAAAAAGTGCCCATCACAATTAAGTCATGGACACCAGGAAAGGGTAAATTTTTATGGGTGTAAGGGTTTGCACTCCCTTACGCCGTTTATTATAAAACAAAACCCACCATCGATAGTGGGCTGCATTAATAGAGTTAGGTAACCTTGAGGACCTGCACCTGTCCTCAAGATTTATTATATTAAAAAAATATCTATCACAATCAAGATAAGCACCAGAAAAGCTGTCAATTTCTTTGGAATCTTCGTTTGGGAGTTCTCTGACAGGAGGTCGTATCAAAAAGCCTTCGACTTTTCATCGAAGACAGCTGTAAATTTTTGTGTTGCTCATTTATCGGTGCAAGCACCTTGGATAAAAGTATCATGTGGCTAAGACGCAAAAACTCTCCCTGGCAGTTGGGAGAGCTGTAAGTGCTATATATGACTTATCACAGTAAGCAAAAAATATGAGTTTCAGGCACTTATGAAAGCGCCTACATTTATTATACAAAAAACAGCCCCTCAACAGTTTCGAGTCATTTGGTTCTGCCCAAAATCTCTAGCTGTGCACATTTCAATGAACGTTGATACCAAAAGCTTGCGCTCCAATATAGCCGTTACATAAATGCTGAAAGGACTGCTTCCGGGTCATCTGAGATCCAATTTGCTCATACGAGAAATCTTTCTTAGCGGCCAATGGCTGCTCCTTATGATCTCTTTAACCCTATTCATATAATAACACGATTCATCATTAAAAGAAAGCGCTTTCTAAATTCCAAGGACAATCAAAAAGTCCCCGCATAAAGCGAGGACCTATCATAGCGTGAACTATGGATAAAGATATTGGATATCGACCATGACATCCATGGATCATTATATACGATAAACATGTTTGATATCTATAAATAAACAAAAAGCACCCGGATATTTCCGAGCACTGATAGACTAGTTTGAAGTGATGGCACTTTCGTGCCAGAATTTAGTATACAGGTTTAGTTAACTAGTTGGTACAATTAGCCAATGTTAACAGACATAACTTCACTAAGCTGTTCATCGACATAAGTCAAATGCTCAAGCAGCCCATTTTACAAGCCGGTGATTGTTATTGTACTGGGATAATTAACAGGAAAGGAAACTATTATGCGTTTATGGCATCAGGACTTGGTCCCTTACTTACCTCGTCAGCAGTTATTAGGCCAGCACCGGGAACTAGCCGCCTTGCGTGGCAATGGCTGGGGGAAAAAGCATGCAACCGTTGATTATGTTTTTCGCTATTCACCTTATAAACTATTTCAATTTCACTATCTAGTCATCCAAGAAATGCAAAGGCGCGGCTATCACCCTGACCAGCACTGGTTGGATCCTTGCTATCGCGGTCAGCATTGTCCAAAATATAGCTTCCTAAAAGCCGTTGAATTGACGAAGCCGATTTATCCCGAACATAATGATGACTATCTAGCGAGCTGCTTAAATAATTTACAAGCTAAAGGGATTGTAATCGATAGGTTCAAGCATTGAGGTACCAACCTTGATGCAATGTGGAGCCTCTCATTAAACTAATCCAGCACTATATCTTGCCTAGTGGCCTTTAAATCACTCATTAATTTTTCGTTAATTAAACGTCAATATGCGAAACCAAACTCTCAAAATAAATTAAAATTTTATAACTATTTTCAGAAATAAAAGTGCCCATCGCAATTAAGCCGTGGACACTAGGAAAGATTTTAGATTTATGGAATGTAAGGGTTTGCACTCCCTTACGTCCTTTATTATAAAACAAAGCCCACCATGATGGCAGGCTGCATTAATAAAGTTAGGTCACCATGAGGACCTGCACCAGTCCTCATACTTTATTATATTAAAAGACGCCTCAGCATGGCGCCCAAAGCGTCTTGGAAGGATAGTTCTTTTATAGGTGCTGCTAAGCACCTTGGATAAAAGTATCATGTGGCTAAGACGCGCACAATTACATCTGAGAGCAAAACGAGTATTTGGTATGGAGAAGGAAGGGATTTGAACCCCCGCATCGAGAAATCGACCTACCATGTGTTATGTATAGCGTACAGACAAATGGCCTCTTAAACCAGACTTGAGTACTTCCCCGGATTCATAATGAATCATTGATTTTGTTATCTATTTGATAACACAGAACAGACTAGTCTCAATGATTTAAACCAAACTTAAAGACAAATAAAATCAAAATAAAAGTACCCGGATCTCTCCAAGCACTAACGACTGAATATAGGGTTTCTAAAATCTGTCGTGGACAGTAAACGGGTCAATATGGGCAATGACTCAAAGCATCGTTGAATTCGGATTTTAAAGTCAAAAGCTCTCTTGCATCGATATTTTTTATAAAGACCCGCCCTGGACACGCTTCACCGGCACAATATCGATGCTTCTCATATTTTTTAGATCATGCTGGATGCTGTGATACAAATTAATACCGGCTTTTCTCCCTATATCCAGAGGACTCTGTTCAATCAAGTCGATACCATTATCAACGAATTGAGACCAGTTCCAATCATCGAAACTTAGTAGTCCGACATCTCGGGGAAAAGCTAAATTAAATCTTTTGCAGAAAGCGAGTACTTTGAACAAGAGTGGGCCCATTAGTGTCACAAGTGCAGTTTGGTAACTACCGCTTTGGATCATTTGATATAAATTATCTTCGAACCAGTTATCCGTATGACCAGCAACGTTTATCGTCTCTACGTAGATGTTCTTTTTTTTAGCTGTGTCCACAAAGCCATTAATTCTTGGGGTTTGAGCAGAAATCACTTTTATATTGCAAATTAAAATAATTCTTTTATAATTTCTTTGATCCAATTCCAGAACCATTTCCGAACTGGCAATGTAGTTATTTGTTATAACTTTGTTTATTGTAGCTGGCTGTCTATCGGTCTCTCGATCAACCATCACAAGCGGGGTACCAGAATCGATAATATTTTGATAGGAGCTAAATTTTTTTTGACTCGGCTGAATAATGAATCCGTCTACTCGTTGGGAGAGCAAACGGTCAATTCCGCGTTGCTCCTCTTTGCCAGAATTATTTGCATTTAAAAGCAGCACGCTATACTCGAAGGGCTGAAAGATTTCATAAATACCAGTAAATAGGAGTGAAGAAAAAATATTTGACGTATTCCCAACTATTACACCAATAGTTTTCGTATTTTTTGTTCTCAAATCCCTAGCAGAAGAAAATGGTCTATAGTTCAGCCTTTTTATCGTATTCTCAATTTTTTCTTTTGTAGCGACGCTCATTTTATTGAAGTCGCCATTCAAGAAGCGAGAAACGGTTGTTGCTGAGACACCCGTTTCTTTAGCAACGTCAAATATATTTACATGTTTCAATTAGCTGTCACCCCTCTGTATGCAAAAACAGTTCAAAAAAGAAAGAAAAAGAGAGAATTCAATCCCTCTCAGAGTATACATTAACGCATTTTAAAAAATTATTATGAGCTATGCTTGCCCTCTTTGAAAATCTGCAATATTTTGATACTCACTTTTAAGCTGCCTACTCAAACGAATATAGATCGGAACTAACTGTCGGTAAGCCTTGAAATTGTTTGAATCAGGTTCATAAGTATTAGTTTTGCCAATAAAATTTTTAACTACTTTCAAATCATCAACCAAGCCAAGGGACTTCATCCCAACAACAGCAGCCCCCAAACAAGATGATTCAAAATCTTCTGGTATCGTAATTGGTGTTTCAAAAATATCAGCCAAAATTTGCCTGCATAAAGGCGACTGAGTAAACCCTCCCGTTGCCATAATAGATTTAGGTTTGCCAACGACTTCTTCCAAAGCCAAAAGTACCGTATACAGATTATAAACAATGCCCTCCAAAATTGCCCGAACCATATTTGCTCGAGTATGCATTTGAGTTAGCCCAAAGAAAGTACCACGGGCATCGGCGTCCCATATTGGAGCGCGCTCGCCGCCTAAGAAAGGCAGAAAAATCAAACCATCGGCACCAGCTGGGACTGTCTCTGCAATTTTAGTCAACAAATCGTACGAATCTATCTTCAATAAAGCAGCCGTATTTTGTTCGGCATCAAAGAGGTTATCTCGTGCCCAGCGAAAAATCACGCCACCGTTGTTAACTGGGCCGCCTACAACCCACAATTTTTTAGTCAATGCATAACAAAAAACACGTTCCTTGGGGTCAATAACGGGGTGGTCAGTCACAACACGAACACCACCAGAGGTGCCAATGGTCACTGCTACTTCACCTTCGCTAATTGCACCTACACCTAAATTTGATAACGCACCATCAAAAGCACCTTGTATAAAGGGAGCATCTGAAGGATACCCAAGTATTTTTGCGTACTCCGCATTCATATGAAGGGTTTGTTGATAGCCATCAACTATTTTGGGTAACTGATTTCTGTTCACGCCAGTCAATTCAAGTGCTCGGTTATCCCAATCTAAATTAAAGATGTTGAAAATTCCGGTACAGCTCGCAACAGAGATATCTATTTGCCAAACATTGAATAAACGATAGAAAATGTACTCTTTAACCCCACAATAATAAGCAGTCTTGGTATAAATCTCAGGATGTTCATTTTTTAACCAAAGCAGTTTACATAGCGGTGACATAGGATGTATCGGCGTGCCGGTATGCTGATAGAGAAGACTGCCAGTACCATTTCTTTTCAATTCTTCAGCATATTTAGTTGCTCGAGTATCAGCCCACGTAATGATCCTAGTTAAAGGCTGGTGATCTTTGTCTAAAGCGATCAAGCTTTGGTTGGCGCTTGAGAAAGAAACACCACGCAAAGTTCCGTGCTTAAAATCTGTTTTTCGTAGAATTTCTTGTAAGCCGTGGATAACAGCATCGAAAATTTCATCAGGATCTTCTTCGGCCATACCATTTGTATCACGGTACAAAGCATATAGGTTATTGGAATAAGCTAACGCTTTGCCTTCCAAATCATAAAGAACAGCTTTCGTACTGGTTGTGCCAATATCCATACCAATTATATAATCCATTAAAAAATCATTCCTTTCTCAAAATTTCGTTTCACATAAAAGCTGAAACCGCCAAGATAGATAAGAGTCCAGAAACAGAAATGACTGTTGTCAATGTTGTCCAAGATAGAAACGTTTCTTTTAAACTCAATCCAAAATACTCTTTAATCATCCAGAAACCTGCATCATTGACATGATCAGCAAAGACACTGCCTGCACCGATGGCTAAAACAATTAAAGCTGGATTAACGGCAGAATTATTTACAATCGAAGTGACTAAACTGGCAGCGGTGATTGAAGCCACGGTTGAAGACCCCAAGCTAACTCTAAGCAAGGCGGCGATGAGCCAAGCAATCAGAATCGGTGAAAAGTTTGTTTGTCCAAACAACTGACCAATATATTTTGAAACCCCACCATCAACTAAGACTTGTTTGAAGGCTCCACCACCGCCAATAATTAAGAGCATCATGGAAATCTGTTGAACAGATTCAGTCATAGATGCGCCGATTTTTTTGATATTAATACCTCTAAAAATACCCATCGTGAAAATAGCGACCAGCAAAGAAATCAGCATCGAGGCATCTGGAGCACCGACAAATTGAATGAACTCATTAATAAAATTGTTTTTTGGCAAAATAAAGGAACATATCGTTGCAATACTGATCAAAATAACAGGCAGCAACGCTGTTAAGACACTAATCGTAAAACCAGGAGTTTCGTCGATTTTAAACTCTTTATAATGTCCCAGCACGGAAACATCAACATCTTTACGATAAACTCTTGGATAAAACTTATGCAAAAAATAGTTGAAAATTGGTCCAGAAATAATGATTGTCGGAATCGAAACAATGATTCCTAGCAGCAAAACATGTCCCAAAGGTACATTTAAAGCCTGCGCAACGGCTGTTGGCGCCGGATGCGGCGGCAGAAAACCGTGAGCAACATTCAGGGTGGCTGCCATAGGGATTCCCAGATACATCAACGGAAGATCAACCTCTCTGGCAATAACGAAGATAATCGGCAATAGGACAACCAGACCAACTTCAAAGAATAAGGCCAAACCAATAATAAAGGAAGTCAAAATAACGGCGATTTGGATATTTCTCTTTCCGAAAGTCTTAATTAACTTATTGGCGATTCGAAAACCACCACCAGAATCAGAAATCAACTTCCCGAGCATGGAACCAAAACCAAAAATAATCGCCAAATGACCTAGTTGGCTACCAATACCATTTTCAATACTGGTCGGAATATTGGCGATCGGAATGCCCAAGGCTAGAGCGGCCAAAAAAGCCGTGATTACTAGAGAAACAAAAGTATTTAGTTTTAATTTTGTAATTAAAAAAATGAGCAGTATAACGCCTAATAAAACAATCAAGAGTGGCATAATTAATTCCTTCTTTTACCTAAGTAGATATCCGCCATCGACAGCAATCGTTGAGCCAGTGACATAATTAGAAGCTTTACTTGCAAGATAAATCACAGTTCCCATAAGTTCTGAAGGAGCTGCCCAATGATTTTCTGGGATGTGGGCCAAAATTTCATGGTTTCGTTCCTTGTCTTCTTGTAAGGGCTTGGTCATTGCTGTATCGATATAGCCTGGTGCAATGGCATTAACTTGAATGCCTTCCGGCGCCAAGGCATCTGCGTATGCTTTGGTTAAACCGATAACGCCGTGCTTACTAGCTGTATATGGAAAAATAAACTTCCCAGCTCTAAATGACTGCATGGACCCGATATTGATTATTTTTCCCGAATGTTGTTGGGCCATAACTTTAGCGGCCTCATGAGACAAGAAATACAGTGCGTTCAAATTGATATTAATGACTTTCAGCCAATCACTATCCTTGAAATCCAATATCTTATTTCTAATCTGTACACCGGCATTATTAACTAAAATATCTAACTGACCAAATTTATCAATACAGCTAGAAATAATTTTTTTCGCTGCGTCATCCTCGGTGATATCCTGTTGCATAAACTCTGCTTTTTGACCAAAAGCGGACACAATTTTGTTCGTCTCCGACCATCCTTTATCCGTGCGGCTAACAATAAAAACATCTGCCCCTGCCATCGCCAGAGCCTTTGTGTAATATTGGCCCAGTCCTGATGCACCCCCAGTAATTAAGGCTACTTGGCCTTTGATATTAAACAAATCATTTGAATTTGAAACCATCTTACCTCCGTGTTTTTAAGGTTTATCGATAAACCTTTAAAAGTAAACGCTTTCATAATAAGCTGATTTGAAATTGGAGTCAACTAAAATTGACAATTTTTCAAAATTTAAAATCTTTATTTACATACCTTTCGATGACAAGCCCTTAAGATCTAACTCCAAATTTACCAAGAAACAGCTCGAGGAAAAGCGATTACCAAGCCATTCGAAACTGTTAATTATATCAATTGCTGTCCAAAAAAATTTAATTTATAATCCAATGAGTACAGGTTAAATTTCATAGATTCATGATTTAATTTTAATTCCTCAGACAAAAACCTCACCAGCCCTTAGTTAGTGAGGTTTTTGTTGAACTTGTTATCTTCCTGATAAGCTTATAGGACAAGTTATTTATTTCTATGAAAAAGAAGTTAATATTTCAAGTTTGACAATAATTTAAAGCAGGCAAGGACGGTGTTTGTGTTCTCTTTTTTAAAATATAAATTTATATATTTGTCTTTCTTTAAAAATATATTTGGTTTCACATTTTTATTCATAAGATCGGAAAAAAGGCCTGATAACCATTTATGGGCTTCCGATTGATAGTTTTTCTTTGTGAGCTCGACCAAATAATTCACGATATGTTCTTCTCCGTGGTCATAACTATTCGTATCTTTTGTAAGAGCGCTGTATCTTGCTATTTTAATTTTGATCGCAAGTAAAGCTACTTCAATATCGTCTCGATATTCTCTCAACTTTTGTTCCTGTTGGGATAAGGTTTGTAGACGTTTCTCAAAAACTTTGCCCGTCAATTGTTCTGTTTCGACCATTGATTTTATTTGTTTGATAGGGATTTTAACAGCTCTAAAACAGCGTATAAGCTCTAAATTGCTCATATCTTCCTGAGTGAATATACGATAACCACTGGCATTGCGCTTTAGGTCTGGTAACAGACCTAAATGATCGTAGTATCGAATTGTTGCGATGGATAAACCAGTGATTTGAGAAACTTGGAGTATTGTCTTTTTCATAGGGAATTTAAATACATGGTTTGCGCTAAAGTGTACTTCAGGGTTTAGGATATTGTCAAGAACTTTTAGGAGAATGAAATATGGCATCAATACAGAAACCTTTAATTAACGACCCCTTCAACTATCGCACTACGGCTGACAAAATTATGAAGCATATTAATTTGCATGGCAAGAACGTTATTGTAACCGGTGGCTATAGTGGAATTGGACTTAAAGTAGTTACTAAACTTTCTAAGGCAGGTGCCCATGTGATAGTTCCAGCAAGATCTGTCCAAAAAGCGGAGAAAGTGCTCCACAGACTTTCAAATATCGATGTATATCAATTGGATCTCATGGACAGCAATTCAATTGAAAATTTTGGAAATAAAATCAATCAAAATAAAATTGCTATTGATTTATTAATCTGTAATGCTGGAATTATGTTTGCACCATTACGCCGAGATAGTCGCGGCAATGAATCACAATTATCAACAAACTATTTAGGGCATTTTGAGCTAGTTTCTGTCTTATACTCGGCACTAAAATTATCCAAAAACGCAAGAGTAATTTTAGTTACCTCTAGATCTCAAAGTTGGAATGGAATTGATTTTAACGATCCTAATTTTGAAACCAAAGAATATGATTCGCGTATGGCTTATGCACAATCCAAAGTTGCCGATATTCTTTTCGCAGTGGAGCTCGATAAAAGGGTTAGGAAAGATCATATCCGGGCATTTGCTGTCCACCCTGGATTAGTTCCCGGCACTAACTTGGGCCGTTTTATGATTCATGACAGCCATGTATTGTCAAATTTGTATAGCTTAATATTGAATCGCTTTGGTGCTTCAAGGTTATTTAGTTGGAAAAATAAAATTATGTCTCTTATGCATGAAAATAAAGAATATGACTATATTAAGAATGTTAATCAGGGTGCTGCTAGTATCTTGTGGGCGGCCACTAGTCATTTACTTGATGGCATGGGAGGTGTGTTTATCGAGGATTGTAACGTTGGCATTTTAGTTCCCTCCGACTCAAAATCAAAGTTTGGCGTAAGACCTTGGTCAGTTGATAGTATATTAGCTCAGCGTCTTTGGTTTTTGGGAGAAAAAATAGCTGGAATAAGATTCGAACCTTAAGGCCAAAGTTTGATATATTATTGGTCAGCGGAATAACTAGTAGTTAGACAGAGGTATTATTTTATGTTTTATGTATCTCTCTAAAATATTAGCCCGATTGGTTTCAACGAAGGCCATTGAAATCTTAAGTCTTCGGAGATCTTGTGATTACAAAAAAGCAAGAACATACTTCTTGCTTTTTTGTAATCACTCTGAAAAATGATCATGTCCGTGAAGTCATTTACTGACCTTTCTTTTTAATAAATTTGATTACTTTTTTGATTACTTTCTTTCGTAATCAAGGAGCATACTCAGAACAACATTAAGCCTGAAAAATGCCTAACCACGGGCTTTGTACACCTATAGAACATATTGTTATGGACATTACGGGATTCGAACCCGTGACCTCTGCCATGCGAAGGCAGCGCTCTCCCAGCTGAGCTAAACGCCCGAAGAAACGAATGCGTATGGAACGCGTTCGTTTATTACATATTCATTCTAATGTACTTTGGCTAGAAAATATTTTTTCTTTCCGCGGCGGATAATCACAAAATGGCCTTCGAATTTGTCTGCAGGATTGACCACTGCGTCAACATCAGTGATTTTTTGACCATTGATTGAAATAGCACCATTTTTCAAATCCTCACGTGCCTGACGTTTGGACTTTTCAATGAGGTTATCTTGCGTCAGCAGGTCCAAGACAGGAATTTCACCACTATCGATTGTTATAGAAGGCACACTGGAAAACGCCGCTGCTACCTGCTTACCGGTAAGATTCTGTACCTCACCGGTAAATAAAATCTGTGAAATTTTTTCGGCTTCTTGAACAGCTTCCGGTCCGTGCACAAAAGCCGTTACTTCTTGGGCCAAACGTTTTTGTGCGGCACGTTCTTCTGGTGCTTCAGCAACTTGTTTGGCTAACTGATCAATTTCATCTGGATTTAAGAAAGTGAAAATCTTTAATAGCTTGATAACATCAGTGTCGGATTGATTGTAGAAGAATTGATAAAACTCATAAGGCGACAGCAGATCTGGATCCAACCAAATGGCACCGCCGGCAGATTTACCAAATTTTGTGCCATCGGATTTCAATAACAGTGGCACGGTCAAGCCAAAAGCTTTAGCCTCTGGACCAACCATTTTGTGGATTAATTCGACACCACTGGAAATGTTGCCGTACTGGTCGCTGCCGCCTACCTGCAGCTGCACGTCTTTTTCTTTATACAAAGTATAAAAATCAATCGCCTGGAGAATTTGATAAGTGAATTCTGTAAAGCTGATGCCGACTTCCAAGCGGGAGGCGACAACATCTCGTTTCAGCATGACGTTGATCGGAAACAATTTTCCGAAATCGCGTAAAAATGAAATCAGGTTGAGTTTGGATAGCCAATCATAATTGTTGACAATCTCAAAACCATCTTTACCGAATAGACGAGTTAACTGTTTTGTAATTCGCTTCACGTTTTCATCAAAAACATCAGGGGGCAACAGTTGCCTTTCTGTGGCTTTTCCTGAAGGGTCGCCGATCATACCTGTGCCGCCGCCAATCACAATCACTGGTCGATGGCCGGCATTTTGGAATCTTTTCAAAATTGTCAGCGGGATTAAATTACCAATATGGATCGATTTTGCGGTTGGGTCAACACCTACATACAAGCTGATTTTTTTTGTTTTCAGCAAGTCAGTCAGGCCGGCTTCGTCAGTGGTTTGATTAATGGAACCACGCCATTTTAGATCTTCGATAATGCCCATAAAAACCTCCGGATAATAAAAAACGCCTCGATATGATCGGGACGAATTTCTCCGCGGTACCACCCGGATTGTGTTTTTGCAAACACCAGCTTAATTATCGAGACGGATCTCAAAAAGATAGTTGCTGTGTAATTCGTGAATTTTCTGGGTCGGTTTTCAACTAGCACCGACTCTCTAAATGACCGCCAATTCACTACTGTCAGCTGAGATTGTCTACATTGTACCAGAATCATGGCAGTAGTGAAATGATCATTTTGACAAGCAGATAGAAAAGAAAAACAAGCACAAAAGCAGTGGCACCGATAATCATTTCTTGTTGGAGTAATTCCACGAGTATACTCATCGATACATTTTTAAATACTTTCATGGCCAGTGCTGCTAGAAAAATCAGCAATAACGCGATCCAAAGCCCTTGACTAGCATTATGGAAATCAGCGCTGGATAAGCCGACACCCAGCAATAGCGAGAATGTGAGCAGCAGCCACAGAAAAAATTGCCAATCCAGATTAAGGGTGAAATTGAATAAATTTGGCTGGAGATAAAGAGTTAAAAAGTAAATAACGATGCCGTTTCCGAAAATTGGTGCTGTACCGATTAACAAATTTCCGAATGTCTGCCAAGGATTTCTAGGGTTAGCGGAATGTTGCACAAAACCTACTTGGTTGTTTTTCGGCAGCTGTAACAAGCGAAAATGCTGGATATGATGACCGAAAAGCAATGCCATGATCAGATGGGATAATTCGTGAACAATGATTCCCAAAGAAGCCAATAATAGATAACAGTTTGTTCCCAAGCGTCCTGTGATCACACTGGCAAGCCAGTTGGATAAACAAGATAGCAACCAAGAAAAAAGGCCGGGCAAAATCAGCAGCATGATCGATAGCATCGCGAAATATTCAAGGATTGTTTCAGCGACTAAAATCACTAGTCAGCTGTCAGATCAGCAAAAGAGGCCGAAATTAAATCAGCTACTTGTTGGGCATCGATTAAGTCACTACGGCCCAATTCACCAGCTGACACATAAATTTTGCCATCGGTTAACGCCTGTTTATCAAAATAAATTGGGAACTTTCCGTGATGATTGTGCCAGATACCGACCGGATTATTTGCGCCATGAACATAGCCGGTTGTCTTTTGCAGTTCTTTTAATGGCAGCATTTCAGTACGCTTGTTTCCCGAAGCGGCCGCCAGTTTTTTCTCGTCTAGATGAGCTGTGATAGGTAAAACAGCAATGATCGGCCCGGTTTTATCGCCGCTAGAAGCCAGTGTTTTGTAAATTAATGATTGCCGGTCAATGCCAGCCCGGACCAGCATCTGTGGTATTTGTTCTTTACTAGTATTTAAAAAATCTATCTGAATAGGTTTATAAACAATTTTATTTTTATCCAGTAATTGCTCAACTTGTGTTTTTTTAATCTTTGGATGTTTACTCATAATTAAATTTTAATTCTTTCTTAATTGTAAGCGTTAACAGCAGAGACAAGGCGTTTCCACGCCTTAACCAGCGCTGAGTTTGCTGTATAATGGATCATGTTAAGGTGCGCCCAGAGCGTGCTTTAGAAAAAAAGATTAGGAGATATTAATACATGGCAGCTAATGCACCTGCAGTTGATTATGATTCAACTGAATATCTAGAACTCGTCGATAAGTGGTGGCGTGCAACCAACTACTTGTCTGGCGGAATGATTTTCCTAAAGAGCAACCCACTCTTTAGTGTTACGCATACTCCTTTAAAAGAAGAAGATGTTAAATTTAAGCCAATTGGTCACTGGGGAACTATCTCAGGACAGACTTTCTTGTACGCTCATGAGAACCGTTTGATCAACAAGTATGGACTGAATTCCTTCTATGTTGAAGGACCTGGTCATGGTGGCCAAGTTATGGTTACGAATTCATATCTTGATGGTTCATACACGGAAGACTATCCAGAGATTACTCAGGATCTTAAAGGTATGGCTAAGTTATTCAAGCGCTTCTCATTCCCTGGCGGAATTGGATCACATGCGACAGCTCAGACGCCTGGTTCTTTCCATGAAGGTGGTGAGTTAGGTTATTCACTTTCTCACGGTATTGGCGCTATTCTTGATAACCCTGATCAGATTGGTTTCGTTACAGTCGGCGATGGCGAGACTGAGACTGGTCCAGCTATGACTGCTTGGCACGGTTTGAAGTTCGTTAACCCGAAGACTGACGGTGCGGTACTGCCAGTTCTTGATTTAAACGGTTGGAAGATTTCTAACCCGACTATCTTTAGCCGCATGTCTGATGAACAGATTACCAAGTTCTTCGAAGGACTTGGCTGGTCACCACGTTTTCTTGAAAATGACGATATCCATGACTATATGGCTTACCACAAAAAGGCTGCCAAAATTTTTGATCAGGCTATTGAAGATATTAAGCAGATCCAAAAAGATGCTCGTGAAAATGATAAATATCAAGATGGTACTGTCCCTGCATGGCCAGTGATCATTGCTCGTTTGCCAAAGGGCTGGGGCGGTCCGAAATTTGATGAAGACGGAAACCCAATTGAAAATAGTTTCCGTGCTCACCAAGTTCCATTGAACTTCTCAGCTGAGCATATGGAAGAATTACCACAGTTTGAAGAGTGGATGAATTCTTACAAGCCTGAAGAATTGTTTAATGAAGACGGTTCTCTGAAAGCTGAGATTGCCGCAATTGCACCTAAAGGCAAGAGTCGTATGGCCGCTAACCCGCTTGCAAACGCTGGTGTTGATAATTCCGACTTGAAACTCCCTGATTGGAAAGAGTACACGACTGGTGTTACTCCTGAAAACCGTGGGCATGAAATGAAAGATGGCAACATGAACATGGACATGGTTACTCTGTCTGGATTCTTGGCCGGCGTAGCTAAGTTGAACCCGACACGTTTCCGCTTCTTTGGACCAGATGAGACGATGTCTAACCGCTTGTGGAAGTTGTTCGATAAGACACCTCGTCAGTGGATGAGCAAGATTAAGTTCCCTAATGACGCTTTGCTTGCCCCAGAAGGCCGTATCATTGATTCTCAGTTGTCTGAGCACCAAGCTGAAGGCTGGTTGGAAGGTTATACTTTGACCGGACGTGTCGGCATGTTTGCTTCTTATGAGTCCTTCTTGCGTGTTGTTGATTCTATGATCAACGAATACTTCAAGTGGATCCGTCAAGCTGATGCTGAGCCATGGCGCAACAAGTATCAATCATTGAATTTGATTTCTACCTCTACGGTCTTCCAGCAAGACCATAACGGTTATACTCACCAAGATCCTGGTATGTTGACGAACTTGGCCGAGAAGAAACAAAACTACATCCGTCAGTATCTACCGGCTGATGGTAACGAATTGTTGGCCGTTGCTGCACGTGCCTTAGTTGACCGTCAGAAGATCAACCATATCGTTGCTTCTAAGCAGCCTCGTCAACAGTGGTTCACTACTGAAGAGGCTGAAAAATTGGTTAACGATGGTCTTGGTATTGTTGATTGGGCATCCACGGCTCCTAAGGGTGATGTTGATATTACCTTTGCTTCAGCTGGTACTGAACCAACGATCGAGACACTTGCTGCTTTGTGGCTTGTCAACCAGGCATTCCCTGATGTTAAGTTCCATTATGTGAACGTTGTTGAATTGGGACGTTTGCAGAAGAAAGTTGGACCTTTGAACGATGACCGTTCATTGTCTGATGAAGAATTCGATAAGTTCTTCCCAGCTGGCAAGCCTGTTGTCTTTGGCTTCCATGGCTTTGAAGATTTGATTGAATCAATCTTCTATGAGCGTAATCACCACAACCTTCATGCACATGGTTATCGTGAAGATGGTGATATCACGACAACTTATGACATGCGTGTTTATTCTGAATTGGATCGTTTCCACCAAGCAATCGATGCTGTTTCAGCATTGAAAGATGAAGGTGTTGTTGATGGCGAAAAGGCTGATAACTTTATCGCTGATATGAACAAGATTCTCGACAAGCATTTCGAAGTTACTCGTAATGAAGGTCGCGATATCGAAGAATTCACTGATTGGAACTGGAGTCCTTTGAAGTAAATCTGTTCATTTTATAAATGATTGAAAACCACGGATTAATTGTCCGTGGTTTTTGTTTTAAATTTATTTACCATCAATCTTGAACCAATAACCTAAGTTTTGGATAGATAGTGTGGCCATTTGACCAGATGTGATATCTTAGATCCAGAATCAATTTCCAGTCAGACATGAGGAAGGATTGTTGAGATGGATTATATTTCTGTTAATTTCTTTAGTCAGAGTTTGAAGATGAAGACGACTTTTAATGTCTGTTTGCCAAGTAAAATTACTCGAGAATTGAGTCCAATAATCCTATTACATGGTATGGGTGATGATGAGAATTCCTGGCTGCAAAATTCATTATTGCCGCAGTATTTAGCGAAAAAACAATTGGCACTGATTATGCCTCGAGCCGATTTAAGTTATTATCAGGACACGCCGTTTGGGAATAATTATTTTAATTATGTTTCAATGGAGCTTTTGCAAAAATGCCGTCAATTATTTCCGCTGCAAAAGGATCGCCAGTACACCTACATTGCCGGTATTTCCATGGGTGGTTACGGTGCTTTAAAAGTCGCTTTGAATCATCCAGATAGCTTTGCTAAGTGTTACACTTTATCGCCGAATGTTGATTTGTTGAAAAGTTGGCGTACACATCCAGATAGAGATGCTTGGTTTAGTGCTTTATTTGACAGTCCGGAACTGTTTAGCAGGTCTTCTAACGATCTTTTTTCTTTAGTCTCCCACTGGGATGATGCTGCCCCTAAGCCAGCTATTTATATTGCTTGTGGCCAAGCGGACCCCTTCTATGATGATTGCCTGCGTTTTTACAAAAATTTTAAGAAACAACATTTCCCTGGCTCTCAGGATATTTCATCGCCACAAGGACATAATTGGATTTTTTGGAATGAGCAATTAAAAAAAGTTTTTGAAGATGCAGCATCACTGTCATTGTGACCCAACGTAAAAAAGACTGAACATTATTTGATGCGTTCAAACCTTGGAGACTGTCGTATTATAGATGATCTAAATCGTGGGCGATAGGCGTTTGCATGATGTTTTTGATCTGAGATAAGTTTTTAGTCTGCCGCATCGTCCACATCAGTTTGGCCACGATAGCTTCGGTATTCATATCACCGGCCGTGATGCCACCAGCTTGTTCAACTCTTTGGCCAACCTCATAAAGGTCGATATCTTGCCCTTCATTCATAATTTGAGTGGTAATAATTACCGGTAAGCCGGCTTGAGAAAGTTTTTCAACGCCTGCGACTAAGTTGCGTCCCACACTAGGTAAACCGCCGTTACCAAGACTTTCAATAATAAGGGCGGCTTTTTCTTGCTCGATAAAATCGAAAAATTTAACCGATAAACCTGGAAATGCTCTGATGACATAGATGTTCGTATTGAGACCGGTCCTACTTGTGATAGGACCAGGATTAAAACTAGGCCGATAAAGAATTTTGAATTGCTGATTTTCGATCTGGGCAATCAAAGGGAAGTTAATTGAATCGAAAGCGTCAAAAGACTTTGATTTTACTTTAACCGCACGGGTGCCAGCAATGACACGGCCATCGAAGACAACATAAACGCCTGGGAAGTCAATCGTGCGTGCTGCGAGTAAGGCATCATTGATGTTTTTCTTGGCATCCGTGTGTTCAAAGGTTAGAGGAATTTGCGATCCGGTGATAATAACGGGCTTTTCAAAATCACTGAGTAAATATGATAAGCCGGCAGCTGTGTAAGCCATTGTATCAGTGCCGTGGGTGATTAAATATGCATCAAAGTCAGGATGTGACCTAATCGTCTGGGACATTTTAATCCAATCTTCGGGCTGCATATTGGTCGAGTCTTTATCCATAAGCGGTATGAAGTCAATTGGCCCTTCGGCTGAATCAAAAAAAGCTGACAACTGGTTGATTGTCATACCAGGAGCCAAGCCATTTTTATGTGCAGTAGAAACAATAGTCCCACCTGTAGCTAATACAAGAATTTTTTTCATAGGAATTATGCTTTAACTTTAGATTGTACCCAGTTAGATAGCCAAGTAAGCAGCGTAATCATAACTAGGTACATTAAGGCAACAATCGCCCAAATTTGAAAGCCTTGCTGCGTTCTGGCAACGATCAAGTTACCGGTCTGAGTCAGTTCGACAATGCCGATTGCCTGCAGAATTGAGGTATCCTTCAAAGTAATAATAAATTGGTTAACAAAACTCGGCACCATAATTCGAATACCTTGCGGCATTACAATATGATACATCGACTGCCAGTATGTTAAACCGTTAGAACGCGCGGCTTCCATTTGCCCCTTGTCGACTGCCTCAAAACCGCCTCGGACAAAAGCCCCGGTATAGGCGCCCTCATTTAATGTCAGTGTGATAATACCTGCAATAAATGCTGGGATCTTAATATCCAGCACATGCGGAAGACCGATGTAGATAAAGAAAGCCAGTACGAGTAACGGCAACCCGCGGAAAATATAAATCACAGTTTTTGAAAACGCACGTAAAATTTTTAGTTCTGCGACACCACAGACGCCGAGCAGCACTCCCCAAATTGAAGCCAGAATAATACCGACAACTGTTAACTGAATCGTTTTAATAATGCCGCTGAGAAAACCGGGCCAATTAGATACTAGTAAGGACCAAATACCGGAAGACTTGGCATCACTAGCCGAGTTGCCGGAATAATGCTTTTGACTTTGGCCAAGATATTTCTTCACGATACGGTCATAGGTACCATCTTTTTGGATCGCGACTAGGCCCTTATTGAAAGCACGCAATAAAGCACGATTTTTACCTTTTTTAACAGCAAATCCATACCAGCCGGCATTGGCTACTTTGCTGCTGGGAATTCTTAATTCAAGCCCATTTTTGATCGCATACTGCATAACCGGCAAGTCTTCAAAAGTAGCTGCCGAATTACCGACAACCACATCGTTATACATCGTGTTGGAATCATTAAAATAACTAACTTTAAAACCGTATTTCTTTTGAATACTTTTGGCGTAATCAGCTGAAGCGGTACCTGTTTTCAATGCAACTGTTTGACCGCGTAGCTGAGACAAATTTTTAATTTTCGATTTGCTAGAAACAGCCCACACAACACCTGTCCGATAATAAGGGCGGCTGAAATCGTAGACTTTCTGTCTTTCTGGCGTGATGCTCATGCCGGCGATAATAGCGTCCATCTGTCCGGAAAGTACCATTTGTGCGCCGGAGTTAAAGGAAATGGGCTTCAAATTCATGGCAAATCCCTCGCGTTTTGCGATAGTATGGATGATTTCGACATCAATCCCGGTATACTGCCCGTTTTCTTTTTGAAATTCAAAAGGTGGGTAGGTGACATCCGTCGTAATATTATATGTCGTTTTCTTGGCGTCCGCAGCAGAGAATACAAAGGGAACGAACAGCGTAAAAATAAGTAAAAAGCTGAATGATCTAGTCAAAAATTTAAACATCTTACACGTTACGGTAACATGAAAAAATGCTGAAATGATTGAAATGTCAGCTTTCTTAACACAATATGAAAAAAATGCGAATGATGCTCGCGAAATCGTGAAAAAAATACTTTTTAAGGGTACTTTTTGTCTGACTCGACGACTGGTAGAATGTTCCGGATGACAGAAATTAACTTAAAACAGGTATCACTTTCATTGGCCGGAAAACCGGTTTTAAATGCGATTGATTTATCGGTGGAAAAAGGGCAGTGGATTACACTTACCGGTCCGTCCGGGTCTGGAAAATCGACGATTTTAAAACTGATTGCCAATCTGATTAATCCAGACTCTGGAATCATTTTTTTTCAAGAAAAAAATATTCAAGAACTCGATCCGATTAATTATCGTCGGCAAGTGAGCTATGCGGTTCAGTCGGCGCAGTTATTTGGCAAAACTGTCAAGGATAATCTAGACTTTCCTTACTTGATTAGAAAAAAAGCGATTGATGAAAAACATGAGAAATCTTTATTGACAGCTTTTGATTTACCCGAAGATTTTTTGTACAAATCTGTTTTAGATATCTCGGGCGGCCAGCGGCAGCGCGTCGCCTTGGCCAGAAATTTTGTTTTTCCACCACAGGTACTATTGCTGGATGAGGTGACAACCGGCTTGGACGAATTAACCAAAAAAATTGTCCGCCAAGTAATCGAAGAAAACAATCACAGAGGACTGACCGTGATCGAAGTGACGCACGAAGCTGAAGATCTCAGCGAAGCAAAGAAAATTTATATCGTTGATAAAGGCAGGATTCAGCAGGAGACCGCTCATGAATAATTTGAATATTTCTAATACGACACTGGTTTTGGTGGCTAGTTTGGTGGTGGTTTCATTACTGATTTCCTATAAACAGAAATTAGGGATTGTCAAAGAAACAGCAATTGCGGTCTTGCGTGCCGTAGTTCAGTTGGTGGTCGTCGGCTTTGTTTTACAGTATATTTTCGATGCTAAAGAGTGGTTTTTAACTTTAGCTATGTATCTGGTTATTATTTTTAATGCCGCTTATAATGCTGGTAAAAGAGCTAGCGACCTGTCCCGATGGTCGGCTTTTTCGATTAGTTTTGTTTCCTTGATTGTGTCGGTTTCAATTACGATGACAATTTTGGTAACCAGCGGTGCTATTGAATTTAAGGCAATGCAGGTGGTACCGATTTCCGGCATGCTGGCTAATAATACGCTGGCCGCCTTGGGGTTGGTCTATCGCAATATGCACCAGCAATATAATGACCTGCACGAACAAGTGGTGGAACGTCTGGCATTAGGCGCATCGATTAGAGATGCAAGCTATGAAATTTATAGAAACGCATTACGGCTTGGCATGCAGCCGCAAATTGATACAGCTAAAACATTAGGTATCGTTAGTTTGCCTGGCATGATGTCCGGTTTGATCTTTGCTGGTGTTTCGCTAGTATCGGCAATTAAATATCAGATCATGGTGACATTCATGCTGCTTGGGTCCACAGGTATTAGTTGTTTGATGGCTACTTTCATGACTTACCGCAAATACTTTAATAACCGCGCCCAACTTGTGGGAGCACGTCATAATTAGTGACTAACTGATTAGCACTTAAAAACTACGTTTGATTGCGCAGTTTTTTTATTGGCCTTGATGAGGGGATGTTTAAATTTATGACTTGATTTTGGCAACTGTACTATGTAACATAGTACATATCACATTTTGGGAGGCAAAATGCTCGAAAACACGGCAAAATTGTTAACGGTTAAGGATATAAACAAGTCGTTTGGTCAACGCCAGGTTCTTTTTCAGGTCTCTTTTGATATCAAGCCAGGCCGCATTGTTGGTTTAATCGGCCCTAATGGTGCTGGGAAAACAACGATCATGAAATCGATCGCTGGACTTACTTCCTATCAAGGAGAAATTGAGATAGACGGTCAAAAGGTTTCAAAGACACACACGGCACCATTGAAAAAAGTGGGCTCTTTGATTGAAACGCCAGGAATTTATCCATATATGTCCGGTTATAATAATTTGAAATTATATGCAGGACACACTTCGGCTGAAGATTTGGGGAAGATCATGGAACAGACTATGATTACTGATTTTGCCAATCGTAAAGCAAAAAAATATTCATTGGGCATGAAACAGCGTTTGGGTGTTGCAATTGCGATGCTTGATCATCCCGAACTGGTTATTTTAGATGAGCCTATGAATGGGTTGGATCCTGAATCGGTTCATTCGATGAGGCAATTGCTGCGCGGTTTAGCAGATAATGGTGTGTCGGTGCTCATCAGTTCGCATATTTTAAGCGAATTGGAGCTTGTAGCTGACGATTTGGTCGTCGTTAATCATGGCCATATTCTTTTTAATGGCACAAAAGACGAATTTTTTGCTAGTCAGGCTGCTAAAAGCGGCCATGGTACTCGTATTTTAATCAAGACAGGTGATGACCAAAAAGCCGCGGGTATTTTAGAATCCTTAGGTTTTCAAACCGATCACAAAGGTAAACATATGGGTGTTTATACGGATGACCAGCACGATTTGAATAAAATGCTTCAGCAATTAGTCATGAACAAAATTGAAATTAAGAGTGTCAGTGAAGAAAAACAGCATTTGGAAGATTCCTTTATTGACTTGATCAAAGGGGGAGACAAATAATGCAAGCAATTCGACAGGAGTTTTTTAAATCATTTCATAGACTTAATTATTTAGTGTTCAGCCTCATAACTTTGGTAATTCCTTTTGTGGGCGGTATTGCATATCTGATCAGAGATCACGCGCATGCAGAAGCAGATTTCGTCATGCATCATGGATACTATGACTCGTTTATTTTCATTTTTATGCTGGTCTCTTTCGGATCAATTTTGGCTGAAGAATTTCAGTTCGACACAATCAAAGTGATCGCATCACGTGGCAATTCCCGGCGTTTGATCTTTTCTGCAAAAGTAATAAAACTAATTTTTGATTATTGTTTCTGGTTTTTTATTGCAACTGCATCTTACTTATTGAGCTGGCTGGTTGAATTTGGCGGCACGCATTTTGGCCAAGCAATTAGTTTAGGAAACAAAGGTTATTATTTTGCAGCTAACGGCAAACCAAGTGAATTTACCTTTCTCTGGCAAAATTTTGTTACGAATCTGCTTTATATCTTTTTGATTGGTTCGATTACTTTGATGATTTCCAGTTTCTTAAAATCGAATGCGATCGCAATTGCTTCAGCTTTTATTATCTGGTTGGCAGGACAAATTATCAGTGCTCTATTAATGAATTTGTTTTATAAGCAACTGCCTTTGATCAAATGGAACCCATTTAATGTCAATACCTATATCGCTGGTCAAGCCTTCAGCGACTCAAAAGCACTAACGCTGCTATCGCACTTAAGCCAACCAGAAATTATTATTGCATCGCTTGTTTGGACCGGTATTTTTCTTGCTATTGCTGGTATTGTTTTCAATAGACGTAATCTGTGATTTTTTGAGGTGGCTATATGGCAATAAGCAGTAAAAAGCCAATATACCTGCAGTTAGTCGATCGAATTAAAAATGAGGTTGCGACAGATATTTTATCAGCCAATGATCAGCTTCCTTCAGTTCGTGAAATGGCCTTGCAGGAGAGAATCAATCCAAATACGGTCGCAAAGGCGTATAAGGAATTAGAGCGGCAGGAAGTGATTAAGACACTAACTGGCAAAGGCACTTTTGTTACGGGCAACACGCAAAATGTCAAGAATCTGAATCAGAACCAACTATTTTCAGAGTTGTCTTCTTCTGTTGACCAATTATTGAAAAATGGCGTAACGCGTAAGCAGATAGAACAATTTGTTGATGATTTGTTTGGAGGAAAAAATGCTAAAAATTGAAAATTTGACAAAAAAGCTGGAAAACAAGTTGGTCATTGACCATGTCACTTTCTCAATGCAGACCGGTCAGATTGTTGGATTGGTTGGCCGAAATGGAGTTGGTAAAACAACTCTTTTTCGCTTATTATCAGGAGAATATCTGTCAGATTCAGGCGGAGTTTCTAGCGATGATGCAGAAAATGCACGAACACAAATCTTCTATCTTGATGCCCCTGATAATTTCACCAACGCTTATTCTGCTGCGCAACTGGCCAGAATCTTTAAAGTAAGTTATCCCAAATTAGATGTTGAATGGTTTGAAAGCCTGGTTAAGACGAATAACCTGCCTTTGCATAAAAAGATGTCGAGTTTATCAAAGGGACAGCGTGGCCTTATTTTGGTGATTGCTGCCATCACAAGCAAAGCAAGGTATATTTTTTTAGATGAACCCCTGGACGGGCTGGATTTAATTGTACGTGATCAAGTCACGCAAATGCTGATTTCGGCCGTTTCAGATAATCAGACAGGCATTATGCTGGCTTCGCATAATTTAAGAGAACTTGATACGATTGCTGATCGGATTATCTTGATTAAAGAGGGTCGAATCGAAAAGGATTATTTGCCCGGTGAAGAATTAGAGACGGCAAATGTTGCCAAAATGCAGATGGTCATTGAAGGCGCTCTGCCTAAAGTTGTCATTGAATGCGGTCATATTCTGGAAAAACGCGGCCACTTATATGTTGTGCTGTTTAAAGATTACGACAGTAAAATGGCAGCGCGCATCAAGCGAAGCAAAGCCAAATATATTGAAGAGTTACCAGTTAACTCAGATGATATTTTCCGAGCGACCTTTGATGAGGATTATCGCCTGCGTCAGGCAATGCCTAAAGGGAGGCAGTGATTTATGAGAGAAACAGTCAAACTTTACTATGAATTGCGCAAAATTTGGATTTGGACACTTTTAGCAATTATCACCATCATTGCGATTAGCAGCATGGTGTTTAATATTGGCAGTTGGTATCAAGCTAAACACACTTTTGATAGTCATTTTGATGCGCATCACTATTATGAAATCAGGGATTATGCGCAGACGCTGCTGAGCAAAAATAAGAGAAAACAAGCCGCTAAGGTGACTAATATTCTCTCAGATACTCAAGGCTTTCATTTTGTCACTAATTCCAAAGTTAGATATGTATCGAAAAATGCGGAACTAGCATTTTATATTTTGACAATCTCACCTGATAGTGCGTATAGAAATGTTAGTTATAAAGAAGTGGCCAGATCGCTGCCTGAGACATTTTCAGAATATAGGCATCGGGTTCTTCGTTACTATGTGTCAGCAAATGGTTCAAATGGCAAAGATGTTGTGCAGTATTCTGATGATAGCCCAGATTTTGTTGTTTCTGGTCTGCCTACTAGTAAACAAATTTATTTGCCGGATACCCCTAGGTTTTCTAAAGATTCCGGGCCTTTCAATAAAGAAGGTTTTTATACACATACTTTCATATTCAAACAGCCTATGGGAGCGGGGCCGGTTGTATTGTCAATTTTGATCGGTGCCATCTTCTTTTTGCTGGATCAGATTCACTGGATTAATCCCTATATGTTTCAGCGAAGCAAAGACGGCCGGTACCTGGCCTTGGCTAAATCACTTTGCTGGTTTGTTATTCCGGGCCTGCTATCCTGTTTCTATGCCTTGGTTGAGTTTGTGTTAAAAGGCTTTTTGGTCCCTTCAGCGTTCGCTAATAGCGATTACGGAGCGATGTTTAGCGGGCTATTGGTTGTGTTGACCCTAGGGCTTTCTCTGGCAGGTTTTGGCCTGCTGATTGATTCTTTTATTGGCACAATTTTCGGAAAAATTTATACAGCGATTGTCAGCATGTTTGCCCTTGCACTATTCATTTCCACGGCCCATATGCTGGGTTCAGGATTAAGCCGCCAGTGGCATTTAAATATGAAACCATTTCTTAATTTTGTGGACGATGCATTCAGTGCCAATGGCAACGGATTTTCCTGGGTAGAATTATTAATTGCGCTCTTAATGTTGGCTTTGGCCTTTTTCTGGTATAAAAAATATTCATATGATACAGACAGCAGTTATGTGCGTATGCCGAAATTAAAGAAGCCCTTCTTCTGTTTTGTTGTGCTGCTGGCTGTGTGGGACTTTATTTTGCCCTTACCGCTTGCTGCCTGGACACCTAGCAACGCTTATTTCCAGAGCGGCCAGATATCTTCTATTGTTTGGTGGCTTGCCTGGGGTATTGGCATCACACTTTTCACTGCTTGGCTGATTTTTAAAAAACCATTCAAATTTCGTTTTTTAAGCAAAAAAAATGGCAAACAATAATTTAAAGTTTAAAAATAATAGATGGCTTAATTTGTTCGGAACAGTTTCTTTGGCTGTTTTTTTCTTACTAGCCATTGCGGTTAAATTGCATAGTTCTGAATTGTCGCGTCTGGATCGTGCTATTTCTCTTTTTTTCTATGAGAGGCGTTCTCGGAACCTTATATTTGCATTCCAATTCATTTCCGATATCGGCCGTCCAACAATCACAGCCGCAATTATTATTCTGCTGGCCTTGGTTTTTTATGGAAACCACCGGCGTATTTTAGCTTTTTGGTTAGTACTTTCGACCGTCTTAGGAAACTTATTTTGGCAGCTTTTGAAAATATATTTCATGCGGCCTAGGCCGTTAATGACAACCATGCATCATAGCTTTGCATTTCCTTCTGGACATGCTGCCAGCGTTGTTATCTTTGCATTCTTGATTATTAGTTTGCTGCCATTGTTGAATGTATCTAAAAAAATAAAAAAGGTTATGACAGTCATATTATTGTTATTCGTCTTGACTGTCTGTTTCTCACGTATCTATCTGGAAGCCCATTATTTATCAGACGTGGTATCAGGGGCGGCTTTGGCCTTTAGCTGGATTATTTTTATGCGGCATATTTACAATAAGTTTGCAGAAAAACTGTTATTGGCTAAAATGTTTCGATAAAAATTCTATAATTGAAAACATGACAAAAGAAATCTATCTAACCGGTGACCGTCCAACCGGTAAGCTTCACATCGGACACTATGTCGGTTCTTTAAAAAACCGTGTTGCCATGCAGAATTCTGGTGAATATGAGCCCTTCGTCATGATTGCCGATACACAAGCATTCACGGATAACGCACGTGATCCTGAAAAAATTCATCGCAGTTTGACAGAAGTGGCTTTGGACTATTTAGCTGTTGGTTTGGATCCAAAAAAAACAACAATGTTTGTACAGTCTCAAATTAAAGGCTTGTTTGAACTGACTGAGTATTATATGAATCTTGTTACAGTTGCGCGTTTGCAGCGCAATCCGACTGTGAAGGCTGAAATTGAACAAAAAGGTTTTGGCGAATCAATTCCGGCTGGCTTTTTTACGTATCCAGTCAGCCAAGCAGCTGATATTACGATTTTTAAGGCCAAAAAAGTGCCCGTTGGGGATGATCAGGAACCAATGCTGGAACAAACACGAGAACTTGTTCGAGCTTTTAACAGTGCCTATAACACTGATATTTTGGTAGAGCCTCAAGGTGTTTTCCCAGCAAAAGGATTGGGTCGGATTCCCGGTATTGACGGTAACGCTAAAATGTCAAAATCTCTTGGTAACGCCATCTATCTTTCCGATGATGCCGATACAGTAGCGGCTAAAGTTAAACAAATGTACACAGATCCACAGCATATCCAAGTAAGCGATCCTGGGCATATCGAAGGCAATGTGGTTTTTACTTATTTGGATATTTTTGACCCGGATAAAGCACAAGTAGCCAGCTTAAAAGAGCAGTATCAACAAGGCGGACTCGGAGATATGAAGTTAAAGCGCTATTTAACGGAAGTATTGGAATCGGAATTAAAACCGATCCGTGAACGCCGTGCCAGCTTTGAAGAGGATATTCCTGCTGTTTTACAGATGCTAAAAGATGGATCTGATCACGCAAACCAGATCGCCGAAAAGACAATGACTGAAGTCCGGGCAGCAATGGGTGTTAACTATTTTGATGGTTTAAAATGACTAAATTCTACGAAAAAAATTTTTCCCAGAGATTGAAGGAAGCTGTTCCAGATCCTAAATTGCAGGAATTATTTTTGCAGCATGCTGATTTAGCTCACGATAAAGTAATTGAGAATTATTTAACCGACTTACCAGTGCCAGTCGGTCTTTTGCGTCAGTTGGTTGTTGACGGACATACTTATCTTGTTCCAATGGCCACTGAAGAACCAAGCGTTGTTGCCGCTGCCAATAATGGCGCAAGATTTCTGACAAATATTGAAACAGTTTATCAAACACACCTGCGTTTTGGTCAAATATTGGTGATGGGTGATTTTGATACACTGGACGCAGTCTATCTAAAACATAAAGATGATTTGAAAAAGACAGCACAATTGGTATATCCGTCCATTGTGGCACGGGGTGGCGGGCTGAAGGAATTGCATTTTCGTCAAATGGATGCTAATTCGTTTTCTTTTGATGCACTGATTGATACGCAAGATGCTATGGGCGCAAATATCGTCAATACGATTGTGGAGGCCATAGCAGAACAATTGCGATCTTGGCAGGTGGATGTTTTGGCGGCGATTGTTTCCAATCTTCCCACTACCAGCATGACTGAAATGAAAGCAGTTGCCTCTGGGCTGGATCTGCCTAGTATGAAAAAAATCGCTGCACTGTCTCATTTTGCGACGATTGATTTTCATCGCGCAGCCACAGACAACAAGGGATTTCTTAACGGCGCCTCGGCAATAGTACTGGCTAGCGGTAATGACTGGCGTGCTTTTGAAGCTGGTGCGCACGCCTATGCGGCCATAGATGGTAACTATAAGTCTTTAGCTTCTTGGACCATTAATTCGCAAAATCAATTAATTGGCCGTGTCAAAATGCCGGTTCAATTAGGTATAGTAGGTGGAACAATCTCACAAAATAAAGTAGCCGTTGGGTTGCTGAAACTAACTCAGGTACATTCTGCAGATGAGCTGGCTAGAATCGTTTTGGCCGCCGGGCTTGCCCAAAGTCTTGCTGCTTTGAGGGCATTAGTCGGTGAAGGTATTCAAAAGGGACATATGAAAATGCAGCGACGCGCAAAAGGAGAAGATAAATGACAACAATTGGACGCAGAATTCCTAACATAATGGGTACGCAGCACCCGGATAACGCCGCAGTGCCATTTTTTAAACACAGCCAGAGCCCTTTCATTTCGGCTTACAACGAGGTTAAAGAGGCCTTTAATAATTTTTCTGTGCTGGATACAGATGAATATATGTGGGACTGGGAAGGCAAACACGCCGATGCTGCTGTAATTGATCGCCTTTATTCAGAAAACTATAGCTATTTTAAGAAAAATCAATTAGGGCGCGACAAATTTTTGACCTTCCGTCTGCCCAACATATGGGAAGAAAAAGGTTACAGCCTCATGCAGGCCATGGCCACGATACTGTCAGCCGAAGATTTCGCTAAAGATCTATCTTTTGATCAAAGACCCTTGTTTGAAGCTATTTTACCCATGGCGCAGTCGGCAGATCAGTTAATTGAAATCGAAGATAAATTTGCCAGTTTGGCGCATTTTAAATCCAAAGAATTTACAAGTGGATCTAATAATAATGATCTGCTCTACATGATTCCCTTATTTGAAGGCTTTGAAACACAATTAAATGCACCGAAAATATTAAAGACCTATTTGAGCATGTACGAAAAACATTTCGGGCAGTCTTTGCAGTATCTGCGCGTTTTCTTAGCTGGTTCTGACTCAGCCTTGAGTAACGGTTTTATGAATTCTATTATCGGCAACAAGCTGGCGTTAACGCGTTTGGCTGATTTTTCTGACGAAATTAATCTGCCTGTCTTTCCAATTGCAGGAACCGGGTCAACTATTTTCCGTGGCGGCCTGTCGCCACTTTGGATTAAAAGGTATTTGCAGGAATTTCCAGGCTTGAAAACGGCTACTGTCCAGTCGGCTTTTCGTTATGACTATCCGACTAACCAGGTTCAAGCGGCAATCAAAGAGCTGCGCGTTGGTCTGCAGGAAAGCAAGCCTTTGTCCATGAGCGGAGAAGAACAGCAGATTTTGATTGACGTGGCTAAAAAATCGGCCGTTTATTATCACGAAACGCTAGATCAGCTGATTGTTGATCTGCAACCTGTGTTTGATGCATTTCCTAAAAGACGCGATCGTCGTCAGCATGTCGGTATTCTGGGTTATTCCCGCCAGGTTGACGGCTACAAAATGCCGCGTGCGATTACTTTTACAGGCAGTCTTTATTCGGTTGGTGTGCCACCGGAATTCATTGGTTTTGGCCGGGCATTAATGAATTTGAATGCCAAAGAATTAGCGATTTTTGTGCGTCATTATCCTAATCTAAAGCATGATTTCGTCCATTTGGCTAAATATATCAGTCAAGATGCTTTGAACACTTTGATTCAAGGCAATCCTGCCTGGGCTGAAGTACGTCAGGATATTCAGGACATGCAGAAGATTTTGCAGTTTGAAATTGGGCCAAGTAATGAGAATGAAGAGGAGCATGCAAGGCTCGCTTCTGATTTGGTTAAAATATCAGATGCGACGACACGAACCCTGTTGATTGAAAAACAAGCTCTTCTCAGGAGATTCTTAGGTTGATCGTTACCAAAGAAATTCAAGAGTTGTTTGATCAAGCTCAGCATATTGTTTTTATGACCGGCGCAGGTGTCTCGACTGCTTCAGGTATTCCTGACTACCGTAGTAAAGGCGGCCTTTATACGACGAGTGAATTGGATCGGCCGGAGTATTTGCTAAGTCATACTTGTTTTGAGACCGAACCGGAGCGTCAATATCGTTTTATGAAGGAAAACATGTACTTTCCGCAAGCTAAGCCGAATATTATTCATGAAAAAATGGCTGCTTTTGCAAAATCGGGCAGGGCGCGCACTATCACGCAAAACGTTGATGGCCTGCATACGCGTTTGGATCCCACTGTGATTGAATTTCATGGCTCATTGTATCGCGTGTACGCCCCGATTGACCATAAAACTGTACCGGTAACCGACTATCTGACATCGATGTATCGTAAATCTGATCATGCCTTGCTGCGCCCTGATATTACTTTTTATGAAGAAATGCCGCAGCATGTCGAACAAGCAGTTGCCACGGTGGCGGCTGCCGATTTGCTTGTGGTTGTAGGGACGAGTTTTCAAGTCTATCCTTTTGCCGGCCTGATCAATTATGCCCAAAATTCTGCAGTTAAAATTTCTGTTAATATGGAGCATATCAACACGACTGCGCCCATTAAACAGATCATCGGCGATGCAACCGAATTCTTTTCAGAAATTCACTTGCGTTAAGATGAATTTATGAATAATCATCAAACTTTTAACTATTCGTCTTCCGATCACAAATACTGGTTAGGTATTTCGATCAATTTAATTTTTATTATTTTTGAAATCCTGTGCGGTGCTTTCGCTAATTCTCTGGCACTGGTTACTGATGCCATTCATAATTTAGGTGATGTTCTCGGACTGGTAATTGCCTTAGTAGCAGTCGTTTTATTAAAACGCAAGCCGACCAAACGGCACACATATGGTTTTTACAACACGACTATCCTAGCAGCCTTCATCAATTCATTAATTTTGGTGGCAAGCCTCTCGATTGTTATTTGGGAGGCTCTTCTGCGTTTTATTCATCCAGAAAATCATATTGACGGTATGCTGGTTGCTATTGTTGCTTTAATTGGTGTGTTCGTAAATGGCTTTACAGCTTATATTTTTGAAGCTGGTGCGTCTAAAGACCTCAATGAAAAAGCTAATTACTGGCATTTTTTGGCTGACGCTCTGATTAGTTTGTGTGTTGTTGTTTCTGGCCTGCTAATTGTGTGGACCGGCTGGCGTGTAATTGATCCAATTGTGTCAATTGTGGCTGCTATTTTTGTGCTGCGTGAATCCTGGAGAATTTTCCACGATTCTTTTGATTTGATTACTAATGGCGTGCCCGAAGGAATTGAAGAGGAGGAAGTCGAAAAATATTTGCTGAGTTTTCCAAATATTGAAAAAATAAATGATATGCATATTTGGGCGCTATCGACAACCGAAATCGCTTTATCAGCACATTTGCAATGTGAGGATCCGCAGCAGTATGTCGAGATTTTAGATGCAGCCACAGATGGCCTACGAAAAAAATTTGCCATTGATCACGTTACGCTGCAATTAGAGACTAAGCAGAAAACACATATAGAATCGGATATTTAGTTTTGGAATTTGCGCAAATTGATGGGAAAGCCTGGTTTAATTGCCTTTTTCACTCGATTTTTCTTTGATAACGTCATGAGAAGCGAATTTTAGTGTATAGTGTTAGTCGAGTTAGTTCTTATTTATCAGCTATCCACATACCAGTGGATTGACAGATATGATAAACAAGTAATAACTCACAGTAAGCTGAAAATCAGGCATTTCGACTAAAAGTATATTTTTATAGCTCTTTTTGTTTTCGCCTTTTTTAAGTGTCTCTTTTTCAGAAAATAGAGAGGTGGTATTGATTGTGAGTGATAATGCTAAAAGCAGGACTCATAGGGATCATGGGTTGATTCACTATGCCAACGGGCCTTCGTTGGAAGAAATTAATGGAACTGTTACAGTCCCAAAAGGAAAGGGTTTTTGGCGGACGCTATTTGCTTATTCAGGACCAGGCGCACTAGTTGCGGTTGGCTATATGGATCCCGGTAACTGGTCGACTTCGATTACTGGCGGACAAAATTTTCAGTATTTACTGATGTCAACGATTCTATTATCCAGCTTGATTGCGATGCTGCTGCAGTATATGGCTGCTAAGCTAGGTATTGTCTCTCAGATGGATTTGGCCCAAGCTATCCGTGCTCGGACCAGTAAATCCCTCGGAGTTGTTTTATGGATTATGACTGAACTTGCGATTATGGCGACCGATATCGCGGAGGTTATCGGCGCTGCGATCGCGTTGTATCTCTTGTTTCATATTCCGTTAGTCATTGCCGTCTTTATAACGGTTTTCGATGTGCTGCTGCTATTGCTGCTAACGAAAATCGGATTTAGAAAAATTGAAGCAATTGTGGTGGCTTTGATTTTAGTTATCCTATTTGTATTTGTTTATCAAGTTGCTTTGTCAGATCCTAATTGGGCAAACGTTATTGGCGGACTGGTACCTAGCGCGAAAGCGTTTGCCAGCACACCACATATTGGTGGCCAAACACCATTGACTGGTTCTTTGGGAATTATCGGTGCGACAGTTATGCCGCATAATCTGTATCTGCATTCAGCTATTTCGCAGACCAGAAAGATTGATCATAATGATGAAGAAGATGTTGCAAGAACGGTCCGTTTTTCCAGTTGGGATTCTAATATTCAATTAACAGCTGCTTTCTTTGTTAATGCACTGTTGCTAATCATGGGTGTCGCAGTCTTTAAGTCTGGTGCTGTTAAGGATCCTTCTTTCTTTGGTTTATTCCAGGCTTTATCTGATACTTCGACTCTGAGTAACGGTATTTTAATTAGTGTTGCAAAGACTGGCATTTTATCAACTTTGTTCGCTGTGGCTTTGCTTGCTTCTGGTCAAAATTCTACTATTACCGGTACGTTGACCGGTCAGGTTATCATGGAAGGCTTCGTCCATATGAAGATGCCTCTATGGCTGCGTCGTTTGGTAACACGTTTAATTTCTGTTATTCCTGTTCTAATCTGTGTATCAATGACGAGTGGTGAAAGTGCCATTGCCGAACATGAGGCTTTGAACACGTTAATGAATAACTCACAAGTTTTCTTGGCCTTTGCGTTGCCATTCTCAATGCTGCCTTTGTTAATGTTTACGGATAGCAATATTGAAATGGGTACGCGTTTTAGGAACGCAGCGTGGGTCAAAGTTCTTGGTTGGATTTCTGTTGTAAGTTTGACTTTCTTGAACCTGCTGAATTTGCCTGGCAATGATGGCCAGATTGCTGCTTTCTTTGGTGATAATGCCTCTAAAAGTGAATTAACATTAGCAAATATCATCGCTTGGGTGCTGATTGTTGCTATCTTAGCTTTGCTGGCATGGACTATTTATGAAATCATGAAGGGCAACAGGCGCTATCGTCTTGAACATCCTGCAGCAGAAGTTAGCGCTGAATAATAAATTAATCTCTTCAAGTGAAAATTAGATTATTATTTCCGTGATGATACACGGATATAATATGACCTAGGAGTAGGAAATTGTCTCAGAAAGGATGATATAAAAATGTCTGAAAAACCAGTGGACAAGGTTTTTAACCGGATTCTGGTTGGTGTTGATGACTCAGCGGACGCTCAATTAGCTTTCCAGTATGCTGTACGAAGAGCTGCTAAGGACGGCGCTGTCTTGATCATTACATCGATTTTGGAAAACGATGAAATGAATGTGTACCAAGCTTTAACAAAGGATTATGTGCATGGCGAGCGTGATGAATTGGAAGAGCATCTTAAACAATATCGCGATATTGCTGTGGCAGGCGGCGTTAAAAAAGTGGAAATGATCGTTGATGAAGGCGATGCAGGTGAAACTATTGTCAAGAACGTGATTCCAGCTGCCAATGCTGATCTGCTTGTTATCGGCTCTTTGTCAAAGAGGGGAATCAGCAAGTATTTTGGTTCTCAAGCTGCCTATATGGCTAAGTATTCACCGATTTCTGTGCTCATTATTCGATAAAAAACAAAAAATTTGAAAGCGTGAAAATGGATCTTTGAATCCGTTTTTTTATAAACTAGATGGGACTTTAACATGAACTTAGCTGAAAAAATTAATGTTATTCGTGCGAGTGTCATGGGTGCTAATGATGGCATTATCTCAGTAGCAGGTATTGTGCTCGGTGTTTTCGCTGCGACCAGCGAACGTACCAACAGCAATTGGGCAATTTTAATCGCCGGTTTTGCCGGTACACTTGCCGGTATGATTTCAATGGCTGCCGGGGAATATGTATCTGTGCATGGACAGCGTGATGCTGAAAATGCGGCTATTCAATTTGAGAGCGTTTTAAATAAAGAAAATATGGGTCAGCAGATCATGGCTGTCGAACAAGATTTAGAGACTCAGCAAATTTCCCACGGTTTGGCTCACCAAGCTGCCTTGGAGATGATGCAAAATAAACCAATCGAAACGGCGGTTCGCGTTAAACACGGTTTTAGCATGGACAATCAGATTAGCCCTTATTATGCCGCTGCTGCCTCTTTTATTAGTTTTCCCTTGGGTGCTTGTTTGCCCATGGCGGCGATTCTGCTGGTTCCTAAAGTCATGAAGATTGCATCCACGTATACGGGTGTTTTAATTGCCCTTGTTTTGACCGGTTTTTTTGCAGCTAAAATCGGTAATGCCAACGTCAAAAATGGTATTACTCGCAATGTTGTGGCTGGCCTCTTCACGATGACGGCAACGTATTTGATTGGAGGGCTATTCGGTAGATAATGTTCAACCTTGCAATTAAAAATAAAAACAAAAATCAACAAAGTCTCGAACAGAAAATGAATTCTGTCCGTGCTGGCGTTCTAGGATCCAACGATGGTATTTTGACGGTTGTTGGCGTCTTGTTTTCGACGGCTGCAGCTACAACTGATAATTTTATTATCTTGATAGCGGGATTTGCCGATCTGCTTGCCTGTGCGTTTTCAATGGCTGCCGGCGAATATGCCTCTGTGTCTGCACAAAGAGAAACAGAAAGGGCTGTTGTTGGCAGCGAGCAGAAGCGGATCAATACAGATAAGAATTATTCGCGCCGTATTATCATAGCTGGCTATGTTAAAAGAGGTGTTAGCCAAATAACGGCCGAAAAGATCGCCAATGAGCTGATTGCCAAACACGAAATTGTCTCGGTTGTCTATGAGAAATATACGCTTAAAATTGGTGAGTATGTTAATCCGTGGGATGCAGCCATTAGTTCTTTGTTCAGTGCAGGCTTAGGCGGTATCTTTCCACTAGCGGCGATGTTCTTTTTGCCAGCCAGCGTGAAATTTGTTGGTACAATTTTGGCAACTACTTTAGCTGTCGCCATCACGGGTAGTTTGTCAGCTATTCTAGGAAAATCGGATTTGAGAGCAGCTGTGGTCCGAAACGTGGTTATCGGATTAATTACAGTTGCCATCCATTATTACGTTGGTAAATTGTTTTGATGATAGTATTAAAAAAACAGTTCTCTATTGGGAACTGTTTTTTATTCATTCAATATATGCTCTATGCTTGTTGTTGACATAAATCAATAATTTGATTCAAGGTCTGGCTGCCAAAAGTAACATCGCCTTCATTAATCATAAAAGCGGGCACACTCATGATTTTTTTGGATTTTCTAAAATCAGGAAAGAGCTGCAAATCAATCATTTCAGCCGTTATTTTGGGATTAAGAGCAGCGATTCTTTGACTGGCCGCCACGACATCGGGACAAAAATGGCAAGTCAGAGACACACCTATTTGCAGATGCATAGCCGGTAACGCTTTAATTTGGTCAACTAGTTTTGTGTCAATACTTTGACCTGGTCCTGCCAAATTATAGATCGCTAGGACAATTGAATTCAATTCATGTCCAGTTGGAATCCCGCTAAAACGAATGCCACTGTCTTGTTTTTTGTTGTCCAATAAAATTAAAGCCGGTAAACGTTTATCAGCAGTAGCAGTGCTTGTCTCCTGTTGGACTGACAGGTGTGCTGGATCTAATGCACTTAATTCTTTTGTGAAACTCAGCAATTGCCTGCTCTTAGCTGAATCGTCTGTCAGTACCAACAGAGTTACTGCTTGATTTAGGCGCACAAACAGTGCTTTCAATTGTGCTTTTATTTCATCAGGGAACCAAGTCCCTGCATGAGCCGGCGCAAGCGGCGTCTTTTCTTCTTCAGAATCTAGGGTAGTTTGCTGTGTGATCGAACTGACGGGCCTCTGCTTTTTAGCCGCTTTGATTGGAATCCCCAGCTGTCTTTTTTGTTCAATGACATAATTTTCAGCCGATGTGGCAGCTAAAGCACCATCGGCAGCCGCGGTAACAATCTGGCGAAGCGGCTTTGCCAAGAGGTCGCCAGCTGCAAAAACGCCTGGTAAATTAGTCTGCAGGCGCGCATCTGTCAATACATAACCGTCGGCATCGGTTTCTAAAACATCTTTGATCTGCTCGCTATTGGCTTTTGTACCGACAAAAACGAACACACCAAAAGTCTCATCACCATCAGTCAAGTGATAAGTGGTGCTTTGACCAGTTTTTCGATTGAACAATTCCGCTTCTTTTAAGAAGGTATCCCCGGATACTTTCTTTAAGACTGTATTGTATTGAATGTCAATTTTTGGATTGTCAATGGCACGCTGGGCCGTCAGGCTAGCACAGGTAAACTGCGACCCACGCACTAATATTGTGACATGGCGGCCGAAACGACTGAGATAGTCAGCTTCTTCGGCCGCTGAATAGCCGCCGCCGACAACAAAAATTTGCAAACCGCTGAATAATTCACCATCACAAGTTGAACAGTAAGCAACACCGTGGCCTCGGTACTTATCTTCGCCCTCAAAACCGGCTTTTTTGGGATTGGCACCAGTTGCAAAAATAACGCTGCGGGCAAAATAATCTTGTTGACCGTGCAAAACCTTGACCTCTTGATTCAAGTCCATGCTTTGAATATCATCTTGAACGATTGGGACGCGAAATTCATCAATTTGTTTTTGCATCAAATTGACTAGCTTGCTGCCATCAATATCAGCAACAGCCGGATAATTCCAAACAGTTGAGGTAGTCGTGACTTGTCCGCCAACTTGGTCCCTTTCGATGATCATGGTATCCAAAGCAGCCCGGCCGGCATAAATACCAGCCGTTAAGCCAGCTGGACCGGCACCGATAATGATCGTATCGTAAATATGCTTTGGATTCATATTCATTAGCCTGCCCAGCTTAGATCTTGCCAACCAAATCAAGGCTTGGTGTGATTGAATCTTCGCCAGGATGCCAGTTTGCCGGGCAGACTTTATCACCGTGTTCAGCAACGAACTGCGCAGCTTCTAGTGTCCTGAGAATTTCCGCTGCATTGCGGCCGATGCCCATGTCGTTGATTGTGTAAGACCTGATCTTGCCTGCAGGGTCAATAATGAAAACGCCGCGAAAAGCTTGGCCAGCATCTTCATCTAAGACTTCAAAGAAACGCGCTAATTTGCCAGCGGGATCAGCCAGCATCGGATACTGGACTTTTCCGATCGTATCGGTTGCCTCTGCCCAGGCTTTGTGGACAAATTCACTGTCTTCAGATACGGAATAGATTTCTGCGTTGGCTTTTTTAAAGGCTTCATAATGATCTTGCAGATCTCCTAATTCTGTCGGGCAGACGAAAGAAAAATCAGCTGGGTAAAAGAAGAAGATGGACCATTTGCCAAGAATGTTTTTCTTCGTTACCTCTTTAACCTTGCCTTGCTGATAGGCATTGACCTTAAAATCGGCTATTTCATTATTAATAAAATTCATGTTCGGATCTCCTCTTAATGAAGTCCACAAAAACCGGCAGAAAAAATCGGTCGGGTTTTAAACAGACATCATAACTCAAATTAACTATTCCTTATTTATCAAAATCTGTCACTCCACTTGTGTGAATAGCTGATAAACAAGATCTAGCTAAATCGACTATACACTAAAAAACATCACTCGGAGATGCTTTTGTCATTTAATAAGTTTTCTTGTATTTAAGATATAAATCATTCACTTCTTTGTCGGCCAGCAGTTCTCTAGGGAAGAAGAAACGACGGTCAATCGATTCTTTGCCATTGATTGCTGCAACGAGCGGGCTTAGCTGAGACAGCTCGGCTTGTTCGCCATTAGGGTATACGAATTTAATACCTTCTTCACCTGTCTTTGGCGAGTAGCTTTCATAAGGAAGGTCAGTTGCATCGTTTTCGCCGGTATAATATTTTGGATCAAAACCTAGGGCCACAATTTTCTGTTTGATGTCGGCCAGCAGCGGTTTGGTTTGGGCGTTTAATACCATTGATTTAAGCGGCTTGCGGTCCAAGAATCTTTTAGCTAAGTCGGCCAGCACAGGATCGTCTGCATTCTGCCAAATATTGAAGGCTGTATTGAAAACAGAGTCATCCAACGCAATATAATCCTGGACATCGATCTTGTTTTTTAAGGAAAATATCGGCTTTAATAATTGGAAGAAAATCGGATTATCGGGATTCTGGTCAAATAGTTCCTGTGCCCGCATCAGCAGATTTTCCAAAACGACTTCCATGCCGCGGGACACCGGATGGAAATAAACCTGCAGATACATTTGATAACGTGAAATGACATAGTCCTCAATTGAGTGAACGCCGGCAATGTCAAAGGCAAAGCCATCTTTGACAGGTCGGATCAAGCGCAGGATTCGTTCGATATCATAACGGCCATATTCAGCACCTGTGTAGTAAGCATCTCTCAGCAGGTAGTCCATCCGGTCAGCATCTAATTGCGAACTGATTAGCTGGACGACGCGTTTATCAGGATAGGTTTTACCAATTACTGCAGCAACTTTTGCCGGAAAATCCTTGGACACACGCCGCAAAATGGCGTTCACTTCAGTAGAGGGATCAGTAATAATTTTTTGAGTAAATTGCTCGTGTACCGTATTAAATAGGTGCTCAAATGTATGCGAGTATGCACCGTGGCCGACATCGTGCAGTAAGGCGGCTGCCTGTACTAGCAAATCATTTTGATGTTCCCACTTTTTTTCATTAAATAATTGTTTATTGTGATCCAGCGCGTCGATCATTCTGCGAGATATTTCATAAACACCCAAAGAATGCTGGAAACGGGATTGTTCGCCGCCATGAAAAACCAAATTGGCGACACCTAGGTGTTTGATGCGGCGAAGACGCTGCATTTCGTGTGAATTAATTAAATCGAGGATCACGGAATTATCAACGTGAATGAAACCAAGAATTGGGTCACGAAAGACTTTTTCAGATTTTAAACTAGTCATTAATTAAATTTTAGACTAATTGGTCAATAACTGTATAATTTTTAGTAATGACAAAAGAATTTAAAACTCCGATTAATATAGAAATAACCTCAGATGTTGACCGGGCTGGTGATAAAGAAAACGTTCATCAGCAAGCCCAGGGTTCATTATTATTTAATGAAGACCATTCCTATACGATCCTTTATGATATGGCAGGAGACCTAGTTAGATTGGAGATCGCTCCGGAAAAAACACGTACGGTCTATTTTGGCCATAATGGTAAAACGGTGATGGTTTACGACGAAATGATGGATCAGGCCAAATCTACCTATATGAGTGATTATGGCGCGATGGATATGCTGGTCAAAACAGCAAGTGTGGATTTCGATCAGGTTGATGGGCAAGGTATGCTTCATATTAAGTATGAACTGTTCCAAAATGAGGCTTCTTTAGGAAAATTTGATTTAACCTTGCAATTTGTACCAACGGTTAGTACGATAGATTAGCAGAATAGACAGGAAAAGGAATCTAAATGGCAGTAAAAGACTATACAAATACACAAATCGCTGAGTTAAGCAACATCGAATTGGTTCGTGAACTGTTAAATGAAACACGCAAGCAGACCAAGTTTGTTGATATCCTAGCCGAATTGGAAAAGGTCCGCGGCAGCAAGTTAGATGATGAGACGATTGTTCAAATTTATACAGACTTGAACGCCGATGGCTCCTTTATCAGCATGGGTGACAATGAGTGGGCTTTGCGTTCTTGGTTTGCTATTGACTCAATCAATGAATCGATCCATGAAGATTTGGATGAAGAAGACGAAAAGCCAAAGAAGAAGCGTGGCAAGAAGGCTGTTAGCGAAGACGATGTCGTTGATATTGACGATGATGAAGACGATGATGTTATCGATACTGAAGATGAAGACGATAGTACTGACGATACCGAAGATGATAGTAGCGATGACAGCAAGGACGCTGATGATGACGATTCAGATAGTTCTGACAGTGATGATGGCGAATTACCGTTAAATACAGATGATAAGCCCTTAGACGTGATTAAAGATAATAATGATCTTGATGATTTAAGCGATGGTGATCAGGAAGTTTAATCATTTTTGAAAGCTTTTAAGATTGAGCAAAGTGCTTGACGATTTGCCCGCATATCTGTAATGTAAATAAGGGCGCTCTAATAAATGAGCCAAGCTCCTAACCTAATAAGCTAGGAGCTTTTTTATTTTATGGCAGAAGCAAAGCAAACAAAATATATTTTCGTAACCGGCGGTGTTGTATCGTCACTGGGGAAGGGGATTGTTGCAGCGAGCCTCGGCCGTTTGTTAAAATCTCGCGGGTTGACTGTAACTGTACAAAAGTTCGATCCATATTTGAATCCGGATCCTGGAACGATGTCTCCATACCAGCACGGTGAGACTTTTGTGACTCAGGATGGTGTTGAGACCGATCTGGATTTAGGCCACTATGAGCGATTCATGGATATTAATACGAATAAATATTCGAATGTGACTTCCGGAAAAATTTATCAAGAAGTGATTGAGCGCGAGCGGACTGGTGATTATATGGGTCGGACTGTACAGGTCATCCCCCATGTCACAGATGCAATTAAAGACAAGATTTTTCGCGGTGCCAAAGAATCCAACGCTGATGTTATTATTACGGAAATCGGCGGCACAATCGGTGACATCGAATCAATGGCTTTTATTGAAGCCATTCGTCAGATGAAAAAGGAAGTTGGTTCCGTTAACACCTTTTATATCCATGTTTCTCTGGTGCCTTTTTTGCGTGCTGCTGGTGAATTGAAAACTAAGCCGACGCAACATTCGGTCCATGAATTGCGTGGTATGGGTATTCAGCCGGATATGATCGTTGTCAGATCGGAAATGGCCATTACGGATGCGATGAAGGAGAAATTATCCGAATTCACGGATGTCCCGACTGAAGCCATTATTCAATCAATTGATTCAGATGTTTTATATTCTGTGCCTTTAAATTTGGCAGCTCAGCATATGGATCAGGTCGTGCTGAATAAACTGCAGCTTGGTCATCAGCCGCAAGCCGATTTGACTCAATGGTCGGCGTTGGTGGACCGCATTCGTCATCTATCTAAAGAAATTAAGATTGCCTTAGTCGGTAAATATACGGATTTGCCGGACGCCTATATTTCTGTGCATGAAGCGTTGAAACACGCGGGTTATGCTGTTGATGCCAAAATAAAATTGATCAGTATTAATTCAGAAACTGTCAATGATAGTAATGCCGCTGAACAGTTGAAAGAAATTGATGGCTTGATTGTGCCTGGTGGTTTTGGCCATCGCGGCACCGAGGGCATGATTTCGGCAATCAAATATGTCCGGGAACACAACATCCCTTTCCTCGGCGTTTGTCTTGGCATGCAGATGGCATCAGTGGAATTTGCGCGTGATGCAGTCGGTCTAAAGGGCGCTAATTCAGCTGAGATGGATCCAGAGACAGCTTACCCGGTTGTCGGTTTGATGGATTCCCAGAAAAAAATTACAAAAATTGGCGGTACGATGCGCCTTGGATCGTATACTGCTGTCTTGAAATCAGGAAGCAAAACAGCTGCCGCCTACGGCAATGTATCTGAAATTTCCGAACGTCATCGTCATCGTTACGAATTCAACAATCATTACCGTCAGCAATTCGAAGCGGCCGGCATGGTCTTTTCCGGAACCTCGCCTGATAATTCACTCGTGGAAATCATTGAGTATCCTAAAAACGATTTCTTTATAGCAGCGCAGTATCATCCGGAATTTCTCAGCCGTCCAGAACGGCCTGAGGGTCTATATGCTGCCTTTATTCGTGCGGCCTTATCTTATGAGCATCGTCAGTGAGCCTGAAATCTATTAAAAATTAAGCTAAAATTAAAGTTAATGACCAAAATCTTAATTAATGGCGGAAAGCGCCTACATGGGGAAGTCACAATCGGAGGCGCAAAAAACTCGACTGTGGCGCTGATTCCGGCTTCGATTCTCGCTGAGACACCAGTTCGTTTTGATACTGTCCCGGCTATTTTGGATGTCAAAAATCTTCAATTAATTTTGAAATCCATGAATGTTTCGTCGACTTTTCATGACGGCTTTTTAGAAGTTGATCCGACGCATATTGTCGAAGGGCCGCTTCCTAAAAATGCGATCAAATCTTTGAGAGCCTCCTATTATTTTATGGGTGCGCTGCTGGGCCGTTTTGGCAAAGCTACAGTAACTTTTCCAGGTGGGGATAATATCGGCCCGCGGCCGATTGACCAGCACATTAAGGGTTTTAAAGCTTTGGGTGCGCTCGTTCGTGAAGATAATGACACGATTTATATTACGACCGGCCCGCAGGGCCTTCATGGTGCAGAGATATTTTTTGATAAAGTCTCAGTCGGTGCAACGATGAATTTAATTATGGCATCGGTTCGCGCTAAGGGCCTTACAATTTTGGAGAACGTGGCTCGCGAACCCGAAATTACGGATTTGGCTACTTTTTTGAACAATATGGGTGCTAATATTCGTGGTGCTGGTACTGATACCATTCGTATTTCGGGTGTTCCTGTTCTACGTTCTTCGGCTGTACATACAATTATTCCCGATCGTATTGAAGCCGGGACCTATATTACGGCCGCAGCTGCTATGGGTGATGGCGTTACCGTGAAAAATGTGATCCCAGAGCATTTAGAGTCTTTTACCTCTAAGCTAATTGAAATGGGGGTGCGTTTGAGAATTTCGGAAGATGAGATTTACGTACCGGCAACCGGCCATTTAAAACCGGTAATCATCACGACAGCGCCCTTTCCTGGTTTTGCGACTGACCTTCAGCAGCCAATTAGTCCGTTATTGATGAAGGCTGACGGCCGCTCAACAATTATTGATACGATTTATCCGCAGCGAATCCGTCACGTAGTTGAATTACGACGCATGGGCGGGGATATTTCCTCTCTGGAAGGCGGTGTGATTCAGATCAATGAATCGCCTCGCCTAATTGGGACAGATGTGCAAGCCGCTGAGATCAGAGCTGGTGCAGCTTTAGTGATTGCTGGGCTGATGGCTGATGGCCAGACAGTCATTGACCATGCTGACCATATCCTACGCGGTTACGAACAGATCCAGCAGAAATTGACCAATTTAGGTGCGTCTGTTGAAGTTTTGGATGTGGATTTGCCTAGTTTGATGCCCTAAGGACCTTCTGGCTTGAAATACGTGAGTTGAGCTGTTATTATATTAGGGTTATGACTGACTCTTTGGCTTGAGCTAAAGGGCACTAAGGAGAAAAATATGAAAGCAGATATTCATCCAGATTACCGTCCAGTCGTTTTTGTCGATTCGACGACCGGTGCTAAGTTCTTGGCAGGTTCGACCGCTAAAGCTCAGGGCGAAGTTGATTACGAAGGCCAGACCTATCCAATGGTTCGTGTTGAAGTATCATCTGATTCGCATCCTTTCTATACTGGGAAGCAAAAAGTTAACCAAGCCGATGGTGCGGTTGACAAGTTCAATAAAAAATACGGACTCAAGTAAAAAGTCTCAGCCGCTTGGCGGCTTTTTTTGTATGCTAAATAATAAGGAGAATTTAACATGAAAGATCAATTTTTAGGAACTTCCTGTACGACGATTTTGGTCGGCAAAAAGGCCAGTTATGATGGGTCAACAATCGTTGCGAGAACAGAAGATTCTGGTAATGGCAGCTTTGAGGCTAAAAAATTTATTGTCGTTAAGCCTGAAGATCAAGTTAAACATTATGTTTCCAAGATCTCTAAAGTGGCGATTGATTTGCCTGACAAAGCATTGCGCTATACAGCAACTCCCAACGCTGTCCAAGATGAAGGCATTTGGGGCGAGGCCGGCATTAATTCTGATAATGTTGCGATGAGTGCAACGGAGACGATTACAACTAACGAACGTGTACTGGGTGCTGATCCAATGGTGGCCGCTGGTATTGGCGAAGAAGACCTATTGACAATTGTGCTGCCTTATATTCATTCTGCTAAAGAAGGCGTTCAGCGTTTAGGTGCGCTCTTAGAGAAATATGGTACTTATGAACGCAACGGCATCGCTTTTTCTGATGTTAATGATATTTGGTTTTTGGAGACGATTGGCGGCCATCACTGGCTGGCACAGCGTGTTCCCGACGATCATTATGTGACGGTTCCTAACCAGTTAGGTATTCAGGACGTGGATTTTGATGATCCTGACAATTTTATGTATTCAGATGATCTGCCAAAATTTATTGAAGACAACCATTTGAATTTGTCTTTGGATGGCAAAGTCAACAGCCGTCTTACTTTTGGTTCGCATGCTGATATTGATCACCATTACAACACGCCGCGTGCCTGGTTTATCCAAAAGTTTTTGACACCAAATATTGATCAGGAGCCCATGAGCGACAATATTCCCTTTGCTCAAAAGCCTTTTCGCAAGATTACGATTGAAGATGTGAAATACGTGTTGTCAAGTCATTATCAAGACACACCTTATGATCCTTATGGTACAACGGGAACTGAAGCCCAAAAGCATCTTTTCCGTCCAATCGGGATTAACCGTACCAGCGAGTTGTCGGTTTTGCAGATCCGTCCGGATCAGCCTGAAGGCAATCGGGCTGTTCAGTGGCTGGCTTATGGATCAATGGCTTTTAACACTTTAATTCCTTTCTATACGAATGTCGAAGATACGCCGGATTATGTAAAAAATACGACTGCACGTGTCAGTTCTGAGAATTTTTATTGGGCAAACCGAATTATCGCGGCTTTGGCAGATCCCCATTATCATGATGTCGTTGCTGATTTGGAGCGTTACCAGGAACTGACATTAAGTTTGGGGCACGAGAATCTTCTGGATGCCGACAAAGCAGCTGTTAATAAGACTGGCCAGGCCTTGACTGATGCTCTAGCGGCAGCAAACAACGAGATCAGCGATGCCGTGAAAAAAGAGACTGAAGATCTCTTGGATAAAGTGTTGTTCACTGTTTCGAATCTGATGACAAATAAATTTGCCCGCAGTGACAATTAAACTGCCGCATTTTATAGAATTCTTATTTCAGAGTAAAATTAAGTCGGAGCAATTTGCTTCGATTTTTTTGCCTAGGAGGTATTTTAATGAAACAAATAGAACTAGGACAATCCGCTTTAAAGGCCAGCCAGATCGCTTTAGGTGTAATGCGCATCAATGAGCGTGATGCCAAACAAGCCGTGGAAACAGTTTCGGCTGCGCTTGATGCAGGCATCAACTATTTTGATACAGCCGATATTTACGGTAACGGCCGATCATCAACAATTTTTGGTCAGGCACTCAAAGACGCTGGTGTTGACCGTGATAAGATCTTTATTCAGACCAAGGCCGGCATCATCTTAAAAGATGGTCAGATTAATGGTGATGGTTTTAAGGGCCTGCGTTATGACTTTTCTCGTGATCATTTGATTTCTGCTGTCGATATCGAATTACAGCGCCTTCAGACGGATCATGTCGATTTTCTGCTGCTGCATCGTCCAGATACATTAATGGAACCTAGTGAAATTGCCGAAGCTTTTAGTCAATTGGAAGCTTCTGGCAAAGTGCTGCATTTTGGTGTTTCCAACTTCACGCCTTACGATGTTGACCTGCTCCAGCAGGCATTGAGTCAACGCTTGGAGGTTAATCAATTGCAATTCGGCCTTGGCCATGCTGATATGATTGCTGAAAACATCCAGATGAATATCAATGGCAAAGCAGAATTTGATACGCACGTGCGCACTTTTGATGTGCTGACTTATTCGCGTCTGCACAAGATGACAATTCAGGCATGGTCGCCATTCCAGTATGGGATGTTTGCCGGTGTCTTTATTGATAATCCAAAATTCCAGCCTTTAAACGATGAACTTCAGACTTTGGCCGATAAATACGGTGTGACAAAAAATGGTATCGCAACTGCTTGGATTTTGAAGCACCCAGCCAGGATTCAAGCAATCCTCGGCAGTATGTCGCCTAATCACATTAAAGAGATGGCTGATGTTGACAAAGTGCATCTCACAAATCAGGAATGGTACGACTTGTATCAAACTGCTGGTTATCCGCTTCCATAATTTAAAAAAATATTTGAAAACTTCCTAGTTTCTGATTGGGAAGTTTTTTTATTAGTCTATTTTAGTTGGTATTATTACATAAAGATTACAAATGTCATATAAATGTAAATCTAAGCGCTTTACTAAACATTTAGTAAACAAATATTATGTAATTGCAGTTTTTAAAGGAGACACAGCATGATCACATTTGATGAGAGTACACAAGTTTTTCATTTACATAACCAGCAGATTTCCTATTTAATGTCGGTGGAAGAGGGCAATCTGTTAGCTCACCTTTACTTCGGGAAAGCCGTCAGCCATTACGCTGGGGAACGTGCTTATCCTCGCCGCGACCGAGGTTTTTCTGGCAACCTGCCCGATTCTTCAGAGCGGGATTATTCTAAAGATACGCTATTACAGGAATGGTCCGGCAACAATACGGGCGATTATCGCGTGCCGGCCGTGATTATCCGTGATGAAAATGGTGCACGCCAGACAGATTTCCGTTACCAATCCTATCGAATCGTCGCTGGAAAACCCGACCTGGAAAATTTGCCGCACAGTTATGTGGTTGACGATTCTGAGGCGCAGACCCTCATTATCACTTTGACTGATACAGCTTTGAATTGTGATCTGGCCTTAAGCTATACAATTTTTGATAATTGGGCCGTGATTGCGCGGGATGCCAAATTAATTAATCGCGGCAGCCATGTTCTACATATCGAAAAAATTGCCAGCATGCAGATAGATTTTCCCAAACAAGATTTTCAAGTGATTTCTCTACCAGGTGCTCACGCACGCGAACGACAAGTTGAGCGACAAGAAGTCGGCCACGGCGTCACACAGTTTGAAAGCCGCCGCGGTACTTCCAGCCATCATATGAATCCTTTTATTGCTTTGGTTCATCCGGACACGACTGAATTTGCTGGAGAAGCATTTGGCGTACAGCTTGTCTACTCCGGCAATCACCAAGAGACACTGGAGCGCGATTACATCGATCAGACGCGTGTGCTGGCTGGCATTAACGAGTACGATTTTGATTGGAAATTGTCGCCAAAAGATGTTTTTCAGACACCCGAAGCTTTACTGGTCTATTCTGACCAAGGCCTAAACGGCATGTCAAACACCTATCATCATCTTTTGCGCGAACGGGTGGCGCGCGGCAAGTATCAATATGCTAAACGCCCGATTGTGATTAACAACTGGGAAGCAACTTTCTTTGACTTTGATAGCAGCAAGATCCAGGAAATTTTGAATAACGCGGCTCCGTTGGGCATCGAAATGTTTGTCTTGGACGATGGCTGGTTTGGCCACCGTGATGATGATAATTCCAGTCTTGGTGATTGGTTTGAACATGCTCATAAATTGCAAGGCGGCTTAAAGGAAGTCAGCCGCCAGATTCACGACAAGAACATGCGCTTTGGTTTGTGGTTCGAGCCAGAAATGATCTCGACTGATTCGGATTTGTATCGTGCTCATCCAGACTACGCCTTGCAAGTGCCTGGACGCGGCAAGACTTTGTCACGAAATCAGTTAGTCTTGGATTTTTCGAGAAAAGAAGTTGTTGACAACATTTTTCATCAAATGGTCAAAATTCTAGATAATGTCAAAGTTGACTACATCAAGTGGGATATGAACCGTCATCTGACCGAAGTGTATTCGGCGGCTTTGCCAGCTGATCAGCAAGGTGAAGTCAGTCACCGTTATACGCTGGGTGTTTATGATTTGGCTGAAAGATTAATTGAAAGATATCCAGATATTCTTTTTGAAGGCTGTTCTGGCGGTGGCGGCCGTTTTGATGCCGGGATGCTGTACTATTTCCCTCAATCTTGGGCCTCTGACAACACGGATGCTGTCGCAAGATTAAAAATACAGACCGGTACTTCTCTGGCTTATCCGATGTCGAGTATGACCGCACATGTGTCCGTGTCGCCTAATCAGCAGACTGGACGTGCCACGAGTTTTGAGATGCGCGGGGATGTTGCTATGTCAGGCGTCTTTGGTTATGAATTGGATTTAGCCAAACTCACTGATGCTGAAAAAGAGATCGTTAAAAAACAGGTTGCTTTTTATAAAGAGCACCGTCAATTAATTCAATATGGCGACTTTATCCGGATTAAGTCGGCTTTTAAAGGCAATGATTTTGCCTGGGAATTTGTTTCCAAAGATAAATCCGAAGCGCTCCTATTCAGATTCAAGCTGATGTCTTTGGCTCAACCGGAATTTACACTGACAAAAATGGCTGGATTGGATCCGAAAATTGTTTATGAAGATGAAAAAGGTCATTCCTATGGCGGCGATGAGCTGATGTCGATTGGTTTTTACGATGTGCCGCTAGAAGCAGCTGATTGGACGAGCAAAGTGGATTACTTTGCAGCAAAGGAACGAGCATGAAAAATTTTAAATCTTCTTTCGCATATGGATTAGGTGCTTTTGGCCATGACGCTTTTTACGGCATGTTAAACGGCTACCTGATCATGTTTGTCACCAGTGTCTTATTTGCCGGCGGATCAAAAACCTATATGGCACAAATGATTGCCGCTGTGGCGCTGATTATTACCGTGGTGCGTATTGTGGAACTGTTCATGGATCCTCTGCTTGGCGGTATGATCGATTCCATCCATACCAAACACAGCAAATATGCGCCCTGGATCGCTGGTATGGCGACAATTTCAGCTGTCCTGTCCTTATTGGTTTTTTCAAACTTGTTTGGTCTGTCAACATCGAACGGACCGCTTTATCTGACAATTTTTGCGGTTATCTTCACGGTATTTTACATTTCGTATTCGATCAAAGACATTGCCTTTTGGGGGATGCTGCCAGCATTAAGTACCAGTTCCGATGGTCGCGGCGTGATTGCGACTTTCGCTAGAATTGGCTCAACTGTTGGTGGTAACGCTGTTGCTTTAATTTATGTTTACGTGCTCACGCTATTCTCAGGGTCATCGACATTTAATCAGCGAGGCTGGACTGGCTTTATCCTCTTAATTGCCGCAGTGCAATTAATTGGCGCATATGCAGCGGCCCTAATGACAAAAGAAGATAAAAGTGTTGTGAACCATCCTGCTGAACATATGAAAATCTCTGCGGTGTTCAAAACTTTGGCAAAAAATGACCAGCTTTTGTGGATGGCACTTTCATATTTGATCTTTGCCTTTGGCAACAATATTTTCAATAATTTAATGATTTACTTCTTCAGATACATCCTTAATGCACAGGATATGTGGAAATATGTTGGCCTGATTGGTATGGCCACAGGGTTTGTATCGATTGTGTCTTTCCCGTTAATTTCCAAGTTTTTAAAACGGCGTCAGATCATGATTACCGGTATTTTGGCGATTGCCTTATCTTTTATTGTCTTTCTCTTTGCAAGAAATTCACTTCTGGCGCTTGGCGCTTATGTGATCTTTGATCTCGCCAACCCTCTGGTCTTTATGATTGTTGTCCTCGTAATTTCCGATTCCGTTGAATATGGTCAGCTAAAGACTGGCAGCCGTTCAGAAGCAGCCACTTCCTCAATTCGTCCGATGGTTGATAAATTCGGCGGCGCTATTGGCGGTGTGGTAACTGGATTTGTGGCAACATCGTTAGGCATGACTGGTAATACAACAGCCAAAGACATCCCGGCTTCGGCTGATCTGACTTTTAGAGTGATTACCTTTGTTATTCCGGCTATCCTGGCAATTATTTTCTTGATTATTTACATGAGCAAGGTTAAATTAACCGAAGCCAAACACGATGAAATCGTCAAAGAATTGGCTGTCCAAGCTCAGCAAGGAGGCAAATAATGGATCGCGCGTTAGATAAAGATAATTTACAAATTAAGCCTGACTCTTTTGCTCAAGCAGCAGTGTCAGCTAATAAGCGTTTGAAAAAAGAAAACGATCTGCATTATTTAAAACATCAACTAAAACTGTATGTTGCCGCTGTTTATATGGCAGAGGACTTTAATCGGGCTGAAAGTGCCAGCAATAAAAAATTAAAACATGATCAAGTTAACCGCTTGCAGGAAAAACTGATTGAACGACGGCTGGATTGAAAATTCGGATTAGCAATACTTCTTTGATCGAGTAAAATTGGTGCAAGGAGATATATGGCCAGTATTCGTGATGTCGCTAAATTGGCCGGTTTTAGTCCGGCAACCGTTTCAAGAATTTTAAATCAAGATACAACATTATCTGTCAAACAATCGACCAAAGACAAAGTGCGTCTGTCGGCTAACCAGCTGGGATATATCGCTAAAGAAGCCGACCGTTCTCAGACCTATGAACGTTCTAAGCTGACAATCGCTGTTTTGGATACTGTCTCAGAGGCACAAGAGCTGGATGACCCTTATTTTGCCGATATTCGCCGTGGCATTGAGGAGCAGGCACAGCATGATTTATTTAAACTATCCCGCGTGATTTATAGTGGTGAAATCACACAAGATCTGCCTTCTTTTAAAAGTTTTGGCCGAGTTCTTGTAATCGGCACCTTTTCTGCGGACCTGCTAAAAAGAATTCAAACAGAAAATATCAACATGGTTGTTATTTCTGATGTTCCAACGGATCGCCAAATTGATACTATTCGACCGGATTTCGATATACAGACCGATGAGGTATTGGACCATCTGCATAAATTAGGGCATTCTAAAATTGCTTTCATTGGCGGCAGTGTCGATGCCGTGAATGCTGATGGCCAGGTACTGTACAAAAATGATGATCTGCGCTTGCTGGCGTATAAAAATTGGATGCAGCGTCATCATTTAGAGGATGATATGCAAATTTTGCTGACGGGCTGGAATACGATGAAAGCATATTTGGCAGTTAGTCAATTATTGAAAACATTCTCTTTGCCTGACCTGCCTACTGCTTTGGTAGCAGCTTCTGATCCAATTGCAGTTGGTACCTATCGGGCGATTTTAAATGCTGGCTATAAAATTCCGAAGGATTTTTCCGTGACTTCTTTTGATGATATTGAAGCCGCTCAATACCTAGTGCCTGCTTTATCAAGCGTGCATCCGGCGAGCAAAGAGATTGGGCGCGAGGCCGTGCGGCTGATTCGTCAGCGCATTTTTGAACAACGGACAGCCGCTTTGCAGGTGATTGTGCCATCGGAATTTATTGAACGCGAGTCGATTGACGGTGCGCGTCTGACAAATGTTTAATCGTTTAACAATTTTTCCTTTATAATAGTATGAGGGCCTGATTACGGGTACTATATCTAAAGTGGAGGGCTGATAATGCCTGTGCAAAACAAAGCAATGCTGATAACTTATGCCGATTCAATGGGTCGGAATATTAAAGAACTGCAAGAGGTACTGACAACTTATATCGGGGATGCCATCGGTGGTATCCATCTGCTGCCTTTCTTCCCTTCAACGGGTGACCGCGGCTTTGCGCCATCCGACTATACACGCGTTGATTCAGCCTTTGGCGACTGGCGAGATGTTCAGGCTTTGGGCAAAAAATACTATTTGATGTTTGATTTTATGATTAATCATATTTCGCGCGAATCAGTGATGTATCAGGATTTTAAAGCCAAAAAAGATGCTTCAGTGTATCGGGATTTCTTCATTCGCTGGGAAAAATTCTGGCCACAAGGACGCCCCACTCAAGCTGATATTGATTTAATTTATAAGCGTAAAGATCGGGCGCCGATTCAGGAAATCACTTTTGCAGACGGCAGCCAGGAACATCTTTGGAACACTTTTGGCGATGAGCAGATTGATATTAATGTTAATGCCGACAGCGCGAAAAAATTTATCAAAGAGACGTTGCTAGAGATGGTTCACCATGGCGCTGACTTGATTCGTTTGGATGCGTTTGCCTATGCAATCAAAAAAATCGATACGAATGATTTCTTTGTCGCACCGGAAATCTGGCAGCTGCTGGATTCAGTTCGTGACATTCTGACACCGCTGCAAGCTGAAATTCTGCCGGAAATTCATGAGCATTACACAATTCCGGCTAAGATTAACGCACACGGCTACTTTACGTATGACTTTGTTCTGCCTTTAGTCACACTTTATACGCTTTATTCCGGTAAGACAGCGCAATTGGCTAAATGGCTGAAGATGTCGCCCAAACGGCAATTTACGACTTTAGATACGCATGATGGTATCGGTGTCGTCGATGCTCGAGATATTTTGACTGATGACGAGATTGCATATACTTCTAGCGAACTTTACAAAGTCGGAGCCAACGTGAAAAAGACATATTCATCCGCGGTTTACAATAATTTGGATATTTACCAGATTAATTCCACCTATTATTCAGCCTTGGGCAATGATGACAAAGCTTATCTGTTGGCGAGGATTTTCCAGATTTTTGCCCCTGGTATCCCGCAGATTTATTATGTCGGCTTGCTGGCTGGTGCCAATGATTTGGATTTGTTAGAGAGGACTAAGGAAGGCCGCAATATTAACCGCCATTATTACAGTCAAGATGAAGTTGCCAAAGAGGTTCAGCGGCCGGTTGTTAAAAAACTGCTTGAGCTGCTCAGCTGGCGCAATCAATTCGCTGCTTTCGATTTAGACGGTGAGATCACAGTCCAGACTGAGGGCGAGCAGACAATTCGGGTCAAACGCACTTCTACTGACGGCCGAGATACGGCTATCTTGCAAGCTAATGCGGCTGACAAGACTTTCACGATTAAGGCTAATGACCAAATTATTTTTTCTGATGACGAAGCAGACAAAGTCCGATTGTAAAATAAAAAAAACAACCATTACAGGTTGTTTTTTTATGCTTTCGATTCATATTCAGCGATATATTCATCGACAAATTCATGCATGAAATGGTCACGCTTTTGGCCAATCTGTTTGGCAGCAGGGGTATTTAGCGAAGCCTGCAGCTTAAAAAGTTTTTCGTAGAAATGGTTAAGGGTTGTCTGCTTATCATTACGATATTCAGCTTTATTTTGTAAATCGCGCGGCAGAATGTTGGGGTCATAGTCGACCCGATTGTGTTTAAAACCGTATTTAAAAGCTCGAATCACTGCAACCGCGCCAATGGCATCCAAGCGATCGGCATCCTGAACAATCTGACCATTTAAATCAAGCGGTTTTGCTTGACCAAAAGTATTTGCCGACCAGGACATATTATCGATGATATAAAGAATCGGTTTCGGGTCAACTTGAATGCTGAGGAGAAAATCAGCTGTTCTTCGTTTGGCACTGGCTGGATTGGCAAACAATTTCTCATCGTAGGTATCGTGTAAAGTCGCGGCTGCCAAGACAACGAACTCATCAGCACCTTTTTCTTGTTTTAAAATTTTGCGGGCCATTGCGACAACGCGATCAATATGGCTGCTGTCATGACCTGATTGATCATGATCTAGCAGTGTTTTCATGAAGTTATGAATTTTGTCTAGTTGATTTAGCTGCAGTGGATTCAGTACCATATTTTCCATTCTACACCGAAGCCTTGGGAGCCTGACTTGAAGAAAGTGCTGGACTAAGATAACATAAAATACATACCGACCGTTCGGTATGTACCTCATGACGACCAAGGATAAAATTTTACAATCTGCGCTTAGGCTATTTTTGCTTCATGGTTATGAAGCGGTCTCAATTGCTGATATTGTCAAACAGGCAGCTGTGTCAAAGGGTGCTTTGTATAATTATTTTCCCAGCAAGGAAAACCTGTTCTTGCAAACGATGCAGCAGCTGTTTTCTGAGTTCGGGAAATCTATGCAAGCCGATTTTGGTCAGCAGGCTTTTGACAGTTTTCATGCTTTTTATCTGGCCTTTGCGGACCACTATGATCAAGTACTCAATGATCGCCAACCTAATCTGAGCGATCAATTGATCCTAATGACCAATGCTGCTAGGGCTTTCCCACAGTTAAAGCAGGTTGTGTCAGAGCAGGAAGCGGTTTTTGTCGCATTTTGGCGAAATAATATCCAGCGTGCAACGACCAGCGGTGAATTGCGAACAGGCCTGCCCGCAACGGAATTGAGTCATGTCTATCTTAATTTGGTACGCGGTGTTGTGATTGATCTCGTGATACAAGAACATAACAGTCGAATAACAAAAGGTCTTTTGAAAGAGAGATTTGATACCATATACATGCTGCTGAAAAAGGAGAACTAGATGGCATATCTGCAACTAAAAGACATTCATAAGTCTTATATATTGAATAAAAATGAAGAATTTCCCGTTTTGAAGGGCATTAGCCTAGATTTTGATAAGGGCGAATTTGTCAGTATTTTAGGTGAATCAGGCGGTGGCAAGTCGACTTTGATGAACATCATCGGCGGTCTTGATCACGATTATGAAGGGGATGTCATCTTGGATGGCCACTCTACTCGAGATTTTACGGAAAAACAAATGGATGCCTACCGTCGCCAGACAATCGGCTTTATTTTCCAAAGTTTTAACCTGATTTCGCATTTAACCGTTTTGGACAATGTTTTGGTCAGCTTGGACATGACAACTCTGAGTCATGCTGAAAAGGAACAGCGTGCTAAAGAATTGTTGGAGCAGGTTGGCCTGAGCCAGCATATTAAAAAACATCCTAATCAGCTTTCCGGTGGACAAAAACAGCGTGTCGCGATTGCGAGAGCTTTGGCCTCTGATCCGGATATCATTATTGCCGATGAGCCCACCGGCGCACTAGATTCCAAAAATACGGATGAAATTCTGGAAATCATGGAAGGCATCGCTAAATCCGGCAAGTTGGTCATTGCGGTCACGCATTCAGAAGAAGTCGCGCGTTTTGGCACGCGGATTGTTCACATGTCTGATGGCGTCATCGATAAAAATCGGCGAAACCGTGACAAATACGCACTGCCTGAGCCTGAATCAGATCAACGGCTCGTCTCAAAAAAACTGGGTGCTTTGGCTGCCTATAAGAATGCTTACAAACATACCATGTATTATTTCTGGCGTAATTTTTTGATCATGTTGGGAACCGGTATCGGTATCTTTGCCGTCCTGCTCTTTTCTGGTTTGGGAAACGGTATTTCAGCTTTCATCAGTGACCAGATTTCTTCGATGATTAATCCAACTTCGGTCTCTGTCATGAGAAATCCATCTGGTAAAAAAATGTCTCAAGCTGAATTCACGAGTTCATTACGACAATTTGCTTCTAACCCGTCTGCGCTGTTGATCAGTAAAGGTGATTTGAACAAGCTGCGATCTTTGAAAAATGTTAATGCTGTACAACCGGGTTATCAATTTGGTCAGTATACCTTGACCTTGCCTGGCCAAAAAACGCCGGTTTCAGCTAGTGGTTTACAAACTTGGACGCGCGCTTTTGCAAGCAGTACGGTTAAAAATGGCCGCAAACCTGGACAAAATGAGATTGTCATTGACCGAGCTCAGGCTCAGACTTTTCTTGGTACTAAAAAATATCGGCAGATGATCGGTAAGACAGTGACCTTAAGCTTTACTTGGATTAACCAAGCACAGCAGCCAGTGGTCGTGAGAAGAAATTTAAAGGTGTCCGGATTGGCTAATGGCGGCCAAGCAGGTGCTGTTACGGCAACGAATTACGGCACGATGCGTACAATGCTGAAGTCTGCCGGTGCCATAACAGATCCTAATTTTGTTTCAGTGAATGCCGACTCCATCGATGTGACGCGTTCTGTTGCCAAACAAGTCAATAATATTCGCAGCAAAGGTAAATACGCTTTTGGTGCAATCACGGTTGGTGATATCTTAAATACAGTCAGTTCATATGTTCGCTTAGCGACCAATGTTCTAGCAGCGATTGCAGCGATTTCGTTAGTTGTGTCGGCTTTAATGATTATTGTTTCGATGTATATGAGTGTTTCGGAAAGAACCAAAGAGATTGGTGTGTTACGGGCTCTAGGCGAAGGCAAACGCGATATCAGCCGTTTGTTCACAGGAGAATCAGTCTTAATCGGACTCTTTTCAGCGGTTCTGGCTTTGATTTTGGCCTTTGGTATCGGCGCGATTGCTAATAAAGCACTTTACGGCCTAGCTAAAGCCAACATGGTGATTATCACACCAGGAAATGTCATTTTTGCCTTTGTGATAGCGATTGTGATTTCGTTCTTGGCAGCACTTCTGCCAGCTAGGCGTGCGGCTAAACTTGATCCAATCGAGTCTTTGGCAGCCGAGTAATGGTCTAATAAAATATCAGATCATTTTAAGCAAACAAAAAAGCTCCCATCTGGGAGCTTTTATTTAGCGTTGGCAGTTTGTGTTGCGACTGTTTTTTTATTGTTGAAACGGCCCGCTGACAGCACCACAAAGGTGAATAACAGCATGCCGATAATGCCCATGGCCAGCCAAGCATAGACAGGCCGGGAAAAGTTTGCAATGCCTAGAAAGAGAAATTGTCCGACTGGTATGGATAGTGTGACGATAGAACTAAATAATCCGCTGATGGCAGCTAGCTGATGTTCTGGCACGACTCTCATCATCATTGCCCCAACTTTAGGATTAATCTTACCTAGCACATAAGAGGTGATAAACATGAGAATTAAAATCAGCCAGCGGTTTGGCATCAGGACAAAAGCAAACGAAGCCAAGGACAAACTTAGCGTCATCAAGGCCGCCAGATTTGTCAGCTTCATACGCCCAATAGCATCATTCATAAACAAAGAGCTGATGATGACGCCGACTGAGAAAACGGCACCGTAGATGGCAACTGTCTGTCCATAAGTTGGAAACCAAGGCGTGAAATAGAGGCCTTTAGCCGATAGGAGTGTCAAATTCAAGATGGCATCCGTCGATGATCCGATAAAGTTCACGGCAGTACCGAAGATAATCAGGAAGAGAATCATTGGCGAAGAAAAGATCAGATTGGCCAAGTTGCCAGAAACACTCTTCACTTTTTTATCATCTTTAATCTCAGCTGCCTTTTTAGATGCTTCAATGGCTAATTGTGATTCTTTTTCCGCCACGACCAGTTCTTTTCTAGAACTCAATAGAACGAAAAACGAAATGGCAAACATCAAAGCATTGATTAGGGCAAAGGCGTCGTATTGGTAATTCATGAAAACAATTAATGTGGCACCAACAATTTGTCCAATCACGCTGATCGTGCTGGAAATGGCTGTTTGTAATCCGTTGGCCACTTCTCGTTTTGCATCAGGGACGACGTGTTTGGTAATTGGCATCGAGACCATGTAAGAAAGGCCGCCAGTCAGATCGCTGAAGAAGTTGATCGCTAATAGAGGGACAAAGATTGCCCAGGATTTCAAATCGCCAAAGAAGAACAAACCGCCTTCTAAAATGTATAAGACCGTTTGAAACAAGCGCCGGTTCAGCATATAACGAATCGGTTTTTTAACACGTCCCGCGACGCTGCCTAACAGTGCCTGCAGCACGGTCGGAAAGATCGTGACTAGCGAAACAATCGAAATTGCCAAAGTCCGGTTGGGCAATTGAGCTGCGTAAATCAAAAAGACAATATTGAACAGGACGGCACCGATTGTCTCGAAAAGATTACTGATAGCCAAAGCTCGAAAAGCTTTGTTTTGAAATAAGAGTTCCCGCATGATGTATTTTCTCCTTTTGCTTGTCATTAATTTATAACACAATACTGTTTGTGTCAAGGTAATATGTGTTAAATAACAAATCGACCCTAAAATTAGTATGCAGCCAGTTGCCAAAAGCAGATCAAAGTGGGAATATATGACCATGAACAAAGCTAAAAGTGATTATGGTCCTTTATTTGGCAAAATTAGACAAGAAAAAAATCTGTCATTGACAGATTTGGAAGAAGAGGGGCTCTCGCGCTCTTTTATTGGCAAATTTGAAAAGGGCGAAACGAAAATCTCGGCTGATCGCTTTTTTCGCCTGCTGTCGAAAATTCAAGTCACGCCGGATGAATTTTTATCTCGACAGTATGGTGGTCAAACGCCTGATTATTTTAGCCGTTTGGCTGACCGAATCGAAAATAACGATGGCAAAGCTGGGCATATCCAAACAAACTTGCAACTGGAAAAAGAGATCAGCCAGGATTATGCGGCCGATCCCAGCAATCTGGCGGCCAAATATCTCGGTATCATGCTGCATTACATGAATGAAATCGCGATCTTGGTTCGGGACAATCGCATGGCAGACTATTACCGCGTGCGGGCTGCATTTGAAAAAGCCAGTGATGAGATATTGAATTATTTGTTCAATGTCGAGATTTGGGGAAAATTCGAGATTTATTTATATTCAAGTTTTTCAATGGCTTTTTCGCCTGAAACACGCATGCTCTTACTCAAATCAGCTTTGAAATCCAGTGATTACCTTCGTGACATTGCAAACGACGGAGATTTTGCCTTTGAAGATTACAAAATCCTGCTAACTGTTATGTCAAACCAAATTTACGATGATTTAACCAGTATGAAAAAGACTCTTGAGATGTTCAATGAGCGTTTGCAAGAAAGGCCGGATATCCGTTTTAAAGCTGAGTATTTATTTGAATTAGGTTTATACGAGATCGCGACCGGCAATCAAGCTAGAGGCGAGGCGCGAGCCAATAATGTGATTAAAGTCTTGACTTTGTTAGCGGATGAGGGAGAAGCAAAAGTCTTGGCTTATTTTTTGCAGCGTTTTAAAACTTATCTTAAAAAGAAAGAGGCTGGCAAAGACAAGCCTGATGACCGCACTATGCGTCTGTGGCTTTAATTGCGATGTTTAAGCCAGGAATAGCCGCCAAAAACGACTACCCAAATCGTAGTGCCGACAACGGCTGGCAAGGTATCGCTTTGAAAGCCCATCGAGACGAAAATAAATGCCATAAAGGCAATTGTCAGCGGATCTAAAATTTTAGGTTTCGGCATTAAAAAACCGTCCGGCAGATAATCGGATGATTGAATATATTTTCTGTGAGCGAGCAGAGTCAGAATATAAATCAAGAGATAGGCACCGGAACTGATGCTGGCGATGACCGAAAACGCATCATTAATTGTTGGGATCGAGTAGATAATCGGCGAAACGGCCACGACCAAAGCAGAAAACATAATGGCACGAGCCGGAACGCCTTTGTCACTGATGACTGCAAAAGTTTTCTTGAAATGACCCTTAGAATCTAAAGCCAGCTGGTACAGATGGCGTCCGGAAGAGTACAACACCGAATTTAGAGCACTGGCAGCTGCTGTTAGGACAACAAAATTAATCAAGCCGGCCGCCCAGCTAATGCCCAACAGCTTAAAGACCCAGACGAAGGGTGACTGTTTGGGATCCAAGGAACGCCAAGGATAGATGGCCATAATTGCCAGCAGGGCGCCGACGTAAAAAATCAAAATTCTGAAGATAATTTGATTGATAGCTCGCGGCAGTACTTGACGCGGGTTTTTCGTCTCACTGGTCGTGATACCGACGAATTCAATTCCTTGGTAGGCAAAGAAAACCATTGGAAACGCCATGACAAACTTCATCCAGCCATTAGGAAAAAGCTGAAAATGAGTCGTGATATTGACTAAACTGGCGTGGCCAACAGGCGTCTTGAAATTAACTGCAACCATAAAAATACCAGTCAGAATTAAAGCAACAATAGCCGAAATTTTGATCATGGCAAACCAGAATTCCGCCTCACCAAAGAATTTCACCGTGATTAAATTGATAGACATGATCATCAAAAGAAAAGCGATCTGTATCAGCCACATGGGAATTTTGGGAAACCAGAACTGGAAATAAATACCAACGGCCGTCAGCTCGCCCATCCCCATAAAAACAATTGACAGCCAATAGGTCCAGCCTGAGAAAAAACCAAAGGGTCGGCCTAGATACTTTGTAATAAAATTAATGAAAGTGTGCTGGCTGGGATCCATGTAAAGCATTTCACCCATGGCGCGCGTGAGCAGGAACATAAAAGTGCCGGCTAACAGATAGACCAGCATAATGGACGGCCCAGTAAAGGCAATCGAGCGCGAGGACCCTAAAAACAATCCTGTCCCAATCGTGCCGCCGATAGCAATGAGTTGTACGTGGCGGTTGGACAATTCGCGTTTCATGTGATTATGGCTGTCGTTAATTTTTTTCATTACTCTACATACTAAGGCATCCTTGCTTATAATAGAAACATGTATTTGAAAGGGGCTCATTTGCCATGACTGATAAAAAGAAATTTTACATAACCACACCGATCTACTATCCATCCGGGAAATTGCAATTAGGAAACACTTATACAACGGTGCTTGCCGATGCAACGGCACGTTTTCATCGTGCTTTAGGCGAGGATGTCTTTTTCCTGACCGGTACCGATGAACACGGCCTGAAGATTCAACAAAAGGCCGAAGCTTCCGGAAAAAGTGAAATGGCTTATCTGGATGAGATGGCTGCCGGCATTAAAAAATTGTGGAAACTGATGGACATTTCCTATGACAAATTCATTCGAACGACTGATGAGTATCATGAGAAGGCTGTTCAGCATATTTTCAAAAAATTTATGGATGAAGGCGATATCTATAAAGGCGAATATGTGGGTTGGTATTCTGTATCCGACGAAGAGTATTTTACCGAATCGCAGCTGGCTGAAGTTTACCGCGATGAGAATGGCAAAGTGACAGGCGGTAAAGCGCCATCCGGACACGAAGTGCAGCTGGTCAAAGAAGAGACTTATTTCTTCAAGATGAGCAAATATGCTGATTGGCTTTTGCAGTATTATTCTGATCACCCTGAATTTTTGCAGCCGGAAAGCCGCATGAATGAAATGATTACGAACTTCATTAAGCCCGGTCTTGAAGACTTGGCTGTGACACGCACCAGCTTCAATTGGGGCGTGCCGGTGCCTGGCGATGAAAGACATGTTATTTATGTCTGGATTGACGCCTTGTCCAACTATATTACGGCTTTAGGATATGATCCGGATTTGGGCGGCTTTGACCAGCAGCCGGACTTATTCAAAAAGTTCTGGCCGGCCGATGTCCAATTAGTTGGTAAAGAAATTGTCCGTTTTCACACCATTTACTGGCCGATTATGCTGCATGCTTTGGGATTGCCTTTGCCCGGCGAAGTCTTAGGCCACGGCTGGCTTGTCATGAAAAACGGGAAAATGTCTAAATCCAAGGGTAATGTTATTTATCCTGAGACACTAGAAAGCCGCTATGGTTTGGATGCGGTTCGTTACTACCTATTGCGCAGTATGCCATTTGGCAACGATGGTGTGTTCTCACCTGAAGATTTTGTTAACCGCGTCAATTTTGATCTTGCTAATGATTTGGGCAACTTGCTGAATCGTACGGTTTCGATGATTAACCGTTATGAAAATGGCCATATTCCAGCGCTGGGGCATGCAGCTGATTCGGACGCTGATTTAGAAGAAACAGCAGCACAAGCTATTGAAAACTTCAAAAGCGAGATGGCACAGATCCATACGGCGGATGCTTTGGAAGCTGTCTGGACGTTGATTCGCCGAACGAATAAATACATTGATGAGACGCAGCCCTGGGTGCTGGATAAAAATGGCGATCAAACAGCTTTGGATGACGTGATGGCCCATCTGGCTGCCTCGCTGCGTGTTGCCGGCAGCCTGCTGCAGCCGGTTCTGACACAATCGCCAGCTAAGATTTTCCAGCAATTAGGATTAAAGGACGTGCCTCCAATTGCCGGCCTGTCTCTTGCCGATCTGCCTGAAAATGCGACTGTTGCGGCCCAAGCGGTGCCTTTGTTTCCACGCTTGGATGTTAAAAAAGAAGTTGCCTTTATTTCTTCTCTTGTCCAAAAAGATACAAAGGGCAAAGGACGTGCCCATATGGAAGCAGCTAAAGAAAAGGCGCGTGAAGAAGAACAGCGGCCAGAAATTGTCTATGATGATTTTGCCAAACTGCGTTTGATCGCTGGGAAAATCAAATCGGGCGAGTTCTTAGCGAATTCCAAGAAATTGATTAAATGGCAAATTGATGATGGCAGCGAAAAGGGCCGTCAAATCTTATCGGGAATCCGTGAATGGTATCCGGATCCTTCTGTCCTAGTGGGCAAGACTGTTGTGATCGTTGCCAACTTGAAGGCAAGAAAAATGGCTGGTGAAATCAGCCAAGGTATGATTTTATGTGCGGAAAACAGTGATGGGAACGTGATGGTCACCCAGCTGCCTGATGAAATCGAAGCCGGAGCAGTGATTAATTAATCACTGTTTTTTATTTTTAAAGACAAAAAGTTTGGAAAAAACGTAATTTAAAATAATCGCTGCAACTTGAATGACCATCGACCAGATAAAAGTATTAGCGAGCACGGGCGACCCGATAAAGCTTTTGACCAGTGGCCAAGTTGTGATCCCGGATTGATAATTGAGGTGATTCAGCAAAAATAGTTTGATAAAGAAAGATCCGAATTTTTCGATGCACAGCCAGGTTACAAACAGATCTAAAAAGAACACGAAGAGACGGGCCGCGACGAATTTCATGAACTGACTGAGAAGAGAGCTCTTTTCGGCTTTCGTAAAGACCCATATTTTATTCGTAATAAAAGCGAATAGAATGGCTGAAACTTGTGCGATAATCACGGCCAAAAGTGCGTTTTGGCTAATATGCACAGTTAAAAAACGTGCAACGAAGTAGACGATGGTTGTTAAAACGCCAAAAATTAGATAGAGAATTAATTCCTTATGTTGTTCCCAAGAGCTTTTCATTGCTGACTTAACTATTTTAGCTTAATTTAGCGGAAAGCAAATTTTTGTTAATAATTATCAATTTCTAAAATTAGCTTTTGCCAAGTTCGTTATAATAAAGCAGAGAATGACGAAGTCGCAGAAACACTATTTACCCTTCAAAAGATTGATTGATATTGCCGGGAGTATTGTCGGCATTATTTTGTTGTCTTGGCTTTTTTTAATTCTGATTATTTTGCAAAAAATCAATGACCCTAAAGGCCCTGTCTTCTATCGGCATGACCGTGTCGGCAAACACCATAAGCATTTTAAGCTGATTAAATTCCGTTCCATGCGGACTGATGCTGACCAGTATTTTCAAAAACATCCTGATAGTTACCAGCTTTTTGTCGATAACGATTACAAATTCCCTGCTGGTGAAGATCCCCGTGTAACAAAATTTGGCCGGGTTTTAAGGCGGACTAGCCTAGATGAACTGCCGCAGCTCTTTAATATTTTGTTCGGTCAGATGTCGATTGTTGGGCCACGTCCCGTGACCGAGCCTGAATTGCGTTATTATGGCGATCACGTTGATCAATTCTTAAGTGTCCTTCCAGGTGCAATGGGCCTCTGGCAGGCAACAGGCCGTTCGGATATTAAGTATCCGGAACGTGCAGATCTTGATTTGGAATACGTCGATCATATTGGTTTTTGGTATGACTGGTATATTGTCTACCTGACGATGAAGGCTATTTTTAGCCGCGAAGGTGCCTATTGATGACAGCTAAGATTTACGTTGCTTCGCATAAAATTTATCCTATGCCAAAGGACCCGCTTTATCAGCCTATCTGGGTCGGGCATGCTGGATCGAAGAATCCGCTTGACATGCCGGCCGGATGGATCGGGGACGACACAGGCGACAATATCAGCGACAAAAATAGCTCTTTTAATGAGCTGACAGCCTTATATTGGGCCTGGAAGAATTCTGACGCTGATGTGATTGGCCTAGTTCATTATCGCCGCTATTTTTCCATGAATCACAAAAAAGGGCTGACCAATATTTTGACGCAAGCCCAATTAGATACACTGCTGAAGCAAGATCAAATTATTTTGCCCAAACAGCGCCATTACTACATAGAGACTAATTATTCCCACTATATCCATGCGCACCATGCTCAGCCGATTGATCTGGTTCGCACGCTTATTGGCAAGGACTTTCAGGCTAGTTATGATAAAATCATGCAGCGCCGCAGTCAACATTTATTCAATATGATGATCATGAGCCGTCAAGAGCTGAATGAGTATGCCGGCTGGCTGTTTCCGATTTTGTTCCAACTCGAGAAAGAAATTGACCGCAGCGATTATGATGCTTATGAAAAACGTGTTTTTGGTTTTGTTGGTGAGCGGCTGCTGGATATCTTTTTAGATGCCAAGGGCAAGAGTTTCACTGAAATACCGTTCGTTTTTGAAGAAAAACAGAACTGGATTAAAAAGGGCGGTCTTTTTCTAGCTAGAAAAGTCACAGGAGGAAGAAATGGCAAATAAATTCAACACGAAAAATTATGATTACTTGATTGTAGGTGCCGGTCCCTTTGGATCCATTTTTGCTTATAAGGCTGCTAAATTTGGTAAACGCTCATTGCTGATCGAAAAGCGTCCCTACATTGGCGGCAATATGCACACGCACACTGAGCATGGCATTACCGTCCATGATTTTGGTGCTCATATTTTCCATACTGATAACAAAGAGGTTTGGAACTTTGTTAACCATTTCGCTGATTTCAATAATTACCAGAATCAAGTCATCGCAAATTATAAGGGCGAACTCTATAACCTGCCATTTAATATGAATACTTTCTACGAGATGTGGGGCGTTAAGACGCCGGCCGAGGCCAAAGCCAAGATCGAAGAGCAGAAAAAGTCTGCTGGTATTGAAGGAGAGCCGCGTAATTTAGAGGAGCAGGCTATTTCTCTGATTGGCACGGACATCTACGAAAAATTGATTAAGGGCTATACGGAAAAACAGTGGGGAAGAAAAGCCACTGAATTACCAGCTTTTATCATCAAACGCTTGCCGGTCCGCTTCATTTTCGATAATAATTACTTCAACCATCGCTACCAAGGAATTCCGATCGGCGGTTATACCCAGCTTTTTGACAAGTGGCTGGCTTCTGATCTGATTGATGTGAAGATAGATGCGGATTTCTTTGCCCATAAGGAAGATTACATCCGCGAATTCCCACGGATTGTCTATACAGGGATGATTGACCGTTTCTTTGATTATCAGTTCGGCGAATTGGAATACCGCAGTTTGAAATTTGAATCCGAAACTTTGGACATGGATAACTATCAAGGAAATTCTGTGATTAATTATACGGATGCTCAGACGCCTTATACGCGTGTCATGGAGTGGCGTCACTTCGATGGTCTAGCTGACCCTGGCAAGACGATTGTCACACGGGAATACCCACAGAATTGGGATCGGACCAAGGAAGCTTATTATCCGGTCAATAACCAGAAGAACACTGAAATCTATAAAAAATACGCCAAATTAGCCCGCGAACATAAAAAGCAGTTCATCTTTGGCGGCCGTCTGGGCTTGTATCGTTATTTCGACATGGACCAAGTTATTAATGCGACCTTTAATACGGTCAAACAAGAATTTGGCCTTGCTGAAGATTATCGTTTTGACACAAATTATTAATGTTCACACAACCTCAGCATTAGTGTATTTTGCGGGGTTTTATTTTTCTGTATTTTAATTGAAATATTGTATAATGCATCGGTTGTGTAAAATGGAATGAAAGAGCTGAGCATTGGATTTACAGAAAAAATTTAAAAAAATAGTTAGCGGCATCAATGATTTTAAGTCTAAACAGAATCCCGCTATGTCAGCCAGTGCGCCTTTTCCGCGTTGGCTTTTTTATCCGCTCATTGTACTCATTTCATCGACCTTTGATATTTGGTTTGTTCAATTCCAAATTCAGGTCGGTATGAATCAAACACTTGTTGAGCGCGTCCAGGCAGCTACAAATTTTGTCGTCAATGCCTTCATTCCTGACAGCCAGAATCATCAATTTATTTTAAATCTGATTTTTGTGCTGGCTTTTTTTGGGTTAATTTTAGCGATTACGAACCGTTTTTGGCTAACCTTTATTTTAAATAATCTCATCTTTATTGTTTTTGCGATTGCAGATAATCAAAAGCTGATTTATCGAAATGAATCAATACTGCCTTCGGATCTGTCTCAATTGACTAATCCGCTTACGTTAGTAAATTTTATTGGTATTAGTGCAGGTAAGTTTGTGATGCTAGTGGTTCTTGCGATACTAGTCATTGTTATCTTATATTTTTTATTCCGTCGCTTTGATTCACGCATTAAATTTACTAAGTGGTTTGTCCGCGTACCTTTATTTGTCCTATCTGCGCTAATTATTTTTTCTGCACGCAATCTCTATACCAGTAACACACTGCCAGATAGGGTTGCTTCGCGGCTCAATGATTCGCCTATCCCTTGGGATGTTAATTATGATCAACGGTCTAATGGTGCCATATATTCATTCATGCGCTTTTTTGACAACAAGGTCATGAATATGCCACAAGGTTATTCACGTGCAGCTATGGCTAAAATTGATCGGAAATATAAAAAAGTTGCTAACCAAATCAATGCCAATCGGCCCAATTATTTAGATAAACAAACTGTTATTTATATCTTAAGTGAGAGTTTTTCTGACCCCTTGCGTGTGCCGGGTTTACATGTGAATCCAGATCCGATTCCAAAAATAAGAGCACTCAAGGATAGGACTACTTCAGGGTATATGCTAAGTTCAGGCTATGGTGGCGGAACAGCTAATTTGGAGTACCAGGCATTGACCGGTCTCTCGCTAACTAATTTTCTGCCCACAGTCACGTCACCGTATGTGCAGGTGGTTCCTTCATCCAATTATTTACCCAATATCAGTAATAACTGGGCTATTAAAAATGCCATTCATCCTTATTTACCTATGGTCTATGATAGATCCTCCGTTTATAAAAAATTTGGTTTTCAAAAATTTTATACGCTTTACAATCCAAAAATTAAATACCAAGATAGGATTGATAACAATCCTTACGTCAGTGACCGCGCTGCTTATCAAAATGTCTTATGGCAGTTGTCTAAAAATGCGAAACCCCAATTTATTCAGATGCCTACGATGCAGAATCACCTCGGCTATAGCAATTGGTACAAAAACTATACCTTTGATATCACTTCGACACTTCAACAGTCTAATTCTGAAGTTGATAATGTTAAGACCTATGTTCAAGGCGTCAACATGACAGATAATGCGACTGAATGGTTTTTGCAACAATTGGATCGGATTAATCGTCCCATTACCGTGGTCTGGTACGGCGACCATTTGCCGGGTATTTATGATAGTGAAATGAGCGATCCCAATAATTTGTTACCGCTCCATGAGACGGATTATTTTATTTACTCTAATAAAGCCAGTTCCTCGCATAATACTAAGTTGGAAGACCAAAATAATTTTACTTCACCCAATTATTTTCAGGCTCTGTCAGCTGAACACATGAATGTAAAAGTATCGCCATTTTTAGCTATGTTGACCGAGTTACGGCAGCAATTACCCGCGTCCTCCAATGCACTAGCAAAAAGTGGTTCTGATATATGGCAGACTGATAATCGAAAGAATATCTATTTAGATGATCAAGGTCAACAGCTTCAGAATAACCAATTTTCTCCTGCACAAAGATCTCTATTAAGGGATTACAGAATGATTCAATATGATATTGTTAAGGGCAGGCATTATATTAAAAATGATGGTTTTCTGAATAATCCCAAGTAAGGTCAGTGGTCTTGGATGTGTGGCATAAGTTGACCAAGCAACTTTTAAAAATAGGTTAAATTAAATATAGTATGAAGTGAGAGTTAATGGATAATTTAGCAATATTGATACCTGCATATAATGAAGCACAAACGATTGAGAAAGTTGTTTTAGATATCAAGGGCGTTATCGGTGAAATTCCGAAAGCTGTGGTATATGTATATGATAATAACTCTCAGGATAACACGGCTGAGCTCGCTCAAAATGCAGGTGCCGTTGTTAGACATGAGTATGTTCAAGGCAAAGGTGCCGTTATTCGGCGTATGTTTCGTGAGATTGATGCTCGAGCTTATATCATGATTGATGCCGATGATACCTATCCAGTGGAGGAGATTCCAGCAATGTATTGTAAAGTTCTGGAACGCAAAGTGGATATGGTGGTTGGAGACAGACTTTCTTCAACTTATTTTCAGGAAAATAAACGTCCTTTCCACAATGTGGGTAATGCTACTGTTAAATTTTTGATTAATCATCTTTTTGACACGAATATTAAAGACATTCTAACTGGTTATCGTGCGTTTTCGTACCGTTTTGTCAAAACCTTTCCTGTTCTTTCAAAGGGTTTTGAAATTGAGACAGAAATGAGCATTCATGCAGCTGAAAGCAATATGTTTGTCGAAAATCAAGTTGTAGAATATCGAGATCGCCCACAAGGCAGTGAGTCTAAGCTAAGCACTTACGGTGATGGGTTTAAAGTGATTCTGAAAATATGGAACTTATTTAGGATTTATCATCCCTTAGCTTTTTTTGGTTCTATATCGCTATTATTAGCTGCAATAAGTCTTCTAACATTTTGGTTCCGTGTCGTGGTACCGTATAGCCACACGGGAATCGTTGCTAACATGCCTACACTAGTTGTGACAATGATAGTGCTCCTAGCTGCGATTGTGTCATTATTTAGCGGTATGATTCTAGATGCGATCCAGTCACAGGAAAAAATGAATTTCGAATATAGGCTCATTGATGCGGAACGGCAAATTAACAATCAAATCAACTAAATTCAAACAAGTCGTTAGTAATAAATGGCTTTTAAGTCTGCTTGCAGCCACTGCTTTTTCTGTCAACTTTAATCCCGTTGATAATTTTTCGGCCTTCACAGTCATTCCTGAAAGATTTGCTGTTTCGAATTTGCCAATTGTGATGTTGGTATTCGCTTTTGTTTTCGTGTCTTTGTCTCAAGCGAAGAAAGAAAATCGTACAGTTGGGAATTCTTGGAAAATTATTGTTAGCTTATTACTCTCGTTACTTGCACTTTTAGGTGAGACGGTTTCCAAGACAACAACTTTAGATTTACTTTTTTCAAGCAAAATTACATTTTTGATTTCTTTGGTATATTGGGCTGGCTGTGCGGCTTTTATTTACTGTTTCATCAATTTTATAGTTTTCTTAGTTCATAAAATGCTGAGCACACAATTTGCGGTCAAAATTTCTAAATTACCCTTTCCAAACGCAGCATATCTTTTTCTTATACTGCTAATTTTGTGGATACCTCTAGGCGTTTACTTATTGCCTAGTACTATCGGATATGATGGTGCACGACAAATTAATGAGTTTTTTAATGTCTCAATCCCGGGATTGAATTTCACTTATTTCCCCACTAATCATCATCCTTGGTTTGCAACATTAGTCATGGGCGGCATTTTTAAACTAGGATTGTTTTTATTTCATAGCCACACCGCTGCTTTCTACACCCACAGCTTTTTTTTGGTTACTTTTTCTCTGTTTGCGTATTCGGGATTAATTTCTAGAATTAGAAGAATTGCTGGTTCGTATGTGGGCTGGCTCGTTCTGCTGTTTCTTGGCCTGGAGCCTCATTTTGTTGCTTATGCAGTCTGTTTTGATAAAACCGGATGGTTTCTAGCATCTAGTGCTTTATTTGTTACATATCTGTTGGACCTATTGATGCTGAGTGACAAAAAGGTCAGGAGTTCTGTCTTTCTTACTTTGGCAACACTACTGGTTTGCCTGTTCCGTAATAATGGTGTTTATGTTACCTTGGTTACTCTCTTGGTAGCCTTTATCTGCATGAAAGAAAGTCGGCGCTTTTTAGGCGCTGTGCTTATTGTATCTTTACTATTTTATGAAGGATGGACAAGGGTTTTTTTGACAGCTTTTAAGGTAATGCCTTCTTCTCCTGCTGAAATGCTGGTTGTTCCTATTCAACAAACTTCTTTTGTTGTAACGCGCTATCCAAATATTTTGACTAAGCAGGATAAAAAAGCGATAAATGATGTTATGTATTATCGTCAGATTCCTCGTACCTATCAACCGAGTTTTGGGGATTCTGCTAAGAATTTGTTTAGATATAATTCGTTTTTAATCACTGCCGAGAGTATTCAAGACTTTAAAAAAAATCCAAATTGGTGGAAAAATAATATATATAAACAACGCGTACATAAATATCTTCTTTCTTGGTTCGTTACTGGTTTGAAGCATCCTCTGTTATATTTGAATGCTACCTTAGATAATCAATTTTTATCTATTGATCCAATTCCGGTACGTTCTTTCAATACCGCGGATCCGTATGGATCGGCTTCAATTTATACTGGTATTCCATCTGATACGTACTTTGTAATTAATAGCAGCTATTTAGAGCATGTACAGCCGTTGGTGCCCAGCAAACAACGAATAGGATTAACGAACTATTTGAATATAATCATGTCAATTCCATTGCTTAATTTGTTTATGTCCACCGCTTTATGGAATTGGTTGGCAATCTCATTATTGATCTATTTCATTGCAACAAAAAATAAGATGGGCATCATATTCACAGTTCCCTCTTTGCTTACATTTTTGATCAACCTTGATGGTTCAGTTAATGGAGACCACCGATATGCAATACCGATAGAGATCATGCTTTTGGTCTCATTAGCCGTGATTAAAAGAAACGATCCAAAACAGTATCTTGAAAATGAATAAACTATCAATCATGCAAAAAACACAAAGAAAAAAAAGAATCACCTACATAGACGTTGCTCGCGGTATTGCCTTATTGCTGGTCATTGTCACTCACGCAGGTATTGGTTGGTGGGTAAATGATGGCTACGCACAGTGGATAACGAATTTCATTATGATTGGCAATTTGCCGATTTTCTTTTTTCTATCTGGTTTTTTGTTCCACGACTATAGCTGGAAAAAACGGATTATTAATACACTAAATAATCTGATTGTTCCTTACATATTTGGATCTTTGATGATTGTTGCCTTGGCCTGGTTATTGAATTGGCCAGTTAAAAGCACTTTAGCTGGTGCTATCTATGGTAATGGCGGACACGACCTTACTTTATTGGGCGATTTAGCACCAATTGGTGCCATTTGGTTTTTCTTAGCCATGGCAATCTCTGTTTTAACTTTTTCTTTGCTTGTGAAACTGGTTAATTTTACCAGGCTGCCAGAGTTTTCCAGACGCATCATTGTTCTCCTTACATCTCTGCTTATCTTTTTTATAATTGTACGGCACGAATTTGTGCCTTATCTATGGCCCTTTGACATACAGAGCGGCCTGTTGGGATCCACTTTTCTGGCTTTGGGCTACTTGTTCAAATATTTATTCGACGAGAGGACCCGACAATTTCATTTTATTCAGACGCCTTATTTTGCCCTCCTTTGTTTGGCTGTATGGGTATATATATCGAAGACAAATATCTTTTATTTTGTATCAGCTGTAATTAATGGAAATGCTTGGCAGACCCTGCTGGCGGCATTTGCATCGATTATTGTGATATTAGATTTGGCAATTTGGCTGGATAAAAAAATTCACGGCTGGATGGCTTGGATTGGACGGAATTCGGGAATGCTGATGGTGACGCACGACTGGGTCTTGATCTTCTTGCAAGTCCAATTGGTGAATAGATATCTTTACATACTGCACTTAAATAATTATTTAGGCTGGACCCTAGCGGCTTTGATCATTGCCTTTCTGACCTTTATAACTGCCTTTCTGATTAATCGCAGCCATTTCGTGCAAACGATCTTTTTTCAAAGAAACTGGCCGCTTAAAGTACAATAGCATTAGCTTCGTTATAATTAATTCTTGGATTGGAAAATATGAAAACATACTCTTTATTAGACTTATTAAAATTGCTCATTAAAAAATGGTGGATTTGGCTTTTAGCGGCGATTATTTTTGCCGGCTTTGGCTTTGCCTATTCTAGGATGGCTGCGTTTAGAACATACCACGCTAATGCGGTGCTGACAATTTCGCATAACTATAGCAATTTCGGTGATAACGACAAAAAGAATAGTGATGCCAATGCGCTTGATCTGACTCAGAGCGACATCCTTCTGCAGAATTCGATTCAAGCACTGATTAAGAATTCAGCGATTACAGATGACGCAAAAAAAACGGTTGCGTTTTCTTCGGGAGATGTGACAGTGACTTCGCCGGATAATAGCGTCTTAATGCATATCAGTGCGAGTGCTGCTAATAAGAGAAAAGCTGTCCGTATCGTGAACGCATTAGCTGCGTCGACAAAAAAAGTTCTTCCTCGGATCCTGCCCGCTGCCGGAAAAGTGATTGTTGCACAAAAGGCGACCAACACAGTCCGTGAGACAGGGCCTAGTACACGAAAGTTCACTTTGATAGGCGCTGCTTTGGGACTTGTTCTTTCTGGTGCTGTGCTTTTATGGAATGATATAAAGGATAAATTGAAGTAATGTCGGCTTGGCTGATATTTTTTTCTTTATTTGTAAAGCAATTTACAAATGTGATCCCGCAACCCTTCACGGTGTTGCCTTTTTTTGTTTTCTCGGCCTATCTCATTTTTAAGGTGACACTTCAACCAAAAGAATTGTTTCAGGAGAAAATCTTTCAAGGCAAGATTGTCCTATACTTTGTCCTGCTCACCGTCTCTGAAATTATTTTACTGATTTGGAATTATAGTAAGTTTGGGTCTGATTCCCAAGATTTCAATATTTTGGGCTCTTTTTTTGGCTTTCTCTCAACGATTCTATCTTTGTTGATTGTGTATCTGCTGTTATTTTGCAGTATTCGATTTGATGCAGATATGTACAGATATATCCGCGGTACGATTCTGACTTTAGCTGTTATGGGTATTTTAGTATTAGTTCCGCAATTGATCGTTGCTACTGGTAAGAATTGGACCTTGAGCTGGGTGAACTACATCGACCAATCAATTTTACCCAGATGGGGGATTGTTGGTGATTATGTGAAAGGTTCTTATGCGGCTACCATGCATCGCGCAAACGGACTAGAGATTGAACCGGCTTTTTTGGCCGGACAACTGGCAGTTGTATTTCTGCCATGGGTGCTATCAGCTGTCAAACACGGCTATTCCTTCATCAAAAATAAATTTGGTCAGTTTCCGACTGAAGCCTACGTACTACTATTCTTTATTGCCGCTGTCTTTGCATTGGCTAAGACCACGACCGGGTTGGTGGCAATTGGCTTGACAGGGCTGGTTTTGGTCTGGGATATGCGTGGCGGAACGCAAAAGTTTTTCATCACGATGGCAATACTAGGTCTTGCAGCAATCACGCTGGCCTATTTCACAATTAATTCAATTCACGGTTTTTTGGATGGCTATTTGTTTGCCAAAGGCGGCCAATCTGCCTCTAATCGAACAGGCGGCACAATAGGTTTGTTTCTGACTTTTTTGCACTATCCATTGTTCGGGGTTGGAAATGGTTATGTGAGTCATTACATTGTTCAGTTCGCACCACGAAACACAAAATTAAACGTTGAGTATCTTTGGGGATTCAGTCATCACTATGCGGTTTTGTCTGATTGGGGTGGTTTTCTGGCTCAGTATGGTTTGTTATTCTTCCTGCCGATCATACGTAAGGTAAGAGAACTATTCTATGATTTCCGCACCAAGATGCCGCAAGATAATTTAACAATTTTTGTCAAAGATGCCGCCAAATATACGATGATTATGTATGGCGTGTTAGCTCTATTCGACTTTAATTGGTTCAGCTATTATTCATTGATTTCTATTTTTGTTTTTGTCAGATTTGCTCAATATCGTATGAAGGAAACACAGGTGTTAAAATCATAAAGATGTCTAAATTATTTATTGAAAATACTGAGAACATAACCGTGAGCGCCGTGGTTGTTACGTATAATCGTTTGGATTTGCTAAAACAATCTATTGCCGCTTTGCAGAACCAGCATAGTGCGAGTCTGAAACACATTATTATTGTGAATGGCGCTTCAACAGACGGCACAAAAGATTGGGTCTTAGCAGAAGCAAAAAAAGACACCAAGATTTTTTTTGTTGATCTGCCAAAAAACGTGGGTGGCGCTGGCGGTTTTAATCAAGGCGTGCGTGCCTTTATTCAGCAGACCAATGATGATTTCGTCTGGCTGATGGATGATGACTCGCTGGTGACAGATGATGCCTTAGATCGGCTATTAGAAGTTTGGAAATTAGATCCCACAGCTGGTATGGCCGCCAGTCACGATATCTGGAAAGACGGGACTTGGGCTAATATGAACATGGCTGCACCCTTATTTTCCGATAAAATCAAGGTTTATTATGGGGATGCGCCTTTTGTCCGCATCAAACATTCGACTTTTGTCTCAACAATCATCTCTCGGATGGCGGTTCTCAAAGTTGGTTTGCCGCAAAAAGAATACTTTATTTGGGGGGATGACATTGAATATACCCAACGTGTAACGCACTTCTTCCCGGGTTTTTTTGTCCGCAATTCGATCGTGGTACATGCCAGCGGGAAGAATCCGTTGCCAGGAGATATTTCTGGTGAAAAGGTTAGAGCTCGTTTGCCTCGTTACCTGAATGAATTCAGAAATCGCCTTTGCACGTCCAAGCGCCGTCATTCACTACCGAAATACATAAAAACGCTGGGTCATAATGCCTATGATTTTGTCAAAGTGTTACTAACACCAGGCGTGAAGTTCCGTTTTGCGAAGTTGGGAATCATTATCAAAGGTACTTGGAATGGCTTCTTCTTTAATCCACCGATTGAGTATGGCGATCCTGAGTATGAGTATCGTGCCGAGGTGATGGAAAAAATATGGAAGTGAAATCCCACTGTTCCTTGGATCAACGTTAAGAAAATTAATGGATATTATAAAAAAACAATTACGTCACGGCATTTTTTTTACAGCTATTGGCCAATATGCCGGTGTTGTGTCCAATTTTTTTATCAGCATTGTTTTATCTAGGATTTTAGGACCCAGTGTCTATGGTGTGTTAAACATCATGCTGGTGCTGCTGCCATTTTTTCAGTTGATCACGAGTTTGGGAGTTGGACCAGCTATTGTCCAAAATAAAGAATTAAACGATCGAGATTATTCTTCTTTATTTAAGATTTTATTTGCGATTTCACTTGTGGCGTTTGTTCTTTTCGGGGCTTTAGGTATTCCCTTTGCTTTGATATATCGAAATCCGATCTATTATCAGCTGAGTTGGTTTTTGGCACCTTTAGTTTTGTTATCGATTGTTTCAATTGTGCCAGTGGCTATTCTGCAAAAAAGACAAGATTTTAAAAAACTGAATTTCACCGGTTTATTTGCCTATATCATTGGCGGTATTTTAGGAATTGCCGCTGCTTTTGGTGGATGGGGTATATATGCCTTGGTAATTTCTAACCTTTTGCCATCTTTGATCAATTTTATCTTTTATTTTTATTTTTCAGGTTTGAAATTGCTAAAGGGTTATGACAGGGGCTCCTTTACAAAAATCAGATCTTTTTCTGGATATCAGATGGTTTTTGGTATCTTTAATTATTTCGCCGGAAACATGGACAACTTGGTCATCGGTAAATTTTTTGGACAGAAAGATTTAGGAAATTATGGTAAATCCTTTCAACTCGTTGTTTATCCCAACAATATGTTTGCTGGGGTAATTGTGCCTGTCATGCAACCGGTTCTTAGCAATTTTGAGTCGGATATTGATACGATCAAGAAAATATACCATCGTGTCATTAACGTTCTAATGATTGCTGGAATCCCACTATCTGTGTATTTGTTTGCGAATGCCGATTTAATCATTGAGTTTTTATTCGGGCCGAAATGGTCTGGCGCTATTTTTCCATTCCGTATACTGGCTTTAACGACTTGGATACATATGACAACTTCCACTTTAGGAGCGATTTACCAAGCGAGGAATAAAACCAAAGAGTTAATGAATATAGGATTCTTTGAATTTGCAATTACGGCTATTTTCATTGTTTTTGGTGTTTTTACAAAATCAATCAATGGTATGGCTTTGATGATGACGATTCACTATTACATCATTTTTTGGGTGTCTTTTGGGTACCTGTCGCGAAGAGTTTTAGATGATAAATTAAGGTCTTATATCATAATGATTTTCAAGCCATTAGTGGCTTCTTTAATCGGCTACTTGAGTATATTGGTACCTCAGATATTTGGTCTTGATTTGCGTTCTGTATTCTGGCAGCTGCTTTTAAATTCAATGTTATTTTGGTTCTTTACGATTATCCCTTTATTTTTTATGGGTGAGATCAAAAATTTGTATCATTTGTTTAAATAATAGATTTTCTTTAATAATATGATTTTTTGCAATCCTATTCTCAGAGTTGTCTTAGTTAGTAATAGACTTGTAAGTGTTAAATAGTTTTTGAGGGATTTTATGCGTTTAAAAGAAGAAACAAGTTTATTCAAATCAGTTCCAAGATATTTAATCTCATTTGTTTTCTTTTTTTTGTTGATCTTGGTTCCTACTATTTTCGGTTTTGGCGCGTCAGCCGACACCAATGTCATCCCCAATACCTCTGTTACTCAAAGTGTTAAACAAGATAATCAAGCTGATAATACTGCAACCAGTAGCGACGCGACAAACAGCACTAGCACCTCTCCTGAAACCGCTGCAACTAGTCAGCCAAACGTATTAGGAAACACCGCAGATGCTAATTCTTCTGCGGCGTCTTCATCGGACAGTAGTGATTCATCGAGTACTCAGCAGAACGCCCCTCAGCCTGGCAATTTACCGTCTGACAATACAGCAAATAATTCAGATACCAACGAGACACCTGCAATTCCATCGAAATTCAAAGTGGGGGACATTGTTCAAATCAGCGCATCTGCTGTTTCAGAATCTAACGGTTATAACCTGATTCCGCACCGGAATTGGGTGGGCAAAGTTTTATCTATTTCCACAGTATCGAATGGCTCTGGCTATGAGTATATGGTTTCTTTCTATGATGGCGAACATAACGATCATGTGTTAGAACAGGATTTATCTGGTTATTCGGATCCGGTTTTTTCTGTGGGTGAAAAAGTTGAAATCGGGTCTTATGCGCAGAATGAATCTAATGGCTATGATTTAGTCCCACATCGTGGTTGGGTCGGAATTATCATCAGCCAACAGCCATTCAGCGGCTCACACTCTTTTTGGGAATACAAAATTAATTTCCAAAATGGTTATGAAAATGATTATGTGTTAGAACAGGATCTTGTCCCCGCCAGTTGGGAGCCGGCAGCTCCAACTATTAGCGGCAACGATTATCACGTAAATATGAGTCAGACAAACAGTGGCAGCCAAAATGATCAGTTGCTGCAAACTGCCCTTTATTATGCTTCCCAACATCCAGGTACAAATATTCAGTTACCGCAAGGAAATTATTCTATGGGCGCAGCAGGGCCACAGAACCTCTCCTCTACTGCTGGAAATATTATTTTATCTTCTAATACCACGATTAATGGTAACCAAACCAATCTAATTGTTGATGGCCAGTCAATTTGGGTAGGTTTGGCTACCGGTCTTAGAGCCATTGATGGTGTTTCAAATTTTACCATGTCAAATTTGAATGTGAAAGCTAAGGATTTGGTCAATGGCAATTTCTTCATCGTGATGGCTGATCATGGTAATAATTGGCAAGTTCATGACAATAGTTTTACGATGGTGAATACTGAAGGCGAACATATTTTTGATCTTGGCGGCATTCAAAATTCGACTTTTTCAAATAATAAATTTATTGGTTATGCACCAAATCTTAAAAAAGTAGCTAGGCTGGATATGAATGACGGCCATGATTATTATGCTGAGGCTATCCAATTGGATGCTTCTTCTAATAATCATGTCTGGGATGCTGATTATATTTCTAAAATTGATTCAGACAGCGCAGAGCATAATGCTCAGACGCAAGAATCAAATAACGTCACTATTTCCAATAACCAATTCCTGCCTTATTTAGATGATCATGGTAATGTTTTGGCTTATTCTACAGGGGTTGGTCAGCATTCCACGCCTGTTGGAAATATAACGGTCACAGGCAACCTGTTTGTTAACCCACTCGTTGATTGGGTAGAAACGGTTTGGCCTGGTCATCATCTGGCACCAATACATTTTTGGTCTGGATATAACAGTCTCAACATATCAAATAACACCGTTATTGGTGTATTTCCTATTCCTAATGCAAGCGCACAGTTGGTCAATAATCAAAGAGTGGTTACCGGTAGTGTTATTACTGCCGTTAAATATGGCATTCGATCTGACGGGAGTGATGATTGGTATATCGATCCCAACCTCAGGATTAGAGTAACGCAGGCCGGGAACTCGCTTACCATAGTTCCCAATTCAACTGGTAGATTTACATTTACCGTGCCAGTTTCTTGGGGCTGGGATGTGCCTAATATTTCCCTATATGCCTTTTCTAGTTCAGCCGATCCATTGAATAGTAGTGACATATGGCAAAGTTCTATGGAAAATCTTGCATTACCAGTTGCTACTGGTGCTAAGTTCCAAGTAGGACAGCAAGTGCAGATTCAAAGCTTTGCAGGTACCGAAACCAACGGTTATAGTTTGGTTCCCCGCCGTGGTTGGGTAGGGACCATTGTTAGCCGGCAACCAATCAATTATTCCCATTCTCAGTGGGAGTACCGGGTTACTTATGCCAACGGCAATAATAATTTCTATGTCGCCGAACAGGATCTGACGGCTTCTAATTGGCAGCCAAGCCAGCCAGCTGCTTTTCAAGTTGGCACTCAGGTACAAGTCCGTTCCTATGCCCAGACAGAATCTAATGGCTATAATCTGGTGCCACACCGTAACTGGGTGGGGAAGGTCACGGCTGTCAGAGCCATGAAGGACTCTAATTCTCAATACGAATACTCAGTTACTTATGCCAACGGCCAGCATAATGATCATGTCCTAGAACAAGACCTGCAGACTAGCCAGCTTCTTGTGGGTTCAGTAGGAGTTAGTTCAACACAGCAGCAGTGGCTTTATAGCATCGTTAATGATGCAGTTACAGCAGCAAATACCAATGATTTATATGCTTCGATCATGCTTGCTCAGGCAATTTTAGAGTCTGGTTGGGGAACGAGCGATCTAGCTTTGAGTCCGAACAATAATTTATTTGGCATCAAAGCAAACAAATCACAATTTGCCAACGGGTCTGTCAATCTACCAACAACTGAGTATGATGAAAACGGTCGTCCATATACAATAAATGCTGATTTCAATACCTACTCGAGTATTTTAAATTCATTTAACGACTATGTGGACAAAATGGTACATGGCCTGTCCGGCGAATCAAGCAATCGATATAGTAATGTGGCTCGGAGTATTGCCGGAAGTTACGCACAAGCGGCCATTAATATTCAGCAAGATGGTTACGCGACTGATCCATCTTATTCACATTTGTTGGTGTCGGTCATTGAAAATTACAATTTAAATGTTCTGGATGCTAATTAACTCCTTGCTGATATCTTTATGTTGGTTCGCTTATTTGAGATAATTAACAGAGACAGTCACAACCGCCTAATTGACGGGTATCATTTTTCACAGAAAGAGGTGTGCCATGTTTAAAAGAACGAGCGGAAAAATTATTATTTCGATTCTGGCTGTTATTGTGCTGGTCATAGCGGGATTCCTGCTGACCAGATCTCTAACCATCACGTCCAATCAGGATCAGAAAAAACAGGTCGGGACGTCTTCTTCAAAAAGCAGTCAGTCTCAAACACAATCATCAAGCGAATCCTCAGCTGCTAGCAGCTCATCTGCCTCATCAAGTACATCTTCATCATCTCAGACTCAGCAGATACAATGGCAGTCATTGGATCTTGTCCACCAAATCGCTATTTTGATTCAAGCGGCCTTTCCCAACCAAAACGCTAAACCTAACAATCAATTTGATTTTGCAAGCAATTATTGGGATATGACGGGGTCGATCAACAATGGCGAAATTCATCGTTATGTCCCGAATGCTGACAGCTTTGCGGGCATTTCCGATATTTTATCAGCGAAAATCCGTATCGTCAATAATCAAATTCAGGTGACCAGGCCGATTACGGCGCCTTTCTCTGTCTCGATTGATCAGGCCATGCGTAATTATTATCAGCAGAACGATGCCATAAGCTATACAAATAACCTCTCCGCCCGCGTCGTAACACCAGCCAGATTGGCAGAACTTCAAAGGAAATGATTAACCTCTGATGTTTATTAGCCCTGTTTAGCCATTTTTTGCTATTATAGACAAGGATTTGGCATGATATTTTATTTTCAAATGCCAGTTAGGACAATTTGATGAAAAAATGGATAATTGGATTTTGTTCACTGCTGCTGGCCGCTGTGTTAGTCGTCGTTGGTATCGGCGGTTACGCTTTATGGCGGACTAACGGTGCCATTCAAAAGATGCAGCAGCCGACTAAGACGATTAAAAAAGCCGACCGGGTAGAGACGCTGACTAAAGACAGCAAGCCGATTGCCATTCTGTTATTGGGCACCGATACCGGCGCTTTGGACCGGAACTATAAGGGCCGCACCGATTCCATGATGGTGGCTGTGATCAATCCGCAAAAGCAGCAGACCTTACTGATGAGCCTGCAGCGCGATACGCCGATTTATGTCAATGGCCAGATGGTCAAACTCAATGCGGCCTATGCGTATGGCTCAGCTGATTCCTCGATTCAGCAGGTTGAAAAGCTAACCGGCATCAAATTAAATGGTTATGCTTTGATCAACATGGGCGGCCTAGAGTCCATCGTGAATTCTCTGGGCGGTGTGTCTGTAACCTCGAATCTGACCTTTACCGAATTCGGCCATTCCTTTATTAATGGCACCACCTACAATATGCAAGGTGATCAGCTGTTAGCTTATGTGCGTGAACGCCATTTTGATCTGCCTAACGGCGACTACGGCCGCCAGATGCGCCAGCAACAGGTGATCAAGGCCATCTTAGCTAAAGCCGTTTCTAATCCGACAACCATTTTCAATCAGCGTTTTTTCAATACTGTCTCAGCTAATGTTCTGACGGACATGTCCTTTGGCGGCTTTAAGAACCTGGCTTTGAATTACCGCCATGCGCTCAACAATATTCAATCTGATCAGATGCGCGGGACTGGTGCTATGATCAATGGCCAATCCATGCAGCTTATGAGTCAGGCTGAAAAAGACCGTGTGCATAATGAATTGGAGAATGCCTTACAATGACAGACTATTTGCCTGAATACGATCAATTAAAACAAATGGCTGACGAAGAGCTGGACAGAGCCTATATTCCTTATAGCCATTTTCCAGTGGGTGCGGCGCTATTAACTAGCGATGGCCAGATTTTTCAAGGGTGCAACATTGAAAATGCGGCTTTCGGTTCTACAATGTGTGCTGAACGCACGGCCATTTTTTCAGCCGTTGCGGCTGGGCACCAGAAATTTGAAGCTTTGGTTGTTTCAGGCAAGACAAATGGCGCTATCGCACCTTGTGGAGCTTGTCGCCAAGTGATGGCAGAGTGGTTTGAGAAAGATATGCCGATTTTTTTGACGAACACACACGGAAAGGTTTTGCAGACTGATTTAGCCCATCTATTGCCTGACTCTTTTATCGAGCTGACCTAAGAAACCACCTACAAAACTACTATTAGCTGTTTTGCTTAGCTTGTGAGTCAGGCATTTTATTTTTAATAGCGTCAATTAGTTTGGCACAGGTAATGCTATCCCTGAGCGACATCACCGGGCTCTCATTAATATTGGATTTGATCGCACCTATACTTTCTTGGATTTCACCGTGAAAATCATCATGCTGATAAGGTAGATTAAACTCTTGGTTTTCTTCGATTGTTTGCAATTTGAAGGACTGGGGACGGTGGAAATTCTCAATCGTAATTATTCCCTTACTGCCAGTGAGGACCGCACTAGTTGGTGCATCGCGATCAAAAGCAGCTGTGACTTGGGCTGAAAAGTTATCGCCCAATAGTTGCGCCTGAGCATAAATTTCGATGCCGTTTTCATGCATTTTATAATCCACTTGGCCGATTGTCAGCGGCCCTTTGAAAAAATCTTCGACGAGGCTGATATCATAAATGCCCATGTCCAGTAAGGCACCACCCTGGATCGGCTGATAGTGATAAGTTGCTTGTGATTCTGGAAGGATACGGCAGAAGGCAGCTTGAATGTTAATTAGTTGACCGATTGCACCATCCTGAACCAATTCTTTAATTTTTTGGTAGGCTGGTGTAAAACGGTTTTTCATCGCTTCCATGAAAAAGAGCTGTTTTTCCCGGGCTTTATCAATGATATCTTGGGTCTGTTGTGCATTGATTCCGGCTGGTTTTTCACACAGCACAGCCTTGCCGGCATCCAGTGCTTTTAAGACCCACTCCCGGTGCAGGCCATGCGGCAAAGAAACATAGACGATTTGTACTTGTGGATTGTCTAAAAGTGCCTGGTAATGGTCGTAAATCAGTTCACTAGGATGCTGTTGCTGAAAAGCGCGAGCCTTATCCATGCTGCGAGCGGAAATGGCATAAAGCTCAGCATCCGGAAAATTCGCCAGACTTTGTGCAAAACGGTTGGCGATATGGCCAGCACCAATAATTCCAAATTTAATCATAAGCAACCTCTTTATTAGTAATATTTTTTGCCTGACAACGGGCCGATCTCCAAAATGCCGCGTTTACGTTTTAAATTGATCATATTCTGATTGTATTCACGCGCAAATAGGATTGAGAAGAGTGTATCCAATAAATATTCAAAGCTGATCTGAGACGAAAAGGTGGAAACTTTTAGAAAATCATACTCATCTTGAACAATAACTAGTGCCAAGCTGGCTGTTTCAATTATTTTAGATTTAGGGTTCCCAGTAATGACGATCGTTGGCACTTTTTGATCTGTTAGATAGTTCAGCATGCGCCCGTATTGCCGGACTTTACCACCGTAAGAAATAAAAAGCGCGCAATCTTTGGGTGTCATGTTGGCTGCAGTCCAGTCTTCGTCGGCATATTCTTCGCCGAGAATCAGAAATTTGTTGACTTTGACAAGCTTATTTTGGAAACTGCGTGCCCGAATTTGAGAATCGCCTTCCGCAAATAGAAAAATCCGTTCGGCCTTGGTTAACATATCGACAGCTTGAATTAATTGGTCCTCTGATAATTGGGCATAACTTCTTTTAATCGTATTCACAGTCAAATCAGCTAGTTTTTTGGCAATGATAAGCGGTGAATCAGTGGCCGTAAAGGGAAAATTGGTATCAACGTTTTCCAGATTATAGAGGCGCGCCTGGATCGTTTTCAATACGGCGATCCGGAATTCTTTGTAGCCGTCAAAGCCCATTTTTTTGGAAAAACGCACAATGGCCGAATGCGACGTGTAGCTTTGTTTGGCTAATTTCTCGATGCTCATTGATGAAATGTCGGTCAAATTTTCCAAAACAAAATCGGCAATCTTTTTTTCTGTCGCCGTGAGCTTGTCCTGATTTTTCAATCTATCGATTAGCAGCATGATTCACCTTCATTCTTAATTATATTTGTTCACTCGAAAACGCGCCTGTCTTCATAGGCCGAGAAGCTGAACAAAAGGGCCAAAGATAAAGAAAGCGCTTTCATTTATTGGTAATCCTGACCAGCTTGCCAAAACGCTATCAATTCACAAAATCCAGCCCGTACAATAATTTTGGAAGATAACTTTACACCAAATCAAGAAGTTATTTCAGGAGGTTTTATGAAATGCTGACCATTGCTTACATTGGAAACGGGAAAAGCGCAAATCGTTACCACTTGCCTTTTTCTTTGAAGCTGAAAGACAAGATCAAAGTTAAGACGATTTATTCAAGAAAGCCCGACAGCAGTTGGCCAAAAATTGATGGCATTAACTATACGAATGACATTCATGATATTTATGACGATCCGGAGATCCAGCTGGTCGTGATTTCCACACCCAGCAATACGCATTTTTCCTTGGCTAAAGATGTTTTGGAGCATGGCAAGGGCGCGCTGGTCGAAAAACCTTTCACAGAAACTTCGGCTCAGGCCAGAGAACTGTTCAGCTTAGCTAAAGAGAAAGGCTTGTTTGTTCAATGCTACCAGAACCGGCGTTATGATTCGGATTTTTTGACCACACAAAAAGTGATTAAAAGCGGCTTGCTCGGAGATTTGCTGGAAGTCGAAATGAGTTATGACTATTTCCGGCCCGAAGTACCAGAAAGTGTTAAGGAATTTTCTGTCTACAACAGTTACTTATATGGACATGCCTGCCATACTCTGGATCAGGTGATTTCCTTTTTCGGCAAACCGAGGGGCACACATTTTGAGGTTCGCCAGCTGCTGGGCAAGGGGCGTATGAATGATTATTTTGATCTGGATTTGTTCTACGACGGGCCTTTAAAAGTGTCGGTCAAGTCCAGTTATTTCAGGTTGAAAGCACGCCCTAGTTTTGTTGTTTATGGTAAAAAAGGTGTCTTTGTCAAACAGGAAAAAGATCGTCAAGAAGTGGATTTGAAACATTTTTACATGCCTGACCATGCTGACTTCGGGATTGACCGGCCCGAAGATTACGGCACTTTAACCTATCTCGATGATGCCGGCAAGTACCACGAAGAGAAAGTCGAATCTGAAATAGGCGACTACAGCCGAATGTACGCTGCTGTCTATGATGCGATTGTCAATGGCAAAGAAAAACCGGTCAAAGATGAAGAGACAGTGTTACAGCTTGAAATGTTGGAGACGGCGATCAAGCAGATTCAAGAATAGTTTCACGGAATTTTAGAGGTTTTAAAAATGGAAAAATTCATGCAATCTTTTCAAACGAGAATGTCCAAAATTGCCATTAAATTAGATGGAAATCGTTATCTCAGTGCGATTAAAAATGCCTTTATTGCAGCTATGCCCATCTTGATTGTTGGTTCTTTCTTCATTCTTCTGGCTAATTTGCCAATTCCCGCTTATGCCGGTTTTATGCGTGGCATTTTTGGTACTGGCTGGCAGCGCATTTTTAATATCCCTTATAACATTTCAATGAATTTGATGTCCATTTATATTGTTGTGGAAGTCGCTAATGAAATGGCGGGGTCATATCATTTAAATAAAATTAGTGCCATTTTTTCAGCCATGGCCGCATTCTTTGTCGTCACACCTATGTACACTTTTAAAAATGGGACTTTAGGTATCGGTATTCCCATGAACAATCTGAGTGCTTCAGGTCTGTTTGTTGCCATGATCGTATCGATTTTGGCCGTTGAAATACTGCATTTTGTCGATAAACACGGCTGGAAAATCAAGATGCCCGATGCTGTGCCGACAAATGTTTCGGAGTCATTTTCGTCCCTGATCCCATTGGCGCTTGTCGTGATCATTTTCAATCTGGTTAGAATTATTTTTGAGCAGACATCCTTTGGATCGATTCAAAGTTTTATCTTTACCAATTTGCAAACGCCTTTGACAATCTTGGGAAGTTCTTTACCAGCGACTATCTTGGTTCTTTTAATTGAAGGTCTCTTGTGGTCTTTTGGTATTCATGGTGCCAACGTCGTCGGCAGTGTCATGACGCCAATTTGGCTGGCCTTAACAGCTCAAAACGCGGCCGCCTTTGCAGCGGGTAAAGCGATTCCAAATATTGTGAATTATCAATTTTACAATAACTTTATTAAGATTGGCGGCTCTGGTGCAACTTTCGGCTTGTGCTTACTGCTGTTATTCTTTGCTCATTCTAAGCAATTCAAAGCGATTGGCAGACTGGCAATTGGGCCGGAAATCTTCACGATTAATGAACCGATTATCTTTGGCCTGCCAATTGTGCTAAACCCCTTGATGGTGATTCCTTTTATCTTGAACCCTATCATTATGGCTTTGGTCGCTTATATCTCCATGCGTATCGGATTGGTTCCTTTAACTAACGGAGTTAATATTCCTTGGACGACACCGCCGATCATCGCTGGATTCTTGGTCAGCGGCTGGCGTGGTGCCGTTCTGAATATTGTCCAGATTCTAATTTCTGTAGCTGTTTATCTGCCGTTCTTCAAGACGGCTGATAAATTAGCCGTCGATGCCGAGAACAAGAAAGCTGCTGAAGAGGCAGCCAAGCAGGAAGTTGTGGGCGAATTAAAATCAGCCGTCAATTAAGTTATTTCATCTATTAAACGAAAAGGAGAACTTTTATGAAATTAGCAATCCTAGGTGCTGGAAAAATTGTGAAAGATTTTCTCAGCATGGTCGGCCAATTGCCGGAAATTAATCTGCAGGCGATTTTCGGCCGCGAAGCTGATCTGGAAAATATGCAGGCCTTCCAAACGAGTTTCCGGATTCAGAAAATTTATACAGATGTGGACGCCTTGTTAGCAGATCCGGATGTTGACACGATCTACATCGGCCTGCCGAATAACTTGCACTTTGTTTACGCGAAAAAAGCTTTGACCGCTGGCAAACACGTCATACTAGAAAAGCCTTTTGTTCAGACAACAGCTGAATTTCACGAATTAAAACAGTTAGCTGTGAAGCGTCATCTGCATTTATATGAGGCAATCAGCAACCAGTATCTGGCCAACTTCCAGACACTGCAGGATTGGCTGCCTAAATTAGGCCCGATTCATTTAGCCGTTTTGAATTATTCACAATACTCTTCCCGTTACGATCAATTCAAAGCTGGTACGATTCTGCCAGCTTTCGATGTTAACCGCGGTGGTGGTGCCTTGCAGGATTTGAATGTTTACAATATTCATCTGGCTGTCGGATTATTTGGGCAGCCTCGGGCCATTCATTATGCGCCGAACATTGTGAATGGTGTTGATACCTCGGGCGTACTGTCCCTGTCCTATCCGGATCTCACTGTTGCTGCGATTGCAGGTAAGGATGTTTATTCATTGTTGCAAGGCGACAGTAGTGTGATGGAGGGCGAAAAAGGTTTCATTCGCGTCCAAAGCCCGACTAACCAATTAGCAGCGCTGTCCCTGCACACGGATGACGAAGATTTGACAACGGTGCCAGTCGATCAGCATCGTATGTATGACGAATTTAAGACCTTTAACCAGGCGATTGCTGATGATGATTGGGATTTGATGCTGAAAATGCTTGATCACAGTTATCAGGTCATCCGTATTTTGGAACAGGCGCGTACACAAATTGGGCCAAACCTGCATGTATCAGCTATTTAATAAAAATTAATTTCATGTTCTTGCATTTTTGTCAAAAGCGTGTATAGTGAATATCAAATTGATTATGACGCACTTACAGGCGACAAGTTCATTCCATTCTTTTAATATCGTTCGACGATAAAACAGTTTTCTGACACTTTTTTCTTGTGTAAGTTAACTGTTTTTTTGTACTCAAATTTAGGAGAATCTCATGAATATGACTGTTGCTTTGGTCGGCGTAACGGGTTATGCAGGCAGCGTACTGTATCAATTACTGCAAAGTCACCCCAATGTCGATAAAATTTTACTCTTTGGCAAGATTAACGCTGGAAAACACCTTTCTGACTTAATTGCTGGGCTTGTCCAATTCCACCAAGCTGACCCTGTGATCTCAGTTTTTGATGCTGATGTGATTATGGCAAAAACAGATCTCGTTTTTTTTGCTACGCCAGCCGGTGTCACAAAAGACATCGCGCTGCCTTTCATCCAAGCTGGCTTTCCAGTGATTGATTTGTCTGGTGATTTTCGTCTTCACGCTGCTGCTGCTTACGAAAAGTGGTATCACAAGCCCGCTGCCGATCATGATTATCTGGCTAAAGCCAGTTACGGCCTTGTGGAAACGCATCAGCATCCAGCTCATTACATCGCCAATCCTGGTTGTTATGCAACGGCTGTGCTCTTAGGGCTGATACCGCTAGTCAAAGAGCATTTGATTGATCTGTCATCGATCATTGTCGATGCCAAGTCTGGTGTTTCTGGTGCCGGCAAAAGTCCCAGCGCATCTAATCATTTTGTATCAGTCAACGATAATCTCAGCCTCTATAAAGTTAATCAGCATCAGCACATTCCAGAAATTATGCAGGAATTGCAGTTGTTTGACCCGCATTTAAAAGCCATTCAGATGACGACGACGCTGCTGCCGATCACGCGAGGCATTATGGCCAGCATTTACGCCAAGATTCCTGATGAGATTGGGGATGACGAGACGCAAATCGCAGAGAAAATTAGTCAGGCTTTTGAAAACAGTTATCAAAATGATCCTTTCATTAAATTGTGCGGCCCGGCATTTCCTTCTATCAAAGATGTTGTCGGAAGCAACCTGACTGCAATCGGCTGGCAGTACAACCCGGTGACAAGAATCTTATTCGTCGTGAGTGTTATCGATAATTTGTTAAAAGGTGCAGCCGGACAAGCTGTACAGAATTTGAATCAGCTGTTTGGATTTGATCCGTTGGCCGGCTTGCCGCTGATGCCAGCACTTGTATAGGAGAGTAGGAGAGAAAATGGAAATTTTGGATAAATTAATTTGGCCCAAAGGTTTTTCAAGCGATGGGCTGCATGCGAATTTACGGCATAATCCTGATAAACCAGATTTAGGCTGGATCGTCTCGGATGTTGCCGCCGATGCTGCTGGCGTTTTCACATTAAATCAGTTCCCAGCAGCACCAGTCGTCCTGACGCAAGCGACAGTTAAAAAATCCCAGAAGCTGCAGGCTGTGATCGTCAATTCAGCTAATGCCAATTCATTTACAGGACAGCAAGGATATGAAAACGCCCTAAGCGAGCAGGAAATTGTCGCCAAGAAACTAGGAATTAAACCGGATCTGGTCGCTGTCTCTTCGACAGGCATTATTGGTGAACAACTGCCGATGGCAAAAATGATGACCGGGATTGCCCAACTTCAAAAAAGTCAGGGTACCCAGATTGCCCAAGCCATTATGACGACTGATACAAAGGAAAAAGTGGCGGCATTACAGTTTGGCAAGGCCACGATGACTGGTATGGCGAAAGGCTCCGGCATGATTCATCCCAATATGGGAACGATGCTTTCCTTTATCTGTACGGATGCCAGTATTGACGGCCAGCTGCTGCAAAAACTGTTGCGAGAACTGACAGAAATCACTTTTAATCAGATCACGATTGATGGCGATACTTCGACAAATGACATGCTGCTCGTGCTGGCGAATGGTCAAAGCCAGGAAGCTGAAATTTTGGCCGGCAGCCCTGAATACGATGAATTTAAAGAAGCCTTGTATCTGTTGATGAAGGATCTGGCAATCAAAATTGCCGAGGATGGCGAAGGCGCTTCAAAACTCGTGACGGCTAATGTCAGCGGCAGTGGTGATAATTTGCAGGCCCGTATGATTGCTAAAAAAATTGTCGGTTCGAATTTGGTTAAAGCGGCGGCGTTTGGTGAAGATCCTAATTGGGGACGTGTGATTGATGCAATTGGCAATGCGGGTGTGGATTTGCAAGCTGGCCAGATTGCCTTGGCCATTAATCAAGTGCCAGTCATTGATCAAGGCGAGATTGTTGCAGAGAATCTACCGGCCTTAGAAGCAGCCGTGAAAAGCAAGAAAATTGTTTTCGATGTATCGGCAGGCCGAGGGCTAGGAAAAGGCCAGGCTTGGGGATCAGATCTGACTTACGATTACGTGAAAATTAACGCCATGTACAGGACATAAGGAGAAAAAATGACACATTTATTTCATACATACAGTAGATTTCCAATTGAATTGGTCGATGGCCACGATTTTCATCTGACTGATAAACAAGGCAAAGAATATGTAGATTTGGCCAGTGGTATTGGCGTGATGAGTTTTGGCTATCATAATCCGGCGATTGTGGATGCCGTTGACAAGCAGCTGCATAAAATTTGGCATGTTTCAAATCTCTATGAAAGCAGCCTTCAAGAAGAAGTGGCTGGTAAACTGACACAGCTTGCCGGCTCTGATTATTTAGCCTTTTTTGCTAATTCCGGGACTGAGGCCAATGAGGCCGCTTTAAAACTGGCGCATAAATTTACGGGTCGGAAAAAGGTTATGACCTTTACGGATTCTTTTCATGGCCGGACTTATGGTTCGTTGGCGGTAACCGACTACCCTGGTATTAAAAGCGGCTTTTTCGTTGATCAGACTAGTGTTGTGGTGGCACCTTATAACGATCCCTTCGCGCTGCACCTGCTGGATGATTCTTTTGCGGCTGTGATTGTCGAGATGATTCAAGGCGAAGGCGGCGTCAACATGATTGATCCAGATTGGCTGAAAAAGCTGGCCGATCAAGCTAAAGCTTGTGCTGCTTTACTGATTGTCGATGAAGTCCAGACCGGTATTGGCCGTACCGCAGCTGCTTTTGCGTTTCAGCATTATGGTCTGGAGCCTGACATTATTACCAGTGCTAAAGCTTTGGGAGCCGGTATTCCGATCGGCGCCATGATGGGCAAAAAAGTCTTGGGTTCTGCTTTCACACCTGGTTCACATGGCACAACTTTTGGCGGTAACTTACTAGCAATGGCCAGTGCCAATGCTGTTTTGTCTCAATTAACTGATAGCTTTTTAAAAGATGTTTCGCAAAAAGGCAGCTTTGTTTTCTCACTATTAAAAGAGAAGCTGCAGGATCTTCCGCAAGTCCAGGATATTCGCGGACAGGGCCTCATGATCGGTATTCAACTAGCTGGCACTTTGCCTGTGGCGTCCGTGATCAGTGATTTGCAGGCGGCGGGTTATTTGACACTCTCTTCCAAACACAATACACTGCGTTTGCTGCCGCCTTTGATTATTGACGAAGCGCATTTGGCCGCAGCTGTGGATGCGATTGCATCTGTGATTAAAAAACAAAGTGAGGTGACAGCATGACAATGAATATTTTTAAGGGACGTTCTTTTCTCAAAGAAGCCGATTTTACACCCGATGAATTTTATACACTGATTAAATTGGCCGAGTATTTCAAGGAGTTAAAGGAAAAACATATTCAGCATCATTATCTGGCTGGTAAAAATATCGCTTTGCTGTTTGAAAAAACCAGTACTCGGACGCGTTCTTCTTTTACGGTCGGCGCGCAGGATTTAGGTGCGAATGCCGAATTCCTCGGGGCACACGATATTCAGTTTGGCAAAAAAGAATCTTTGTCCGATACGGCTAAGGTGCTGGGAAGCATGTTCGATGCGATTGAATACCGTGGCTTTGAACAAAAAAATGTCGAGGATCTAGCCCTTTATTCTAAAGTACCTGTCTGGAATGGCCTGACAAACGACTGGCATCCAACTCAGATGCTGGCTGATTTTATGACAATTGATGAATTATTCGGACATATTAAAGGGATTAAATTAGCTTATTTAGGAGATGCACGCAATAATGTCGCTCGTTCACTCCTGTTAGCAGGATCGATGCTGGGTGCTGAAATTCATCTGGTCGGCCCGAAGAGCCTGCAGCCGGATGCAGAGGTGATTAATCTAGCCAGTCAATATTCGGACAACTTTCTTATCAGTGATGATCTGGATAAAGCAGTCGACGGTGTCGATGTGCTGTACACGGATGTCTGGGCCTCGATGGGCGAAGAGGATTTGTGGGAATCTCGGATTAAGCTGCTGCAGCCTTACCAGCTAAATGCGAAGACAGTTGCTAAAACGCATAATCCCAACACAGTCGTACTGCACGATCTGCCAGCTTTTCACGACCTGAATACAACAATGGGGCAGGAAATTTTTAAAAAATTCGGCCTCAAAGAGATGGAAATTACTGATGAGGTTTTCAACGCACCATATGCCCATCAGTTCCAGCAGGCAGCCAATCGGATGCACACGATTAAAGCTGTCATGGCCGCGACCTTAGGCGACTTATTTATTCCAAGGGCTTTAGAGTTATGAAACGGTATCTTGTTTTAGCAAACGGCTCTATTTACAGCGGTGAGGCTTTTGGTGCCGATGTCTCCGCCAGTGGTGAACTAGTCTTCAACACTGGCATGACCGGTTATCAAGAGACGTTGACCGATCCATCTTACCAAGGGCAGCTGATTGTTTTCAGTTATCCTTTGATCGGCAATTACGGTATTAACGTTGCTGACAATCAAAGCAGCAAAGCGCAGGCTGCCGCTGTCATCGTGCATGAAGCGGCAGTCACGCCCAGTCATTGGCGCAGTCAAATGTCTTTGGATGCTTGGGCAAAATCCGAACAACTGCCTGGCTTATCGGGCATCGACACACGAAAACTAGTCAAAGAATTACGGGATCAAGGTGTGATGGCGGCTAGCTTGGTGGATGAAGTAAGCGACAAGACGATTTCTAGCTCGCCGTCAGGGACGCATGTTTTACCGTCTTTGCCAGCACTCGCAGTGCATAAACATATAGCCGCACAAGGGGATGGCCCGCTGATTGCTGTGATGGATTTCGGGATTAAAGAATCCATTATTCAGGCTTTGGCAGAGCGCGGCTGTTCTGTGATTGTGTTTCCAGGCAGTGCGACCGCTCAAACAGTTCTCGCGATTCATCCGGACGGTATTCTGCTTTCTAACGGACCTGGCGACCCCAAGAACTGGCTTGATGTCCTGCCTGAAATTCGCCAGTTGCAGCAGGCTAAACCATTATTAGGTATTTGCCTGGGACATCAGCTGTTTGCTATGGCTAACGGCGCGAGAACTTTCAAAATGAAATTTGGTCATCGTGGTTTTAACCATGCGGTCAAATGTGACCGTGGCAAGGCATTTTTCACGGCACAGAATCATGGCTTTGCCGTTGATGCAGCTTCGATTCCAGGCACAAAACTGCAAGTTACATACCGAGAAATTAATGACGGGACAATTGAAGGGCTTCAGTCCACTCAGGACGCGGCCTTTTCAGTCCAGTTTCATCCAGACGCTGCACCTGGCCCGCATGATGGCCAGGCAATTTTCGATCAGTTCCTGCAGCTGATCGGTCAAACCAAACAACAACTCACATAAAAAAGGAGGACACATGTCACCAAAGCAAGCGATTAAAAAAATTCTCGTGATCGGTTCCGGTCCGATTATCATTGGTCAGGCCGCTGAATTTGATTATTCGGGCACACAAGCCAGTCTGGCTTTAAAAGAGTCCGGCTATGAAGTCGTGTTGATCAATTCGAATCCGGCCACGATCATGACAGATCCTAAGACGGCCGATCATGTTTACATCGAACCACTTACCTTGCCGGCTGTGAAGGATGTCGTTCGTAAAGAAATGCCGCAGGCAATTTTAGCGACTTTAGGCGGCCAGACAGCTTTGAATCTGGCTAAAGATCTAGCCGAAGACGGTATTTTAGATGAGCTGGGCATTGAGATGCTTGGGACAAAATTAGCTGCGATTGAGCAGGCTGAGGATCGAGAGAAGTTCAAAAACTTAATGGCACAGTTGGGCGAACCAACACCGCCTTCACAGATCGCGAGAAATTTGTCTCAGGCATTGGCTTTTGCTGATAGACAGGGCTATCCCTTAATCATCCGGCCAGCCTATACGCTAGGCGGCAGCGGTGGTGGGATTGCCAATAACGAAACTGAATTGCGGCAGATTGCCGCTCATGGTTTGGCCAAATCGCCTGTCACAGAGATTCTCGTTGAAGCCTCGATTAGCGGTTATAAGGAGATCGAATTTGAAGTCTTGCGTGATGCTGATGATCAGTGTTTGGTTGTTGCGTCCATGGAAAATTTTGATCCGGTCGGCATCCACACAGGTGATTCGATTGTCTTTTCTCCAGTGCAGACGCTGTCGGATCACGATTATCAGTCTCTGCGGGATGCAGCCTTTAAAATTATTCGGGCGCTGAAAATTCAGGGTGGTGCCAACGTTCAGCTGGCTTTGGATCCGCATAGCCAGTCTTATGACATCATTGAAGTCAATCCGCGTGTTTCCCGATCATCAGCTTTGGCCTCTAAAGCGACCGGTTATCCGATTGCAAAATTAGCTGCCAAACTAGCGGTCGGCTGGACTTTAGACCAGCTCCTTAACCCGGTTACCGGTCAGACCAAAGCGGCTTTTGAACCGGCGCTTGACTATGTCGTAGCTAAAATCCCGCGCTGGCCTTTTGATAAATTCACAACGGCCGACCGGCAATTAGGTACGCAGATGAAAGCCACCGGTGAAGTGATGGCAATTGGCCGCAACATCGAGACAGCTTTAATGAAAGCGATACGGTCCTTGGAAATTGGTGCTTTGGCTTTAGATGAGGTCCGTTTTCCAGATGAGACAAGTAACCAGTTATTAGCACGGCTCTTACCGGCAAGTGACCAGCGTTTATTCCAATTGGCCGAATTACTGCGCCGTGGTGTTGATGAAAAAACACTGCATGACAAGACCGGTATCGACAGCTTTTTCATCGAAAAAATTGCCCATTTGGTGCAGCTGGAGCAAACATTAAAGTCTCATCCTTTTGATGCAGATCTGTTAAAAAAAGCTAAAGAAACGGGTTTCCCTGACGCTGCGATTGCCCGTTATTGGCAGTCTTCAGCTGCAAAAATCCGTCAATTTCGGACTGGCCTAGATCTGCTGCCTACTTATAAAATGGTCGATACAGCAGCCGGCGAGTTCCAAGCACAGACACCTTATTATTATGCAGTTTACGAGCAGGAAAACGAATCTGCCCCTCTTCGCAATAGTGTGGTCGTCTTAGGATCCGGCCCGATCTGTATTGGCCAAGGGGTCGAATTTGATTATGCGACCGTTCAAGCTGTGCAGGCCATTCAAGCAGCTGGCTATAAAGCGATTGTGATCAATTCTAATCCAGAGACCGTTTCGACTGATTTTTCGATGTCTGACAAACTTTATTTCGAGCCTGTGACTTTAGAGGACGTCTTAAATGTCGTCGACCTAGAAAAACCGCTTGGCGTGATCGTCCAATTCGGTGGTCAGACTGCGATTAATTTAGCCGCACCTTTACAAAATGCTGGCGTGAAATTGTTGGGCAGCAGTCTGCAAACTATTCAGCAGGCTGAAGATCGAAAGGCCTTTTCCAAACTGGTCACGGATTTAAAACTGGCTGAACCGACTGGCCAGACTGTTTATAGTGCCCAACAAGCGCAAGCGGCCGCTGAACAAATTGGTTATCCGGTGCTGCTGCGTCCTTCTTATGTCCTGGGCGGCAGTGCCATGATTATTGCTCACGACGATCAGGAACTGGCCGATTATTTGTCAACGGCTGTTCTATCCTTGCAGCACCCATTGCTGATTGACGCTTATCTAGTCGGCCGTGAGGCAGAAGTTGACGTCTTAAGCGACGGCGAAACGGTTGTCGTGCCCGGCATTATGGAACAAGTCGAAGGTGCTGGCGTCCATTCTGGCGATTCGATATCACTCTATCCTTGCCAGAATCTCAGTCCGGCTGTTCAAGCACAAATGCTGCAAGCAGCTATCAAATTGGCTCACGGGCTGGGGACGGTTGGCCTCATGAATGTCCAATTCGTTGTGAAAGATGAACAGGTCTATATCATCGAAGCTAATCCAAGAGCGTCTCGAACCGTGCCTTTTATCTCAAAAGCGACGGCAACTCCTCTGGCTGATTTGGCGACTCAAGTCATTTTGGGCCGTAAGTTAAAAGATCTCGGTTTTCACACAGGATTGCTGCCAGTCGGGCCCTTAGTCTACGCCAAAGCACCTGTCTTTTCTTTTAGTAAACTGTCGGGTGTCGATGCCTTATTGGGACCAGAGATGAAGTCCACGGGTGAAGTTATGGGCGTGGCCGATACTGTGAACGGCGCATTAGACAAAGCTTTTGTGGCTGCGGGATACCCGTTATTGAGGCAGGGATCGTCAGTCTTATTAGTCGGTCAGACATTAAATCAGGACTTTTTGTCTCTAGTTGAAGACCTGACGAAATTGGGCTTGGCAGTCTGGGCCGACGCTAAAAGCTGTGAGTTTTTGCAGGCACATCATTTGTTAGTCGAACACTGGGATAACACGAAAAACAGTCTGTCAGCTTGTGGGATTAAACTGCTGTTAAGCTCGAAATCACAATCCGCCGCCATGAAAGATCTGCGTCACCAAGCAGTTGAACAAGCCGCGATTGTTATGACCTCATTTAAAACGGCGCAAGCCTATGTCTCCGTTTTAAAAACTCAGCAGCCACAGCCTAATGAGATGGTTGTTTACGAACAAGCAGCTGATAGAGAGGCGGTCGCACATGAGTGATTTAGTCGATCAAGCTTCGCAAAAACAGGCAGCGTTATTATTAGAAGCGCTGCCTTATATGCAGAAATATGCTGGTCGGACAATTGTCGTGAAATACGGCGGGAATGCAATGACGGACGACCAGCTGAAATTGTCGGTCATGCGCGACCTGTCTCTACTGCAGACTGTCGGCATCAAAATTGTACTTGTCCACGGCGGCGGCCCAGCGATTAATCGCGCTATGGAACAAGCCAACAGGGAAACGCATTTTATTGACGGCTTGAGATACACAGACGAAGCGGATTTACAGTTGATTAATGCTGTTCTATCTGGCGAAGTGAATAAAAGCCTGGTGGCCGGCCTGATTAAATCTGGTGCCAAGGCTGTCGGCTTTTCTGGCGTCGATGGCAGTTTGATTCAAGCCAAACAGCGTTCGGCCAAATTGGGTTATGTCGGGGATGTCATGAAAATCAATCCTGATCTGCTGACTTTGACTTTGGATCAGGGCTACATGCCTGTGATTGCTAGTATTGGTGTTGACAGTGACGGTCAGCTATACAATATCAACGCCGATACGGCTGCCGCTGAAATCGCCGCTGCACTAGGAGCACAATCCTTTGTTTTGATGACAAACGTCCGTGGTATTTTGCAAGACCCGACAGATCCAGATTCGTTGTATCGCGAACTGGCTGTGCCAGAATTACAGGCATTGATTGCTTCAGAAACGATCCAAGGCGGCATGATTCCCAAACTCAAAGCAATCATCCAAGCCATGCGCGCCGGTTTACATCAAGCTGTAATTTTGGATGGCCGTGTACCACATGCACTCTTGCTGGAACTTTTTTCTGATCGCGGTTATGGCAGCTTAATTAGTGATTAATGGTCAGCTTGTCTAGACCGTTGTCATCTTAGCTGACAATCTGAGCAGAAGCAGACACCAAGACCTTTATATTATTAACTTATGGATAAAGCAAATACTGTATTTCTAATTATCTCGAGTGTTTTGGTATTGTTTATGACACCGGGTCTGGCCTTCTTCTACGCGGGCCTCGGATCAAAAAAGAATGTCGTCAATACACTGACGTCCGTCTTTATTATGTGCGGTTTAGCCGTCTTATTATGGGTCGTCTTTGGTTACTCAATGTCCTTTATCGGCGATTTCTCCGGTATTGTCGGCGGCTTGCAGGGCTTTCTCTTACATGGCGTAAAACTGACAGCTCTGACTGCGACAAAAATTCCGACCAGTATCTATCTGATTTTTCAGATGATGTTTGCAGTGATTACACCCGCCCTGTTCGTTGGTGCGGTGGTCGGCCGCCTGCGTTTTAAGTTCTTGTTAGCTTTTACGACATTATGGTCAATTTTCATTTATTACCCCTTGGTCCATATGGTTTGGGCAAACGGCTTTCTGGCCAAACTCGGCGTGATTGATTTTGCTGGTGGGACGGTTGTTCATATCAATGCGGGCATTACAGCGCTAGTTTTGGCCTATGCTTTGGGCCAGCGCGACAGTTTCCGCAAGAATTTACAGGAAAAACACTATAACCTGTCCTGGGCTTTGCTGGGTACGACCGTCTTATGGATCGGCTGGTACGGTTTTAATGCCGGCTCTGCTTTAGGGGTTGATCAAATTGCAGTGCAGGCTTTTCTGACAACAACGGTTGCGACGGCTAGTTCAATGATGGCTTGGACGCTAATAGAAATGTCTTTGAAGGGCAAAGTATCGCTATCTGGTATCTGCAATGGGACTTTATGCGGTCTGGTCGGTATCACGCCGGCGACAGGTTATGTCACAGTGGCTGGTTCATTTTGGATCGGACTCGTCGCTGCGGCGGCCAGTTACTTCTTTGTCAACAAAATCAAGCAGCGTATTGGTTTGGATGACGCTTTAGACGCTTTTGGCTGTCATGGGGTCTGCGGGATCATTGGCAGTATTATGACTGGTTTATTTGCTAGCAAAGCTGTTAATCCATCGATTGCGTCGAACGGCTTGTTCTACGGCGGCGGCTTTAAACTCTTTGGCCTGCAGTTGTTTGGCACCTTCTTTACGATTGTCTTTGTGAGTGTCTTGAGCTTTGTCATCATCAGAGTTCTGAAACTCTTCATGAAGATGCGCGTTGATAGTGCTGAAGAAAAAGCCGGGCTTGATCAAGGCGAACATGGTGAAGTAGCTGACGAAAGTATTTCGGCCGTGACGATCACCGAATAAAAAACTGCCCTCAGGCAGTTTTTTAATTAATTGTTTTTTTACAAAAATTTTGTCATATAATGGCAGCAAGCAATTTAAAATATTTTAATTAATTTACCATATATGATAATGATGATGATGACGAGTTGCTTGTGGGAGGCCTCATGGCAAAAAAGAGTAAACAACAAAAATCTGGGTTAACCGCGCTATTCAAATATGCGGAAATCAAAAAATCTTTATTAATGACTGGCCTGATATTTTCCGTCCTTAGTGCCGCTTTGTCCTTGGTCTTTCCCTTATTCATTGCGAATTTGATTGATAGTTTCAGAAAACATTTTTCGCTTCCGCTTGTGTTGGCCGTAATTGTGACGCTGCTGTTTTCCACCTTGTTCAGTGTCTTGAACAGTTACACGATGGGCAAAGCCAGTCAGACTTTTATTGCCTCGATTCGGAAAAAAGCATCAGCTCGCTTGATGAATATCCCGATCAAATTCTTTACGGATAAACAATCCGGCGAAATTTCTAACCATATTGCCAACGACACCCAATCGATTGATCTCTTAATTCGCCAGAACATCTCTTCCTTTATTAGCGGTGTGATTTTGGTAATTGGCTCGATTGTAATCTTGTTTCTGATTAATTGGTCTTTGACGCTGATTGTCCTGCTGGCTCTGATTGCCGTGTTTTTAATTCTTTCACCAATTAGCAACATTCAAAATAAGACTTCGGCCAGTCTGCAAAACGAACTGGGCCATTTCTCCAGCCGCTTGAATCAAGTTGCATCTGAAATTCGCATGATTAAAAGTTTCAATGGCCAAGAATCGCAAAAAGAAAAGCTGAATGACAGTGTCGACCGTCTGTACCGTTTTAATATGAAGGTTCTAAAAATCAATTCATTACTGGACCCAATCGAGTACACGATCCTCTTTTCCAGCATTTTCTTTGTCCTGATTATCGGCGGCCTGATGGTCTCTTCAAGCGGCATGACGATCGGTGCTTTAGTTTCCTTCTTTATCTATTTCTTGCAAATCATGACTCCAATTAGCATCATCGCTCAGACGATTAATCAGTTTCAATCAGCCAATGGTGCTTCTAAATGGCTGGTCGCTCTGCTGCAAACAGGTGAAGAGACCGACAATCAGCAACTGGTTCCGGCAGGTACTTTTGCTTCGCCCTTAGTCTTTGACCAAGTCTCTTTCGCCTATAATCCGAAAGCTGATGTTTTGTCAAACCTAAATTTCAAAATTCCAGCTGGCAGCGTGACGGCTTTCGTCGGGCCTTCAGGCGGCGGCAAATCGACAATCATTTCGCTAATCGAAAAGTTCTATCTGCCCAGCAAGGGGGAATGTCCATGGCTGGAAAAAATATCCAAAATTTCGGCCTGCATTATTGGCGTGATCATGTTGCCTATGTGCCCCAGCAGGGTTCAGTGCTTGTTGGGACGCTGCGTGATAATCTGACGATTGGATTAAAAAAAGAAGTTTCTGACGAACAAATTAATCAAGCTTTGAAAGATGCTTCGGCTTTTGATTTCGTTGAAAAACTTCCTAAAAAATTAGACACTGATTTATCTGAGCGCGGTGCCAATCTTTCTGGCGGCCAGCTGCAGCGGATTATGATTGCCCGGGCCTTTTTAAAACAAGCTGATATTTATATTTTTGATGAAGCAACAGCCAGCTTGGACAGCCAATCTGAATTCTTCATCCAGCAAGCCATTGATAAGATCAAAGCCAAGGCCACGATTATTATGATCGCTCATCGGTTGGCAACTGTTAAAAATGCCGACCAGATTCTCTTTTTGGATCACGGTCAAATTACCGGCGAAGGTACACATGATGAGCTGTATAAAACCCACCCGCTTTACCGTAAATATGTTCAAGAACAGCTGCTCAAACAGGGTTGAAGTTATTCATTGGTTTGATCTCCCGTATTCATGGATGCACATTGTTTTTTAAACTTACCAGACACAGCCACAATGTGAATACGGCAACTAAAAATAAAATCAAAAAGTTAATTTCTAGCCCCTGTCGTGTTCCTAAGAGTACATTGCCTCGTTGTGCCTGCATAAAAGAAATGATCGATGATGAAATTGCGATTCCCACTGCGGCTGAATAGGATTGTGCCGTCATGTAAATTGCGTTGCCATCGTTTCTTAGATGAACTGCTAGCTGAGATAGGCTAAAGGTCATGATGTTGCTGTAGCTCAGACTGAGCCCTACCATAAAGAACATATAGATGACAATCAATCGGCTAATGTCTGGCGTAATCAGCACGGCATACAAGAAGGTCAGTCCAATGACTACACAGCCACTAATAATGGGTAAACGAGGTGTGGCCTTATCGTAAATCATACCGGCAGCGACCGATAGCAGGGCATCAATCACAGCCGCGGGAGCCACTAGAATGCCGGCCAAGCTGGGAGACTGATGGAAAAGTATTTGCAGAACATTGGGAATTAAGTAGGACATGCTAAGAGAACTGAATTGCAAAAGAAAAAAGGCACTGAGCAGTCTTACAAACTGTTTATTTTTAAAAAGACTTAATGCCAACAATTGATTGCTTTTATTTTTCTCGCTATGAAGGAAAATCATGCCGCTTAGGCAGGCTACGCCCAGCAAAGGCAGATTCCATTTCACAGAACTGCTATTGGCAGTTAAGTTGACCACAAACATCAAAGCAGTTGTCAGAAAAATTGCTAAGAAAAAGCCGCCGCGCGCATCAAAAGCAACATGACGGACTGGTGTAGTCTGTTTAATGCTAAGCTCGCCAACCACCCAAGCAGCAATAATAAAAGGTACCAAAATAATAAATAGAAAATGCCAATTCAATGTGTCCTGTATGATGCCGCCATAGATAGGCCCTACTGCTGGTGCAAAAGCAATCACAAGACTACCTATTCCCATAAATGTGCCCACTTTTTTCTGTGCCACTTGATTTAATATGGTGACGAACATTAAAGGCAAAGCGATGCCATCAGCGATTCCCTGACATAAACGACCAAGTAAAACCCATTGAAAGCTGTTGGCATAGCCTGCAATCAAGGTACCTGCTAAAAAGCTTAAGCAGGAAACTCTAAATAAGGTAATCACGCGAAAGCGTTTTAAAAAGAATGAACCAAATGGAATTAAGCTCGTTGATACTAGCATGTATCCAGTGGTCAACCATTGAATTTGGCTGATGGGAATAGCAAAAATCTTTGTTCATTGTGGAAAGGTGATGTTTAAAGCCGTTTCGACAACTATGCCTAAAAAGCTCAAAAAGCCAATCGAAATAATCGAGCCCAATAATCTTATGTTTTTCCCTCGATACAAAAAGCTGCCCCCTGGATGTGAGTTTTCTCGTTGTTTTCAGAAACATCTATGAACTATTGAAACTTCAAAAGCAGCTCTAAGTTTTGGGCTGTTTATGATTTTAATGACAATGCTTATTATGACTTAAATAAATTTTCAACGTCAGCCTTACTAATTCAAAATCGCAAACGGGCCACTAGGGCATATCTAATTGGTCTTTTTGATTGCGTGTTTTAATAGAAAAAAGTTGAAACGGCATTAGAAAAATGTTTCCTAGCTAATGCAGCAGACCGTTGGTAATAATATTTGGATTGCACTGGCACGGTGTATCGGGATTATGCTGGTGGCCTACATTTTTGCAGTGCGTGCTTACCAGCGGAAAACGGCTTAATATTTTTATGGTTTAATTTGTCATTGATATGGACAAAATCTTCTTATTTGAGGGCTGAATCGTCACAATGACGCTTTTCCACCATAAATGGTCAAATTGGAGGAACTTTCTAATTGACGCCGGTCCAAAATCGGCCCAGCTGCTTTGATTAAATTTCTAACAGCGGGCAATTTCAATGAATCATTATGGGCGGCTTCATTCTCCCAAACTTCATAAACATATACAGCATCAGGCTCATGTGGATCCATTCCGACAATATAACAAAAACAATTGCCAACTGGTTCTAATTCTTTCGATGCTTTTAATAAAAGTTTTAGCAGTTGATCACCGTTTCCCTTGGTGACCTGTAATTTACTAAACTTACAAAAATTTGTTCATCATAATGGGATGCCTCCTTTTTGTTCGTAGTGTAGACTTTGCCGCCAGGTTATTCAATGATGATGTTGCCAAATTTTATAACAAAACTCGGTGTCGCAACTGTCTTCTCAGTAGCTATTTGGCATCAAAGCAAGGATAATAGTTAATATGCCTGAATTACCAGACAATTGTTATACCTTTTCCGTTGCAGAACTCGCTGAGATTAAAGAGACTTATCAATTACTGTTAGCTGATAAGCAGCATATAATAGACAGTTTAAAAAACGAGAGAGACATTTCCGATGGAATCTGGTTGTTCTATTAGTTTCCTTTGTTCTCAGCCTCAGTCTTTGTTGGCTGACCATTCGTTTGTTGGGCTTTGTTTTCGGCATGCTGGCTCAAGGCATGGATTTAAGATCGATCTCCTCAACACTTGCTAGGTATCCCACCACAATTTTAATCATCATGAGCGGTCCGCTGGTGATGTTGCTGGTGATCATTGAATTTGTTTGGATCAAACACAAGAAGGATTTGGACCGATACCTGTTCAACCAATTCCCAACTTCTGCTGTCCGCTATAATCACACTCCTTATCTCAAACCTTTTCATATCCAACAAATGATTAAATTACCTGACCACTTGATTGTCTGGCCAGTAGCTAAAGAACGGTCTATTATTCCAACGTCTGACCATGTCTCTTGTTGGATTATTAGAAAAGCCGACCAGCCAACTATCTATGACAAGTTATCTACGACTTACTACAATAATCTATTAAAGAATCCGAAAGCTAGTCGCTGGGCCGATTACTGGCTAATCGATGGCACAAAGAAAGACGATTAATTAACTCGAAATATTGAAGAGCTATGAGACCCACTGCTATCAGCAGTGGGTTTTTGTGAGATTATAGGGTAGTTGTATATAAAGGGTATTATCTTTAATTTCAACTGTATTGATAGATTCAGCTGGCAGAACGACTGGCTGCATAGGTTGTGAACTCCTTAGTTGCAGAAAACCAAAAAATGAAATACAATGATGTAGTACGATGGTAAACATTTGGAGGCGAAATACAATGAGTACAAGCGTGATTAAAAATAAAACAGTTTCAACACGTGTGACTTTGGATATTGATCAAAGAGCCAAAAGCAATTTGGCCAAGCAGGGCCTCACTATTTCTGAGTATATTCGTTTATCTTTAGTTAAAGCGGCCAACAATGAAGTTCGTTTAGTCAGCTTTTTAGATTCCCCTGAAGCCTTAGAAGCAAAAAGAGAAGCTGAAACAGGACAAGTCAAAACGATTGGTTCCTTAGATGATTTCGATCACTGGGTTGATCAGTTAGATGCAAATTAAACAAACACCGTCATTTGAACGCCAACTAAAAAAATTAGCCAAGAAACATTTTCCTGTTTCAGTCTTAAAGGCTTGTTTAAAGGCTCTGGCCGAACAAGATCAGGCGATCTTAAAACGGATTAAGGATCACGCTTTAAAAGGAAAATGGCGGGGTTATCGCGAATTCCACCCTGCTAGGTATGGCAGCTATGGTCAAATTTACGATAGCTGGATTGTGATCTATCAGCTAAACGACGAAGAATTAGTTCTGTTATTAGTTGCAACTGGTTCCCATGAAATCTTAGATCAATGAAATCAATACGCAGGATGATCCCTATGTTACTGTCGACCAGTATACAGGTAACTTCCACGGTTAAAAGAAAGATTGAAATTAAAAGCCTCTCCATGATGTTCTCATGGCAGAGGCTTTTTTATATGTACCATCATTAAGAGGATAATAAATTTAATTCTAAGAAAAGGAGATAATCCGTGTTGCAAAACAATAACCAAAAAGCCGGTCAAGTTTTCCGTCGACTACGTAAAGATCATGGTTATTCAGCAAAAACAGTTACGGCCAATATTATGTCAGTTTCTCTGTTACGCAAATTTGAAGAGGGTAGTTGTGATATTGTCTCAACAAAATTGTTAGCCTTGTTACGGCGTTTACATATCAGCTATAACGAGTTCGCGTTTCTATTACAAGGACAACAAGAAGATGAATACACGGCTTTTTTAACCGAACTGTCTGATCACTATTACAAAAATGATTTCAAAAAACTGGAAACGATGTACCACTGCCAAGCTCAAAATTATCAACTGACTCAAGATCCATTTTATCTAGTGACTCAAGCCACGGCCGCTGTCTTGATTCAAGACTTAGAGCCATCTTTTGTGATTGATCATGCACTGGCCGATCACTTAAACAACTATCTTCTAGCCACGAATGATTGGGACAGCTTTCAGATTGCGACTTTAGGCAATTGCCTACCTATTATCAATTCCAAGATGATCATGCTGATCCTTCGTGAATTAGATGAAAAGGTTCACACTTTTGAAAAGGTCGCCGATAATTATGAACGCTACCTGTCTCTGTTGGCAAATACGATTGAAACTCTCATGAATCGTCGCTTGATTGACCAGGCCAAAAGCGTCTTGCATCACATGCAGCAATTAGCCATTCCGGAAACAATGTCACAAGCTAGGATCAAGACGACCTTCTTGGCCAACCTATTAGAAAACAACAGACAACAAGGTATCGATAAAAATCAGCATCTCTTAGAACTGCTCAGATTGTCTGGGCCCACTTTAGCTCAAAGCTACGAAGATTACATGACCAGTTTTTTGCAGCAATCCAGCTAAAAGTCACCATATCTTGTTACTTTGTTTCACAGTCCAAAACAACAGGTATACTAATGACAAATTATGGAGCGTTAATATGAATCAGATCTACTTCAAATTTGAAATGAACAAACTCTGGCAGCGAAAAACGACTTGGCTGTTTTCATTGACTTTAATTCTTTGTCTGTTTGTTGGCTTTGGTGGACAGTTCTACTTGCAAAGACAATTTGTCAGGCGGTACACAGCTCGATTGCAACAACATATCAAACGCAGCAAGCAACAAGAAAAAGTGGGCATCACTAGCCGTCGCTTCATGAACCCTTTTCAAACAGAAAAGCAGGCCTTAAAACAGCCGACGCGTTATTTTCGCGATTACTATCGTTTCTTGCAGCGAGCCAGAACCGCTGCCGACTCAAGCAAAGGTGACTTGTTCAGCCCGCTCATGGTGGGCTTTGACAGTTCTGGCAGTTCCGGTTTCGATCCTATGACGATTCAAGCCACTTACGACCAGCTCACGTTAATCAAACAACAGCATCTGCCAGCTATGTTTCCCACGCGCTTATTACTCAACGAAAATAGTCGTGCCAGCTATCAGGGCGACCTGACCAACTGGTCGGCTGATGCTGCCCTCTATGGGGCTCACTTTTATACTTATGGCTGGTATTTTCTCTGGTCGCTAGTGACTAACAATTATGTATCTTTTCTCTTATTTGTTGTGTTAGCCTTGTTGGCTTGCGCTTTTGTCAGCAGGGAATTGACTAAAAGCCACCCAGCTTATCAGCTGCTTTGGACTCAAGGAATTAAGCCGGGCAATTTTAAAGGAGTAAATACGTCCTGTTGTTAGCTTACTTTTTACTGAGTTGTTTGTTAGCTGTCGATGTCTTGTTGCTGGTGACTCTCTTAACTGGGCATTTAGGCAGCCTGGCCTATCCGGTTTTTCATTGGCAAACAGACGGTAGTTATGACTTTCGTCCTTTATCAAGTATGCTTGCTGCTGGTGGCTTGGTCTTCATCTTGGCTGCGGCTTTTGTTTTGGCTGTCAGTTTTTTCTTCTCAATTCTGATTAAAGAGTTTTGGGGTGCAAGCATCGCCACGATCTTTGTGATTGTTAGTGGAGCCTTCGTTAAGCAATTGTGGTTTTTGCCTGTCGGCTATTTGAATATCGGCCAGACAGTCGATGGCTATCCTTTTTTAAATCACTTCTCAAACAGCCTCTGGCTGCCTGCCGGTGTCCTGCTGAGTGATACCTTGCTGATAGCCCTAGCCGGCTGGTCCTTATTAAAATGGAAAAGAGGTCTCTAAGATGATTTTAGACATCCAACAACTTTCACTGTCCTTTAAGAAAAAAAGTATTTTTAAGCAAACGGCATTAAGCATTTCCCAGCCGGGTATCTATGGTTTGGTAGCACCTAACGGTTCTGGAAAAACCACGCTTTTAAATCTGATTGCTAATCTATTAGTCCCTGATGCAGGTTCGATTAGTTTGTTTGACAAGTCAGATAACCAGCAGCGTTTCTTTCAATCGGCGAGCTTTTTACAAGACAACACGGTCCTCTATGATTATCTGACGGCTTATGATCATTTAAAACTGATTTGCCAGCTGCGTCAGATTCCTGTAGCTCAGATTGCTAAAATTGCCCAGCTGTTAGACGTGGCTGACTACCTGACTCATAAAAAAGTTTCGGCCTATTCTTTAGGCATGAAACAACGCCTGCTCCTAGCCATGGCCTTGATTGCCGATACGCCGCTGGTCTTATTAGATGAACCGTTAAATGGGCTGGATCCAACTAGTCTGCAAATTATTAGAAAGACCTTGTTAGCTATGAAAGAACATGGCAAAACGCTGTTGATCTCTTCTCATAACTTAGATGAGCTGGATAAAGTCACTCACAAAATCTTTTTTATCAAGAATCAACAAATCTTTTATAAAGAGCTCTCGAGTAACGAATCCTCTGAAGCCGTCTATGAGAAGCTCTACATGAGTCAGCCATGAGAAACTTAATTGCTTTTGAATATTTAAAGACCCGCAAAAGCCTCAGCCGTTTAATTCCTTTAGGCTTCTTTTTGCTTCTGCCAATCGCGACCTTCTTTTATCAAACACAGCAGGTAACTCTTTATCACCGTTCCATGTCCGGACAGATCCAAACGACGCATGCCGCTATTAGCAATAGCTATTTAGCCGCCAGTGTGCAGCTAAAGAAGACAAGCAAGGGCTCACAAACTTACATAGGACTATCCAGACAGATGACTCAGCTGTCCCATTTAGGCCATTTAGCTAGCAAAGTTTCCAATGTTTTTGATAGCCAGCAAGGCCAGCAATTTTTAAGGGATACTCTGGCCTTACATCGACAGATGATTCAGTATACGACTGAACATCCTGAAGCTGATCTAGGTTTTTTCATTAGTGATCAGGAACTAGCACGGTATGCCTATCTATCTCGTTATCATCTGGCTCTAGAACAGCCGACTGTTTCAGCGGTTTTTCCTAATTTTCTCGTGATCTTAGCGAGTTATTTTTTTTCGCCTCTTGGAGTTTTCGCCACGGTCTTGGTCATTGCTATTGGTTTTTTAATTGACACGAAATCTCCGACTTATCGCTTGCTCTATACTAATTCACCTGATAGTGGTCGTTGGGTTCGTGCTTTTCAAGGCTATTTTGTCGGGCAGTACCTCATGGGAATGATCGTTTCGTTTGTTATTGCTATTGGGCTCTCACTATGTTTTGCAACGCCCTATCTACGAGGCGGCGATTATTCCTGGACACGGACTGTCTTTTTAGGCATGCAGCTGCCTCGGATCAGTTCGCGCTTTTTCTTACAATTAATAAACGGTTCCTTAGTTATTTTCTTTGCCTTGGCTCTCTTTCAAATCGTTGTTTTAGTCAATAAAAAAGAGCTCACGGCTCTGATCAGTTTTATTGTTTTACTGGTAATGGGTGAACTAACAGCCTTTTTCGGTCACAGTTCTTTTAATCCTCTGAACGCCTTGGCTTGGCCTGTGCAGATTGTGCAAGGCAGTCCGGTCACAGAGCACCCGCTTAGCCTCTTATTCTTGGTGCTTTTTACTGTTTGCCTGCTATGGCTGGCTGGTCGATTGCGGAATCGCGCATAAAAATATCAAGGTTATTCGTGAAGGGTTAATTTAAAAAGGCCGTTAGCGTATGACACATCAATAAAAAATACCTCATAAGTCTAAACAATTATGAAGTATTGAACATTTGAAACTTTTTATCAAGCAATTAGAAATTCACTGGTATAGAAGGCGATATATCTTTTAGTTGTTGCGTCATATTGATATGACGTCCCTGTTGAATAATTGCAACTATAATATCCTTGGTAGCGCGCTACCCAGACAATCTGCCCAGCGATTGAGATGGGGGAATTTTTGAACGTTAATTTCACTTGAGTTAATCTAGGTGGATTAAGATCTGTGGCTGCGTATGCAATATTATTATTTAACAAATTTATATTTGTCAAAAAACTGGAAGACAAAAATAGAGCAGACGTTGTGATTAATAAAAGTAAAAATCTAAAACTGTTTCTTTTCAACATAATCGATCTTCTCTTTAGACACCGGTTACGGAACCAATGCCTTGCTTTATTTATAAAATCTCTTCTGATGATTAAAAATAATTGACAAGATATTGTTTTTATGAAGCTACTAAACGTGGCCTGATACAGTCAATAGATAGATTCAATCGGATTTTGTACCGCAATGATCAATGGGTTGATTCATAGTTTTAAACCAACAGAATCTTTAGAAACAGTTAAAACATTCAGTTAGCCACTTGTCATTATTTCTCAGAGGGTCTATCTTAAAAGGCGAACATACGTTCGCCTTTTTGTTTCATGACTAGCGGCGTATGTTCATCATTCGTTTTTGAAAAGAGGATTTTTTATTATGGTAGATCAAATGGTTTTAGCCACGCAACAGTGGCTCAACAAGACTTATGGATCCGTCGCCAACTATACGCCCGTGACCGAAAACGGTCAGACAGGTTGGCAGACAATTTACGGCCTGATCCAAGGCCTGCAACACGAACTAGGCATTAGCCTACAAGCTGGCTTGCCGGCTTTTGGCCAAGCCACAGCCGCTGCTTTTGATGCGCAAGTGGTCCCTCGGTTAAAAAATGGCTATCAAAGTTCCTTTGTTTATTTGATTCAAGGTGCCTTTTGGGCTAAAGGAATTAATCCTGGCGAGTTTAATGGCGTCTATTCATCTGAGACGCAAGCGGCCATTATCACGCTTCAAACAGAAGCCGGCTTTACTAATCCGGATGGCGTCTTGACGGCACTCTGGGCCAAAGCTTTGTTTGACATGTCAGCTTTTGTGCTACTGGCTAATGGTGATGCCAAAATTCGCAGCATGCAACAATACTGAAATCTGCACTATAGCGAGCAAACAGGTATTTTACCAGCTGATGGTATCTACCAACGTGATACGAATACCGCCTTAATCTATGGCGTTCAAGTCGAATTAGGTCTGGCCGCGATTGCTAACGGCGTTTGGGGACCGGCCACACGTTCGGCTTATGCGACGGCTTATGCTAATGGACTCAGTGCGAGCCTGATTCGCCTTGTTCAGTTTGCTTTGTATGTCAATATGGCCCAATACATCACGGCTAATCAGTTGTCGACAGTTCCTTTTAATGGCCAGTTGGATACAACTACTCAGTCCTTGCTCTTTGCCTTTCAGCAGTTTATGCATCTCACACCCGTCACTGACGAGCAGCCTGATCCTGTGACGATGTATTCACTGATGGTCTCTAGCGGCAGTCCAAGCCGCAACTTCTGGGGGATTGATACTTCGATTCAATTAACACCGGCCATGATTCAAGCCTTGGTGAATTGGGAGGTCACTTATGTGGGGCGTTATTTGACTGGGTCGGTGGGCAGTGGCGCTTCACAAAGGCCGAAGAATCTCACGCGTTCTGAAGCTCAGGCCATTTTGAAGGCTAATTTGCATTTAATCCCGATTTATCAAGACAATAATCCCACGGCGGCTTATTTCACCAGACGGCAAGGACAAAAAGATGCCCGAGCAGCCATGGCTGCTGCGACAGAACTGGGGTTGCCAACGAACACCACGATTTATTTTGCCATTGATATGGATATGACTGATGATGAGATCACGGCTTATGCTGTCCCTTACTTTAACGGGATCACGTCTATTTTTAATAATGGTGAAGGTGCTAACTATTATGTGCCGGGAGTTTATGGGACGCGTAATGTTAGCACGCGTTTAGCACTCGAATCTGGATCTGTTTCTAGTTATGTCTCTAATATGTCGACAGGCTATTCTGGCAATCTCGGTTTTTCTCAGCCTTTAAATTGGGCCTTTGATTAATTCGCCGAAGATGATTCGGGTGCCAGCGGTGTGCCGGCGATTGATTATGTCAATGTCTCTCACGAAGATGAAGGTGTCCTAGCTTTAGACGCGCCCGTCAAATTAAGTTGGATCTTTGATACAGAGTTTACGCCTTTAAGATCAGCTTACCTTGGTGGTTCTTTGACTTGGAACGAACCAGAAATAACCTTGTACGATAATAAACTGTTAAAGCTCACGGCTCAATTAACGACTAGCGTGAGTTCAGGACCAGCTCAGTCGCAATTTAATATTTCAGCTGGTCAGTTAGAAAACGGTTTTGAGGCTTCACTATCTAATGTCTTCGGTTCTGACGTTTCTGCTAAACTTAGTGATCGGCTTGGAGATATTGCGGCTGGGATTGATACAGGGCTTTTAAAAATATCATGGCCTGGTTCAGGAACTGGAGTTGGCCTTTCTATTACTTTGATTAACAACAAAAGTGAAATTAATGGTGTGGAAACCAGTTCAGCCATTATACTAAAGGCAAGTATTCATTTGGTACCCCTTAGCCAGCAAGAAGCATCCAACGAATATCAAGAAGGAAATCAAAATATAGCACGTTTTGGACAGATGTCACCTCAAGAACAACGAGGTCTGGCAACGTTGCTTGTTTTTGGTTTAGCAGCAGCTGCTGTAGTGGTGACCGATGGCACTGGTTATCCGCTCATTCTAGCATTATTGGACTCTTTACTAGGCTAAAAATAGCGACTTGATATGACTGAAAATCCAGACAATTTTTATACCTTTTCTGCTGCAGAACTGACTGAGACAAAAGCGGACTATAGTCAATTGTTAGCCGACAAGCATATGCATAATCGACAGTTTAAAAAGCGAGACCGCTTCTTTTCAGGAGCATTAATTGTGGGGGTTATTGCCATTCTGCTCGATCTGCCTGACTCCTGGATAGCCCTGCAGGTCATGTGGTCAGTTTTAAAGCTCCTAATCAAAGGGATGGATCTGTCTCCTTTATCCGTGTCTATCCGGCGTATCGGGTTAGCTACTTTTATTTATGGCATGTGTTCGCCCCTGATAGTGGTCTTGATTGTGGCCATCATGGCTCTATTGAAACGCTTAAAGCATTTCGATCAGTTTTTGTTGGCTCGTTTCCCCACCAAAACTAGCCACTTTGATTCAATGCCTGCGGCTAACAGCGCATTAGATGATTTAAAGATCCGACAAATGATCAAATTACCTAGCTACTTGATTGTCTGGCTGGCAGCTAAAGAAGCTCATACCATCGCTTCTTGCTGGATCATTAGAAAAGCCGACCAGCCAGGTCTCTATGAAAAACTGCCTACGACTTATTACAATCATCTGCTTAAGAATCCTAGAACTCGTCGTTGGGCTGATTACTGGCTAATCGATGGGACGCAGAAAGACGATTAATTAACTTCAAGTATTGAAGAGCTATCGGACCCACTGCTATCAGCAGTGGGTTTTTGTTAGACTAAAGGGGCAGCCGTTAATAGCTGCACCCTTTTCAAAAACGAAGGATGGAAGACCTGTTGAAAGACAGGTCTTTTTTGCTGTGCTGACAATGGCCAAACTTATGCCTGTGTGGCTGTTTCTTTAATATCCAGCATTTAATCTTTAATCCCACTGTTGGATTTTTTTAACTAAGTTTAATTGTGATACTGTTTCAAAGGTTAAAGAAAAAGCACTGCTCTAGTAGCGCTTTTTTCTTAATTAATTGCGCAGCCTGGATTGGCCGTTTGGGCTCACAAGATAAATGCCGACTGTCCCACTGCCACCGTTAGCTGCCAGTGATTTAGAAGCCACGACGACTTGATAATCACCATTCGCAGCCGCACTGCCTTCATAGACAAAGTCACTTTTATCTATACCTTGTGCTTGTAAAAGCTGTCTTTGCAGGTCCGCAACTTCTTGGGCATTATGCACACGAATCGTCCGGTCTGGCTTATCTGTTGGGGCATTGGGTGCCACTTTTTTATATCGATCGAATTTAGCGGCATCTGCAGGTACCTGATTTTCTGGCCGGACTTGGCCGTTGGCATAAACCAGATAATTCCCAGTCTGATTCAAGTTATCAGCCGTATTCGGAGCTGATACAGAGCATTCATAAATCCCATCTGTATAAGCCAAATAGCTGTAGGTCAGAGCAGGATTATTAATAGCAGTTCTTAAAGCCTGCAGTGCTTGGTCAGAATTGCTAACCGTCTTGGCGCTGGCTTGACTAGATGAGGTACTGCTTGATGAAGAGGACTCTGAAGAACCGGCACTGGCCTCGGCTTTTGATTGGCTGCGGCTAGATTTAGACCTTTGAGAAACAAGATCAGTGGGTGACTGGTTGTTTTTGCGGTTGGTGAACTGAAAAAACAACAAGACTAGGATTAATAGGGCAATGACGCTTGTTGTTGCGATGATAAGCTTTCTTTTCATGTATGCTCCCTTATTGGTTACGAAAGCATTTTATCATAGGATATTTTTTGATCCGTTTTATCACGCGACGACGCTGCATGCCTATCCAAAATATTTATTTCGGCTGCTGGATTTTTTCGTAAACACGACCATCATCGGTACGCTTGAAGAAAGCAAAATCGACCAAGTCCCGCCGTACAGAAACATAATCTGGGAAACTAATAACCCTTTGGATCTGAGCATTGATGTCTGTCTCACTGAGTTCGCCAGCAGGAATTTTGTCTGCGATATAAGCTAGGACTTCGGTCAAACGATTCCTTTTCTTCGGCAGCATAAAAATCAAGTCGTCATTCATGTAGTTTTTAACAATTGTTTCGCTATTATTCATCTTTAATCTTTCGTGGGGATAGTAGATATATCTCAGTTGCCATAAATCATAAGTCGGTCTTTCACCATCTAATTTCTAATCTGCAACTGGCCGTTAGCCAACTCCAAAACCTGGTCATAATCCTCGTACCAAGCTTGTGGTACCTGGTGTTCAACGTCAATCAAGGTCATTGGCAATTGCATCATACTTTCATGCAGTAATTTCGCAGTTGCCGCATCGAGAGACCCCAGACCCTCGTCAACAATCAGCCAGTTGCGTTTGTGAAGCAGAGCCCTAGCCATTTCAACTCGCCGTCGTTGTCCGCCGGATAATTTGTCTCCTTTGGGCCCGATCACAAAATCCAGGCCGCGCTGTTCTAATATAGAAGCTAATTGGCTCTCGAGCAAGGACTTTTCAATTTCTGCATCTGTAAAATCCTGAAAAAGGGTTAAATTATCGCGTAAACTGAGATCAAATAAGTTAGCATCCTGTTGCACATAGGCAAATTGGCTGGTATCAACAGTTAACCCGGCCTGATCGTTAACTAAGACTTGGCCTTGACTCGGTGTTAGTTCACCCATCAATGTCTTTAAAAGAGTTGTCTTGCCGGCGCCGGATTCACCGATCAGTAAAATTTTCTGGCCAGCTGTCACGGCTAAATTAAGATGGGCAAAAATCGACCGCTGATTCTGCTTGATTGTTACATCCTGCAGGCTGAGTTTGGTCATTTGTGGCAGCGAAGGCTGTGCTGATAGTGTTGGATCAGATTCATTAGTTGTTTGCTGGATTAAATGCTCGATGATTGGCTCAGTTGATTTAATCTGGTTATAGTAGCTAAAGTAGCTAATCGCATTCATTAAAGGCGAGGTGATACTGCCGGCAGCCATAAAAGCGGCTAATAAACTACCGACTGACAGCTGGCCATTTAACACGAGCAGGCCGCCTAGGAATACCGGCAGCAGATTGGCAAAAATCATGAATAAGTCCGCGCAGATATTAACTGAAACGCGATCAAAATTATAGTGATAATAATATTTTTCTGTGCGGTCCACCAAAGTCTTGATAAATCTCAAAAAAGCTTTCTCGGCTTGATAGCTGACAATGGTTTCAGCACCATGAACGGCATCGGTGACCTGTTCAGTCGTCTGCTGATTGGATTGAGACCATCTTTTGGTGTTGCTTTGTAATTTTTTGGCAAACAGTTTTGGCACAAACAAGGGCAGCAGTGATGTCAGCACAAACACAGCACCAACCTGCCAATTCAAATAGAAAACATAGCTACTGGCAGCTAAAAACAGAAAAATGCAGTTGACCAGATTAATTGAAGCTGAGACAGCGCCATTTTCAATTTGTTTAACATCATTTAACAGAAAGGAAATTTCAGAGGCTGCACTTTCTTTCATCTGACCCACGGGGCTTTGGTAAAAATGAGTCAGCAGAGCCAGCTTGGTTTTCGTGTTGGTCTGCCAGATTGTGCGGTACATATATTTTTGCCAGAAGAAACCAACTAGCTCGACAAAATACTGGCCTAAAAGCCCTCACAAAACAGCGAGTATTAACAAGTGCAACGATCGTTTGAACAAACCGTCTGTCAGCATGCGCGTCATCTGTGGCATCACGAAAGCATCAACACTGATCAGCAGTGCAAAAATTATCGAAAGAAAGTAATCCTTTTTATTCACAAATCTTTTCAGAAAAACAATCATGCCATTTTTAGTAATTGTTTGATCGCGAGCCGTTGTTCAGATTTTTCCTTTAATAAAGTATACGACTGCCATAAAAATAGTTGCTCCCAGATTTAAAAAATGACAGATTTCTGTCATTTTTTAATTTGTGATCTATAAACTGGACCCAATTTTTTAATAATTAATCTGCTTCGACATAGGCGGCTTGTTCTTTCCAGGCGGCTGTTAGTGTCTGGCCTAGTTCTTGGATGCCGCGTTCGATATTGGCAATTGATTCACCTGTGAAGTTGATGCGAGCGCCGTTTTGAATTGTGCCGGAAGGGAATAGATTCGTAGAAGGTGTGAAACGCACGCCTGTCTGCGGAACCAGTTGTTTGTCTAAAAAGTCTGCCATATTAAAGTCTTCGGGCATTGTCAGCCAGACGAAGAAGCCGCCTTCAGGTTTGGTGTAGCGCGCTTGACTAGGCAGATACTTAGCCATCGCATCGAGCATGGCATTTTTCTTCTCACGGTAGTTATCGCAAACGATCTGAATATGTTTTTGCAAGTCGTTTTCATCCAAATAAGCATTCAGAATCGACATCATCAAATTGCTGGATTCGATATCGGCACCACTTTTCAAAGCCAGAATATCGCGATACAGATTGTCGTCAGCTGTCAGCCAGCCCATACGCAAGCCCGGTGCAATAATTTTAGAGAAACTGCTGACGTAAATCACACGACTTTGTGTGTCCAGCGATTTCACCGTTGGCAGATTTTCACCATCGTAACGCAAATCACGATAGGTGCCGTCTTCTAGAATAATCACATCGTAACGGTTGGCTAAATCGATCAAACGCTGCCGTTTCTCCAGAGACATAACCACGCCAGTCGGATTCTGGAAATCAGGGACGGTGTAAATCATTTTCACAGCATGTTCTTTTAGTACTGCTTCCAGATTATCCATGTCCATGCCATCTTCTGCCATTGGTATCTCATAGAAGGTCGGTTCGTAAGCCTGAAAAGCAGCTAAAGCACCAATGTAAGTCGGGCCTTCGACAACTAGGCCGTCATCCTTGTTCAACATAAGACGGGCTGTTAAATCAATTGCCTGCTGAGCGCCTTGTGTCAGCATGATATGATCAGTATCTGTATGAATGCCGTCTTTTTGGGCCATCTTGTCAGCCAATTTCTGCCTTAAAGCTGGTAATCCAGCAGCTGTATTGTATTGCAATAATTTATCTTGGCCTTGTGAAAAGACATGCTGCGTTGCGCGGTCCAAAGCGTCTTTTGGAAAAAGGGCGGGATCAGGATAACCGGCTGAGAAGATGATTTGATTAGGCTGCGCCGGCGCAAAGAGTTTGTCCAAGCCGCTATGTGATGTTCTTTCGATTCTGCTTGCTAATTGATCCATGTGATTCACCTCAAAATTTTTAAAAGTAACCGGCTATTTGGGTCTTGTACTTTTCCTCTCTAATGTTATCCTCAGGTTATGGATAAGTAAAATTCAAGTTTTTCATAAATAGATGAAATAAATTCACTATAAGGAGTTTTCATGGCTAATTTTTCTTACGAAGTCTTTGCAGCAGTAGTCGAAAAGGGCAGCTTCTTCCATGCCGCCCAGTCTTTGAATGTGACACCAAGCGCCGTCAGCCACTCGATCAATCAGTTAGAGACAGATCTAGGATTTGCCTTGTTTTTGCGTAATCGCAGCGGTGTTGAGCTGACTAATGACGGTAAAACAGTGCTACCCGTCATTCAGTCGATTTTAAATACAGAAGAAGAACTGCGCCAGGTTGCTGATAATATTAAGGGTTTAAACAGTGGCAGAATTCGCATCGGTGCTTTTAGCAGTGTTTGTATTAATTGGCTGCCGACCATTTTGCGGCGTTTTAAAAGCGAATATCCTCAGATTGAGGTGACGATTTTTCAAGGCGATTTCAATCAGATTGTCGCCGGTGTCCGTGAAGGGACGATTGATATCGGCTTTAGTTCGCTGCCGATCGAAGACAATCTTTTGGTTCAGCCCTTGATCAAGGATCCGATTTATTGTGTCGCGCCGACAGATTTTGTGCCACAGGACGGCAAGGCCGTGACGAAAAAAGACATTGGCAAACGGCGTTTTATTCTGCAGCAGATCGATTATGACCGTGATACGAAAAACGCTTTGGATCGCTACAACGTGACACCGAATTCATTAACTTATTCCATTGATGACCAGTCGATTTTATCTATGGTCGAAAGCGGTTTGGGACTTGGTATTCTGCCGAAATTGGCCTTGAAAAAACTGACTGGGGATGTCCATATTTATCCTTTTGATAGAGAATTTGCCCGGACAATTTGTTTGGTTATGAATAAGACACAAGCACAGGCGCCTTCGACCAAGCGCATGACCAGCGAGATCAATCGTTTCCTAAAAGAAAGCTATCCTGATCGCTTATTCGCCTAAATAAAAAACGAAGAAATAAATTCTCCGTTTTGAATACTGAATACTGATCTTTAAGCCAATGACTTTGAGCTGGCTTTGTCTTTTAGATAAGCAACCAATTCCTGGATTGTGATAAATGGTAGATGAAACTTTTCAGCCATTTCTGCTAGATAATCTTGACGTGCCATGTGGCCGTCGGGCAGTACAATTTCGCAAATAGCACCTACTGCTGGTTCGCCAGCCAACTTAGCCAAGTCAACTGCTGCTTCAGTATGCCCCTGGCGTTCCAGTGTACCGCCTGCTGCTGCGACCAAGGGGAAAGAATGGCCGGGATGAACAAAATCACTGGCTTTGGCATCGCTTTTAGCCAGCTGCATGATCGTAGCCGAACGATCGAAGGCCGAGATACCGGTTGTAACACCAGTCGCTTCATGGCTGCCGTCCAAAGAGATCGTAAAAGCCGTTGCATTGATTTCTGTGTTGTGTTCGACCATTGGCTTAAGTGCTAATTTGTCGGCAATTTCAGCCGAAATTGGTGTGCAAAGTAATCCGCGTGCCTGCGTAATCATGAAGTTGACGTTTTGCGGTGTCATTTGAGAACCGATGCCCAAAAGATCACCTTCGTTTTCACGTCTTTCATCATCCGAAATAATAATCAAACCGCCTGCTTTTAACTGCTTAACTGCTTCATCAATCGTCGAATAACTCATTTTCCGTCCGCCCATTTTATTTTTTTGTGAAACACCGTCAGTGTACTGCGCCATTATTTCGAAAATGTAACTGGAAGATTGTTTTAATGTTATTTGCTGACTGATAGGTGAATCGAACTTTTGATTTGCAATTAATACTAATTTTGTTTATAACTAAATTTGATTACACCAAAATAATTACTAAGGAGAAATACTTATCGAGTACAAGAAAAATGATTCAGAATTCAATCACATGATTCATGGCGAGCTTTATCACCAGGACGAAGAGCTGTTTGAGCTAAATATGCAGGCGAGGGATAAGCTCTATGAATATAATCATTTGAAGTATCGAGATTTAGATAAGAGAAAAGAAATTCTAGACAGACTGTTTGGCGATGTCGGCGAAAATGCATTCGTGGAGCTTCCGCTACAGGTTGATTACGGTTTCAACATTCACATTGGGGATAATTTTTTTGGTAATAATAATTTGACACTAGCTGATGCTGCTCAAGTCAGCATTGGTGATAATGTCCTAATCGGCCCCTATACAGGCATTTATACAGGCGGGCACAGCATTGATCCAGAGTTGCGTACAAAGGCTGGTGCTGAATATGCCTTTCCAGTTACGATTGGTGATAACGTCTGGATTGGGGCTAACGTCACGATTACGCCAGGCACTAAGATTGGTAAGAACAGTGTTATCGGTGCCGGTAGTGTTGTTACTAAAGACGTTCCGGAAAACGTCGTTGCTTATGGTAATCCAGCTAAAGTCGCACGGCAAATCAATGATAAAGATCGTGAGTTCTACTTTAAAGATCGTAAAACGCCACAGCGTTTCTTTGATCAACTGGCCAGCGATGAAGTCTTCCATCGTTAACTTAAAAAACATCTGCTAAATGGCAGGTGTTTTTTTTATTTCTTCTGAAAACTGCGTATAAAGAAGCATAGGAATTCGAAGGAGGAAATGAAATGATCACAATGATGGAAACTTATAGGAACGAGCTGGCTTTGAAATATCAGCGGTTAATCGAGAACCGCTGGTTTTGGGTGTTCTTTGGTTTGCTGATATTGGTAAGTGTAATTGCATATGCCTTTTACTGTACTGCCAGAGGTTACAATTTCTCGGGCAATATTAAGCTGCACTGGCCACATTTTTGGGAAATGGGAGTCGGTTGTAAACGATGATACGGATTATTTAGGGAAAGTCGCATGCTTAGGATTGATTGTTTAACCAAGAGTTATCAAGGAAGATCTGTTATTGACGATTTGACGATGGCTTTCGACAAAAAAGGCATGACTGTGATTGTAGGTGCTAACGGCAGCGGCAAGACAACCTTTTTTAATGCAATTTGCAGTTTGATTGATATTGATAGCGGCGAAATCACAATTGATGATATGCCCTCAGGGTCGGAAATTTTCAAACAGCAACTGTTTTATTTACCGTCAGATTTTTATTTACCAGAATTTATGACTGCGTTAGAGTATGGCCATTTTGTTCTAAGCCGTTATCCAAAAGGGAACATGACACAGTTTAAGGTCTTGCTGCAAATTTTTGATTTGTCTGGACAGAAGGATCACCTCATTGGTGGTTTTTCCTTTGGCATGAAGAAAAAATTACAAATTGCGGCTGCTGCAGCATCGGGTGCACAGTATATTTTGGCTGATGAAATTTTCAGTGGTCTGGATTTTCAGAGCGTTTTACTGCTGCAGGAGGTGTTCGATCATTTATCTAAAAAACAGCAAATCGTATTAGTCTCTCACGAAAGCAATTGCTTATTGCGTTTTCCAGACAATATTTGGATCATGCAACAGGGGAGACTGACACAGTTCACGGGTACAATCACGGAATTGACCCAGACTATCAAACAGGAAAAAGAAGTCCATGACAAACTTGCCCAAATTGAAGAACATTTCAACGTTAACTAAATTTTTATACCAAGATGCTTTTCATGGTCTGTTTAAAAGGCCTTTTTTCCAGAAAAAACGTAACCGCTATTTGCTATTGGCTGGATTGATTTTGTTGTATTTTGTATATTTTTATGTCAATATGGTTGCTTTTGTTCGGTTATCTGAAGGAGCAGCAAACGCTCAACCGGATGCTTTTGCTTTAGCTGCAAGAACAACCCTAAGCAGCTCTTACAATTTATTTTTAATTATCTCGTGTTTAGTTTTTATTTTGGTCAATGCAAATTTTAATCTTAGCCGCAATTCTTTATTCTTTATTAAGACACTGCCTTTCAAACGAAAAGAGATTCTGTCAAGTCTTAGTATTTTCAGATTCAGTCTTGGAATGGCGATATTTGAATTATTTTTAATTATTGCAGCACCAATGTTCAAACTGTTGAGATTATCTTTATTGGAATCATTCTTAGTTCTAGTGACTTTACATCTATTATTTTTTTCTATTTTTCAACTACTGGAATTGATATATGCGGCGGTTTCTCGATTAAAGAGTAAATGGACTAAATATTTTCCTTTATTTTTAGATGGCATTCTCATGTTTCTGATTGGTATTTATTATTTTCACACACGTTTGTCAGTGGACAATTATTGGGCCGCGCAGCGGATATCTTTATTAATGATGACGATTTATCTGTTGACTGTGCTTTTGATTATCACAACAATGACATTATTGATTCGTTGGCGCTTGCCCTCTGAAATTGAAGGCAGAATTAAATCGTCCTTTATCCATATATTACCCAAATCGCTATTTTTAAAATTGATTGGCATGCCATGGATTGCCGTTTTGCGTTTTAAGATCACGAGTTATTACGCTTTGATTTCTGTCGGATTAGTCGCCATTTCGGTTTATTTCTCCGATTGGAACGAAATGTTGCAGAACATGCTTTTTATTCTCCCGTTAATCGGCGTTGTGTGGATATTTTATGCGGATGCTTTGTTAAATTTCCGACCGCTATTCAATCTATATCGAATAAGTATTTATGCTGAATTATGCGCGATTTTATTAGCTGTGGCATTTATTCTGCTGCCGTCATTACTAGTAGGCCTGATGGTTCAGGTAACTGCGGATCCATTTTTCTTTGGATTAGGAATCTCACTTGCTTCTCTAATCGCTGGTTTTCTGTTCCCAAAATCACAAGGAAATATGAACGAAAGCTTATCTGCCTTCTTGAGCATCATCATGATGATGCTGTTGGCTTCTCTGATAAGTATTCCTTCGGCTTTATACATCGTAGACGGTCTGCTAGTGCTGTTGGTTGGATACATTTTAAATAAAGAAAAGGAAGTTAAATCATGAAAAAATATATAAAACAACTCAGTATTGCTTCAAGCTGTTGGATGATTATTTTTGCTATCGATCTTGTCATTGAGCTTTTTCAAATCAATGAAAGCGGGGTTGTGACAACTTTGACCGGTCTCCGAATTGAAACACACATAACGCCAGATGAATTGAACTCGTTGTTCTCACTCACTTGGCAGGTTGTGGGCTTATATGCATTGTTCCTTGTAATTTGGTTTGCGGTTTACCACATGTTTCAAATTAAGAAAAAAGCATGATTTGGTCAATACTAACCCTATTAGTCATCTATGGTTTGGCTTGTTTTCTTCTGGTGTCCTTGCATGAAAGTATTCATTTTATAACGGCCAGGTTATTTCATTTGCGGCCAGTCTTCAAAATAAATCTATTTTTATTGCCAGTGATCAGCTACAAGAATCCAGGGCGGGATGCACAAAATTTGGTGGTCGCTCTATCAGCACCGGTTGGTTTGATTATTTTGGGGATGCTGATTAATTCAGAAATACCGTATTTTGGACTTGCCAAAATCCTGTGCCTGACTAATGTTGCTAATTTATTGCCCATTACAACAGATGGCGAAGTGATTTTTCTGTCTGTTTATAACTTGATCAAGGAGAATAAAACATAATGAAACGAATGAGTCTTATTATATTGTCACTATGTTTGTTAGGAGCTGGTTTTTATGCAACTTATGTTCTAGCAGTCAGACAAACTCAGACAAAAACACCAGTTTATCAAGATAAAAGCCCACGCTTTATTCACGATGCACCTGCAAAAACATTGGCGGCCATGACCAGAGAGGCTAAACCAGGCATCTATTACTTTGGTTATCCAAATTGTCCTTGGTGTGTCGAACTGCTGCCGGTATTCGATCGTGAACTAAAACGTCAGCATAAGCAGGCACAAGTGGTGAATACGCGTGCAGATAACTATCGAAGTGTCGATAACATTGTGTTAGAAAAGTTTTTCATCAAGCATACTTTTGAAAAACGCTTGTCCGTACCCTTTATCGTCGTGATTCAAAAGGATGGCAAAGTGAAAACACACATTGGTACAGTCAAGGGCCATAACGCACCACTTGCATCCATGACGAGAGAACAACAATCACAACTAGAAAAACAGCTAAGGGAATTGATAAAGGAGTAACCTACTTTATGCCTTATAACTTGATATATGAGCTCAGGCAAGTAACTCACCGCATTCAGAAAAGTAGTTACTTTAGCTGTGTTAAACTGACTGCTTCTCTATTTTTGACACTTTTGAGTTTGACATTGTTGTCAAACACCACCATATCAAACAGGATTATCTTATGGATTGAATCTCTTGATAAGCCGCTAGAGTCATTATTGGCGAGCCTTTCCTTGCAAATATATTTTGAGCGATACCTGGCCATTTTACTGATATTTTTCTTTTTGATTAGTTTATTTTACTTGATACTTTATTTTTTTCGGAAACCAGTAAATCAGCAGCATCTTTGTTCCAGATTTCAAGCAAAAAAAATGTACACATTGGATCGAACAGGTCGCTTTGATAGCACAAGCCTTCAGCCGTTTTCATCGGCAATGGCAAGGAAGACTTTTGTCTGCGCGTTGAGCGCTGTTTTTCTGGTGATAATCGTGTTGCTGTATCTGCATCAGCCTATTGTATTTTCTGAGTTTGCAATCGTTGGTTTTCTAGGAACTATCCTCATGCGTCTTGCCATATTTGGGCAATATCAAAAGCAATCTGATTTATCTAATCAAATTTCTAACCATCGCTTATTGGACAAATGGTCCGTTCATGCTTTCTCAAAGCACACTACTCATTTAGACATCGTGCGGTTATTGTGCCTTTCGCTAGTGGTCTTATGTCTGTTGGCCGGTTCTCGCATTTCTTTTTGGTTTTTTGTGAAAGAGTTGGTGCTGATTGCTATGCTGGCAACGACGGATATCTCTATTGCCCAGATGTTCATGAATTTGTGTGTTTCGGATAGTGGTAATAGGAACACGATGGCTATAGTTGGGCTTTTACTAACCGGTCTGACAATTATGTTAGTCACGATGAGTATGATGGTGCTAAGTCTGTTGATTGAGTTTACCAATCTGACCGCCATTTATGTTTTGGCAGGCCAATTATTGGGATTAGGTTCGGTGCTGTTCCTCACTCGATGTATTGCGCGTCAATTTGAAAGTAATTGGTTCAAATTGACAACACCAAAATAGCGGCAGTACTCGTTAATGAGATTATTCATCCAAAGAATTCACCCGATCAATTAATTTTTGCTGTACTTTGGGAAAAGCGTGCTGAATAAAATCCTCTTTGCTAAAGAAACGGCCTGGAAAAAGGCTTAAGTCGTTTTCAGTCGTCAGGTCAGCAGACAAAAGTGTCATGAGCCATTTGCGATGGGTGAAAATATGCGTGACTTTCTTGACGGGCAAGAACTGAAAGGCCAGAGTTAGCCCATATTGCTGGGCAAAATAATCCGTCATGGCTGTCAGCGCATCTTCGTCTTCTGCAAATTCGTCTTGTCCGCTAAAGGCCAGCAGATCTTCTTTGGCCACGAGAGGAAAAGTCCAAAAATCAGCTAGGATGCCGCTATCTGGTCGTTTTTCCATCAAAATGCCAGCCGATGAACGAATAACCAAAGCAAAATAGTCGACTTCGATAGGGCGGGGCTTTTTATTTTTCACAGGGTAGTTCAGTTCAACGCCGTCAATGTAGGCTTGATTAAAGGCCTTAACAGGCGAGTGGTCTGAATCTGGATTGGCTGCAGTCATATAGCTGGAACCTAAATCCATAATGGCTTGGTTGAAATCGCCAGGGCGTTCTTGAGAGATAATTTTGCTGATAACTTGTTCGAAAATTTTGCGTGTTTGCGGCTTGCTGATTTCATCATCAATTTCTAACAAGCGCGAGAAAACGCGAAAAGCATTGCCATCGACTGCTGGGACTGGCTGATTAAAAGCGATACTCGCGATGGCACCAGCCGTATAAGGCCCGATGCCGGCCAACTTTTGCAACTCAGCAATATCACGCGGCCAGACATTGTCATAATCCTGGACAATTTGCCTAGCCGCTTTCTGCAAGTTTCGGGCACGTGAATAATAGCCTAGTCCCTCCCAGGCTTTCATTAATCTGCCTTCATCTGCGTTGGCTAAATCAGCCACACTCGGAAATTCACCCATAAAACGCTCGTAATAAGGAATGACCGTATGGACTTGCGTCTGCTGGAGCATGATTTCTGAAATCCAGACATGATAGGGGTCATGGTCCCGCCGCCAGGGCAGATCGCGTTTGTTATGATCGTACCAATCTAATAATGTTTTTTGAAAAGCATGAATTTTGCTTTCTGGCCACTCAATCATGTACTATTGCTGCTCCTATCTCACTCAGACTATATTGTAACGCCCGAAGATTTTTAAAAATTGATATAAAAAAACTGGACTTGCCATTTTTGGCAGATCCAGTTTTTGAAATCACAGTCGTTTCAAATAACGCTGCAAAAATTCTTGCGTCCGCGGATTCTTCGGAGAAGAAAAAATCTGTTCGGCGCTGCCTTGTTCAGCGATCACGCCTTGGTCCATGAAGACGACATGGTCAGAAATATCACGGGCAAAGCCCATTTCATGCGTAACGAGAATCATTGTTAGTCCGGTATGTGCTAGATCTTTCATGATATCAAGAATCCCGTCAACCATTTCTGGATCTAGGGCACTAGTCGGCTCATCAAACAAAATCATATCAGGCGACATTGCCAGTGTTCGTGCGATTGCGACACGTTGTTTTTGCCCACCAGATAGTTGTGCTGGTTTAGCTTTGACATACGGGCCCATACCAACTTTTTCTAATTGAGCCAGTGCATTCTTCTCAGCCTCAGCAGGACTCTTTTTCAAAACGGTTGTTTGAGCCACAACACAATTTTCCAAAGCATTTAAGTTATTGAAGAGGTTGAACTGTTGGAAGACCATACCGACTTTAGCACGATACTGAATACGGTTGAAATTCGGGTCAAGAATATTTTGGCCGTTATAGAGAATTTCACCAGCCGTGGCATCATCCAGCAAATTCAAGCATCTCAGTAATGTTGATTTACCGGATCCGGAAGATCCGATGATGGTCATGACCTCACCGCGTTGCACCTGCAAATCAATGTCTTTTAAAACTTCGTGCTGTCCGAAAGATTTTTTCAAATGTTGAATCGTTAGAATGTTATCTTTTTCCATTTTCGCTCACTTTCCGGCAATTTTCGGTGTTGCAATTTGGAAATCATTGGTCATTAAATCATAGTTTTTCGGACCATTTAATTTCTTTTCAATCAATCTGAAGATTCGTGTAATCGTGAAGGTCATGATCAGATAGATGAGAGAAATGGTCAGATAAGTGTGGAAGAACTGGAAGTTCTGTCCGGCAATTGTTGAACCGGTGAAGAACAGTTCTGACACAGAGATGATGCTTAGCACCGATGTGTCTTTGATGTTCACAATAAATTCATTGGTCACGGCCGGGATACTGTTGCGGACAGCTTGCGGCAGGACAATTTTATTCATTTGCTGAAAATGCGTCATCCCCAAAGCAGTCGCAGCTTCGAATTGGCCTTGGTCAATTGAGATAATACCGCCACGGATAATTTCGGCCAGATATGCACCTGTATTAATAGAAACAATAATCAATGCCGAGGTGGTTCGATCCAAGTTAATGCCGAAGGCTTGAGCGGCGCCGTAATAGAAAACTGCCGCTTGAACGATCATGGGCGTGCCTCTAAAGACTTCAATATAGACAGACAGCAGCCAGTTAACGAAATTAATCAGATAACGCTGCAAGCGCTTTTTGGGTGCTGGGATGGTTCTCACAATACCTATCAGCAGCCCGATAATAAAGCCGACAGCCGTTCCGACAATTGCCAGCAGCAGCGTCATACCAATACCGCGTAGCAGCATGCCACCGTATTGCTGCCAAATATCAATAAACCAGTTACCCTGAGAACTTGTCTGCGGCTGCTCTTTAACGGCCTGCTGCATCAGACGTGATTGCTCGCTATTGGGCAATTTGGATAAGACAGAATTGATCGTTGCTTTATTCGGATCATTTTTACGCAGGCCGATGGCTTCCTGTGATTCGGTCTTGTCCAGCACAAATCCGCCTTTGCTTGATAAATTAATGTAAGTGGCATTAGGGTCAGCCACGGCCATACTATATCCTTCCGGTAGTTCGGCTACGTAGCCATCAATCGTGTTGGATTGCAGGGCAACACGCATCGATGAAAAATCACGCATGGCTGGTTCTCTGATAGCACCCTTAATCTGTTTGATCAGGTCATATTGAACAGTGCTTAGTTGCCCAGTCAGCTTAGCACCTTTGAAATCCTTTAAAGTTTTTGCTTTGGCATATTTGCTGTTTTTATTGACAACAATAATCTGTTTGGAGTTGTAATATGCCCGAGTAAAATCAATCGTTTTCTCTCTTTCTGGTGTCGGCGTCATACCAGCGATAATCGCATCGATTTTTCCAGAAGTCAAAGCTGGCAGCAGGCCATCCCATTCAGTCTTGGCAACTTCGACAGGTCGTCCCAGACGTTTGGCAATGCGCTTGGAAACTTGCACATCATAGCCGTTAGCATAAAGATTGGATCCTTGAATTGGCACGGCACCATTGCTGGCATCCTGCTGCGTCCAGTTGAAAGGCGGATAGTTGGCCTCCATACCAACTAAAAAGACTTTCTTTGATTTCTTTGCGGCTTGTGCTTGGCTGCTAGGAAAAGTTCCTGCAGCTATCACGAATACGGCAAAGAGCAGACCGATTATAGACAGCCAACTTCTTTTCTGTTTCAAATACATTTTCTCTCCTTCATCAAACCTGCAACGACAAAAAACCTCTATTAATAACAGAGATTAATAGAGGTAAAAGGTATTTTAAATTAAGAAGATAAGATTCCCAATTAATAGCACCCCCTAGGTGATCCTAGGACAGTCCATGCAGTCTTTCCACATGGCCCAACAAAGATCAAATGACAGGTTCAATCTTGTTTCGGCGGCGATCCTTACAATTGCATCAACGCTTTTGTCTGCTCAGCAATTTTCGTGATAACCGCGCCTCTATTTTATTGCGGTTACTAGATTCCTATGCAGTATATTATGGAAACCAACACAAGTCAAATTTGTCAGTTGATACAGTCTGCTTAAAGTTGCAGAAAGTTGCCAAAAACGTTTGACCTTTCCTGACTATTGTTTATCATATGAGTTGTAAGAGGTGAACAAAATGGCATTAGAAGAAGCCGAAGCAGAAAAACTGAACATTGAAGGTTTGTCCGTTATGTTAGCCAAGAATATTGACGCATTCAATGCGGATGAAGACAAAAATGTGGAAAGGTACTTGCTTAAGTCAATTTATGATAATACAGGTGTTCATAAGTCTGAAAAGATTGACGAATATCCTAAAGTTGACATGAAAAAGGTTGCTAGCCGGATTGATGAGCTGGCCAGAGATGAATCACAGGATCCTAAGAAAACATTTGATGATTTGCGGACTTGGGCAAAGGTTAAATAATTTAAAAAAATATGATAAAAAGAGCATCAGTTAAAGGTGCTCTTTTTATTTATCATATTTATCTAATGAAAACAATCGCCAAAAAATAATGGCAGCAGCCCAAGTGCAGGCAAACAGCAGTACTAAGGCGATACCCATTTTATTGAAATCTAGTTGGCTGATCCAACTGGCCGTTGCATTGTGCCAGTGGAAGACCACACTGATAGATTGATAAAGGTCAATCAGCCCGATTGTCAGGGCTGAAATTACTGAGATAGTTGTGATGACGAGGTTGTAATACAGTTTTCTAAAAGGTGATGAAAAAACCCAGCTATAGGCTGTGCTCATAAAGAGACCGTCGCAGGTATCCATTAAACACATACCAGCTGTGAACATGACTGGAATCGACATAATTGCCATCCAAGGAAGGCCTTTATCAGCGGCGGCAACTGAAGTAGCCAGCACAGCAACTTGTGTAGCCGAATCAAAGCCCAATCCGAAAATAAAACCCACAATCATTACCTGCCAATTATGATTAATAAGACTGAGTGACTTTGTAAAAAGATGATAGATGGGGCCTTCAGTGCCGCGTTTTTTGTTTTCTTCCGAGCTGTGTTTAAAATTCAGCCAAATGGATCTGATAATAAACATATTGACAACAGCCAAAACGATCAGCATTGTACCAGCAAGAAAGGTGCCGACAGCTGCACCGAATTGGTTAAGGTCCGGCATTCTCTTTTTGGCCCATTCCACTAACAATACCGTGATAATGGTCATCATTATCACTACGAGTGAGTGACCAAAAGAAAAGCTGAAGCCGACACCATGTGCATTCTTTTTGTCATTTAATAATTTCCGCGTCATATTATCGATAGCGGCAATATGATCAATGTCAAAAGCATGTCGCAAACCAAAAGTGAAAGCCAAAATTGCCAAGGCTAAAATAGATGGATACTTGAATGCGTGCGTTAACAGCAAGCCGATGCCCAAGGAAAAAATGAGTAAAACATATAAGCCATAACGAATAAAGTCATGGATAATTGAGTGATTGATTGTTTTTTTCAACGGAAACTCCAAAAAAAGAAAATAAAAAACAAAACAATTGAAACAGTTATTGCTTTGTTTCGGGATACTAATGTTAACGAAGCAGTTTGCTCCAAATAACCACCTTGTGCTGCTGCAATGATTTTGGTACATCGATGATGCGCTGATTAGCACTGCCGCGGAATTGCAGGGTCAGGTCCTTTTGAGATTCGAGAAAACGGCCATCGATCAGCATATCCAAGTAACTTAAGAGCTCTAATTTATCGTCTGATTCCTGCATCAGTTCGTCCCATTTGTAACCGGTCCAAGACCAGATATCTCTGTCATGGCCGAATTCTTTCCGAATCCGTTTGCAAAGCTTAATCGTGACGCCTGTATTTAAGAAAGGTTCGCCACCCAGTAACGTCAGGCCTTGGACATAAGGCTGGGACATATCTTTAACGATCTGATCTTCTAATTCTTGTGTGTAGGGATGGCCGTAATGGAAGTTTTGTGCGACGGCATTGTAACAACCAGGGCAGTTGAACAGACAGCCTGAGACATACAAACTGCAGCGAACACCTTCCCCGTCAACCATATTAAAGGGTTTGTAAGAAGCGATGTAGCCTAGGCTATGATCCTTTGAGAGCCATTCTTTAGGTTTTGGATTCTTCGGACCGACTGTCATTTAATCAAGGCTCCCTAAAGTCATATTCTTAACACGGGATGCGATTTCCTTATGGCGGCCGTGAACCATTGGCCGTTTTTGCGGATTGCCCAGATAGCCGCAGGTTCTTTTAACAACATCACAAGTGTCTGGGTCGCGGTTCCCGCAGACTGGGCATTCAAAGCCCTTAGCGGTTGGCTTGAATTCACCATCAAAACCGCATTTGTAGCAATGATCGATGGAAGTGTTGGTGCCTAAATAACCGACTTGGTCGTAAGCCCAATCCCACACGGCTTCCAGTGCTTTAGGATTTTGTTTTAAATTCGGATATTCGCAGTAATGGATAAAGCCGCCAGAAGCGTAGACTGGATAATCCTTTTCGAAAGTTAACTTTTCAAATGGTGTTGGGTTCTTGCGGACATCATAGTGGAAACTGTTCGTATAATATTCCTTCTCTGTGATATCTGGGATTTTGCCAAAACGATCTTCGTCAAGCTGGCAGAAAGTATCAGTCAGCGACTCGGCTGGTGTTGAATAAAGGCTGAAATGGTAATCGTATTCCTTTTCCCAAGCAACGCAGTAATCATGCATCCGTTTAACGATTTCGACTGTGAAATCGTGGGCTGTCTGATTGTGTTCCCATTTTGGCCCGAAGAAAACTGTTCCGACTTCATATAGGCCGATGTAACCAAGCGAAATAGTCGCGCGGCGATGGGTAAACAGCTGATCGACTGACTCGTTATCCTTCAGTCGTTTCCCAAAAGCACCAGACTGGTATAAAATCGGGGCGTTTTGCGGCTTGGCCATTTTGGCATGTTCAATTTTATTTAGGAGGGCTTTTTTGGCAATTGCGGCGCGCTCATTGAAGATTTCCCAAAAAATGGCCATGTTGCCCTTGGATTCAATCGCGATTCTTGGCAGATTAATCGTAACAACGCCCAAGTTCATACGCCCAGCATTGACTTCTTTGCCATTTTCGTCTTTCCAGCCTTGCAGAAAACTGCGGCAGCCCATCGGTGATTTGAAACTGCCTGTCAGTTCGATGATCTTGTCATACATCAAGATGTCCGGGTACATTCTTTTTGTCGAACATTCAATGGCGAGTTCCTTGACATCATAATTAGGGTCACTGGGCTTTAAGTTCAAGCCGCGTTTCAAAGTGAAAATTAATTTAGGAAAAATGGCTGTACGATGTTGTTTACCCATACCTTCGATACGAATCTGCAGGATGGCTTTTTGAATTTCACGCTCAATCCAAGAAGTGCCTAAGCCGAATCCGACCGTCGTGAAGGGCGTCTGGCCTTGAGAAGAAAGTAGTGTGTTGATACCGTATTCCAAAGCCTGCATGGCATCATAAATGTCTTTTTTCGTCCGCGATTTGGCAAATGCTTCACGCTGATCAGGTTCAACCCATTTTGCCGCTTCAGCCAAATGCTTCTTATAATTCATCTCGGCATAAGGTGCCAGCAGTTCATCAGTACGATCCGATGAACATCCGCCATATTGGCTGGAAGCAACGTTAGCAAAAATCTGTACCATTAAAGCTGTGGCCGTCTCGATAGAATGCGGCGGTGTGACATCGGTATTGCCGATTTCAAAACCATGTGCCAGCATCTCTTTAAAGTCGACCAAACAGCAGTTGGTCATTTCAGTCATTGGCGAATAATCCAAATCATGGTAATGAATGTCGCCACGCAAATGAGCTTTAGCAACTGTTTCCGGCATCATTTTTAGTCCCAAAGATTTGCCGACCATACCGGCTGTCAGGTCGCGTTGGGTACTAAAAACATTGCTGTCTTTATTAGCGTTTTCGTGGACAATATTATCTTTTTTGCTTAAAAGTTGTTCAAGTTTGATTCTTGGGTCAACAGCTTCCTCAAATTTTTTTATATCCTGTTGTCGGTAGGCTATGTACTTTTCTGCGGCCTGGTCTAAACCAAGATCACGCAAACTTGTGATCATAAATGTGCGGATATCGTCCGTTGAGATTTCATTTCTGCCCTCGCAAAAAGCCAGCAGTTTGGCGATAATTTCGTCTGCAGTATCTGACTGTTCATCGGACAAAATCTGGTCCAATACAAGTCCTATTTTATATAAGTGGAACTTCGTCTTCTCGCCGTCATTTTTAATGACAGCTAGCTTATCCAGCAAGTATTTATCTGTCTCTAAGTCAGTTTTTGTTTCTGCCATCATAACTCCTTTGATCGATTTGGTAAGGACTATCGTAAGAGATATCAGGGCAAAAAGCAACAGAAAAATTGTTACGAAAACAGCTGTAAAAACCACGTAAAGTGACTTCACAAGTATGTGCGACTAACAGTTTGCAATGACTGCCGGCCAAAATACCAATCAAAAAAATTAATCAATTTTTAACATTGCCCAACAAAAAATAATCGTGTTAGTGTGAGTTAATTATCATAGTCCTAAGGAGCAGAATCGCATGGATAAATTGGAAATAAAAAACCTGCATGTTTGCATTGAAAATGAAGAGACAAAACAGCGAGACGAGATTCTCAAAGGTGTCAATCTGCTTTTGAGGACTGGTGAAACGCATGCCATCATGGGGCCAAACGGCACTGGCAAATCCACCTTATCCGAGACGATTATGGGGAATCCTAAATATCAGGTCACTGAAGGGGAGATTTTACTGAACGGCCATAATATTTTACAAGATTCGGTCGATCAGCGAGCACGCCTGGGACTCTTTTTAGCCATGCAGTATCCAGTCGAAATAAAGGGTATTACGAATGCAGAATTTATGCGTGCGGCGATTAATGCCCGGCGACCGGAAAAATCGCCGATGTCAATCCGTGAATTTTTGTCAGATTTAGATCAGAATTTGGCTTTGTTGAATATGCCGGAAAGCATGGCCGACCGTTATTTAAATGAAGGATTTTCCGGCGGTGAAAAAAAACGCAATGAAATTCTTCAGCTGATGATGATCCGTCCTAAATTTGCGATTTTAGACGAAATCGATTCTGGCCTGGATATTGATGCTCTAAAAGTTGTCGCTAAGGGTGTTAATACGATGGCAAGTCCAGATTTCGGTACTTTGATGATTACGCACTATCAGCGTTTGCTGAACTATATCCACCCTGATCAGGTTCACGTGATGATGGACGGCCGGATTGTCAAAACAGGTGATGCTTCTTTGGCGGAAAAATTAGAGGCCGAAGGTTATGCTGGTTTGCGCGACGAGCTGGGTATTCAAGTGGATTTAGTTGACGATGATCAAATACCAATCAGGGAGGCCAAGCATCGTGACGACGCTTGCTCAGTCAATTGAAATGCACACTGATTGGCCTGCACGGCTTTTACCTCAGGCACCAAAATGGCTGGCTGAATTTCGTGCGGATAGCTGGCAGCAGGCACTGAATCAGCAGCCGCGGCGTTTTCCAAAAATTGATTATCGTGATTGGCCTTTATTTGATTTAAAAGCGATACCGCCGCACATTGATGTGCCTGGTAATTTGGTCCGAAAGGCACAGGCGGTTGTGATTCTTGGTCGGAAAACGATCAAAATTGATTTGCCAGCAGATTTGATTGCGCAGGGTGTGGTTGTTTGCGATTTAGAAGAGGCCATGACGACACGGGCTGCCTTATTTGAAAAATATTTTCGAAAATGTTTTTCCAATAAGGCTCAGGACGGTTTAGCTTTGTGGCAGGCTGCTTTAGTCAATAGCGGTTTGTTCATTTATATTCCGAAAAATGTTCATCTGTCTTCAGCACTGAAGATTTTGCAGCTGCAGGATAGCCGTCAAGAAGAGAATTTCATCAATTTGATGATCATTGTTTTGGAGACTGGTGCCCAAGCAGAAATTTCTCAGGAAGTCTCTACCTTGGGTGATTGTGCTAATGCAGCAGATTTGCGCACTGTTATTTTTGCCGACGCCGACAGTACTTTGACTTATACGGTTTTAGACACACTATCTGCTAAGACGAGCGCGCACATTTACCGAAAATCGCAACTGGACCAAGATGCCAGGGTTCAGTCGACTTTTGTTGAAATGAATCAGGGTAATGTCGTCAGCGAATTTTATTCTGATCTTCTCGGCAGCGGATCCAACGCCGAGACAAAAGTCGTGGCGATCACTGCTGGCAAACAGACACAGGGTATTAATACCAAAATTACGAATTATGCACGTCATAGCGTGGGCAACATTGTCCAGCACGGCGTCCTGCTGGATGAATCCAAACTTGTCTTTAACGGCATTGGCCGGATTATCAAAGGGGCTCACGCTGCTTATTCCCAGCAGGAAAATCGTCTGCTGATGTTGTCTGAATTTGTACAGGGCGATGCCAATCCGATTTTATTAATTGATGAAAATGATGTTATAGCCGGGCACGCAGCCAGTATTGGACAGGTTGATCGCCAGCAGTTGTATTATCTGCTCAGCCGCGGCCTGACAAAATCCAAAGCCCAGTCTTTATTAGTCAAGGGTTTTTTGGCTGAATCTTTGAGTGAAATTTCCGATAAAGCGATTGCCGACTACGCGATTTCCTTGATTGAAAGGAGCCTTTTTAATGGATAATGGATTGAACAATTCCAGAAATGATTTCGAGTTTTTCCAACAGCTGATTAATGGCGAAAAACTGGATTATTTAGATAGTGCCGCAACTGCTCAAAGGCCAGTATCTGTCTTAAAAGCCGTCAGTGACTTTTATCGGCATGATAATGCCAATGTCCATCGTAGTATCAATACTTTAAGCAGCCGCGCCACAGATAGCTATGAAGCGGCACGCGACAAGGTGGCGGGATTTATTCACGCAGCTGACAGCCAGTCGATTGTTTTCACGCGCTCGACGACTGAAAGCCTGAATTTAGTTGCTCGCAGTTTTGGTGATTTGGTCGTGACTGCCGGTGATGAGATTTTGATTTCCGAGATGGAGCATCACAGCAACTTGATTCCTTGGCAGCAATTAGCTCAGCGCAAACAGGCCAAACTTGTTTACATAGGCTTACAAGCAGATGGCGAACTAAATATGACTGATTTAAAACGCAAACTGACTTCACGGACTAAAATTGTCGCCATTGCACAAGTCTCCAATGTATTAGGCACGATTAACCCGATTAAGGAAATCGCGCGTTTGGCACATGAGCAAGGTGCTTATATGGTCGTTGACGGTGCACAAGCGGCGCCGCATTTTGCTGTCGATGTGCAGGATTTGGATGCTGATTTCTATGCCTTTTCCGGACATAAAATGCTGGCACCAGCAGGGATTGGCGTTTTATATGGTAAGAAGGCATTATTAGATCAGATGCCGCCAGTCCAATTCGGTGGTGAAATGATTGACCGTGTGGATGAACAATCGGCGACTTGGGCGGCCGCCCCTTTGAAGTTTGAAGCGGGTACGCCCAATATTGGCGGTGCGATCGGTTTGGCTGCAGCGATCGATTATCTGCAGGCCTTGGGTATGGATAAGATCGAGGCTTACGAGCAGGATTTAATGGCGATTGTTTTGAAAGGTCTGTCGCAGATTGATGGTCTGACAATTTATGGACCTTTGGATGCTGCAAAACATGCGTCAGTCCTTGCTTTTAATCTTGGCAAACTGCATGCACACGATGTGGCCACGGCCTTGGATCTGCAAGGCATTGAAGTCCGTGCTGGCGACCACTGTGCCCAACCTTTGATGCATTATTTAGGTATCAGTGCAGCTGTTCGTGCGAGTTTTTATTTTTACAATACGCGTGATGATGTCGACCGTCTGATCAGCGGGTTGCAGCGGACAAAGGAGTTCTTTTCTAATGCAGCTAGATAAATTAAATCTTTTATACCGTCAGCTGATTTTAGAAAACGCAGCCCATCCCCAGCATTATGGCCATTTGGCAAATTCCAGCTATCATTTGATGCTGCGCAATCCGACTTGCGGCGATACGATTAATGTTGAAATGGTTTTCCAGGCAGAGAAGGTGGCCGAGATCGCGTTTACAGGTCAAGGCTGTACAATTTCTCAAGCCTCGGCTAGCATGATGACAAGCGTTTTGCTGGGTCAAAATTTGGTCGATGCTAAAAAATTAATCGCTTCTTTTAGCCGCTTGATCATGGGCGAGCCTATTTCTGATCAAGAAAATCAGGCTCTCGGGGATGCTGCAGTTTTAGCTTCTGTCGCAGAATTTCCAACGCGTATTAGATGCGCAACGCTGGCTTGGCATGCAGCGGATAATTTGTTAGACCAGTATTTGGAGAAAAAGCATGAGTAAAGTGTCGGATGTTGTCCAAGATAGCAGTTATGAATTTGGGTTTCACGATAATGTGGCACCTGTTTTTTCGACCGGCCGCGGCTTAAATGAAGATATTATTCGACAAATATCCCAAGAAAAAGAAGAGCCGAAATGGATGCTTGATTATCGACTGCATGCCTATCAAATCTATCAATCTTTGCCGATGCCGAATTTTGGCCCGGATTTATCCAAAATGGATTTGTCGCAGATGCTTTACTATCAAAAACCGACTGATAGAAAATATCGGGATTGGGATCAGGTACCGGATAAAATCAAGCAGACGTTTGACCGCTTGGGTGTTCCTGAAGCAGAAAGAAAGTATCTGGCTGGTTCTTCGGCCCAATATGAATCCGAGGCTGTCTACGGCAATATGCGCGACTCATTTGCAAAACTAGGTATTATCTTCACGGATACGGATTCGGCCTTAAAAGAATATCCGGAATTGTTTAAAAAATGGTTTGGCAAACTGGTCAAATCAGACAACAATAAATTTGCTGCTTTAAATTCAGCTGTTTGGTCGGGCGGCAGTTTTATTTATGTGCCTAAAGGTGTTAAGACGACTGTACCGATCCAGTCTTATTTTCGTTTGAACGCTGAAAATTCCGGCCAGTTCGAACGTACTTTAATCATTGTTGATGAAGGTGCCAGCATCAATTATGTCGAAGGATGTACGGCACCGAACTATCAATCGGATAGTCTGCACGCCGCAGTCGTCGAAGTTAATGTGCTGCCGCATGCTTATTGTCGTTACACAACGATCCAAAATTGGTCAAAAAACGTCTACAGTCTAGAAACTAAGCGTGCTCAAGCTCAAGAAGGTGCCATCATGGAATGGGTTGACGGCAACCTGGGCGCCAAGGCCACGATGAAATACCCGTCGGTGTATTTGAATGGCGAAGGTGCGCGCGGTACGATGCTGTCGATTGCTGTTGCCGGCAGCGGCATGGATTCAGACACAGGTGCACAAATGATTCACAATGCAAAAAATACATCTTCGTCGATTATTTCCAAATCCATTTCAAAAGATGGCGGCCGCGTTGATTACCGTGGCAAGGTGCGTTTTGGCGAACATTCGGACGGCTCTTTTTCGCATGTCGAGTGCGACACGATTATCATGGACGACAAATCTTCCAGCGACACGATTCCTTATAATGAGATTTATAACGGCAATGTCTCAATGGAACATGAAGCTAAAGTGTCCAAGATTTCCGAAGAACAGCTTTACTACTTGATGAGCCGCGGTATTTCCGAACAGAAAGCCACAGAAATGATTATTATGGGTTTTGTCGAGCCCTTTACCAAGGAATTGCCAATGGAATATGCGGTCGAGTTGAATCGCTTGATCAGCTTTGAGATGGCAGGATCGATTGGTTAAACATTGTTCATGACTCAGACTGATGGACAAAAAAACGCTTTTGAAACAAAAGCGTTAGCATCGTTATCTAAAATTATCGATCCGGAATTAGGCGTCGACATCGTTAATCTCGGATTGATTTACGGTATCTCTCTATCGGCCGATGCCTGCTGCACAGTCACAATGACTTTGACGATTATGGGCTGCCCTTTATCGGATTATCTGAATCGGTCTATTCAAGAACAGTTAGAGGAATTACCGGAAGTCAAGACGGTGGCCATTAATTTGGTCTGGGAACCAGCCTGGTCAATTGATAAGATGTCGCGCGAGGCCAAGATGGATCTGGGCATTCATTAATTACCGGATGGCAGCGGGAAACTTTCTGTATCTGCGACAGCGTCTTCTTGACGATCGGCTGCTTTAAATTCTCCTGTCTGGAAATAATGATCAACATAATCGATCACCGATTGGTTGCCGCTAAAACGAGCAAAGGCCTGAGCTTGCTGCAGTAAGCTCTTAACCTGCTCAGAATCGGCTTCGGTCTGAGCCAGTGCATACGCTCTAGCATAAAGCAGCTGTTCTAGATATGAAAAGACTTTTGTCTCTTTAATAATGTCCAAGCCTGCTTGACTAGCCTTGAGGCTCTTCTTGAACTGCTTGTTCGATGCGTAAAAATTAGCTAAATTAGCCAGCAAATGAACTGATATTTGATTATCCGGGAATTTCTTATCTTCGACAATCACTTGATTAATCTGGTCAAGATAGTAAGCAGCTAAATCAGACTTGTTCTTTTCAAAGTAAATAATGCCCAAACCTTTGAGTGCAAAGAGTTGTTCATAACTGATTTGGTCATTTGCCGTATGCTCCAATATCCAATTAAAGAAAAATTGTGCTTCGTCAAAATCCTTTTTCCAATTTAGTGCAAGATTGCCTTTGAGATAATACAATACATTGAGCAGGCCCTTGTCCCGAGCTTGATTTTCTTTAATCGAGTCCAGCAATTTGGCAGCTTTCTCAAAATGGTAGCTCGAAGTTAGCTGAAAAACCTGATCTATTTTATTTTGCAGTGCTTCTTTAACTTCGTCGTTAAAATCTGAAAATACATCATTTAAAGTCAAGTTCAAGCGCTTGCAGATTCTTACAAGAATATCTGGCGATGGTGCCAAACCTTGGCTCTCTAATTTGCTAATGGTGGCCTGTGTGCAAATGCCTGCAGCCAGCTTTATCTGAGATATTTTCATTTCTTTTCTACGCGCGACTATGATTTTATTTAAAAACATCATGTTCTCCTAGAAACGTTTATTCGTTTATTGTGAAAATTGACTTAACAATAATCCCTATTCTTAAATCATATCATTATTCATGAAATAAAAAAAGATAGATAGGCAATCAAACAATGTGATTAATAAAAAATCAAGGACCGGTTATAAAAAACAGTCATTTTATTAAATGCCGTTTGATCAGAATCCAGTCATTTTGAATTGTCAATCCTTTGGCAATAATCGCGATATCACGCTGATTTGAGGTTTTTTCACACAGAAAAATCTGCTTGTTAAATGGATTTTGTATGGAATTTCATGATTCGAAAATTTCAGAATTGTTAACATTCCGATTTTAGTTAATAATATTTATAAAATAATTATTATAGTCTGGCTCCGGTATAGCAGACACTATAGCGATTAACTCCGCAATCTAATCAAATCACAGAGAAAAATAGTTCCAGTTTAATTGACATAACTTCATTTCGAAAATGTTTTTAATATTTTTCCAGAACCTGTGTCGATTTTCTCCAAAGTGACGAATCTATCATTGCTGCTTAAAGTAAGAAGATAGACTTCTGGCATGTTCATAGATTGCCAATCTTTAAAAGAAAACTGCCCAGCGGTTAAATGGTTGAGCAACACGCTGAGAGCCGTGCCATGACTGCAGATGATCATATTATTGTCAGCTGAGCGAATCGCTTCTGCAAAAAAAGCGACCATTCTTTTTTGGACTTGGGCCATACTCTCTTCATTAGGAAATTGACATTGAAAGTCTGCCCATAAAGATTGCAAATGTTGCTGCCAGTTCGTTTGCCAACTGCTTTGGCGTTCCCTGAGCATCTCGGACTGTGTAATCGGCAGCTGCAAGCTTTTTGCCGTGGGTTGGATCGTCTCCAAGGCACGAAGATATGGCGATGAATAGATAGACTGGATCTGCTTGTCTTGAAAATAACTGCTTAAGGCATCTGCTAATTTTTTGCCTTGCTGAGTGAGTGGCGCTTTCCGGTCATTTTTAATTCGGTTATCTCGAATACTGTGGCGAACAAAATAAATTCTTTTCATAGGTCTCCTGATTTTCCTTATTTGATTAGTGTTGTTTGCCTGAGATCAAATTCATTTTTGCAAATTCATCGGAATCGTTGTTGGCGGCTACTCGTTCAATTGAGATTGCATTTATCAATGTCGAGAAGCACAAATCCTGGATTTTGATGCCAGCTATTATCTTATCTGTATTGCCCTGATTAACTTTGGCAATTGTGATATGCGGCTGAAAAGGAATATCCCTACGCAAGAAAGGTGCAAAAACCGGATCGCTATACAGTTGATCGTGTAGTTTCGTAAATGTATCCCTGCCTTGATCTGCTTCTAGCCAGATATAGCCATTATCATCGTGACCTAATCTGGTACAGGCCGCTGGAAAAGCTGAGGTTCCAGATATAATTTGCGTGACTTTCTCGATAAGTATCGTATCAGGCATTTCCGATTGGAATGGGAAAACTAATGAGATATGAGGGCGGATATGAGACACTAAGGGATCAAAATGTTCTCTGACATGTTGTATTGCAATAGCGGTGGAAATTTTAGGGAAAATCAGTATGGAACGCCATGGCATGGACATCTTCTCGATTTTTCTTCTTTTGTTATGTATGACATTGGTTAATAATCTCATAATCAGTGATTCGTTATGAAAAAAAATTGCAATTTCGTCAATCTTTCCTTTTCTAAAGCGCTATCACAAGTGTTTTTTATTATGCTTAGGTTATGAAAAACGGTACGCATATTTTAACTCTACCAAACGGCTACCATCTATGGTCTCACACGGAAAATGCCGGTCAGTCCGACAAAATGATCGCTGTTCATGGCGGCCCGGGTGACACGCACGAGTCTTTTGAAAGCTTTCCTGCGGAAATTCCTGGTGCCGAGATCACTTGTTATGATCAGCTGGGATCTTGGTATTCGGATCAACCGGATTTTTCCGATCCGAAAGTCGCTGAGAGAACTTTGAAAATTGATTATTTTGTCGATGAGTTAGAACAGGTTCGCCGACAGTTAGGCTACGAGCAATTTACACTACTGGGTTATTCTTGGGGCGGCATGATTGCTTTGGAATATGCTTTGAAGCATCCCGAACATTTGACTAAATTAATTATTGTCGGTATGGCTGACCGTGACGCAGATTTCACAGATCGCATGAAAGAAGAAGTTGACAAGGTTTTGACAAAAGATGAAGCTGAGTATGTCTTCTTGGAGGCAAAAAAAGGCGAATTTGACGATGCGCTTTTCAATCAATTTATGGGGAAATTCTACCGTGATTATTACACGCGTTTTTCTCAAAGCCAGACCAAGCACGCTGTTGACACGACTAATTATCAGTTGGCTGATTTGATGATGGGGAGAAATCCTTTCCAGACCAGTGGCGTGATGGCCGGCTGGACTGTCGAAAAACGTGTTTCTGAAATTCACACACCGACTTTAATTCTGATTGGTGATCAGGATATGATTCCGGTCAAACGCGCGCAGGCGATGGTTAAACAGCTGCCGCATGGCAAACTAGCTATTATTCCGGATGCTACCCATGTCTCAATTCGCGACAATCCAGAATTCTTTTTTGAACAGGTGAACAACTTTTTGACTGAGAGTGATACTAACATTCAGAATTGATCTGTTAAAGGTATTGGAGGACAATATGCCGACGATGAAAGATGTAGCAAAATTAGCCCAAGTCAGCTTAGGCACTGTCTCTCGTGTGATTAATCACGCGAGTGGTGTCAAAGCCGATACCGTTTTGAAGGTTCAAGAGGCTATCCAAAAACTTGATTACGTGCGTAATGATTATGCGCGTGGTTTTAAAATCAATTCTTCCAGGACGATTGCTTTGATTCTGCCGACAATCTGGCATCCCTTTTTTTCGGAATTTGCTTATTTCGTTGAACAAAAATTATACAAATTGCAGTACAAGGTGCTGCTATGCAATTCCGAAGCTGATGCTGATAAGGAATATGAGTACATTCAAATGGTCATGCAAAATAAAGTTGATGGAATTATTGGAATTACTTATAGCGCCATTGACCAATACGTGTCGTCAAAATTGCCCTTTGTCAGTATTGACCGTTATTTTACAGAAAAGGTTTCCTATGTAACTTCTGATAATGTACAGGGTGGACGGTTGGCGGCACAAGAATTATTAAACCGCGGCCTGCATCATTTGGCTTTTATTGGCAGCTATTCCGAATATAAAAACGACACGACTAAACGACACGATTCTTTTATGAACTATGCGGCTGAACAAGGCTTTCCACCGGTTGAAATTTATGTTCCTGGGCCGATCCATCATTTAGAGGATCTGGTTTACGAGCTTTTTAATCAGCATCCAGACATTGATGGTATTTTTTGTGTGAATGATACTGAGTTATTGGAAATAGTCAATATATTGAGAAAACAAGGTGTGTCGGTACCGGACGATGTTCAAATAATTGGTTATGACGGTGTTAGCGTGACAAATGAGGTATCCATGTATGTCTCGACGATTGCCCAGCCAATTCATTTGATGGCTAATACGGCGGTGGATATTTTATTACGGAAGATCAAAGATCCGGATCACGCCCAGGAAATTTCAGTATTGCCGGTTTCTTTTCGTTCGGGCTACACAACAATCAATCATTAAATTGTGTTACAAAATTAAAACGTTTCAAAAATATGTTGACAGTAAGCGCTTACAATTATACTATTTAGCTGTAATGAAACGTTACAAAAAAGCTTTAGCTTTTGAGGAGGATTGATTTTCATGAAAAAAGGGAGATTAATTGCAGTTATTGCGGCGGCATTGGTCATCGTTGTACTGCTTGTTGTGTACTTTAATAATGGGAGCGGCTCGTCAGCTAGTTCCAAGAAGCAAGTCACAATGTGGGTTCATTTTTCCAAAACGGACCCTGAAGGCAAGGCGATGCAAAAAAACATTACTGCCTTCAATAAAGATAATAAATCCGGCTATCAAGCGACAGTTCAATACATTCCACGCAGTGGCGCAGGCGGCGGATATGAAGACAAGATTAACGCCGCGCTCAATTCAAATAGTCTGCCAGATGTTTTGACGTTGGATGGACCCAACACAGCGGCGTATGCTAAGTCAAAAATTATCCAGCCGGTTGGTAAGTATATTACAAATAAAAGTGATATTTTGCCAAGTATTATTTCTCAAGGCACTTATCAGGGCAAATTATACGCAGTTGGTTATTCCGAGTCAGGTGTTGGTATTTTCTACAATAAGAAAATGTTTAAAGAAGCGGGCATTCCCGATTCCGAACCACCCACTTTGACAAAGACTTGGAATTGGGATCAGTTTACATCTATCGCAAGAAGGCTCCATGAGCACTTTAAGCAGCCAGCTATCGATATGCAGCTAGCTGACCACTCAGAGTGGGCCATTTATTCCTTCTCGCCATTCCTTTGGTCAGCGGGAGGCAACATTACTAACCCATCAGGAACAAAAGCGACCGGGATTTTCGATTCCAAAGCCAATGAATCTGCTTTCGCCTTTCTACAGAATCTAGTAAAGAATGGTTATACGACAATCAGCCCGATTAAAGCTGGTTTTCAAACTGGTAAATATCCAATGATGATGTCCGGCTCGTGGACAATTCAAGAATTAAACAGTTCCTACAAGAATATTGATTATGGTATCCTGCCATATCCAGTATCACCTAAAACAAATAAATTAGTTTCACCAACTGGTAGTTGGCAGTATGCAATGAGTGCCAGCACGAAGAAGACTGCCGCAGCTGGTGCCCTGGTCAACTTCTTGACACAAACCAATCAAATGTACCGTACCTCGATGGCCAACACTGTTTTGCCAGCACGTAAAAGTGTTTCCCGCCGGATGCTGCCTCAAGTAACGGCTCCGATGAGGTTCCTCATTCAGCAGAATCTGAAGAGTGGCCATTCCCGTCCGGTGCTGGTTAATTACCCACAAGTATCACGGACATTTGCAGACACAGTTACAAAAAGCACCTACTATCGCCAGAATCCTAATATTGCTTCACTGCTTAGAAGCGAAGCAAAAACGATTCAAAGCTATCTGAAGTAATGAATATCGTCATAGCTGCCGGCAGTTGTCGCGAGACGGCTCAGCAGCTATTTTGATTAAGGAGACAAATATATGAACAATATATTGGCAAAAAGGAATAATCAGGCTTGGTGGTATATTTTTCCGGCGCTGCTGCTGCTAGCCTTGTTTCTCTTCATCCCGGCGCTGCTTTCGATTTATTATTCGCTGACTAATTATTATATGCTAGCACCCCAGGATCGCCAATTTATTGGTCTGCTGAATTATATTAATTTGTTAAAGGATCCGGTCTTTTGGACCAGCGTGAAAAACATTGGTCAATTCGTTTTGTTCGTCATGCCGATTCAAGTCGGAACAGCATTAGGATTGGCCTTGATTGTGAACAGAAAAAGGCCTTGGAACACATTTTTCAAAGTTTCTTTTTTCGCACCAGTGGTCGTCTCGCTAGCTGTCACATCAGTTCTTTGGCTGTACATTTTAAATCCAGATCAAGGACTGCTGAACAATCTATTAGTTAAACTAGGTCTGCATGCACAACCACTGTTAACCAGCCCGAAACAAGCGATGTTTGCGATTATCGGCCTCTCTGCCTGGCAGGGAGCGGGTTATCAAATGTTGATTTTCTTAGCTGGATTGCAAAACATTCCCACAGAATTATATGAAGCTGCTCGAATTGATGGTGCCAGCAAATGGGAGCGTTTTCTGCACATTACATTACCGTTGCTGAAGCCAACCTCATTGATGATTCTGACAACAACCTTTATCGATGCTTTTAAGCTGATTATCCAGCCAATGGTTATGACCCAAGGCGGGCCGCTGAATTCGACGATTACGCCCGTTTACTATATTTATCGAACCGGATTTACAGATAGGCAATTAGGCTATGCCAGTGCTATGAGTGTCATTTATGGTTTTGCAATCATTCTTTTTACCTTGATTCAAAGGAAGATTACTGGAGCGGGAGGCGATCAGAATGCGTAATCCAAGAAAATTTGCTTACACAATTATTACGACCATTTTAATTACATTGATTGCCTTGCTGTTTTTGTTCCCGCTAGTCTGGATGATTGCCTCATCTTTGAAACCGGAAGCACAAATTTATAATAATATGGACAACATCAAGGCTTTCTTGCCATCATTTCACATTAACCAGTGGGGTACGGCCTATCAAAGCTTGTTAGCACGATTTAATATATTGGGATTTATCATTAATAGTTTGATTTATGCCTTTGGTGTCACGGCTGGATCGATTATTGTGAATTCCTTGGCTGGGTATGGCTTTTCTAAATTTACTTTTAAAGGACAAAAATTTGTTTTCGGTTTGCTAATCGCGACTTTAGTCATTCCTGGCGAAACAATCATTATTCAAAAATTTCAGATTGTGAAACTTCTGGGCATCATTAACACGCCTTGGGCAGTTATTTTTCCTTCTATTGCTGCACCCTTCTATATCTATATGTTCAAAAATTTCTTCGATGCCATTTCCAGCGATGTCATTGAATCGGCTGAGATGGAAGGTGCCGGGACATTTACAATTTATTGGAAAATCATGATGCCAATGGCTAAACCTGCTATGGCAACAGTCGGGACACTTTCATTTATCGGTAGCTGGAACGATTATATCTGGCCGCTAATGGTCTTGACCGATTCTAATAAATTTCCGCTGCAAGTTGCCATTACGAACATTAATAGTACGGCACCTGTTTACATGAACCAAGTCATGGCAATTTTAACAATTTCGACAATTCCGCTCATTATTGTTTATCTTTTCTTTCAGAGGTATTTGGTACAAGGATTGGGCGTTGCAGGAAATGGTGACAAATGACGGAAACAAAATTATTGCAGGCAAACAATTTTATTAGCAAACAGCTTTTGGATCGCGCTGACTGGCGTAAACCCCTCTACCATTTTTCAGCCCCCGTTGGCTGGATAAACGACCCTAATGGCCTCATATTTTTTCAAAACAAATGCCATTTATTTTATCAGTACAATCCTTATTCGACTCAATGGGACGACATGCACTGGGGACATGCTGTCAGCGATGATTTGCTGCATTGGGAAAATCTGCCGGTAGCTTTAGCCCCGGATCATGATTATGACAAATCCGGCGTGTTTTCGGGTTCAGCCATTGAAAAAGATGGTCGTTTATATCTGATGTATACAGGCCACGTCGTAGACCAAGGAACCGTGACCGAGACTCAAAATATTGCTTATTCTGATGATGGTATCCATTTTCAAAAATATGCGGGTAACCCTGTTATCGATGCTCGGCAACTGCCGACTGGATCGCTTACTTCTGATTTTCGTGATCCAAAATTATTTGCTTATAACGATCGCTATTATGCCGTTGTGGCTTCGGCTAAAGATGGACACGGGCAGATTTTACTTTTTCAATCCGAAGATTTACTCCAATGGCGCTTTACCAGTACTTTGTTAGATTCCCGCCCTGAGCTCGGTATCATGGCCGAATGCCCGGACTTATTTCAGACCTCGTATGGGCATTGGGGGCTCGTATTTAGTGCCATTATCGGCGATGGGCAGCCAAATGTCGTTCATCTTGCCAGCGGTGATATTAATTGGGAAACAGCCACGTTTGATCTAGCCAAGATATCCGTATTGGATCAAGGACCGGATTTCTATGCCCCTCAGTCATTTGCTTATCATGGCAAAAGGATTCTGATTCCGTGGTTGAGAAATGATCGCTTGCTGGATTTTTTGGGGAAACAAGGCCACACATGGAATGGCCAGATGGGTATCCCGCGGCAGTTATCAATCGTTAATGACGTCTTGTATCAAGAACCTTTCCTGGATCTACCAGCTTCTTATGATAATCAATCCTTTGTGATTGATACTAAAAAGCCTGTTGCCTTTGCTGGGCACATAATTATCAGCTCGAATTCTGGTTTGCTAACGGGTGATGAATTGATATTTGATAATGGCTCTGGTGATTTGATTCAGCTCAAGCGGCAATCATTAACGCGGTATGAGCTTAATCTGCATCTAGCTACCTTCACCAATCAGCAAGAGATGACAATTGCAGATCCTGTACGTATTCAAAAACTTGATATATTGATTGACAACTCGTCGTTAGAAATTTTTATTAATCAGCAAGTTGCAGCCAGTTTTGTCATTTACCCCAAAAGTGCTCTTCAGAGAATGTCTTATCAAGGCAGCAGCTGTTTTATCGGTCGGAAATTCAAACTATAATTTTTATTTTTTAATCATCTTGGCTAACACCCGATTCAAGCCATGCCTCTTTACGATAAACACGATGAAAAATAAGTCAGTCGCCGATACTGCTGATAGACGATTGAAATGATCCTATATTTGGTAATCAAAATTTAGATACAGTATACAAGCTGCATCTAAATTTTGTTTTGATATTCTGTCGCAAGAATGTCAGACATTTCTTCAGGGCTCAAGTCGCAATTGTGGTCTAGCCATTTTTTGATGATGGCCGTGATGCCTGCTCTAAAAAACTCCTTATGGTAGTCCAGGTTTCGATTATCGAATAGTCTTTGAGCGAGGTGAATATCGTAGTCGCTAATGTTCACTAAGGTATCTAATTTTAATTTAAAGTAGGTTGTGTAAAATGGCTGGTTCTGTTGGATATGGCGAAATAATTTGGTAAAGTCGTTAGAATTATGCTGGCCCTGGCTCTCTTCCTGATATAGTCCCTTAAAGTCGGCTAACATACGGCTTTGCAGCTGATCGATCAAATCGTAGATATCAAGGAAATTAGCATAAAACGTGGATCGGTTCAGATGCGCTTCCTGACAGATATCGATGATAGAAATTTGATGCAAGTCGTGTTCTTGCAGCAGAGTAACGAGCGCCTTTTCAATTTTTAAGATGGATGTCCGTCTTTTTTTATTATTCTGAACGTTGGCCATATCATGTATCCTCGGCAAACTTTATTAAACCAACAAATGTCGTGATATTGATGATTTTTTTTCATTCTAGCACACGTTACACTCAATGTATCAAAGAAGAAAAGGACACTAAAATGATGGCAAAATCAAAACTCATTCAAGCAAATCAAAAAGTTGCAAAATCCGTTGTCGAAGCTCATGAAAAAATAACGGATAAAGTCGTGGGTGCTTACACCAAGATCGAAGATAAATTTGTTGATCAGTATTTAACGCATGATGGCGAAAGCATTGCAGATGCCAAAGCAAGGTTAAAATTAGCAAACGAAGAAAGGCAGGCAAAGCTGAAAGATGAAAAAAAGTAGTTATATCACACTTCTTTTGAGTACTTTAGGCTTTCTTTTCCTAGGCTTGGGTATGTCGATGTCTTTGCTCCCTACCTGGCATTTATTTCAAACTGGTATTGTTTTGGGCATCATCGGACTGATTATTTTATTCATTACTTGGTTGGTTTATCGCAGGATGACTAATAAACCAAGACTCAATCTCAATAAACGAACCATCGGTATTAGCTGCTTGACCTTTCTCGGCGTGATGGTCTTCGGGCTTGGTATGAACTTGACAATGGTTTACCATCAAGAGATTCTTGGTATCGTTATCGGGACAATTGGTATTTTTCTGCTGCTGGCCCTGATTCCAGTGACAGTGGGACTGAAAAAATAAAGCAGGCAATGCCGCGATTTCGACTTACTGTAAAACAGGGTTACGAAAAATCCACTGTTTCATAAGGGTGGATTTAAAAAAGCAGGTTAATATTGATTAATCATTATCATGCAAATATATATCTTTTTGCTGCTGCCAGTATGCATGATCCTCTGGAGTGATTTCTCTTAAGACGTGGCATGGATTTCCGACCGCTACGACATTATCCGGCACATTTTTTGTTACCACAGAACCAGATCCAATGACGACATTGCTGCCAATGGTGACACCTGGATTGATAACTGTGTTTCCGCCAATCCAGACGCTGTTGCCTATCGTGATCGGCTTACCATATTCGAGTTCTTCGTTTCGGATTGTGGCATCAATAGGATGCCCAGCCGTATACAAACTGACTCTCGGCCCCAAAAAGACATCGTTGCCAATTGTGATAGGGGCAACGTCAATAAAAATGCAATCATAGTTGGCATAAAAATGATTGCCAATCGTTGTATAACGGCCATAATCAATTCTAAAGGGCGGCTCAATATAGCTATTGGTTCCGATGCGACCCAATAATTCCTTTAGCAGGTCGTTTTTTTGGTTCACATCTAAATCAATCATTTGATTAAAACGATGAGTCATTTTTTTGGCCCGCATACGCAGTGCCACAGCTTCAGGACTGCCAGCAAAATATAATTTGCTTGTCAACATTTTTTTAATTTCATTTTTAGCCATAGAAAGATTCCCTGCCCTTTGAGTTTAAAATGTATGCGCTTTCGTCAAGTATTTTAGCATAGCTAAGTTGATTGATGACATGAAAATGTTCGATCAATGAGTGATCAACTTGTTAGTGTGTTTTATTGGTTAAACAAATCTTTGCATTCATTTGATATTAGGGCCGATAGGATATAAGCTGGAAATAGAAGAAAGAAGGACAAGCTTATTACATTTGGCATATACGATATCAAACACAACTGGTTTATCAACGAAAAGAAACAGAGTCCGGAGGCGTCAATCAAATTGTTCGATAGTATCGAACAAGCTTCGGACTTTGCGAATAAATACTATCTGAACAGTCGGCAGACTGCCATGTACAGTATTTATGAGATTAAAGATTGATTGGATATCCGAGAAACGCCCCAATAATGTCGGCGTTTTTTTGTTGCTTTTTTAGAAAACCATCGCGTTCTTCGTAATATTCAATATGGCTGTTTTCCGGAATAGGTTTTCGCAAGTTTTTTTAATTAAAAAGAAACCTTTACTGACTGTGTGTACAGTTTTTGCTGCTAGCTTTGTGGTAACTGCGATCCTATTAACACTATTTTTAAACTACCAGCATGCTGCCACGAATTTACCAATTGATTTAAAAAGCCAGATTAAAGATTTTACTTTTGTTCAAATCCTATTTAAGAATTTAATCGTGGCCTTAATCTTAGTATCGGGATTCTTCCTGATTAAAATTCCGACGATTCTTGTGCTAATTGCGAATGCTGCGGTATTAGCTTTCATCCTGACAGCCAATATTTATACGACTGGCGCCTGGCTTTACTTTATTCTGTTAGTGAGCATCCATGGGGTGGCTGAACTGACGGCTTTGTTTATTGCGGCTAATATTGGTTTTCAGAAAATCAATCTTGCCAAGAAGCAGCAGCGAAAACAACTATTGAATAGGATGCTGCTGGTAGCTGCTTTGCTGGCTTTAGCAGCTTTTCTAGAAACTTGCGTGACCCCACTATTTTGGAGATGACTGATGATCATTGCTTTTGTTAGTTCTTTAAGAGCGGCTTATGCGAATCTTCCCTTCGTTAAAAAGATAACCGCGAGAAAACTTCTATTATATTGTTTTTGCGCATATACAGCTTCTGTTTTCGGCCTCTTTTTTTCTGCATGGGCTTCGTTGAGGCTATCTCCATCATTGCTTCGATGGATCGCCCAACAATATCCTTTGCTAAAAAACGTTTTTACCGAGCCGGTGATTGCTGTTTTTCTCGTTATGCTGGTCAATTTCGTTGTCTTTGTGCCGGATATGCGATCAGTTGCGGCTGCTACTCAAAAGCAGCCATTACTCGCTATGCTGGCCCGTGATAGTTCTTATCGTTGGCGAGTGGCTGCTGGTTTTTTCGCTCAGACCTTTTTTAAGATTATTCGAATACCAATTGTCATGACAAGCTTAGTTTTGTTCTTGACTAGCGGATTCATGATTCGCCTAGCTGCGATTACCATGTTGATTATCACTGCGACTGCAGCCTTATCTATTTTTCTGCAACGTATTGAATCAAAACGCCGCCCACTGTTATGGCTGAATCCACTAGCTTTTGTCACAGCTTTTCTCATAGCCATTCCGATGAAAGATTGCATTCAGGAAGCGTTGTCTGAATTGCTCATAAAAAAATCTATTGGAACTATACACTTTCATTTGAATGCCTTTCTTTTAGATTGGCACAGTGGATTGTTATTTGGTTTATCTTGCCTGATGTTTTTTCTGCCAGCATGTTTAGCTAAACCCGCTCGGCATTTTTCTTACATGAAAGATTTTAAAAGCAGCATCGCGAAAAAGTCTTTGTCAGATGCGTTCACAGCTGCAACGCCTATTTTCTATTTATTGTCAGGATTTGGATTGTCCACACTTGGTCAGATTACTGAAATGAAAGTTGCTCTTGGCATTGCTTTTATGCTGCTGATATATCCAGCTGTTTTCTTAATGCCCAGCATCCTGCAGCGTTTCCCGGAATTTTTTGAAATCAAATACCATTTGGATTTCTTCATTTGGCGAAAAAATTATGCCTTACTGATTCAAAATATGCTGGTCGCGATCTCTCTCTATTTGGCCCTGCGTTTAGCGCCGTTTTATCTGCTCATCATATGCCTAGCTGCTTTGGGCGGCTGGCTGGCTGCTGCCATGCCGCTAGTATTACTGACCTTTTCGCTGCTGCTTTTATTGACGATGGCTCTCCAACTAGCTGGGCTAACTAGCTGCTCTGTGGGCATCCACAGTGCTTTTGATATTCAACGACAGAAAACGGTCTTAGCTGTCCGCAACATGATTGAAGCCATTATGTGGATTGTCTGGCTGCCTTTGTCATCACTGCCGATAGTTGCTTTTATGTACTATGATGTCTCTTTTCTGACGTATTCTGGTCTGTCGACTCTGTTTATCGTTATCAATGCAGCAGCTATGAGTTTCATGATCGCCATCAGCATCCGGCAAAGCCAAGAAAGGAAAAGTGTTTTATATGCCTAATATTTGTATTCAAAATATGTCTTTTGCCTATGAGGATGCGGCGGTTATTAAAAACTTGGATCTAAATTTTGATTATGGCCAAGCTTATCGTGTCGCCGGTCCCAACGGTGTTGGGAAAACCACTTTATTAAAATTGATTCATGAAGATTTACACCCTGATAGCGGGTCGGTAAAGATACAAAGTCACGCAAATGACAACCTTTTTTTGAGTGATCAGAATACGCTTGATCCCCATTTATCTTTTAATGACCATCTATCTTTTTTGAAGTCTGTCAAGCAGTTGAGATGTCATGAAGCTTTTTTGACTCAACTGATTGAGCAATTGCATATGCTGCCATACCTGGGCACTGTGACTGCCGATCTATCTCTGGGAACGAAAAAGAAACTCTTGTTTATGCTGTCCTTGGCCCAAAAACCGAGAACTTTAATTCTGGATGAATTTTTCTCTGGCATTGACTCAGCTGGTATGCAAGTCATTTGCGGCTATTTAAATGCTTTTGTTGAGGAAGACAATACTTTGTTATTCGTGACGCATGCCAATGAAAAACTGGGACGTTTACACTACAAGACAATATCTTTTTAGCGACAAAAAATATCAGAATAGATACATTTTATTTAATTAATTTTTTTATAAAATCTTGTCTTAACATAATGTGTTAAAATACACAAAAGCCTTGGATCTTTGACTGATCTGATGTTATTGTGTCAGGAGACCCAAATGTTAGGGAAGTTTTTATCTTTTTCAAAGAAATATTCACTGTTATTACTATTTTTAATTCCGATTGCTTCTTTTGTAGAAATATCTGTCGCTTCGATTCTGTAATTATTGACAGATGCTGCTAACGGCAGGGCACATATCACTTATGGTTTATTGGTTCTGCTGGTATTGGCTTATATCGTTGTCGATGCACTCTTTTATTTTTTTAGTTCTTATTTCAGGGAGAAATGGTTGAATTTGACCGCTGCTGCTGTCAGAGCTAGTCTTATGCACAAATATTTATCTGAGCAGCAAGCGCTGGCTTCAAGTCGTGATGACAATAAATCCAGTTCTTTTAATCAATTAACTAATAATATGGCTGTGCTGCAAGACGATTATTTGCGTGCAACTGTGTCCATCTATGCTGAACTGTGTCAATTTATCATTGCCATGGTCATTTCACTTTTTATCCAGCCCATGCTCTGTTTGGTCGTCCTGGTGTTGTGCTTGCCCGGCCTATTTATTCCGCTTTTAAATCAAAAATTGTTGAAAGCTTCGAAAAAAGATGTCCTTGCTTCCTCGGAAAAATACACACAGATTTTGCGGAATATCTTAGATGGCTTAAGAACGATTCAGCTTTTTAATGTCGATCGCATTATGCGTCATCTTTTTGACCGCCAGAATCAAGATTGGTTGACCAAACAAAATAAAGATCAGAAAAATCGAAAACTAATTGGCAGTTTATCGCAGCTGCTTGATAATTTTCTCTATCTCGGTACTTGGGTTGGCGGGATTTATTTCGTCATGAATAAATCAATCTCATTGGGTCAGTTAGTGGCTTTTTCGCAGTTGATGATTTTTATCGCTGAACCGCTGCAGTCGGCATCGGGGCTCATGGCTGACTATGTGGGAGGTCAAGAAGCAGCCAAAAAGATTCAAGCTAATTTAGCCTTGCAGCAAAAAAATCCAGTCGGTCAAACAATTAATAAATTAAAGTCAATCGCCTATCAAGATATTGTTTATACAAAGAAGGATCAGACAATTCTTCGTCACATTAATTTCAAATTTGAGACTGACAAGCATTACTTGATTGTCGGCAAGACGGGTTCCGGCAAGACAAGCTTCATGAATCTGCCTTTGCTGGATAAAAACGGCTATACAGGTAAAATTCTGATTAATGGCCATGACCAAAAAAATATTGATCTGGCAAGTCTGCGTGCTCGCTTAGGTGTCGCTGAACAAAGTGGTGCAATTTTCTCGGCCAGTTTTCAAGATAATCTCAGTCTATTCAGGCAAAAATTTTCAAAGAGTCAGCTTCAATCAGCCCTAGCGCAAGCTCAATTAAGCAATTATGCCAATGGCGAAGCCTTCGCCAAACAGTTATCTAGTTCTGGACACGAATTATCCGGTGGTGAAGCTAAACGTTTATTTATTGCCCGAACGCTGTTGGGTCATTTTGACTATCTTCTTTTCGACGAACCTGCTAGCGGATTGGACCCGCATACAGCACAGGCGATTGAAGAGATGCTCATGCAGCTGGATTCAGGCTGGACCGTCATTACGCATCACTACAATGAGGCCTTATTTACCTTTGCCGATCAGATTTTAGTCATGGCCGATGGCGAAATTGCTGCTAACGGACCGTTACAGGATCCGACGATTCAAGCATCTTTGATGAAACTGAATTTGTTAAAACCCTAAAGCATCTGTATGCATCTGACGTCATGCGAATTGTGACAAAATTAGTCAAATTTCACATTGTTTACTTTGTAACAAAGTCCGAGTAAAATATTTTGTGGATACGGAGGTATTTAATATGACAGATCGTTTGAAAGACAAAGTCGCGATTGTGACTGGCGGAACGCTAGGCATCGGCTTATCGATTGTTGACTTGTATTTGAAGGAAGGTGCCAAAGTGGTCTTTACCGGCCGCAGGCAAGCTGTTGGCGAGAAGGCTTTAGCTTCCTTGGATAATTCGGCTAATGCTAAGTTCGTGGTGCATGATGCTTCTGATGAAGAAGGCTGGAAGAAATTATTTGCCGACACAATTGCCGAATTTGGTAAGGTAGATATTCTGGTAAACAATGCTGGTATTGGCGTTCCTGGAAACGTTGAAAACACAGATTATGCACAGTGGCGCCAGACCATGGCAGTCAATCTGGACGGTGTCTACCTTGGTACGCATTATGGCGTGATTAATATGAAGCACCCTAAAAGCGGGGATGCAGTTATTTTGAATGTTTCGAGTATTGAAGGTTTGATCGGTGATCCTGATTTGTTCGCCTATAATGCGACGAAGGGTGCTTTGCGGATTATGAGTAAATCAGCTGCTTTGTATTGCGCGAAAAATGATTATAACCTACGTGTGAATACAATCCATCCGGGTTATATTAAGACACCTTTGGTGGACAATATGCCTGGCGCTGAAGCAGCTATGAGCGATCGCACCAAGACGCCGATGGGACATATTGGTGTCCCGGATGATATCGGCTGGTTGGCTGTTTATCTGGGTTCTGAAGAAGCCAAATTTGCGACTGGTTCTGAATTTACAGTTGATGGCGGCTACACAGCTCAATAATGTTGCTGCATCAATATATAGAAAAACCGTCCACTAATTATGGACGGTTTTTATTTTATGGATGTATTGAACCAAGAAAGTGTATTATAAAAAAATCATGTCTTTATTATTGAAGGAGACCAATCATGACGGATGATTCTTTTAACATCGTTTTTATTTTAATACTCGCTTTGACTATTTATGTCAGCAATAGGACACAGGATACCTCATTAATGCAAAAATTGCGGTCTTACCGCAGCTACTCGCTTCTTGCCATTGGTGTATTATTATTTTTGGCTCTAGCCCTGCATCACTACTTTAGCTTTTTGCCACAAGGCCAAGTTGTCTTCGTGTGGCCTGTCATCTTGATTCTGCTAGGATTCTTTTATCTGAAAACTGATAAATTAAAGCGTTAAAAAGATTTAAAAAGATGAATGTGTTCACTACTTGTTGTGCATAGCGAGCACATTTGTCTTAGAGAAGTCCAAAAAATAAAACCGTCCACTAATTATGGACGGTCTTTCATCTGCTGAGCTGATTTTTTAAAATCCGGCAAACAGCTGATCGATTGTCTTGAATTCCTTGTCGCTGATATCAATTGACAAAGCAGCAGCGTTGCTTTTGACTTGCTCGGCCTTGCGGGCACCGGGGATCACAACACTGACATCGGGATCGGCCATGTACCAAGCGATCATGACTTGAGCGACAGTTGCTTGTTTTTTATCAGCAATTTGACGAACTTGATCTAAAGCCTTGATGATTCGGTCAAATTGTTCGGCAGAAAACTGATCAAATTTACCGGCATCGGCAGCTGTATATTTACCTGTCAGCAAACCTGAAGCCAATGGGAAATAAGGAACAAAGGAAATACCATTAGCTTTGAGATACGGCAGCAGATCTTTTTCAGCGCCACGATGCAGCAGGCTGTAATTATCTTCGACGATATCTACTTGGCCGTCGACGTTCGCTTCTTTGACTTGGTCAAGAGAAAAATTGGAAACGCCAACTGCACGAATCTTGCCGGCTTTTTTCTCGTCTGCCAAAGCCGCAACAGCTTCGGCTTTGTCTGTCTGATCATCTGGGAAATGGATGTAAAAAATATCAATATAATCCGTCTTCAAACGTTTTAACGCATCGTCAACAGCTTGTTTCAAAAAGGCGGGCTTGTTGTTCAGCTTCAGATTATCTTTCGGGTCCTGCGCTGCTTTGCTGGCAACAATGACTTTTTGACGGTCATTTTTCTGCAACACGTCGCCAATAATTTCTTCTGATTTGCCTAAACCGTAAACATAGGCTGTATCCAACAAGGAAATGCCGTCTGATAGGGCTTCTTGAACTAGATCGTAACCATCTTCGTCTTCTAGACCAGGAAATAAATTGTGGCCGCCGACTTTGTTCGTACCAAGGCCTAATTTAATTGATGCCACGTCGCTGTGACCAATTTTTATAGTTTGTACCATTGATTTGCCTCCATTTATTGATAAGTGTATAGCCTTATTATAGGCTTGATGTAAATCGACTTGGCTGCTAAGAAAAGAAAGCGCTTTTTGATTTTGCCCGCCAGCGGGTTTAAACTGATCATATCTTTAATGTTGAGCAGTGAAGACTCAAATGAAGATTCCAAATATAGAGGTAAACAAATATGTCAAACTGGTTGATTACGGGCTGTTCAAGCGGCCTGGGCTATAATCTGGCTTTAAGTGCTTTGAAAGCTGGCAATAATGTGACGGTCACTGCCCGCCACACGGAAAAAATTCAAGAAATTGTCAATCAATACCCTGACCACGCGATTGCATTAGCATTAGACGTGACGGACCCCGAACAGATTAAGTCGGCAGTTGCTGCTTCCAAAGATCGTTTCGGTGCGATTGATGTTTTGGTTAATAATGCCGGACACGGTTATCGAGCTGCCGTTGAGGAAGGCGGCACAGCCGACGTGGATGAGCTGTTTGAAACGAATTTCTTTGGTCCCGTACGGCTGATCAAGGCTGTTTTGCCTGATATGCGTTCCAAAAAACAAGGTGCTATTGTCAATATTTCTTCGATTGCGGCCAAGAACTCCTTAGCGGGATCGGGCTATTATGCGGCGACTAAAAATGCTTTGGAAGCTATGTCTAAGAGTTTGCGCCGAGAGGTATCACCTTTGGGTATTAAGGTTATGGTTGTCGAGCCAGGTGCCTTTCGGACTGATTTTGCCGGCCGTTCGATTAAAGAGTCGGCTGCTGTGATTGATGATTACGCCCAGACTGCTGGCCTGCGCCGCAAAGACAATGACCATAGCAGCGGCACACAACCGGGTGATCCAAAGAAAGCCGGTGACTTACTTGTTGAAGCCGTGCAATCTGATCACACACCTGACATGCTGCTGTTAGGCAGTGATGCGATTAAGGTGGTCAACCATGAGTTGCAGGCTGACATTAATGGCTTGAAAGCTTGGGAAGGCAAAAGCAAAGAAACTGATTTTTAGATAATAAAAAGGCTGCCTACTGACAACCTTTTTATTATGCCAATCAGGCAATTTTTTTTGTAATTTCATCCAAAGTTCCCTGAAAACCAAAGATTGGCCCATCAGCTTGGACTTTAAAGCTTTCAGATAAGGATCCTGCATCGTAAGGCTGAAAACCAATTTCTGAAATCAAGTCAGTAGCGATTTTTTTAACTTCGCCATTGCCAGCGACGGTCATAACGATCCGATCAGGTGTACCGGCCGCTTTGGCTAGGCTACCTAAATTTGTGACGCCGAAAGTATTGAATGCTTTTGCAACCTCGCTACTATGAAAGTGATTGGCGACCAATTGCGAGCTGGCAATTTTATGTGTGAGTAAGTCCGTGTTTTGCCCATCCCGTTGCGGAAAATAATTGCTGGCATCGATGACTTTTTTGCCTTTTAGCAGATTGCTATCAATATTTTTGATTTGGTTAAAGGGCACAGCCAGCACAATTAAGTCCTGGCCGTCTGCAATATCAGCTAAATCAGCTGCTTTGGCTTGAGGACCAAGTCCGGCGACAATTTCTTTTAAGCTGTCAGCACCGTGGCGATTAGTTAAAGTCACTTCATGGCCGGCTTTAATGGCTAATTTAGCTAGAGCCTGTCCGACATGTCCACTACCGATGAATGCGATTTTCATATGTGTTTCTCCAATCGAATCTGTCCCCATGCCAATTATACTCGCACCTATAATAGACCATCGCTGGTGATCTATAAAAAAGTGCGGGGGGCCATTTATGAAAAACTAAGCCAACGTAATTAATTGATCAATTTCTGGCCGAATTTCTTCATGTAATTGATGAGTAACAAAAATAACAGTCATATCTTGCAAGCTTAAGAATTGCTTTTCTACTTGAATAGCACTTTCGCTTTTCAAACTGTTGGTGCCTTCATCGACTAGCAGAATTTGTGGATTCCGTAATAAACCCCGGGCCAGCGCTAAACGCTGTCGCTGGCCACCAGAGAAGAGCTGACCTTTTTCGCCGACTGAACTATCCAAGCCTTGTTTTTGAGCCATAACGAAGTCAAATAGGTCGCTGCGTTTGAGTGCCTGGAAAATGGCATCATCAGAGAATTTTTCGCCAAGGGTCAAGTTATCACGGATGGTGCCGTTGAAAATATAGGGAATCTGATCAACATAAGTAATGGTTTTTCGCAGCTGTTCTGAGGAGAGATCCTTTAATTCCTGGCCGGCAATTTTGACACTACCACTATAATTCAGCAGTTTACCAGCTAGAATATTCAGCAGAGTCGATTTACCAGCGCCAGATTCACCTGTAATAATGACTTTGCTATTCAAAGGAAGCTTGATCGAAACCGGCTTCAAAGCTATTTTATCCTGATAGCGGTAGCTCAGATTTGTCAGATTGATAGTGGCGTCTGCTAGAGACTTAGTGCTTTGATTGCTGGTATTGAGGCTGGTATCGACACCCAGATGATATTTAGCAAACAAGGGATTCAGGGATTTGACAGAAGTCAGCGTTGGACCTAAGTTAGCTAAGCCGTTAAAGACGTTTGAGGCCAAGGCACCGGTTGATAGAATTGATCCGATCGGCGTCAGACGTGCTAGTGCTAAGGCACCAGTCCAGGCAATTGTAATCAGTTGACTACCGGCGTTTGCCAAGACGCCAATTGACGTGGCAGCTGCTTGTGTACGTCCCAGTTGAACTTTTTTGGTCTGCGGCAACCGGCCGCTTTTATCGACGTGATTGATAATTCGCTGCGTCAGGTTATATGCAAACAGTGTGTCAAAGCCATGCAGCGTGTCGTTGACCGAGGCTGCAAAATTTTCGTTGGCCTGCGAAGTTTCGACGCTGGCTTTCTTCAATTTTTTCTGCATCAATTGTGGGGCAAAAATAGTGACGACCGACAGCAGCAATGTTAAGACGACCAGTGACCAATGGAAAGACAGCAGGGCGATGATTGAGAAGATGGCATCCAGAGAAACAGAAATAATATCGAAGAAAACACTAAAACCGCCGTTTTCGATCATTGTCACGTCGTTCATCAGCCAAGATGAGTAATCGTCTGAATTTTTGGCATGAAAACGGCTGTATGGCAGACCAGAAATTTGCTGGCTGATATCATGCCGCAAAGACAGGCTCATCTTTTGTACCAGTCTTGCCCGCAGACTATACACGACATAGATCAAAAAAGCGAAAATTACCCAGGTCAAGATCGCCAGGCCTACCAACAGCAGAAATCGGTTTCGTTGGAAACTGATCAAGCTGTTCAGCAAATAGGTATTAATTAAAGCCGCCGCTACTTTGCTACCGGACATCAAGGCAATCAGGAAAACACAAAACAGTGTCCAAGCCCATTGTTCTTTTAAATATTTGCTCATAACGTCATTCCCCGGATTTCATTTTTTTATCTAATAATATGATATGTACGTATCGAGATAATTGTTTATTATATTAACACAGACGCGAATGAATGAACAGGATAATTTTAAATTGTGAGATTGTTTGGACTGATTAAATTGAAAATCGCGGGTGCTTATGAGAGAATAGCCCAAACGGTATTGGCAAAGGACGGAACATGTTTAAGTTTTTGGTTCACACACCAGCAAGTTTGTTATTTCTTTAAGAAAACTATTTTCTAAATTAAATAACAATAAGGTGGGTAACACTCATGAATTTAACTCAGTATTTACGTGAGTTCTCCAAACAGAACGGTTTTTTGTCTGCGTTTCTGGTTCTCCGAGATTTTGTTCTCATGCTGGCAGGTCTAGCTTCGGCTAACGCTCTAACAGCCTTGGTCCATCTGCATTTGCAATCTTTTCTGATCTGGATGCTGTTGGAAATAGCCGCTTATACTTTTTACTGTTTCAGCCTCTACATTCAGGATTACTATTCTTCTAAAATTATCCAGCGCATGGATACGGCTATCCGTCGTGATATTGCTAAACGCATTTCGCAAAGCAGTTATCAGGATTATCATGCTAGAAACGACGCTGTTTATACCTCTTGGATGACCAATGATATCAACACGATTAATCAAAATGGTTTTAATAATTTTTACGATCTTGTTGATAACACGGCCAATATTGTTTTTGGTGCGGCAGCCCTGCTTTTTTATCACTACTCTTTTATTGTGACTGTGGCAATGCTGTCGGTGGCGACTTTGCTGGCGCCCAATGTTTTCAAAAAGAGACTGGACCGGACTTCTTTAGAAATGACACAGGGATCAGAAAAATTGACCGATCAACTGACCGACACATTAGAAGGCTTTAATCCTTTATATATGATGAACCTCACGCGCAGGATTGTCGCCAAGGTCTTGACAGCTTCTGATCATTTAGCCGACAAAAATAACCACTATGCAAAAATTTATGGCACGATGTCGGCTTCGGTGAATGGCATTAGTGTGGCCAGTCAGCTGATTGTCGTGATTCAAACGGGTATTTTGGTCTTTTTGAAGTTAATCCCAATTGGTTCAATTGTCGCTACGGAAAATTTTGCCGGTAGTGTGTTTTCCGGCATTACCGGTAACAGCCAAACGCTGATTGCCATGAAAGCAACCAGGCCGATCTTTGACAAATTCAGACAGCTGCCTGTCCAGCAACAGCAGTCTAGTAGGTCGGCCGCAACTTTGCAGCAAAGCATCCAATTAAAAGATGTTAGTTTTTCTTATAAAAATCAGCCCATTCTCAAGCAGGCTAATCTTGTTTTAGAAAAAGGTCATAAATACGCGCTCATCGGACCCAGCGGTGCTGGTAAATCAACGCTGCTGAATTTGCTGAACACAAAGCTGACGGACTATCAAGGCAGTCTCTTATTCGATCATGATAATTATCAGAATCTAAGCTCAGCGTCGATTCGCGAACAAATTTATTATCTGGATCAGGATCCTTATATTTTTAATGACAGCTTGGCCAATAATATCACGATGGGCCAAGAAATCGGGGACGATCTTTTAAATCACGCCGTTGAAGAGGCCGGCCTGCAGCCTTTGATTGACCAGCTGCCCGATGGTTTAGCCACACAATTATCTCATGATGGCGCTGACCTCTCAGGTGGGCAGAAACAACGGATTGTGTTAGCCCGCGGCCTGCTTTCTGGCCGATCCATTTTTCTCGTTGACGAGGGTACCTCGGCCTTAGATCGAAAATCGGCTGATCAAATTGAAGATAGCCTGATTCATAACCCGAGAATCACGTTGTTGATGGTGACACACCACTTGAGGACAGCAACTGCTGAGCACTTGGACCAAATTTATATCCTTCAGGATCATCATGTTTGTCTGAAGACGATTTAACGAGGAGGCCTGTGTATAGCGGGTCTTTTCTTTTGAAAAAATCTCTTAATATATCAACGATCCCAACAAAAAATCCGCTGTTCATAAACAGCGGATTTACTATTATAGAAGTTTATCGAGTACCAGAGAAAGATTCAATTAGACATTTAATGGTGATAGTCTCTTTTGCCTCAGGTATTCCAAGCCGCCAAACACGAGTGTCCAAATAACTGCGCCGACTGCTCCAATCATATCTTGCGGGACGAGGAACAAACTAATGAAAATAATCCCGAAAAATGCAATTGTCAATGGACTGGTCAGATGATAGGCAGGCATCAAGAAGCCGTTCGGCAGGAAGTCTTGAGATTCGCGGTATTTTCTGTGTGCCAGCATCGTCAGTGTGTAGACAATGATGTACATGTCGCTAGAGATACCAGTGACAATTGTGAAGACTGAGTCAATTGTGGTCGTTAAACTCATCAAGGGTGTAATCAAGACCAAAGCTGCAGATAGGATAATAGCCGCAGCGGGGACGCCGTTCTTAGAAATCTTCGCGAATGTCTGATACATCCAAGAATTTTCCGGCACTTCAGTTGCTAATTGATAGAAGTGACGGCCAGCCGAGAAGATGCAGCTATTTAAGGATGAAGCAGCCGATGTTAAGACAACAAAATTAATTGTCGCTGCTGCTGCCGGGAATCCTGCTAGTCTGAATACTTGGACAAATGGACTGCTGGTAGGGGAGAGAGATGTCCATGGAATAATACCCATAATCACGATCAAAGCGCCTATATAAAAGAGCAGAATTCGGAGTAGTGTCTCGTTGACCGCTTTTTTGATAACTGCGTGGGGTGTTTTAGCCTCGCCAATCGTGATACTAACAAATTCAATACCTTGAAAGGCGAAGAACACCATGGGAAAAGCAGAAATAAAATTAAATCCGCCGCGGGGAAACAAAGTATAATTTTGCAAAATATTTGATAGCGATGCATGGCCGAGCGGTGTCGCTGCATGACTGGTCATCATGAAGATACCTGTGACGATCATTGCCAGAATGGCGATGATTTTGATCATGGCAAACCAAAATTCCGCTTCACCGAAGAGACGTGCAGCGATTAAATTGACTGATGCCAATACGCCTAGAAAAACCAGTTCCACGATCCAGGAAGGTATATTAGGGAACCAGTATTTGACATAACTGGCAGTCGCTGTTAATTCTGCCATACAAACAAAGACTAAGCCGATCCAGTAAGTCCAGCCTGTGAAGTGGCCGGCTGTTGGGCCTAAATAGCGTGATATAAAAGACACAAAAGTATGTTGAGATGGGTCGGAATAAAACATTTCTCCGATGGCTCGCATCATTAGGAAGAAAAACAGGCCGAGAATCACGTACACCAATAGTACCGATGGCCCCGTTTTACTAATCGTGCTGCCGGATCCCAAAAACAATCCTGTTCCAATCGTGCCGCCTATAGCGATCATCTGCACATGGCGATTGCTCAATGCACGCCGTGTGCCATCTGGGTTCTTAACAATTTTCGATTTCATCATGGTCCTCCTAAAATAAAAGATAAGTAAGTCCACCAACTTAGATAACTTTTATTTAAGCTAGGTTGTATGATCAAATGACACGTTCATTCATTATTATGTAAGCTTATCTAACATATTTTGTTTCTTTTTATATGATGGGCGATGTCGTGTTCTGTTATAGGAAATAAAAAGTAGCCACACATAGCTGAATAATGGATTTGACTTGATGTACACTCCAAGTATTACACTATGTATCGCTGAGAGAAAGGCGGCTATATTAAGCTGGCGACGAAAAAAATGTGCCAGTGCTGCTGCTAGCAACAATCAGCTGTGTGTCTGTCTCATACAAATTTGAATAAATATAACGGAGGTATTAAAAATGACAAAAAATGTTCTCATCATGGCCGCCAATGGCCAAATTTCACAATTAGTCGAAGAAGGTCTTTTAAATGGCAGTCAGTTCTCTGATGTTCATTTAACATTATTTGCACGCCAAAAAAGTCGTTTAGCCAGTAATTCGCGAGTCACTTCGATCACGGGCAGTTTGGACAATCCGGCTGATGTCAAACAGGCGATTGCTGGCCAAGATATTGTTTTCGTCGGTGTTGTTGACCATACACCTGATAATCATCAAACACAGAATGTCGTTGATGCCATGAAAGCGGCTGGTGTTCAACGCTTAATTTATGCGAATGTGCTCGGTATTTATGATGAAGTGCCTGGCGCATACGGTAGATGGAATAAGAGCGCTATTGGCAGCGGGCTGGCATCAGCACTTAGATCCGATCAGATCATGGAGCAGTCAGGTCTCGCCTATACGACATTGCGTCTGCCTTGGTTAAACGATCGTGAAGTCAAATACGAAATTACGCATAAAGACGAACAGTATCTGGGTGTTTCTGGATCACGGAAAAGTATTGCAGACGTTGTTTTGCGAATAATTGCTGATCCGGACTTTTTGAAAAACGATAGTGTTGGCATTGCTGATCCGGCCACGCAAGGACAGACCCGTCCGGTTTATTAACTATCAAAAACTAATTGAACATTTTTTCACTTGTGAAAAAAATTAAATTCTGTTTGACAATACAATTAAAATATATTTTTCACTATCAAATAAATAATATAAAATATTTGTAAAAAAACATGAAATTTTGAATGTTTTTTGGAAAAATTTATGTCCTAATATTGATTGACAAAAATTCCTGACATCGCTATGCTGGTCTATCATGGAGGTTTTTATAATTGAGTAAATACGATAAACTTTTCGAAAAAATCACATTAGGCAATGGCACGGCAGTTCAAAACCGATTTATGCTGGCACCCATGTGTGACGATTCTTCTAATGGCGGCAAGGTAACTGATCAGCAGGTTGAATATCTGCGGATTCGCGCAGCAAACGTCGGCGTGGCCGATACGGGCTATGCTTATGTGAATGATTCTGGGATCCAGATTCAGGGTCAATTAAGTGCAGCTCACGATGATGACATTCCCGGTTTGACTAAACTGGCAGCTGCGATGAAGGCTGGCGGAGCCAAAGCTATTTTGCAGTTTTCTCATGCAGGCCGAGATGCGATGGGCTCGCAAAAATATGGGAATCGTGTCTATGCGCCAAGCAAGGTCGATTTTCCTTGGGTTCATTATGACTTTGATGAAATGAGCCAAGCCGACATCGAGCAGGTGCTGGATGATTATAAGAATGCGACAAGGCGCGCGATCGAAGCTGGATTTGATGGGATTGAAATCCATAACTGCAACCACGATTTGCTGCAGCAGTTCTTCTCTACCTATTCAAATCGCAGGACTGATAAGTGGGGCGGCTCATTGGAAAAACGGATGGCTTTTCCATTAGCCGTATTGAAAAGTCTGAAAGAGGCTGTTGCTGAAGCTGATAAATCTGATTTTATTATCGGCTGGCGTATCAGCCCTGAAGAGCGTCATGGCGATTCAGTTGGATATGATGTGGATGATATGATCGCACAGACTAAAGAAGTCCTCAAAGTCGGAATTGATTATTTGAATCTGTCGTTGAATTTGGCCGCTGGCTACAATAATGCCAAACGCCCAGATTACAACGCTGTTCCAGTTGGACATACGAAAAGATTCGCTACTATTTTCCGCGAACTAGCCGGTAACGTACCAGTCTATGTCGGCACAAATATTTTCACTGCTGACCAGGCCATGGATGCTGTTGATGACGAGAAAGGCGAATCCGGTGTCTATGTTGGCCGTGAAATGCTGATTGACCCGGAATTTGTTCTTAAGATCAAAGAAAATCGTGAAGATGAGATCGTTCGAACGACTACCATTCAGCACTTAAAGGATGTTAAACTGCCTGATGGTTTCGTTGACAATTATGCTGATACCGATGGTTCGACACGCAGCGTTTCCTATCGTAAGGGTATTCCGCTCCCAGGATTGGATTAAAAACAAGTATTTAGCTGCTGTAAGTTTTTGATTAAAGACAACGCCCTAGACAAGGCTTGTCTTTTTTTGTGCTTGTAATCGGCCGTAGTTTGTCATAATTAGTTTAGAGACTAATTGACGTTCTTGAAAGTAGGTACAACATGAAAAATGCTAATAAAAATACATCCGGGCAAAAGAGTTTGGATGAAATAAACGGCAGTATCAAAGTACCTCAGAACGCTAGTTTTTTCCGTACCTTGCTGGCTTATACAGGCCCCGGTGCCCTGATTGCAGTTGGATATATGGATCCTGGAAACTGGATCACGTCTATTGCGGGCGGTGCACAATTCGAGTATGTATTGTTATCTGTGATTCTTTTGTCCAGCTTGATTGCAATGCTTTTACAATCAATGGCCGCCAAACTCGGCATCGTGACCGGCAAAGACCTCGCTCAGCTGACACGGGATCGGACATCAAAAAAAGTCGGCTTTATTCTGTGGGTGATTACAGAATTGGCTATCATGGCGACCGATATTGCCGAAATTATTGGGTCCGGTATTGCTTTACGCTTGTTATTTAATATCCCGATCATCATCGGAATTCTGATTACCGCTGCTGATGTTTTGCTGCTGCTGGTTCTGACTAAATTAGGTTTTCGAAAAATTGAAGCCATTATTGTCACGCTGATCACCGTGGTGCTGCTGGTCTTTGCTTATGAGGTTTTCTTATCCCAGCCGAATATCGCCAAAGTAATTCAAGGTTATTTACCAACAGAACAGATCGTGACAAACACGCCCATGCTTTATTTGGCATTAGGTATTGTCGGTGCGACGATTATGCCGCATGATTTGTATCTTGGTTCTTCTATTTCTCAGACGCGTGCCATTGACCGCGAAGACAAAAAATCTGTCGCTAAAGCCATTCGTTTTACAACCATCGATTCCAATCTGCAGCTGACAATTGCTTTTATTGTGAACAGTTTGCTGTTAGTCTTGGGTGCGGCACTTTTTTACGGTACCAATAGTGATGTCGGCCGCTTTGTCGATTTGTTTAATGCCTTGAATAATAGTCAGATTGTTGGTGCGATTGCCAGCCCGGTATTGAGCATGCTTTTTGCGATTGCCTTATTGGCTTCCGGACAAAGTTCGACAATAACAGGTACCTTGGCCGGACAGATCATTATGGAAGGTTTTATCCATTTACGGATGCCATTGTGGGCTCAACGCTTGCTGACACGTTTATTCTCGGTAACACCGGTCTTGATTTTTGCGATTATTTATCGCGGCAGCGAAGCACGTTTAGAAGAACTGCTGACCTTTTCACAAGTTTTTTTGAGCATCGCCCTGCCTTTTGCGGTCGTCCCATTAGTTATCTACACGAACGATGAAAAATTGATGGGTTCTTTCAAAAATAGCGCTTGGGTCAAATGGGCAGCCACGATTGCGACGATCGTTCTGATTATATTGAATGTTTACTTGGTATTTCAGATTTTTTAATCGGAAACAAATTTCCGAAGGTGACTTTACTGTTTTTCATTAAAAAATGTGTGAAACTAATTCTATGAAGATTATTAATCCTAAATTAATCATTTCGGCCGTTGCCCCAAAACAATACCCAGACGGTCAGTTACCAGAGGTCGCTTTTGTCGGCCGGTCCAATGTCGGCAAATCGACTTTAATCAACACTTTGCTGCAGCGTAATGGTTTAGCGCGTACCAGCAGCCAGCCCGGAAAGACGCAGACTTTGAATTTTTATAACTTGGACGAAAAACTGTATTTTGTCGATGTTCCTGGCTATGGTTATGCCAAAGTCAGTAAGGCGCAGCGCGAACAATTCGGCCAGATGGTCGAGGCTTATCTCAGCAGCCGTAAACAATTGCGTGGGGTTGTCAGCTTGATGGATGCTCGGATGGAACCAACCGAAGACGATAAACTCATGTACAATTGGCTGGCCTATTATCAAGTGCCGATTTTAGTGGTTGCGACAAAAGCCGATAAAGTGGCTCGCGGCAAACACAACGCAGTCGAATCCCGCATTAAAAAAAGCCTGAATTTTCAGCCCCAATTCAGTTCACTAGCCTTGTTTTCAGCGGTTGAAAAATTCGGCAGCCAGGAAATCTGGGACTGGATTCAGAAACAAAGTGGCGTTGTCTGAGGCAGGCTGAGTTCCTACGATCGCAGCTTATAATTTCCAAACTTGTATTGTCAAATCATTGATTTCGGCTTTTGAGCCGTTCTCTTGATAATCGTTAGTCAAGAGAAGTTTGGCTTGATTGAAATTTACATAACTGATTTTTGTTTTTAAATCTATTTTTTGACCCGATGCATTTAGAGCAATCAGAAAATCATGATCCAAGGTATAAACAATCAAAGATTTTGTGCCGCTATCCCAAAACTTAACCTGCCGATCAATGTCATCGTAGCGGGTTAAGTGCAGCTGAGTCGTGGATTTTCTAAAATTAATCAGCTGTGTCAGAAATTCAATTGATTTGTGCTGTTTTGATAACTGACCCCAATCAAGGGCATTCACAATATCTGGTGCATTGTAAGAATTAGCGTTGCCATGTTTGGACCGTAAGAATTCCTGACCGGCAGCGATTAACGGAATGCCTTCTGACAAATAAATAATGGCAGTAGCGAGTGTATCTCTCAGATAATGATGATATGGATCGTCCTGCGGATTCGTTAAAGATAATTTGTCGTTTAAAGTCAAATTATCATGAACTTCAACATATTGGATCAGCTGCGCAGCGTTTTGATAACTGCCATTGCTTGCGTGCCCAAGGATAGATGCCTTTAATTGCTGGTTGGCTGAGAGCTGATAGGGGCCGTTAACAAAACCGCCTTTTTGGGAGTCGCCATCGCCCTTCACGGCGTCACGCATTTGATCGGAGAAGAATGCAATTCCGGGTAGGACATCGGCATTTTGTTGTGTGGCTCTGAGTTTTTCCGGCAGGGCCGTATTCATGTTCCAACCCTCGCCATATAATAATATTTTTGGGTCGATCTCATCCATCGCATGGCGAATTTTGGTCATTGTATCAACATCATGGATACCCATTAAATCAAAACGAAAACCGTCAACGCCAAAATTTTTAACCCAATAACACACGCTGTCAATCATAAATTTTTGGAACATGGCACGTTCTGAAGCGGTATCGTTGTTGATGCCGCTGCCGTTTGAGAGGCTGCCATCAGGATTATGCCGGAAATAATAACCCGGTACTGTCGCGTCAAGGCTTGATTGATCAACTAGGAAAACGTGATTGTAGACAACATCCATAATCACACCAATACCTTGGTCGTGGAAACCCTGAATCATTTCTTTTGTTTCGATCAGCCTGCAATAAGGATCATTGGGATTGCTAGCGTAGGAACCTTCTGGCACGTTATAGTTTTTTGGATCATAACCCCAATTATATTTTGACGATGGATTATTTTCGTCAACAGTTGCGAAATCAAAAAAGGGTTGTATCTGTACATAGTTAATACCAATCTGTTTCAAATAATCGATCCCGGTTGCCTTAGAAGAGGCGGGATTTGTACTGCCAGTCTGAACAGCCCCTAAATATTTTCCTCGAAACTGCTGATCAATCCCGGAACTAGGGCTGGTCGTAAAATCACGAATATGAAGTTCATAAATCAGAGCATCAACGGCTTGATCAACTCGTTTAAAACGGCTGGAATGAAAATCAGCCGGATAACTTTTGGATTGATCAATAACCACAGAACGATCGCCATTTACTGTCACTGCAAATGCATAGGGGTCTCGGCTTTCTGTGATGCGGCCATTTTTAAAAGATAGACGGAAATTATAGATCATCTTGTCGTGGTCGCCTGCCAGATAAAGTATAAAAATGCCTCGTTGTTTGTCTGATCCGCGTTGCATATGATAAACAGTGCCATCGAGCATTGGCTGTTTAGCATTCCCGTAGACGATTAAATCTACTTTAAGGGCAGTTGGAGCCCATAATTTAAAGCTAGTGCCGGTAGCTGTGTAATGTGCACCCAAATCACTGCCTTTGTATTTAAATTTGTTATCGAATGCTTCTGATTGAATTTCTGAGAATAGGGATACTTCTGTTGTCATTTGAGATCCTTTATAAAAATGGCGGAATCATAAGGCTGAAGGCTGATCTGCTGGCTGAGGCGAGCATTTGGAAAATTGCTGATTAGTAATCGCCAAGAACCGCAGAGTAGAGATTCAGGAAGCTCAAAAAGTGCTGGCGTATCAGTTAAATTAGCGAAAATGAAAGCCATTTGTTTTTCTGATTTTCGTACGAACGCCATGACTTGCGGGTCTTCAGCTTCGACTGCTGTAAACTCCCCTGTGTGCAAAGCACTCTGATCATGTCGCAAGCGAACCATGCGGCGATAATAATTTAAGAGTGAATTTTTCTGTTGATCCTGGGTAGCTGCGTTAATTTTTGTAAAGCTAGGATTGATCTCTATCCAAGGCCTGGCAGTCGTGAAACCGGCATTTTTAGTGTCGTCCCATTGGAAAGGCGTACGGCTTTGATCGCGATTCCATAATCGCAGATCAGCAAAGATTGTTTGCTGATCTTTTCCGGCCGCCAGCTCCGATTTAAAACGCATCTGAGCCTCTGGGTCATTGATTTCCTGTATATTCTTGAACTGGAAACTCGGAATTCCGATTTCATCACCAAAGTAGATAAAAGGTGTGCCCTGCAGTGACAATAAAATTGTCGCTAAGGCCTTGCCGGATTTCGCACTTTTATCATCTCCCCAATTCTGTAAAGCACGCGGTGTATCGTGATTGGAAAGATAGGGGCTTCCCCAACCGTATAGGCGCAATGCGTTTTGCCAATGAAAAACTGTTTTCTTAAAAACTTGAAAATTTCCTTTACTGCGGCCTTTTGAATCGATGCCATCATGGGCATTTTGTTCAAGCTGAAAAATGGAATTAAAATAGCCGTCACTGCCAGTCCATAGTTGTGCTTGAGAAGCACTCACGCCATTAGCTTCACCAACTGTAAAAATGGGGTATTGTTGAAAAAGATTTTTCAATAATTGCAGGTATTCTTGTAAGCCGGTCACATTCGTATGCACGCGCCAAGGATCACCGCCATTTTCTTTGCTTATGCTGGACATGGATTGGCCGAAAGGCATTTTTTTGAGGTGCGAAATGGCGTCCAAACGAAAACCGTCGATGCCTAGATCCAGCCACCATTTAATGGCAGATATAACCTCATTTCTCAGTTTTGAATTCTGCCAATTCAAATCCGGCATTTTAGGATTAAAAATGTGAAAATACCATTGTTTTAATGCCGGCACAAAAGTCCATTCCGACTGGCCGTCCCAATTGTGCCAATCGTTAGGTACTTGATCGGCTAAACCATCCTGCCAAAGATAATAATCATGATAAGGATTGTCCCTGGATTTTAAAGCCTCTTGAAACCATCGATGCTGGTCGGAGGTATGGTTGATGACCAGATCCATGATTAAATGAATATTGTTCTTATGGAGTTTGGCTAACAATTCTTTGAAGTCTGATAGGCTGCCAAATATAGGGTCGATGGATGTGAAGTCAGAAATATCGTACCCATTGTCAACTTTGGGAGACTTGTATATTGGATTTAACCATACCAAATCAACACCAAGTTTTTTGATGTAATCAATCCGATCGATAATGCCGCGCAAGTCGCCGACACCATCATTATTTGAATCTTGGAAACTCATTGGATAGATTTGGTACCCAATTGCGTTTTGCCACCAAGTACGTGATTGGTCGCTTGTCATTTACTGATTATCTGCTTTCATGATTATAAATCCCTCCGGGAAGATTTCGAGCTGTTTGTCCGACCTAATATGGTAACGATTGCCGATCAAAATATCTGATTCAGAGATGGCAATATTATGATTTGCTAGGGACCAAGTTTTTTGGTTGCCATTGAAGAAACTGCCGATTTTTTTCTTCCCTAATAAACGCCCAAAAGCCAGTAAACGATTCTCGACCGGAACTTTGTCCCAAAAGATTTTCCCCTCAGACAAAATTTGCCAGTTATCATGGCGCAGCGCAATCAGCCGTTTCATAAAATCGTACATATTCAGATCTTGCTGCTGTTTGTCCCAGACCATTGGCCGACGACAATCGGGATCTTCTTTGCCGGCCATGCCATACTCACTGCCGTAATAAATATCCGGTGTGCCGGGTTGCAAGAAAAGAAAGGCAAAGGCAGATTTGACCAGATTCATGTTGCCCTTAGCACGTGTCTTGATACGCATCGTGTCATGCGAATCCAACAGGTTAAACATCGCCTCGTTCGTTTGGTCGCGATAGTTCATCAAGCGGTCATTATATTGAGAAACTAATTGGCTGGCGGTAATATCTTGATCTACAAAATAATGGTTAACATCAGATGTTAGACCATAATTCATGACTGAATCCATTTGATCACCGTTCAGCCAGGGACCAGCGCTATGCCAAATTTCACCTACGATGAACACTTCAGGATTAATGGATTTGATTTTGCTACGGAATTGACGCCAAAAATGATGGTCAACTTCGTTTGCCACGTCTAAACGCCAGGCATCAATTTGAAATTCTTTGGTCCAATATGCGGCTGCACCGATCAGGTAATCCTGAACTTCGGGATTAGCCGTATTCCATTTAGGCATATCCTTGGTAAATGCAAAACTTTCATAATTTTTATCGGGCCGATAAGCAAGCTCCGTCTCGTGGAAATGGATAGGAAAATCATGAATCACAAACCAATCAGCAAAAATCGACTTTTGACCGTTTCGCAAAACATCTTGCCACTGTGCACTTTCATCCCCGCCGTGATTAAAAACGGCATCCAGCATAATTTTCATACCATGGGCGTGAACAGCATCTACTAATTTTTTGAAAACGTTCTTGTCGCCAAAAGTCGGGTCTATTTCCAGGTAATCGCTGGTATTATATTTATGATTGCTGGGAGATTTAAAGATGGGTGTCAAATAAATGCCATTGATACCCAAATCAGCTAAATCGTCCAGGTGATTGATGATTCCTTGCAAATCGCCACCATAGAAATCTTGGCTGCTGGGTTGATTGTCACTCCAGTCCTTTGTCACCTTGGAGTCATTATCATGATTGCCATCAGAAAAACGATCTGGAAATATTTGGTACCAAATCGTTTTTTTGACCCATTCGGGACTCATGACTCGGTCGATTTCATGCATATAAGGCAGGCGAAAATAATTCGTGGCAACATCTGAGCGGGCACTAGGACTGTCAATAACCAACCCGCGATCACCATATAAATATTGATTGTCTGAAAAATCTTCCACTAGAAAACCGTATGCCGGTAAATGCCCGATTGGCTCTTCAATGGTGGCTGTCCAATAATCAAAATAATCAGACGACAGGTACTTCTGCATGGCACTGCCATCGCCATCGTACCAGTGTGTGTATGAGCCTTCAACAAAATTGCCATATAGGAGCGACACTTTTTTAACATCACCAGCTGCGGTGCGTAATCGTAATCTCAGATGGTCTCGATCACCATATAAAAAAGCGTATTCTGAATCTGTCCTGTGGTAAACAGCTGCTGTGTTCATTAAATAATCCTCTTGTGATTTCCCTGCCCATCAAAAAAATGTGCCTTATTAAGATCCATAGCTAAAGTGATAGTCTGTCCAACTTTGGCGTTATCGCGTTGGTTCACTTTTACAACAATATTTTTACTTTTCTGGCTATTGACATGCAGCAAAGCTGTTTCGCCTAATAATTCCGAAAGTTCGATTTGAGCTGTAAAAACAGCTTCCTTATATGCCTGTAAGGCAATATCTTCAGCGTGTATATCTTCTGGCCGGATTCCGAAAAAAATATCCTTTTTGTCATAACCAGCTGCATCCAGCTGCTTAGAAATACCCTTTGGTAATTTGAATTTAATCCCTTGCTCATTATCGACGGTTCCGTTATCATAAATTACTTTAAAGACATTCATTTCTGGGCTACCGATAAATGTCGCCACAAATAAATTGGCAGGATAGTTGTACATGTCTTCAGGACTAGCCACCTGTTGGATATTGCCGTGATCAATTAAGACGATCCGATCTGCTAAAGTCATTGCCTCTGTCTGATCGTGAGTCACATAGATCGTTGTTGAACCGATCTTTTTGTGCAAGTCGGAAATGTTTGAGCGGGCCTGCACTCGCAATTTAGCGTCTAGATTTGAGAGCGGTTCGTCCATCAATAGAATTTTGGATCCGCGTACAATCGCGCCAGCAATCGCGACACGTTGTCTTTGGCCGCCTGATAGATCAGCTGGTTTTCGATCCAGGAAATCATCCAATCCTAAGATATTCGCCGTTTGTTTCACGCGCTGATCTAATTCCACTGAATGAATTTTGGCGATTCGCAAAGGGAAAGCAATGTTTTCGTAAACAGTTAAATGCGGATAAAGCGCATAGTCCTGAAAAACCATCGCGATTCCTCGATCTTTTGGCGGAATATCATTCATCCTTTGGCCATCAAAATAAAGATTTCCGCGCGAGATTGAATTAAGCCCGGCAATCATTCGCAGTACTGTGGATTTTCCGGATCCTGATGGGCCGACGAAAACAATAAATTCCTTATCATGGATTTCTAGGTTGTAATCACTGATCGTCGCGGTACTTTGGCCTGGATAGATTTTTGATATGTGTTCGAGTTTAATTTCCGGCATCTTCCAATACTCCTCATTTGATAGTTTATATGAAAGCACTTACTTATACAAGTATTTCGATCTGCAACTGTGCTAAAAAAGTCAGCATTTGATGATTTCAAGTCTTTTTGCTTTACAAAACTTGCAAAGCGCTTGCAACTGAAAGCACTTACAGTTATGATTTATCTAGGCATTTGAGATGCCTATTAGCTTTTTTGGAGAAAAATTATGAATAAGAGAGTACATCAAATTGCTGCAGCTTCATCAGCCGTGGTTCTGGCTTCTGGTATTTTCGCGGGATTTGCTTCAATTCCAGCAAACGCTGCCAGCAAAAAAGTAACTATTAAACTTTGGGCCGATAACAATGCATATAAATCGGTCGTCAAGCAATTTGAAAAAAACAATCCAAATATCTCGGTCAAGTTTCAAAAAGTCGGATCGGTCGATACAACTAAATATCTGCAAAAAGATTCTACGACAGCTGGTGATGTTGCTATGCTGCCGCATGATCAATTAGGGGCTCTGGTTTCACAAGGCTTAGTATTGCGGGTATCTCCAACATATTCAAAACAAGTTAAAAGAATAGATGTCCCTGGTGCTGTTAAAGGTGCAACCTATAAGGGTAAGATGTTCGGATATCCTTATGGCGTCGAGACACAAGTTCTTTATTATAACAAGAGCAAGTTATCTGCTTCCGATGTCAAAACTTGGTCTGGCATTACCAAGAAAGGAAAATTAGCAGTTAACTTTGGTGAAGCGGGCGCTAATTACGTTTGGACACCTTTGTTCTTCACTAATGGTGATGTGTTGTTCGGTAAAAACGGTGAAAATGCAAAAGGCACAAACTTTGGTAATACCAAGGGCACGCAGGTTCTGAAATGGATTCAGGCACAAAAAAATAACCCAGGTGTCGTTCAAGACAATGCTGGCGCTTTGCAGGACTTGTCTTCTGGCAAAGTAGATGCTTTCTTGTCCGGTCCTTGGTCAAAAATAGATGCCCAAAAAGCTTTGAAAAATAATTACGCTGTTGCTAAGTATCCAACTATTTCTATTGGTGGGAAGAATAAACAGCTGCAGGCCTTCCTGGGAGTCAAATTGTTTATTGTCAATAAGTCAACCAAGCATCCGGCACAAGCCGCTAAGCTGGCATCATATTTGACATCTAATGCTGTTCAAAAAAAGATCTTCAATAGTATCGGTTATGTGCCATCTGCTAAAGCGGTTCAGAATTCGGCAGCTGTCAAAAAGGATGCACTGTCCAAAGCTGTAACGCAGATGTCCAAAGGGGCAACACCAATGCCTAAGATTCCTGAAATTAATAATTTCTGGACACCGATGGATGCTATTTTTAACGACACTTGGAAAGGCAAGATCTCTCAAAGTCAAATGCTTTCCAAACTCCAAGCGTTTGATAAGCAGATTGCCAAGTCTAACAGTAAGTAATTTAATTGCAATTAAGTAGCCGCGCCTACGGCTACTTTTTAGAAAGTGAGCAAAATATTTTGGCTAAGAATAAGAAAAAAAAGATGATTGCCGATCCAAAAACCTCCCATATTTCTCTTTCGGCGCTTTTTAAATCTGGTGATAGTTCGACAAAAATATCATATTTTCTTATGGGATTCAATAATCTCGCGAACAAACAGATTATTAAAGGACTCTTCTTTCTATTTTCTGAAATCGGTTTCTTTACCTGGCTGTTCGTCGATGGCATCAATGCGTTGAGTCAATTAGGAAGTCTGGGAACCAAACAAGCTGGAGAAAGGTATGACGCTAAATTAGGTATCTATGTTTCTGTTAATGGGGATAACTCCATGCTAATCCTGTTATATGGTTTGGCTTCGCTTTTGATTATTGCTTTATTCCTTTACGTCTACCGAGTTAATTTAAAATCGGATCGGAAAATTTGGGAATTCAAAAAATCTTCTCGGAAAATTATGACCTTTAAAGAAGATATTGCTGAGTTGCTGGATGACAGGCTGCATCTGCTTTTCATGGCTATACCTATGATCGGTATTTTATTCTTTACAGTGTTGCCGATCCTCTATATGGTTTCAGTTGCCTTTACCAGTTACGATCATGCTCACTTACCACCGGGGCACCTGTTTCACTGGATTGGCCTGGCCAATTTTGGAAACATTTTTACCGGTGCTATGGCCGGCACATTTTTTCCAGTTTTTCTTTGGACAATAATCTGGGCAGTGCTGGCAACGGTTTCAAGCTTTATTTTAGGTATTTTTCTTGCCATGCTCATTAATACGAAAGGTGTTAAGGGACAAAAAATCTACCGCACCATTTTCATCTTGACTATGGCAATCCCTCAATTCATTTCTTTTCTCATCTGGGCAAACATGCTGAATAATGCGGGTTTGATTAATTCTATTTTAGAGAATATCGGCCTGATTACAAAGCCGATTCCGTTTTTGACAGATGGGTTAACAGCTAAGGCAACTGTACTGATTGTGAATCTGTGGGTTGGGATGCCAGTTACGATGCTAGTTACAACAGGCATTTTACAAAATCTGTCTCAAGAGCAGGTAGAGGCAGCTAAAATGGATGGCGCATCAAAATTTCAAGTGTTTACGAATATCACTTTCCCCCAGATTTTATTCGTTATGGCGCCAGCTTTGATTCAGCAATTCATCGGCAACATTAATAATTTCAATGTCATTTTCCTCTTAACCGGTGGCGGACCAGCTGATTCCAATTTCTATAATGCTGGCGATACTGATCTGTTAGTAACTTGGCTATACAATCTGACTTTAGGTACTCAAGACTATAACATCGCTTCTGTGGTCGGCATTATTATCTTTGTCTTCTCGGCGGCCTTCAGTCTCTTTATGTATAAAAAAGTGAATAAATTGCAGGGGGTGAATGGATAATGCAAAGAGAAAAAAAAAGAACGGCTTTAATCAGCCAAATTGTTTTGACAATTTTAGCATTCATTTGGATCATACCGATCCTGTACGTGATTTTACAAAGTTTTCGTTCTGAAGGCGGGCAGTTTGTCTCTTATTTCATCCCGCATAAATGGACTTTGAATAATTACATTTATTTGTTTACGAACAATCAAGGCTGGAACTATGGCCAGTGGTTTACGAATACGCTTTTTGTTTCAGTCATCTCTGGTGCTATCTCCACTTTTATCACAATCGGTGTTGCCTATGCCTTGAGTCGATTGAAATTCCGTTTAAAGGGTTTTTATCTGCGGTTTGCCTTGATCATTGGTATGTTTCCCGGTTTTCTAAGTATGATTTCGATCTACTATATTTTGAAAGCTTTGGACCTAACAAACAGCCTTTGGTCTTTGATTATTATGTATTCTTATGGCGCCGCACTTGGCTTTTATGTTCAAAAAGGGTTCTTCGATACAATTCCGCAGAGCCTTGATGAGCGTGCACAAATCGATGGTGCTTCGCGTTGGGATATTTTTAGGAGAATCACACTTCCCTTAGCGAAACCGATTATTGTTTATACCGCTCTGCTTGCTTTCACAGGGCCTTGGATGGACTTTATATTTGCACAAGTTGTCCTGGGCAATAATCAGAGCAAATGGACTGTTGCTGTTGGCTTGTTTAATATGGTCAGTGCCCGAGAAAATGCTAACTCGCTCTTCATGAGCTTTGCGGCTGGATCAGTATTAATCGCTATCCCAATTACGTTGTTGTTCATTTGGTTGCAGCGTTTCTTTGTTGAAGGGGTAACGGCTGGATCAGTTAAAGGATGATAAAGCTATGGTGACATTAAAAGATATTGCATTGGCTGCCGGAGTGAGCACCGCAACTGCATCAAGGGCACTGAATCCAAACCCAGTTTCTGGTACGTATATTAATAAAAATACACGCGCCCATGTATTAAAAATGGCCGCCAAACTTGGTTATTCTCCTAATCTTTCAGCGCGTACTTTAAGCAATGGATCAAGCAATACGGTAGGGGTGGTGTTTGGCCCCAACACTGGCGTCATTGCCGGTAATGATTTTGGTCTGCACATGCTGTTTGGCATCCAGCAGGCTATTGCAAAATTCAACTATACGTCATCGCTAGCTAGTGGGGATAATTGGAATCAAGTTCTGGACAACGTCAAACTTCTAGTTGAAGGAACCAAGACAAAATTATTTGTGCTGCTGTACACGATGAAAAACGATCCAGTTTCTGCGTATTTAAGAAGAAAAAAAAATTCGTTATGTGATCACTGGCGAGCCGGAAGAATGGACCGATGCCCTCTATGTGGACAATGATAATCGTTTAGCTGGCTACCAAGCTGGCGAAATATTGCTTGATGATTTGCATGCTCGCTATCCTTTGGCAGTGACTAGCCATGATCATTGGAAATTCGAGATCAACCGATTGGCTGGCTTTAAAGCAAAGATGGCCAAGTCAGGTAAAAAATTCTGTTATTTGGAAACCAGTTATGACCCACAAGTATCAAAACAACAGCTCGTAGATATTTTGGAACGTAATCCGGCAATTGACAGTATTTTTGCAACTGATGACCGCTTAGCTTTCATTGCTAAACAGCAATATGATGCCAAGTTCTCATTACCAGTGCCAGTCGTCAGTTTTAATAACTCTGAGTATGCAGCGATTGCCGGGGACCATTTTTATTTTTTTGATGTGCTGCCTGAAGAATTAGGTATTCAGGCTGTCGGCCTGCCTTTTAATCATAATGGCAAAGGCACGAATGTGGCGGCTGGGCATGTTGTGATTCAAGCAAAGAAACCAAAAGTTTAAGGAATGTTAATTATGAAGAGAATTTTTGAAATAGATCCCTGGAAAATTACCAGCCATATCTTAGACAAGACTGACAAGCGTTTGCAGGAGTCTATCACCAGCTTGGGTAACGAATACATGGGTATGCGGGGGATGTTTGAAGAAAACTACTCAGCTGATCACCTGCAAGGTATTTATATCGGCGGTGTCTGGTTTCCCGACAAAACACGTGTCGGTTGGTGGAAGAATGGCTATCCGCTTTACTTTGGCAAAGCAATTAATGCCTTGAATTTCATAAAACTGCGTATTTTTGTTGATGATCGTGAAGTAGATTTAGCTAAAATACCTTTTGAAAATTTTGAAATTTCACTGGATATGAAACAAGGCATATTGACTCGCTCGTTTTGTGCATTAGGTATTAAATTTGACGTTGAGCGTTTTGTCTCGGTTTCTATAAAAGAATTAGCCGCCCTGCGCTGGCACTTTACCGCGATTGATCATCAGGACCATAAAGTCGTGATCAGATCTTATATAGATGCCGATGTGTCCAATGAAGATTCAAATTACGATGAAAAATTTTGGCAGCCTTTAAAAACTGCATCACAAAATAATTACTCCTTTGTTTCCGCTCAAACAGTCCCTAATAATTTTGGCGTGCCTCAATTTACAGTGCTGGCTGCCCAGTTGGTCTCTGGGGACTTTGCGGCCACTGGTCATCATGCTGATGCTAAGCAAGTTGAAAATGATTCTGAAGCGATTGTATCAGGCCAAACCAAAACATTTGAAAAACGGATTGTCGTGACAACCTCGCGGGATTATGAGAATGAAGATGCCATGCTGCAGGCTAATCAGGCCATCTTTGCTACACAACTTGCCGGACAATCTTTTGAAGAGCTGCTAGCAGCACATGCCAAGGTGTGGAAAGATCGCTGGGAAAAGGCTGATGTGGAAATATCAGGGGATGATGAGGCGCAGCAGGCCATTCGTTTTAACATCTTCCAATTATTTTCGACTTACTACGGTAATGATTCACGCCTGAATGTCGGGCCCAAAGGTTTTACCGGTGAAAAATATGGCGGAGCGACTTATTGGGACACGGAAGCCTTTATAGTGCCAATGTATCTTGCGATTGCTGACCCGAAAGTTGTGAGAAATTTGCTGCGTTATCGTTATGACCAATTAGCCGGTGCCTATCATAATGCTAAAGAACAGGGGCTGAAAGGCGCCTTGTTCCCGATGGTTACTTTTGACGGGATTGAATCTCACAACGAATGGGAAATTACTTTTGAAGAAATACATAGGAACGGCACGATTGCCTTTGCTTTGTACAACTACACACGCTATACCAGTGATACGTCATGGGTGGAGAACGAGGGGTCCGAGGTGCTCATAGCGATTGCGCGTTTTTGGGCAGACCGTGTTTTTTATTCTCCGAGAAAGAAAGTTTATATGATTCATGGCGTTACCGGTCCCAATGAATACGAAAACAATGTTAACAACAATTGGTACACCAACTTCATTGCTAGGTGGACTTTAAAATATGCGCTACAGATGCTGCCTCAAATTTCCAGCAAATATCAAGAAAAAAATCACGTTAGTTCTCAGGAAAAAGAACACTGGCAAGATATTGTCGATCATTTTTATCTCCCTGAGGCTGATGTTGGGGATAAACATATTTTTGTTCAAAACGATACCTATTTAGACAAGAATTTAATACCTGTTGCTAAGCTGCCAAAGGATGTGCTGCCGCTTAATCAGCACTGGAGCTGGGACAAAATATTGCGCTCTCCGTATATTAAACAAGCCGATGTCTTACAAGGCATTTACTATTTTCTTGATAAGTTTTCAGATAAAGAAAAGCGTGACAATTTTAATTTTTATGAACCCTTAACTGTTCACGAATCTTCCTTGAGCCCATCCATTCATGCCATCATGGCGGCAGATATCGGCCTTGAAGACAAGGCTGTCGAGATGTATCAACGGACTTCTAGATTGGACTTGGATAATTACAATAACGACACCGTTGACGGCCTGCACATTACCTCCATGTCAGGTTCTTGGCTTGCCATCGTGCAAGGTTTTGCTGGTATGCGTGTGAGCGACCAAGGCCGATTATCATTCAAACCATTTTTGCCTAAATTATGGCATTCATATAGTTTTAGGATCAACTTTAGAGGTCGACTGTTAAAAATTTCGGTCGATGCACATGGCACCCAAATTGACAGAATGCTCGGCGAGCCCATTGCTTTGAGTGTCAATGGGCAAGAACGGGAAGTTTAATCGCTGTTGGACTGTTTTAATTGTGTTTTTCGATTAGTGAGCGTTTAAAGATGCTGCAGGAGCGAGTTTTTCCTCTAAAATAGACTTGATGAAAAGATCCCGACAGCAAGAAATTAGAAAACAAATCCGTAAAGAGCAGCGCAAGCCCAGTCCAGAGGAAGTCATCGAGGCCCGTTCACGAATTGCGCGTCAGCGGATTGATGACGAAAACGCGAAAAATGGTAAAAAGAGCCGTTTTGATTATCTGACGATTACGATGGCCGTCCTAATGGCTGCGATCACTTTGATCGGTGTTGTGATCGTCCTTTTGGATATAATGTAATATTTTTTCTACCGGAAAAAGCTAGACAAAGTATTTTTATCCTGCTATGATATTTGGCAATGTGAATTTTTAAAAGTCACAGGCGAAGGAGCAGGAGCAGATGAACAGTGTTCACGCACAATTCTATGCAAAGATCAGTGTTTGCAGGCTCGCTTTTGCTTTTCATGTTTCTGTTGATAATTTAATTTTTAATCATTATTCAGTGATCAATACCTCAATTATTTCTAATTGAGGTATTTTTTTTGCCAAAATTCGGAGGAGAACATGGCTAATCTTTTTGTAAACATCAATGATTTATCCAATCAGGATCTCTTATCGATGATCCATCAGGCTTTATTATTCAAGCACGGCGACTTAATTCCCGCCGCCGAAAAACAAGTCGTGGCTAATATTTTTTTTGAAAACTCGACCCGCACCGCCAGCAGTTTTCAAATGGCAGAAATCAAATTAGGTTTTCCACGAATTGTGATTGACCCTAGCCGTTCTTCGGCAGCAAAAGGCGAAAGCCTTTCAGATACTTTAAAGACTTTAAAAGCGATTGGCGTCGGCATTGTCGTGATCAGGCATAGTCTGCGCGGCTGGTATGAACCTTTTTACGAATCGGCTGGTAAAACACTGCCTAAGCTTGTGAATGCTGGTGATGGCAACGGTCAGCACCCATCGCAGAGTCTGCTTGATTTAATGACGATCAGCGAATATTTCGGACGTTTCGCCGGCTTGAAGATTCGAATTATCGGTGATATTTATCACTCTCGTGTCGCTCGCTCCAATGCCGAAATTTTAAAGCGGCTCGGTGCTGAGGTCACCTTTTCCGGCCCGCGTGATTGGTGTGATGTGTCATTAACACAATACGGACAGTACGTCGATTTGGACGATGGGCTTGGACAACAGGATGTTGTGATGCTGTTGCGTGTCCAGCACGAGCGTCTGTCCGCTGATGAGAATTCGACTTTTACGCCGGCAGCTTATCATGTGCAGTTCGGCCTCACACAGGCACGTTATGACTGTTTGAAAAACGATGCGATTATTATGCATCCGGCACCAGTCAATCGCGGCGTGGAAATCGATAGCGATTTGGTCGAGGCACCCAAGTCACGCATTTTCCAGCAGATGGCAAACGGTGTTTTCGCCCGCATGGCCATCCTCAATTACTTGAATAGCCCATTAACGACAAGGGAGCTCGTCTAATATGCCGACGATTTTAATTAAAAATGCGCGCGTTCTGGCTGGCGAAAACCGGCTGATCAAACAGGATGTGCTGATCAAAAATACTTATATCAAACAGGTCGCAGATACGATTACCGTTTCCGCTGATCAAGTGATAGACGCTGAAAATGCTTTGTTGCTGCCGGGACTGATTGATGTGCATGTGCATTTTAGGGAGCCTGGTTTTGCAGAAAAAGAGACCGTGGTCAGCGGCTCGAAAGCAGCCGCGAGAGGCGGTTTTACAACGGTTCTAGCCATGCCGAATGTCAATCCGGTTGTTGATAATCCTGATGTTTTGCGCCAAATGCTGGCTTTAAACCAGCGTGACGGGATTGTGAAAATCCATCAGTATGCGGCCATCTCCGCTGGACTGGATTCAGATCATGTTGACGATTTAGACGCTTTGGCCCAAGCCGGCGCCGTTGCCTTTACGAATGATGGCAAGGGAGTGCAGACGGCCGATACAATGTATGAAGCGATGAAAGCTGCGGCTCGGTTGGGTAAAGTGCTTGTGGCGCATGTCGAAGACGATTCTCTGATTCACGGCGGTGTCATGAACGCTGGTCCAGCAGCCGATGCTTTAGGATTGCCGGGCGCTAATAAGTTAAGCGAAAGCTCACAGCTAGCGCGTGATCTTGTGATTGCTCAGGCGACTGGCGTGCGTTATCACGTGGCGCATGTCTCGACAGCTGAGAGTGTCGCATTGATTCGGATTGCAAAAAAAGAAGGCGTTCATGTGACGGCCGAAGTTTCCCCACATCATCTGCTTTTAGACGACGGCATGATCACAAAAGACGATGCCATGATGAAAATGAATCCACCGCTGCGTTCGCCGCATGATAGGGCTGCTTTGATTGCTGGCCTATTAGACGGCACAATCGACATGGTCGCAACAGACCACGCACCACATACGGCTGCCGAAAAAGCACAGGGGATGTTAAAGGCACCGAATGGCGTGACTGGAATTGAGACGAGTTTTCAGCTTTTATACACACATTTTGTCAAAAGCGGTGTCATGTCTCTACGGCGTTTGCTGCAAGTCATGAATCAGGCACCCGCAGCAGCTTTTTCTTTGTCTGATGCGGCTGTGAAAGTGGCAGCGGGGCAAAAAGCAGATCTGGCTTTGTTTGATATTGATCATCCCCATGTCATTTCTAAAGACGAATTTGCCTCAAAAGCTAGTAACAGTCCCTTTATCGGCTGGGAAATTTATGGACAGACACAAGCAACTTGGGTCAATGGGCGGCAAGTGTATGCAGCGGAAAGGAGCCAAGCATGACAAAACGCTATTTAGTTTTGGAAAACGGATCAATTTATGAGGGCGAAGCCTTTGGTACGACTGGCACTTCAGTCGGCGAATTGGTTTTCAATACGGGCATGACCGGCTATCAGGAAACGATTACGGATTTGTCTTATGCCAATCAGATGATCGTCTTTACTTATCCTTTGATCGGTAATTATGGCGTTAACCGTGATGATTCAGAAAGCCTGCGCCCGGCTGCTGCAGCAATTGTTGTGCATGAAATTGCTCGCCGTCCCAGCAATTGGCGTATGCAGATTTCGCTAACCGAATGGGCTGAAAAGATGAATCTGCCCGGGATTACGGGTGTCGATACGCGGGCTCTTACGAGAGAATTGCGTGATCAAGGCGTGATGAAAGCGGCTTTAGTTGACCAAGTAGCGCCGGACACAGTCGCTTGGCTGCGTGGGCAAGCACTGCCGACAGATCAGGTTCAACAGGTGACTGTTCGCAGCGGTTACCAAAATCCGAATGTTGGGGTCACGATTGCACTGATTGATTTCGGTTTGAAAAATTCCATTCTGCGTTCTCTAGCAGCGCGGCAGTGCAATGTGGTTGTTTTCCCGGCCGATGTTGATGCCAAGACAGTACTAGAAGTGGATCCTGACGGCATCATGCTGTCAAACGGCCCTGGCGATCCGCAATCAGTCAGTTACGCCATTCCAACCATTCAGGCCTTGCAAAAAGTGAAACCACTTTTCGGTATCTGCCTAGGACACCAATTGTTTGCCATGGCTAACGGCGCAAAAACTTTCAAAATGAAATTCGGCCATCGCGGTTTTAACCATGCTGTGCGATCAATCGACAGCCCGAGACTGGCCTTCACTTCACAGAATCATGGTTATGCAGTTGATGAGGCCTCGCTGGCTGGAACTGACTTGATCGTGACTTACCGTGAAGTCAATGATGGGACTGTGGAAGGGCTGAAGTCGACTGTTTATCCGGCTTTCTCAGTCCAATTCCATCCAGACGCTGCGCCTGGCCCGCATGATGCGGATACGATTTTTGATGATTTCTTGCGGCTGATCGTGGCTGACAAAAGGAGGAAAAATGCCCAAACGGTCTGATATTCATAAAATACTGGTCATCGGTTCCGGACCGATTGTGATTGGCCAAGCGGCTGAATTTGATTATTCGGGCACGCAAGCCAGTCTGTCTTTGCGTGAAGAAGGTTATTCCGTGGTACTGGTTAATTCAAATCCGGCCACGATTATGACTGATGCTGAGACAGCCGATAAGGTTTATATCGAACCGCTGACGCTGGAATTTGTTGAAAACGTCTTGAGAAAAGAACGACCGGATGCTATTTTAGCGACACTTGGCGGTCAGACTGGCTTGAATCTGGCTAAAGATTTATCCGAAGATGGTATCTTAGACGAATTGCATATCGAATTGCTGGGCACGAAATTGTCAGCGATTGAGCAGGCTGAAGACCGAGAAAAGTTCAAGGAACTCATGGAAGAACTGCATGAGCCGATTCCAAAATCACAGACAGCGACGACATTGACTGAAGCTTTGAATTTTGCTGAACACCAGGGTTATCCGGTCATTGTCCGCCCGGCTTATACCTTGGGTGGTACTGGCGGCGGCATTGCTAATAATGAAATGGAACTTCGCCAGATTGCTGAAAATGGGCTGGAATTATCGCCAGTGACACAGATCCTCGTTGAAGAATCGATCGCAGGCTATAAAGAAATCGAATTCGAAGTGATGCGCGATGCTAATGATAATGCCTTGGCTGTGGCTTCCATGGAAAACCTGGATCCCGTCGGCATTCATACAGGTGACTCGATTGTCCTAGCACCAGTGCAGACTTTGTCGGACAAAGAATATCAAATGCTGCGTGATGCGTCATTGAAAATTATTAGAGCCTTGAAGATTCAGGGTGGTGCCAACGTCCAACTAGCTTTGAACCCGAATAGTTTTGCCTACGATGTGATTGAAGTGAATCCACGTGTTTCTAGGTCATCAGCTCTAGCTTCTAAAGCCACAGGTTATCCAATTGCAAAAATGGCTGCTAAAATTGCGGTCGGCTTGACCTTAGATGAAATTATCAATCCTGTCACCGGCAGCAGTAAAGCAGCTTTTGAACCGGCCTTGGATTATGTCGTGGTGAAAATTCCGCGCTGGCCTTTTGACAAATTCACGACAGCTGATCGTCGTTTGGGCACACAGATGAAAGCCACTGGTGAAGTCATGGCTATCGGCCGCAATATCGAAATGGCTTTGATGAAGGCTGTTCGTTCTTTGGAAATTGGTGCCTTAGCTTTAGACGACGTGCGTTTTCTGGAATGGCCAACGGAAAAACTACTGGATGCTCTCTGGCCGGCACGCGATGATCGCCTATTTATGATTGCCGACTTATTGCGCCGCGGTGTCAGCGTTGAGGCCATTCATGATAAAAGCGGTATTGATTATTTCTTCTTGGACAAAATTGCGCATCTAGTCGAGATCGAAGAAGCTTTAAAACAGCATCCTTTCGATCAGGATTATTTGAAAATGGCTAAGGAAAACGGTTTTCCGGACGCCGCCATCGCGCGTTACTGGCACAGCGACGAACAAAAAATCCGTGCTTTTCGAGAACAGCAGCACCTATTGCCTACTTATAAAATGGTCGATACCGCAGCCGGCGAGTTCGTTTCTAAAACGCCTTATTATTATTCGACCTATGAACGCGAAAACGAATCCAAATCTATCGGGCCTAAAAGCGTACTTGTCTTGGGTTCCGGGCCGATTCGTATCGGACAAGGCGTGGAATTTGATTACGCGACGGTTCATTCTGTCAAAGCGATTCAAAAAGCTGGCTACAAGGCAATTGTCATCAACTCAAATCCTGAGACTGTTTCGACAGATTTTTCTATCTCTGACAAGCTGTATTTTGAACCGATCACACTAGAAGATGTTTTGAATATTGTGGATCTGGAAAAGCCGCTCGGTGTGATTGTCCAATTCGGTGGCCAGACTGCAATTAATTTAGCAGCACCTTTGCAGGCAGCTGGCGTTAGGATCTTGGGGACAGCTGTTTCCGATATTAATCGTGCTGAAGACCGTGAGGATTTTGGCGAGGTTATTCAACAATTACAGTTGCCTCAGCCGGTCGGGGAAACGGCCAGTTCAGTTGAGGAAGCCTTGGCTGCTGCTGAACAAGTTGGTTATCCGATTTTGATCAGGCCTTCTTATGTCTTAGGCGGACGTGCGATGGAAATCGTGGCTAACGCCGATGAACTGGCTAAATATATGCATCGTGCCGTAAAAGTTTCCCACGACCATCCGGTGTTGATTGATTCCTATCTGACTGGTAAAGAAGCTGAAGTCGATGTGATTAGTGACGGCCAGACCGTTGTAATTCCGGGGATTATGGAACACATTGAGCGGGCTGGTGTTCATTCTGGTGATTCCATGTCTGTTTACCCGCCACAATATCTCAGCCAAAATGTCCAAGACCAAATCGTCAAAGCCTCGATTGAAATAGCTAAGTCTCTAAAAACAGTCGGATTGATGAACGTCCAATTTGTGATTCATGATGAAAAAGCCTATATTATCGAAGCCAATCCGCGCGCGTCACGTACGGTGCCTTTTATCTCCAAAGTGACTCAGATCCCGCTGGCATAGTTAGCCACGAGTGTGATTTTGGGTGCTTCGTTGAAAAAATTAGGTTTCCATGAAGGCCTGGCAGAAAAAAGTCATCTTGTCCATGTCAAAGCACCGATTTTCTCATTTTCCAAACTGCCAAAAGTCGACTCGTCACTGGGACCGGAAATGAAGTCGACTGGTGAAGTGATGGGAACTGACCGTACGTTGTCAAAAGCCCTCTATAAAGCATTCGTTGCCTCTGGTTTCCACCTGCCTAGTCATGGTAATGTGCTCTTCACGATTGCCGACCGCGACAAAAAAGAGGCTTTGTCCTTGGCGGAACGCTTTAGTCGTCTTGGCTATATGCTGTGGGCAACAGCTGGCACGGCTGCTTATCTGAGAAGCCATCAGCTGCGTGTCAAAGAATTGGGTAAAATTTCCGATCAAGCCGATAATCCGGTGGCAGCTATGCGCAGCGGCCAATTGCAGTTAGTCGTCAATACTTTGGAGACAGATGAATTGCTGGAACCGGATGGCCGTCAAATTCGCTCGGCCGCGATTGAAAACGCCGTCCCTTTGTTCACGTCGCTGGATACGGTCGCAGCCTTCTTGCAGGTTTTGGAAAGCCGCTCCTTTGAAGTGGACGCGATCGAAGAAAGGCAGCTGCAGCTATGACAGGCACGACTGATAAATTATTTATCGCTTTGGATTTCACGGATGGCAGCCAGGCTTTGGCTTTTTTGAAACCTTTCGAAGATCAGGATATCCGGCCGGCTGTCAAAGTGGGTATGGCCTTGTTTTACGCGACTGGTGCCGATTTTATTCACGAACTGAGACAAGCTGGCTATCCTGTTTTCCTGGATTTGAAACTTTTCGATATCCCGAATACGGTCGCAGCCAGCATGGCCTCAATTAACAAGATGAATGTCCAATATCTGACCTTGCATGCTTTGGGCGGTGAAAAAATGCTGGCAGCTGCGGTCCAAGAAAAAGCTGATGGCTTAAAACTGCTGGCGGTGACGCAGTTGACTTCCTTCTCGGAAATACAGATGCAGCAGACGCAAATGACGGCAGCCTCTGTCGAACAATCAGTTCAGCATTTAGCTAGGATTGCTGAAAGGGTGGGGATGTCCGGCACGATTTCATCGCCATTGGAAGCAGATCTGATCCGACAAGCCACTAAGCCGGGATTTTTGAAAGTCACGCCAGGAATTCGTTTGCCTGATAGCAGAACAGACGATCAAAGCCGGATTGCCACACCATCTAAAGCCAAACTGCTTGGTGCTGATGCTCTGGTAGTCGGGCGTCCGATTATCCAGGCTACAGACCCTGTATCTGTTTATAAAAAAATAATGGAGGATTTTACATGACGCACAACTATTCAAAAGAAGTGGCCGAGGATTTGCTGGCTATTCAGGCTGTTAAATTTGCGCCCGAAGATCCTTTCACTTGGGCTTCCGGCATTGTCAGCCCAATTTATACAGACAATCGGCTGACAATCGCGTTTCCAAAAGTACGCGACTTAATCGCAGCTGGTCTAGCTGAATTGGCCGCTGAGCGTTTTCCCGAAGCTGATATTATCGGCGGCGTGGCAACGGCTGGTATCCCGCATGCGGCTTTGGTTGCTGACTGTTTGGCCAAACCAATGATTTATGTCCGCGCCAAGCCTAAAGATCACGGTCGCGGCAAACAGGTCGAAGGCGCCGATGTTGCTAACAAAAACGTCTTATTAATCGATGATTTATTCTCGACTGGCGGATCGGTGTTGGGAGCGGCAACAGCCGTTCAAGCGGCTGGGGGCCGCGTTGTCGGCCTGCTGGCGATTTTCTCCTATGAATTGCAGGCACTTTCGGAGAATTTTGCGGCGGCCGGGCTTACATACGCTGCTTTGACCAATTACACGCAGCTGGCCCAGGCAGCTGTTGCGCGTGGTGATCTTGAGGCATCGCAAATTGAGACTTTAAAAGAGTGGCATCAAGATCCAAAACACTGGCGGAAATAGGAGAGAAAACACATGAATTATTCAACAACAATTGCAAACGAACATTTTGATCATTTACTGTTAAACGCCGGTGGCATTTTTTGTGAAAGCGTTGACCAGCTGGAAAAAATTCAGCATGCTCCAGGTGCTGGTGCTGTCATGACCAAATCGGCCACAGCTGAAAAACGGGCCGGGAACCCCAACCCACGCTACTTTACATATCCCGATCATCACAACACGATCAACGCCATGGGCCTGCCCAATCTAGGGATTGATTATTATTTGGACTACGTGCTGCATCATCAGCTGACACTGCCGACGATTCTGTCGGTCGTTGGCCTTTCCGAAGAAGAGATTCTGGCCAATTTGAAAAAGATTCAAGCTAGCGGCTACGATGGCCTGATTGAATTAAATCTTTCCTGCCCAAACGTGCCCGGAAAGCCGCAGATTGCCTATGATTTTGACACGACTGATCATCTGCTGGATCGTATTTACAGCTTTTTTACGGGGCATTTAGGTGTGAAACTGCCGCCATATTTTGATATGGCGCACTTTGACCGTATCGCAAAAATCCTGAATCAATATCCATTAGCATATGTCAATGCTGTTAACTCAGTCGGAAACGGTTTGGTGATTGACCCTGAGACTGATCGTGTTGTTCTCATGGCAAAAGGCGGATTCGGCGGACTGGGTGGTGCTCAGATTAAGGCGACGGCCCTAGCAAATGTCCGCGCACTTCGTCTGCGTTTGAAGCCGGAAATTAAGATCATCGGGACTGGCGGTGTGACGACCGGGCGCGATGTTTATGACCATCTTTTGTGCGGTGCTGATCTGGTCTCGGTCGGATCACAATTGGCCATCGAAGGGCCAAGTATTTTTCAGCGTTTGGAAGACGAATTAGAAGCTATTTTTGCGGAGAAACATATCGAGAGTCTGGATCAAGTCCGTGGCAAATTGAAGCGTTTGGACGAAGCAGAATAATAAAAGGGGATAGCAGAGTGATGGAAAAGACAGTTACTTCTAGTGCAAGTGGAAACGTGATTCAACCTGAGAAAGTCGGTGCTTATCAAAGACAGACTTTATGGTCATCGGTGATTGGCTATGCCATGGACGGCCTGGATATGATGCTGTTAGCATTTGTCCTGCCATTAATTATTGGCGATTTTCATTTAACGACCGCTGCGGCTGGCGGCATTTCAACCATTACGATGTTCGGTGTCGTGATTGGCGGCATTACATTTGGCATATTGGCAGATCGTTTTGGCCGCGTAAAAGTTTTTACCTGGACCATTTTAATTTTTTCGCTTTTCACCGGCCTATCAGCGCTGGCACCTTCTGATCAGATTTTTGTCGGTATGCGTTTTCTGGCCGGACTGGGTCTGGGAGGTGAATTTGGTATCGGTATGACATTGGTTTCAGAAAGCTGGCCAACGAAATTACGCACGAAAGCTACTTCTTGGGTCGCCCTGGGTTACCAAGGCGGCACATTGTTAGCTACCTTGCTAGCAAGCTATGTGGCTGGCCATTTTGGCTGGCGGGGTGTCTTTGCGATCGGGATTCTACCGGCCTTATTAGCTTGGTGGACTCGCCGAAATCTAGAAGAACCTGCCATGTGGATTGAAAACAGGCGTATGACTCATAAGGGTTTTTCGATAAAACCTTTGTTTGCAAACAGAAAAATAACTTTAACAACAATTGGATTGATTATTTTAACTTCTGTTCAGAATCTAGGTTATTTTGGCATTATGAACTGGATGCCGACAATGCTGGCTACCCAACGTCACGCGACGATCAGCGGGACGATCTTTTGGACCTTGTCGACTTTAAGCGGTATGGTCATCGGGATTGTCGTCTTTGCTTGGGCAGCCGATAAATTCGGACGCAAACCGGCTTTTATCACTTTCCAGATTTCTGCGGCGATTATTGTTTGGATTTATTTCCAAATCAGCAGCCCGCTATTGCTTGTAGCATTAGGATCGGTTTTAGGATTTTTCGTGAATGGCATGATGGGCGGCTATGGTGCCTTGCTGTCCGAACATTATCCGACAGCCGTACGCTCGACTGCGGAAAACTTGATCTTTAACCTGGGCCGTTTTATCGGCGGCTTTAGCCCGCTCTTCATTGGCCTGCTAGCTCTGCATGGTTCTCTGTCGGCAGCTTTAGGCATGATTTCAGGCATTTATGTTTTAGCGGCTTTAGCCATGCTCTTTTTAATTCCTGAAACAAAAGGTGAAGACTTGGAAACGATTGAAGCAAATTAGTCACAATTCCAAAGTTCACGTAAGAAAAACACGCATTTGTATATCATGCGTGTTTTTTTGTTGCTTGTAATGTCATGACAATTGTCACTATGAATGAACTTTTTCCTATGATAGGCTTTTGATTAAAGTTTTCAAGGAGGCAATATGCGTAAATTCAAAGCACTCTACCACGTCATTTTTCTCGATACACTGGATAATAAATTTGTCTTTGTTTTCAATTTGTTGATGCCGACAGCTTTTTATTTGTCTAACAATTTTTCTTTGATATTGCACCCATCTCCAAATATTGCCAGACAAATTCTGTCGAGTAATGCTATTGGCTTATTTTGGGCCTACATCATTTTCGTCACGATGCTGAATATGGTCATTTTTCAGACACTGGCGGATCGAGAATCAGGTTTTTACAAGGAATACTATTTTATTGTTGGATCAAAATGGCAAATCTTTGTCACGAATTTTCTTGTTCAGCAAACGATCCTATTAATTGAGATAGCACTTTTTGATTTAATCGTCATGGTTTCGCTGCGTGTTTGGAATACTGCACTATTTGCTGCCGGCCTGATCACGACGCTGGTCTTTGCTATTCCTGTGACTCTAGTCTGCTGCCTGTTTTTAACTTTGAAAATCAAAATCAAGTCTATTTCAATCATTGAAACACTGTTTATTACGGCCATGTTTATCTTGGGAACAATGCCTGCTAGCAATGGCTGGGAAGACTTGTTAATGACCTTTGATCCTGTTTATTATTTATCCAAGGGCTCATCCTTTTCTCTGAATATATTAACAGGGAACGTCAATCTAACAGCCTTACTGCAGCTGGCGATTGCGACACTTGCTTATGTGCTTGTTGGTGCCTATAGCTTGTCGCGTTTTGATGTGAAACCCATTTTAAGGAGGGCCTAATCATGATACAGATCAAAAATCTGACTTTCTCATATGGCCACCAAATTATTTTAAAAAATTTAAACATCACTTTTTCAGCCACTAAACTCAATATGCTGATCGGACCCAACGGTGCTGGCAAGACGACTTTGTTAGATATTATTGCCGGTTTATATGATCGGGAAAAACCGCACCTGGACAAGACACACATTCCTAGTCACAATCAGATTGCCTACAGCTTGCAAAACCCAATTTATTTTCCCACGCTGACTGTCCAGCAGACCTTAAACATGTATCAGGAAATTGATCATGCGGGTGGTCAAACAGCCAGTATGGTCATGCAGCAGATCCAACAGAGAGTCTTCAAAAAAAACGAGGACACAAAGGTAGGCCAATTATCTGGCGGAGAACGCAAACTCTTATTAACCTGTGGGACTTGTCTATTAAAACGAGACCTGTATCTCTTTGACGAACCACTCAGCGGTGTTGATCCGGTAAATTGTAAATACATTATGCAGTTAATTGCTTCACTGGTCACAGAACAAAAGAAGCAGGTTATTTTCACGAATCATCAGTTCAATGCGTTAAGCGCACTGCCGATTCAAGTGATTGGCCTCAACCATGGTACTTGCGTACTGAATGCTGACTATGCGGATTTCATAAACACAAGCGAGAATCAAAGTGCAAATGAGGCTTTTCAAAAGATGCTGCTGTCCTAAAAAATACCTTTTATTTCTTGACGAAAAATAGTTGCTCTTATATAGTTAACAAAAGTAATTAGTTTTGCTAACTATATAAAGGAGCGTCCCATGGAAACAATTAGTCAAACCTTTTCTGAACTATACGATAAAATCTTAATTCGCTATGAAAACAGCAGCGAGCGCAGTCGGCAAGTACCAGATCTCTCAGCAAGCGATGAACAATACATTAATTTTTTGTATGAACTCGATCAGCCGACTTTGACAAGTTTTGCCGAAAAATCTCAGATATCAAAACCAGCCGCCACAAGAATTATTCAACGTTTTTTGAAAAAAGGGTATTTAAGCAAACAGCCTTCATCTCAAGACAAAAGGGTTTCTTATCTGCATTTAAGCCAGCAGTTACGAGCTTATTGCCAAAATAGTTATCACTTATTTGACCAGGTATTTCTCCAGACAATTTCAGTCTTGTCACCAGCTGAACGGACCCAGTTAGCATATTTAATGGATAAGGTTAATCAGCAGCTATGACAGCTAAGAAGATTGAACAAACATCATTATTAGTTGGCATCTTGGTGAATTTGCTTATGTCCTGTGCAGGCATCCTCGTCTATCGCACGACACATATTGAAGCCTTATTTGTTGATGCCTATTTTTCCATGATTACTTTTTTCTCGGCGATTGTTTCTTTGATAGTGTCCAAGCTCAGCAGTCATCGCAATAAAATGTTTCCCGGCGGTTTCTTTGTTTTAGAGCCCTTATATTCATTATTTCAATCGGTGCTGACTGTGGTCTTATTATCCATGTCTCTTGTGACTGTCGGCATCAAAACTTATGCCTACTTTGCGCATGGCGAGGGCAGCGTCTTGGATATCGGCCCGGTCTTGCCTTACGAAATGGTCATGATTCTGCTGTCCTGGGGCCTTTCCTATTTTTACAAAAAACAGAACCAGAAAATTCACAATTTAAGCACCATGCTTTTTGCTGAAACGCAGGGGACTTTTGTCGACGGCATGATGTCTTTGGGAATCGGCGCGGCCGCTTTCATTTTGTTTTTCATTCAGCCAAATTCTGCTTTAGGTTTTTTACGCTACACGGGTGATTTTTTCATCACCTTGTTGCTCGTCATGCTGACAATTAAGATGCCTTTAAAGGTGATTAAAAGTGCTTTTGGCGAAATATCCGGCAAATTATTACTGAATCCAGAAATACGCGGCTGGATTGATGGTTGTTTAAAGAAACATCCTTTACAAGACGTTAAGGTGCAAAAATATCTTGTCTATAAAGTCGGTATGTCGGTTAAAATTTACGTTTTTTTGGATGCTGGAAAGGCATTTATTGACAGCGGCCAATTATCCCAAAGCAAAGCCGCTATTTTAAAAGAACTCTCCAAGAGATTAGAGTTTGTTCATTTGGCCTTTTGCTTAAGCTGAAAAAACACATTTGTTATCTGATGGCCTTGGTCAAAAACAAGAATAAAAACTGAACAGCCGATATTAAACCAGTTTTGCGGGTAGCTGCTGAACTGGTTTTTATTATGACTTCATTTTAAATAATTGGAAAATACATAACTGATTAGAGAAGTTTTTTATTTATAAATGATTTAATTGTAACGATATGTTAAGGTAATGGAATGTAAAAAAGGGGACGCTACTAATGATGTTACTTATTTTGGCACTAATCTGTTTGGCCACTGCATTAGTTGCGACAGTTGTCCGAATCAAGAACCAAAGGTTTGATACATTGAGCAAATTCTCACTCGCAGGAACCGTGATCTTGCTTATATGGGCGGCATTTTCGTGGTGGAACCTATCACATTAGCCGAGATTTGGCTTTTGTCTGTAAAGCTGTTAGGCTGTTAAGAAATACGATGGAAAATTCTAATAAAGAAACAAGTTCAAGCAGTTTTGATTATGCAAGACCAAGCAAGTCGGCCGAAGAAATTTTGGCTGAACGTTCTCAGACGGCTCGACGCCGCATGGCCTACGACAATAATAAAAAACAGCATAAAAGCCGTTTTGATTATTTGACGATTACAATGGCCGTCTTGATGGCTGTTGCCACAATTGTGGCCGTGCTGGTTGGCCTGATTGCTATTTTATAATAACGTCGAACGTGAATAAGCCGGAGGCCGCATGGCTTTCGGTTTTTGTTTGGCTGATTTAACCTGCGACATTTCTTGTCACAATTAGGATCGCTTTTATAGGATAATGAAGAGAGCTGGTCTCTAAAATGAGCAACAAGACAAGCATAAGCATAACGGATTATACATGTCAGACTCTTTTCAGCAAAAGCTATCTTGGCGGAGCAACTTTTACTTAATTTTTATCGGGCAATTTGTCTCTGGGCTCACCACAATGATTGTCCAGTATGCCTTCATGTGGTACATCACAGCTGTTTTAAAATCAGCAACGGCGCTTTCTATGTCGACGCTGGTGATGTTTTTGCCATGGATTTTTCTGGCACCCTTTGCCGGCGTCGTGATTGACCGCTGGTCACGCAAAGTGATTATGATCAGCATGGACTTGATGGCAGCGCTGGTAGCGATTATTATTTCAATTACGATTGGTCAGTTTGCCGGTAATGCTTTATTAACTTTATTGCTGATTGCGATTTTTGTACGAGCTGTGACTCAGGTTTTCCAGCAACCAACCTTAAATACAATCGTGCCGGTCATTGTGCCGACAGAACAATTAACGAAAATAAACGGTCAGATTCAAACCTTGCAATCATTAACAATGGTGATTGCGCCGGGTATTTCGGCAGTGCTGTTTGGATTGATGTCCATTCAGTGGATTATTCTGCTGGATGTGATCGGTGCTATCTTTGGTTCAGCAACGATTCTGTTAGCGCGAGTTCCCAAGCCGACTGCACAAGAAGAACAAGTTTCATTCTTCAAGAATTTTGGCCTGGGGCTAGCTGCTTTAGCACAACATCGTGGCATCTTTCAATACAGCCTATTGTCATTAGTCGCAATTACGCTGATTATGCCTGGCGCAAGTCTTTATCCATTAATGACGACACAGCATTTTAATGGCACGATCGGGCAAGCCGGCATCGTAGAAACGGTCTGGTCTGTCGGCAGTCTGCTAGGTGGTCTTTATATCAGTATTCGCGGTGCTGGCAAAAATCGTTTTTACGCTATTTTTCTTGGCTTGTTGCTACTGGGCTTATCCTTTACTGTTTTCGCTTTTCTCCCGGGAACCCCTGTAGGATTTTGGATTTTTGCCAGCTTGAATATTATTGCTGGTTTTGCTTTAGCCTTTATGAATTCGCCTTTCATTGCCATTGTTCAAGAACAAATCCCAGCCGAGACGATGGGCCGTGTCATGAGTGTCCTAGCTGCCTTAACAAATATTGGTGCGCCGGTCGGCTTGATGTTTGCCGGCCCATTAGCCGATAATTTTGGTATCACACGTTTATTCCTGCTGGCTGGCGTCGGTACGCTGCTTGTGACACTGGCCGCCGTGATTCTGCCGGCAGTTCGCAAGATTGATGAAAAAACAGATAATAAAAAAACGGCTCTTGATTAAAAACCGTTTTTTATTTAGGCTCAAGCCCACTGCGACCATAATTTGACGATGGCTTGTGTGCCTAAATCGCCCAAACCTTTTTCTTCGGCCAATTTAGCGTAACTACGCTCGGCCAGAGCTGTTGCGGGCAAGTCCAAGTTCATTTTTTTAGCTTCGTCCAAGGCAATCCGCAGGTCTTTTAAAATGTGTTTGGCATAAAAACCAGGCTTGAAATCACCAGCCAAAATTCTCGGCGCGTAAGCTTCCATGGACCAATTATCTGCGCCTCCGGCTGACAGTGTATCCAAAGTCTCTTGCAAATCCAGCCCGGCCGTTTTGGCATAAGTCAGCCACTCGGCCAGGCCCAGCATGGTCGAAGCAATCATGATCTGATTGGCCATTTTAGCGTGCTGACCTTTGCCGGCTTCACCAAAGTAGTTCGCTTTTTTGGAAACGATTTGTAATAAGGGTAGTGCTTTGTCATAAGCTGCTCGATCACCACCAACCATCGTTGTTAGCTTGCCGTCCCGCGCGCCGATATCACCGCCGGAAACGGGCGCATCTAAGACGCCGATCTTTTTTTCTTTACCGGTCGCCGCAATTTTTGCAGCTAGCGTTGGTGTTGAAGTAGTCATATCAATGAGAATCTGTCCGGCCTTGGCTTGCTTAAAAATACCCTGATCCCCAAAATAGGTCTCTTCGACATCTTTCGGGTAGCCAACCATCGTAAAGACGACATCTTGTCCGATAGTTGCTTCCGCGGCTGAATCTGCCCAGACTGCGCCTTGATCTAAGACTTTTTGTGCATGTGCCTTTGTGCGATTAAAGACGGTCACAGTCTGACCAGCCCTTAAAAAATTATTGATAATGCCGGTGCCCATGACACCGGTTCCGATAAAAGCAATTTTCATGTTTGCCTCCTGTTCACAAAATAAGTTTAAAACAGTTTTGTGACAACGTTGTTTTTTCGGCCAAACAGTGTATGATAAATAACATCAGTTATGAAAATAGTCTTTAAGAACAATTCAGCATGGTGGTGGCTCGGTTAAGCGGGCTGCTTTTGTGTGATTTGTTCACTGAGGCCCGCCAATAGCGGGCTTTTTCTTTTGTTCTCGTATCTTTAGATGAACAATTGGCCGGACCCGCTCACTTGCGGGTTTTTCTTTTGCTGATTGAATGATAAGGGAGAATGAAGATGAAGAAAATTTATGGATTGATAGCAGTTGTGGTGGCTGTTTTGGCCTTTGCTTTTTATCGAGCATCTACGCCAAGCAAACCAAATGCAGCTAATAAGGCAAAACAGGTAGCCGGACCTAAAACGGTCAAGGTAGGCATTCTGCAGTTAGTGACACACCCAGCTTTGGACCAAATCCACCTCGGTGTCGTGGCCGGCCTGCGTTCACAAGGATACCGCGTCGGCAAGAATTTGAAGATTGATTACCAAAACGCGCAGGCTGATCAAGCAAATCTGCAGACGATGGCTTCAAAATTTGCCAATGAGAATGAAGATTTGATGGTTGGTATTGCAACACCAGCAGCTCAGTCATTGGCTAAAGCAGCTGCAGGCAAAACACCAGTTATCTTAGCCGGCATTACAGACCCGGTCGGCGGCGGTTTGATTAAATCTAATCAGCGTCCAGGTGCCAACATCACAGGTACTTCTGGCGAATCACCGTTAAAATCGCATTTGAATCTGATTAAACAGATTGTACCCAAAGCCAAGACTTTAGGGATTATCTACACAACTTCTGATCACGGCGGCACTTATAATGCTTTGAAGATGCAAAAGCTTGCTCAGCAAGCTGGTTATACAGTTAAGATGTACACGATTTCAACAACTAATGACATGCAGACGATTGCCGGCCAAATGGTATCGCAAGTTGATGCTGTTTACGCACCACAGGATAACGGCGTCGCCAGTGCTATGAAGACACTTGTTAATGTGGCTAATGCCGCTAAAGTCCCAGTCTTTCCAGCCGCTGATACGATGGTTCATGACGGTGGGCTAGCAACATTAGCTGTCAGCCAATTCCAGTTAGGCAAAGTTTCCGGAATCATGGCTGCTAATGTTTTAAAGGGCAGAAAGCCAGCTAATTATCCGATTGAATTTATTCGCAAGGGCATCATGTCTGTGAACACGACTGAAGCAAAACTGCTCGGTATCACATTGCCGGCATCAGTCTTAAAACAGGCCAAGGACAAAGGAGAAATTTTTAAATGAATTTGACTGTTTCTACGATCGGGCAAGGCCTGCTCTGGTCGATTCTAGGTATCGCTTTGTTTTTAACTTTTAGAATTCTCAATTTCCCCGACATGACTGTCGAGGGTACTTTTCCTCTGGGAGCCGCAACAGCTGTTAGTCTGATCACACATGGTGTTGATCCATTTATTGCCAGCCTTGCGGCTTTTGTGACCGGTATGCTAGCCGGCGCAATTACTGCCTTCTTATATACAAAAGGCAGAATTCCGATTTTACTAGCCGGTATTCTGGTCATGACGGCCTGCTTATCTGTGAATCTGCGTATCATGGGCTCAGCTAATATTTCTTTGATTGGCCGGCAAACGATTTTCTCATCCCTTTCGCAGATGCCGCGCTATTTTGATGTGATTACGGTCGGCCTTGTCTCGGTTACCATTGTGACATTGTTGTTAATCTATTTTTTGCAAAGTGATCTGGGACAAGCCTTCATTGTTACAGGCGACAATCCGACAATGGCGCGTTCGATCGGGATTAATACTGATCGAATGACGATTTTAGGATTGATGGTTTCAAATGGTTTGGTCGCTCTCGGCGGTGCGGTTATCGCACAAAACAACGGCTATGCCGATATCAATATGGGTATCGGGATCATCGTTGTAGCCTTGGCTTCCATCATTATCGGTGAAGTGGTCTTTGGCAATTTGACAATGAATCAGCGTCTGGTTGCGATTACTTTAGGTTCAATTATTTATCGTTTTGTCCTGCTGATCGTCCTGCAGCTGGGTTTTTCGACAAACGATCTGAATTTACTGTCGTCGATTCTGTTAGCTATCTGCCTGATGCTGCCGCGTCTGAGCCATTTGCTTCATTTTGACAATTTAATTAAGCGAGGAGTTTCAAACAGCCATGACTAATACGAATGCAATTTTGTCTTTAAAAAATGTCACAGTCAAGGTTCGTTCCGATAACGGCAGTGAGACAGAAATTTTGAAAAATTTCAATTTGGATGTGGCTGATGGTGATTTTATTACAGTCCTTGGTGCCAACGGTGCCGGGAAATCAACTTTCTTCAATGTGATTGCTGGTACTTTACCGGCTGATAGCGGCCAGATTTTTCATGCCGGCCAGGATATTACGTCTGTGTCAGCTGAGAAACGGACAGCTTTTCTCAGCCGCGTCTTTCAAGATCCGAAGATGGGAACCAGTCCGCGTATGACCGTCGCTGAAAATTTACTACTGGCTGCTAAGCGAGGTGAAAAACGCCGTTTACTGCCGCGTCACTTGAATTCAAAAATGGCAGATTTTGAACGTATCACAGCTGCAATGGGCAATAAACTAGATCAGCGTTTAAATACAGCGACTGAAAATTTATCTGGTGGTCAGCGTCAAGCCTTGAGTTTTCTCATGGCGACCTACAAAAAGCCGGATATTTTACTATTAGATGAGCACACGGCTGCCTTGGATCCAAAGACCAGTGCCGAACTAATGCAGAAAACGGCCCAGCGGGTCAACGAGGATCATCTGACCTGCCTCATGATTACGCACCGCATGGACGATGCTTTAAAATACGGCAACCGTCTGATTGTGATTGATAATGGTGCCGTTTCACATGATTTTAATCGTGATGAAAAGGCTGCTTTGACAAAAGATAAACTCTTCTCGTTTTTCGATGCAGAGGCCTAAAGCGGCTGACCGACCGATTTATGACGCGATTAAGATAAAATAAAGATAGAAGCAATGTGAGGAGGAGTCCGAAAATGTGCGGTCGGTATACTTTTCAATCTGATTTTTCGCCAGAAATCAGCCAAATCACACGGTTGGCTCAGGCTAACGGCTATGAAATCAAGACCGGCGAAGTTTTTCCAGGAGATACAACGGCTGTAGTCATTGCCGATCAAGGGAAAATTAAAGTTGTGGGAATGGCCTGGGGTTTTCCAATTTTCGGCAACAAACGACTTTTGATTAATGCGCGTTCAGAGACTCTGCTAGAGAAACGGACTTTTTCTGAAAGCTTTAAAAAACGGCGCTGTGTTTATCCAACGACAGGATTCTTTGAATGGAACTTAGACAAGGAAAAGGTCTGGTTCAATTATGCGGACCATCATGAGGCACTTTATATTGCCGGATGTTACAACTTTTTTGATGGTCAAGCACGAAGTGTTTTGTTTACAACTGAACCCAATCAATCAGTCGCGCCAGTCCATAATCGCATGCCCTTGATTTTAAAGAAAACACAAATTGCCGCCTGGCTCTCGGATTTTAATGCGGCTAGCGAGATGATTGCGAATCCAATGCCCGAACTTTTTTCTAAAAAAGTATAATTTTGTACGTATATTTGACCACATTCACGTAAATTACAGCAATAACTTTCTTTTATCAATGAAAAAACTTAAAATAAAGTTATTCTCTTTTCTTGGAAGGATATCGCATGAGAAAATATGTGAGCGAGTTTCTAGGCACCTTTTTATTGGTTTTCATTGGCACGAGCTCAGTTGTGATTGCTCGCGGCAGTGTTTTGACGATCGCACTGGCTTTTGGATTGGCGGTCACAATTTCTGCCTATGCTTTTGGCGGTATTTCCGGCGGCCACTTCAATCCAGCCGTGACGACTGCGATGTGGTTGAATAAGCGCATTGGTTTGGCTGATGCAATTGGCTACATTGTGTCTCAGATTATCGCGGCCTGCTTAGCTTCTTGGCTTGTCCAACTGTTTGCCAAAGGACTAGGCCAAGCTGCCAATCAATTGGGTCAGACAGATTTTCCGAAAATTTCTGTCGGGCTGGCATTCACAGTTGAAACGTTAGCCACTTTCCTGTTCTTGACAATTATTCTTAACGTCACTAGCAAAGAACACGGCAATAGCGATTTTGCCGGCTTAATTATTGGCCTTGCTTTGGCTTTAATGATTGTGTTTTCCTTAAATCTGACTGGCGGGTCATTGAACCCGGCACGTTCGATTGGACCGGCACTTTTCGCTGGTGGTTCGGCCTTATCGCACTTGTGGCTTTACGTTGTCGCACCAGAAGTTGGTGCGATCATCGCAGCATACGTGTCAAAGTTTTTGCTTCAAAGCGAAGATTAAAAAAAGAACCCAGAGAGGTTCGCTTTTTTATGATTTATTTTTTTTGAAAGGATCTCTTTGATCGTGATGATCCTGATACCATTTCTCAGCTTGTTCAGTCGCGATTGCAATAGCCCTTTGATCGCTATAGCCTTTCTCTTTTAAAGCATTAGCAATGTCGACAGCTTTATCACGAGCGACTTTTTTCAAATTCTTCATTGAGGTTGGATACTCTTTCTCACTCCAGGGCATTAGATTTCCTCCGATTATTTAAAGTTCAACCTATAGATAATGATAGCAAGGCAACTTTAAAAGAAGGTAAAAGTTTGGCAATCAAAAAAAGACGGCACATAGTCGCCTTTTAATTTCTAAATATTAAGATTTTCAGTCAAATCCAAGAACTCATCGACATCTTTTTTAATCAGATCAGCGCCAGCCTGCCAGAAATCAGGTTGAGTCAGATCAACACCGAGATGTTTTTTCGCTAATTCTTCAGAACTCATGTTGGCCGTGTCGCGCAGCAAGGCGATATAAGCAGTCTCGAAATCCTGCTGTTTTTGTGCCCAAGCGAAGATACCTAAGCTGAACAAATAGCCGAAGGTATATGGGAAGTTGTAGAAGGGCACATCGTCAATGTAAAAATGCAGCTTGGAGGTCCAAAAATGGGGATGAACACCTTGATCAGATAAGGCACCGGCAAAGGCCTCTTTTTGTGCTGCGACCATGAGCTGATTCAGCTGTGCAGGCGTCAAGACACCTTTTTGGCGTTCTTTATAAAAATTGCTTTCAAAGATGAAACGGGCGCGAATGTTCATAAACATAGCTGTTGCATTGGACATTTTGGCATCCAACAGAGTAATTTTTTCAGCGTCTGATTGTGCTGCTTCAACATTAGCCGTATTGATAATCGTTTCAGCAAAAGTCGAAGCCGTCTCAGCTACGTTCATGGCATAATTTTGGCGCCACTGCGGCAGATCATACAGATTATGCGAGTGAAAGGCATGGCCCAATTCATGTGCAATGGTTGCGGCATCGTTGACTGATCCAGTGAAGGTCAGGAAAATACGGTCTTCTTTTAAAGCGGGAATCGATTCGTCCCAGCCGCCAGGCTGCTTGCCAGGACGGTCTTCGGATTCAATCCATTGATTTTCAAAGGCATGTTTGGCAAAAGCGCCCATTTTTGGCGAGTATTTGGAAAAATTATCGATAATAAAATTGGCAGCTTGATCGTAAGTCAAGGTCCGCGGCTGATAACCAGGAACCTGCACGGGAGCTGTCTGATCCTGCCAGGAGATCTGGTCAGAATCCAATCCCAACAGTTTGGCTTTGCGAGCAAAGAATTTGACCAGCATACCTTCGTTTTTAGCGACTGTATCCCACATAGCTGTCAAAGAGGCTTTGGAAAGGCGGTTTAATTCCAAAGGTTTTTCCAGAAAATCAGAAATACCGTGGGCTTTGTAGTCAGTCAGACGGGCACCAGCTAAATGATTCAGTGTGTCAGCGGACAGGTTTTCAGCTTTTCCCCACATTTTTTCATAGTTTTTCATCAAGTCGGCACGTGCATCTTTGTCTTTGATGCCATCTAACAGATTTAAGGCTTGGCCGGCAGAGACTTCCTGAATTTTGCCATCTGCATCTGTATAGCTTGTCTTTAACCCTGCAGAGATCGTGTCATAATGTGCTGACCAGGCGTGCAGTGCGTCGACCTGAAATTCGTTGATCAGTTTTTCCGTCTGATCGTCAAGCAGTTTGGCAGCTTTTTCTCTGCTCTCATTTAAAATAAAGACAATCGGCTTGGCTTTGTCATCGGCTAAAAGTTCTTTAAAACGCGCATCAGACAAGGCAGCTAAAAATTTGCCCCACTTTTGTTCTTGTACTGTGTAGTCAATCTCAATTTTTGATAAACGGTCGAACTTAGGGCCGATTTCACTTTTACCGTAATTGACTGAACTCCAAGCATTCAAGTAAAAACCAATTGTATGCAGTTTACCTTCAGCTGTCTGCAGGGAATCAGCAGCAGCCAAAATGGCCTGATTGCTGGATGTTTCGGACAAAGCAGCTAATTCTGCTGCTAGGGACGGATTTTCGCCTTCAGCCGCTTGAAAGGCTGATTCGAGTTCCTTAGAATCCAGCCCTGGGAACACGCGATCAATGTTCCAATTTTGTGAGTACGTCATTTTTTCTCCTTATAATATGAAACTATTATAGCTTTCCTTGGCCTGATGACAATTTATTTTAATGTTCGATGGCGCGCAGCCGGAATTTTAAGCTGCAGCCGGTATTTAGCCACAGTTCGACGAGAAATTGGCATATTTTCTTTGACTAATATGGCAGTCAGTTCGCTGTCCGAATAGGGTGATTTAGGATCCTCTTGTGCGATTAGTTTCAGCAGCCGGGTTTGAATTTCTTGATCGGAGTGTGTTTCAAAAAATGACCGGCGTGTAAAGAAATCTCTTAATGGAAAAATCCCGAAATCGGTTTGGAGGGCTTTTAAACGAATCGTGCGGCTGATTGTGGATTCGCTTTTATGTAACTGCCAGGCGACTTCCCGCATCAATAAAGGTGCAATCGGATGATCATCTTGCGTGAAAAAGGCCAGCTGTTTATCAGCTAGTACCTGCCCAACAGCTAAAAGCGTCTGCTGTCTTTGATCGAGGCTAGCTGTCAGCCAGTCATATTGCTGGCGCTGAGTTTTAAGATAACTGTCTAAATCAGTGTCTTTATTTGGCGAAGTTTGCAAACGATTGAAGTAGCTTTCGTTGAACTTTAATTCTGGTTGATTAACTTTGAGAATTTCGACGACTGGATGGTCAGCTACCAGATGGATAGCAATATCCGGAATCAGCAGTACTTCGGTTCGCGGCTGATTGAAAAAAGCGCCCGGTGCAGGTGATAAACGCTGCAGGTAATGTAATGCCTCAGATATCTGAGCGGTGCTGCTATGATGCCTGTCGGCTAATAACTGCAAATCCTGATTTTTTAATAAATCAGGCTCATCCTGCATGAGTACAGCGGCTAGTTTCGGTGCTCGGGGATCGCGTTGAATTTGCAGATCCATTGCTTGGCTGAGTGATTGTGCACCGATACCAGACGGGTCTAACTGCTGAAGCAGTGTTAAGGCATCCATGGCTTGGACTTTGGAAATGGCCAGTTCTCGTTGGATATCAGATAGTGAAAGTGGCAATATACCATTCTCATCAAGCTGAAAAACAAGCGCAATCACCCAATCTCTCAAAGGTGCATCGCGCATAGTTAAATTAATTTGATCAAGCAGGTAGTTATCTAAAGATTGATCTCGATCTGCTTGTGCTTCGATCCAGCTATTGTTGTCAGCAGAAACAAGCCCATCCAGAGAATTTTGATACCAAGCGGGTAGTTTGACATCTAAAAAGGGATTATTATTGCTGGCATCATTAAGAAAGCTGGTTAGTTCTTGATTGGTCAGCTGAAGCATTTGAATGGATTGCTGCAGCTGCTGCGTCATTGTGAATCCTTGGCGCTGCTGCGGCCGCTGGGATAAATTCTGCTGTCTCACTGAAAACTCTCTTCTCTATCACTCAATGATAGAACTACGCATATAAACTATATAACACAATTTGCTCCTATATGGTTCACATGCCTCCATCGGGAAAAAAGATGGCCTTGTATTTAGACGATCCGTATGGATCCTTTGATCATTTTAATGGTTCCTTGGCCTGTGTGCCCTTAAAGAATGGTGCCAGATCATATGGGCCAGCAGGATGACGACAAACAAAATGAACCAGATGCTTAAAGACGCAGCTTGATTAGCCGCGTTATTAGCGGCAGCTGCACCATCAGTTTTGCGCAACCATAAAAATAAGGCACCGATCACAAAAATAAGTGACCAAATCCCGGAACTGATTTTCCAAACTTTCATGCTGCCTCCATCTATGATAATATTTTGCTCCCAGCTCAAAACGGCTGTTTCATTCAATTATACATACGTGTTTTAAAACAGGTTTACGACAATTTTGTTTTCACACACAATTTAGAGGAAAATGGATATGTGAGGGAATTTGTTTTAAGTTAAGGAGACAGCCGATGGGCTTATTTATTAAAGAAGCATTATTCAAAACATATATGCAGCAAGTAGATCCTAAATTGGTGTATGAACCAGGCCATGCCGTGATTTCTGTGAATATTGTGAATTTAAATCCAGTCACAAATTGCGTCTATATCGGTGATGATTTTTTCTTTGCAGCTCGCTACAATGACGCTTTCGATGCATTTTCAAACGGTTTTGTGCTTACAAAACATCAGATTGCCAGTATCACTCTCAAAAGCAAAGCACTGGCGGATCAATTAATCATCGAAACAACCGAAGAGGACCCGCATAGTCATCAGCCGTTAACCTTAAAAATGAGCCTGCCGAAAATAAATCAAACATCTTGGCACGTAAAGAATTTAAAACTGCTGCGGCAGCGTTTGGCCAAAGCCTAATTCTTTGGAGGGTCTTATGAAACGAATCGATAAGATCGAGAGAAGCCTGAATGACAGCTGGGTCCAGCAGACGATTGATCAAGCAAAAAAACGACCCGGCAGCACAGCTGAAGAATTAGCTGCTCAGACACAAGTGAGCCGTGCGAATTGTTCTTTAGAATTAAATAAACTCGTGAGGCTCAAAAAAGCGGTGAAAATCAAGAGTTTTCCGGTACGTTTTCTGCCTATATCCTGGGTGCGGGAAAAATTCGGTATCTCAGATTTGGCTTATTATGAATTTACAGATTTACAGCAGCTGGAATCGAGCTTAACTGCTAAAGCAGCAGCTGGCGTACCAGCTAATGTATCTGCACAAAAAATCGCTATTGACCTCCATGGCGACCCATTTGCACAGGTCATCGGTGCCCAAGGGAGTTTGAAAAATGCCATTTCTCAAGCTAAAGCCGCCGCTTCCTATCCGCCGCACGGCCTGCATATGCTGCTGGTCGGACAGACAGGTTCCGGGAAAACCTTCTTTGCGAGGAAAATTTACGATTTTGCCAAAGCCCGCGGCTTATTAAGTGCAGACGCGCCGATGATGGCTTTTAACTGTGCTGATTATTATAACAACCCTCAGTTGCTGATGTCTCAGCTTTTCGGTTACGTGAAAGGTGCTTATACAGGTGCTGACAAAGATACGCCTGGCCTAGTTGAACAAGCCGATCATGGCATCTTGCTGTTGGATGAAATTCATCGCCTGCCTCCTGAAGGACGGGAAATGCTGTTTTATTTCATTGATAACGGCCACTTCAGCCGCTTGGGCGAAAGCAGCAAGGATCGTACGGCCAATGTCTTAATTATTGGTGCCACAACCGAGGATCCGGCTTCCGCACTCTTAAGTACTTTTCTGCATCGGATTCCCATGACGATTCGTATTCCTTCTTTGGCCGAACGGACTTTATCCGAAAAGGTTTCTTTAGCCAAGTATTTGTTTCAACAAGAAGCGCAAAGAATCAAAAAACAGCTGGTAGTAGCCATTGATGTCTTGACGGCTTTGATTACAGCCAACAATTACGGTAATGTTGGCCAACTAAAATCTCAGATTCAGCTGGTTTGTGCGCAAGCTTTTTTAAACAGTTTGAATACAACGGATAGGGTCTTAGTTAAAGTTAATGATCTGCCTGAAGAAATTCGCCAAGAATGGCTATCAAGCAGTTCTAATCTGAAAAAATCCAAGGAATTGCTGTCGCTCGTCGATACAAATACGGTTTTTAATGTCGACGGTTCGGCTGATCAGCCTGAGAATAGCGAAGGCAATATCTATAGCGAAATTGAAAACAAAGTCGGTTTGTTAAAGTCACACGGCGTTTCAGACGACGAAATTCACCAATATATCATGACTGATCTGCATTTGCACATCAAAAATTTCTTTGATCAAGGACGTGTCGAACAGAATTTAGCAAAATTTGTCTCGCCGGAATTACTGGATTTCACTCATGAGCTGAAAAAATTGGCCGAAGAAAAACTGCATACGCAGCTGGATCAGCGTTTTATCTATTATATGGGCATGCATATTGACGCTTTTTTCAAACGCGGCCTTAAAACAGACTTGCTGCTGGAACCGGAAATCCAAGAGATTAAAAAGAGCCATGCCAAAGAGTATCAAGTGGCCAAGTTGTTTGCTATGAGAATTAAAAGTAGTTTTGACGTTTACCTGCCGGATATTGAAGTTATTTACCTCACCATGCTGCTGGCATCAATTGAGACACTGTCTGTTGACCACAAGGTCGGTGTACTAGTAGTTTCTCACGGTAATAGTACGGCTTCTTCGATGGTGCAGGTAGCCAATGAATTGTTCGGCGGCCATTATGCACAAGCGCTGGACATGCCGCTTAATTTGTCGCCGGAAGATATTTTTCGCAAGATGACTGCGATCGTACCTCGTTTGGATCAAGGCAAGGGCGTGCTGCTGCTCGTTGATATGGGTTCTTTAGCGATGTTAGAACAGCGTTTAACAGCCGAAACAGGCGTCTCAATTAAAACGATCACAAATGTCACAACTTCGATTGTGCTGGATGTGATTCGCAAGGTGAATTATTTGAATATGGATCTTGGCTCGATTTATAATTCTGTCCGCGAAGATTTTCGCGAATTGGTGATGCAGGGCGATCTGCCCAATGAAACTGCCGCACAAAAAGTGATTCTGGCTATTTGCACAACAGGCAGCGGGACTGCCAAAAAAATCCAGGACATATTGGAACAAATTATTCACAGCAATACAAAGGAAGCAATCAGCGTTAAGACGGTTTCGGCTTTAAAAATGACGGAACAGATTGCTAAAATCGTACTTGATTACGAGGTGATTGCAGCTGTTGGGACAAAACGGCCAAGCCTGCCGGTACCTTACGTGTCGTTAGAGGAACTCATTGGTGGAAATGGCGAGGATGTGTTGAAGGCTGTCTTGCGCCATGAACCAACTTTGCCTCAGCAGCAGCCTTCGTCTGACAAGACGATTGTGGCTTATGACTTATGCGAAGATATTTTAAAAGCACATTTGGTCTACTTGAATCCTTATTTAATTAATCAATTGCTGAATAATTGGATTGATCAGGTCCAGCAGCGTTTGAATCACCGTTTTTCCAATAGCCTGATTATCAAAAGTATTGTTCATACGGCTTTTGCTTTTGAGCGTTCATTGCGTCAAGACAATTTGACTTTCACGGAACCGACCACCCCTGCCTTGGCGCGTGCGGAAAAATTTATTAGCCAGTCGCTGACTTTCTTGATGAAGGGGAAAGTGTTTCAAAGTTGTTTTAAATTCCGGCCAACTTGTTTCAAAAAAATCGTAAATCGTTCCAAATGATCATCAGTTGTTTTAAAACACCTCTGTTCTTCTTTTTTTAAGGATGACAGAGGTATTTTTTTCGTCTTTTTTTGTTTAAAACAAGTCTGGCACGCTGTTTGCATGTAGATAAGTGAGGAGGAATAAGAATGGTAACAATAATTCTGAGTGGTCACGGACAAGCAGCACCTGGTCTGCTAAGTGCTTTTGAGATGATTTTCGGTCACAGTGACCAGATTCATGTTGTGACATTTTCAAAGGGTGAGGGTGTTGATGATTTAAAAGCACATTATCAAACGGTCTTAGGCACATTAGCGCCAGGCAGCGAGGTTTTGTTTCTTGTCGATCTTTTTGGCGGCAGCCCCTACAACGCAGCGACGCAACTGGTCTATGGTCATACGGAGCGCGATATTGTAGCTGGAGTTAATCTGCCAATGCTGCTGGAGGCAGGTTCAATGCTGGCTGGATCACTGTCAGCTATCGTATCGCATCTGAAGGAAATTGCACCTGGAACTGTACGCGTCTTTAGTGACGAGATTAAAAGTGTGAACACGACAGCTAGCGACGAAGGAGGGGATACATTATGAAAATAACAGTGACAAGAATTGACGACCGTTATATCCACGGCCAGGTTTTGACCAAGTGGATCAAGTTGCTGCCGGCAGACCGTATTATCGTCGTTAGTAAAGAAGTTGCTGATGATCCGATGCGTAAAACACTGGTTTTGTCTGTGGCGCCGTCTAATGTGAAAGCCAGTGCAGTCAGCCCGGAAAAAATGGGGCGGGTGTTTCAAAACCCTAAATATGAAGATACAACAGCCATGCTGATTTTTGGTAATCCGACAGAATTGCTGGAGGCAGTTAACGCTGGCGTTGAAGTTAAAAAAGTGAATGTTGGCGGTATGCGTTTTGCGCCGGACAAAATCCACGTGACAGAGTCAGTCAGTGTGACACCAGAGGATGTTAAGGCCTTTCGTGCACTGGCCGATAAAGGGATCAGTCTGGATCTGCAGCAGCTGCCGGGGGATGCCAGCAAAGACTTCATGAAAATCCTCGACGATAAATCATAAAGGAGATAACGGAAAGTGAATATTATACAGGGTATTTTAGTTTTGTTAGTGGCCGGCATTGCTGGCGTCGGTTCCGTTTTGGATGAAGGACAGACGCATCGGCCGCTTGTTGCCTGCACGCTGGTGGGTTTGATTTTGGGCAACTTGAACATGGGCATCATTTTGGGCGGTACTTTGGAAATGATGGCCTTAGGCTGGATGAATGTCGGCCTGGCTATGGCACCGGATACCGCCTTGGCCTCAATTGTGTCAACGCTGCTGGTTATCAACACACACGCCAACATTGGTGAGGGTATTGCGATTGCTGTGCCGCTGGCTGCAGCCGGTCAGGCATTAACGATCTTTGTTCGGACGATTGTGGTTTTCTTTGTTCATAAAGGTGATGATTTTGCCAAGAAGGGCAATTACCGCGCAATTGAATGGATGCATGTAATTTCCATGGGTCTGCAGGCATTGCGCGTGATGGTGCCGACAGCTATTGTCATGATGATTAGTACGAGTGCTGTTGAGGCGGGATTAAAAGCAATTCCAACTGTTATCACAGGTGGTTTGCAGATTGCCGGCGGTATCATCGTGGTTGTCGGATATGCGATGGTGATCAACATGATGGATGTGCCGCATTTGAAGCCTTTCTTCTATTTAGGATTCTTGTTTGCTGCATTTACGAACTTCAACCTAGTTGGTTTTGGCGGCTTGGGTTTGATCTTTGCTCTGCTTTACATCCAGCTGAAGTACAACAACAATAATGGAAACAATCATCATAGCAGCGGTACTAGTGAGAAACTGGCAACGGCTTCTGCTTCAAACGGCGATGATGATTTAGATGACGATTTGGATGATTGAGAGGAGACATAATGGATAATGCAATAGCAAATACAGACACAAAAAAGACTTTAACCAAAAGCGATCTGCGCCACATGTACGTACGTTCCTGGTTTCTGCTTGGTTCATTTAACTTTGAGCGTGCGCAGAACATGGGCTACTGCTTTGTTATGATTCCGGCTATCAAGCGCTTTTATGCACCGGGCAAAGAGCGTAATGAGGCTTTGGAACGGCACATGGAGTGGTTTAACACACATCCTTGGCTGACAGCACCTATCTTTGGTGTTACATCAGCCATGGAAGAGGAAAAAGCTAATGGCGGCAAGGTTGACGGCACTGCGATTGCCGCCATGAAAATCGGGCTCATGGGCCCGCTGGCTGGTGTTGGTGATCCACTGCTTTGGGGAACGGCAAGGCCAGTGCTGGCAGCTTTAGGTGCTGGTATTGCTAAAACAGGCAGTATCTTAGGGCCGCTTTTGTTCTTTGTTTTAATCAACGCCATTCGTCTTTCTATCAAGTGGTATCTGCTCAAGTACGGATATCAAAAAGGCAGTGAGATTATCAGCGATATGGCTGGCGATCGCATCAAGAAGCTGACTGAAGGCGCCTCTATCATGGGATTATTCGTCATGGGTGCTTTGGTCTCCAAGTGGACGACGATTAATATTCCTATTGTTGCAACAAGGATTAGCGGCAAAACGCAAACGATACAAAATATATTGGATACGGTTCTGCCGGGCGCGTTGGCGCTGGTATTAACACTGTTTGTTTCTTGGCTGCTGAAAAAAGGCGTCAGTCCTTTGACAATTATCTTTGGTATTTTCGCTTTAGGTATTATCGGCAAGTGGTTAGGATTTCTTGGTTAAATCGTTGTTTGTACAAATCTGCTCTGAAAGGAGCAGATTTTTTTTGGCTGCTTTTCGTTTTGATCATAGCAGCGGCTGTTGTAAGATGAAGGAAACCTTGGCAGCCTTGTTGACACAATTGGAACACTGGCAGAACGCGATGAACAAAGTTTCTTTCTTTGCAGCTTTTTATGCAGCTTTGAAAAAAATGCTGCCTTTTGTCGTTGTGACGGTTTTTTTCCACCTGTTTGTGTCTATTTTCTTGACACAACCGGGCTTTTTTCTGACCGTATTTAATATCAAACTACCGGCTTTTTTACAAGCTCCGGCAATCGAATTATCTCAATTGGACTTTTACTTGACGCGTCTGCTGCTGCCTTTGTTTGCTTTTTTCTATGCTGAGCATTTAATGGAGCCCCTTGACCATGACAACCGCCATGATTTAATTCCTCTGGTTAATTTTATTGTGACTTTTTTGTTGTTCAGCAACGATTTTCTTTTTCAAGCTTCCGGCCAAAATCTGCTTGTTGTGGCAGCAGTCACTTTTGTGCTCACGCGCTGTATGCAGCTATTGATTCGGCATCCGAATACGTTTAATCGGCAATTATTGATCATGTTTTGTCTCTTATGCCTGGTTTCGGCAGCCTTAGCGGCGGCATATCTTTTAAAAAATCACCAATTTGCCCAGATGGTTAATCTGGGACAGTGGTTTAATGACCGTTTTGTCTACTTGCTGTCAACAAATTTTGCTGGTGTTCTCCTGCTGGCCATCACGGCGAGTCTTTTCTTGTGGCTGGGATTACCGGTACCACTGGCTTTAACACGTAACACTTTTTCTCTTCCGGCAGCGATTGGTAATTTGAACGCTTCTTTGGACAATAAAGTTTCAACCGTGCCAAACGTCTTAAGCCTGCACACGCTTTATGATGCTTTTGCAGTTTTTGGCGGCGTTTCGATGAGTCTCGCCTTAATTCTGCTTTTATTGTTGAAGGGGCGCGCGCAATCCAAAAAAATGGCTAAGATTGCTCTGTTGCCCAGCCTTTTTAATAGCAATCAGATTCTGGCCTTCGCACTGCCGATTTTTTTCAATCCTTTGCTGCTGCTGCCTGCTGTATTGGCACCTTTAGCAGCTGTATCGATCTCAGCAATTGCCTTAAAAATGAATTTGGTTAATCCTGCTGTTTATCAGCTTCCTCAGCGAACACCGAGTCTGTTCGTGGCTTTTTTATCATCAGGTGCTGATTGGCGAAATCTGCTGCTGGTTGTTATCAATTTAGCAGTGGGGATGCTGATCTATTTTCCTTTTGTGAATCGCTGGTTAGAAAGGGATCGCGATGAAAAAGATTAAAAATGTGTCTGCTGGATTATTTCTGCTGCTTTTCTCACTGGCATCGTTGTTCGTCGGCCGCAATTGGGTGCGGCAGAGTATTCAAAACCAGGCAGTTGTCTATAATTCTAGATTGAATCCTACGATTATGATTCCTGGCTCGGCTGCCAGCAATACGCGTTTTAATAACTTGATTCTAATTCTGAACAGCAAAAGTACGCCGCACTCTTTATTGCGCGTCAGAGTCAATACGAATAACACAATTACTTATTCCGGCCGTATCAAAGCTAATGACCAGCAGCCTTATATTGTGATTGGTTTTCAAAATAACAGCGATGGTTATGAGACGATTAAGCGTCAGGCACGTTGGCTGAATTTAGCCATGCAGGCTTTGCAGAAACGTTATCATTTCAATCATTTTAATGCCTTTGGTCACTCCAATGGTGGATTAGATTGGACAATTTACTTAGAAAATTACTTTAACAGCAAAAAAAATACGGTTGGTACTTTGATGACTGTTGGTTCGCCCTACAATTTTTCTGAAAGTTCGCCCAATGATCGGACACAGTTGCTAACCGATTTGATAAAAAGGCGTCATCATCTACCGCCTTCTCTTGTTGTATATTCGATTGCCGGCACTGAGACCTACAAAGATGATGGGATTGTGCCGATCGAGAGTGTCCTTGCCGGCCGCTATATTTTTCAAAACGTTGTTCATTCTTATACGCAAATTACGGTTTCTGGCGCTGATTCTCAACATTCTGACCTACCCACTAATCCACAAATCATTGAATTAATTCAAAGACGTATCCTTGATTTTCCAATTTCCCCATTGCCGAATACGAATAATGGTGGGACCAACTAAACTTATTTTTTGTTACAAATTTGCAATAGAGATGCAATTAATGTAACATGATTTGAGATTACGAAAAGGAGAAGGCGTGAAGATTTTGTTTGATTTTTTCCATCGTCCAGCCGTTCAATTTTTGTTAGAAACAGTATTTTATTTTGTCGTGCTGGTCATTTTGCTTTATTTATATGGATATACCGGTATTAACGATGGCGGATTTATCTATAACGAGTTTTAACAGGTGATTATGATTAAAAATATTTTAGAAACAATCAATGCACAAGCCGCTATCCATCCCGATTCACCGGCATATGATTATTTGGGCAGACATAACAGTTATCGCGACCTCAAAGAATATTCTGATTCTTTGGCTGCTTATATCGATTGTCAGCCAATCAAAACAAATGCACCGATCATGATTTTTGGTGGTCAGGAATTTTCGATGATTGCGAGTTTTTTGGCTGCTGCTAAATCTGGTCACGCTTATATCCCTGTCGATGTAAACTCGCCTAGCGAGCGGCTAACGGCGATTTTAACCATTGCTGATCCCGCTCTTGTGATTGCCTGTGATGCGTTGCCGATAAAAATTTCAGACCGGCCGGTGATTCAAGCTGATCAGCTGGCAAATATTTTTTTGCAGCAGACTGCCTACAAGATGACTCATGCCGTCACTGGTGATGATACCTTCTACATCATTTTTACATCTGGTACAACGGGTCAACCCAAGGGCGTACAGATCAGCAGCAGCAACATTTTAAGTTTTGCCAATTGGCAACTAGGTTCTGATTTTAATCTTCCTGAACATGCTTCCACGTTAGCCCAAGCACCTTTCTCTTTTGATTTATCTGTCATGGACTGGATTCCGGCATTGTTAGCCGGCGGGCAGCTGCGGGCTTTGCCAAAAGAAGTTGCTGATAATTTCAAAAAACTCTTTGAGATTCTGCCGCAGTATGATTTGCAGGTTTTTGTTTCGACGCCTTCTTTTGCAGAAGTCTGTCTGATAAATCCGGATTTCGATCAAGTTCATTTACCTCAACTGAGTCATTTTCTTTTCTGCGGTGAGGAGCTGACTAAAAAGACTGCCGACAAGCTGCAAGGACGTTTTCCTGGCGCTAAAATTTTTAACACATACGGGCCGACTGAGGCTACTGTAGCTGTTTCGGGAGTTCAAATAACTCAGCAGCTTGTAAATCAATTCGATCGTCTGCCTGTGGGCTATGTCAAATCTGATACGCAAGTCACGATTTTTGATGAGCAAGGGAAACCCGTACCTCGTGGCCAATCTGGGGAGATCATTATTTACGGCCCAAGTGTTTCAAAGGGCTATCTGAACAATCCACAAAAGACTGCAGCAGCCTTTTTCCATTATCAAGGGCAGCGGGCTTATCGTACCGGAGACTTAGGCAGTTTGGATGCACGCGGTCTGCTGCATTATGAGGGCCGTAAAGATTTTCAGATCAAACTGCACGGCTATCGGATCGAGCTTGAGGAAGTGAACCATGGTTTAAGTCAAAGTGATTTGGTCAAACAAGCCGTGGCTATTCCACGATACGATTCGGATCATAAAGTTGCCCAATTACTGGCATGGGTCGTGCCCAAAGATAATCAGTTTGCCAAGGATGCTGATTTAACAAAAGCGCTTAAAGAAGATTTGAAAGAACGGATGATGTCCTATATGATTCCCAGCCGTTTTGTTTACAAAGACAGTTTGCCGATTTCAGCCAACGGAAAAATTGACATCAAAAAAGCCATCGCTGAGGTCAATAATGTTTGATTTTTTCGGAAATCAACTGCCTAATTTACAGCCCTATGCGGATCCGACTTACTTTATTTACCTGCTGATAGCCATACTGCCTTTAGCCATCGGTTTATATTTCGGCCGGCGTTTTAAGATTTATGAAGCCATCTTTTCGTTAGTTTTCATTGTTTTGATGTTTACAGACGACAAGCTGGGCCAGGGATTAGCTCTAATCGGCTATATTATCTGGCAGCTGCTGGCCGTATGGCTGTATCATATCTACCGGAATCGCCAAAATAAGGCCTGGGTTTTCTATCTAGCCGTGTTCGCCTCCATTCTGCCCTTGATCATTGTGAAAATGACGCCAGCCATCGATGAAGGCGCCAAATCGATCATTGGTTTTCTTGGTATTTCTTATCTGACCTTTCGTGCGGTCGGCGTGATTATGGAAATGTGGGACGGTGTCCAAAAAGATTTCAAAGCTTGGCATTTTTTTAGATTCATGGTTTTTATGCCGACCTTGTCTTCGGGCCCGATTGATCGTTATCGGCGTTTTGAAAAAGATTATCAGCAGATTCCGGACCGGAATCATTATGTGGATTTGGTTGGCAAAGCTGTTAAATATCTGTTTATCGGTTTTTTGTATAAATTCGTATTGTCTTATATCTTCGGCAGCTTAATGCTTCCTAATGCTGAAAATATGGCTTTGGCGGCTGGCAAGGGGCCATCATTTGAACTTTTGTGGGTCATGTATATTTATGGTTTTTACTTGTTCTTTGATTTTGCGGGCTACTCCTTATTCGCTGTCGCCGTTTCGTATTTAATGGGCATCGAAACACCAATGAACTTTAAGGCGCCTTTTAAGTCAAAAAACCTGAAAGAGTTCTGGGATCGTTGGCACATCAGCTTGAGTTTTTGGTTTCGAGATTACGTTTTCATGCGGATGGTCTTCGCCATGAAGAAAAAACGATTATTCAAAAAATCCACCACTTATTCAAGTGTGGCTTATGTCTTGAATATGCTGCTGATGGGTTTTTGGCATGGCATCACTTGGTACTATATTGCCTATGGCCTATTTCATGGCTTGGGTCTAATGATTAACGATGCCTGGCTGCGTTATAAGCGCCGCCATCTAAAATGGCTGAAGTCTAATTGGTTGACACAAGGCATTGCGATTATCTTTACTTTTCACGTGGTGATGTTCAGTTTCTTGTTGTTCTCGGGATTCTTGAATGTTTTATGGTTTATCAAAAAATAGAGGTGTAAAAATGGAAAAAGAAGTTCTAGAAATTTTGAAAAATATTGCTGGTGAAGATTTGTCTGACCAGCGTGATGAGAATTTTTTTGAAAATGGTCTCATAGATTCAATGGCGACTGTTGATTTGATTTTAGCTTTGCAGGAAAAGTTCTCGATCAATGTACCAGTCTCTGAATTCGATCGCAGCCAATGGGATACGCCCAATAAAGTGATTGCGCAGGTCAAGGAGCTGATGAATCACTAATGGGGAAAAAGCTCTGGAGAATTTTTGGACCCGTACTGCTGGCTGTCGCGATTCTGCTTGTTTTGTTATTTGCGCCTTTTAATTATTCTCACTTTTCATCCAAAGATGAACAGCGGGCGGCAGTTGCTTTGAATTCTGTCGTTTTTAAGAATCAGCAGTTAAAAAAACAAGCGTTATCGGATCAGCATATGCGTTACATTCCTTTTTTCGGGTCTTCTGAATGGGAACGTATGGATGCCTTCCATCCTTCAGTGCTAGCGGTTAAATATCAACGCAGTTACCGGCCGTTTTTATTAGGCCGGCGGGGAACACAGTCACTGACACAATATTTTGGCATGCAGACCATTTTGCCACAATTACAAAATAAGCAGGCTGTTTTTGTTATTTCGCCGCAGTGGTTTGATCATGTTGGAGCTGAACCTGCAGCTTTTGACTTTTATTTTTCCAATCTGCAAGGTGCTGATTGGCTATGCCGTGCAAAGAATACAGCTGTCGATCGATATGCAGCTCGTCGTTTCCTTACGTTGCAGGGCAAAGGCCGCAAAGATGATTTAGCCGCTATGTATCGGCGGATTGCCCAAGGAAAAGCCTTGACCCCTTTTCAAAAATGGGAAATCCGAACTCGAAAAAATGTTTTAGAACATGAAGATGAGCTATTCAGTAATTTTCATATCAATGATAATTATGACCGGCGAATTTTAAAGCAAAGCCAATACCTGCCAAAGAAATTTTCTTATGGTCGCCTAAGCCGCATAGCAGGCCGTATGGCAGCTAGGGGGAGCAGCAACAACGCATTTGGTATTTCTAATCGTTTCTATCGCAGCAAAATTCGGCCGATTGGCGTGCGGCGTTTGCGCGGCGTTCAAAGGAGAGCCAGTTATTTGCGATCCCCGGAGTATGGTGATTTGCAGTTGCTGCTGACTCAATTTGCTCAGTCCAATATCAATGTCATGATTGTAATACCACCTGTTAATCATAAATGGGCTGCCTATACAGGCTTAAAAGAAGCGCGTTATCAGCGTGCTGTGCGTAAAATCAAATATCAACTACATCAGCAATCTTTCAACCAGGTATTGGATTTGTCCAAAGATGGTAATCAGCCCTATTTTATGGAAGATACGATTCACCTAGGCTGGCGCGGCTGGCTGGCTTTTGATAAGGGTGTATATCCTTTTCTCACCAAAAAGCAGAAGCAGCCTCACTATCGGATTAATAATCGTTTCCTATCCAAAAAATGGCAGCAGCTGCGTTTTACAGAATCAGATGCACGCAAGCTGATTAAAAAATAAATTTGGACAAACAAAAAGCCGCTGCTCATCACAGTGGCTTTTTTGGATTTACTGAATTTCAATATGATGTGCTTGATTCTCATCAGACTTTGGTAAAACAAGCTTCAAGATGCCATCTTCATACTTAGCGCTGATCTTGCTTTCATCAACACCAGGGAGATAGTAGCTGCGAGAATAACTGCCAGAGCGGCGCTCACTGGCAACGAGATGATTTTTCTTATCTCTTTGCTCCGAATCACGATTCAGCGTGCCCGATACGGACAGATTATTGTTAGCGTAATCTATTTTAATATCCTTTTTGTCTAATCCGGGCAGTTCAATCTGTAAAGCGTAAGCTTTGTCATCCTCGGAAATATCGGTCCGCATCAAAGGATTACTCCGACGCATACCGTTCCAAAACTCATCACGCGGGCCAAAGAAATTATTCATCAAATTTCCCATCATATCGCCGACGTCCATCAGTCCATCATTCCTATCAATTAAATCATTTGCCATATTCAATACCTCCTATTGCTAAGTGATATATCATATCTATCGCTTACACCTATTATAATAGTCAGTATTGGTCAGAAAGTCAATAAAGGTCAAACAAAAAAATTAAAAAATACTTTACCAGCCTACATAAATCGAGCAAAAATCTGTACGATGCTAAAATTGGCTTATGACCTTAAAGATTATCCGAGCCTTTGCTGATAGTGATTTTCGCTCCGAGTTATTGGCTCGTATACATAAAAAATATCAGGCGGATCCGCAGGCACGTTTTTTCTATGTGGTACCCAATCATATTAAATTTTCGTCAGAGGTCGGTGTTTTAAAAGATTTTGGGACTCTGTTGGGTGCTAAAACTCAAGATAACCAGGCCTTTTCACGCTTGCAGGTTTACTCTTTCTCACGCCTGGCTTGGGCCTTGACCAAACAAGAAGAGGGGAAAACGGCGCTGACTGATTTATCAATCGCCATTCTAGTTGGACAAGTCTTGCGGGATCTGCCCTTAGCACAATTGGGAATTTTTGCGCGTTCTGCCCGTTTGCCAGGGTTTGTGGCCAATGTTGCCGCACAGCTGCAGGAAATTTGGGATTCCGGATTGACTGCCGCTGAGTTAGGGGTAACACATAGCGGCCAAGATCGTTTAGCTGACAAAATTCATTTTCTGGCGATTATTGAAGCACAAGTTCTGCCTTTACTGGCAGACTTTGAGCTGCCTGAGGATAAGCTGAAAAATTTTGCTGAAGATTTGGCAGATTTAGACTTATCGCACGCAAATTTCTATTTTGAAGGTTTTTCTAATTTTACCAATACTGAGATGTCTGTTTTACAAGCAATTATTGCCTTGGATAGACAAGGCAGTGATTCTGAAGTGACGGTCGCTTTGATCGGCGATAGTGCGAGTGATCGTTTTGGGGATGGCAATCTCTTTTTTAAGACGAACCGCTTGATTAGAGAAAATTTTCCTGATGCCCAGATCGAACGGATTCATCGCGATCGAAATTTATCTATGTCGCAGCAGAATTTTGAAAAGAGCTGGCGTGAATTAGAAACGCAGGGTTTTGCCCAAGAAAAACGCCCATTGCCTCAGATGTCGATCAGGACCGTCAGCAGCCAGGAAAACGAAGCGGCTTTTGTTGCCCGCTCGATTCGCCGCAAATTGGTCGACGATCCAACTTTGCGGGCACGTGACATTTTGGTGATTGCTCAGCGTTTGGACAATTACAAAGATATTCTGCCGCACTTTTTCCAGCGCTATGATCTGCCTTATTTCTTGGACAGTGATACCCGCATGTCTGATCATCCTTTAGCTTCTGTTTTAGAAAGTTTGTTGACACCAAGTGCAGAATTCGATTACGAACGGGTTATGCGGATTTTAAAAAGCGGCCTATTCCAATGGGAATCCGAAACGAATTTTCAAGAGTCTTTTGATTATCTGGAAAACTTTGTTCTGGCAGCTAACCCTAAAGAGGCTCTTTGGCGTAATGGTGATTTTCAGTATGTCGCGGTCAGTGATGAACAGGATGTGGCCAAAAGCGATCCACAAGACCAGCGAATCAACCAAATGGTTAATCAGATGCGTGTCTATATTGTGCAGCTGCTGGATAGTTTTAAGGACCGTTTTGCCAAAGTGACTACTTATGAGCAGGCGGTCAGGGCCTTAATGGCTTGGCTGCTGGATTTTAAAGTCGATCAGGTCTTTATTGCACAAGCCAATCGCGGCGATGACCGAGGCGTTCAGGCTTGGAAAATGCTGATAAACAGCCTGGAACAGATCGATCATTTGATTGCCGACAAGGAATTTGTTGGCCAGGATTTTTTGCAGATGTTAAAAGATGGTTTTGCGGCGGCCACGTTTTCAGGCATTCCGGCCAGTCTGGATCAGATTACAATTTCAGAAAGCGGGATTGTTCAGCGGCAGGATTATCGTTTACTGTACTTTATTGGTGCGACTTCAGACAGCCTGCCGGCGCAGATTGATTCTAAAAGCCTATTGGATGACTCTGATCGTCAGCAATTAATCAGTGATTTTGCTGAAGCCAAAAAGGATTATTTTTTGCAGGACACAAGTCGTCAGCAAATGGCTGCCGAGAATCTGCGTTTTTATTCGACCGTCTTATCCGCCACAGAATCAGTTGTCTTCAGTTATCCAAAATTTAGAAGCGATGGCAAAAAAAATGAGCTTTCGCCATATTTGTCCCGCCTGTCATTGCCGGAAGTCTCGGACTTGCACGAAGTCAAAGTGCCGGATCTGCCTGAAAAGAAGGCGGATCTCGTTAATTATTTGGGCAATGCCAATAGCTCGGTTACTGCCGTCAGTCGTAGTGCAAAAGCATATGGGACTGCTTTTATTGACGGCTTATATTCGTTAATTTCCTTGCGAAACGGCAACTTTAAGAAAGTTTTGGCTGCTAGTCATTATGAAAATCAAGTCGTGACTTTGAGAAAAGATCTGGTCGATAAGCTTTTTGGCAAAGATTTGCGTTTATCAATTTCTCAAATCGAACGCTATTTCAGTAATCCTTATGAATATTTTCTGCAGTATGGCCTGCGTTTGAAAAAACGGAGCCAATTTACCCTGGATCCTGCGCTTTCAGGCAGTTACTATCATGCGATTTTTGAAAAAGTCGTTGATAGGATGATCGAAAAAAAAGTCGCATTTCGCGATTTAAGCAATCAAGAACTGGATGAAAGCAGTCGTCAGGCTGCTGAGAGCCTGCTGCAGCAAGAAGATTTTCAGATTCTGGATTCAGATGACCATTTCCAGGCTGTTGCTAAAAGCCTCACACAGGATGTTGCATTGACTTTCCGTCTGATGCGGCTGTCCAATGCCTTTAACCAATCACGCCCTATCCGCACTGAGGCAGCTTTTGGCCGCTTGGATCAGGATAACAAGCAGGCGCCTTTGATTGGTCTGGATTTCACTTTGGAAAACGGCAACCGCTTATATCTTCGCGGGAAAGTCGACCGCATTGATAGCCAGGATCAGAATCATGATTTTGCGACAATTATTGATTACAAGTCCAATGGCAAACAATTTAATTTTCGCGATGCTTATGTTGGCAGTGAGCTGCAGTTGTTGACTTATTGGATGGATCTTTTAAAAAATACACAGCAGCTGGGATTTCGCCAGTTGGGCGGGGCTGTTTTCGCCCAGATTAAAAATCAGCCGGCCACAATCGCAGATATGCTGTCCAAGGGTGTGCCGCTGGACCAGGTCTTTGGCCAAAATGCACAGTTTCAGCGGCCGGATTTCCAATTCCGTGGTCTTTTACTGGACGATTCAGCCTATTTGGATAATTTGCAGCATCTGGAAGCTGGCGAGAAGGCCGATTTTTATCATTTTTCGTTAACAAAAAATGAACAGCATGCTGTTAGCGATGATGTCTTATCTAAAGAAGATCTGCAATTATTGATGAAACATGACCAGGATAAACTGGTCCAAGCCGGCAATGCCATTAGTCAAGGGCGTTTTCCTTTGTATCCTTTGCGGGAGGGCGACCAGAGATCTGCACTGACTTATTCCGATTATAAGGAAGTTATGAATTTCGATCGTTCTTTTGGCGATCGTTATCATGATTTGAATGTTTATCCCAATAACAGAAAAGGCATTTTGGCCTTATTGAAAAAGGAGCAGGAAAAATGAACTATTCTGAAAACCAAAAAGCTGTTATTTTTCATGCTCCTGATGAAAATCTGCTGGTTGCTGCTTCGGCTGGTTCTGGCAAGACAACTGTTTTAATTGAACATGTCTACCAGCAGCTGTTGGCAGGCCAGGATATTGATCGTTTTCTGATTTCGACTTTTACAGATGCCGCAGCTTCGGAAATGAAAAGTCGTCTGGAAAAACGCATTCGTCAAGGGATCGGAGAGACTAGCGCAAAGGCCGATAAAAAACATTTACAGGCGCAGCTGCTATCGTTGAATAGTGCGGCAATCGGGACTTTAGACGCTTTTTCATTAAAAATTATCGAACGATATTATGCGGCAATCGGCTTGGACCCGCGCTATCGCATTTTGGCTGATCAGACCGAAAAAGATTTGCTGATTCAAGAAGTGATTGATAATACTTTTAATTCGTCATATAAAGACAGCCGTTTTCTGGAACTGCTCGCGAATTTTTCTTCAGCCAGCCGAGATCAGGATTTGAAAAAACTGGTCATTAGATTGAATTCGATGGCCGAAGCGCGTGCAGAAGCCGATGAGTGGCTGGATTCGCTCGGCCGCCATTATCGCTTGGGAAATAGTTTGACTGCTGGCGATTTTTGGCAGCGCTTATTAGCGCCCCAATTATCCGATAAGGTTGTTGAAGCTTATTACCAGATCGTCTCAGCCAAAGAGAAGATTGAAAAATTGCAGGATTATGGCAGTTACGAACCTTATTTGACTGATGTTGCCGCCATGATGCAGGGACTGATTAACAGTTTTAAAAGTAATGACTGGCAGCAGATACGCAATTATTATGATCAGCATCCTTGGCCGAAATCCGCTCGCAAAAAGGGCAATACACCTGGTGAAGCTGAGTATTTCAAACAATTCGTCGATAAGCAGATCAAGGCTGCTCGGGATTCGTATCGCTCAATTGCCACGGATTTCCTGCTTCTTAACGAAAAACAATGGCTGCTGATTAGCCAAAATGCCGATAAAATTGTCACAGAATTAGTTGAGCTGACAAAACTATTTCGGAAACATTTTGCTGCTAAAAAACGCGATCTATCGCTGCTGGATTTTTCAGATGGCGAGCAGTTTGCCTATCAGATTCTCAAAGTTCCCAGTATTCGTGAAGAAGTTCAAAGCAGTTATCATGAAGTGCTTGTCGATGAATACCAAGATATTAATGATTTGCAGGAAAGTATTCTCACGAGTGTGGCAAACAGCCACAATATGTTTATGGTTGGCGACTTAAAACAGAGTATTTACGGTTTTCGTCAAGCTGACCCGAAGAAGTTTACGGAAAAATATCGTGCCTATGGTCGGCATCAAGGCGGTCGTCTGATCGAATTAGCTGATAATTATCGTTCAGAAAAAAATGTCACGCAGTTTTCGAATTCCGTTTTTGATCAATTAATGGACCAGAAATTAGGCGGAATTGATTACAAAGGGGATGTCCAATTAAAGGCGGCCAATAAAGATTATCCGGCTGACTTGAAGAAAGTGGCTGAAATATCGATCGTGATCGATGACGGCCAACAGACAGAGGCGGATTTTGGCAAGACTGATGCCGAACTGGAATTGATTGCGGCTAAAATTCAGGATTTAGTTGGCCACGAGCAGCTTTTTGACCGCGACTCAAAAAGCATGCGGCCAGTTCAATTTAAAGATATTACCATTCTTGGGCGCTCGCATGCTTGGGAAAACGAGCTGCAGGCTGTTTTTGCCAAACACAATATTCCAGTGAATGTCGCGGCTGGTAATTTTCTGCAGGAATTTGAAATTTCTGTGATTTTAAGTTTCTTAAAAATTATTGACAACCCGCATCAGGATATTCCTTTGGCAGCTGTTTTGCGGTCACCGATTTATGGCTTGGACGAAAATAAATTGGCCGAGATTCGCACAGTGGATTTAAAACACGATTATTTTACAGCCGTGAAAACGTATGCTGAAACCGGCGCCGACGCTGATTTAAAAGATTTACTGGTCAACTTTCTCCAGCAGCTGAATCGTTATCGGGAAATCGCGGCTGATAACCGGATTGTTGATTTGATTTGGCAGATTTACGATGACACGAATTGGCCAGAATATGTTTCGGCGATGGTCGGCGGAACACAACGTTTAGCCAACTTGCACGCTTTATACGAATACGCTCAGCAATTATCAGACAATCGTTTTGTTGGTTTATTCAGTTTTATTCGCTATGTCGAACAGCTGATGAACGCGACTGAAGATTTTTCCCAAGCGCCGGCGGATATGGGCGAACAAGCTGTCTCAGTTATGACAATTCATGCAGCCAAAGGTTTGGAATTTCCAATCGTCTTTCTGCTGAATCTCGACAAAAAAATTGATGCACGCGATACACAAGGTGTGATGGTAGCGGATTTTGACGAAGGTGTCGGGATTGATCTGGTTGACCCTGTTTCACGCGTGAAAATTCCAACCTTGCAAAAAATGGTTGTTGCAGAAAAGATCAAAGAGAAAAACTGGGCTGAAGAGATGCGGCTCTTGTACGTTGCTTTAACGCGTGCCGAACAGCGCCTGTATCTAATTGGTGCTAGCGGATCGCAGACTGATTTAGCTTTATCTTGGGAGACACCTGTTTCAAAAGACCCGGCCGTGCTGGCTGTGCAGGATCGATTGCGTGCGACGAGCTATCAGCAGTGGATTGGTATGGCTTTAGCTAAGACTGGCCGGATTGATTTGACGGATTTGGTCAAACAAGCTGATCAATCCGACTTGGTATTTTCAATCAAACTGGTCGACTATAGCCAAATTATAGACATGGCTGCACAAGAAACGGAAAACGATACGGCCGCAGTGACGGCTTCAGATATTAAATCCGACCCGGAAATTAATTTATCACGGGCAGAAAAAATTCTCGATTACCGATATCCCTTTCAGACGGAAAGTAATCTGGCGGCCTATCATAACGTCAGTGAATTAAAACGTGTTTTTGAGGATCCAGACGCTTTGCTTTTGCCGGAAATGGATGATCAACCAGCTGCAGAAATCACGGAATTGCCTAAGCCGGATTTCGCCCAGTCCAGCCAGGGAACACATATTAGTTCGACAGATAAAGGGACTGCCACGCATTTAATCTTGGAAAAAATTGACTGGCATAAAGAACTGACCACAGATTACCTAACGAATTTAATTCATCAGACTATTAGCGATTCGGACCTGGCCCAAGCGATTGAATTAGACAAGCTGGAATGGCTGATACATTCTGAGTTAGGCAGGCAGATTCAAGCGCATGTTGACAGTCTCAGACGTGAGGAAACGTTTGCCATGCTCCTGCCGGCCGAAAAACTCTATCAGGGTATCAGTAGCGGCGATCAAGTCTTAGTTCACGGTATTATTGACGGCTATTTTATTGACGGTGATGATGTTATCTTGTTTGACTACAAGACGGATCGTTTGACGAAAAATTATATGGCTGATTTGTCGGCGCGTTATGCCGGGCAGCTGAATATTTATGCAACTGCTTTGGCAAGCATGTATCCAGGCAAAAAGGTGGCTGATCGCGTGATAGCAGGCTTAGAAGGCGAGAAACTGATTCACTTATAAACAACTATTTTTAATTTATTGTTTTTTCCCTTGACTTTATGATCAAAACGGTTAAAAATGAACACATCTTTTAAGAAAGGAAATCTGATGATGGCAATTACTTTGAATCGTTGGCAAAACTGGCGTAGCAGAAAGTAAGTTTACTCTAAGCGTAGACTTGCTTTGATTTGTATTGAAGAGAGTCTATGCCGTCACGATTTCCTTTTGAATCGAATTCAGCCGCATAGCTAAGATGAATCAATCGCTATGCGGCTTTTTGTATCTAAATGGTCGTCCGTCTAGACTCCGTAAAAATAAAAATAATGAGGAATTAGACAATGACAGAAGAAAATACAGCAGCACAAGTAAAAAGAACCGGCTATTTTGGTGATTACGGCGGACAATATGTCCCTGAAGCCGTCAAAACAGCTTTGAATAAATTGGAAAAGGTTTATCTGCAATATAAAGATGATTCAGAATTCCGCACAGAGTTGGCTGGATATTTAAAGGACTATTCCGGCAGGGAAACGTCGCTCTATTACGCCGAATCACTGACCAAATATTTGGGCGGCGCAAAAGTCTACTTAAAACGCGAGGATTTAAACCATTTGGGTGCCCACAAGTTAAATAATGTTTTGGGACAAATTTTATTAGCACGGCGCATGGGCAAAAAGAGGGTCGTGGCCGAAACAGGGGCTGGCCAGCATGGTGTCGCTACAGCCGCGGCAGCTGCTAAATTTGGTATGTCCTGTGATATTTTTATGGGTGCCATGGATATGCAGCGGCAAAAATTGAATGTTTTCCGCATGGAAATGATGGGCGCAACGGTTCATTCTGTTTCAGCCGGTACAGCCACCTTAAAAAACGCAGTTGATGCAGCCTTAGGCTACTACGCTCAGCACCTAGACGATACTTTTTACGTCTTAGGTTCAGCAGTCGGCCCGCACCCTTATCCGACGATTGTCAAAGACTTCCAGAGTGTCATCAGCAAAGAAGCTCGTCGCCAGATTCTTGAAAAAGAAGGCCGCCTGCCCGATGCGATTATTGCCTGCATTGGCGGCGGATCAAATGCCATTGGTGCCTTTGCAGAATTTATTCCTGACAAAAATGTGCGTTTGATTGGTGCTGAGGCAGCCGGCAAAGGTGTTGATACGCCAGAAAACGCTGCCACGATGACTAACGGCCGCCCTGGCATTGCTGATGGTATGTTTTCCTATCTTTTACAAGATGCACAAGGCGGCGTGCTGCCAGCTTATTCAATTTCTGCAGGTCTTGATTATCCAGGCGTTGGTCCTGAACATTCATTTTTGAAAGATACGCATCGCGCTGAATACTACGCAATCACGGATAAAGAAGCCGTTGACGCATTTCTATTGCTGTCGAAGCTGGAAGGCATTATTCCGGCCCTTGAGAGTTCACACGCTGTGGCCCAAGCTGTCAAGATGGTGCCAAAAATGTCTAAAGACCAGATTGTGATTATTAATCTGTCGGGACGAGGCGATAAAGATGTTGAACAAGTTGCCCACTATATCGGCCGGGACTTGTGAAAAAAGGATTATGGCTGCTGAATGATTGAAATTAAACCCTAGGTTCAATACAATAATCATATACGGTAAGCGCTTACTTATTTTGCAAGTATTATGTAAGCGATGCTTTAAATGATTATAAGGGGTAATTCATGTCAATTAGTGTCAATCAGCAAGCAAAAGTGTTTCATCTGCAGACAGCTCACAGCAGCTATATTTTTCATGTGATGGCAAACGGTGATTTAGGCCAATTATACTTTGGCCGCAAAATCCATGTTAAAGATCACTATGACAATCTGGCCAAACGCGAGCGGCGCGAAGCGATGGTTGCCTGGGGAAAGGACTTTGATGATTTTCAGCCCGATAATTTGAAGACCGAATATGCTGCTTTTGGCCGCGGCGATTTTAGAGATCCCGCTTATCAGATTGCAGCAGAGAACGGCAGCCGAATCAGTGAATTGGCATATGCCGGCTATCATATCGAAGACGGTAAGGCACGTTTGTCCGAACTGCCTTCAGCATTTAGCCAACCATCTGAAGGTGTGCAGACGTTGACGATTGATCTTGCTGACCCATTGACTGGTTTGCAAGCCAGCCTGCATTACAGTGTCTTTGAACAGGAAGATGTGATCGTCCGAAGCACGACTTTTAGTAATTTAAGTGACAACAAAATTATTTTAAGGCGGGCTATGAGTGCACAATTGGATCTGCCGGACAGCCGTTTCCAGATGATTAGTTTTGCCGGTTCTTGGGCGCGAGAAAGACAAGAAGTCAAAAATGCTCTAAAGCCCGGTATCCAGAGTGTCGGCAGCCTGCGAACCGCTTCGAGCCATCAGGAAAATCCTTTTATCATGCTGGCACGGCCAGAAACTAGCGAAGATACAGGCGACGTCTTTGCCTTTAATCTAATTTATTCTGGTAATTTTCTTGATCAGGTCGAAGTGAATCATTATGATCTGACACGTGTTTTAATTGGCATTCACCCTGAAGAGTTTGCTTGGACGCTTGATCCCAACGAGAGTTTTCAAACACCTGAAGCCGTCTTGAGCTTTTCTAAGCAGGGTTTTAACCAATTGAGCCAGCAGCTGACGAATTTTTATGCCAATCATTTAGTCAATCCGCGTTTTGCCAAACAGCCGCGGCCGATTTTAGTCAACAATTGGGAAGCGACTTACTTTGATTTTAATGAAGATAAATTATTGGCAATCGCCAAGAAAGCTGCTGAATTAGGCATTGAGCTTTTCGTCCTGGATGACGGCTGGTTTGGCCATCGCGATGACGACCACACGTCTTTGGGTGATTGGTTCGTCGACAAAAAGAAACTGCCTCAAGGCTTGCCTCATCTAGCTGACGCTGTGCACGGGCTGGGTCTGAAATTCGGTCTCTGGTTTGAACCAGAAATGATTTCCATGGCCAGTGAGCTTTACAAAAAGCATCCAGACTGGCTAATCGTTTCGCCAAAACGTCAGCCAATCGCTGGCCGCAATCAGTATGTTCTCGATTTTACGCGTAATGAAATTGTTGACACTGTTTTCCAAATGATGGCGCAGCGCATTGAAGAATCGCATCTGGATTATGTGAAATGGGACATGAATCGCTACATTACTGATATGTTCGGCAGCCAATTACCAGCTGACCGGCAATTAGAAATGGCACATCGTTACATCTTGGGTGTTTATCATCTATACCAGCGTCTGATTGATCGTTTCCCAGATGTCTTATTTGAATCCTGTGCTTCGGGCGGTGGCCGCTTTGATTTGGGCATGATGTATTACGCACCGCAGGCTTGGACCAGTGACAACACCGATGCACTTTCACGGATCCAAATCCAATATGGGACTTCTTATGGTTATGCACCGTCGATGATGGGGGCCCACGTTTCTGACGTACCTAATTATCAGACTGGTCGCATCACGCCGCTATCGACACGGGGACGCGTTGCCTATTTCGGTGATTTGGGTTACGAACTGGACATCACAAAGCTGTCCGAAAAAGAACAGCAGGAAATTAAAAAACAGGTTGCTTTTTACAAACGGCATCGGCAGCTTTTCCAATTCGGTACTTTTTATCGCTTACAGAGTCCTTTTGCCGGCGATAAAAATGTCGCCAGCTGGGAAGTTGTCAATGCTGACCGGACACTAGCAATTGCGGCGAGATACCAGTTTCTCAATCGGCCTAATCCAGCCTATCTGCGCCTGTATTTTATGGGCTTATCGCCAGATCGCCTATATCGCATCAATGGCAGTGAGGAAACATTTTTCGGTGACGAACTGGAAGACGCCGGTTACGCCGTTGATCAGATTTTAGACATTAATCAGCCAATGACTGCTTCAGCAGATTTCAGTGCCCATCTATTCATTGCACAAGCTGTCGAGTAAAAACCTCAACGATTATTTTCGTTGAGGTTTTTACTATATATAATGAGAACAAGGAGCCCTTATGACGATAATCATTGTTCTGGCACTGTTGCTGATTGCGGTTGTTTTGTTGCTCGTTTTTGCAAGAAGGTCATACAGAGAAGCTCGACAGGCTGGCAAAAATCCGATTATTGCAGCTTTTTCGGCCATATGGGATTTACTTTTAGAGCGTCTTTAAGCGGTTTGCCTGCTAGTCTTGTCCTTGCCTTTGATTTGAAAGGCGACGATTAGAATCAGAACAGCCAGTACAAAAGCGAAAATAAAGGCAAAGCGCGAAGCAGACATGAATCTGGCTGCTGTGTTTTGCAGCGGATGCAGTGTCCCGCCGAAGACCAGCAGGCTATTTGTAATTGAAGTTGATAAAGCACCCATAATCTGCTGACAGGTATTCATAATTGTGCTGCCGTCACTGGAATGTGCGGCTGACAGGCTTCTCAGTGAATAACTTTGAGCCGGCGGAAACAGCATGGCCGAGCCTGACAGCAGCATACTTTGGGCAGAGATAATATAAGGAATGCCGCTTTTTAAATTGATGATCGACATCATAATCAAGCCGGCGATAAAAATCACAGTACCTGTCAAGACGAGATATCGAGCACCGAAACGGTCAGATAGACGGCCGGCGATCACGGAAATCACGGCGTTTAACACACCGGCTGGTAGTAAAATCCAGCCCGTCGTATTTGCTTTCTGGCCTAAACCGTTTTGCAGCATTTGCGGCAATAAGTACATGGCGGCCAGCACAATACCGAAGTTAAAAATAACAATCAAAGTGCCATTGCGATAGCGCGAATTGGTTAGTATTTTGAAATTCAAGATGGGACGGTTGATACGCAATTGCCGATGGATATAAATAAACAAAATCAATAGGGATAGCAAAATCAGAATGATCACGATCGGAGAGGCGATGCCTAAGTTGCTGATAAGGCCGACCGAACTGACCAGCAAGCCGAAACCAAGCATAGACAAGATAACCGACAGCCAATCAACTCTTGGATGTGTCTGTTCGATCACATTAGGCATCGTGAAAATCGTCAAGAGCAGTGATAATAGCAGAAAAGGCAAAAAGAGCCAAAAAATCCAGCGCCAAGACAAAGAATCAATAATAATTCCTGATAAAGTCGGGCCGATGACTGGTGCAAAACCCATAACGACACCAATCACACCCATGACGCTGCCGAATTTATTGCTGGGAAAAATAATCGTGGCAATTGTGAACATAAGGGGAATGAAGAGACCGGTAGCGATTCCTTGGATGGTTCGGCCGATCAATAAGACGGTAAAACTGTTTGCGCAGGCCGCAATCACCGATCCTAGAGCGAAAATAAAAATCGCAAAAATAATAATATCTTTGGTCTTAAACCAGTGTGAAATTAGAGTCGATAGTGGTAACGCTAAACCGATCATCAGCATATAAGCGATGACCAGCCACTGTATCGCTGCTGACGAGACCGAAAAAGTCTCGCGCAAGACGGGCAGCGCGATGTTAAGCGAAGTCTCGGAAAATAATCCGAGAAAATTAACGACTAAAATACCTAAAATGACCACAAAGGGCCGACGAACTTGTTTATTTGCCATTTTTTGCTCCTGAAAGATAGATTTATGATTGATCGCTGATTTTATTTAATAAATCAGCGAGCTCCTGCTTTTGCTGGTCATTGAGCCGATTTAAAATTGTCCGGCCGGCCTGGCTGCCGTTTATCTGCAATTCATGACACAGCTGGCGGCCTTTTTCTGTCAGATAAACTTGTTTGACACGCTTATCTGCGCTTGAAATACCTGTCTGAAGCAAAGATTTGCTTTTTAGGCGCTCAATCATTCGGCATGCAGCCTGATGACTGATTTTGAGATAATTTTTTAGATCAACAATATCCGCATCCGGATGTGCACGAAAGTAAAACAAAGTCTCTGATTGGTTGGACGTCAACTGATGCTTTTTGAGGTCGACGCTGCGCCAAGCAATCAGCTGATGACCCAGTTTTAAAATTTGGCGTTCAAGTGTAAAGTCCTGGTCTGACAAAGGAACCTCCGTTCAAGAATTATACAACAGGTTGTATAATTTGAGAAACAGTTCGCAGTCAGAACCAACCAGCTTCACGTTTGATACTGCACAATCCAGATGAATTTTCGTTACTATTTAACTATGAGTAAACTTGTTTTAATTCGTCATGGCCAATCAACCGCTAATCGTGATAATGTCTTTACGGGTTGGTCGGATGCACCTTTGACTGATAAAGGCATTGCCCAAGCGCATATTGCCGGGCGTGAGTTAGCAGAATCGGACACTCAATTTGATATCGTCCTCACTTCAGTCCTGCAGCGCGCAATCGTTACCAGCTACATTGTGATGGACGAAATTCATCAGCCTTGGCTGCCGATTATAAAAAGCTGGCGTTTAAATGAACGCCATTATGGCGCTTTGAAAGGCTTAAACAAGGCTAAGACTGCCAAAAAATATGGCGACCAGCAGGTTCGTGAATGGCGCCGCAGCTATACCTTGATGCCGCCGCTTTTACAGCATCCTGATCAGGACCGCCGTTATCGGGCATCGGCCGTGATCGAACCTTTGGGCGAATCAGCTGAGATGTCTTGGCAACGTGTCAAACCTTTTTGGGAGGACCAAATCGCGGCAAACTTAAGGGCATCGAAAAATGTTTTGCTGGTCGCTCACGGCTCTTCCATTCGCGTTCTTTTAAAATTCTTGGATCGGGTTAATGATGCGGATTTTATGAATGTCGAAGTTGGAAACGGTGAGCCGATTGTCTATGATTTTGATAATCAATTGCACATTCTCTCTAAGACCAATCTGTAAAATTAGTACCGAAAATGCCCACAGACATTGTTTTGCAGATACAGCTTTCGATTGATTAAAGTTCAAGTCCCTATATTTTAATTTATTTTCATGCAATACTAGGCAGTATAAAATGAATTGAGGAGGTAATTATGGATGATCAAACATTAATGAAGAAAGCGCTGCTGTCGACGGCCTTGCATTTTTCTTATAAAAATCTGAATCTGCCTGTCTGGATTTCGGCCATCAATGGTGAATTTATTTCTGCAGCCGAATCTTACGACGCCGATGTGACGGATGTCCAATTGTATTTCACAGGATCTAAAAGCGGCGATAATTACCACGCATCGGGTTCCTTTGAATTTGCAGGCGGTACTCAGACGGCTGATCTTGATATTCCGCTTAGTGATGGCCAGGCTGAGGCTGAATAAGTGACGGTTTTATCGACACAATCTTTAAAAGCCGATGATGGCAAACGGCGTTGTCAATGGCTGACAAACTATAAAGTTTGGGACGATATGACTGTTTATCATGATAATGAGTGGGGCCGTCCTAGCCATAATTACCGTTATTTATTCGAGCTGCTTTGTTTGGAGACTTATCAGGCTGGTTTGAGCTGGGAAATTGTTTTGAAAAAACGCGCTGCATTTCAACGTGCTTTTTTTAATTTTGATATTCAAAAGGTCGCCGAATTAACCTCAATCGATTCTTTGATGGCTGACAGCGGCCTGATTCGCAACCGCCTAAAACTACAGGCGACAATTAACAATGCGCGTGCCGTTTTAAACACGCAGAAGCAGTATGGCTCTTTTGATAACTATCTTTGGCATTTTACCGATGGTCAGATAATTGACCACCACATTACCGATCCTGTCCAGATTCCGGCACAAAATGATTTATCGCAGTTGGTAGCCAAACAGATGAAAAAAGATGCCTTCAAGTTTACCGGCCCGGTGACAATATACTCTTATCTGCAAGGCGCCGGCGTTATCAATGATCATGAAGCTGTTTGTGCTTTCAACCCGAATCGGCAATTAGACTAATTATCATTTTTCTATTCAAAAATTAAAATATTGTCAAATATCCGTTTGCTGCAGTGAATTTTTGTTCTAATTGTGCGTAACAGCCCTTTCGTCCTTTGGACCGTCAAGTGACAAAAAATATGAAAGCAGGTCATATATATGGATGATTTTATCCAATTTTTAAAACGGAAGAATGTCAAGCTCTATCTGACACTAGCACTTTTAATTCTTGTGATTTACTTTTTACGTGCTTTCATGGGGATTGTTCTATTGACAACAATTTTCGCTTATTTAGCCATTAAATCCAGCTTGTATTTTAAAAAACGCTTTCAAGTTCCTTATCTGCTTGCCGTGGTGTCCTTGTACATATTGATCTTGGGATTATTGGCGGCAGCTATTTCTTACGCTGCGCCTTTGCTAGTCGACCAGCTTAAGGTCATTCCACAAATGGTTTCCAAAGCGATCATTAACCACCCGCTTTTAAATCGCAGTATTAACCGATTAGTGAATCGCTTCATTCATAGTAGCGAGATGGTGTCCAATAGCCGGAACGTCGTGGTAACGGGTTTTCGTGAAGCCGGCCATGTCGGCCGCGGATTGACACATTTTGTGCTGGCTGTTTTTCTTAGCTTTGTTTACAGCATTTCCCGCCCACGGATTCTTTCATTCGGCAAAGAATTTTTGAAATCGCCTTATCACGAATTTTTCGGAAATGTGCATTTTCTGGCACGCAAATTTGTGTTGATCTTAGGCAAAATTATCGAAACGCAGCTGCTGATCTGTACGATTAATACTTTTTTAATGACTATCGGTCTTTTCTTTTTGAGAATGCCTGACTTGCTCCTGCTGGCAATTATCGTCTTTCTTCTTGGCCTGATACCCGTTGCAGGCGTTTTAATTTCTGTCATTCCACTGACAGTGATTGCTTTTGCTTCTGGCGGCCTTATTCGTGTTGCCGAAGTGATTGTGCTGGTTATCGTGATTCACATGTTCGAATCATATTTTCTGCATCCACGCCTTATGGCCGACCGGACGGATTTACCTGTCTTCATTGCTTTTATTACCTTAATCGTGATGAGCAAGCTAATTGGTGATTGGGGACTGATTGTGGGATTACCGATTGTCTCCTTTTTCTTGGATATTTTTGGTATTCACAGCTCTGAAAAAAGCCGCAAGCCGAAAAATAATGGTTGAGTATTTTATGCTTTAAAAGTAAGTTTGGCGTATTCGGGATTTTTTAAAAATGCTGCTTTAGCATAGGGACAAACAGGCTTGACGCGTTTTCCTGCAGCAGCAGCATCGCTTACTGCCTGTTTGAGTATTCTGCTCGCTAAGCCGTGCCCGCGATAGTCGGGATCTACTCGAATACTGTCGATACTGATCGCATTCTTTCCAGCGATTTCGCTGTATAACAGCTCGGCTATTGTTTTGCCATCCGAATTTTCAATGAAATAGCGGCCATGTTCCTGCTTAATTGCATTTTCTGTCATAAGTCTATTTTACAAAGCTTCGATGGCTTTTATAATGGGGTTGTAGCTATTAATTTTGGGAACAAATAAAAAATCTCCAATCAGATTTATCGCAATAGGGAGAGCAATATGAACATGAAATTTGTCAAACGCGGTCATTATACGGCTGAGGAGTTACGGGATATTCATTCTGGTACGGCTCAGCAAATGGACTACTTGAACAAACACATCGAGAGCATGGAACAAACCTACGAGCGGCATATGCCTAGTGGTGATCATATGCTGGATGAGTATTCAGAAAACAGCAAGTAAATTAACCGAAGACAGCTTCGGTTTTTATTTTGGCCTTTTTTAAATAATCAGCTGATTCCGTATAATGAGTTATATGACAAAAGAACGCGGATTTGAAATTGTTACAAAATACGAGCAGGCAGGTATTCAATTACCAAAAAGAGCCACTGCTCATGCCGCTGGCTATGATATCCAAGCAGCTGCTGATATGCTGATCCCGGCAGACGGCACAATCAAATTGGTTCCAACCGGTTTGAAGGCTTATATGCAGACGAACGAAGTCCTGTATTTGATCAATCGTTCTTCAGGACCGTATAAGCGCGGCCTGGTGCTGCCTAATTCAGTCGGTGTGATTGATGCTGACTACTATAATAATGAAAAAAATGAGGGCGAGATCTTTGTGCAGATACAGTCAATCTCTGGCCAAAATGTTCAGATTAAAAAAGGCGACCGGATCGTGCAGGCAATCTTCATGCCCTTTTTGACTGTGGACGATGATCGTGCAGCCGGCCTCCGTCAAGGCGGATTTGGTTCGACAGGGGAGTAAAGTTGGCAAAACAAAAAACACAATTTGTCTGTTCTAACTGTGGATATACGAGTGCCGGTTATTTAGGACGCTGCCCGAATTGTGGTCAGTGGAATACGTTAGTCGAAGAAAAAATTGTGCCGGATACCGTTGTTAACCGCAAGGCTAGAATCAGTCTTGATGGCCGCGTGGCCAAGCCGCAACGTATATCGGAAATTTCCGGCAACGAAACACCGCGTGTTCAGACCGGCATGCAGGAATTAAATCGTGTCCTAGGCGGTGGTATTGTACCGGGCAGCCTGGTTCTAATCGGTGGGGATCCTGGCATTGGCAAATCTACCTTGATGCTGCAGGTATCCGGCCAGCTGACCGAGACCGGTGGCAGTGTTCTCTATGTTTCTGGTGAAGAATCGGCCAACCAGATTAAACTGCGAGCTGATCGGCTGGGTGTTGGTTCTGACGATTTTGTTGTCTATCCGGAGACAGATATGCAGCAGATCGAATCTGTGATTCAGCAGATGGAGCCTGATTTTTTGGTGATTGACTCTGTTCAAACAATGCAGGAACCCGATTTGCAGTCTCCAATCGGATCTGTTGCCCAAGTTCGTGAAGTGACGGCTGATCTGATGCAGATTGCCAAGACGAACGGAATTACGATTTTTATTGTTGGCCATGTGACAAAAGACGGTGCAATTGCCGGGCCGAAGATTTTGGAACATATGGTGGATACGGTTCTTTATTTTGAAGGGGATGCCAATTACAAATACCGTATTTTAAGAACGGTCAAGAATCGTTTTGGGTCAACCAACGAATTAGGTATTTTTGAGATGCGTGATCGCGGCCTGCGCGAAGTATCTAATCCTTCAGAAATTTTTCTAGAAGAACGCTTGGCCGGCGCGACAGGGTCCTCAATCACGGCCAGTATGGAAGGCACGCGACCGATTTTAGTTGAAGTACAAGCTTTGGTCGCGCCGACTGTCTTTGGTAATGCACAGCGTGTCACGACTGGTGTTGATCGTAATCGTGTCGCTCAAATCCTGGCTGTTTTGGAAAAACACGCTAATCTGCTGCTGCAGAACCAAGATGCCCACGTGCGGATTACAGGCGGCGTCAAAATTGATGAACCGGCGGCTGATTTGGCAATTGCACTAGCCGTGGCGAGTTCTTATCATGAAAAAGCGACCAGCCCTTCGGATGTCTTTTTAGGTGAAGTCGGCTTGGGTGGTGAAGTCCGCTCGATTTCATTGATTGAAGATCGTCTCAAAGAGACAGCCAAGCTGGGTTTTAAGCGTGCGATTATTTCCAAAAATAATCTTCCGGGAACGATTCTGCCTGAGGGTCTGCAAGTGATTGGTGTCGCGACGCTGGAAGAAGCGCTGAAAATCGGGCTGGGCTTGCAGCGTTATACGAGGCAGGACAATTTGAACTGATTTATAATAGCTTTGCGAGGTAATTTATGGCAGTTTTTTCTGATATCAAAGGAATGACTTTTGATTTGGATGGCGTCATCACAGATACGGCCAGTTTTCACGAGAAGGCTTGGCACCAGACAGCTAATGAAGTTGGTACTGTTTGGACACAAGCTTTGGCTGATCAGCTTAAGGGTCTATCGAGAATGGATTCTTTGGCTTTAATCTTAAAAGCTGGTCATCATGAAGACGACTATACACAGGCCGAGAAAGTATCATTGGCTGAGAAAAAGAATCGTTACTATCAGCAACTGATTACAAAATTAACCGCCGATGATTTGCTGCCGGGCATTGGGGCTTTTTTAAATGAATTGAGGTCGGCCGGATACCGAATGAGTATTGCCAGTGCTTCTAAAAATGCAGTCACTATTCTCAAACAACTGCAGATCACGGATTATTTTCAAGGCATTGTCGATCCAGCTAGTCTTAGTGCCGGCAAACCCGATCCGGAGATTTTTATCAAGGCTGGAGAATTGCTTGCGCTTCCGCCAATGGCTCTGATTGGGTTGGAGGATGCGGCCGCTGGTGTCCAGTCGATTAAAGCGGCTGGTCAAACGGCTTTAGGCATTGGTTTAGCAGCTAAAAAAGCTGAACCGGACTTATATTTTGACCGAACTCAAGACATTACTTTGGCAGCCATTCATGACAAAATGAATTGATTGCATTAAAAGCGCCAAAGACAGGCGTTTTTTTACTATCATAAAACATATGAATAAAATAATTCTCGCAAGCAAAAACGCTGGTAAGACAGAAGAAATTCAATCTTTGCTGGGAGATCAATTTCAAATTGTTGATCTCAACCATTTGAACAAAGTTCCTGAAATTAATGAAACTGGTCGCAGTTTCAAAGAAAATGCTCAAATCAAAGCACGTGCTGTAGCTCAAGCCTATCCGAATAATTTTGTCATGGCTGAAGATACGGGCTTGGTCATTGATGCTTTGGATGGCCGACCGGGTATCTACTCGGCCCGTTATGCTGGTGATCACGATGACAAAGCTAATATTCAAAAAGTGCTGACCGAATTAGAAGGCGTCCCAGCAGAAAAACGCACAGCTCATTTTACAACCGTGATCGTTTTAATCGGCTTGGCAAAAGAAATTGTTGCCCAAGGTCACAGTCAAGGCCTGATCTTAGATCATGAAGAAGGCAAAGATGGTTTTGGTTACGATCCGATTTTCTTCTCGACAGAGTTGCACAAGACTTTCGGCCAGGCCACGACAGCAGAAAAGAACACAGTTTCTCATCGCGCCAGAGCCTTAAAAGATTTAATTTCGCAAATTACAGCTTGATCGCGTAAACTATACTATTGTTATGACTGAAAAAATTCGTGTTAGATACGCTCCTAGTCCGACGGGGCACTTACATATTGGTAATGCTCGGACAGCGATTTTTAATTGGCTTTTTGCACGCCATTATCAAGGGCAATTTGTTATTCGTATTGAGGATACTGACTTAGCCCGCAATGTGGCCGGCGGAGAGAAAAGCCAGCTGGATAATCTGAAATGGTTAGGCGTTGATTGGGACGAAGGGCCGGACAAACCAAATCCGGAATATGCGCCTTATCGGCAGACCGAACGCGCTAAATTAGGCATTTATGACCGTTACATCCAGGAACTTTTGGATCAAGGCAAAGCCTATAAATCCTATAAGACTGAAGAGACTTTAAAGGCTGAACGAGAAGCACAAGCCGCTGCTCATCAGGCACCACATTATGTCTATGAATATGCAGGCATGGACGCTGACCAGATTAAAGCTGCTCAGGTAAAAGATGAAGCCGCCGGCTTAAAAGCCGTTGTCCGTTTTCGCGTGCCTGAAGATCACGACTACCAGTGGCAGGACATTGTTAAGGGCAAAGTCAAAATCAATTCCAAAGAGATCGGCGGCGATTGGGTTATTCAAAAAGCCGATGGCATGCCGACTTATAATTTTGCCGTTGTGATTGATGATCATTTGATGGAAATTACCCATGTTCTGCGCGGCGATGACCATGTCAGCAATACGCCTAAACAGCTGATGGTTTATGATGCTTTAGGCTGGCAAGCACCTAAGTTCGGTCACATGGCACTGATTATTAAAGCCGAGACGGGTAAAAAACTGTCCAAACGTGATGAAGATACGCTGCAGTTTATTGAACAATATCGTGAACTGGGTTATCTGCCGGAAGCCATGTTCAACTTCATCGGCCTGCTAGGTTGGTCGCCGGTTGGTGAAAATGAAATCTTCACACGCGAACAGTTTAAGGACATGTTTGACGAGACACGTTTTACAAAAGCCAATGCTAAATTTGATGCCAAAAAACTGGCTTGGGTCAATAACCAGTGGATGCGGGCTGAAAAAGACCGTGTCATGCCGCAATTGATCGCTGAATTGGTCAAAGCTGGATTGATCAGCCAACAAGAAGCGGATCAACAAGCCGATCATTTGGCCAAGATTATTGAAATTGCCGGCGTTGATGGGATTAAAGCCACGAGTGAAATTGCGCCTTTGGCCACTTATCCATTTTTCAAATTACACGGAATTTCAGACGAAGATAAAGCTGCCTGGCTGGATACCGAAGCAGGTAAACAAGTGACGTCCGCTTTTGCAAAGGCTGCTGCTGCATTAACCACTGGTGACTTCACAGCTGAAAATCTCATGAAACTAATTCGTCAATTACAAACTGACCTGGCGATTAAGGGCCGTCCCTTGTGGAATCCGATTCGCTTGATCACGACACACGAAGTGCAAGGACCGAATCTGCCGGAAATTCTGGCTGTGATGGGCCGGGATTGGACCTTGAAAAACATTCAGGAAACATTGGTCTAATTCATACCCTAAGGCAATATAATCCGATCTTGCAACTGTTCGTAATGGCTTACTTTATAATAGTTAAGAAGGAGGAATTATGCCAAAGTATTTTTACCGCACGATTGATGATTTAAACAATTTAATTAAGGAAAATTTGGCCAGACTGCAGTCTTATAATTTTGATTTGATTGTCGGTTTACCAAGACGAGGCATGATTCCGGCCACTTTGATTGGTTTGTTTTTAAATAAACCGGTTGTCAGCTTTAACGAACTAAATGCCAATATGGCTAGTGAAAAAATTGGTTATCGTTTGCAGGAAGAATCAGCCAAATTTCCGAAATCCTACAGCAATATCCTGTTAGTTGACGATTCGACCGACGAGGGTACCGTCTTTGAACAGGCCGCGGCTAAACTAGATGACGCGACAGCTAAAAAAGTGACGACTTTATCTGTCTATGCGACGGAAAAAGGCGGCCATCGTGTCGATCTTCACTTGGAAACATTAGAAGAACCCAAACTTTACGAGTGGAATATCCTGCACAAAAAAGCCGCTTTAGCCGATGCCGCGATGCGTTTTGAAGGAATTATTGCGACAAATGCCTTGACTGGCGAATGGATTCCGGTCACTTTGCCCAGTTATCCGATCAAAGTCATCTATTCTGGATTGCGGGAAAAGCACCGCGACAAGCTGGAAAGCTTTTTGAACCGCCATGGTGTTCATTTTGATGAATTGAAGATGGAGATTGTTTCATCCCGTCAACTAAAGCAAATCGTCGCTGATGAAAAAATTGATTTGGTTTACGAAAACGATATGTTTATCACGCGTGATTTGGCTGACACAGTGGCCGTATACAACGTTGCCGGCAATTTCTTGGATAACGCCAATACCACTGATGAATTGAGTTATGACGATTAAAGCGGACTAGTTGACTAGGTAGGATGCGATGAATAAAGCCGAGTGGATAGAAGAATTCAAAAAAATCAACGGTCGCGATCCCAGGCCTAGCGAGTTTCGCGAAGCTTTGAATCGTCAGGAGTTCAGCCTTGATGATAGTGGCGCTGATCAACCTTTGCCTGCTGTTGGCGAAGATGAGAGTCAATTAAGCCGCAAAGAAAAACGCCGTTTGGAAAAAGCGGCGCGTGGCAAGAACCGGCACAATGGCATTAATGCCTTAATCTTATCAATGCTAAGCCTACTGTTTACGCTGTCGCCAATTCTGATTGTGCTCAATCCCCGTGTAATTTTAAACGCGGGCAGCGTCAGCAGCAATGATAATACCGGGTCATTTGTGGCCGCTTTATTCTTCTTTGGCGTGCTGCTTTTGCTGCTATCATTACTGTTTGCGATCATGAGCCTCTTTGAGAGCCCCAGGCAGATGGCTATTATTGCTTTTGTGTTTTCTCTGATCAACGCTTTTTATGTGTATACAGTTGTAAACTTTACACAGTTTTCTGCCATGGACTTTCAAAAGGTCGTTAGCATTTTCCAAAATATTTTCCGTTAAATTGAACGAAATTGAAAAAGGATATCTTTAACAACGATTAAGGGTATCTTTTTTGTTATTCTTAAATTGCTATTGGTGGTTCATACTGTCGCTGGAAAGGGCAAAATATGGCAGCAGATGCAATTCAATCAATTCGTTCATATTTTCAAACGTGGGTTGATCGAGATTTTTTAAATATTGACTGTCTCTTTGACTGGGATATTTATTATCGTGAATGTTACGGTGCATGTTATAGAAATTTAGATGAACTTCATTTATGGATCGAAAGTCAGCTAAAAAAACAAGTAGTGTTAGACTGGCACATTCACGATGTCTATGAGGATGGCCATTATTTTTTTTGTCACATGGACTTTTCGAGCAAAAGAGAAGGAAACATATGTTTTTGATGGTTTGTCCAAAATAAAATTTAACAGTCAAAATAAAATTTCGGAGATTATTGAATATGAGACAAAACATGACGTATTTTATCCCTTTAAAAAGAGTTCCTATGGTCGACAATGATGACGATAGCAAAAAAAGAAGTTGAAAATCTGAATCAATTAATTAAGCAGAATGGCAGTAAGAACTGATGAAAAAAATTATTTACAAAAAAATTCTTGGCCAAGCCATGATTATGTGGCTGTTGCAGATTTTATTTGCAAGCTTTGTGGCAATCTATAGGCTCAATGTTTTTAAAATGTCTATCGATTTTGCTTTTACCGTGGGAACTGTGTTGATCATCGCTTACGCATTAAGCGTAGCTGGATATCTCGGTTATCGCAGAAACACTGCTAAATGATGAATGATGGATAATACGCGTTGCCTATACCAAAGAAAATCACTTTTTAAAGTAGAAAGAAAAGTTATAAAACTTGTCCGGATTGCCGAACATATGAACTTATATTTTAATTTTAAGCAAGAAAAACCTATCTAGTTGGAACTAGATAGGTTTTTCTGGTCTTTAGGACCGTTTAACTCTGCCAATGATAATCCAAATAACCAGGAAAGCAATGATGTAGATAACAGACTTTGTTGAAAGGGTAAAAGCAGAGCGCTAAAGCTGAAAGCGCTGCTAAGAAGCCACTAAGGCCTTTTTTATTTTGATGTCATGACGATACTTTCCTTTCGTTTTCACTGAATTTTATAAAAGTCTATGCTGTTTGCTACGTGCTGACTTGGTTCAATATTTTCTTGTCAAAACTAGGCCATCTGGCTTTCCGCTGATGTCATATGCTCTGAGAATCTGCAGCAGGACATCAGCGGATAGCAGGCGAATAACTCGATAAGCTTGCAGCAAGGGGATGCCGGCCTCAGTGAGGACTCGGCGTAGTTGATGATCAAGACTGATATTGGCTGAAGGGGAATCATTGATTTTTCCAATGTTGCCGGCTTTGACTTTTGTTAAACAACTCAGCTTTTTAGCTAGAGGGCCAGTCACTTGAATCTCTGTTTCTTTGTTGTTGATCTGCAATTGTAAAATTTGTTTGTCTTGTCTGATCAATAATCAGCTCCTATGACTAAGGAATTATCTAGATCATTCTTCTGTCAGTTTTCATTTAGGATTAGTGTTACTGGCAAGTGCTCGTTTTTTAGCCTGGTGTTTTCGATAAGAATATTCGACCCAGCCCCAAAAGAAAAAGAAGATAAAAGTGCTGGGCATGTCTAAGATACTTCGTTTGACATAAGTAGCAACTTGATAACCGTGGCCGGCTACAAGGTCGATGATGCCGCGCAGACCAAAAGAGATCACTAAGTCAAAAATCAGGAAAAAGAGGACATAGCCTAAAGTTGTCTTGATCAGTTTTTTCAAATTTGCGTTTCCTCTTTTCTTAGACAAGTTGTATCAAGGATTACTTCTCTTGATGATCTTTATTATCTAGATGTTCAGCTGTATAGCCCGCAAGGAAAGCCGCAATCAAGACAACGATGATTTGTGTGATGAACAACCAAGTACCCTTTAAGAACGTGTTGAGGAAAAATTCATTGATGCAGCCAGCAATTAAGACACTGATTCCAGCTGCTAAAGCCGCTGCTTGTGCATTTTTGTTTTTCATTCGCATTCCTCCTTATTTTGGCGAAGAGATGATAATCGGTGACCAATTTTTTTGAATAGACTATCTGGAGAAGGTTAACCAAGAATCTTACTAGTGGATATATTTACCCATAAATTCCACCATGGTCAATGCCATTTGCTAACATCACGATACCGCCTTTGCCCTTCTAACGAAGGCCACAATCAAATTCAGTATGATCCAGATCACCAAGACAGCAGCATAACTAAGAAGAGTCAAAGCCCAATGATCAATATGAAAAATGGCCAAGGCTTCTGTAGGCAGATAGAGACACAAGAAGATAATCAGGCCTGCTTTTGTCTTGCCTAAACGCTGGAAACTATGGTCCAGTCTCATAAACAATAGAGGAAAAGCAATCGTAAAACTAACAAAAGCAGAATTGAGTGAAACAGTTGATTGCCCTTGAATCAAAAAGACAGTTAAGCCTATTAATAGCCAGACGAACAAGGCTGTTTGACAGACCATTTTCACGTATTGAACTGGCTGAAATTTGCTTGTTGTTTCCATGATGGCACCTTAGTAGGTTCGTTACTCTGACCTGATTAGGCTTTCCCTTCTTAGAATTAAGTTCAGATTAGCACTTTCAATATGCGTTTAAGCAAAACTAGCTAAATGAGCGAATTAGCAACTCTGTTCGTCACTTATTTTACGAACAGCGTTTTATTTTTTATTTTGACGATCCAGATGGCTACCCCAAAAACCAACTAACACGCCAAGCACGATCAATACATAGCCGGCTAAGTCATGATAGGGAAGCTTAAGACGATTACTAACCCATAAGATGACTAACAGAATGATCACTGAGATTGTGCGAAAGCAAAAACCTTTTTTCATATCCTATCATCCTTCAATGAAATTACCTCTGTTATCCTCTCTGAATTCTGATTTGGTACAGAAAAACCCATCTTTAGATGGGTTTTAATAGATGAAACCTTAATATTAGTAGCGGTCTAGGAAGAACAAGTTCCTAAACCAGTGTTTAAAATTTGCTTTGAACCAGGCTGGGCTGGGCATAAAGATCATGATCGATAGATAAAAAGACAAATAGAGTAAGAGCCCTGTCATAAATTGGCCGACCGGCTGGATTTGTAAGAAGGAGATTGGCAATAAGACCAAAGCGACAACATCCGAGATGATCGTCCACAGTAAGCGACGAGACGGGTTATAACTGTTGTACAAGAAATAAAAACGTGCCACAGCCCATAAGGTAAGTAGGATAAAAGCGATACTAGCCAGATTGGTTGGTCTCAGTATTTTCGGCCCGCTGATCATGGTGAGCAAAAACAAGACTAAAGCCAGCCATTTACCTATAATTGTTACTTTTGATAAAGTCATTTTCTACCTCACTACGTGTATACCATAGAATTTATGTGTTTTGTAATTGAAAGATAACTCTACATATTTATAGTTTACTTGAGAAACATTATAACCAATTGCACCAATAATAAAACTTAGAGCAGGTGCGGCCTCACCTGATGCAAGCCCAACAATTGTGCCACCGATATAAAATAGCTGATCCACTTGGCTTTTAGTCATTCTAATAGAAACGTAACCAGATGTTTTTTCTAGAACTTTGCCTACCGCGGCTCCTTGCCCAACATTCGGGCTCATATAAGGCTGATTATAAGTTGTGGCTATGTTGCTATTAATCGGACTAGCAGTGTCCGCAAAGGCTGCTAGTGGCGTGACTGCTGTCGACAGTGTTACTGCAACCAAGGCTGAAGCTAGAATTTTCTTCTTCATTTTTTAATTTTCTCCCTTTCTTAGAATTAAGTTCAGACTACTGCTTTTAATATGCATTCAAAAAAATTCGCTAAATAAGCGAATTAGCAACTCTTTTCATTACCTTTTTTGCGAGTAAAGCTTCATTTGTTAGAGCTTAAGTATTTTTGAAGATAATCTTCATAGGAAGAAGCTAGGCGATCAGCGCCTAAGTCACGAAGCTGTTGGATCAAAATGCGATTCTTGTCACGACCTTTTTCGATGTCTAGCTCAAATAAGTTTTCTAGAAATTGGACTTTGAAACGTACAAGCAGCAGAGGCTCATCTTTACCTAATAGGTGTTTGACCTTAGCGAGCATTGCTTTCGCCTCTTTTTGTTGGTTTTTTCTGAATAAAAGGTCAACAATATTAGTCAAAGTAGTCAAAATATTGCTATGTAAAGGGCCTACCTGATCCTTATAAACGAGTTCTTTTGCGACCACTTCTATCATTTTAGTGGAAGCCAGGGGTGCTGTATTATTAAAAACTGATAAATTGAAGGCATCCCAATTTTGAAGCTGCATAAAATGGTCTTCTAATTGCTCAACGATTGTCTCTTTAAGATGGAACCGCCCTTCTGATTCTTTAATTAATGCAGCAAGCGTTGTTAATTCGATCAGATTGAGCACATTACCATCGTGTCCAAAATCTTCTTGCAACTGCTTGGCGTTAGTTTCTATCGTACTTAAATCGTTAGCCTCGTAATCACGTCTGACTTCTCTTAGAAATTGCCCATACCGACCCCTGAGACTTAAATCAATTTCCTTTGTCGAAGAAACTTGTTCGTAAAAGGAATCTAAATCTACATTCATCCTTTTTAAGAGCCGGGCTAAATCCAAAAAGGTAAGATGATTTTTGCCCACTTCAAATTTGTTTAACGAGGAATAAGAGATGATTCCTTGAGCTAGTTCCTGTCCTGAAATGTGATTGCCTTTTCTAATTTCTCTGAACAGCTTGCCGGCTTTTTTAAAATCTTCCTCGTACATTTGGAATTATTATGACATATATCTGATAGTATGGTAAACAAAAAAGGGCTAATATCATGAAAAAACTAATTCGAAATTTCCAATTATTATTTCTGACCATTTTGGGTGTATATATCATTATCGATCCAGATGGACAAGGAAGTGAATATATTAAAAATGCTTTTAATATCTTGATTATCAAGTAAAATTTTCGCACAAGCAGATGGGGTTCAAGTTAGATTTTCGGCCTGCCTGTCTTTTGCTTGTCTTCAAACAGAAAAGTGCTATATTATTAAGCTAATGGCTGGATATACTCAAAGCATATAGATGGTCACATACGGTTAGCTGCTGGATACAGTTTTCAAAAGCGTGCGAAAGATTAAATCATTCAATCGAGAGAAAGGGCACAATCATGAAAAAAGATAAGGGTTTGAGTAATGAAGACCACATCCTGCAGGAAATCAATCTGATTTTAACAACCGATATTCGTGATGACGAACGATCACTTTTGGTTGATGGTCAGCATGCCTTGGAAAAGAAACAGTATTTTCCCAGAATTGTCAGTAGGCTGCAAGGTGGCCTGACACCTCTGGCTGTTAGCCGAAAAATGTCAGAGAGCGTCAAGGGACTTTATCTAGAACTGATGAAATTTAGTGATAAAGGCTTTGGTCATGGCATGTTTATGGTTTGGGGAAATTCTTTTTAAGTAACACGTGAATCTTAGCGGTCTCGCGCCTGCATTGGAGAAATGATTTTGATCATGCACAGGAAAAATGATTTCTAACTAAAAAGCGTTTAGTTGCCGCCGAACGCCATTCAAAATGAACCGGCAGTTGCTAGCTTAACGGTGTAACATTGCGTTTTTTCAAAAATAAACATAGTCACTCATGTTCTAAATAAATCGGTAGAATAATCTCATCGATGAGCAGTTCTAGTGCGGCTTGATCGGTATTTTCTCTAACAAAGACGCGATAGCGCAGCCAATCAAAAGGAAGCAATTTCAGTGTTCTTGATAGATTTTGTTTGACGGGTTCTCCACGATTAGCTGCTCGTTGCAAAACACGGTCAATCGCATGAATATCAATGTCGGAATTTTCGCCGATGATCCCAGGAAGAGAATCGGTATACATATCGGGCTCGGTCAGAATTTCTCTGATCAGGCTTTTGCCAATGACATCCACACTAACCAAAAAACGCTTCATCACTTGGAAAAGATCTTCGCGCAGATCGCTGCCGCTAAGGGTTACTTCATCCACTTTACCGTTGTTTTCCCGGCGAATTTGGTCTTGGAGTGCGGCTAAAGCCAGTTCAAAAGGTGTCTTCCAGCGACGATAAATAACCGGTTTGCTGGTTGCAGCCTGCTGAGCGACTCGCTCAAATGTTAAAGCCCGAAATCCATCTTCATTAATAATTTTTCGTGCGGTAATAAATATATCTTTTTCTAGTTCCTGCCCGCGTCGTCTTTTTTCAGCCATAATTTTCCTATTAAGAAACTTTAAGTATCTTATTGACTTTCCGTCCTAAGAGTAATATAACATTTCTTGTTAAGAAACTTTTAGTATCTTAAACAAAAAGGAGACATCATGCAGAAAAGAGAAAATACCATTTCCAAATCCACGATGGTAACTGCTTGGATTTTGGTTTTGGGAGCGATTGCACCTTTATTAGATTCGACAATGGTGAATATCGCAATTCATAGCCTGGTTAAAAATTTGAACAGCTCAATTTCAACCATACAGTGGACTATTACAGGTTATGTGTTAGCGACAGGAATAGCTGTCCCTTTTTCCAGCTGGTTGTTAAACAAATTTGATGGCAAATTTGTTTTTGTATCCGGTGAAATACTATTTGTCCTGGGTTCTATTCTTTCAGCTTTAGCTGGCAACGCACAATTTTTAATTGGCGCGCGCTTAGTGCAAGGATTTGCTGGCGGCATTATCATGCCTTTATTGACGACTTTACTGGTTCAAACGGCTGGTCAAAAAGTTATGGGGCAAATGATGGCAACTGTTGGGCTGCCGATTATTCTAGGGCCTTTGGTGGGGCCGGTAATTGGCGGCGTCATTATTCGATATTTATCTTGGCAGTGGATTTTTTGGGTTAATGTCCCTGTAGCACTGATTGCGATCATTTTGATTCTGTTAAAAATGCCGAATTACCCGGCACAAAATAAATCGGCCAAAATGGATTTTGTCGGTATATTTTTCATTGCTGCAGCGACAACGAGTATTATTTATGCGATTGTGCGTGCAGCACGAGATGCCAGTTTCTTAAATCAAAGCACGCTCTGGTTCATGGGCTTGGGCCTGATTTTATTGCTTTTGTACTTAGCTTGGGCCTTTCGGCTCAAAGAAAAAGCTGTTTTGCCTCTCAGTTTATTTAAATATCGTTCGTTTAATGGATCGGTGCTTGGGTTATTAATTGCTGGCACTGTTTTAAATGGCGCTATGCTGGTATTACCTTTGTTTTTTCAAAACATCCGCGGTATGAGCGTGATGGCAGCCGGGCTGGCTCTGATTCCACAAGGCATTGGTATGCTGGTCTCTAGGACGCTCACTGGCAGATTAACGGATAAGATCGGAGCTAAGTATGTGGTTTTAGCGAGTCTGGTGGTCACTTTTGCCGGTACAATTCCTTTTTATTGGATTGATGGCCAAACGCCATATTGGCTGATCGCTTTTGTTCTTTTAATTAGAGGAATCGGTGCTGGCGGTATCTTGATGCCTCTAATGGCTGACTCGTATACAGGTATGGAGGGCCGATTCATTCCGGCCGCTTCGATTGGTTCGCGTACCATTCAAAACATTGGCAGTGCCTTTGGATCGGCGATTGTCACGACCTTAATGACGGCTTACTCGCACACTCAGATAAAACAATTCAAAGTGAATTTAGCGAATGGCCACTTTCAAATGAAACCGTTAAAGATGCACCAATTTATTCTGCAGCACTTGGATTTGATCCAAGCACATTCCTTTCAGTATGCCTTTCTGTGCATTGCGATCGCTGCTTTATTAATTGCTTTGCCATGTATTCTTTTAACCAACAGAATGAAGAGCGACAAATGAACGGCTTATGATGACCGTTAATGGAGTGATAAAAAAAGACCTCAAGCGGTCTTTTTATTATGATTCGTTAATTTTTGTTTAGTTGTTTGCTGCTTAATTTGGTGTCGCTTCTGAACTTTTCGAAGTTTTGCCTGTTCAAGTATTTCTGCCGAAGCAGTCTTCGTATTTGTCTGCATAATTGATTTGACTCCTTTATTCATCAACTCAAAGCCAGACAACAGTATAACAAGCCGAAATTAAACCATGATTAAGATCTGTGAAGTCACGATATCTCGTTTGCGCTGTTCGCCTGACGCCCAGGTATAAAATTAAGCTAATGCGATTAATAAAGTAGAGGCAAACAGTCATGAAAATAGTCCTTTTAGATGGTTATGCTTTAAATCACGATCTTGATTGGCAGCAACTAGATCAGCTGGGAGAGCTTGACCATTATGATCGAACGGCCGTTAATAATAATGAAGAAATTCTCCAAAGAATCGGTCAAGCAGAGATTGTTCTGACACATAAAACGCCTTTAAACGACCGGGTGATTAGCCAGGCGCCCCGATTGCGCTACATCGGTATTATGGGAACGGGCTATGATGTTGTCGATATTCAGAGTGCTGATCGTAATCATGTTGCCGTGACGAATGTGCCCACTTACGCCACTGATGCGGTGGCGCAATTTACTTTTGCCTTATTGCTTGAAGTGGCGAGCCAAGTAGGCCTGCATAACCGTTTGGTACACGAAGACAAATGGCTGTGCGTCCCTAATTTTACTTTCTGGGAACGGCCTTTATTCGAGCTGCAGGGCAAGACTTTGGGGCTGATCGGTTATGGCCATATTGCAAAAAAAGTTGCCGAACTGGGGCACGCTTTTGCCATGAAAGTCATTTTTTACAATCATCGCCCGAAAAAAGACCACCCATCATGGGCTGGACAGGTGGATTTGGATGAGCTGTTGACAAGGTCCGATGTCATCAGCCTGCATACTATCCAGACCCCGGATACAGTTAATTTAATCGATCGCAGCAGCCTGAAAAAAATGAAAAAGAGCGCGATTTTGTTAAACACAGCACGTGGCAAACTCGTGAACGAAACTGATCTCGCTAAGGCGCTGAATCGGGGAGATATTTATGCTTTTGCTACTGATGTCGTCGGCACTGAACCAATTAGTGCTGATAATCCCTTGCTGAAAGCTAAAAATTGCTACATCACGCCGCATATTGCTTGGGCACCCTTTGAGACCCGAAAGAGGTTGCTGGATATCACTGTTAGTAACTTGACCAATTACTTGGCTGGCAAGCCAAGTAATCTTGTGCATTTTTATAAGTAAAAAAAGACATTTGACTTGTAACACCAATCATTAACACATGTTTTGTCAGCAGCCGGCGCTGCAAAAATACGCACAAAAGCACAAACTTATCGGGTGAGGATAAACAGAATGCCTTTTAGACAAGCACACAAAAGAAAAATACCTGGCAGCATGGACATGACGATCATCGTTATTTTAGTTTTTCTGCTGGTTTTTAATTGGTTGGCAAATTTTCTGTTCCAATTCGCTAATCAATTGATGCCACAGATAGACCATATTTTGAGTTGGCCTTTAAGCAACTGGCTTAATTTATTTTTAGGCTTAGCTTGCTATATCCTCATCTGGCTGGCTTTTGTTTGGTCAATCCAATTGTTCTTTTTTTATTTTCTTGCCATTAAGCATCGCAATACCCGCTGGTCTGGCATGCGGCTGCGATATTTTCATCCAGGCCTGCACATGATGTGCTTGTGGCTATTGTTAGCTGCCTTACCCTTAGCAAACATTGGTTATAAATTGCCTTTGGCAACTTTGATTAAACTGCCTGATTTTATCATTCAGCCATTTGCTGGCAACATTTTTCTGATAGCTGCTATTTTATTAGGTCTGATATGTTTTTGGCTATTCACGATCAAATTTCTTCAGGTCATTCCGGCTGTGATGTCGGGCCAGTCTTTCTTTCAAGCTCTCCGATATAGCTGGAAAGAGATGCCGACTAAAAAAATCCTTCATTTGTGTTTGATATTATTTATCAATGTCATCGTGCTGTCTGTCATAACAGGAATTGTGTTTGCCGTCCAGACTCTCGTTGATCACTTGGTATTTTTATCGGCCCGCCTGTTTGCTAATAGCCTGATGATTTTATTCACAGCTATTTTATATGCTGCGACTTATGAATTGCTGAAAAATATTTTTAAACAATCTTTTCCTGTCGAAAATCATTTTCTTTATCAGAAACGCCGCCCTCGTATTTCTTTTCAGCAAGCCGCTGCAGCTGTCTTGGCTACGGTCGCTGTTGGCGCGGCTTCTTGTCTATTAGCTGATAATTTCTTTCCCCGACTGGACAGAATACCTCTTGTAATCTCACATAAAGGTTCCAATGGCAATAACGGTGTGCCAAACAGCCTGCAAAGCCTCGTATCAACGGTGCGTGTTAAGCCTGACTACATCGAATTAGATGTTCACTATACAAAGGATCACCAATTTGTTGTAGTGCACGATGATAACCTGAAGACTTTGACTGGCCACAAATTGCAAGCTGAGCATGTGACTTTAAAGCGATTGAAGAGGCTTACGATGACCTACCGTGGTCATAAAGCGAAAATGGTTTCTTTGCGCGAATACATGAATCGCGCCCAAGACCATCAGCAAAAATTACTCGTCGAGATTAAAACACCACCCATGGTGCAACAGTCTTCGACCTTGACAAAAACTTTCTTGCGTCAGTATGGCAGTGCTTTGCTTCGACATGGTGATTTATTGCATTCTTTGAACCAGAATGTGATGCGTCAGATCCACACGAAGCAGCCACGCTTAAAAGTTGGCTTTATTGTTTCTTATAATACGGAGTCTTTGCCAGGAGGAGACAACAATTTTTATACGACCGAGTACAGTACTTTGAATAATATGCTCGTGAAAAAGATTCACAGACAGCATAAACGTATTTTTGCTTGGACGGCCAATGATCGACAAGCTATGCAGTGGCTCAGTGTCATGAATGTGGACAGCATTATTACGGATTATCCACAAAGACTGAAAAGCATTCTAGCGGCCCCCAGGCGTCTATCATACAATCAAGCCTTGTTGCGTTATATGCTGACTATTCGCCAAGTGTATTAATTAGGTGTATTTTTATTCTTAGACATGGCAAAAAGAAAATCTCTAACAAAATATTTGGGCCTGTATTTTAAAAGTCTGCTGCTTTTTTGGCGGGCTGATAAACTCGATAGCAGTATTTTAATTTTAGTCATTCCGTTAAAAGCGCTGATACCGTCACTGCTGACTTTTTTTGCCCAAGAGATGCTCAATCAGCTGAGTGTTGGCCGTTTAAACTATGAAAATTTCTTATTTTGGGGAATTAGTTTTTTTGTCTCTTTGATCACGATTCCGTTGGCAACTAATGTTCAGGGAGTTTTGACAGACCGCTTGATTGCTTTTGTGAATACGAGCCTCATGAACAAGACGAAAGAACTGCAAGGCTTGGCTAACTTTGAAGATGCTGATTTTTACGATCAGGTTCAAGTCATTAATTCGCAAAGTTCTTGGCGGCCGGTTAACTTGATTGTGTTTGGAACCAGCGTGATTAGCAGCTTTATTACGATTGTTTCCATGGGTGTGCTGTTGGCGACTTACAACCCACTGATTGCCTTACTGATCCTGGTCTCAATGATTCCTGAGAGCTTGGTTTCATATCGTGTACAGCAAGAAGCTTTTGAAACAATGGTCGGTGCAAGCAGTGACGCGAGAAAAATGCAGTACGCCAGTCAAGCCGTGCTGAACAAGGACTTTACAAAAGAAATTCGCTTGTTTAATGCTTTTGACTTTTTTATTAAACGCTATCAGAGGATTTTTTGGCAGATTCATCATGCTGTTAACCAAAGAAGAGCCAAGAAAATGATTATTGCTTTAGCTTCCATGACGGTTAGCAGCTTGATCAGTATTTTGGCTCTTTTATGGTTTGTTTTCTCGATTCAGGCTGGCCGTTTTCGCGTGGGTGCCTTATTAACACTTACCAGCGCGATTGGTTATATCGCCGAGAATATTTTTTCAATGATCGAAGACAGCAGCTTGCTGTATGACACTTTGCTCTACATGGAGAAGTATTTTAATTTCCTGAAAAGCAGCGATACGATCGATAAAAGAGGCACAACCAAAGTCGGCACAGTCAAAGGCATCAGTTTCAAACATGTTAGTTTTACTTATCCTCATAGTCCGCGGCCCGCTCTGAACGATGTGAATTTCGATGTGACTAAAGGCCAGAAAATTGCGATTGTCGGCGAAAATGGTTCCGGTAAAACAACTTTGATGAAATTGCTGCTGCGTTTTTATGATCCTAATCAAGGCCATATTCAATTGAATGGCCAGACCGTCCAAGAATTTGATTTATTCAGTTATCGTTCTTTGTTTTCAGCCGTATTTCAAGATTATGCGAAGTTTTCACTGACGGTCAAAGAAAATATTGCCATCTCAGACCTGGACAAACAAGATGACAGTCAGGCTTTAATTGACGCCATGAAAATATCTGGCTTTGATCCAAATAAGGGTGTATCGGAAAGCTCCTTGCTCGATGTGCAGCTGGGTAAAGAATATGAAAATGGCACTGAGCTGTCTGGCGGAGAGTGGCAAAAATTAGCTTTGGCCAGGGGCATTTTTGCCAATCGGCAAATCTTAATTCTCGATGAGCCGACAGCTTCGTTAGACCCGAGAAGCGAATACTCGCTGTTTCAAAAATTTGTCCGTATTGGCGCTGATAAAACTGTGTTCTTTATTACGCATCGCCTGAATTCTGTGACGATCGCTGATAAGGTCTTGGTTCTGAACAAAGGGAAAGTCGTGGCTTTTGATACGCATGAAAATCTTTTAAAAAATAATGATTATTATCGCGATTATTATTCAATTCAAAATAAAGCTTTAAAGAAAGAAGCGGATACTAAATAATTATTTCTGTTCCGATATTAGGGCCGTTTCCCGGTGATGATTAATTACGACAAAGGCCCAGCAGGAGAGCAGCAGCATCATAAACCCGCCAAAGATAAAGACGGCAAAAACATCTAATCGGTCAAACAAGATCCCGAAGACAATCGTTCCGGCTGGCATCAGCACTGAGCTGAGCGTCTCGTCCATGGAGAAGACGCGTCCCTGCATCTCTTCTGGGATATGCTGCTGCATGTAGACTTCAACCGGTGTGTTTGAAAATACGAGCAGGAGGCCCAGTACAAGATTAATTGTGATAAACACTAAAGCATAAGCGGCTTTTGGCAAAGTCAACAGCGATGGCAGGCCAATCAGGGCAATGATTAAGGAAAAGACAGCCAAACTGAAGTAAGCCACTTTTAATGATTGGTTTTTCAAGGGCAGCCGGCTCAAAACCAGACCACCGAGGAACATGCCGCCAGCAAAGGCTGATTCTGTTAATCCATATTGTGTGTTGCTGAGATGTAGTCTGTCCACTAAAAAGAAAGGCAGGCCAACATTGATCGTTGCAAAGAAAAAATTGATGACGCCAGAGGATCCGGAAAACATCAGATATAATTTGTTTTCCCACAAGAATCTAAGGCCTGCCATAAAATTGGATCCGAGATGGTTTTCTGTGCCTTCAGTCTGCATGCCTTGATTGCTTATCGGACGACGAATCTTGGTAAACTTGAGAACTAGAATTGCGATCAAGGCAACGGTTTCAAAAATCACTTCTAAATAAGCGAAGACATTTAGTGTGACAAGTGTGTACACCACAGCCCCGAGAACCGGTGCTAAAAACTCGGCCAGTGACGAAATCGACTGGTTCAGTGAATTCGCTTTTTGAAGATCATCTTTATTGAAGAGCTGCGCCAGACTTGCCTGCACGGCTGTGGTCAAAAAACCATCAGTGATCGCTAGCAAGGCAATTAAGACGACCAGTATCAGGAAATAAGCTTGTGGAAAGGCAGTGAAACAAAAAGCAAACAATAATAGCGAGATAATCGTACCAAGCTGCGATGCCACCATGATTTTTTTATGGCTATAGCTATCAACAGCGTAACCGACAAAGGGCGTCAGGCATACGCTGATTAGCGGCCCCGTGATCAAACTGACTCCCATGCCTAAGGCCGAGCCTGTTCGCCGCAGAATATACAAGCTAATCGCAAAGGAAAGCATTTCACTGCCAAAAGTACCAAAAAATTTGATAATCAAAGTCTTGGTTAGATTGTTATTTACTGGCTGCATAGACATTGATTTCATACTAACAGTTTAGTCTGCAGGAGGCATTTGGCTCGTTAATGGAGCGACTTCGTCTGTGTGCCGTGAGCCTGCGATTCAGATCATAGTTATATTCTCATTTTGAAAAAGGCCTTAATTTTAAGCATTAATTCTAAATCACTCATTTCTGTGATTCCTTCATTGATACAAATAGACTGGTTCTTTATCTCTTGCGATAGTTGACGAGATCATAGCCAGCTTGTATCAGCAAGGCGATCAAAGAGACAAGGACAATGGCTAAAAAGTAATGAGGAGAGTGAGTGTTCACATGGAGTAGCAAACTAAAAATCAGGACATTCAATAACCAAGAGAAGGCAAAAAGTAAATCATGCTCAAGCTGCTGGGCAAGACCAGCCTGGATAATCGGAAAAGCGATATTAACCGTTAACACCGTGGCCGCACAACCCAGCTGCCAAAGGAACCAGAGCAGGTCGTTATGAATGAATAATGCCAAAAGAGCTATAAAAACGATGTAAACAATTAGAACTTGATTCCGTCGATTGTTCATCCTATTGGACGTATTATTTTTCCTCCCAGTTAAAAATTGAATTAATCGTAACTCATTATTTTTCTTTTGGAAGAAAGCTATCTTATAGTCGTTATGTTCACCAAATTGAAAGTTTTTAACGCAAATACTACGCAATTCTAAGTATTCGGAAAGGAATGTTTGGTCATATAGACCTCAAAAGTAGAAGCCAAACTGTTTGAACCCAGAGATCTGAGCGACCCATCAATTAATTGCTGGTTCCTAACACGAGCTGTCGATGCATCTAAAGTTAAGAGATTCTTCATGAAGAGGAACTTAAAACGCGTAACTAGATCGTTTTGATTCAAGCGTAAGTTTTCAACTTGCTTCACGATTTCTTTAGCCAGTTGATACTCCTGTCTCTGGTACATTAAATCAGCAACATTGATGAGCGCCAGCGCTGATACGCTTTGCGAATAAATTAATTCTTTAGTAATCGTTTTAACCATTTGAGAAGTTAGCAAAAAGGAACAATTGTTGAAAATGGCAACTTCTAATTTCCCCCAATAGTTAACTTTTAACAGGTATTCAGTGATTCTTTGAGTAATCAGTGGATTTGTTTCATAACTTTGGTCAACACTTTTGGTTAAAGAAATTGCTGTCGCAGCCTGGATTAAACTTTGAAAATTCTGATCCTTTTCGTAAACGGCACACAATTCTTGACTCGCTTTTTTAAGAGTTGGCAGATCATTTTCCTGATAAATGCTTTCAAAACCATCGAGAAATTTTCTGTAGGACGCCGATGCAGAGCTTGTTTGCACTTGATTGTAAAAATCGTCAAGACTATAATCCATTTTCTGCAACAAAGGAGCCAAATTAAAAAAAGAGAGCTGAATCGTTCCGGCTTCGAATTTGTTAATCGTTGACGGAGAAAGAATCCCTGATGATAGTTGAGCAACGCTGAATCCTCGGTTGTTTCTAATTTTATGAAATAATTGACCAGCGTTTGTTTTTGATAATCTATCCATTTGCAGGTTATTATTACATAATCAGAATTAAAAAGAAAAGGACCTCTTAAAAGCAGGAATGAAGACATCATTACCTTTACTGGTGTTGGAATCAGTTATTATCAATTTTTTTGCATAATTATGAAACGCTGTGTATATCAACGAGTACAATAAAGCCATGATTAACTGACAACAACTTAACTGAGAAGGTCTCATGATTTTATCTTCATCGTGTTTGGAACATGCAAACACAAGAGATTTTTCAGAAGATGAGTTCTCAAGTGTAGTTGAGGTGTTGTTACATAAGTTAATAGATCTATCGTTTCATTTACATAAATTTATTTTTTCTAAGCGGACCTTTTCTATCCTGACAGACTCATTTTTTTAAACAGTTGCGGCTCTTCATAAATATAGTCAATCAAGAAAAGAAAGTGTGGTTTATCGGTGCCTTTAGCTAAATATATTCGTCGAGCTTGGAAAGAAAATTTAATCGTGTTGTTTTGGGTCGTGATCGGGTCATCCTGTACGACTTTGTATGGCCTCAGTACTGCTAATATTTTAACCAGCGCTGTTGCCTTCAAATTTCGTGCTGTCATCATCTGGGTCGTGGTCCTGTTATTGACCAGCGTGATTTGGTCGCTGCAAATTTATTTTGAAGCGGTGACCTTAACTAAGTCGATCCAAAAAATGGATACCTTAATTCGTCAAGATATTACGAGTTCCTTATTGAACAGGTCTGTGAGTGCTTTTCATGAGAAGAGCAGCTCCGTCTACGTCTCTTGGCTGACAAATGATATTTCAACCATTAATGAATTCGGTTTTGGTAATCTGGAAATGGCCCTGAGCCAATTTTTAACGATCCTCATGAGTATCGGTGCCATGCTGAGTTTTCATTATTCGATGATTATCACAATTATCGTTTTATCTGCTTTGATGTTGTTAGCTCCGAAGATTTTTACAGCTAAAATGAATCAGGCATCTTTAAAGGCCACACAAGCAGCTGAAAGAGCGACGAGCAAAATGTCTGATTTTTTGTTGGGCTTTGATGAATTAGTCATGATTAATCGTCCGCACCTTATCCATCGTGAAATCACAAAAGCTTCGCAGGATTTGGCCGATAAAAGAGTGAAATTTGCTAAAGCCAGTGCAACCATGTCTGCCAGCTCGAATTTCACGAGTCTGATTAGTCAAGTGATTTTAGTGGCCCAAGCTGCGCTGCTGTTTTTTATGCATCTCGTCTCAGCTGGTGCGATTAGCGGTGCCCGTTACTTTTCAGCGACGATTTTTGCTAGTCTCACTGGTATGATTGCTAACTTGGTTGAGGTGGGGACTGTGAAACCCGTGTTTGCTAAATATGGACAATTGCCTGAGATAAAAGAAGAGCCAAGTAGTGTTCGCATGACGCCAACGGCCAATTTGAGCAACGCTGTTGATAGTGATGCTGCGATTCAGTTAACGAATTTGTCTTTTAGCTATCCGAATAAAGAATCAGATATTCTTCACGGGCTGACGCTAAGCTTTCAAAAAGCAAAAAAATATGCGCTGGTCGGTGAATCCGGTAGTGGGAAAAGTACGTTGCTGGATTTGATTGCCGGCAAACTTGATCATTACCGTGGTGTGATTGCGGTCAATGGGCAAGATTTGCAAAACATGACGCCAGCAGATCTGCGTAAACAACTGGTTTATTTAAATCAGAAACCACATATTTTTAATGAGTCGCTGCTTTTTAATCTCACTTTAGGCGAGCCAATTAACAAGAGCAGCCTGCAAAATGTACTTTTCAAAAGCGGCTTGATCAGCTTGATTGATTCCTTACCAGAAGGTTTGGATACGATCATTAGTGAAAACGGCCGCAACTTATCCGGCGGGCAGCAGCAGCGGATTGCCATTGCTCGAGGCCTGATTGAGCAGGGCAGCATTTGGCTTGTCGATGAAGCAACTTCATCTTTGGACCGTGAGTCAGCCATTCAGATTGAACAGACTTTATTTAAGATCCAGGATATTACTTTAATCATCGTGACGCATCAGTTACACGATGCATCATCACGTTTGTTGGATCAAATTATTTATCTGAAAGATGTGAATCAGCCGGTCGATGCCGATTGATAAAGTCAATCACTACCTGGTTGAATTCGGGAGCTAGTTCCAAATGAGGGATGTGGCCCGCGCCTGCAAAGACATAACTTTCAGCTAGCGGATTCATCTCGGCTGCTGCTTTAGCCTGTCCGGCCGGCCATAATGGCGATTTTTCACCGGCTAAAAACAAGTGCGGCTCAGTTTCTAAAGGAATTTGATCCCGCCAATCTTGGCTTAAAGAATCGATCAAGAGCGGTTCGTTGAAGTCAAAATCGAAAGGTCGATAGACTTTGCCTAAGGCGATTTTGAATTGCTGGTCAACGGGAATGCGTGTGAATCTGGTCGTGCGGATTTTCTTGACTAACTCCAAGAAATTTGACCAACTGCTGTCATATTGTCCAAATTGCCAGCCCTTGTCGTTAATTGCCTTGGGTGATTGATCTTCCGTGACAACGGCCTGCAGGCGCTGGCTGCCGAATAAAGACAGATAGGCAAAAATAGTTGAAGCACCCATGGAGTGGCCAATCAGGACAATTTTTTGTTTCAACTGCAAATGGTCAATTAATTCAGCTAGATCCATGGCGTGACGAGAAATTCGCATACCGAAAGGGACGCTCTGGCTTTTGCCATGATTGCGCCGGTCATAAGTGATCACATGAAATCCAGCCTTCGTGAAATCAGAAATCTGTCCGACCCAAGTCATCTCGCTGCCGGAATAGCCCTCAATTAAAATCACAGGCAGTCCGGATGGATCACCGAGTTCGTGATAATCAAGTTTGACATGGTCATTTGTATAAAAAAAGCTCATGACTACAGTATATAAATTCTCGCGCCGGCTGTTTCAATTCGAGCGGCCTTTCTTGTGAAATGCACATTTCTGATTTTAAAAAATATAATTTATGATTTAAAAATATTACTTTTCAAGGTACTTGTGTTGGATATGCTTTCCGATGTGAAACGCGGACTGATTGCCTGAAACATCGCTCATTTATGAACAATCACGCCGGTTAGAAAATTTTTTTAAAAGTCTTTTTATGAGCATGATGGCAGACTTATCTTGCAGTGTTAGAATTGTCTTGTGAGATGAAAACGCTTACAAAAAGGGCAGACTGCATTTCACAAAGTAGAGGTAATCAATGCAATATATTAAATATTTTGGCACAGATGCTTACACAAATATCGCAATGGACAGCTGGCTTTTATATCATTTAAAGCCTGACCAACCGGTCTTCTCGCTCTGGCAGAATCGCAACGCTGTCATTGTCGGTCGGAATCAGAACACCTTTGCCGAAGTAAATCAGGATTTTATTGATGAACACCACACACAGGTAGTCCGGCGGGTTTCTGGCGGCGGCGCTGTCTTTCATGATTTGGGGAATATTTGTTTCACTTTTTTTGTACCGGTCAAAAGTAGTGCTGAAGTCGATTTTCATAAGTTTGTCCGCCCGATGTATGATGCTTTGCACGAAGTCGGCATTGAGGCAGAGATCAGCGGCCGAAATGATTTAACGATTGACGGTAAAAAAATCAGCGGCAATGCACAGCGCTATGCCGGCGGTTACTTGATGCACCACGGGACTTTGCTTTGGAATTCTGATGTTGACAGTATGGTGCGTTCGTTGAATGTTGCTGATGAGAAATTCATCTCAAAAGCTGCTAAATCAGTGCGCGCGCGAGTGGGCAATATCAAAGACTACGCGCCAGCTGATTTAACGCTGGAAAAATTCTGGCAGGCTTTGCAATATTATCTGACAGATGAAGGCCGTGATACAGAATACGTCTTATCTGATCAGCAGAAAAAAGGAATTTTGGATTTGCGCGATCAGCAGTTTGCGACTTGGGATTGGAATTACGGCACGAGTCCGAAATTTAATTTTACGAACCATGAAAAGTTTACGGGTGGCGCCATTGATGTTTCTGCCAATGTTGACCAAGGCCGTATCCAGGCAATTGATTTTCGCGGTGATTTTCTCGGCGTACGGGATTGGCGCGAAATCAAGGATCGTTTTATCGGATTGCCCTTTGATCCGGATGCTGTTTATCAAGTATTGCATGCAAACGCCGGCGGGCATTATTTCGGATCAATTGACGATCATGGTCTAGCCGCCATGTTCTCTGCTGGTGCTAAAAATGTTCAGGAGGAAGAAAATGTCTAACATCTCAAATCTTAATCACCAGATTTTGGATTTTGCAACTCAGCTCAAGGCACAGGATGATAATTTTCCGACATTGTCCGTCTTAAATAATGATGGCCAGATTGTCGATGAAGAGGCTTTAAAGCGTGCTGATCTGAGCAATGACGATCTCGTTAAATTGTTCAGCAGTATGCTGTTGAACCGCCAATTGGATATTCGATCGACAAAATTGGCTAAACAGGGCCGTTTCGGTTTCTTTGCGCCGACTGCCGGTCAAGAGGCTTCCCAGATGGGGACGGCTTTTGCGTTTCGTGCTGAGGATTGGCTGTTCCCGGGCTATCGGGATATTCCACAGGTTGTCGCTAAAGGCTGGCCGATTTATAAAGCCATTCTTTGGAGCCGCGGGCATGTGCTGGGCAATGAATTTAAAACAGAAGATGGCCAGCCGGTTAATTCCTGGTTTCCGCAAATTATTATCGGCGCCCAATACGTGGAAGCAGCCGGTGTCGCTTTGGGCTTGAAAAAACGTGAACAAAATGCAGTCGCTTATGCCTACACAGGAGATGGTGGCAGTTCGCAAGGCGACTTTTACGAGGCACTGAATTTTGCCGGCGCCTATCACGCTAATGCCGTCTTCTTTGTTCAAAATAATGGTTATGCAATCTCAATGCCGCGTGCTGATCAGACAGCAGCAGCGCATTTGGCAGCAAAGGGCTGGGCAGCTGGTTTGCCAAGTATCGTCGTTGACGGCCAGGATGCCATCGCTGCTTATTTAGCGGCTAAAGAGGCACGCGCTTGGGCTGTTTCCGGCAAAGGCCCTGTTCTGATTGAACTGCTGACAAATCGTTTTGAAGCACACTCAACAGCCGGTGATGATCCGCTGCGTTACCGCAGCAAGGAAGATATTGCTGATTGGTGGAAGAAGGATCCTTTAATTCGCATGCGCAAGTATCTGACGGACCAAGGATTGTGGAGTGAGGATCAAGAAAAAGAGACGATTGCTCAGATTGACGCGCGGATTGACGCGGATATTAAAAAAGCCGATCAGGTTGATAAGCAGAAAATCAGCGACTACCTTAAAAATACGCTGGAAGTACCTAGTTATGTGATGCGCGAACAGATAAAGAAATTTGAAAGCGAGGGCAGATAAAATGGCTGTGAAGAGTTATATCGAAGCTGTGAGAGATGCACAGGATCTAGCGCTGGGCCGTGATGAGAATGTGCTGATTTTTGGGGAAGATGTTGGTAAAAACGGTGGTGTTTTCCGTGCAACTGACGGCCTGCAGACTAAATACGGCGTTGACCGCGTTTTCAATACGCCTTTAGCCGAATCGGGCATTGGCGGACTGGCAATCGGACTGGCCTCACAGGGTTTTCGCCCGATTATGGAAATCCAGTTCTTCGGTTTTGTCTATGAAACGATGGACTCGATTGCCGGGCAAATGGCTCGTAACCGTTTTCGTTTTAATGGCACGCGCCAGATGCCGATTGTTGTACGTGCGCCCTATGGCGGCGGTACAAAGACACCGGAAATGCATGCTGATAACCTAGAAGGCCTGGTGGCACAAAATCCAGGCCTGCGAGTTGTGATGCCGGCGAATCCGGCTGATGCCAAAGGTTTGCTGCTAAGTGCGATTGCATCAAATGACCCTGTTGTTTTCCTGGAAAATATTCATCTCTACCGCTCTTTGAAAGGCGAAGTCGCAGACGGTTATTATACGACTCCATTGGACAAAGCCGCGATTGCACGTGAAGGCAAAGACGTTTCGATTATTACCTATGGCGGCATGACACCGGTCGTCTTAAATGCGGCTGAGAGCCTAGCTAAAGAAGGCATTGACGCTGAAGTTGTCGATTTGAGAACTGTTTCGCCTTTGGATATCGAGACGATCGGGAAGTCAGTAGAAAAGACCGGCCGTGTTGTTGTGGCTCAGGAAGCTCAGCGGATTGCCGGAATTAGTGCGTCAGTGATGGCCGAAATTTCCGAAAGATTTATTTTGAGTTTGAGGGCACCGATTGGCCGTGTGTCCGCTCCGGATACCGTTTATCCATTTGCTCAGGCTGAAAACGACTGGATGGCCAACGCAGATGATGTCATTGCCAAAGTCAAGGAGGTAGTCAACTATGACTGAAATTTTTAAAATGCCGGATATTGGTGAAGGCATGGCTGAAGGCGAGATTTCAAATTGGCTGGTCAAAGTCGGCGATCAAGTAAAGACCGATGATTCAGTCGCCGAAGTACAAAATGACAAACTGCTGCAGGAAATTCTATCGCCTTATTCCGGTAAAGTGACAAAGTTATTTGTCGATGCTGGAACCACAGTTCAAGTGGGCCAGCCCTTAATCGAATTTGATGGTGACGGCAGCGGCAGCAGCGCTGAAACGCCAGCTGCGGGAGCCGCCGTACAAGACAACAGTACTACCAGCACGCCTGCTCCAGCACCTGCACCTGCACCTGCGGCTAGTGAACAGCCGCAAAGTTCGGCACCAGCAGCACCGGTAGCTTCTAACGGTAACGTTTTGGCTATGCCTTCTGTCCGCCACTTTGCTTTTGAACATCATTTGGACCTGGCACAAGTGCCAGCCACCGGCCGCCATGGCCACATCACGATGGCTGATGCGCAAAAAGCTGTTGAGCAGCCTCAGCAGACAGCTGCACCGGCCGCTAGCGCTGCGCCAGTTTCAGCTAGTCCGGAACCAGCTCCAGCACCAGTCGAAGTTAAAGAAGGCCGTGTTGCGATGACGCCGATCCGTAAAGCGATCGCAAAAGCCATGGCGACACAAAACGCGACGATTCCGACGGTTACGAATTTCGATCAGATTGAAGTTTCTAAACTGGTTGAGCATCGCAAACAGTTCAAAGCCATGGCAGCTGACCAGTCGATTCATTTGACTTATTTGGCTTATGCTGTGAAGGCTTTAGCCGCGACTGCCAAGAAGTTCCCAGAGTTGAATGCCTCAGTCGATATGGATAAACAGGAAATTGTTTATCATGACGATATCAATATCGGCGTTGCGGTTAGCGCGCCAAACGGCCTCTTCGTGCCCGTAGTTGCACAAGCTGATCGGAAGTCTATTCTGACAATTGCCCAAGAAATTGAAGATTTGGCTGCCGCTGTTCGTGACGGATCAATTAAAGGTAACCAGATGCATGGCGCGACGATTACGATTTCCAATCTTGGTTCGGCGCGCGGTACTTGGTTTACGCCGATTATCAATGCTAAAGAAGTGGCAATTCTTGGTCTGGGTTCGATTGTCAAAGAGCCGATTGTGGCTGATGATGGCTCGATTGTCGCCGGTCAAGTGATGAAGTTCAGTCTTAGTTACGATCACCGTTTGATTGACGGCATGTTAGGGCAGACATCTTTGAATTATTTCAAGACGCTCATGGCTGATCCAGCTTATATGCTGATGGAGGTGTAAGGATGGTTGTTGGTGCACAAGCTACTGAAGTAGAGACGGTTGTGATTGGTTCGGGCCCTGGCGGCTATGTTGCGGCGATTCGGGCAGCTGAATTAGGTCAGAAAGTGACCTTGATTGAAAGCGGCGAGATTGGCGGTGTTTGTTTAAACGTTGGCTGTATTCCTTCTAAAGCTTTGATTAATATCGGCCACCATTATCGCGATGAAATGACTGAGCAGCCTTTCGGATTGCACGCGACCGGCGTCAGCTTGGATTGGGCCGCGACACAGGATTGGAAACAGAAAAAAGTCGTCGAGCGTCTGACTGGCGGCGTGGCCATGTTATTAAAAAAACATCATGTCGATATCGTTCGCGGAACGGCTTCTTTCAATGATAATGAACAGATTAATGTCATTGAAGGGGACAACCACGAATTGTTCCAATTCAAAAACTGCATCATTGCGACTGGTTCACGTCCTGTACAGATCCCTGGATTCGAGTTCGCTAATCGGATCGTTGATTCGACCGGTGCCTTGAGTCTGCCAGCTGTTCCCAAACATTTAATTGTGATTGGCGGCGGCGTGATCGGGTCGGAGTTGGGCGGCCTCTATCTGAATTTGGGAGCCAAGGTGACGATCATCGAGGGCTTGGATCACGTGTTAAACGGCTTTGATGCTGAACTAATCAAGCCTGTTTTAGATGACTTTAAAGCCCAAGGCGGCGAAATTTATACGAGTGCCAAAGCCAAGTCGGCTGTTCAGACCGACAATGGCGTGGCTGTGACCTTTGAAGCTGATGGTAAAGAACAGACTGTGACCGGTGATTATCTGCTGGTTTCAGTAGGACGCCGGCCTAACACAGATGAACTGGGCCTGAATAATACGAACGTCAAGCTTGATGAACATGGTTTGATTCAAGTTGACGACCGCATGGCAACAACGGCTGCGCATATCTACGCGATCGGGGATGTCACAGCTGGGCCGGCCTTGGCACATAAAGCCAGTTTCCAAGCCAAGATTGCCGCGGCTGCCATTTCTGGCGATCCGCAAGCACGTGATTTACACTACTCGCTGCCTGCTGTTGCTTATACGAATTACGAATTAGCTACGACCGGCGAGACACCTGAGAGTATCAAAGAAAAGAACTTGGATGCCAAAGCCTATAAGTTTCCTTTTGCTGCTAACGGACGTGCGCTGGCGATGAATGCCGGAACTGGTTTTATTCGTTTGATTAGCGATAATCAAAGCAAGGCACTGATTGGGGCTCAGATTGTCGGTCCGGGTGCTTCGGATTTGATTTCGGAGTTATCTTTGGCGATTGAAAATGGGCTAACAACTGAAGATATCAGTTTGACGATTCATCCTCATCCGACTCTTGGCGAGGCAATTATGGATGCTGCAGAACTAGCTGACGGCCTGCCGATTCACATTTAGAAATCTTTTAGGACAGCACCGCTGGCAAGTTTTATTTCTTCAAATTAGTTAAGATTAATTTATGGATAAAAGACGCGTTTTGCCGGTAATCGGCGGTTTTAATTTCAGAGATATTGGCGGTTATACCTCTTTTGACGGACGCAAAATCAAGTGGGGCAAGGCTTTTCGAACGGCCGGTATGGCAGACTTGTCGCCTGAAGATTTGAAATATTTAGAAGATCGGCAAGTGGACACGATTATTGATTTTCGCACTGAAGCTGAAGTGGCTAAAGGCCCCGATCGTGTACCGGCACATGCTGTTGATATTAATATTCCAGCTATGGATTTTGACCGGACCGAATCGACTGTGGATTACGCACAGTTGAGCAAAGAGTACGATCAAAAAGGCTACGGCTATTTGAATATGATCAATAATTATGAACATCTGATTTCAGACGAGTATTCCAATATTGCTTACCGCAAGTTTTTCGATCTTTTAATGACGGAAAACAAGACTTTGGCTTATCACTGCACAGCTGGCAAAGACCGGACAGGGGTTGCCTCTATGCTGCTGATGTCAGCCTTGGGCATTAATGAGGCTCAGATCAAACACGATTATTTGATTACGGACCGCCTGTCGACTGAAGTTGTTCGTAATAAAATTGAGCACATGAAAGCCGAGGGTGCTACACCTGACGAAATTGAAAACATCCACTCTATGTGGTCGGTGAACATTGATTATATTCAGCGTTCCATTGATACAGTCAAACGCTTGTCTGGTGATCCGATCACTTATTTGCAAAACTATCTACAGCTTCAGCCGGCTGATATTCAGCTGCTGCGCGATAAATATTTATTCAGTGAACCAACGGGCAAGCAATAATCACGGTGAGATATTCATAAATCCCTCATTCAATCATGAGGGATTTTTTGCTGTCGTAAACGCCGTTAGTCCATCAAATAATTAATGGGAACAATATATTTATCTTTATTTTAGTATAAATGATAATATAGTCATATATGATCAATGGTCGTCTAATTAAAGAAGCGCGAGAGAAACTAAATTTAAGTCAAGGGGAACTGGCACGTGGAATCACGAATCAAGCTTCAATTAGTCTCTTGGAGAAAAATAATCGAGCACCGAGTGTCAAAGTGCTTTCGCAAATCTCCGACCGTTTAAATGTTGATTTGAATGATTTATTAGGTAATCCCAACAAAATTAAATTTCAAGATCAGCTTTCAAAAGCCGAACAAGCAGCCCAACAGTATAACTATCAGGCGGCGCTGGACATTTTGGATGGTATTGACATCTCTACCATTCACAACGATAGAGATAGAGCGAGGTATGGCTTTTTAAGAACTGTTTCCAAAATGTGGATCAGCCAAGATTTTAAGTCGGCAATTTTCGCTTTTTCTCTTTTATTGGAGAATACGCCGAAACAGGATGATATTTATTACTTTTTGCTGCTCAATGGGATTGGTGTCGCTTATTATCAAAATGACAATCATCAAGAAGCTGCCGTTTACTTCCATCGGATCGTTGAACAAATAGGCCATTTCAACGCAGATCATGCACATTTTTATTGGGCATTATTCTTGCTGAGCAATTTAGCGAAATTTTATTCTCGAGAATCTGATTTGCCTCTCAGTAATCAATTAGCTGAACAAGGTATCCGAATAGCAAAGAGCCATTCAACTACCTTGTTTGTAGAAGATTTTTACTACGTTTATGCTTTCAATTTATCTGAAAACGGGGCTGATACAGCAAAGGTAATTTCCTATTATCGCCTGGCAGAAAGCTTCTCAGTATTCAATCAAGATTCGATAGTGATGAATAAAGCTCGTGAAAAAATAACTCGCCTCGAAAAAAAGATATAAACAGGTTTTTCTTCCAAAAAATAGTTAAAAGCAATATTAAAACTAATTTTTTTATTTTTAATAGACATATATAAAGATTTTTGTGAGTAATTTGCCTATAATGTAAACAACAAGCGAGGGGATTGGCATGATTCTGGAAATCACTCATTTATCTTTTAACTACAAAAACGTCGATATTTTTAAAGACGCATCTATGCAGATTGAAAAACCCGGTGTTTATGGTTTGGTGGCTCCTAATGGTTCTGGGAAGACGACGCTGCTGGACTTGATTGCTGGTTTTTTATCTCAGCAGCGAGGCGAGATTAGGATTTTCGGGCAGTCTAATAAGCAGTTGAAATCCCTAGCGCCGAAGATTAGTTATGTCCAGGACAACCGCGTCCTCTATCAATACCTCAGTGCACAAGAACACCTGAATATGGTAGCGGATCTGTATCATGTGTCAAAAGAGCGTGTCGCGCAATTAGTGAAACAGTTTGCTCTGACCAATTTTCTGACACGTCCAGTCTCCAGCTATTCGCTTGGTCAAAAACAGCGTATTTTGATTGCGATGGCCATGGTCACGGATCCACAACTGATCTTTTTAGACGAACCCCTCAATGGCCTCGATCCAGACAGCGTGATTATTATTAGAAATGTTTTAAAGCAGCTGGCCTTGGAAAAGAAGACGGTTTTGGTCTCTTCTCATAATTTGGATGAACTGGCGAAAACCACAGACACTTTCTTTTACGTGAAAAATAAGCAGCTTTTTTCAGAACAGATTGAGCATTTTGCTAACCTGTCATTTAAGACTGACCAGCCTGAACAAATGCAGCAATTCTTGGAGGATGCTGATTTTCAAGTTAAACGGGACGATGGCCGGCTGGTCATTTTGGTTGCTTCGGATAGAATCATTGACTTAATCAGAAAGATGGATCAGCAGCATTTAGATTTTTCCGATCCTAAAATTTATGTCAACAGCCTAGAAGACCAATATCAAAGGATCTTTGATTAATCATGACCCGCGCCAAAGTACTTTCTCATGTAGCAGAAATAAGCTTCTTTAAAAGCTGGTTTTTCTTCATTGATCTGGCTTTTATTGTCGTTTATGTGATCCTTTTTGTTATTTCGATGTTTTTAGGTGTTCAACAGCAGACTTTAGCCTCTGACAGGCAGTTTGATGCACAGCGTTCAACCATTGGCAGTGCCATGTATGGTGTTGCCCAACAAATTAACGACAATCCCGAGATGCCGAAAAAACAGCTGGCTTATCTACGGCATGGTCTGGAGTTAGCTGCCAACGTATCCAATGCGATCAAAAAACAAGAAAACGCTTTGAATAACCGTCAGGGAAATTACTTGCCATTAACGATTCAAGTATCTCGCCAGGCCGATATTTTAAATCAGAGTCAAGGGCCGATCCAAGCCAGTGATGCTGATATTTTTCGTGCGAACGCTGCTGAAGCCCGTCGTCTGATGAAAGCACATTTGAGTTTTGAGTTTAACGATGCCAGTTTTAATTTTCCGAATGTTTTCTTCCTTTTCACGAGTTATTTCTTTAATCCGCTAAGTATTTTGCTGTTTTTGGTGATCCAGCTGGCCTTCTTTCTGCTGGAAAAGGAACGGAAAAATGAGCGTTTGTTGCAGACGCTGGCTGATGAAAAATCCTTAGCTTTGGGAAAAATGTTATTTGCCTTAAAACGTTTTATCACCGATCTGCTTGTCATCTACATTCTAGCTAGCAGCACTTTTCTCATCTTGGATCACCCGCTGCTCAAGTCTGGATCCAGCAGTTTTGCCTATCCGATGACTTTCCTTGGTATGACTCAGCCCTTAATTAAGTTATTATGGCCCTTGTTTGTGATTGGCCTACTGCTGGCTTTGCTGGTCAATGCCTTACTGCCGCTGATTTACCAAAAGGTGGTCAATCGGCCTTTGTCGAGGGGGATGAGACTATGAAATTTTTAAAGCTCGAATTTCGCAAACTGTGGATTTCCAGTCATTTTCTCAAGGCTGCTATCGTGATTTTCTTACTGCTTTTCGCCTATTTAGCTTATGAGAAAGGCAGCCAGCTGCTTTTTTTAAATCACTATCGCCAGACTTTGGTTCCAAACACACACTATAAATCCTCAAACAAATATCTCGGTATTAATTCAGCCATCGTACGCAAGGATACACGAGCAGAATTAGCCGCGCTGGATCGCGGGCAGCATGCCTATTTCCATTGGTTTTCCACGACCATATTTGATCAAGCCCACCAAATTAATTCCTACGGTTTCCAGCCTAACCAAGCGACGGATTATGTCTTGCTAGAGCAGCACCGGCGCTTTTTATATGGCGGCGGCCCTAGTACTAGTTATGCTCAAGACACGCTAGACTATTTAACTTACTTACAGGACCACAATATTCAAGCGTTGTATCCTTATGGTTTTTTCTTGCATTATGATCTTTTTTTGGATAGCCAAAGCCGGAGTAGCAGGCAGATACGCGATTATTTACAGTATTGGAACCATTATTTTTTCCTGAAAGGCTGGTATCTGCTGTATGCCTTTTTACAGAGCAGCTATGGGCCTTTGCTGCTGCTGATAGGGTTGATTTTCCTGTTTGGTGGTCGATTCGCATCAGAATTAGATCATCACCATCCTAATTGGCGTTTACTAAAAACTTACGGTCAAAGCCGGCATGCTTTATATGCTGAGCAGCTATTATCTCAGGTTATTCTGGCTATGACCGTCATTTTTCTGCCGTTAGCAGTCTTCTTGCTGCTGATGGCAATCTTTGGTCAAGCTGGCAGCTTGCGATATCCGGTTTGGATGGTGACCTATAATCACGCCTTCTCGATGTTCAATCTCGGGAAATTGTATCCTTTGTACCAGTATCTTTTAACAGCTTTGCCCTTGTTATTGTCCTTGATTATTTTTGTGTTTGCCTTGAATGGTATCTTGTCGCTTCTGATCAAAAATCAAAAATTAACCAATGTGGCGACTTGCTTGTTTTTGCTGGCCGGTCAGATGATACCGCCGAATTATTTGAATATTTTTTCTTATTTCCAGATTGACCATATGGTGACAGGCTACTTCGCTAATTTAACGGAAAATGGCCAGTATTATGCTGGATTTGCTAGCGAGCTGCTGCTGATGGCCAGCCTGCTGCTGTTTGTGATTGAATTTTCCGTCCTTTATCTTCTTGATCGGCGGGCTAACCGCGGCCACAGTCTCTCTAAGTCAGTCATGTGAGTAAGTTTGTGAATCATTGAAAATGTCACAAAAAATGATTGACAGACTTGTTTTTTTCCGTTAAGCTTAGCAGTAATTTCGATGGCAGATCAGATGTCACAAATGCACAGTTACTATTACTGGTTTACGCGCTAACCCGTGTTGCCAGTTTGGTCGCGGGTTTAAATCCTGGGACCGCTAAGATTTTTTAAGCACTCTTGGGATGAACTCGGAGTGCTTTTTTTATTCGAAATTAAGGAGAGAGAAGATGCCGCAAGTTAGAAAAAATTTAGAGAGATTGACCAACACCGTGGTACAAGGCACAAAACCGAGTATGATCTTGGCTTTGAATCAAGAATTCAAAGGGATTGACGATATTGTCATGCTGACGATTGGCGAGCCGGATTTCAACACACCAGAACACGTTAAAGCAGCTGCTGTCGCTGATATTCAGGCTGATGATTCTCATTATGGGCTGTCTAAGGGAACAGCTCTTTTGTTGAAAAACGCTGCCAGCTTTTTGAAGGATCGTTATGGCTTGGATTATGATCCTAAGACTGAATTGCTGACGACCATCGGCGTCACAGAAGGGATTTTTGACACGATGAAGACGCTGCTGAATCCTGGCGACGAAGTGATTATTCCACAGCCGACGTTCCCGGTCTATGGTGCTGCAGCCACTGTATGCGGGGCAAAAGTTGTTCCTGTACCAACGGTTGATGACGACTTTTTGTTGACCCCTGCTAGGCTAACGGCTGTTTTGGCAGAGCATCCCAAGGCTAAAGCGATTGTGCTGGCAAGTCCCGGAAACCCCACCGGTGTCGCTTATAGCGAAACTCAGATTGCAGCTTTGGCAGCCGTCTTAAAACAGCACGATATTTTCGTGGTTTCCGATGAGATTTATTCCGAGCTGACTTATGACCGGCCGCATGCCTCTTTTGCAAAAGCCCTGCCAGAACAGACGATTTTGTTCAACGGTGTTTCTAAGTCTCATGCTATGACTGGTTACCGTTTGGGCATTATTGCTGCACCTGCTGCGATCATTTCTCAATTAGCCGTAATCCATGAATTAATCACGACGACTCAGCCTAACGTTGTCATGGCCGCCGGTGCTGAAGCTTTCGGACCGGGTGAAAATGACGCTGAATCTATGCGGGCTGAATATAAAAAACGACGTGCATTTCTCATATCGGCTTTTGATCAAATGGGTCTGCATTACGTGTATCCGGATGGTGCTTTTTATTTCTTTGTCAAGATTCCGGATTATCTCGAGCAGGATGGTTTCAAACTGGCACGGCAGATTGCCAAAGAAGCCAAAGTTGGTTTGACACCCGGTGTTGCTTTTGGACAGGCCGGTTATATGCGAATCTCCTATGCGACATCTTTGGCGCAATTAAAAGTGGCTGCTCAACGTCTATCTGCATTTTTAAAGATGCAAAAAGCCAAACAGCCAAGCGTTACTGACGCTGATATGTAAAAAAATTCCATCAATAAGCCCTCAGGGCGTTAAGCAGGTTTATATGAAAAAAGAAAAAAATTCATTTATTTTAAATATTTTAAACGGCCTCAGCATCGGCGTTGTGATTACGCTGATTCCTAGTGCGGTTTTAGGTTCTTTGATGCGAGCTTTCGGCAGCAATCCCGCCGCCTTGTCCGTGATTCAAATGACTAGCATGGCACAAAGCTTGCTCGCAGTGATAGCGGCATTCGCCGTTGGACAGGCTTTTCGTTTTTCAATGATTGATACGGGTTCAATGGCTTTAGCAGCTTTTATGGGTTCTGGTGCTGCCAGCATTGGAGCTAAAGGCAGCTTCGTGATTGCCGGTACCGGCGACATTATCAACATTGGTGTGACACTGGTGATTGCGGTTGTGCTGATCAAATTAATCCAGTCGCATTTGGGCCAGCTAAAGGTCATTTTATCCCCGATTCTTGTCTTGGGAATTGCCGGCGGCTTGGGCCGATTCTTATTTCCCTACGTTCACTGGATTACAACCGAAATTGGGGCCGGCATTAATCGCTTGACTGATCTGCAGCCATTAGTTATGGCACCGTTAATGGGACTAATCTTCGCTGTCCTAATTCTGTCGCCAATCTCATCAGCCGGCATTGCGATTGCAATCGGTTTGACTGGCATCGGATCCGGCGCGGCTAATTTAGGTATCACGACTGCCAGTTTCACCTTGGCGATCATGGGTTCTTCTGTCAACACTTTCGGTGGGACAATCAGTCATTTTATCGGCACACCAAAAATTCAAATGGCGAATATGCTCAGCAAACCTAAATTGTTCATTCCGATCATGATTGTCTCTGCGCTGGCTGGTTTGGAGGCCGCAGTATTACAAGTCGGCGGTACGCCTATGTCAGCCGGCTTTGGTATCTCGGGACTCGTTGGCCCCCTGGGTGCCTTTCAAACGGGCACAACCAATATCCTGCTGCTGATCGTGGAGTTTGTACTTATTCCAGCGCTGCTGGCTTTTGCCACTCATTTTATTTTTGTTAAGAAAACTGCATTCATTAAAGCATCGGATTTGAAACTACCTGATGCTGCATAAAAAGCGCGTGCGCTTTTTTTATTTGCGCTAAAATGCAGGTAATGTCTTTTTCCCGCAGCAAACTCCTCAAATGGGCCATTCTTTTGTTGGCTGTCATCGGCTTAACAGCCTTGACACACTTTGATACTGTTTTCTATCAGACGCCTATTGCCCAAGTTGTTCGAGTTAAAGAGAACGACAGCCATCGTACGCGAGATTATTTTGCTAATGAAGACCGTAGCGCGACACAGCAGCTGACGGTTAAATTTTTAAATACGAAGCGCAAGAATCAGAAGATAACGATTAGCAATCAATATGTTGCTTCGGAAGTGCTGACGCAAAAATATCGTGTTGGTCAGCGTTTGCTGTTAAGTCATAAAAAATGGTGGAGCATCATCGGCCAAAAGCGGGATACTTTTCTTGTTTTCACGATTACTTTGATGCTGGCTTTGACCATCGGGCTGACAAAAAAAGTCAGCTTGCGGATTATCGGCAGTTTGGGCCTGAATTTTATCTTCTTTATTCTAGCGATTTTGTTGGACATCAATTTTGAAGACGCACCAGCTGTCTTCATCTTCGCGATTTTGACCATCGTTTTTGCTTTTATTACTTTATTGTTGGTGCTGGGCAGGCGCAAGCAATTTGTGATTGTCTTTTTGTCGACAATTCTGTCAACGGCCGCCGGTGTTGGGATTGGCGCGATCACGATTGCAGTCAATCATGCTAGTGGGATTCATTTCGAATACATGGACTTTATCACACAATTTCCGATCCCACTCTTTTATTCGGAACTGATGATTGGCGTGTTAGGCGCAGCTATGGACGAGTCCTCAGATATTACGGCCATGATGTTTGGTATGCAGCGTGAACGGGCAGACCGTTCCTTTGGCGAGTATTTTGTTTCCGGCATGCGTGTTGGTCGGGATATTGTTGGCTCTTTAACGAATGTCTTATTCATGGTCTTTATCGCCAATACATTGCCGATGGTCTTCCTATATTTAAGAAACGGCAATACCTGGTCCTACACGATTGATATGACCATGATGCTGGGATTATTATCCACGGTGATTTCTGCGATTGGCATTGTCCTGACTGTGCCGATCACATCTTGGCTGTCGGCCAGTTTGTTGTCAGCTGAAAAGAGGCTTGCCCGATGACGACTTTTGTTTGGTTAATTATCATTTTGTTTCTTCTAATGATTTTGGTGGCGGGGAAACACGGTTTTAAGGCCTTTATCGGCCTCATCATCAATCTTGCCGCAATCTTTCTGCTGATTATTCTGATTAATTGGCAGTTTAATGTTTATATCGTGACGGTTGCGATCAGTTTTATAATTCTGGCCGTTTCCATTTATCTTTCCGCTGATAATCAAGAAGTGACGAATCATGCCTTTGTGGCTAGCCTGATTGTCTTATTAGCGGTTGTGCTGCTGATTATTCCGATTAATTATTTAGCAAACGTCCAGGGGTTTTCATCTGAGTCGTCAGAAGAATTGGAGGGGTTGCTGTTGGCTGTAGGCTTGAACTTTCATCGTATTGCTTTTATTGTGACTGTAATTGCCAGCCTCGGTGCAATTGCTGAGGCTAGTATGGCGATTTCAGCCGATCTGCATGAATTGATCGAAAGCACGCCTGATATTACAAACGCCAATCTGTATAAGCAGGGCAACATTATCGGTGCTCAGATTATCGGGACGGCTTTGAATACGCTTTTCTTTGGTGTTTTGGGCGAGAATTTAACCTTGGCTATTTTCTACATTCGCCTGCATTACAGTTTTGCTCAGTTAATTAATGGCAAACTGCTGGTGGCTGCGATTATTGATTTATTCATCGCCATGATCGGGGTGTTGTTAACGATTCCGGTCACGACTTGGATCGTTGCCCATGTTCATGCCAAAAAAAATAAGCTGCAGAATTGATTGCTGCAGCTTATTTTTCTAACTGTTCTTGATTTAAGACAAACTTCTCAATTGCAAAAGCGACGCCGTCTTCATCATTGCTCTTCGTGATGAATTGAGCCTTCTCTTTGGCTTCGTCAATCGCGTTAGCCATCGCCACACCAACACCGGCAGCTTCGATCATAGAAATATCGTTTCCCTGATCACCGATAGCCATCACATCGCTGATGTCGATATTTAATTTCTCAGCCAAGGTCTTGACCGCACTGCCCTTTGAGATCCCTTTATGAATGAATTCCAAGAAAATAGGCGAACTGGGGACGACTGTAAAACGATCATAAACCCACTGCGGCAATTCTTTTTTGACTCTTTCGATGATTTCAGGCTCATCGATGAACATAATTTTGGCTAGGACGTCAGATTCTTTTAAGTCCTGCATGCGGACGTGACGTACTTGACAGTTAGTTAATTTAGACTCGTATTTTGTATATTTCGGTGCTGACAAATAGGGCGTATAAATATAATCGGCTGTTTCAGCGTGGACCTTGACACCGATTTCACCGGCCAATTTATAGATATCGCGATAGTCCTGAATGCTGACAGGCGTCTGGGCAATCATTTTTCCGGAAGTGGTTCTGATAGTTGCGCCGTTGTAATTAATTGCATATTGGTCATCGCGACCAGCGATCCCGAGCTTAGCATAATAAGGTTCGGTGCCTGGCAGTGGACGCCCGGAAGTAATTACGGGTTTGACTCCCTGCTTGATCGCTTCTTCCAAAACGTCGATTGTATGTTTGGTTAATTCGTTTCTGCTGTTCAGCAGAGTGGCATCTACATCAATTGCTACTAATTTTATTGTCATACAACTATTTTAACCAAGAAAAATTTACAATGATCATATGGTTAAAGAAAAAACAATACAAGAGAAAATAAAAGACTGGGAAGTCGCAGATCTTCCCGAAGGATTACGTTTAGAGTTTGCTAACGCCAGCCAGGCACAGCTGGAAGATGCCTTCTATCAGGATCTTAATTTTGGGACGGCTGGCATGCGCGGTCTGCTAGGAGTCGGTAGTAACCGCATGAATATCTACACGGTTGCCCAGACGACAGAAGCGTTGGCGCGGCATATGGAAAAGCAGGGTGATGATGCTAAAAAACGCGGCGTCGTGATCTCCGGTGATTCGAGAATTAATTCTGAACTATTCAAAAAGGTATCAGCTGAAGTTCTGCGGGCGCATGATATTACAGTTTATTTGTTTAATGGACCGCATCCGACGCCGGAATTAAGTTTTGCCGTTATGAACCTGCATACTTATGCCGGCATCATGATCACGGCCAGCCACAATACAAAAGAATATAACGGATATAAATTATATGGTGAAGACGGCGGCCAGTTACCACCAAAACCCGCAGATGAAATTGTCGCAGAGCGTGCTGGTGTCACAGATATCTTTCATATCAAACAGGTAGCTGGTGGAATTAAAAAAATCGGTGCCGACATGGATAAGGCTTATTTGGAGCATGTCAAGACCGTCACGATTAACCCAGAACTGATCAAAAAGTGGGGAGATAAATTAACGATCAGTTTCACACCGCTCCATGGTGCCGGTGGTGATTTGGGTTCGCGTGCTTTAAAGCAAGCTGGCTTTAATAAAGTCTCAATTGTTAAAGAACAATTCGAGCCGGACGGCACTTTCCCAACCGTGAAATATCCAAACCCTGAGTTCCATGAAGTCTTCAAGCTTTCCGAAGGTTATCAGACAGATTTGGAATTGGCTGTTGATCCTGATTCGGATCGGATGGGTGTCGGCTATCGTAAAGCAGATGGCAGTTATGCCTATCTGACAGGCAACCAGATCGCGGCTTTGATGGTCAATTATATTTTGACGGCTCAACAGCAGGCTGGCACGTTACCGAAAAATGGCGCGATTGTAACCTCCAATGTTTCCTCTAATCTGCCAGGTCTGATTGCTGATTCCTTTGGTATTAAGCAATTTACGGTGCTGACCGGCTTTAAATATATTGCTGATAAAATCGTTGAATTTGATGCCAAACAGGATTATCAATTCGAATTTGGTTTTGAAGAGTCTTACGGTTTTTTGATCAAGCCTTTCGTGCACGATAAAGATGCTGTTCAAGCGATTACTTTAATGTCTGAACTGGCAGCCTATTATAAGGACCGCGGCATGACGATCGGCGACGGCTTGGATGAAATTTATGCTAAGTTCAGTGCCTTTGCCGAGTCTTCTGAAGCCACAGAGTTCCCCGGCGAGCAAGGCCAAGCTCAGATGGCAGCTGTGATGACGCGCTTTAGAAATCAAGGGCCGAAAAATTTTGGCGAAGTCGCTGTAAAGACCGTTGAAGACAATGAATTGCGCGTCTCCAAAGATTTGACGACTGGTGCCAGCAAACGCATTTCTCTGCCTAAGGCTAACGTGATTAAATACTGGCTTGTCGATGGTTCTTGGATTGCCCTGCGGCCATCTGGTACAGAACCGAAATTAAAGGTCTATATCGCGGCTAAAGGTGAGGATATGGCTGCTGCCAATAAACAGTTAACCTATTTAAAAGATCAGATTAATCAGCTTTTGAAATAATCGTTACCCAAAAATCCCAGTTGCAAGCGGGATTTTTTTGTGTCCAGTTTTCCAAAAAATAGCGCCTTTTGGTCGTAACTGTTAGAATGTCTTTCAAGTGCATGGATTGCCTTAATTTATTTTACGAGGTGCTAATGGCAAAGAAAAATTTTAAAAATACAAGCCGGCTGCTGCTGGCTTCGGCCGGGATTGTGTCGCTGTTTTTTTTGGCCAGCGAGTATTTATTTCGCTTGGCTTTTAAGCGGGTTGATTACGTACCCGAAACATCGGCCGATAAGCAGAAATACGCTGATGACTATTGGCGCTATGTGGATTGGTTTAAAAAAGTCGATAAAGAGCACTGGACTTTTACAATTTCCGGTGAAAAAGAAGATATGTCGGCTTATTTTATCCCGGCCAAAGACGGTAGTTCCGATAAATCGGTGATTATTTCCCATGGCTATAAAGGTAATGGCGAGACCATGTCAAATTATGCGCAAATGTTTTACGACATGGGTTTTTCAGTGCTGCTGCCCGACGATCGTGGGCATGGCGAGAGTGCTGGGAAATATATCAGTTTCGGCTGGCTGGACCGGCTGGATTATCTGCGCTGGCTGCAGAAATTAATTGTCCGTCTCGGCGACAAGACGAAAATCGTCCTGTTTGGTGTCAGTATGGGCGCTTCAACGGTTGAGATGCTCAGCGGAGAAGACTTGCCGCCGCAGGTACGTTGTATTATTGCTGATTGCGGTTATTCCAGCATTGACGAAGAACTGGTTTTCCTGCTGAAACACCAGTACCATCTGCCGAAATATCCCTTTTATCCCTTTGTCAGCACGATCAATCACCATCGCTTAGGCTATTATCTCGGGGATGTCTCCTCAGTGACGCAATTAAAGAAAAACAAGCTGCCGATTTTCTTCATTCACGGCGAGAAGGACCGCTTTGTACCCAGTTATATGGCGCTGGAAAATTATCAAGCAGCACAGTCAGCTAAAGATTTGTGGATTGTTGAAAACGCCAGCCATGCTGAAAGTTTTTGGGTTGATCCTGAAAATTATAAACGGCACGTTGAACACTTTTTGCATCACTATTATGAACCTAACGCGCAGGTACCCAAGACAGTTCAATGAAAAGATTATAATTGTTTTAACAGCAAAAGGAGAATCTTGTCAGATGGCTAAAAATGAAGCATTACTGATTATTGATTACACGAATGATTTTGTTGACAATAAAGGCGCTTTGACCTGCGGCAAACCGGCCCAAGTTCTTGACAGCCGGATTGTTGAACTAGCTGACCAAATCAAAGCTGACGGTGGTTGGGTGATTCTGCCAACGGATCTGCATAAGAAAGATGATCCTTATCATCCTGAGACTAAATTGTATCCGCCGCATAATTTAGCCGGCAGCTGGGGTCGGGAATTTTATGGCAAGCTGGCACCTTGGTATGATGCTAACAAAGATGACCCACAGGTTTATATGTATGATAAGACGCGTTACAGTGCCTTTGCTGGGACTGACTTGGACTTGCGTTTGCGTGAACGACATGTTGATACACTGCATCTAGTTGGCGTCTGTACGGATATCTGTGTCCTGCACACGGCTGTTGATGCTTACGATTTGAATTATCAACTGATCATTCATGAAAACGCTGTTGCCACGCTCACACAAGCGGCACAGGATTGGGCCTTGGCACATTTTAAAAATGTGATTGGCGCGAAGGTAGTTGATTAATATAAATAAAAACCGCAACCTTGAGTCGCGGTTTTTATTTAACAACAATATTCATGCTTCTTGGTGTGCTGAAGCCGATTGTTTTTTCATTTTGGTTAACATTTTGCCAGGTTTTCGTTGAAATCCAGTAAGAATTGCCCCAAAAAATTGGATCTGAGATTTGGAAGTATCCTGGCCGATAACCGACAATGCACATGACATGAAAATTAGCCGGATTGACAGTCCAAGTATAAGATGCCCAGGTAACAACTGGATTACCTTGTTGCAGCTGGTAGATAACATCATTCACATTAGCACCGGTCATGTTGCTAATACCGTTATAAAATTTCTTGGTCGCACGTGCCAACGGTTCAGCATAGACTGTCTGTGTTTGAAAAGTGCCGCCGCCAAAGGGATTGCCGTGAAAACCGTTATAAGGGGAAATGGACCAGCCATAGCCGGTGGCATTATAAATTTGGCGCAAGGATAGGTACCTGCCCTTGACTGACAAGGCTGTTTGCAGAGAAGCCCCTTCACACCCTTCGGGTGCGCCTTCTTGGTTTTGATTAAAATGGTGAAACGATAAAGTTACTGATTGATTCGGGAACAAGAAGGCACGCTTATCCAGCCAATAAATGGTAATACCATCTTGAACTTTTAGATAGGTATAACGGTTACCATCGCCTCGAAGTGTATAAGCTTCTTGCAGAACCTGAACTTTATGACCATTACGATTACGGTCGCTGCCGTTGGCGGAGAGCGTTTGCCAGTTCGTTAGAGCTGGATTATTGAAGTAAAAATCATCCGTTCGGTTAATCGTATTAATAATCGCCTGATAGCTGACATTCTTGTATGAAACACTAGCTAAAACAGCTCTTTGATCTATCCAATATGTCTGATTACCATCTTTAATTTGGTCATAATCATATTCTTGTCCGTTAGCCCTGCGTGTTCTGACAGCGTTTAAAATAATTACTTCACGGCCATTAAGCTTCTGTCCCTGATTGCTAGCTGCTAAGGTATTGATGTTTGTTAGAGCAGGACCGTTATTGTAGACGGCATCATTTCTGGACGAGTCGCGAATAGTAGCAGTTTGATTTATCGGAGTCTGGTTGATGATACTTGCAAAATCACTTATCGCTAATGATCGGCTGTCAATCCAAAAACTTTCTCCGTTTTCAGGATTAGTAACTTTGGCATATTCATAGCTTTGGCCTGTTGCGCGTTGTGTCACGGCTAATTCGGTTACCTGCAGATAAAGGCCGGCATATCGGTTTCCATAGCCTTGGGGAGAGAGGCTGGCCGCATTTGTTAAGGCTGGGCCATTATTGTAAATGCCGTCATTCCGCTGATTTGTTACCTCTGCATATTGATTGACATTTTTTTGACTAGTGATCACAGCATATTGGCCCAGAGTTAATGCTCTGCGGTCAAGCCAATAATCTTGGTTTGAGACCGGATCATGCACTTGGACATAATAATAATACTGGCCGTTTCCTCGCAGTGTCTCTGCTTCTTTTAGGACGGTCACTTGACGACCATCAACATTTTTTGCTGAATTATCTGCTTTTAGAGCGGCCCAAGTGCTGAGAGCTGGGCCGTTGTTGTAAATACCATCATTGCGTTGTCCTGAAATGATAATTGCCTGGTATTGCACATCTTTTTGGCTGATCATGGTGGCTAAAATTGCTCTTTCGTCAATCCAGAAAATTCTTTGATTGGCCAGATCCTGTACTTTAGCATAATCATATCTTTGACCGTTGCTGCGGACTGTATTGACAACTGCTAGAACATTAACAGAACGGCCGTTAAGTTGGCTCCCATTACTTTCTGGAGCCATAGTGTCTGCACTTGTTAGGGCCGGCCCATTTGCAAAAACACCGTCATTACGGCTGCTATCAAGAATTTCGGCTGTCTGGTTGATATTTTGATTGCCGGTAATCGTAGCTGGGAAAGTAGGTGGATTTGGTTTGTCGGCATGGCTCGTGGTTTGTGTGCTTTGCCGAGTTGGCGCTGAGGAAGCTTCACTGCTAGAAGATTGCATATTACCGGCAGTGTCAGCGTTCACGAAAAATTGACCGTTGATACCGAGACATGCGGCAAGAATTAATCCTGCAATCACCATTTGGACTATCTTATTTTTTTTAAACACAATTAAGCGACCCCCAAGAAGCTATGCAACTGTTTTCTCAATTTAAAAAACCGAAATCTTCTTTAATTATGCGGTGTTTGGCAGCGGATTGACCAAAAAAATCCAAAAATGTGCAAATGAAAATTTATTTTTCACAAGAATGTAATAGAATAGGAAAGCGTGGAAGCGTTTGCAAGTGATTGCAGCTTCAAACACGAAAGGGGGTTTTATGGCAATTGTTGTTTCTGCTCTTAAAGAAGCTGCCGGCGAAAATCGTGTCGCATTGACACCTGATACGGCCGCAAAACTGATTAAGAGCGATTTTGAGGTGAGCATCGAAAAGGGAGCTGGCGAAAAGGCTTTTTATAATGATGATTTATATGCAAAGGCTGGTGTCAAACTGGTCACGCGAACAGAGGCATTAAAGGCCGATATTGTCACAGTCGTTAACGAACCTAGCGAGGCAGTTTTATCCAAATTGTCTCAAGGACAGACGATTATCGGAATGCTGAATCCGCTTGGAGATAAAAAAGGGATGCAGCAGCTGGCCAAGGCGGGTGTCAGTGCCTTGGCTTTTGAACTGCTTCCGCGAACTGTGTCAAGAGCTCAGAATCTTGATGCCAATTCATCGCAGAAATCGATTGCTGGATATAAAGCGGCTCTACTGGCTGCTGATACCTATCCGCAATATTTTCCAATGATGATGACAGCTGCCGGAACGGCGCGTCCAGCCAAAGTATTAGTTATTGGTGCAGCTGTGGCTGGCTTGCAAGCCATTGGTACTGCCCATCGTTTAGGTGCAGTTGTTTCTGGTTATGATATTCGTGAAGATGCCCGTGGCCAGATTGAGTCGCTGGGTGCCAAAGCATTGATTTCCAAAGTCCAGGTGAAAGATGAAAATGGTTATGCCCGTGCCTTGAATGATGATGAAAAACAAGCACAACAGGCTGAATTAGAAGGCTTTATTGCGGAGAATAATGTCATTATCACGACAGCTCAAGTCCCTGGAGGCAAGCCACCGGTTGTTGTTTCAAAGAAAGCTGTAGATGAAGCGAAAGCCGATACGGTCTTCATAGATTTGGGGTCATCAAAATTGGGTGGCAATGTAGCCGGATCCCAACCTGGCGAGACCATCGTCACAAAGACTGGTGCAATTATTGTTGGTGCTGGTGATTTAGCGAGCCGTGTAGCTCGATCAGCTTCGGATATGTATGCCAAAAATGTCCAGAATACAATCAACTATATTGTCAAAGACGGCCAGATTCATTTTGATCTTGATGATGATGTTTTGACAGACCTGCTGGCAACTTATGGCGGCCAGATCAATTCGAATTTTCTGCGCAGCCGTATGGGTATGGAAAAAAGGCCAGTACAGCCAAAGCAGGAACAGGGAGCGGAGGAAGAAAAATGAGTGAAGAATTATATGCCAATTTGGCTATCTTTGTTTTAAGCCTGCTGGTTGGTTTTGAGGTTATGTCGAAAATTCCATCCACGCTGCAGACACCGATGATGTCTGGTGCAAACGCGATTCACGGTGTGGTTGTCGTTGGTGCCTTTGCTATTGCAGCCGAGGCCAATAATTGGCTGTTGTATGTGCTGACTTTCTTTGCTGCACTATTTGCTGCAATCAATGTCGCCGGTGGCTATACGGTAACAGACAGAATGCTAGGTATGTTTGACCGCAAGCCAGCTAAAAAAGAGGAGGACAAAAAATGACAGGTCTGACAACAACTGCATCTCTCATTTATCTGATCTCGGCCTTTTGCTATGTGATTGGCGTGCATTTGATGCGCAGCCCTAAGACGGCTAAAAAGGGGAATGGCCTCTCATTTGTCGGTATGATTCTGGCTGTCATCATGATTTTGATTGAAATCCTGGTCTCTGGCCGTGTCCAAGTTGGCGCCTGGATTGCTTTGGCTGCCGGATTGGCTTTGGGTATTTTTTATGGCTTTAGCAAGGCAAAAAGAGTACCGATGACCGATGTGCCGCAGCTGGTTTCATTATTTAACGCCGTTGGTGGCGGTGCAGCTGCTGCGATTGGCGCTTTTGATTACATGACAGCTAATGGGCACTTGCCGCTTGTTTTATCAATTCCGGTGGTCTTAGATATCGTCATTGGCGGGATTACATTTTCTGGTTCTTTGATTGCCACTGGCAAACTTTCCGGGAAGGTTTCTGGAAAACCGATTACATTTCCAGGTTCAAAATTTGTCAATATCCTGGTCGTGATTGCGATCGTGGCTGCTGCCATCTTAATGATCACGCAAGTTGACAATAGCTGGTACCTTGTCTTGGCTTTGCTGGCCAGCTTGGCTTTTGGGCTCTTGATGACACTGCCGATTGGCGGTGCAGATATGCCGGTCGTTGTATCATTGTTAAATGCCTTTACTGGCCTAGCAGTTGCTTTTGCCGGATTCGTGATTAACAATCAGGTTTTGATTATTGCCGGTGCGCTTGTTGGTGCTGCGGGCACGATTTTGACCTTGCAGATGGCTGATGCGATGAATCGGTCAGTCGCTAATATTCTGGCAGGTGGATTCGGGACAGATGATTCTCAATCCGTTTCCCCTGCTGGCCAGACGGATGTCAAAGTGGTCGAAACATCAGCTGACGATATTGGTTTGCAATTAGCCTATGCACATAATGTGATGATTGTTCCTGGTTATGGTTTGGCGGCCGCTCAGGCCCAGCATGAAGTAGCTGAGTTAGCCAAACTGCTGACTGATAACGGGATTAATGTTGATTACGCCATCCATCCGGTCGCTGGACGTATGCCTGGCCATATGAATGTGCTGCTGGCTGATGTCAATGTGCCTTATGACCAATTGAAGCAGTTGGATGAAGCTAATTCCATGTTTGAGAATACCGATGTTTCCTTGGTTATTGGTGCAAATGACGTGACGAATCCATTGGCTCGCGAATCGGGGAATGATATTTCCGGAATGCCTATCTTGGATGTTGATAAGTCTAAGTCGGTTGTTGTTATCAAACGCTCGATGAGCAGTGGATATGCCGGTGTTCCAAATCCATTATTCTCTTTGCCGAATACAAAGATGTTCTTCTCGGATGCTAAAAAAGGTCTGCAGGATATTATCGCTTCAAGCAAGGAATATATCAACCAATAAAATTTTATTGGCTATGTTGAACAAACGTCTCATTTTTGAGGCGTTTTTTTATCCTATACTTTAATTATTGTGAGTCAGGAAAAGAATTCATTTCGGTATATATACCGGGCGTTAACCGCTATTTTACTGTTTATTTTATTAACGGGTGTCGTTGTTAATACTTTTATGTCCGGAAATGGCAGCTTTTTGCCAGGCAACTTCTTAGTCTTGCTGCTGTCTGCATTGCTGCTGCTATTATTCAGAAAAGCCGATCAGTTTTTTAAAAAATGCAGTTTGACGGCCAACCGCGGCATTTTAATTGGCCTGTTGTTGCTATTTGCCTTATTGGAAATCTATTTGTTGCGGAACTTTATTCCGTCACTTATTCATGACCCTTTCCGCCTGCGCTCGTTCGCCTATGATTTAGCAAACGGCAGGCAGGGACGGTGGGGGATTTATTTTGCCCAATATCCGCAGATTGTTTCGCCAACTATCTTTTACAGCTGGGCCGTCCGCTTGGGCCATTTCATTTTATTGGATAAATTTGCGATTCAGTCAGTCATTTCCTTTACATTATTGAATGTATTCTTGGCTTTGTGTCTGTTGAATGTTTATCAGGCGACGAAAAAAATTCGGTATTTGAATTTGACCGCCATGCTTTTTTTCTGTCTGCCGATGCTTTACAGCTATAATCTTTGGATTCTGTATACGGACCTGCCGGCGATGATTACTTGGGCACTGGCTCTTTTTTTACTGCAGTATGCGATCGAAAAGAAACGCCTGCCATGGAAACTGCTGCTGCCGTCAGCTGTGATTTTTTATTTTGGTATGAGCAGCAAAGCCAGCTTTATTGTGGTTCTGCCGGCAATTCTGCTGTTGATGTTTTTCTTGTTTTGCTGCCGGAATCATGCTTTTGCGCCCGTACTAAAACTTTTTTTGGTCCTTTTTGCTGTGATCGCGCTCTCTTTTCCAATTAATACCAGGTTGGCAAACAGTTACCATTTTTCCAGCAGTTCTCGTTACGAATTTCCCATCACGCATTGGATGTCAATGGGGCTTAATCAAGTTTCTGCGGGCCAGTATAATCAGCAGGATGTCAACCAAATGGCCGCCCTGCCTAACAAGTCTCAGCGCAGCCGCGTCGCCGGCCGCCGTCTGCTAAATCGGATCAAACAGGAAGGCCCCCTTGGCCTTTTAAGACAATTTATTCAAAAATTCGCTGTGCTGCTTTATGCGGGAAATATTTTTGATCGTTATCATACGGGTTTTATTCTCGCGCCGCCTTTTTATGAAAATCATGCCCAGCTGATCAACAATGCAGTATCGACATTGTCCCGTGCATCTTATATCGCGATTTTTGCACTGGCTTTTTGGAAACTTAAAAAACGTCTGTTTCAGTCACAATACGACGATCAGGCTTCTGCGGCCGCTTTTGTCAACATCATTCTGCCCTTAGCCGGGCTGTCTTTTTATGCGCTGCTTTGGGAAGTGAACGGCCGTTACGGTGAAATTGCCATTTTGCCGATTCTGCTGCTGGCCATCCAGCCAACCAAAGAGAACACAACAGCGAACAAATTATCGGAATCTAGATTAACTTTGATCACGCTCATTTTGCTGACTCTTGTCTCTGCTGCTGGAGCAGCAGCGGCAGCCTTTGATATTGATTTGGTTAATTTGAATCAGCAGGTCATCGACGGAGATCCTGATGATCGTTTGGCCAAACAAACTTTTCTGCCGGTTTTAGGCAACTATTCTAATTACGGTGCCGGCTATGATCGGGAAGACAAAAGAATCCGTCCTGGGCAGTCGGTGTCGCAAGCAGTGACTATTTCTGGAAGCCGTTTTACGCGTCTGCGTATCATGCGTGAACAAAAACAGTTCGGCGAATTAACCATTCGTTATCAAGGCAGAATCATTTTTAAAAAAGGTCATTTTGCTAAGAATAAAACTTGGGTTCATCTTCAATATCGTTTCCGGCCTGGCCGTTATCTGATAACTTGGCACAATAACACCCGTCATGCGATTGGGATCGTTTCGCAGGCCGGACACGGATATCCTTTATCAATGCAGCCAATGTCAGGTAGTCATTTCCAAGATCGTTATCTGATCTATACCTTTGAAGTTCTGAAAAAATAATTTCGTTAAATTTAATATGTGGTAGGGGAACGCCAGTTCAAAGCTCTAACGAAAAATGCGATAATGGAACTATGGAATTGGAAACGCGTTTACCTGGAAATTTTAAATTAAATAGTCAATACCAGCCGACTGGTGACCAGCCGACCGCGATTAAGCAGCTGACTGACGGACTTAAAAATGGTATTAAAGAACAGATTTTGTTGGGTGCTACAGGCACAGGCAAGACTTTTACGATTTCAAACGTGATTGCTGCTGCCAACAAGCCGACTTTGATCTTGTCCCATAATAAGACCCTGGCCGGCCAGCTTTATGGCGAGATGAAAAGCTTCTTCCCGGATAATGCAGTCGAGTATTTTGTTTCTTACTATGATTATTACCAGCCGGAAGCCTACGTGCCTTCTTCGGATACCTATATTGAAAAAGATGCCAGCATTAATGATGAGATTGATAAGCTGCGAAACAGTGCCACCAGCAGTCTCCTGTCGCGTAATGACACAATTGTCGTAGCTTCTGTTTCGTCGATTTTTGGTTTGGGCGATCCGCGCCAGTATAAAGATCACGTGATCAGCCTGCGTGTCGGGGATGAATATGGGCGCGATAATCTCATGCGCCACTTAATCGACATCCAATATGTGCGAAACGATATCGATTTTGCCCGTGGCACTTTCCGTGTCCGCGGAGATGTCGTCGAAATATTCCCGGCTTCAGAAGATGAAAAAGCGATTCGTGTCGAATTTTTCGGGGACGAGGTTGACCGTATTCGAGAGATTAATCCGCTGACTGGCGAGATTTTATTGGAGGATGACTTTATTTCAATATTCCCAGCCAAACATTTCATGACTAACGATGATATTTTAAAGACGGCTACCGATGGCATCCGCCAGGAAATGGTTGAATCGGTGAAAAAATTTGAACAGCAGGGAAAATTGCTGGAAGCGCAGCGTATCAAGCAGCGGACTGAATACGATATCGAAATGCTGCTGGAAATGGGTTATACAAACGGCATTGAAAACTATTCGCGTTGGATGGATGGCCGCAAACAAGGGGAACCACCTTTCACACTGTTGGATTTCTTCCCGAAGGATTTTCTTTTAGTTGTTGATGAGAGTCATGTGACAATGCCGCAGGTTCGCGGTATGTTCAACGGCGATCAGGCACGAAAAAAGACCTTGGTGGATTATGGTTTTCGTCTGCCCTCGGCTTTGGATAATCGCCCGCTCAAATTAAATGAATTTGAAAAGCATGTGAACCAGATTATTTATATGTCGGCAACACCTGGTGATTATGAACTAGCACGTGTGGCTCCTGAACATATTGCTGAACAGATTATTCGGCCGACTGGTCTTTTGGACCCGGAAATTGAAGTGCGGCCGATCATGGGCCAGATTGATGATCTCCTTGGCGAGATCAATGAACGTGCCAAAAAAGACGAGCGTGTCTTTATTACGACATTGACCAAGCGCATGTCCGAAGATTTAACTTCGTATTTGAAGGAAAATGGCGTGAAAGTTCAGTACTTGCACAGCGATATTAAGACCTTAGAACGATCGGAAATATTGCGTAATCTGCGTTTGGGCAAATTTGATGTGCTGGTCGGGATTAATCTGCTGCGTGAAGGTTTGGATGTTCCTGAAGTCAGCCTTGTTGCAATCTTAGATGCTGATAAAGATGGCTTTTTGCGCAACGAGCGGTCATTAATCCAGACGATCGGGCGTGCCGCGCGTAATTCGAACGGGCATGTGATTATGTATGCGGACAAAATCACAGAAAACATGCAAAAAGCCATTGATGAAACCGCTCGACGCCGGAAGATCCAAATTGCTTACAACGAAAAACACCACATTACGCCGATGACGATCAAAAAACCAATTCGCGGTGCCATTGCTATTTCACACGAAGTTGCTTCAAGTGATGAGTCCAAGATGGATCTCACTCAGGTCGCCTTTGCTGATATGCCTGCTGCTGATCAGCGGGAAATGATCCAAAGCCTGACTGATCAGATGAAGGCTGCTGCTAAGCGTATGGACTTTGAAGAGGCTGCTCAGTTGCGGGATGCTGTTATCGAGTTCAAAAACAAGCTGAAGAAAAAGTAAACGCTGGATTTAGGCAAAGCTGTATAATTAGACCGTAAAGTAAATTTATTCACAAATTCGGAGGATACAGCTATGGTTGATCGTTTGAAAGGCAAAGTAGCGATTATTACGGGTGGCAATGGCGGCATCGGCGAAGCAATTGCGGCCGATTTCATTGCGGAAGGCGCGAAAGTCGTTATCACAGGACGCAATGGCGAAAAGGGCCAACAGGCAGCTTCAAAACTCGGTCCTGATGCCTTATTTATTCAGCAGGATGTCAGCAAAGAAGCTGACTGGAAAAAAGTTGTCGACAGTACGATTGAGAAATTCGGCAAATTCGATATTCTTGTGAATAACGCCGGTGTTGGTGGTGTGGGGAAACCTTTGGCAGAAATGTCATTGGCCGAATTTAACTGGACACAGTCTATCAATTTGTCCGGGAATTTTCTTGGCGTTCATTTTGCTTTCAAACAAATGTCTGAGCCGGGTTCAATTGTTGACGTCTCTTCGGTTGCAGGTTTGCGAGGTCTGCCTGGTGCCGCTGACTATTCTGCATCGAAAGGCGGCACGCGCTTATTGACCAAAGCTGCTGCTTTGGAAGCTCTGCAAATGGGCAAAAAGATTCGTGTCAATTCCATTCACCCAGGTTGGATTGATACAGATATTATTCCTGATGAGATGCGGGCAAGCGTGATTGCTATGACCCCGATGCGCCATTTGGGACAGCCGAAAGATATTGCCAAACTGGCGACTTATCTCGCCTCCGACGAAAGTGCCTTTACGACTGGCGCTGAATTTGTTGCCGATGGCGGTATCATGGCCTAGTTTCTGCGAATAATCATCAATGATTTCTTAAAGCGAACAAATGTTCGCTTTTTTTGTAGCAAAAAGCCTTAAAATATTATCTATGGTGAAGAAATACATTTCGATTCGCGGGGCGCGTTCCCACAATTTAAAAAACATTGATGTTGATATTCCGCGCGACAGCCTGACTGTCCTGACCGGCCTATCTGGATCTGGCAAGTCCAGCTTGGCTTTTGACACCTTGTATGCTGAGGGGCAGCGCCGCTATGTGCAGAGTCTGTCAGCCTATGCTCGGCAGTTTTTAGGTCAGATGGAAAAACCCGATGTCGACTCGATTGAAGGACTGTCGCCGGCCATTTCTATTGATCAGAAGACGACCAATAATAATCCTCGGTCGACGGTCGGAACTGTCACGGAAATTAATGACTACCTGCGTTTGCTGTTTGCACGTATCGGCCGGCCGGATGCACCTAAAGACGGTACAATCGTGATGGTGACTGTCGACCAGATGGTTGAAAAAGTGCTAAAACTGCCTGAGCGCTCCCGCTTGCAGATTTTTGCGCCAATTATCGAAAATCAGCCCGGTACGCATGAACAATCTCTGAAAAATGCCAAAAAATTGGGTTATATTCGTGCCCGTATTGATGGTGAGATTGTTGAGCTGGATGAAGAACAAAACTTGTCTTTGAATCGTGAAAGCAGTCATACGATTGAGATCATGATTGACCGCATCATCTTAAAAGCTGGTTCGCGATCCCGCCTTTATGATGCTATGGAGGCCGCAACTCGAATCGCGGATGGCAAGGTAACCGTTGAAGAAGTCGACGGGCCAACGATGAAATTTTCTGACCATTATTCGGGTGCTTTAAAGGATTTTCGTGTCGGCCGTTTGGAACCGAGATTGTTTTCTTTTAACGCACCAATGGGTGCCTGCCCAGTCTGCCAAGGGTTGGGTGTGCTGCGCAAAGTTGATATTGATCTTGTGGTCCCGGATGACTCGCTTTCGATTAGGCAAGGCGCAATTGCGCCTTGGAACCCTATTTCTTCTAATTACTATCCGTCTATGTTGTCACAGTTTGCCGAGCAGAATGGTATTAATGAAGACACACCTTGGCGTAAATTACCAAAAAAACAGCGTGACATGGTGTTGAACGGCACTGGCGAGAAGACATTTCATTTCCATTATGAAAATGATTTCGGCGGAGTCCGTGATGTTGATACTGAATTTGAAGGCGTTTTGAATAATATTCAGCGGCGTTTTAACGACTCTAATTCTGAATTTACAAGGGATGTGATGAGTCAATATATGGCTGAGATGTCTTGTCCGGCTTGTGGTGGCTATCGTTTGAACCCGGCGGCGCTGTCAGTGAAAATTCATCATTTGAATATTGGGCAAGTGGTGGACCTGGCAGTTTCCGATGAATTGTCTTTTTTCAAAGCATTGAAATTAGGTAAAAACGATCAAGAAATCGCCGCACCGATTGCCAAAGAAATTTCCGACCGTTTGGGTTTTCTCGTGTCAGTTGGCTTGGGCTACTTGACGCTTTCCCGTTCTGCCGGGACCTTATCAGGTGGAGAGAGCCAGCGAATTCGTTTGGCCACCCAGATTGGATCGAATTTATCAGGTGTCCTTTACGTACTGGATGAGCCGTCTATCGGACTGCATCAGCGAGACAATGATATGCTTTTGAATTCGCTCAAAAAGATGCGCGACCTTGGTAACACACTCGTTGTTGTCGAACATGACGAAGATACGATGCGGGCGGCTGATTATTTGATTGATATTGGCCCGGGTGCCGGCGACAAAGGTGGCGAAGTGATGGCCGCCGGTACGCCTAAACAAGTAGAACGCGTGGCTAAATCCATTACAGGCCAATACCTGTCGGGGAAGAAATTTATTCCAGTACCGGAAAAACACCATCCAGGCAATGGCGAGTTTGTCGAAATAGATGGGGCAGCGGAGAACAACTTAAAAAAGATCAACGTTAAATTTCCCTTGGGCAAATTCATCGCTGTGACTGGTGTTTCTGGGTCGGGTAAATCCACGCTAGTCAATTCGATTCTAAAACGCGCGCTGAAACAAAAAATTAACGGTAACTCAGAAAAACCCGGCGCCTATAAGTCAATTAAAGGTTTTGAACACATTGAAAAAGTGATCGACATTGATCAATCACCGATTGGTCGGACACCGCGGTCAAATCCAGCAACTTATACGGGTGTTTTTGATGATATTCGCGGCTTGTTTGCTCAGACTAATGAAGCGAAGATGCGTGGTTATGCCAAGGGACGTTTTTCTTTCAATGTGAAAGGCGGCCGTTGTGAAAACTGTCAAGGCGATGGCATTATCAAAATCGAGATGAACTTCCTGCCGGATGTCTACGTCACGTGTGAAGTCTGTGGCGGTACGCGTTACAATTCCGAGACTTTGGAAGTTACCTACAAAGGTAAAAATATTGCCCAAGTGTTGGATATGACGGTTGATGAAGCATTGCCTTTCTTTTCTGCAATACCAAAAATTGCTCGTAAACTGCAGACAATTAAGGATGTCGGCCTAGGCTATGTCCAATTAGGACAGTCTGCGACGACTCTTTCGGGTGGTGAAGCTCAGCGCATGAAATTAGCCAGTGAACTTCATCGTATTCAATCTGGCCGTAATTTTTATATTTTAGATGAGCCGACCACGGGCCTGCATACTGATGATGTTAAACGGCTCTTAGAAGTACTGCATCGTTTGGTTGATGCTGGAAATACGGTGCTTGTCATCGAACATAATCTGGATGTCATCAAGACAGCCGATTGGGTGATTGATTTAGGCCCTGAAGGCGGCCAAGGCGGCGGCCAAGTCATCGCTACGGGAACACCTGACGATGTTGCTCAAGTTAAAGCCTCTTATACTGGCCAGTATTTAGGACCGATTATGAAGCGTGATCGCGACCGCCAGGCCAAATTAGATAAACAAAAAATTGCAATGAGTTAAAATGTTGGCATGAGTGCGTTTTCACGATGCTAAGCGGCTCTGGGTGTCTTAATCAGTTTCTTTTAAAATCAAATTTTGTTTTTGTTTTTGTTTTTGATGATTAATTCGCGAACGAAGAAAAGAGGTTCGAGGAGATGAAGATTGCAATTATTGGTGCGACCGGCATGGCAGGAAGATCGATCTATCGCGAGGCAGCCGGACGCGGGCACGAGGTGACAGCTTTTGTGCGGGATTTAAATAAGGCTGAGGGACTCCTTGGCCCAGGCCGTTTTATTAAAAAGAGCCTCTATCAAATTGGTGCGGCAAACTTGCACAGCTATGATGTTGTGATTAATGCTTTTGCCAATCATACACATCCGATTGAAAATTTTGATGCTTTGAGTTATTTATTGCGGATTGGCCGCAAAATTGATAGTCGTTTTATTTTTATTTTAGGTGCTGCCTCGCTTAAAAGAGAAGACGGGCAGCTGTTATATGACAGCTTGTCTAAGCTGGCTAATAACGAGGCCTGGATTGATGAGCCGAAATTTGGTGTCGATGCACTTTATGTTTTACAGCACGATGCTCAAAATGTGAATTGGACGGCGATCTCGCCGCAGCAGGAATTTGTCGACGGGCCAGCCTCCGATTATAGAACAGGCCGAGATGAATTAATTTATGCTGAAGATGGCAAATCCCATGTGACGACAGGCAATATTGCAAGGGCCATTCTCAATGAAATCGAGGAACCGCGTTTCATCGGCGAACGTTTTACAGTTGCTGACAAATAACTATTGACAAGCTGGGATTGGACTGTTTTAATTACTCTCAGTGCAAAAAAATAGAAAACAAGTGATTCAGATGCTTTAACGCAGCCTTGCCCATTTATTGGGTAATGGTTGCGTTTTTTCTTATTTAGCACAAAAACGAGAGGAATTGAGAAATTATGGAAGAGAAACACGCGAATGGCGCGATTTATGACTTGTATGAACGGCCGCCATTTCCAGCTTTATTTGGTTTAAGCTTGCAGCATTTGTTCAGTATGTTCGGAGCGACTGTGCTGGTTCCGTTGCTGGTCGGCTTAAATCCTGGTGTGGCAATTTTTTCGTCAGGTGTTGGTACACTGCTTCACATGCTGATAACTAGAGGAAAAATCCCGGCTTACATGGGCTCGAGTTTTGCCTTTATCATTCCAATGGGCAGTTTGATGAAAGCTTTCGGCTACCCAGCTGTTGGGCAAGGTGTTTTGTCAGTTGGTGTTGTCTACCTGATTGTGGCTTTGATTGTTGCTAAAGCCGGATCTGCTTGGATTGACAGAATTTTTCCGGCTTCGGTCGTTGGCCCGATTGTCATGGTGATCGGTCTATCTTTGGCATCTACCGCTGCTCAGAATGCCACGATCAACTCCGCAACAAGTAAATACGACATTAAGATTTTTATCGTTGCTTTGCTAACACTGGCTGTCACGATTTTATACAACATGTGTTTCAAAGGCTTTATGGGGATGATTCCGGTTCTGTTAGGGATTATAACCGGATATATTTTCGCGGTGTTGTTTGGCTTGGTTGATTTTAGTCGCGTGATGACCGCACCTTGGTTTGCGCTTCCGAACTTCAACTCGATTTTTGAAAGCAGTAGGTTTTATCCTTCAGCTGTATTAAGTATGGCGCCGCTAGCTCTGGTTACTATTTCCGAGCATTTGGGCCATATCATGGTGCTGAATAAAATCACAGGCCATAATTTCTTTAAAGATCCCGGACTCAGTCATACATTGGCTGGTGATGGTACAGCTTCAATTGCAGCATCATTGGTTGGCGGCCCATCAGTAACTTCATACGGGGAAAACATTGGCGTTATGCAGATGAGCCGTGTCTACTCTGTGTGGGTCATTGGTGGCGCAGCTGTCCTGGCTGTTCTATTGAGTTTTATCGGTAAATTGTCCGCTTTGATTGAGACGGTTCCTGGCGCTGTCATCGGTGGCGTTGGATTCATGCTTTATGGTGTGATTGCGGCAGCCGGCCTGCAGGTGATTGTTGATAGTAAAGTTGACTATTCAAAAAAACGCAATCTAATGGTAGCAGCGCCAATTCTTGTGATCGGCATTGGTAATTTCCATCTGCAGCTGTCAAACGGATTGGATTTTTCCGGTGTTGCTTTGGCAACGGTGATCGGTATCCTCTTGAATTTGATTCTGCCTAAAGTTGCTGCATCTGAAAAGTAAAATAGTTATTATAAAAGCCCGAGAAATCGGGCTTTTTTGCTAGACAGCACTTTTGCACAACCCATATAATAAGAGTAGATACAGGTTGAATTTCCTGAGAAAGCAGGCCCAATATGTATAATGACAAGACACTATTCAAATTCTTTCTGTTGTTTATGAAATTGATTGTGGCCATTGGCCTACTGCTGATTATTTATCCACTTGTTGTAACGGCAAGTGATAATTATGCTTTGATGTCTTCGGGAAATTTACTGGCAAAGTCGTCGATCGTGATTGCTTTTCTGACAGCCCTGTTAAACATTTTTCAAATCGTTTGTCTCTTCGTTAATTTGGGGGCAAAGATGCGGGTTGTCTATATCGTCAGTGTGTTTGTCAGCAGTATTTTATTGATTTTCGTTTCGGCCGTCTGGTTGAGCATTTATTCCTTCATGTTTTTGGGCCTGAGCTTGGGGATTCTCGGTTTGATTCTAATCTCTTTGCAAGCACGAAAATAACAGCCTCTTAATCATGTTATGGCCGCCGTTGCGTCAAAATTGATTTGCCGCCCCGCATGACTTTGGTAATTTCGTCGGCTAAGATTGTCCGTTTGATGGGCAGATAGCCGCTGATCCATTTTTTTAAAAAGGGTAGACGGTACAGCAGGTGAATGCCCCATTCAGCAATCAGCGTGCTAGGTTTAGCAGCATCAATGACCAGCCCTGGATAGATAATGACACTTTGTAGTTTGGCAAAATCGGGCTGCTGCAAAAATCTTTCAGCCGCGATCTTATGTTGCATGTACTTTTTCAGGACAAGAGGCGCTTTGTTAGCAGAAATAAATATCAGTCTGGCTGGCTTTGATTGTTTAAGCAAAAAATCAGCAATATTCTGCAAGGGCAGTACAATCGCGTTCTCGTAGGTGATGCCTTGTTTGGGTTTTTCAAACAAAATACCAATCGCATCAATGATCCAATCGGCATTTTTAGCAGCATCCTGCCAAGTCTGATCTTTTGTCACATCAGATTTGATCCAAGTCACTTCATCAGCCCAGGCCGCTTGACCTTTTTTCGGTCGGCCGTGCCGTGAAACACTGATCGTTTGCCAGCCTTGTGCTTGAAAAGTTTTCAGTAATTGCTGCCCGACAAAACCACTGCCGCCAAAGACCAGTACTTTCATGATGGCTCCTTGGCTTGAAAATAAAGCAGCGGCCGGTCATTCATGGCTTGGATTTTTCGGTTGTTATGTTCATAAAGCTGGTGGAATTCTTTGAGCTGCAGGGCCGATAATTCGACAGGGTGCGTCATCACATACCATTCGACTGTTTCAGTCAATGGCGGCGTAGTCAAAGAACCTAAGTAATGAAAGTAAGAACGGTCTTTTGGCAGCAGTTTTTCGACATCACAGGCAAATTTCTCTGAGGCACCTAGTTGATGCAGGATCGAGGTAATTGCTGGGGATGTTTGCCCAACAGTCAGGAAAACGGCAATCACTGCCAGCTGGCCATCTGCTGCTTCATGAACAAAATGAACTTCGGCCGGAAAATCCTGTCCGTCAAGCAAGTGTTCGCTGGGTGCGTGAAAATGAAACTGCTGTAAACTAAATGGCCGCTGATTAATCATGGCTTGGCCAGATGATCCAACTTCGATGCCGCGCCCCGTATCTTTAGCGTAGCTGGCCACTTGACTGTAGGCCAGCTGCAAATCCGCAGCTGATGGCATTTTTTTAGCTTGAGCAAAGTGCAAATCCATCGGCGACTGCCGTTTCCCACTTTCAAATGGCCAACTCTCTTGATCTTCATAATTAAGTTTTGCCATGCGGCGCCCTCCAATTTGAAAAACAATCTATTTGTTGCCAAAAATCAGTACTTGATATCTAAATTATGACACTTGTTTAAGGATTTAGACATTTTACCAGGTCGCAGACAGAACTCATAAATTCGCCCCAATACTTCCAAATCTCTAGATGTATATTCTAAAAAAGGAAGAGGACCTATTGGAATCTGTTTGAGAAACTTATAAAGATTATTCACCCAATGAGATTGAAAATTTAACTCATCAGGAAAAACCATGGCAAATTGCACGAGAGAAATCCGGTGCTAAAGATGGTGAAAGATCTTCGGAACCTCTTGATCCCAATGAAATGGCATCGTTTTACAAGAATGAATATGCTAGCGATGACATTTAATGGATAAACGTAACTTAAGAAAGCAGCAGAAGAAACACGATAAAGGGAACAAAGGTACAAAATTAACCAAAGCGACTGATCGCGGTAAAGAGAAGTTCGAAATATCTATTCGCGAATCTTTAAATAATAATTTCGATTTTAATTGTCTGAGTAAAAAGGGCAATAGGTTGTTCAATAATTTTATAAACAAGACTGTTGGCCAAGGTCTATATTGGGAAACCGTTGAGGATAACTTTTTAGAAGATAAACATGGAAGCCCATTTAGAGATGAAGATGTTAATGGGCAATCTAGAAGAGTGACTCACTATCAAATGAATAAAGGCGGTCGACTCTTTGGATATAAAGAAGGTAATGACTTCATTTTGTGGAAAATAGATGAAGGACACGATGTTGATGGCGAATAAAGTATTTTTTATTGGTTAACTTATAAATCAAAGCCCACCGGATTAACTTTCGATGGGCTTTTTTGTTGCACTTGAATTGTAAATTCGTCGCTTAAATTGTATGTGGCACAGCTCTTTGCTATACTTGCGAATGAGGTGGAAGACACATGGAGCTCCGCATTGAACCGGTAACGCATGATAATTTTCGAGCAGTAATGGCGCTGACTGTTTCGCCGAGTCAGTGTTCATATATTGAGCCTAACGCTAAATCACTAGCGGAAGGGCAGTACGATCCGCAGTTTGATTGGCATCCGTTTGCTTTAACACGTGACGGGACTGTCGTCGGGTTTGCAATGATTGGTGCATTCAATGCCTCGAAAAAATATATTTGGCTTGACCGTTTCATGATAGATGCGAACCAGCAACATCAGGGACTGGGTGCACAATTTTTAGTCTTGCTCAAAGCATTTATTCCAGCGCACTGGCCCGTCCAAGACATTGTGTTAAGTTACTCGGCAGATAATTTAGTCGCAAGACAACTATATCTGAGTCAAGGATTTGTGCTGTCACCATTGCATGATGGAGACGATCCAATGATGGTTTACCATATCGAGTAGTTTCACGAAAGTAGGAAACTTAATCTAAACCCTGATCGAAATTTTGATGTTCGAGAAGATCTTAATTATGGAACTATGGAAAAATAAACAAGCAATCTCCTTGAGCGTAAATTTAGGAAACATTAGGAATATCTGGAATCATAAATAGTTCAAACACCTTCGATTAATTTCGAGGGTTTTTGTTATACAATCGTTAGGTCTAGAGGCAATAAATAAATGGATGAAATTTTTTCAACTCAATATTTGTATCCAGGAATTATTAGTTTGTTCGTTTCCATCATCACGACTTATCTAATTTCTTTTATTAATGAATTATGGAACATTAGAAAATTTAAAAAAGTACTTACGAGTCTACATTAATCCTCTAATTGAACAGATAAAACTTTTTGATCCTAGTAAGGGAATTAATGATCTCAAAACTTCTAACCTTGCAAATGGATATTTAAGAAGAATCAAATATTCACTTGAAAATGAATTAAATAGATTGCATACTTCTTATGCTTTTCAAGACATGAGAATTTCTGAATACACTTTATCTAACTTAAAAGATGTAATTGATCTTTCGCAAAAATATGAGTTTATAGGCATTAATCCAGGAGGACAAAAAATGAATTTTTGGAAGTCAAGAAAAGCAAAATGTTAAAAATCCTAAATAACTGGGAGACGAATGTTAAAGAATTATTACAAATTAAAGATTGATTAAAGATAAATTAAAACCGCCGGACTGATGTCTGGCGGTTTTTTGTGTCTGAATATGCACGTTTATTTGCCACACATACGCTACAAATGCCCATATATCGGCATAAAAAATGCGCAAGGAGGGAATCGAACCCTCATCTCAGGAACCGGAATCCTACGTGATGATCCATTACACTACTCGCGCGAACATTACTATTATACTAGATAAGCAGGGAAATCTATTTTTGTTTTCAGGCTTTTGGACAAAGTGGTATTTCCAATAAGATTTTGTGAAATGTATAACCTGTGTCAAGGCAAAAAAAGCTTGTCAGACGGGCTAATGGTCAAGCTTTGTCAAAAGCCCGTGTTATACTATTTACGGACAATATCCAAATATTCATAAGAGGAGAAAATTTTCTATGACTGTAAAGATTGGTATTAATGGATTCGGACGTATTGGCCGTTTGGCTTTCCGTCGGATCCTTGAGTTACCAGATGAAGCCTCTGATATTGAAGTTGTTGCGATCAACGATTTAACAACGCCTTCAATGCTGGCTTATCTGCTCAAGTACGATACCACTCATGGCACATTGAACGCCGATGTTTCAGCTAATGATGAGACAGCTACTTTGACGGTTAACGGCAAAGACTATCATATCTATTCTGAAAGAGATGCTCACAACCTTCCTTGGGTTAAGAACGATGGTGTTGAATATGTTCTTGAGTGTACTGGATTCTACACTTCCAAAGAAAAAGCACAGGCTCATATCGATGCCGGTGCTAAGCGTGTATTAATTTCTGCCCCAGCCGGCGCTGTACCAACAGTTGTTTACGGTGTTAACCAAGACATTCTGACATCTGCCGATACAATTGTTTCTGCTGGTTCTTGCACGACCCAGTCATTGGCACCAATGGCACGTTTGCTGCAAGACAAGTTTGGTGTTGAAGTTGGTACAATGACGACTGTTCATGCCTACACTTCTACTCAGATGATCCTTGATGGACCTCGCGGTTCTAAGAAGCGTTCTAACCGTACAGCTGCTTCCAACACGATTCCTCATAGCAGTGGTGCTGCCAAGGCTATTGGTTTGGTTGTTCCTGAAGTTGACGGCAAGATGAACGGTCATGCTCAGCGTGTTCCAGTTATCGATGGTTCTGTGACTGAATTGACAAGTATTTTGTCAAAGAAAGTTACTGTTGAAGAAGTGAACGATGCCTTTAAAGAATATACAAAGGGTAACGAAAGCTTTGGTTGGAACGATGATGAAATTGTCTCTTCTGATATCATCAACGATACTCACGGTGCTGTTTTTGACCCAACTCAGACTCAGATTGTCGCTGGCGGTGATTTCCAGTTGGTTAAGACTGTTTCATGGTATGACAACGAATACGGTTTCACATCCAACATGGTCCGCACTTTGCTCCACTTTGCAAAATTAGACTAATTTTATATAGATAAGATGAGCCATAAATTGTATTGATTAGAACCTCGGTTTTTCCGAGGTTTTTTGTTTCTGCACAATGCTCTTTGTCAAACGGAATCAATCTGATATACTGAATGGAGTATGGCACAGTTGATTTTAACAGCATTAGTCGTTATCGGTATCGTCTTGATTATTTGTATTATGATGCAGCCCAGCAAACAGCAGGACGCATTGAATGCTTTGTCAGGCGGCGCCAGCGACCTCTTTCAGGCACAAAAGTCACGTGGCTTTGAGGCTGTCATGAAAAGAATTACAGCAATCCTTGGCGGCATTTGGTTGATCCTAGGCTTGCTGTTAATGCTTTTGCAAAATAGATAATAAGCAAATTAAAAGCGATTCCATTCAGAATCGCTTTTTTTATGCCCAATCACCATTTCTGAATACTGGAATAATACGGTCGTCTTGTGTGACACCGTCAATAGCCATATCGCTAGAACCGATCATGAAATCCACATGTACATCGCTTTGATTCCAGCCATATGATGCAAGTGTCCTCTCATCAAGTTCTTCACCCTTTTGAATATTAGTGTTGTATGCCTGGCCGATAGCAACATGGTCTGAGGCATTTTCGTCAAATAATGTGTTATAGAACAAGACACCTGCATCATTAATCGGCGAGTGGAAGGGAACGAGACTAACTTCGCCAAAAGAATGCGAGCCGGTATCTGTAGCGATCAGGTCTTTTAATACGGCCTCACCGCTTGAAGCTTGTGCCTTAACAATCTGGCCATTTTTGACTTGCAGAACAATATCTCGAATCAGATTGCCACTGTAGCTTAATGGCAGCGTTGAAGCAATTGTACCGTCAATATGGCGGTTATCCGGCGCTGTAAAGACTTCTTCAGTTGGCATATTAGGAATAAAAGGATTACCACTTTGATCGACTGAACTAGCAGCCTCCCAACGATGGTGCTCTGCTAAGCCAATCGTAAAATCACTTTTGGCCGACTTGTAACGCAGTTCTTTAAAATTCTGTTCTGTCAGCCAATCAGCATGGGCTTTTAATTCAGCGACATGCTGATCCCATTCGGCGATTGGATCATTATCTTCACTGATGCGGACTGTTTTTAAAATTTCCTGCCAAAGGCGTTCTGCAGCTTCTTGACCATGCAAATCCGGAAATACTTTTTCTGCCCAAGCAATCGAAGGCGCTGCCACGACAAGCCAGGAAATAACATCGGCAGTCGTTTTTTGAGCGACCGTTTTTAACGCCGGCCGTAAAGCTTGCCGCCTATTAGCAATCACTTGAGGGTCAATACCGCTTAAATTATCAGGGTTGTCAGACATAATTGAAATTCTTGTCGCGTTTTTCCGACCAATCAGATCGTCGCCCCAGACTTTTAAGTATTCGGGCGTTTCACTAATGACTGCCGGACTCGCATGCAAATAAAATTCCCTTGTTTCTAGTGCATTGTGCCATTGAACCTGTACCTGCACAGCACCGGCTTGATAGGCGCGCTTGACCAATTTTTCAGCAAAATAATCAGTTTCTGTATTCGAGTAGATAACGACTGTCTGCCTGGGCGCTACATGAGCACCTTTCTTGATAATCAGATCAGCAAACTTGTCGATTTGTTTATTCAATGCTGGAAACATATTTTTCTCCCTGACGGCAACGTTTTGGTTGGATACCTGGTCTGCCTGGTAACCATCAACATAATTATAGCGGACGCCAAGACTTAGTTATAATAAGAAAGGTGCAGAGGAAACGGAAAAATAAAAAGAAAGGGATGCTGGATTACATCTTTTACATCCTTGTTATTGCAGGTTTTCTTTGGACGGTCAGTTTGTGGGTCTTTGCAAGTGTTCCTAGCCAAAAGAGCCGGCCTGCTGTGCAATCATCTTCTAGTTCTAAGCCAATCAAACAGGCGCTTTCAAAAAGTGAAGTTTCAAAAAGTTCTAAACGTCAATCAAGCCGCGCCTCGAGCAGTTCTGATAGTCAGAGTGGCGGCAGTACTCGGTCTAAATTGGCTAGCGGCAAGTTTGCTAGAGGAACAACTTTGAGCTCGGATCAGCCCTATAGCGATTATTCTTATTTGCGTGCGCAGGGATTAAGTTTTGTCTATTTTCGCGCCACGACTGGCGGCAGCGATTTTGATGATCTGTATATGTCATCTCTGAAGTCGGCGCGGGACGCAGGTCTGTCGGCCGGCGCGGTGCTGATCTATGATTCTTTCACGACAGCTTATGCAGCTTATTTATATTTCGTGCAGAATGTAGGCCGTCAAGTAGGGAACTTACCGATCGCTATTTCTGTAACCGATGACGATATTACTGACAACAATTCAATTGCCAATCTGCGTGGCCTGATTTTGGATCTGAGGTCCTATTATCCAAAAAATTCTGTCATTGTCCGCTGCGACAAGGCAGTCTACGATCGGATTCAAGCACAGCTGGCGCCATTGAATATGAGGTATTGGCTGCTAGAAAACAGTCTGGACAACACCAATACGGTTAATCAATTTGTACAGTATAATGCCAATGGGAAGGTTGGTTCCGGTATTCGTTCTTTCCGCCTGCCTTTGTCGATTTTTAACGGCAGCCTATCTGATTTAAAAAACCTATCAAGGGAGATTGAAAAATGATAAAGCTCGGTCTTGTTGGTACACACTGGATTACCGCACAGTTTGCTCAAGCGGCTATTGAATCACAAGGATTTATCATATCGGCTGTCTACTCGCGCAGCAAAGAGACGGCTGATGATTTTATTAAACAGATTGGTCAGCCAGCCGCGGCATTTGACAATTTTGATGCATTTTTAGATTCCGGTATACAGGCAGTCTATCTTGCATCCCCAAATTCATTTCATTTTCGGCACGCACAGTCTGCTCTCAAACATGGTCTTGATATCATTGTTGAGAAACCAAGTTTTTCAAACACACATGAATTTCAGGAAATTATGAAGCTGTTGGCTGAAAATCCTGAGCGCCGTTTCTTTGAAGCGGCTCGGAACGACCATGATCCTATTTTCAAGATTATCAAAGACAAGATTACCGATTTGAAGACAATACAAGGTGCCAACTTGGTTTATGCCAATTATTCAAGTCGTTATGATCAATATTTAGCTGACCCGCTGCATGCACCGAATGTTTTTACTAGGAAATTCTCCGGTGGTGCCCTATACGATTTAGGCGTTTACCCGCTTTACGATGCCATTGGCTGGTTCGGTTACCCTGACAAAGCTGTTTATCATCCGCGTCTGCTTGAAAACGGCATTGATGGTTCTGGTATCATCAGTTTGGATTATGCTGCTTTTACGGTGAACATTCTGATTTCCAAGATTTTTACGTCTTCGGCACCAAGTGAGGTCTTCGGATTAAAGGACCGTTTGTTGATTGACAGTCCCTCAGAATTAAATCGTGTCGAGCTGATTGACGGTCAAGGCCATCATGAGCAATTAGCATTAGGGACAGAGCAAAATCCATTGCTGGCAGAAGCACGGGATTTTGCTCGGATACTGAGTGATCGACATTCAGAAGCTAATCTTGTAGAATATGAGAATTGGCTTGTAACCGCGTCTCAGATTAATCAGCTGATGTTTGATCTGAGAGAAGGCGCTGGCATCCACTTTGCCGCCGATGATTGATTTTTTTGGCTCAGTAGTTTAACGGGATAAAACACGGACCTCCTAAGTCTAAGCTCCCGGTTCGAGTCCGGGCTGGGCCATTATGACAATAAAACCGCCATCGTTGAAGTGGCGGTTTTTGTTTGCAACGAACATTTCTTGAATCGAATCTTCTTTTAGTCCTTTAAAAACGTTTTAATTGTAAGCGTTTTGGTACATGAGCGGCAAGGCTTAACGAAATTGTTTTATAATATGTTGTTCATATACTTCACAAGCATTTGTGAGTAAAATAACATTGAAGGATTAAAGGAAGGATAGTAGATGAGTGGGAAAGAAAGTAGCCCGGTGGCTGTTTTTTCTGGTGCCAAATCGGATTTACGCGGTTTTGGTGTCAAGATATTAACAGGATCGGCACAAGGAATTTTAATTGGTGTTTTACCAAGCGCTGTGATGCGCTATATTTTGCAGTATTCAGGTTTATTGCAGACCCATGCTGGTGCAAATTTTAACGCAATTCTGAATTTGTTTATGGTGTTTATTCCATTTTTGATTGGTATGGCTATTGCCTTTCAATTCAAAATGAATGCCCTGAGTACAGGTGTTATCGGAATTGCCGTAGCGGCCTCTTCCGGGTCGATTCGATGGATTGCCGTTCACAGTTATTTATCGCCTATTGCTAAAGCGGCTAAATCGGCACCCTTGACTGGTACGTTTTATCAAGCACAAGGTGCTGGTGATGTCATTAATGCGATGGCTGTGTCTGCAATTGCTGTTTTGGTAACTTGGTTGGTTGCAAGATATTTGAAAGGCTTTGGCTCAGTTGCCATTATCTTGGGACCGATTCTGATTGGCGGCGGCGTTGGTTTAATCGGTACGATGATTGCGCCTTATGTTGCTGATATTACGACTTGGATTGGTGATATTGTCCGCTGGGCATTTGATCAGCAGCCATTTATTATGGCACCCTTGGTTGCGGCTCTGTTTGCTATGATTATTGTGACCCCTGTGTCAACAGTGGGTATCGCCTTGGCAATTAATTTGAATCAAATGGGTTCTGGTGCAGCTGCCATGGGCGTTGTTGCAACGACTGTGGTATTGATGATTAATTCTTGGTTTGTCAATAAAAAAGGTGTCACCGTCGCAATCTTTTTGGGCGCGATGAAGGGCATGATGCCATCGGTGTTTAAAAAGCCGATTACATTAATTGCTTTTGCGCTTTCTGGTGCAATTTCAGGCCTGACAGTTGCTTTGTTTAATATTCAGGGAACTGCGACAACAGCCGGTTTCGGCTGGATTGGTATGGTTTCACCCATTCAATCATTTGTGAATAATAATGCTGAAAAAGCTGATACGGCCAACTATATCAGCAATTACATCAATCCGTTTCTGGCTTTGATTGTCTGGTTTGTGGTCCCTGTAATTGTTGGCTTCTTAGTTGATTTTCTGTTTAGAAAAGTTCTGAAACTTTACCGTGCGGCAGATTTTCAGCAAGAGTTATAGTAGGAACTTTGTGAATTTTTAGATATAATGAGAATTGTACTTTTATGGAGGAAAGAATGAAAATTTTTGCTTACGGAATTCGTGATGACGAAAAACCATCTCTTAAAGAATGGGAAGATGCTCATCCTGATGTTGAAGTTGGATATACCGAAGAATTACTGACACCTGATTCAGCTAAAGAAGCAGCTGGATCTGATGGCGTTGTTGTTTATCAGCAGCTGCCATATACGCGTGAGACTTTGCAGGCATTAGCCGACCAAGGTATTCACCAAATGAGTTTAAGAAATGTTGGTATCGACAACATTGATCTTGATGCTGCTAAGGAACTTGGTTTCAAGATTTCAAATGTTGCTGCTTATTCGCCAAATGCGATTGCTGAACACGCCGCTATTCAATTAGCACGTGTTCTGCGCCGCAGCAAGGAACTGGATGCCAAAGTTGCTAAACGTGATTTGCGTTGGGCACCAACAATCGGACGTGAAGTTCGCATGCAGACAGTCGGTGTTGTTGGTACTGGCCGGATTGGTCGTGTTTTGATCCAAATTCTTCAAGGATTTGGTGCCAAAGTTGTTGCCTATGATATTTTCAAGAACCCTGAGATTGATAAGCAGGGACTGTATGTTGACAGCTTGGATGAGCTATACGCACAGTCTGACGTTATTTCTTACCATGTGCCATCTGTCAAAGAAAATATCCACATGATCAATAAAGACACTATTTCTAAGATGAAAGACGGTGTTGTGCTGGTCAACGTTGCCCGTGGAGATCTGATGGATACAGATGCCGTTGTTGCTGCTTTGGATTCCGGCAAAGTATCTGGTTTGGTTATGGATGTTTATGAAAACGAAGTCGGTATTTTCAATGAAGATTGGGAAGGCAAGAAGTTCCCTGATGCCCGCCTGGATGATTTGATTGATCGTCCAAATGTTCTTGTTACACCTCATACAGCCTTCTATACGACGAAAGCCGTTTTGGAAATGGTTCACCAGAGTTTCGATGCCGCTGTTGCCTTTGCCAAGGGTGAAGAGACAAGAAACGCTGTTAAATTCTAAAAAATACGAACGATTGTTTTTTGAAAATCCGCATAAATGCGGATTTTTTTATTTATTATTTATTAGACTTAATCTTTAAATAGCTTTGATTATGTAGACTTATCATTTGAAGGTTATCACTCCGCTATGAAGCGTTTGCTCAAATATTTTAAATTATTTTTCTTTCGAATCGGTCAATTTGTGAAAGGAAACAAAAAAATACATCTGATTTTGTTTTTTCGTCTTGGCCTAGCACTTACGGTCTTTACGACTTCTTTTGTACTAACTTATTATGTATCGGTTCAGCAGCATCTGCCTGGCAGGCACGCAATACCTAAAAAAGAAAAGCAAGTCCTGTCGCAGCAGCGTTTTATTGATCGTGTCGCACCTTATATTCAAAAACGACAGCGAACAGATCATATTCTGTCGTCAATTACAATTGCTCAGATGATCCTAGAATCTGATTGGGGTAAAAGCAGGTTAGCCGCACAATATCATAATTATTTTGGTGTGAAAAGCTGGTCCCGGAATCCTAAAAAAAGTGTTGATCTCCAGACACGCGAATTCAGCGGCAACAAGTGGGTGACTGTGACCGGCCGTTTTTCTGTTTACGAAAATTGGCAGGAATCTGTCCGTCAGCATAATCAGCTATTTCTTAAAGGAACCAGCTGGAATAAAAATCAATATCAAGATGTTTTGAAAGCCGAAAATTATCATCAGGCTGCACACGCTTTAGTCAAAAATGCCTATGCAACCGATCCGGACTATGCTGACAAATTGATTACTCTGATTGTGAAATATCATTTAGATATCTACGATTGAGCTTTTTAATCCATTAATTTTTACACAGCGACTTTGTCTGAATAGAGAAAATTATTTGAAAATTCAATGTTAAAATAATTTGAGTGAATGATTTATTAGCAGGTTTGAATGATAAACAAAAAGAAGCGGTTCTAACTACCGAAGGGCCGCTTTTGATTATAGCTGGCGCCGGTTCTGGCAAGACGCGTGTTTTGACGCACCGAGTTGCCTACTTGGTTCAAGAAAAACAAGTGACGCCTTGGTCGATTTTAGCGATTACTTTTACAAATAAGGCGGCCGCCGAGATGAAGGAACGAATTGCCAGTCTCGTTGATGAAGAGGATGCACGTGCTATTTGGGTTTCGACTTTTCATGCACTTTCAGCACGGATTTTGCGGCGTGATGTTGAGAAAATCGGTTTTACGAGCAGCTTTTCTATCTTGGATACAAGCGGCCAAAAAGTCTTGATCAAGCATGTTTTAAATGATTTAAATTATGATACGAATCAATACGATCCAAGATCAGTATTAGCTGCGATCTCTAATTTTAAAAATGCACTGCAGACGCCTAATGACGCGAGAAATGCCGCCAAGACCGTCTTTGACGAAGCAGTTGCGGAATCTTATGACCTGTACCAGCGTCGTTTGACACAGTCTCAGTCGATGGATTTTGATGATTTAATCATGCGAACGATTCAGCTTTTTAAACAGGCGCCAGATGTACTCCATTATTATCAGCATAAATTCCGCTACATTCATGTCGATGAGTATCAAGACACCAATGATGCACAATATAAACTCGTAGAAATGCTGGCAGCCGGTGATTTTGGTTCTAGGAACCTGGCTGTCGTAGGTGATTCTGACCAAAGTATTTATGGCTGGCGCGGCGCAGATATGAATAATATCCTGAATTTTGAAAAAGATTTCCCTGGTGCCAAGACGGTTCTGCTGGAACAAAATTATCGTTCGACGAAAAATATTTTAATGGCTGCTAACCAGGTAATTAAAAATAATATTGAACGCAAGGCTAAAAATCTCTGGACTGACAATGACCAAGGCGATTTGATTCACTATTATCGCGCGCAATCTGAATCCGATGAAGCCCGTTATGTCTTTAAAAACATTCAAGCCGGCGTCCAAAAGGGCCGCAGTTTAAACGATTTTGCGATTCTTTTCCGAACCAATGCCCAGTCGCGTGTTTTCGAACAAGTTTTTAATGCCAATCAGATGCAGTATACGATTGTAGGCGGTACGCGTTTCTTTGAGAGAAAAGAAATTCAAGATATCGTTGCCTACCTGCAGCTAGTGGCTAATAGTGATAACGATACGGTTTTTGAGCGGATTATTAATGAACCTAAGCGTGCCATTGGTGCAAGTTCGATTGAAAAACTACGTTCTTTTGCTGTCAAAAAGGATCTGTCCTTCATGCAGGCAATTGCCGTTTTGACCGATGAAAGCCTGTTATCGGCCAAGGCACAAAACAATTTTCGCAAGTTCGCGGCCATGATCAAGGGATTTATGGATCAGTCTCATTTTCTATCTGTTACCGAATTGACCCAGGAAATTTTTGACAAGACGGGGATCCGAGAACAATATGTACAAAAAGATGACCTGGAGTCTCAGGCGAGAGTCGAAAACTTGGATGAGTTCTTGTCTCAGACTAAGCAGTTTGATGATGATTATGATCCAGAAGTTTCCGAGACGCAGAATCAGTTAGTGGATTTTCTTGGGCAGACAGCTTTGGTCAGTGATTTGGACTCCTACGATGAAAGTGCCGGCCAAGTTACCCTTATGACTGTCCATGCTGCAAAAGGTTTGGAATTTCCAGTGGTCTTTATTGTTGGCCTGGAACAAGGTATTTTTCCATCAGCTCGCTCGATGATTGAAAGAGACGGCTTGGAAGAAGAACGGCGTTTGGCTTATGTCGCTATTACGCGAGCACAGCAGGAACTGTATTTAACGAACGCATACGGACGCCTTTTGTACGGCCGGACACAAAGTAACGACCCGTCAATTTTTATTGATGAGATCGATGATGCCCTTTTGGACAAAGAAAATCCCACACCGACCGTACCATCCTATAGCAGCTATGATCAGCCGATGCCTTTTGACCGTAAGAGCGATACGACAAGCAGCCATCGGGAATATCGGCCGGCTTTTGCGACGACCTATAAAGGGACCGGCGCTGAAAAAAAAGATTGGCAATTGGGAGATCAAGTTAAACATAAAACTTTCGGTATTGGACGAATCGTAGCTATCAAACAGGATGGTGATGATAAATTGCTTAAAATTGCATTTGCATCGAAGGGTATCAAACAGCTGATGGCTTCCTTTGCACCGATTGAGAAAATATAATCATGAATCCAGAAATCAATTTCACACCAATCGAACAGCTCAGCTTCACTCAGGCTCAGCAGGAGATCAAGGATCTTTCTGACGAACTGATCAAATGGGGCCGCGAGTATTACGAAGACGATAATCCCAGTGTTGAGGATTATGTTTATGATGCAAATTATGCTCGTTTGGTGGCTTTGGAAAAAGCTTATCCGACACTCGTGATGCCTGATTCGCCTACACAACGGGTAGCAGCGGGCAATGCAGCGGATAGCGGGTCGCGTGGTCTGGCTAAAGTTGTCCATCCGGTTCCTATGCTGTCTTTAGGGGATGTTTTTTCGATTCAGGAATTAATGGATTGGGACGCTGTGACGACGAAAAATGCCTCAAGCCAGCAGCACTATAACTTGGAATTAAAAATTGACGGCTTGGCTATTTCTTTGAAATACGAAAATGGCCGTTTGATCCAGGCTTCGACACGAGGGGATGGTTCGATCGGTGAGGATGTTACAGCAAATGTCCGCACGATCAAAGAAATTCCAGAAACTTTATCTGAGCCTTTGACCATTGAAGTACGCGGCGAAATTTATATGGGAAAAGCTTCATTTGCCCGTTTGAACCAGGAAAGAGACGAGGCAGGTGAAGCTGTATTTGCTAATCCGCGAAACGCAGCCGCCGGCAGCCTGCGCCAGTTGGATCCGAAAATCACCGCAGCTCGTCAATTATCATCATTTATTTATTACACAGCTCAAAATGATGTTATAGGCACTGACACACAGTCAGGTGTGTTGGCACGTTTTCGGGAATTGGGTTTCCCTGTGAACGCTGATAATCGCGTGATTACGAAAATGGCAGATGTGAAAACTTACATTGATGAATTCACGGCCAAACGCGATCAGCTGCCCTTTGGCATTGACGGGGTAGTCGTGAAAGTCAATGATCTGAATATGGAAAACGAACTTGGCAATACCGTCAAGATTCCGCGCTGGGCCATTGCATATAAATTCCCGCCAGAAGAGGCTTTGACCGTTGTTCGCGACATCACTTGGACTGTTGGCCGGACTGGCGTTGTCACACCGACTGCCGTGATGGATCCGGTGCTCTTGGCGGGCACGACTGTCCGTCGAGCCAGTCTGCATAATTCTGATTACCTGCAGGAAAAAGATGTACGTCTTGAAGATACAGTGACACTGCATAAAGCTGGCGATATTATCCCTGAAATTGGTCAAGTCATTTTAGATAGGCGACCAAAGACAGCTGACCAGCCTTATCCGATTCCCAGTCGCTGCCCTTCTTGCGGTTCTGAATTAGTGCACGTGCAGGGTGAGGTCGCTTTACGATGTATCAATCCGGAATGTCCGGCACAAATTCAAGAAGGATTAACACATTTTGCTTCTAGAAACGCGATGAACATTGATGGCTTGGGTCCGCGTGTGATTCATCAGCTCTTGGATAAAAAACTTATTAGAAAAATTTCTGATTTATACTCCCTGACTGAGGTACAGCTGACCAGCTTAGATAAATTCGCTGAATTATCGGCTAAGAATTTAATTGCAGCTATTGACCGTTCCCGCCAAAATTCAGTTGAACGCTTATTAACAGCCTTGGGTATTCGCGGAGTTGGCGCTAAAGCCGCCAAAGTGCTGGCCGCCCATTTTAAAAATCTACGCAATCTGCAAAACGCTTCAGCAGAAGAGATAGCTGATATTGATGGCGTCGGACAGGTCATGGCGGATGCTGTGGTGCAATATTTCAATACGGAATCGGTTGCCCAGTTAATCAATGAACTGGAAAATTTCCAGGTTAATTTTGATTATTTGACCAGCAGCAGTATTGATGAAAACAATTATTTCTTCAATAAAAAGGTCGTTCTGACTGGGAAATTGGATCATTGGACGCGCCCACAAATGCAGGCTTGGCTGGAAGAACATGGTGCAAATGTTTCTTCTTCTGTGTCATCTAAAACTGATTTATTAATCGCAGGGCGCGATGCAGGTAGTAAACTAGATAAAGCGAACAAATTAGGTATCAAAATTATTAACGAACAGGATTTTAGTGATTTAAGCAATGCAGCGGAATAGACGCAGACTTACAATTACACAATTTTTAATTCTTCTTTTTGCCGTTCTGATGGTGATTGTCGGCGCACTGTATTTTTTCAATAGTCGTCAGCCTGTCAGCACGAGCAGCAGTTCATCCAGCCCAAGCAGCGTACAGGTTATTAATCAAAATAATCAGCAGGGCGAGTACCGGTCAGTGATATCAAACGGCAACTATCTGACGTCCTCTGCACGCGGTATGACTGTGACCACGGAATCGAATTTTAATGCTCAGTCCTTTGAATTATCATTAAATGAATTGTCAAAACGTTTCTTTTCGACTCGCAGATATATTTTTCAAGAGGGACAGTATTTGTCATCCGACCTGCTGAGTTCATGGCTGGATCGATATTCCAACAGTAATCGTAGCGGCCTGAATCCCCCAGATAACGGCCGGACAGATGATAGCCGCAATCCCTACTATTTGCAGTCGATTGAAGAAAATGATTTTATGAATCAAGTGAACGGCAGCAAATTGAATTTGGAAGGCATGACTATCGGCCTGGCTATGAACCGAATCGACCACTATACCCGCACCCCGGGAGGTCCGGAATATACGCAAAATATTTCTCGTGCTGAGATGGTTGCACAAGGTCGGACGGCAGCTGCTAAAGTATTACGGCGCTTGCGGGCAATGAATCAAATCCCTAAAAATTTACCCATTTTGATTGTGATGTATGAGAACGCACCTGAAGATTCGCTGGCAGGCGGTGCACCATATGCTTACTATCTATCAAAATCCGGCAATACCATTGGTAATTGGACCAACGTTAATTTCCAAAATATTGTTTTCCCTAAATCCGACACTGACCGGTCGCCGATCGGCACGCAGGATAATACCAATTTTGTGAATTTTAAAAACGAAATTCAAAACTTTTTCCCAAATATTTCCTATGCAACTGCCCAGGCTCACTATGAAAACGGCAGTCTTAACGGGCTAAATATCAATATTAATACGAGTTTCTATTCTGTTTCGGAAATCAAGGCTTTTGCCACTTACATTTCGGAAACAGCGCCGAAATATTTTAACAACAGTATTCCGATACGAATTTCATTAAGTGCTTCCAACCAGCTAATGGCAGTCATTACAAAGGACGCTAATAGCAGTTACAGAATTATTTACTTATATAGTTATTGATATATCCTTGCAGGCAAGTTATAATAGACGTAACTTGATTTACTGAAGTAAATGAGTTGGCATCTGCCAGCTCATTTTTTATGGGTCAAGCCAATCCGAAAATGAATTCAAAACAACTAGAAATAATTAAAGAACGCATCAGTCCAATTATCGAAAAACGTAAATTGATGTTGTGGGACATTAGTTTCTTTGGTGCTGCCTCTCCGGTATTGACGATTTTAATTGATCGCCAGGACAAGACACCCATCGCCATGAATGAAATTTCCGAGGTCACGCCTTTTATCAGTGAAGCAATGGATCAGATTGAACCTGATCCATTTCCAGACCATTACAATCTGGATATTTCCTCTCCAGGAATTGACCGTACGATTAAAAGTGATGACCAATTAGCTTGGGCTGTCAGTGAACCAGTCAAAATCAATTTTTTCGAAAAAATTGATGGCCAGAAGAATGTTGAAGGTATTTTACTCGACTACTCAGATTCTTATATTGAGCTAAAAAATTCAGCAGAACAAATTGAAGATTTTCCGAGAGACAAAATTACAAAAATCTCGTTAAACCAGGAGGTATAAACATGGCATCAGATTATAGAAAAGAATTATTTTCTGCTTTGCAGGCACTGCAAGCTGAAAAGGGAATTAGTGAAGAAGATGCAATTGCTTCTTTAAAGGATACGCTGGTAACGGCTTATAAAAAGAATTTTGAGGGCGAGACTAATGTTGAAGTTGATGTTGACCCTGAAAAACAAGAATTCAATCTTTTGCAGATTAAAGAAGTCGTTGCTGACGGCGACATGATCGACCCTTATTCAGAAATTTATCTAAAAGATGCACGTGAAATCAATTCAGCATATGAGGTCGGTGACCAGATCAAATTTGAAATCAATCCACGCAACTTTGGACGTTTGGCTGCACAATCCGGCAAAAATAAATCAACGCAATTAATTCGTGAGAAAGAAAAAGAAGCGATTCATGCACGTTATGAAGGCTTCGAACACGAAATTGTTTCTGCACGTGTTGCACGCGAAGACCAACGCTTTTTGTGGGTAACGATGCCTGATGGCCAAGAAGCGGCTATGGGTGAAAAAGACCGTATTCCGGGAGAGACCTATAAAGTAGGAGATCCGATTAAGGTCTTGATCAACCGCGTCGAAGATTCAGCAACTCGCGGCCCCCAAATATATGTATCACGAACTAGCCCTGAATTGGTCAAGCGTTTGTTCGAACAAGAAGTGCCGGAAGTTTATGACGGTGTTGTTGTGATCGAATCTATTGCGCGCGAGGCTGGCGATCGTTCTAAGGTGGCTGTCAGGACCACTGATCCCAATCTTGATCCAGTGGGAACTTTGGTTGGTCCTCGTGGTTCTCGTGTGCAAGCAGTCGTTAATGAACTCCACGGTGAAAATATGGATATTGTGGAGTGGGTTGAAGATGAGGCGCAGTATATTGCTAATGCTTTGAACCCAGCCGAAGTTGTGGACGTTATCTTTAATCCTGACAATGACAATGAGGTAACTGTGATTGTGCCTGATTATCAATTAAGCCTGGCTATCGGTAAACGTGGGCAAAATGCACGTTTAGCAGCCAAATTAACCAAATTCAAGATTGATATCAAATCGGAGACACAGGCAGAGAACGATCCTCAGCTACAAGCAATTTTGGAAGAATCTGCTAAATATGCTGATGAAGATGACGAGTCTGTTGATGAGAATACAGCAGATGATTTGGAAGATGAGACAGAGTATGCTGATGCGGGCGATTATTTTGTTTCAGATGATGAAGATGGCCAAAGCGAAGACGCTGATGATAGTATCGATGCTTCATCAAAAGATGAAAATGATTCAGATGAGACTGCCGCTGCAGCGAAAAAAGATATGAGTGCTCAAGAGACCAAAGAGGCGCAGGATGAATTTGCAGCTGCTTTGAATAATGTTGATTTCGACGCTGTCTTAGAAGAAAAAGAAGGCGAAGAAAAAAGGACGAGGACAAGTAATTAGTTTTTAATGGCGAAAAATAAGACACAATTCCGTAAACGCAAAATCCCGATGCGCCAAGATATTGTCAGCGGTCAAATGTTGCCCAAAAAGGATCTTTTGAGAATTGTCAAAGCTGATGATCAACTTTTGCATCTTGATCCCAGCGGCAAAGTTAATGGCCACGGCGCCTATATTAGCGTAGATGTTACACTAGCTAAGAAGGCAAAAACGGAAAAAATTCTTGATGCTGTCTTCGAGATGCCTGTGCCGAATGATTTTTATGACCAGCTAATTGACTGGGTGGATCATCAGCAAGCCAGAAAGGAACTTTTCAGTCACGAACAAATTATCAAAGCAAAAAATTCTTAATTATTTCGGTTTAGCGAGAAGGGCCGGATTGCTTGTGACTGGACAGGAATTAGTTGCAAAAGCTATTAAGAAGCAGAATATTGCTATCGCGATCATCGCTTCTGATGCAAGTGAAAACACAAAAAAAGATTTTAAAGATTTAATCCGAGGAAGAATTACTATAGTTAATCAATTTTCAAGTACAGAAATCAGCCAAGCAATTGGAGAGCCCAGAAAAATTCTCGGCATTACTGATCTTGGCATAGCAAGAAAAATCAAAGAGTTATTAAAGGAGGTGACTTTATGACTGAAGAAGAAAAGAAACGACGTCCATTAGTCCACCACATTCGAAAACAATCTGCTTCACAATCTGAATTACCGGCATCTCAGCGTCGGCATTCAGCAGGTCTTTCGAGCCGTGCACAAGGTGAGAGAAGAGGAGAATCAAGCCAAAATTCGCCAGAGCCTCGTCAGCGTCGCCGTGTTAGTTTTGAATCCAATACTGGTCGTCCGGCACCAAAAGATCATCGCCCCATTAGAGCGGGATCTGCCAGTGCGCCAACCGGTACTCGCAGCAATGAGCCGCGCAGTCAGCAGAGAAGGCCTCTAAGCCAACGCCCACGTGGAAATGGCAGGCCGATTTCTGCTAATAACAATGTAAGCGACCCACTGCATCGTACACATACACATAATCCTTTGCCAAATCAGCATCCGACGACCAATCAGCGCAATAATCATCGCAGCACTAATCGTCCGTTTAATGCGCAGAACAGCCAAAATAGAAATAATAACACCCACAAACCGAATGCAGCACAAAACGGCAGTGGTCGTTTTGGTGGCGCCTTAGCTTCTGGCAACAATTCAGCTCGGAACAATACACGTCGCCGTAACCAAACAACACCTGGTACGACAGGTGCGCATTTTGTTAGTGGTCCAGCAAGGGGCACACAGAGGAAATCTGAACCAAAAGGATCAAAGAAAGCACAGCGCATTGCAGCCGCAACGGCAGCAAGAAATCGTCAAAACGAGCGTAAAGAACAGCCGTTACCACAAGTTTTGGAATATCGTCTTGGCATGAATGTTCAGGATATTGCCAAAATCATTCATCGTGATGTTGCTGAAATTCTTAAGAAACTCTTTTTGCTCGGCGTGGTTGTTAATCAAAACCAGAGTTTGGATTCTGATACGATCGAATTATTGGCAGCTGATTATGGCATTGAATCCAAACAAAAAGCAGAAGTCGATGTTGCTGATATTGATCGTTTCTTCAATGAAGATGACAACGATATCGATCCAGCTAAGCTAGTTCCTCGTGCACCAATCGTCACGATTATGGGACATGTTGACCATGGTAAGACGACCCTGCTTGATTACTTGCGCCACACGCATGTGACTGCGGGTGAAGCAGGCGGCATTACGCAGCACATCGGTGCTTATCAGGCTCGATTGCACGATCGACTGATCACATTCCTTGACACACCTGGACATGAAGCCTTTACGGAAATGCGTGCACGTGGTGCTAATATCACGGATATCACGGTTCTGGTTGTCGCTGCTGACGATGGTGTTATGCCGCAGACTATTGAAGCGATTCATCATGCACAGGCCGCAAAGACTCCAATCATTGTTGCAATTAATAAAATCGATATTCCAGGTGTTGACCCGCAAAATATTGTGAATGAATTAATGGAATATGATTTGGTTCCGGAAGAATATGGGGGCAGCACGATTGAAGTGCCAATCTCGGCCAAAACAGGTGAGAATGTTGATAAACTTCTTGAGATGATCCTGCTGCAGGCTGACGTTATGGAATTGAAGTCCGATCCAACGGCGAAAGCCCGGGGTTCTGTTATCGAAGCCCGTTTGGATAAAGGCCGTGGTGCTGTTGCTAGCTTGCTCATCCAGCAAGGTACTCTGAAGACCGGTGACCCAATTGTTGTTGGCAATACGTTTGGGCGTGTTCGGACGATGAACGACGCTTCTCATCACAATATCAAGTCGGCGCTTCCAGCTACTCCGGTCGAGATTACCGGTCTAAATGAGGTACCTCAGGCTGGCGATCACTTTGTTGTTATGGATTCTGAAAAAGAGGCCCGTGAAACGGGTGAGTCTCGTGCTAAAACCGCGATGGAAGAAGAACGTAACAATGGCACGGTTGTAACATTGGATACTTTGTTCTCGACAATGGCTAAACAGGAGATGAAGACCGTTTCTTTGATTGTTAAAGCTGATGTGCAGGGTTCTGTCGAGGCACTGACTTCTTCACTTAAAAAGATTAAGGTCGAAGGCGTTCGAGTGGAAATTATCCATGCTGGTGTTGGTGCTATCAATGAATCTGATATTAATTTGGCCGAAGCCTCTGGCGCCATTATTATTGGCTTTAATGTCCGCCCAGTAGGCCAGGCTAAGTCCGATGCAGAGCAGAAACATGTCGATGTTCGTCTGTATAACGTCATTTATGATGCTATCAATGAAGTTGAATCCGCTATGAAGGGTCAGCTGGAACCGGTATACAAAGAAAAGAATTTGGGCTCTGTTGACGTTCGACAATTATTCCACTTTTCTAAAATTGGCACGATTGCTGGTGGTATGGTAACTGATGGTGTTATTACACGTGATGCTAAAATCCGCTTGGTTCGTGACGGTGTCGTTGTTTATGATGGTGTGCTTGCCTCACTCAAACATGAAAAAGACGATGCTAAAGAAGTCAAAAAGGGCTTTGAACTTGGTTTGACAATTGCTAACTTCAATGATGAAAAGGTTGGCGATGTGATTGAAGCTTACACAATGGAAGAGGTTAAGGCAAATGCCTAAACGTGAAAAATCACCGCGGCTTCTGCGTGTAGAAGGTACGATTCAGCGTGATCTGGGTCAGATCCTTGTCAAACAGGTATCTGATCCCAGATTAGATGATGTCACGATTACCGGTATTGATATGACGGCAGATTTTTCCATTGCCTATGTCTATTGGACAATTTATTCGGATCTTGCCAGCTCTGGCCAAAAAGCAGCTGCTGGGTTGGAAGCTGCTAAGGGTCTCATCAAGCGTGAATTGGCAAAGAAAATGACGACTTTTAAGATCCCTGATTTGATCTTTAAACGTGATAAAGCAATTGAGTATGGTGACCATATTGAACAGTTGATTGCTAAACTAAATAAACAGTCTAAGTAAAATGATCAAAATGAAAACCGCAGGTAAACGCCTGCGGTTTTTAATACACTTTTTTGATAAAAATACTTAATTCCCTGTCTTAGTATCACTGGCTGGTGGTGTCGAACTTGAGGATGACGACGCAACAGATGGAGCGGTACTGGAAGCAGCGGGCGCTGTATAAACTGGTGGCGTATAGCTGGAAGAGTAACTGGCCGCTGGTGCAGCAGGCGGTGTATAAGTATACGACTGCTGGCTCGCAGCTGTGGCAGTTGAGTCTTGTGTGCCATCATCAATCACGACGCCATTGGTGACGGTTCCAGCGAACCGAGGTCCAGTTTGTGCAGCGGGCAATCCCAAAAACTTTCTAATTTTATCAGTCGCGCGCTGTTTTTCTTTGTTCGGAATAATCTCAAAAGAAATTAGACCATACTTATAACCGACCCCTTGCATGTGGTCAGAATCAATTCTTCTAATTGCGCTGCGATATTTTGATCCCAATGCCAGCATGTCGTTAAAACTCAAATCGGTCTGGGCCTGCTTTGATATTGAGTTCAAAAAACGTTGATTGATAATCTGTGGAATCAAACTGCCGGCTTTTTTAGCGATAGCTTCCAAAATTAAGCGTTGACGCAAGGTTCGACCGTAGTCGCTTAGCGGGTCTTCGTAACGCATCCGGGCGAAAGCCAAAGCAGCTGTCCCGTCCATTACACGCGAAGTTTTAGTGAGGTTGATACCATCAGCATAATAACTGTATTGATCAGAATCTTTTGTAAAACGGTAAAGATGTGCGCCATATGCGTGTGCTGTATCTGATGAAAAAGCAAATGATAGCGGTGATTTCACGCTGATACCACCAGCCCGATTAACGACCTGTTCAAGTGCGCCCATGTTGACAATGGCGTAAAAATCAATTGGCACGTTTAGCCATTTTTGAACTGTTCGAATAGTGGTTTCAGGGTGCCCTTGACCGTTGGCCGGATATTCATAGGCGGCATTTATTTTTTGCGGGAATGTGTCTTCGTAACCAGGAATGGCGATCATTGAATCTCTGGGAATTGACATAAGCAAGGTTCGCTTTGTTTTCGGATTGATGGTCACTAGAATCATTGAATCAGTTCGGCCAACCCAGCTTCGGCCAAGCTCGCCTGTATCAGTACCCATCAGTAGGATGGAAACAGGCCGCCCGTCATTTAACACGGAATTAACGTCACGACTTTTTTTCAATTTTGTCGGCACAAACGTATTGGTATTGATAGCGCCCTTGATATTAGAATAGGCAATGAAAAAAGTAATGCCGATAGCAATAAAGAGCACACCGAAGATGGTGAGGAGAATATTTCTGATTAGATGTCTATTTTTTTTGCCGGGGCGACGTTCTCTCCCGGCTCTTAATGGTTTGGTTTCTGGCATATCTTACATTCTATCTAAAGTTTTAATTTAAAACATTAAAGATTATGGCTTTGTTACAATAAGTGATGAATTATGATTGTAGATCGGGATAGAGCGAGAAAACCCTTAATTTTTATTTTTGTTTTTTTATTTTTAATCATTGTTTTTTTGCTGTGGCGTTCGTCACTTTTGATTAACGTGTTTGATGAGTTCGCAACACGTTTTCTCTCGCAGTCCCATGGCCTAGTCTGGTATTTAATTCTGTGGCCGGCAGCTCATTTAAGCCGTCCCTTGATCATTGTACTTTTTATTTTGGCAATCGCTTTCTATATGTGGGGCAGCAACTTTAAAATTCCGGCTCTTTGGTTTTTATTGACAACTTTGACTGCATTTCCTATTGATGCGTTGCTCACCTTGTTGATCCATCGGCCGGCGCTAGCAGGAAGGCCGGTATCGATTGGACAAACTTTTCCCAGTCTGCCTGTATTGCTCACTTTCCTGCTGCTGCAATTCTTCTTTGTTTTGCTGGTTCCAGAATTCAATAAAAAGGCCAGAAAGGCTAAAAATCGTACGATTACGTTTATGATTTTCTGGCTGCTTCTGGTCTGCTTGTCAGTTATTGCTTTCCACTACAATAGTGTGCTGGATGTTGTGAGTGCACTGCTTCTGGGCTACGCCTGGTTTCTTTTTTCAGAAGAAGTTTATTTTGAATATGCAGGCCTTTTCTCTCGTTTGAAAACTTTTCGCGGCAGCTGGATTTGATTCGCGTTTACACGTTTTTATGTATTTCATAAAAAGATTTGACTTTATCTGCTTAAATTGTCAAATTATATAAAGTAGCGTTTAGGAGGAAAAATGATCGTTTTAGCAGGAACTATTGGAGCCGGAAAAACAAGCCTGACTACTTTGCTGGCTAATCACCTAGGAAGTAAAGCAATCTACGAAAGTGTGAGCGACAATCCAATTTTGCCGCTATTTTACGACGATCCGAAGAAGTATGCCTTCTTGCTGCAGATTTATTTTTTAAACAAGCGTTTAGATAATATTAAAAATGCACAAGAGAATAAATTGGATGTCATCGACAGATCTATTTTTGAAGATGCGTTGTTGTTTCAATTAAATGCAGACCTTGGCCGTTCCACTGAGACCGAAGTACAGATTTACAAGTCACTGCTGACTAATATGATGGAAAAACTCACAGAATTGCCTTCTAAAGATCCAGGCCTGCTAATCCATGTCCGTGTCTCTTTTGATACGATGCTGGATCGGATTCAAAAAAGAGGACGGTCGTTTGAACAGATTTCGGTTCACCCTGACTTATATACTTATTACGAGGAACTCAACAAGCGTTATGAGGCTTGGTATGCTTCATATGATCGCGGCCCCAAGATGGAGATTGATGGTGACAAGTACGATTTTGTGGAATCCAAGCCTGCTGCTGATGAAGTTTTGAAACAAATAGATGCAAAATTATTCGATCTTGGCAGCCTGGTGGGATAAGCCAATTATGGGATTAATTTTCATTTAATACTTATTTAAGCACCCTTTAATTTTCCAATAATAATCTGCTACTGTTAGGAGTTTTTATGGATTACATAAAACGTGCTTTTTTGTATCTTCGACGAAGAATCGGAAAAAGCCTTTTATTGATTTTGGTCACCACCACAAGCTTGATCGCGATATTAACCGGTCTAACCATTCAGAATGCACTTCTCAAATCCAGCGAAAATAATAAAAAGCCCCTTGGCAGTACAGTTATTTTATCGTCTCGTCAGCATCAGCTAACACAAAGGGCTTTATCAAGCGGTTTTGATAGTACGGACTTTTGGTCGTATCCTATCGCCGATGCTGGGCGAGCACAAGTCAGCCGAAAAATCGCTAAACGGCTGGCGCGTCTTAGCAACGTTGCCAGCTATCAGATTCACTCTCAAGCACAAGTAGAAGCTGCCTCATTTCGAGTGCCGCCTTTGAACACTGATAGTAAGCAGTCAGCAACGGCAAAGGGGCTGCTTTCAAACAATCAAGTCACGATTTTCGGCATATCCGCAAATTTGGATGATCCGAATTTTCAGGCAAAAAAATATTCAATTATCAGAGGACGCGGCATTTATAATTCTGACTTAGGCAGCCATAATGTTGTAATTGAAAGAAGCCTGGCTTTGGAAGATGATATTGATATTGGTCACATCATCAAGGTACGAAATTCCCAAAACCGCGTCAGCAGTCTTAAAGTGGTCGGCATTTATACTGCTAAAGGTGCTAATGGGCATTTGTTTCGAGCCCTTGAGGATCCATCAAGAACTATTTTTGCAAGCTATAGTTTGGCCTCAAATTTAGCAGGCAATGCTGGCATGGTTACCCAAGCAGCTTATACTTTAGCGAATCGCCAACAGGAGCATGCGTTTATAGAAAAGGCCAACCAACTTATTCCATCTCCTTTGCAGCTAACAAGCACTGACCGGCTCTATCGAGCTGTAACTACTTGGATTCAGGCACTATCAAGAATTGCACTTCGTTTTATCTGGTCGGCCGTCATTGCAGGCAGCTTGATTTTATTCATCATTTTAGCCGTCATGGCCAAAACACGGCAAAAAGAAGTGTGTTTGCTCATAGCCTTGGGCGAGAAAAAAGGAAAAATAGCTGGACAGTTTTTTATTGAAACGGGTTTGGTTTTATTGATCTCCTTGATTTTAACCGGGGCATTCGGCAATTTCTTTAGTAGTTTAATCGGTGCACAGATTATTACCCATACAGCCATTTTTTCGACCCCTCTTGGCATCAGCAGTTTAATCATTTTAGTTGTGTTAGGTATCATTATGGTGTCTGTGGCCACTGGACTTTCCTTGTTTATCGTCCTTCGTTCCAAATTCAATCAGGTTGTATTTTAAAAAAGTATTTAATGACATTAACAGTTCAAAAATTGACGCAATACGCTGATCACAGCAAAAAATATCTTTATAAAAATGTCAGTCTTAAATTTGATAACGCTGGTTTCTATGCTGTTGTCGGCCAGCGGGAACTGATGCTGTTTTTGGCTGGTCTCAAGTCCCCGACTTCAGGAACTGTTAACTTTAATGGCAAAAATATCCAAAAAATCGGATTAAATAAATATCGTAATGAAAAAATTTCTTTACTGTTTTCTGATGGCAACTTGATTGATTACATGACACCTGTTGAAAATATTATGTCAGCATTATCAATTACCAATTCCAAACATGCTGGCAGCAAACGCTATGCGATGGACTTGTTATCTCAGGTTGGTGTTGAAAATAGTTTTCTAAAACGGGTCGTCTCTGATCTTTCGTTAGAACAACGACAGCTGATTGCCTTAGCACGCGCTTTAGCAGTTGATGCACCAATAATTTTGGCTGATAATCCGACAGAAAAATTAGATACAGCCGCTGCTAAAAGACTGTTGACGGCTTTTGCTGCAGCTGCACATGAATGGAAAAAAACCGTCATTATCAGCACAGATAGTGAGGAACTTGCTAGTCGAGCGGATGTCAGAATTAAATTTCAAGATCACCATTTTGTAACAGAGAAATTATCGTCCCTTCAAAGCACTAAATAAGAATGCTTTTTAAGATTTTTTCTATCGCCAATGTATAATCGAATATATGTTAGATATTAAGTATTTGAGAAATAATCGCGATGAAGCAAATCAACGTTTGCTGGACCGCAATGTTGCTGATGGTGTTTTGGATCAACTGCTAGCTGATGATGAAAAAAGGCGTTCGCTGATTAAAGAAGTTGAGCAGTTAAAGGCAAAACGCAACCAAGTTTCTGATCAAATCGGTGCGGCCAAGCGTGAAAAAGATGACGTTTCCGCTAAAAAAGCCATCGCTGATATGCAGCTCGTTTCTGACCAGATTAAAGATCTCGATCAACAAGTAATGGCAATCGATAAAATTGTTCACGATCAAGAGGCACAGTTACCGAATTTAGCCGATCCTCGTGTCCCAGTGGGGCCTGATGACAGCTATAATGTGGAACAAAGGACTTGGGAACCGGCTAATTTGTCGGGCCGTCCGGCTGCTTTCTCAAAAACGCCTGATTGGCTGAAGCCACATTATGATATCGGCGAGGATTTGGGAATTTTGGATTTTGAACGAGGAGCCAAAGTTTCTGGAGCGCGTTTCCTATACTATGTCGGTGCTGGTGCCCGCTTGGAACGCGCCATTTATAATTTTATGCTTGATGAACACCGTCGCGAAGGTTACACGGAATTGCTGACACCCTATATGGTGACCAATGAATCAATGTATGCGACTGGTCAATTCCCGAAATTTGTCGATGATGCTTATGAAGTCGGCAAAGACCAGGCTATGACAATGATTCCGACGGCCGAAGTTGCTTTGGTTAATTGGCGCCGTAATGAAATCATGGACGAATCTGAATTGCCGCTTTATATCACGGCTTTGTCACCGGCTTTTCGTCAAGAAGCTGGAGCTGCTGGCAAAGATACGCGCGGATTAATTCGTCTTCACCAATTCAATAAAGTGGAGATGGTTAAGTTTACAAAACCAGAAGATTCTTATGATGAATTGGAAAAGATGACTGTGAATGCGGAAAATATTCTGCAAAAACTGGAACTGCCTTACCATGTAATTCGCCTCTCGACTGGCGATATGGGCTTTGGGTCGGCCATGACTTATGATCTAGAAGTCTGGTTCCCGACGCAAAATAAGTACCGCGAAATTTCTTCGGTATCGAATGACGAGGATTTTCAGGCTCGTCGTGCGCATATTCAGTATCGCGATGGGGATGGCCGTTTGCATTTTGTCCACACGTTAAATGGCTCTGGACTCGCTGTCGGCCGTACAGTTGCTGCTATTTTAGAGAATTATCAAAATGAAGATGGTTCGATCACAATTCCAAAAGTTCTGCGTCCTTATTTCGGCGAAGATAAGATCGACCAAGAACATCGCAATTAAGTAATGAAGCCTTATAGTGAAGGCTTTTTTTATTTTGAAAGAAGAGTTTAATTTGCCCTTTCAGATATGATACGGTGGAATTATCCTTTCAATATTTATTGAATCGCCGAATTTGTAAAAAAAGAGGTAGAAAATGACAATCAATCCAGATAGAGCACAAGATGTATGGAAAGATGTGGGCGAACATGTGCAGTTTACGGTTTTGCGCCTGCTGAGAAAAGATCAGCAAAAAGATCAGCAGGCCATTGCAGAATTCGCTGATCGGTCGCAAGCGATTATCCGTTCATTAAAAATTCGTGATGCCCATTTAGCCACAGAATCAGGTTTGAAAGTGGCTTTTGGTTTTAGCAAGAAGGCTTGGGAATATTTGTTTCCCAATGCGTCTCAGCCAAAAGAATTGGAAACGTATGAAGGCTTAACGGGCCCGGAGTACGCCATGCCAGCTAGCGAGGGCGACATATTTTTTCATATTCGTGCCAGTAATGAGGCCGTCGTCTATGAAGCGCAGACACAATTTCGCCGCTTTTTGAAAGATATCACTGAAGTTGTTGATGAGACAAAGGGTTTTCGCTATTTTGAAGGGCGGGCTATTATCGGCTTTATCGATGGGACAGAAGCACCGGCCGTACAGGATGCCGCCGGTTACGCTTTAATCGGTGATGAAGATCCTGATTTTATCAATGGTTCGTATGCTTTTGCCCAGAAATGGCAGCACGATATGGATTTTTGGAATCATTTGAAGACCGAAGATCAGGAAAAAGCCGTTGGGCGCGAAAAATTCAGCGATCTGGAATTAGAGGATGCTGATAAATTTAAAAATGCGCATAATGTGAGCTCTAAAATCGAAATTGATGGGCAGGAACAAAAAATTATTCGTATGAACGTGCCTTTTTCCGATCCGGCTTCAGGTAAAACAGGTACCTATTTCATGGGATACGCTAGGCATTGGCATATCACTAAGATGATGCTTCAGCAAATGTTGGATACATCGGATTTCCTTTTGAAATTCTCCACAATTTTGTCAGGCCAACTCTTCTTCATTCCATCACGGGATCTGATTGATAAAATTGCTGCTGGTGAGTTGAATTAAACAATAAAAAAAGGAATCCTGAATTGGATCCCTTTTTTTGTCTGAATTTGCACAACAACATGCTAGAAACGCACCGATATGGATTTTAATATGCCGACTAGAGGATTCGAACCTCCGACCCCCTCATTACTAGTGAGGTGCTCTAGCCAACTGAGCTAAGTCGGCAATCAATTGACTAAAACAGTTTAACAAACTTTAGTCTATATGGCAATTTTCACTGCTGCTTTGCTTTTTGAAATTCTAAAACTCTATTTGTTTTTTATCTTTTAAATTTAATTTTATTTTCGAAAATGAATTCCGAATAACTTTCTAGAGGAGATTAATTGCGACAATCTTATTAATCATCTTTACGTCGTTTGCGATCATCAAATCATAGAAGACACAACATGGCGACAGAAAGGAATGGCACAGACATATGAAAACTACTTTTTTACAAGAAAGTCTGTATCTGCTGAAAAGTAAGATATCGCGCGTCGTTCTGGTGATTATTTGCTTGCTGGTCGCTTTTGCTGGATTTCAAGCCGTCAATACTCAGGCAGATTCTTGGCAGACCTTTAAGATAACTCGTGGAATGTATCAGAGTTCGGCCGAATTCAATCAAGATATTCAAAAGCCTTACCATATCCATCAAGAATCGAATCCCCTAGGCTAAGTCAGTACGACAGTGGATAATAGTGCACGCTATAATTACGAAAACGTGATTCATTCTCAAAATCAACTCCACTCCATTGAATTCACGCGATTTTTATTTGGCTCATTGGGATTAGTTCTATTGCCGCTCCTGACAGGCATTTTGGGAATTTCAATTGCCACACACGATTTTGCCAGTGCGACTTATAAAAGAAAACTGGATAATCACACTTGGCTAGTGATTTTTTCAGGCAAAGTGCTGACTCTTTTTGCAGCAACTGCCGCCATTTATGTGCTCGCTGCTGTTTTAGCGTCTTTGTTAGGCCTGATTCTGCCGCATCTGGTTAAATTACGAGATCTTTCGGAATATGGTATTTCTCTCCAAGCGTTAAATGCCGGAGATATGATCCTTACAGTCTTGGTGGCCTGTTTGATCGGCGTGGTCACTGCCTTGATTTGGTTTTCTGTTGGCCTGATATGCAAACGTTCATCAATTGCCATTGTTATTTTTCTGATTTATCAGGCGGTAATACCGAATTTGGGTAGAACGGATTTTAAGAATACGATCATGTCCTTATTCTCCCGATTTACAAATCAGCTGGTCCTGCAGCCCTGGCCATATCGAAGTATCAGTCTGTCGCTTTCTTTAGGACTGATAGCTGAGTATGTTTTTGGGGCCTTGATATTGGGATATTTTATTTTTTCAAAAAAGCATATAAATTCGTTATCTTAAGTAATGATTTCATTTCTGATTGTTATGCCACTCAAAAAAGGTCCCCAAATGGGGACCTTTTTAAAATATATTCAATACACAAACGATACTCAGTTTGCCTCTGTTTGACTAACCGCGGCTCTTTGCCCTTTGTCAAAAAGCAGATAAAGGCAAGTACCAACAACAGCACCGACCAGGGCCGGCAGCAGCCATCCTAATCCTAGAGACGCAAGTGGCACGGATTGATGGTAAGCCGTAACTAGATCAGATAAGACTGGCAATTTTCCGGTTGGCAGGCTGGCAGCACTATCCAGCAGCGCAGCGGGCAAAGTCATAAATACAACTGATCGGCAGACATACTTGGACCGTTTGAAAAATTTTGCGCATAGAGACAAGCCGATTAAAACCAATGCCAAGGGATACATGAGCATCAGTACTGGGATTGCCCAGGCTACGATATTTGTCAGGCCTGCATTGGCAGTGACCAAAGACCCAACCGTTGTGATTTTCAGCCAGGTTGCATAACTCAATTTTGGAAAAGTCCGGTGCATATCTTGAGCAAATGAGGCACACAAGCCCATCGCGGTTGTAAAAACGGCCAAAGTGACCAAAACACCTGTGAAGACAATGCCGACATTACCCAAAAAGTGCTGAACAATTTGTGCAAAGGCTGTTCCACCATTTGCTGCGACCTTGAACAGACCCAGACTGCTGGTGCCAAGAAAAACCAGTCCTGCGTAAAGAACTGCTTCGGCTAAAATACTGAAGAATCCAGATTTGGCCAGCATCTTGGGTACTTGTTCTTTTTGATAACCCAGTCCTCGCACGGCGTAAACCACTGTGACCGCAAAGGCTAAGAGAGCTAAACCATCCATTGTGTTATAGCCGTCCAGAAAACCTTGGAAAAAGGGATTGCCGCTATAACTCGGCTGAACTGCCTGATGCAGACTGCCCATCGGTAGTACTAATGCTAATAGAAGGACGATGACTAATAGTGCCAAAAACAGAGGATTGAGATACTTGCCGATCCATTTAACCAGATTCTTTTGTTTAATCGTCAAAAAGTAAGCCAAGCTAAAGAAGAGAGCTGAAAATATCAGCATACCAAGACCTTGGAAATTCTTAGGTAGAAAGGGTGCTGCACCCATAGAAAAAGCTGTTGCTGCAGTTCTTGGCGTCCCGAAAAAAGGCCCGATTGTTAGATGAAGCAAGACGAGAAAGACTGCTGCAAACCAAGGTGCGACTGGTTTTGCAACGTCGTATACACCTTTACTATTGGTCACGCTGACGGCCAGCATAGCCAAAAAGGGCACGAGTGTGCCTGTGATTAAAAAACCAAGAGTCGCCGTGACCCAATTGCTGCCAGCATTCTGACCCAATTGAACTGGGAAAATCAGATTGCCGGCCCCGAAAAACATTCCGAAAATCAAAGACGCCAGCAAAACTGTATTACGTCTTTTTTCTTTTTTTGTCATAATTCATTTTCTCCTTTGTTACCATAAAAAAATCGGCCAACTGTTTTTGCAGTTGACCGATTTGAAAAATTTCCAATCTCTCAGCTGCTCGTCTTTAATAAATGACGAGCAGCTCAATAACAGCTCATCATTAAGACAAAATAATGACGACGCTGATAATGACTTGTTTAGTTAAAAAAAGACTAGACACTGGAAATTCTCCCTCTAAATATTGGTTACATGAATTAAAACAATTAATGTAATGATTGTCAAGTGATATTTTGCACTTAGAGATAAAAAAAATAGCCGATTAAAATCGGCTATCGCAAATTTGTTTATAAAACACTTAGTAACGCCTCTAAATCGACGTTTTTTATGCGGATGACAGGAATCGAACCTGCACGAGTTGCCTCACAGGAACCTAAATCCTGCGCGTCTGCCAGTTCCGCCACATCCGCAGAACTTGTATATTTTAGCATGTTGTCCCAACTGATAGCAATAAAAAACACCGACGCTGGTCGGTGTAAGGGATTTTTATAAAGAGAGTTTTATAATTTTGGAAGGGATAGTTATTTATGAAAATCGTTCCTCTGGGGCGTCCTTTGGAACAAGATCATTATTGAAATCCAACATTAAAACAATTTAAAAAACAAGTTAAACGAATATTAAAGCTTTTCAGGACTTAAGATTTGCAATTCAGGCACAAATCATATAAAATTTAAAAGTTACATGTAAGGAGGACGCCATGGCAAAAGATGCTATCACCGGCGCGCGGACTCGTTTTGGTAATCAGCGTTCGCACGCTTTGAATGCCAATCGCCGTTCGTGGAAGCCGAATTTGCAAAAAGTGACCGTTAAGATTAACGGCGACGCTCCCAAGACCGTTTATCTGACTGCTCGTACTTTGCGCGCAGGTTTGAAGAATGGTTCTATCGAACGCGTATAAATTGGGCCGCTGAAAGCGGTTTTTTTATATCTTAAAGCGAAAAGCCAAATTCGAAAAGACTGTTAAAATTTAATCAGAGGTAAAATCATGAGCCTAAAGATGAAGACCAAGATTGGCCAAGTAAATATTGATGATGATGTTATTTCGACGATTGTCGGAACTGCTGCTTCTGAATCCTTTGGTGTGATTGGTATGGCATCAAAGTCTTTCAAAGATGGTGTGAATCAGGTTTTGCAGCGCCCGAATTATGGACGCGGTATTCTAGTATCCGAAGAGAAGGATCAGCTTACCATTGATGTTCATATTGTTGTTGAATATGGTGCAAAGCTTTCCGAAGTTTCAAAAGCCGTTCAAAAGCAGGTTCGCTATGCTTTGGAGAAAAATCTGGGTGTTGTCATTAATCAAGTAAATGTCACTATCGAAGGCATCCGCGCCTAAGGAGATCAAATGGAAATAATTACGAATGTTGAATTTGGTCGGATGATCAATGCTGCTGCCCAAATTTTGACGAAAAATGCGCAGCATATAAATAAATTGAATGTGTTTCCGGTGCCGGATGGCGACACAGGCACTAATATGAGTCTGACGATGCAATCCGGAGCTCAATACGAGCGTGATTCTACGGAAACATCTGTCGCCGCTTTATCGGCTGCGATGTCAAAGGGGCTTTTGATGGGCGCGCGTGGCAATTCTGGTGTTATTTTGTCGCAAATCATGCGCGGTTTTACAAAATACATTGCTAACTTCGATACCTTGGATGCACAGCAGTTTGCTAATGCGTTGAAGGCTGGTGCTGAAGCGGCCTATAAATCTGTTATGAAGCCGACCGAAGGCACGATTTTAACGGTTATTCGCGAGTCGGCAGCCGCAGCTGGGCAGACTGCAGCTAAATCCAATGATTTAATTAAAGTCAGCAAGGCGACTTACGATGCTTCAAAAAAAGCATTGGCTAAGACACCTTCGTTGCTCCCTGTTCTAAAAGAGGTTGGTGTCGTTGATTCCGGCGGCCAAGGATTAGTCTTTGTTTTTCAATCTTGGTATGAGGTGCTTTCCGGCAAGACTACACAAGATGATTTGGATACGCCGCCAGATATGGCTCAGTTCGATGAAAAGAGCGATGAGTTTGACGCACAGGTTTCCTTGGATCCTAAAGATATTAAATATGGTTACTGCACGACAGTTCTTTTTGAGACTGGTAAGGGAACAACTTATGATCGTGACTGGAGTTACGACGATTTTTACAAAGATTTGAGTGAATTGGGTGATTCTTTGCTTGTTATCGCTGACGATGGTTTGGTCAAAACACATGTACATACAGAAAATCCTGGTGCTATTTTGACTGAGGCAACGCATTATGGTTCGATTCGTTGGGTCAAGATCGATAACATGCGCGATCAGCAGCAGGCTGTGATCGATCGTGTTGCTAAAGAACAGACTGAGAAAAAAAGAGAACCTGTTGAGACGGCTGTAATTACGGTTGCTTCTGGTCATGGTGTGGCTGAACTGTTCGAGTCAATGGGTGTGACTGATGTAATTACAGGCGGCCAGACCATGAATCCATCAACCAAGGATTTATTGAATGCAATCAAAGTTAGTGGTGCCAAAAAAGCGATTATTCTTCCTAACAACAGCAATATCTTTATGGCAGCCAGCCAGGCCGCTGAGATGGCAAAAGTACCTGTTGAGATTGTCAAATCCAAGACCATTCAGCAAGGTTTGACAGCCATGTTGGGTTATAATCCGGAGCTTGATGTTAAAGAGAATGCCAAGGAAATGATTGATCAGCTGGATACGGTCAAATCAGCTGAAATTACAAAAGCTGTTCGCGATACTGTTTTAGATGGCAAAGATATCAAACGTGGTGAGTACATTGCGATTGTCGATGGCAAGATTCAGGCGAATGGTCGAAAGATTCGTGATGTGGCTGTTAATGCAGTCAAAACAATGCTTGATGAAGATTCTGAAATTGTCACAGTTATCTATGGCAGTGAATCTAATGAAAAAGAAGCTGACCAATTAGTAAAAGCAATTTCTAAGCTGAATAGTGATTTGGAAACTGAAGTTCATGAGGGTGATCAGCCTTTATATCCATTTTTGATTTCGGTTGAATAATTTTTTAGTTCATAACACAGCATCAAAATCCGTCCTAGGCGGATTTTTTGTTTGGCCCGCCACAAGAGCTCTTGGCAAAATTGAACAGTGGAAGTAATATAATCTTTCTGTGAGTCTTTTTGATCCAATTACAAAACTTTCTGGTGTTGGCGATAAACGCGCTGAGGCTTTGAAGCAATTAGGAATTGAAAACATTGAGGATCTGCTGACTTATTATCCCTTTCGCTATGATGACTTTGAGACACGTCTGCCCAGCCAAACGGATGATGGCCAAAAAGTTACTTTTAAGGGTATTGTCAGTTCACCCCCGGTCTTGACACATTTTGGTTATCATAAATCCCGGCTCTCATTCCACTTGCTGATTGCCCATGATAATATTTCTGTTTCTTTTTTTAATCAGCCATGGTTGGAAGAACGTGTTGAAGTAGAGCAGGAAATCGCTGTTTTTGGGACCTATGATGCGATTCACGCATCGTTAGCCGGCCAAAAGATTATCAATTTGGCTGAGAATTCGTTGGCAGCTGTTTATCCTTCCAGCCAAGCGATTCATGCAAAAACAATTCAGCAGCTGATTCAAAAAGCTTACAGTCTCTATGCCAACCAAATTGAAGATCTGATACCAGCTGATTTACGTCAGCTATATCGTTTGCAGCCTCGGAAAAAACAGATTCACGATATGCATTTTCCAAATGATGCCGAGGAGGCTCGTCTGGCACGCCGTTCTGCTGCTTTTGAGGAGTTCTTTATTTTTCAAATGCGTCTGCAGCTTTTGAAGTTATCTGCTCAGGAACACCAAGGACGAGCAGTCAATTATGATAACCAAGTCCTACAGGATTTTGTTGAGCGGCTGCCATATCGCCTGACTGATGCTCAACAGAAAGTGCTGGACGAAATTCTTCAGGATTTAAGCGCACCGATTCATATGAATCGCCTGCTGCAGGGGGATGTCGGGTCTGGTAAAACGATTGTGGCCGCTATTGCGATGCTGGCTGCCTATAGCGCTGGTTTTCAAGCTGCGATTATGGTGCCGACCGAAATTTTGGCCCAGCAGCATGCCATTAATTTGAGCAATTTATATGAATCCTGCGGCCTGCATTTACGTGTTGAGCTACTCACGTCTGGATTAAAGGCAGCTGCCCGCCGACAGATCCTGCAGGATCTGCAATCTGGCGAGATTGATATTATTGTGGGTACTCACGCTCTGATTCAGCCAGACGTGCATTTCCATAACTTGGCTTTAGCTGTTGTTGATGAACAGCACCGATTCGGTGTCAAGCAGCGTGCAGCTTTACGGGAACAGGGACAGAATCCGGATATTCTAGCCATGACCGCCACGCCCATTCCACGCACTTTGGCCATCACAGCTTATGGCGAGATGGATGTTTCAATAATTGATCAGCTGCCAAGCGGCCGGAAGCGTATTGTCACACGATGGGTTAAATCCAATCAAACTGATAATGTTTTTCAATGGGTTAAAAAGCAAATGGTTGCTGGTGCACAAGTCTATGTGGTGACGCCTTTAATTGAAGAATCGGAGACGCTGGACGTACAAAATGCTTTATTGGTTTATGATCAGCTGCAGACAGAAATGGCACCTTATCATGTGGCTTTATTGCACGGCCGTATGTCAAATGAGGATAAACAGCAAGTGATTTCAGATTTTGCTGCTAATAAGACACAATTACTGGTTACAACAACGGTCATTGAAGTGGGTGTAGACATTAAAAACGCGACCATTATGATTATCTTGGATGCGGATCGTTTCGGACTGGCGCAGCTGCACCAATTACGCGGTCGAGTCGGACGAGGTGATAAGCAGTCCTATGCGATTTTGATTTCCGATCCCAAGACGCAGTATGGGATTGATCGGATGACAGCCATCGAGTCCACGACAGATGGTTTTCAATTAGCTGAAAAAGATTTACAATTACGCGGTCCCGGCGATATGATCGGTGTCAAACAAGCTGGTCTGCCGGAATTCAATGTAGGCGATCCGGTGCATGATTTAAAAATGATGGAGATCGCTCAGCAAGCCGCAATCGAGATTACGAGGCAGCCGCACTGGGATTCTGACAAAGACCATGCCGGACTGGTAAAATATTTGTCGTTGACTATGTATCGATATAAGGACTTTGACTAAGATGAGTAAATTATATACAATTGCGATCGACGCAATGGGGGGCGACAACGCTCCTGAAGAAATTGTGAAGGGCGCTTTAATCGCTAGAGACCGGTATGATAATCTGCAATTGGATCTATATGGGGATAAAGGCCGGATTCTAGAGATTATTGGCGATAGTGATCAAAACAGGCTGACAATCATCAATACCACTGAGAGCATTGAAATGGGCGAAGAGCCAGTTAAGGCAGTTCGCCGGAAGAAAGATTCTTCGATGGTCGTGGCTGCTAATGCAGTTAAAGACGGCAAAGCGGATGCACTGTTTTCAGCTGGTAATACCGGTGCCTTGCTTGCGAGCGGCATTTTTATTGTTGGCCGGATTGATGGCATTCAACGACCTGGTTTGTTGACTGTGATGCCTTCTGTGGATGATCCGCAGCGTTCATGGGTGTTTATGGATGTTGGTGCTAACGCTGAAGTAAAAGCACCGTACTTGGTGCAGTTTGCCGTTTTGGGTGATTTCTATGCCACACATGTCTTAAAACGCCCGAACCCTGAGGTCAGACTTTTGAATAATGGCGCTGAAGAAGATAAGGGCGATAAGATTCATATTGAAGCGCACCAACTATTAAAGCATGTCAAAGAATTGAATTTTACCGGCAATATTGAAAGTCGTGAATTATTAAACGGTCACGCCGATGTTGTTGTGGCTGACGGTTTTTCTGGCAATGCAGCACTTAAAGCGATTGAAGGGACGGCTTTAACGATGTTTGCCGGGCTGAAAAATGTCTTGGTTCACAGCGGTTTAAAGACTAAAATCGGGGCCGCACTGGTCAAGCCGGCACTGAAAAAATTCGCTTCTGTTCTGGATTATAATAATGCTGGGGGTGCGGTTATTGCTGGTTTAAAAGCACCAGTGGTTAAAACGCATGGTTCAGCCAAAGCAAAGGCTGTCGCAAATACGATTGGTCAAATTAAAACGATTCTTGAGGTTAATTTGGTGGCGGATATCACGAAATATGTTCAGGAAAATAAAGACCAGTTCGAAGTTCATGTGGAGGAAAAATGACAAAAGAAGAAATTGCTGCTCAGTTAACAAAAGAAGTATCAACACGTTTTAATTTACCGGAATCCAAAATCACACCAGATTTGGATTTTACAAAAGATGTCGATGCCGATTCGATTGATTTTGTCGAATTAGTCATGGAATTAGAAGACAAGTACGATATTGAGATTTCTGACGATGATGCAGCCAAATTGATTACCTTTCAGTCAACAGTTGATTATTTGTACGATCACGTGAGTAAAAGATCATAAAAGAGTTAGTTTGTTGCAATTAATCAGACGTTAAAACTTTCATGCCTCCTTGTCTGGGGGGGCTTTTTGATATAATTAACAAGTTAATGGCTAGTATTCAAGAATCGATTAAAAAAGACTTCGGAATTGAGTTTTCCGATCAAAAATTATTATTAGAAGCCTTCACACAAGGCAATTATCTCAATGAGCATCCTGAGGAAGGAGGGCGTGATTATCAAAGACTCGAGTTTTTGGGCGACTCTGTCATGCAGCTGATTGTGGCTGATTATTTATTTACGCGTTATCCGGATTGGGAAGAGGGCCAATTGACCGAGATGCGTATTGCGATGGTCCAAAGCAAGTCTTTTTCACATTTTGCCAGACTGGCTCATTTTGACCGTTATATTAGATTGGGCAAAGGCGAAGAGCTGTCCGGTGCGCGTAATCGTGATGGTTTATTGGAGGATATTTGGGAGGCTTTTGTAGGTGCTTTGTATAAAGACCAAGGTGCGAAAGCTGTTTTTGATTTTTTGAATCAGATTTTTTTCCCAGCTGTCGATGCAGGGTTTTTTGAAGAGTTCATCGATTATAAGTCCAAATTACAGGAACTATTGCAAAGAGACGGTTCTGTCGATATCGAATACAAAGTGGTCAAAGAAGATTTGTCTGACGCACAAAAGCCGCACTTTGAGGTTGCTGTCTTTGTAGACGGTCAGCCATTGGGTTCTGGTTCGGGCCGGTCAATTAAAATTGCTGAGAAAAAAGCGGCTAAAGTGGCCTATGGGGATGTTCTTCCGAAATGAGACTCAAGTCGCTGGAAATTAATGGTTTTAAATCTTTTGCTGATAAAACAGTCATTGATTTCATGCCTGGCATGACCGGTATTGTCGGTCCAAACGGCTCGGGAAAGTCCAATATCATTGAGGCCATCCGTTGGGTAATGGGCGAACAATCTGCAAAGGGATTGCGCGGCAGCACGATGTCTGATGTCATTTTCGGCGGTTCAAAAAATCGCCGAGCACTCGGCCGCGCTATGGTCACGATGACGATTGATAATTCGGATCATTTTTTACATACAGATTTTGATGAAGTACAGGTATCCCGGCGTCTATACCGCGATGGCCAAGCCGAATATTTAATTAATGGGGTTAAATCTCGTTTAAAAGACATTACGGATTTATTTGTTGATACAGGATTGGGTCGGGAATCGTTTTCGATTATCAACCAAGGCAAAGTAGAAGAAATTTTTAATGCCAAAGCTGAGGACCGACGAGCGATTATCGAAGATGTCGCTGGTGTTTTTAAATACAAGCAGAATAAATTAAAAAGTCAGAATGAGTTAGCACAAACACAGGAAAATCTGGCTCGTTTATTAGATATTGTTAAAGAGATTTCCGATCGTCTTCAACCCCTTAAGGATCAAGCTGCAGAGGCGGAGGCTTTTTTGGCGCTTCGCAAACAGTTCGACCAGCTTAATTTGGTTAAATTAGTTCGCAGCCGGGCAGAATTGTCGCAAAAAGAAAAGCAGTTTACAGATGATTTGCAGCAACTCTTGCTTAAAATTCAGAAACAGGAAGAAGCTCTCAAGGATCAAGACCAGCAACAGACGGACACGAATTTACGTACCAATGGCTTGGATCATGATTTATTAGAATTGAACCGTACGATTGAGACTTTGACCCAGCGCTATGAGCATGCTATCGGGCAGCATCAGCTTCAAGAACAAAAAATCGCTTCTTTGACACAGAATAAGCAGAATCTTGATGAAGACGGGGTCAAGAACACGCAGCGCCTAGCACAGCTGGACCATCAAATTGATGGTTTGCGCACCGATACCGCTAAACTGCAGGAGCAATTGATTCAGGCTCAGGATGCTGTCCATAATATCAGCCAGGAATTAGCCGATAGCGGGGATTTAACGGCTCAGGATCAATTGGAAAATACGCGCAGCCAGTATCTGCAATCTATGCAGGATGCTGCTACATTGTCCAATCAGCTGACCAATTTAGATCGGGATCAGATGCGTATGACTTCTCGACTGGATAGCTTAAACCTTAACCGCCAGCAGGTAATGAAAGAAATTGCTGAAAAAAAACAGGCTGTTAATCAAGGCAAACAGCAGGATGATGATCAGAATTCGGATTTAGAAGCTCAGTCTCAACAGGCGCAAAAAGCGTTAAATGAGAAAAAAACTCACTTATCGACATTAAATCAAAAGCATAGTGATTTGGTTAGCCAATATAATCAGGTGCGTGTACGGGTGGAATCGCTACAAAATGCCAATGAAAATTTGGATTTGTACGTAGGCGTTCGGAATTTATTAAATAGTCGTAACCAATTTCCTGGATTGTTCGGAACTGTTGCTGAATTGATTAAAGTTGCGCCGGCATACGCACTTGCCATTGAGACGGCACTGGGCGCAGGCTTACAGAACATCGTGGTTGATACACAGGAAACGGCAAAAAACGCGATCAGCTTTTTGACTGAACGTCGTTTGGGCCGCGTCACTTTCCTACCGATTGAGACGATTAAAGCGCGTTGTCTGCCTGAAAATCTTTTACAGCGTCTAGACGGTGAATCCGAGTATGTTGGCCTGGCTGCCGACCTAATTGAACGCGATCATCAATTTTCAGCTATTATTGAAAATTTACTAGGGACAACAGTTATTGCCGAGAACCTACCAGCTGCCTTTCGTCTTTCAAAGGCGGCTAACCAACGCTGCCGGATTGTCACACTTGATGGACATGTGGTTAACGCCGGCGGATCAATTACCGGTGGTGCCAATCGCCATCAAAGCGGATTATTGTCTAAAAGAGCTGAGCTGGACCGTTTATCAGCGCAATTAGACCAAATTAAACAGCAGGGCATTCAAGCTAATCAGGATGTGCTGACAGAGCAGCGCGAAATTGCGGCAGCAGAAGCAGCCTTTGTTAAATTACGCAACCAGCTGTTAGCGGATAAAGAACGTTTGCAGCTTCAAAGTGCTCAGAAGGGTTTACTTGAAGAATCGCTTCAGCAAATGGCTAAGCAGTTAAAAGCTAATCAGCTAGAAGAAGATACCTTGAAGACGGATTTATCCCAAGCCAAACAAAATCGGCAATCGGCCGCGGTTCGTTTGCAAAAATTGCAGCAGACAAATGATCAGCTGCGTCTGACGATTCATCGTTTAACAGATAATCTGGCTGATGCACAATCTTCGGCACACCAGCAAAATGATCGTCTGGCTTCTGCCAGAGAACAACTGGCTGCCTTTAAAGTACAGAAACAGGCCGATGAGAAACGTCTTAAAGAACTTGATGATGAGCGTGTACTGCTTATTCAAGAACAGAACCAGCAGGCAGCTAAAAGCCAAACACTTGATCAGCAGCTGCAGCAGCTTCAAAGACAGATACAGCTCTCTTCGGACGCTGGCCAAGCTTCACAAGCCTTAAAAGAAGCTAATGACAAACGTGAACAGCTTCTTGTCGAACAGTCTGATTTAAAGCAGCAGGCCGATGTGCTGAGAAAGGCTATTTCTGAGCAGCAGCAGCAATTGCGGCATCTATTAGATCAAAAAAATCAGCTTGATTCCAAAAAATCAGCTGTCGTTAGTCGTTTGACTGAGCTAGACCAGCAGTTGCAGGATTTAGGAAATCCAGATATTGATCACTTGGATTTGCATTCCGATGAAAGTCTGGCTGATATTAGCCGCCAGTCAGCCGCTTTGAAGGAGGAATTAGCTAAACATAATAGTGTGAACTTAGCCGCCATTGATGAACTTAAAAGTGTTCAAGACCGTTACGATTTTCTGATCAGCCAGCGTGATGATCTGATCAAGGCTTCTGAGAATCTGCAGACCGTGATGGATGATATTGACCGAGAAGTGGTTCGACGCTTTAAAAAAACTTTCGATGCAGTTGCAGAACAATTTAAGACGACTTTTTCTGAATTATTCGGCGGCGGCCAGGGCAGCTTGGAATTAGACAACCCGAAAGATCTTCTGACGAGTGGTATCGAAATTCGCGTTCAGCCGCCTGGAAAAAAACTGCAGCGTTTGTCCCTACTTTCTGGCGGTGAAAAAGCACTCACGGCCATTGCACTGCTGCTGGCGATTTTAATTGTTCACCCAGTACCTTTTGCGATTTTAGATGAGACAGAAGCGGCTTTGGATGAAGCAAATGTCGACAATTTCGGCCGTTTTCTGAAGGATTTTTCTAATAAGACGCAGTTTATCGTGATTACGCATCGTAAAGGCACAATGCGTTACGCTAATGTATTATATGGAGTGACAATGCAGGAACCGGGTGTTTCGACAATGGTTTCTGTGGATTTAGAACAAGCCAAAGCTGCATTGGAGGGCTGATATGAGTTTATTTGACCGCTTATTAGGACGAAAAAAAGACGAAGAAACCCCGCAGAAGACCTTTTTAGGTAAAGTTAAAGATGCTTTGGCGCCTTTATCGGCTGATGAAGATCAGACCTTAGCAGAGAACAAACCAGCTTCGACGCCGCAAAAGCCCGCAGAATCTGATTCTGCCAGCAGCGAAGATCATTACGAAGCTGGTTTAACCAAAACACGGTCAAGTTTTGCTGAAAAATTCCAGTTGTTAATGGCCAATTTCCGCGCCGTCGATGAAAATTTCTTTGATGAGTTGGAGGAGACTTTGATTGCGGCTGATGTCGGTTTCGAAATTGCCTTAAAAATATCAGATGAACTCCAAGATGAAGTGCGTTTGAAAAACGCGACCAGCAAAAAAGAAGTTCAAGAAACGATCATTGAAAAATTGGTCGACGTTTATGACCAAGCCGGCAATGGTGAAGATAACAGTATGCACATGGCTGCCGCTGGTAATCCTTCGGTCTTCTTATTTGTCGGCGTCAACGGCGTTGGTAAGACAACTACGATTGGCAAAATGGCTCAATTGTACCGTCAGCAAAGCAAAAAAGTCTTATTGGCCGCTGCTGATACCTTCAGAGCTGGCGCGACCGAGCAATTAGTTGAATGGGCAAAACGTGATCAAGTCGATGTTGTGACGGGAAAAGAAAAATCCGATCCAGCTGCTGTGGTATTCGACGCTGTTAAACGAGCTGTTGACCAGCACTATGATATCTTATTCGTGGATACAGCCGGTCGTTTGCAAAATAACGAAAACTTGATGCGTGAATTGGAAAAGATGAAAAAAACGATCACGCGCCAGCTGCCGGAAGCCCCGCAAGAGGTATTGCTGGTCTTGGACGCGACGACTGGTCAGAATGCCTTGCAGCAGGCGCGCCTTTTCAAAGATTCGACTGACGTGACCGGCTTGGTGCTGACTAAATTAGACGGCACGGCTAAAGGTGGTATTGTTTTAGCTATCCGACAGGAATTGCATTTACCGGTCAAATGGGTCGGTTTGGGTGAAAAAGTCACAGATTTAGCGCCCTTTGATGCTGATCAATTCGTTTATGGTTTATTTAAGGATTTAATTTAATTTGAAATTAGCGGAAAAACAATTATCAACAGAACTGTTAGCTTTTTATGGCCCTTTGTTGTCCGATAAACAACAGGACGGCCTGCAGGCATTTTTAATTGATGATTTAAGCGTGTCGGAAATTGCTGAAAACGACGAAATCAGCCGCCAGGCGGTGTTTGATCAGTTAAAACGCGCGCTTGATAGCCTGCAGGAATTTGAATCTAAGCTGCACTTAAGAGAAAATTATCTTGCACGCAGAAAAATCGAAACACAGCTGCAAGAAAAATTTGATCCGCGTTTACTAACTACTTTAATTGATTTGGAAGAAAAATAATGGCATTTGAGAATCTAACATCCAGAATTCAAACAGCAATGAAGAACCTGTCCGGCAAGGGCAAAGTTTCTGAAGGCGATCTTGATGAGACCTTACGAGAAATTCGTCTGGCTTTATTAGAGGCCGACGTTAATTTAAAAATTGCCCGCAGTTTTATTGCTCAGGTACGAGAGAAGGCTTTAGGGGCCAAGGTTCTTGAGGGTTTAAATCCGTCAGAACAGATCATTAAAATTGTTAACGACCAACTGACTGATATGATGGGTGCTCAAGCGGTGCCTCTGAATAAGTCGCCAAAGATTCCAACGGTGATTATGATGGCTGGGCTGCAAGGTGCTGGTAAGACGACAACTGTTGCTAAGCTGGCTAATAAGTTGAAAAACGACAACCATGCTCGTCCACTATTAATTGCGGCCGACGTTTACCGTCCAGCTGCGATTGAACAGTTACAGACTTTGGGTCGCCAGCTGTCAATCCCTGTTTTTGATCAGGGTACTGACGTTGATCCGCGTCAGATTGTCAAGGATGGTTTAAAACAAGCTGATCAAGAAAAAAATGATTATGTTTTCATTGATACGGCTGGGCGTCTGCAAATCGATGAACTTTTGATGCAGGAATTAAAAGACATCGAAAAAATTGCCAAACCTGACGAAATCCTGCTGACTGTCGATGCCATGACCGGACAGAACGCGACCGAGACAGCTCAGGGCTTTAATGATGCTTTGGGTATTACGGGTGTCGTTTTGACCAAGCTGGATGGCGATACACGTGGTGGCGCTGCGTTGTCGATTCGTGAAGTCACTGGTAAGCCAATTAAGTTCGTCGGTGAAGGCGAAAAAGTGACTGATCTGGATGTTTTCTATCCTGATCGTATGGCCAGCCGAATTCTGGGCATGGGCGATATCCTTTCTCTGATCGAGAAAACACAAAAAGATGTTGATGCAAAACAAGCAGCGGCGCAACTACAAAAGCTGCAGGAAAACAGTTTTGATTTCAATGACTTTTTAGATCAGCTCAAACAGGTTCAGAACATGGGCCCAATGGAAGACATGCTGAAAATGATTCCTGGTATGGCCAATAATGCGGCTTTGGCGCAAGTTCAAGTTGGTCCCAAAGACTTCGCTCACATGGAAGCGATTGTTTATTCGATGACACCGGCCGAAAGATTGGACCCGGAACTGCTATCACCGGCACGCCGCCGCCGGATTGCTGCAGGATCTGGACGGCCTGTGATTGATGTCAATAAAATGATCAAGCAGTTTAAACAAATGCGGCAGATGATGTATAAGTTCACGAATGGCAAAGGCGGATTGCCTGCCGGCATGGAAGATATGCTTTCGGGCGTTGATCCCAGTGCGTTAGGTGCTGATCCAGCACAAATGGGCGGTATGATGCCGAGTTTTCCTAACCAGGGCGGGTTTGGTGGTAAAGTCGCCGATTTCGCCATGAAGCGTGCCTTTAAAAAAATTCAAAAAGCTAAGAAAAAGCGAAATAAAAGACGCAAATGAATACAAAAATTTTAACAACTTTAGAATTTGATGAGATTAAAAATCGACTCGATTCTTTTTTAGTAACAGCTAAGGGAAAGGAAAAACTCGCTCAGCTGCTGCCATCCGGAGATGCACAGCGAGTCAGTATTCTGTTAGGGCAGACTGACGATGCTTTGTTAATCGACCGTCGGCGTGGTGGATTGCCAATCAGGGCGACTAACGACCTCACAGAAATTTTCAAACGTATCAAGCTTAAAGCAGTGCTGGCTTCCAGTGAATTGGCTGACTTAAATGCTTCATTGCAATCCAGCCAAGCCGTGATTGATTTCTTTCAAACGATTAAAGACGAAATCTGGTTTGACAATCTGCAGCAGATTTTGTTTCTCGTGAATCGTTTGACTGATTTTTCTCAATTGTCCCAAAGACTGGATCAAACGATTGATGATCAAGGAAAAATGTTGGATACCGCATCGAAAAAGTTGGCGCATATTCGCAAAAACACTCAATTAACCGAAACAAATATTCGTGAACTGCTCTTAAAAATGACCAAGGGCAATGATGCCAAATATCTTTCAGAGAACGTGATAACGACAAGAGACGGTGTTTTGGTGCTGCCTGTTAAAGCTGAAAATAAAAAACACTTTGGCGGTGTTGTCCATGACCAAAGTCAGTCGGGCCTGACTTTGTATATCGAACCTGAAGCAGCTGTTTCGCTAAATGACCATTTGCATGATTTGGAAATTGATGAACGGCGTGAAATTAATGCCATTCTGATCGATATTTCTCAGTCGCTTTTCCCGCTGTATGAACAATTGAAATTAAATAACGAGCTGATTGGCGAACTGGATTTGATTCAGGCAAAAGCACGGCTGGCCAATACAATGGACGCAATCAAGCCGCAAATTAATAGCGAAAAAGAGATTGATCTGCAAGCTGCGCGTCATCCTTTGCTGCCTAGTGATGCCGTGGCAAATGATATCAAATTAGGCCATGATTTTATTTCTCTGATTATCACAGGGCCTAATACCGGTGGTAAAACAGTTCTGATGAAAACATTGGGCCTGTTGCAGCTGATGGCGCAATCCGGTATTTTCATCACGGCTGATAAGAATTCGTCAATTTATGTCTTTGATAATATTTTTGCCGATATTGGGGATGAACAAAGCCTGGAACAATCCTTATCGACTTTCTCATCGCACATGATGAATATTAAGGAAATTATCGCTGATTCTGATACTGATTCCTTGGTCCTGCTGGATGAATTGGGGGCTGGAACGGATCCAAGCGAAGGTGCTGCCCTAGCCATGGCCATTGTCGAGAATTTATCCGAGCGGAAAATTCTGAATCTGACGACGACTCATTACCCGGAATTAAAAGTTTTCGCCGATCAAAAGCCCTTTGCCGTCAATGCCAGCATGGAATTTGATTTGAAAACTTTGAGACCGACTTATCGTCTCTTGATTGGCATTCCGGGCCAGTCTAATGCGATTACGATTGCTCGCCGTTTAGGCGTTGATAAACGGGTATTGGAGCGGGCTGAAGCCTATGTCGATCCCAAAGATCAAGAATTGAATAATTTGATTCAGGGGCTGGTTTTTCAAAGACAGGATCTCGATCAGCAGCAAGAGGACTTGCAAAGACGCCTAGCTGATGTCAATAGCGAAAAAGAGAATCTGGATCGTCAAAGTAGTGAACTGGAACAATCCAAGGCTAAATTACTGCTGGACGCAAAAAATGAGGCGAATCACATTGTGGCTTCTACTCGCAGTGAATCCAAAAAATTACTGGACCAAATTCGCAGCGAGCGTTTAAAAGCCGGCCAAGGATCGGGAAAAAATGAGCAGGAACTGAACCGGATCGTCAATCAGTTTGACAAGCTTAGGCAAAATGATTCCCTTGAAAAGAATAAGGTGCTGCAAAAAGCTAAGCGTGCCAAACAGTTCCGTATCGGTGAGGATGTCATGGTAACTAGTTATCATCAGCCTGGCCGGATTACGGACAAGGTTTCCAATCATGAATGGCAGATTCAAATGGGTATTTTGAAAATGACCGTCCACGAAAACGATTTGGAAAAACTACCGGAAAGCCAAGTAGAAAAAATAGCCAAAAGCAAGCCGGCCATGCACAATACGCGTGTCGTCAAAACGGCCTCACGCAATGTTTCCGGACATATTGATCTGCGCGGCGAGCGTTACGAACAAGCGATGATGGATTTGGATCATTATATTGACCAAGCCATGCTGAATAATATCGACACAATTGAAATCATTCATGGCAAGGGCACCGGCGCATTAAGAGAAGGTGTCACTCAGATGCTGCGCTCAGACCGCCGCATCAAGCATTATGAATTTGCCAATGCAAACGGCGCTGGGGATGGTGCTACAATCGTTGAATTAAATTAATTTTTGGCGGCCAGTAGTTCGCTGACAAATTTATGAATCGTTGGCAAATCATCATCGTCAATTGCCAACTGGATTTTCACCGGTGCTGTCGCGAGATTAGCGCCGGCTTTTTTGACTTGATCGGCAAACTTTTCGACCGCTTTGCCGTAGTCTTTGCCATAAAATTTATCCCCGGATCCGATGACACCGCAGACCTTGTTTGACCAGTCTGCTGTATTTAAATCGTCAAAAAAGTCCATTGATTCATCGGGCACGGTGCCTTTATCGTAAGTATAGGGAACGATAACAACGATATCCGACTTGTTTAAGTCGGAAAGCTCAGTCTCCTCAAATTCATGAATATCGGCCTCATAACCTTGTTTGAAAAATTCATCGTCCAAGGCTGTGACGATGGTTTCACTATTTCCTGTAATCGTTGTGTAAATGATATCTATCTGCATAGTTTCAATTTTAACGAAGAGCAGTCGATTTTAAAAATTGCAAGCGCTTACAAAATATGTTATATTAACAACAGGCAATGAGTTGGTGCATCAACTGATAACTGATGCGATCCTAGTAGCCGGCAATCTGATAACTTGACTATTTCGAAATACTGTTTTTCGACCAAATGATACCTGGATGATTGCAAGGCTGTTAAGCATGATAGAGCTCATTGCAAAATCTATCTATAAAATAGTGCCTGCCTTCGGGCAGGTTTTTATTTGCGCAATTAAGGGCTTGCAAAGGTGTCATTCCGGGTTATACTTATAGACATCGAGACCAGAAGCCGCAGTTGTTTGTTACAGAAAATCGGGATTGATGAAAGCCGATACAGATCAACGCGAAACTGACTAGCTCTAATAAATCACAAATAAAAGACCAAAGAGGTCGCCGTTGTCATGGCGATGAAGTTGGGTGGTACCGCGTTGAAAGACGTCCCTCACTAGTTTTAGCGAAGGGCGTTTTTATTTTTTGAGGAATTATGGCAGATTTTAAATTAACGATGCCCGATGGCAGCATTAAAGACATCAATCAAGAAACAACTCCAATGCAGATTGCTCAGGCAATCAGCCCGTCACTGGCCAAAAAATCAGTAGCAGCTCGAGTGGATAAGCACTATGTCGGCATGAACGAAGCAATTCGCTTTAGCGGTCAATTTAAATTAGTCACAAAAGACGAAGACGAGGCTTTGGACATTTTGCGGCACTCAACCGCGCACTTGCTGGCTCAAGCTTTGCGCCATCTGCACCCGAAGATCCATCTAGGTGTCGGCCCATCGATTTCAAACGGCTTTTATTACGATACAGATGATTCTGGTGAATCAGACAAACAAGTTGCGGCAGACGAATTCCCGGCTATCGAAGCTGAGATGGCTAAAATTGTCAAAGCAGATTTGCCGATTAATAATCGTCCCGTTTCACGTCAAGAAGCTTTGCAAATTTTTGCTGATGACCCATACAAGGTAGAGCTGATTAATGATCTTCCTGAAGACGAAGAAATTACAATTGCTGTTCAAGGCGATTATACAGATCTTGACCGTGGTGGTTTGGTGCCGTCGACAGGCTGTATCAAACATTTTGCACTGTCTTCAGTGGCCGGCGCTTATTGGCGCGGCAAATCGGATAACCCAATGATGCAGCGTATTTACGGTTTGTCTGAATGGACGGCTGAAGATCTGCAGGCTCAACAGACAGCTATTACAGAGCGCAAAGAGCGCGATCACCGGACGATCGGCCGGCAAATGGAGCTGTTTTTCACGAACCAGGAAATTGGTGCCGGTTTGCCTGTCTGGCTGCCAAATGGTGCTGCGATTCGTCGTACGATTGAGGACTATGTGGCTGAAAAAGAGCGTGAGAATGGTTATCTGCATGTTTACACGCCGGTTGTTTCCAACCTTGATCTCTACAAGCGTTCTGGACACTGGGATCATTATCGTGATGACATGTTCCCGCCGATGAAAGCCGATGATGGCGAGGAGTTGGAGCTGCGTCCGATGAACTGCCCATCGCATATCGAAGTCTTCGAACATGAACCGCGTTCATACCGCGACCTGCCTTACCGCATTGCTGAATTCGGCCAGATGCACCGTTGGGAGAAATCTGGTGCCTTGACTGGCCTGTCGCGTGTTCGTGAAATGACGCTCAACGATGGCCACACGGTTGTCGCACCTGAACAAGTTGAATCTGAATTCAAGGAAATTCTGCGTTTGATCCGTGAAGTTTATGCTGATTTTGGTTTCACAGACAAAGATTATCGTTTCCGCCTTTCATACCGCGATCCGAAGAATACGAAGAAATATTATGACGATGACGCCATGTGGGAGCATGCACAAGCCGCTTTGAAACGCGCGATGGACGACATGCACTTGGATTATTTTGAAGCCGAAGGCGAAGCTGCTTTCTACGGGCCAAAGCTTGATATTCAGTTCCGTACAGCTCTGGGCAACGAAGAAACCATGTCAACGATCCAATTGGACTTCTTATTGCCAGAACGCTTTGACATGAAATATACGGGTGAAGACGGACAAGACCATCGTCCAGTTCTGATTCACCGTGGCGTTGTCGGTACGATGGAACGTTTTGTGGCTTTCTTAATTGAAAAATACAAGGGTCAATTCCCGACTTGGCTGGCACCTGTACAGGCTGTGATTATTCCAGTTAATTACGGTGCTCACGGCGATTACGCGCAAAGTATTTACAGCCGCTTGATGAAAGACGGCCGCCGGATTAAGTTTGACAAGCGTGATGAAAAACTGGGATATTTGATTCGTGACGCGCAAGTCAGTCTGAAAACACCTTATATCCTTGTTGTTGGGGACCAGGAAGTGCAGAATGGGACGGTCACAGTTAGATTACGCGGCAGCGATAAGACACAAGAAATGTCTGTCGACGAGTTCGAAAAGCTGATTAATAGCGATGTGGCTAATTACTCAAAGGGTAGCGAAAAAGTGCAGGAGATGTTAAGTAAATGACAGAAATTTCATTGGAGCAGATCAAAGATTTCGACAAAGGTTTGAAAAGTTTTCCAGCCGCTAATGCGATTCATCGTGCCATCAGCAGCAACGGTATCAATAAAGCGACTTTAGACCCTAAAGCGGCGATTCAGTCCCAGCCGGTTTTTTCAGTCGAGGTTAAGACAGGAAAAGTTGCCAATCAGATGGCCTCAGGCCGCTGCTGGATGTTTGCGGCTTTGAACACGATGCGGCATCATACAGCTGATTTATTCAATATTTCAGACAAATTTGAATTGTCGCAGAGTTACACTTTTTTCTGGGACAAATTTGAAAAAGCGAATTATTTTTACAATAATGTTGTGAAAACAGCTGATTTACCGCTTGATGACCGCAAAGTTTCCTATTTGATGGCAACGCCTCAGCAGGATGGCGGCCAGTGGGATATGATTTGTGCCATTATTGAAAAATACGGCCTTGTGCCACAGAGTGTTTTTCCTGAAAGCTATGATTCCAGCCACTCATTTCCTCTGAACCGGCTTTTTAATCGTAAATTGCGCAAAGATGCTGTCGAATTGCGTTCCTTGGCTGCACAGAAGTCTAATCAAGCTGAAATTGATGAGAAAATCAAAGAATTCAATTCAGATAACTATCGTTTGCTGAGTTTGGTTTTTGGCGATCCGGCTGATGTTGCTCACTTTGACTTCGAGTATCGTGACGAAGATAAGAATTATCATCTAGAAAAAGGTTTGACACCAAAGAGCTTTTTTGAGAAGTTTGTGAATCAGAACTTAGAAGACTACGTCTCGATCATTAATGCGCCGACGGCCGACAAGCCATACAACAAGACCTATACGATTGAAAATCTTGGCAATGTTGTTGGCGGCCGTGAGGTCAAACATTTAAATGTTGAGCTGGATACTTTCAAGCAATTGGCTGTTTCTCAATTGAAGGATGGCCAGTCTGTCTGGTTTGGTGTCGATATGGGTCCTCAGGTGGATCGCGATTCTGGCATCATGGATTTGGATAACTTTGCTCAAGAAGATGCCTTGGGGATTGATTTAGGACTTTCTAAGGCTGAGCAGTTAGATTACGGTGATTCTTTGATGACCCACGCCATGGTTTTAACTGGTGTTGATTTGGATGAGAATGGCAAGCCTTTGCGCTGGAAGGTGGAAAATTCCTGGGGCGAAAAAGCCGGGAAAAACGGCTACTTTGTCATGTCTGACGCCTGGATGAGCTTGTATGCCTATCAAGTTGTTGTCAATAAAAAATACTTGTCGCCAGAGCTTGTTCAAGCTCAAAGTGCCTCACCGAAAATTCTCGATCCGTGGGATCCAATGGGTGCGCTGGCTTAAGTAGATTCTTCTAAAACCGCACCGTTGTGCGGTTTTTTTATTTGCTAGAATTTTATGGTTTGCAGTCTTGCCGCCCTTGGCGTTAGAATAATCTCATGCCTGATGCTAAATGGGCGACTATCCAAAAGTAAGATGGCTGATATTTTTAATATTCAGTCAAAGTTTTTATCAAAAATGAACCAAAGTAGATCTTTGAAAGATTGCTTTTTTGATAGATTCATCATGAAAAATATAAATGGAGGAAACGATTTGGTACTTGAAAAAACATTATATCGTGAGCTGTTCAATCACGCTTTTGCTAAAAGCATCAAAGTGAATTATTGGGATGATACGACAGAGTCATATGGAGAAGGTGATCCGCTTGCAACGATATCTATCCATAAACCTATTCCGATTTCCGATCTCACGAGTCAACCGACACTGACCTTAGCTGAAGCTTACATGAGTAAGCAGATTGAGGTTTCTGGATCGGTTCAGGAATTGATTGCGGCTGCTTACCAGGCCCACGGCAGTTTTTTGACCAGTGCAAAATTTGCTAAGTTTTTGCCAAAAATGTCTCATTCAAGAAAAGCCAGCAAAAGCGAAATTCAAAGTCACTACGATATTGGCAATGATTTTTATGCTAAATGGTTGGATCCGACCATGACCTATTCCTGTGCCTACTTTAAATCCGACAGCGATTCATTGGAAGAGGCACAGTTGAATAAAGTTCATCATGTTTTAAATAAATTGGACGCTCAGCCGGGCCGTCGCTTAGTTGATATTGGCAGTGGCTGGGGCACGTTGATTATGATTGCGGCCAAGGAATATGGTTTAAAAACACTTGGCGTGACCCTTAGTCAGGAACAATACGACTATACACAGGCTCAGATTAAAAAAGAAGGTCTGGAGAGTCAGGTTGAAGTACGATTGATGGATTACCGTGATCTGAAAGGCGAGAAATTTGATTACGTGACCTCGATTGGCATGTTTGAGCACGTGGGTAAAGAGAATTTAGCTGAGTATTTGCAGGTTGTCAAAGATATCTTAGTGGATAACGGTGTTGCCTTGATTCACGGGATTACCGGTCAGCATAAAGGTGTGGGTGTCGATCCCTTCTTGAATAAGTACATTTTCCCAGGCGGATACATCCCTAACGTCGAAGAAATGCTGGGCCATGCGATGGACGCTGGTTTACAGTTGGACGACCTTGAACCATTACGGCGCCATTATCAAAAGACTTTGGAAATTTGGCATGCTAATTTTAAAAAAGTCTACGATCAGGTCATTGATTCCTATGGTGAGCCCTTCGCTCGCATGTGGGATCTGTATTTGCAGGGGGCTGCTGGCTCTTTTGAAGGCGGTAATATTGACGTGATGCAGTTCTTGATTTCAAATGGCGCTAGTTCGACCGGCTTGCCGATGACACGCAAGTATATTTACGCAAAAGAAGATTGATTTGGTAAACACTCTGGGAAGAGTGTTTTTATTTGCTCAATTTTCACAAGTTGGTTAATAAATTATATAATGAACGTGGAACCTGAATTGTTAGCGCTTACATAAGAAGAAGTGCCTACGTGTCGGGTAATTATTATTAAACGGTATCTCGGAGGTCCACATGAACTTTATTCGTGACCATACAATGTATGCCGCCATTTTTGGATTTTTTGCTTTTGTCTGGTTTGGCTGGGCACAGGAAAATCCTCGCCCGGAATGGCGTTGGTGGCTGGCTATTTTGTCAGTTGTGGCTTTAGGAATTGCGATATGGGGTGGTATTTTAAGCGTGTACCATTGGCATGATGCTTCGGCTTTAAGTGAAGGAAAAAATTTTGTTTGGTATCTGATTTTTTTCTATGCGGAACTGTTGTTTGCAGTCGTTGGTGTCATACTGCTGGTGTATTTGAAGCAAATGAGTTGGACCGTGGTTTGGGTCAGTGCGGTTGTAGCGATTCATTTTATTGCTTTGGCTTTTGTTTTTCAGGATTCAGGATTATTTATTCTGACGGCGGCGATGCTGTTGGTAACGCTGCTGGCTCATCCTATTGCGACCTATTTTCAGGTTGCTAATAGCGCAATAACGGGTATTGGAAACGGTATTCTGCTGGTTATCTTTGCTGTAAGAGGGCTGATTTTGTTTTTCCGGGCCGGCTGATAAGTCAACAAAAAAGCGTTCTAGACGAACGCTCTTAATGTTTGATATAGCTCCAATGGGAATATTAAAACGCTTATATACCAACGTTTTCAAAGATTATGTGCAGAAAGTGTGCAGATTCAGATACAAAAACCGGTCAATGTTGCCTTTGTTCTTCAAGAACCCACCAAGCCCCCTGTGGATATTTAGTCGAAGTACGACATTCTTGCAAATAGGCTGCAGCAGTTTGCTGCTCGCCCCAGGCATCATAGCCCATCATAAAATTGGAATGAGTTCGGTTGATAGTGCTTTTCTTAGTTTTTGCAATAGAACATTTTCCTCTTGATACTAGATTATTTAATAAAAAAATTCCCAGATTAATCTGATTATATACACCTATGAGGCAGATTAGACTTATCAATGTAGATCTAATCAGTTATTTTATCTTTTAACAATTCTTTGTGCTTTAATAGAACTAATTAACAGAGGTAAGTTAGGTGAGAGGGTGACGATGACTTTGGATAATACTGCGGAACTGTCTAATGAAGAAAGTGGTTTATCAGTTAAAAATCTGAACAAGAGTTTTAAGGCCAAAAAGCAGCAAAAAGCTATTCTTAAAGATCTTAATTTTATGATTCCGGAAGGGCAAATAACAGCCTTTTTGGGACCAAATGGCGCCGGAAAAACAACAACGATCAAAATTCTTTTGGGATTGATCAAACCAAGCTCCGGAGATATTCGATACAAGGGCAACGAGAAATATTTAAAATATACAGGAGCAGTTTTAGAGGGCAGTCGAAACATTTACTGGCGGCTTTCAGCAGTTGAGAATTTTGAGTATTTTGGTGCTTTAAAGGGATTGAACAGAAAAAAATCCATAGATAACGGTCTCTATTTCTTAAAACTATTCGACCTTTATGATAAAAAAGATATTGATACCAGGTCCCTTAGCCGTGGTCAACAACAAATAGTAGCTATTTGTTGTGCGCTGCTCAATTATCCGAAAATTCTCTTTTTAGACGAACCAACATTGGGGCTGGATCTAAAAGCATCTGAAAAAATTCAGCTGATCCTTAAAGAATTGTCTCAGAAAAATAAGATGGGTATTTTCTTGACGACCCATGAAATTAAAATTGCACAAAATATATCTGATCACGTTATTTTTCTGGATAAGGGCAGCATCATTTATAAAAACAAGACCTCGCAAATCAAGGATAAGGCTGAGCGGACTGAATATTTGCTTGATTTTAAAAGACCACTCTCAAACACAGAACTAAAAACTATTCGATCCTTTGGTCAGCTGGCTGTTGATGAAAATAAGAAATACCTAATCAGCTTAGATCATCAAGTCAGCTTTCAAACCTTCTTGATGGCAGTCAGCCGGCTTCCCGTTTGCGCTATGCAGCAGAAGAGTTTAGATTTAGAAAGTTTATTTAAAAGATATATCAAGTGATTTTTCTAGGAGAAGAAAATGTTGGGACTTATCAGCGGAGAATTCAGACTAAGTAAAACGATTTATTTTAAATACCCTCTTAACAGCATCAGCATGCTCGTTTCGTATGTGGCAATTTTTTATGGCATGATCGGCGGTAGCTACCTGGCATCTGGAAGTCCTATCTTAGGGTCTAATTTAAACGCACTGGTGGTGGGCTATTCTTTATGGATCCTCATTCAAAGGACCATTGATGAAATGGGTCTTTCAATTTCCCAAGAGGCCAATAATGGTACCTTAGAACAAATATATATCTCGAATTCTATCAGCAAAGTGCTTTTTGCCAGGGGGGTCGTTAATATGATCTTTTCAAGCATTTTTATCTTGGTCACGGTAGCTGTAATTTTATTTTTTACAGGTCACCAGATCGTTTTGGATCCAAGGGAGATCATCCCGATAGCTTGTGCCTTGTTTGCCTCGCTGGGCTTGGGTTATGCCGTTGCGGGAATAACCATTTATGCCAAAAGGATCGATAATCTATTGCAAATAATTCAGTACTTGTTTTTAGCCCTGCTTTTGATTCCCTATGATAATGCCGGTATCTATCTTCGAATTGTATCGTATTTTGTGCCTTTGGCGCCGATGGTGTCGGTCTTAAAACAATTGACTAACGGTCCGGCGATGGTTTCCTACAATGATCTGCTGGTACTTCCTTTGATAAATGCATTGTTTTGGTTTGTGCTGGGATATTTAGCCTTTAACTTTTGTAATATTCAAGTTCAAAAAAGGGGTACGATCGGACATTACTAATATCCTAATTAAACGTTGTTTTTTACATAAAAACTACTATGATAGACAATAAGATATTACAAAGGGAGGGTACTATGAACATTAAAAAAGCAGAAAGAAGTTTTGTTTCGAATAACGTAAAGCTAAATGAACTTCCAGTAGCTGGATGCTGTTGTTGCAGTTGTTGTTTTAAAGTAACAATAAATAAGGGTGACTAATAACTAATATAATCAGGCTTATTTTTTATTGAGCTCTAGATTCCATTAGTCCGGTCAGCAATGTGGTATTAAACAAAAAGGAAAGTTTAATTTGGTAGATAAAAAAGTTATACCCATTAAAATTAGGGGAGCTCATAGCTTTTTATCCGAGGATAATGTAATATCGGCGGATAAGCTTAAGCTCTTAAGTGAACCGGATATTAATAAATATAAATCTAGATTTTTTGAGATAAATAAATTACAGGATTTTATGTTGAATCTTCCTGATAGTTTTGATAATTTAGAATTTTTATCAAACGTAGAAAGGCTATCAACACAATCTTCAGCAGATGTTATGGAAACTTTATATCTTGAAGAATCTACAGACGAACAGGTGATTTCTTTACCAGACATAAAAACTGTTGGAATTAAAGAAAATATTTTTGATATTTTAAACAGAAGGGAAAGCAAAAGAAATTTTAGTTCTGCCGTAGTACCCTTAATTAAATTGTCGGCTTTTCTAAAATTTTCGATGGGTATAAACTCAGAAACAATAAACAATAAAAGCGAAAAATATTTCTTGCATAGGACATATGCTTCTGCCGGCGCTCTTTATCCCGTATCTTTATATTTGTTTTTGAAAAAAGTGCAGTCGGTTCCTACGGGTTTCTATAAATATCAGCCGTTTCACAACAGCCTACTTCCTGTAAATCTAGAAAATAATGAACAGTCAAATTTAATGAGCCTAATGAATTTTTCAATTCAAAAAATACCAGTATTTGGCTTTCTCGTTTGGGATATTAGAAAAAATTTTTTCAAGTATGGAGAAAGAAGTTTGCTTTTTTCTTTAATAGAAACCGGTGAGATAAATCAAAATATGGATTTGATTTCTAGTGCTTTAGACTTAGGTTTTTGCCAAATAGGAGGATATAAAAAACATTTAGTTTCTTCTAATATTAAATTAGACGAAATGAGCGAACATTTAGTTGCTTCGTTTGTTTTAGGCTGTATCTAAATTGTCGGAGAGTGATAACATGCCATTTGTTAAATTAAATTTAAGAAGTTTAAAATTTAAAATTTCGGATGATAAGGTCAATATTAGGTTTGGTGTTTGGGATTATGTTGAATTAAGTTTTGAAAAAAAAATTTTCGAGGAAAATGACGCTGATTTTAAATATTTTTTAAATTTTTTTTGTCTTTTATTAAAAGGAGATACAGTAGATGAAAAATATTTTTTAAAAAACAAATTTTATGAGTCTATTCTTGATGAATTAATAAATTATAAAATTATTTCAAAAGAATCGTCTAAAGATAGTTTAAAACAGGAAGAAAATAAGCTATTAATAACTGATTACAATGAATCGCCTCAATATGTTCAGTACTTTTTTAGTAAGTACAAAAAAGTATTAGATATTAAAACCTTTTTCAATGAAATAAAAAAATTTAATTATGATTATTCATCAGAAAAACTTGTTAAATCATTATTAGCGAAAATCAATTTAAAAAAATTTAATTATGTAACTGTGATTATGCTTAATCCTAATATAAATATGTTGAAAGTTTTGAATAGAATGTTTCTACATGATGGAATTAATTGGGAATTGGGTTTTCTAGATAATCAATTTATACATTTTATGGCTTTTTCTCCATTTAAGACTGCATGTTTTGAATGCTTAGAGCAACAAAACAGTCTTAGGATTGCTGATTACGAAAATTATTTAGATTTTATGTCGGAAGAAAAAAAATTCCAATCTAATCTAAATTCGTCATTAGATATCTTTCCATATATTGCTAATACTTTTTTAATGATTGATTCTTCCAACCACCCTAGAATTATCAATCCTTTGGAAGGCAGAATAATGACTATATATATACCAAATTTGGAAATTAATGTCGAAGACTTGCACCGCTCTCCAATTTGTCCTGCTGATGGTTATCAATCTATTAAAGTTTCTGAAGAATATAATAATAGTGCTATTGAGTCTGTTAAGGAACTATTCTCGATTGAAAAAAATAAGGACTACAAAAAATGAGTTATTTAAATAACTCTTTTAATAGGCAAGTTATGAATTTGCAAAAAATGGTTGGTGCTTATACAGGCATATTAAGTAACCCTATCGTTTATAAAACAGGAACTTCTAGTGGATCGTTATTAAATATCATTAATGGTAATTTACCTCAATATACTAAGATAACGGTTAATCCAACGAGCCATATTAATTACCATTTATCGGGATACGGATTTAATTTTAAAGAAAGTCTTGCTAAATTTGAGGGAGAGGCGCTTGAAAGATATGCGACCGTAATAGCACACGAATATAAAAAAGACGATATATTAATAAGCAGTTATTCTAAATTAATTAAGCAAAAGAAACATGTCGTAGACTTATCCTTGATTAATTTATTTGATAATAAGCAGTTACAAACATTACATGAATATGCTGGATTTAGAGATACCCCCCTTAAAAGGGATGACATAATATCTTGGACCAGAACAAACTCTATTTTTGATCCTAATTGTAAAATATTTATACCAACATCTATGTTTTTTATTGGTTTCCAAGAAAAGAACAATTTTTTTACTGCATTTTCAACAGGAACTGCATCACATGAGTCTTTTAATGTTGCTTTTTTAAATGCCATCATCGAATATATACAAATTGACGCATTCATAACATCTTGGTATTCTAATGATTCTTTACAAATGATTGATTATGATTCCTTTCCAGAACAAACTAAAATAAAAATAAATTATCTTCTTGGAGAAAATAGGAATAAGTACAATATTTATTTTATAGATTTTTCAAGGTATTCTGTTGACCTTATTCCAGTAATAGGCACTTTTTTAGTTGCAAAAGATAATTTAACTGTACCTGCTATTTCATTCGGCCTACAGGGCGGTATGGAAATAAACAGAGTAATAATTAGAAGTTTATCGGAATCTATTGCTAATCTCGAAATGAGTGCGTTTAATTACTTAACGGATAAAACTTATATTGATCAGAGAGAAGATAGTATGATTCTTGATGTAGATAATAATGTTAAGTTTTTTGCAAGTCCTTATAATATGGAAAAGAATTTAAATTATTTAAATTCTAGATTCTCAAAAAAAAGAATTAGATACGAGACCCTTAAAGCAGAAAATAAGTTAAATTCAACTTTATTGGATGGTAAGAGTAGCATCGAGGGCTCATTAAGGTGGTTAATACATTCTTTGTATAAAAACTCCAAGTATGCTTGTTTTATGGATATAACACCTCCCTTTATTACACCTAAAGATATGAGAGTTGTAAAAGTATTTATACCTGAATTACAGGCTATGTGTTTGCCATCAGAACCATTCAAAAAACATCCTAGATTCAAAGGAGACAAAAATGGTTCTAATTTCTATATCCATCCTTTGCCTTGATTTTTTAATAGCTCCTATTTTGTCTGAAATAAGTGGTTTTTTATGTATTACATTAATAAAGTTTTTTCGTTTTAAATGGAAATACAATATATTTTATTTGGTGTATAGCATTCTTCTAATAATTACTATAATATCCACTTGGTTTTTTTCTTTTAATCTAGGATTATCTACCCAGCCACCGATGTCTGCAGAAAGAGCATTATCTCTAACCAAAATTAGTTTAGTAATGACTATATCATTGGTCTTTCCATTATTATTAATTAGTTTAACAAAGCTAATTAGTGACAAAAAATTCAAAGAGCCAATTTTAGTTGGGTCTGATGCTAAATATCCTCTTCTTTTTATAGCATTTTTGGAAGAAATTCTTTTCAGATGGGCTTTGTTAATTCCTTTGTATAGCTTAACAAATAATATTTTTCTGTCTTTATCCGCCACTGGAGTTCTTTTTTTATTTAATCATGGATTTATAATACTTAACTCAAAAAATAAATTATTAACATTAATGCCGATATTAATTCTAACTGTTTTTCTTTCATTGATTTATATATACAGTGGATTAATTTATTGTATCGTTACTCATGTAACATATGATATGTTGCTAATTATAATAAAAAATCATTTTCAATAATCTAATACTTTTTAAATTTGGAATTGTTTATGCTACAACAAAAACGATAAATCAATCCTGTCCTAGCATTTGGTACATAAATATTGATATGTTGTGATAAATTGTTTTTAATCATTTTCTTAGTACAATTCCGCCATCTTATCAATAACAAATTTATTATAGTGAAATATTTCTACCTATTATGTATCGTCTATAAGGCAGATTAGGCTTCTCAATATTTAGCTATAATCAGTTAATCAGTTATTTTGTTTTAACAGTAAGTAGCGTCTTTTCTGGCTACTGACAGAAATCCCGGTCTTGGCTTCGATCATCTTATAGGTCATACCCTTTTGGTGTAGTTGGTAGGCAAAGCTGATCTGTTCATCACTATAAGTCTTAGGTCGGCCTTCTTTAAAGTGCTGATCATGTAATTTGGCATAGGCCTTGCCTTCTTGGGTCCGGGTCACGATCATATCGCGTTCAAACTGGGCAAAGGCAGAAAAGATGGTAAAGATCAATTGACCCGTTGGAGTATTGTCGATGATACCCATGTTGAGGATGTTTACTTTCACATCACGGTTAAACGATTCTTGGATGATCTCTAGGGCTTCTTTGGTATTACGAGCAAAGCGATCCAGTTTGGTAATGATCAAAGTATCATCTGCTTTTAAGACTTTTAGTAGTTTATTGAACTCTGGTCGTTTAGTCGTTGTCTCGGTAAACTTCTCCTGGTAGATTTTTTCTGCCCTGGCATATCCGTATTGCATGTTTATCTCCTATTAGTTAAAAGCTGTCTCGATCAACAGCTCTTTTATGTTATCTTCTTATTTTGTTGTTGGTGGGAAGATCAGCCGACTTTTTAGCTACTTCAATGGTCAGTGTGCCATAACCATGTTGTTTAGAAAAGAGTAAAGAATCTTCAAAGGAGGTTCTGAAGGAATCTAATCGACTCTTTGTTTGTCGATTAATAGATTGGCTAATAAGAAAGTTCTGTCATACTTACTCCCTTTAAAGTTTGTTTGCTTCTATGTTATATAGAGCTATGAGATACAAATGACCGGCCTTGACAGGTCTACTTATAAACCTAAGTTACAGGCTGCTAGAGCCCCCCTATCATAGGCCTGTTAAAAAGAGCCCACAACTTTTGATTTTTGAAATAGATATCGAATAGAAAGCAGTTTAAATAAAAATGAAAAATAAAGATTTACTCCAACAGTGGCTAAACGAAGAGAAACTGGCTAAACACTTCACGGGATGGGATTTTAGCCACTTGGCTCATAGATGGTATAACGAGCAGCTTCCTTGGAATTATCCTGAGATTGTCAAACAGCATCTGAAAAATACAGATCAGCTGCTAGATACCGGGACTGGTGATGCCGAACTACTGTTAAGTTTTGGCCATCCATATGATCACACTGTCGTTACGGAAACCTGGCAGCCAAACATTGATTTGTTAAAAAAGAAGCTGGCACCGCTGGGTATTCAGTTATATGCTTCTGAGCAAGAAAACGATATGCCAGATATGCCAAATAGTTTTGATATTATTACCAATAGCCATGATGGCCTCAATTTCACAGGTATTGTGCGTTGTCTAAAACCCAACGGTTTGTTTATTACGGAACAGGTTGGTGCCACCAACAACTATAGCCTCTCTAGCTTTTTGTCTGATAACTATGTTCCTGCTTATCCTCAAAATACCTTGGTTAAGGTCGCTTCTAACTTTGTCGAACGTGGTTTTCAAATTCTTCAAAGCGATGTTGCTTATCCAAAAATCAGGTTCTACGATGTTGGTGCCCTAGTTTACTACGCTACGATTATCAGTTGGGAATTTCCCGCTTTCTCAGTTTTAAAGTGTCAAACAAAGCTCCAACAGTTACAAAATATCATTGATCAAATTGGTTTTATTGAAAGCAATGAAGATCGTTTTCTTTTAGTGGCAAAAAAACAATAAACAAATGGCAGTCCTTGGGCTGCTTTTTTATTTGGCTGAATCATCTAAAGAGCTCAAAACCAATCAAATCGAGGTCAAAGTGAGATCACATCGAGGTCAAATATTTTATATATTAGTAGTATCGCAAGATTAAATAAAAGAGCACCCAATTACATGGCTGCTCTTTTTGTTTATGGAGAAGAGATTGATTGAACAAATATGAACGCACAATTAAATTTTATATCGAAGATCTAAAACAATTGCGCCGTGCTGGCGGAACACTTGAGGCGATTGCGGCGCAATTTAAAATATCCAGAACGAAGAAACACAAAGAACTTGATCATGCTCTAGAAGCTTCTGGCTCAATTTTTGCAACTTTCCATAAGACGGTCAGTTTGGATGTTTATCGTGGTGCCTTTGACTCAAATACGGCTAGCAATGATCATCGTGTGCATAGCTTTATTAGGGACAAAACGCAAAACTAGGTCAATGCGCACTTACACCCCACCAAAATCTTGTGGGGTAAATCGTGCTAAAAGCTTGTATCAGAAGTCGCCGTTGGCGACAACAAAATCAAACCCATAAGCCCAAAGAAAGGCGGTGATCAACATGGCAATTTTCCACATGAGTTTTTCTAATATTAGTGCTGGTAAGGGTCGAAGCGCCATTGCCAGTGCTGCCTATCGTTCTGGTGAGAAACTATTCGATCAAAGAGAAGGCAAAAGCTATTTCTTTGCTCGGTCAGTTATGCCAGAAAGCTTTATTTTGATACCAAAAAATGCACCAGAATGGGCGAATGATCGTGAGAAGTTATGGAATGAAGTCGAAAGAAAAGATCGTAAATCAAACTCGCGCTATGCCAAAGAATTTAACGTGGCCTTACCAATTGAATTAAACGAAAGTGAACAGAAAACCTTATTGACCAACTATGTACAAGAAGACTTTGTCGATTCCGGTATGGTAGCTGACGTCGCAATTCACCGCGACCACCCAGACAATCCGCACGCTCATGTGATGTTGACTAACCGGCCATTTAACCCAGATGGCACATGGGGGATTAAAAGTAAAAAGCAATATATATTAGACAAAAATGGTAACAAAACATACACCGGAACAAGCAAGTATCCTAAGAGTAGAAAAATGCTTCTAATTGATTGGGACAAGAAAGAGAAAATTGACGAATGGCGCCATAACTGGGCAACTAGTGTTAATCAAGTTTTAGCACAAAAAAACTTGCCCGACCGAATTAGCGAAAAATCGTTCGCAGGTCAAGGGATTGATGCCGTGCCAACCCAACATATAGGCATCAATAGTAAGCGACAAGAAAGAAGGGCATTTAACCAGCAAGTTCAAGATCAAAAACGGGCACAAGCTAAATACCATAACCTTACTGAGAAGATTAGAAATCACGAACACTTTGATGCTTTGACTGATGGGCTATCATTCTCGGAAAAACACACGATTCGTGATCTAAGCCAACAGCTGAAAACCTATGTTGATTTGGAACACCTAGATGATAAAGCTCGCATGCTATTCAATTGGAAAAATAGCCTCTTGATTAAACATGCTGTCGGTGTTGATATAACGAATCAGTTGCTTACTATTGACCAACAAAGTATGTCATTAAACCAGGCCAATCAATTATTAAATCAAGTGGTTGATCGGGCAGTTAAAAAGTTATATCCGGGAGTTAATTTTAAACGAACCACCGCAGCCGAGCGACGTGAATTAATTAAAGAAACTAATAGTGAGCAAACCATTTTTAAAGACAACGAGTTAACAGAACGTTTAGCAGATATTCGGAGTGATTTATTGACCCAACAGTTATTAAGCTTTACCAAACGACCATATAGTAGTTGGCAGTTAGTTAGCCAACAGGCCAAGGAGATTAAAAAGCAGTTAACTGCGGTTTTGGCAAAACACGGGCAACAGTTGGCCGATCTAGAAAAGACCTATCGTGGAGTTCTAGTCAATTATCAGCCTAATGAGCTTGAATTAATTTCTAAGGGTTTAAAAGACTTACGGGTTATTAACGAGATTAAAGCTGTTGTCCAGACTCAATACAATAGTATTTTAATGACAGCTTTTCCGGATAGTGACCTAGATAAGCTAGCTACGATTGACAAAGAGCAGCTCTATACGGCTGTGGTTTACTATGATCCAGAATTAAAACCATTAAATGTGAACGATCTTAGACAATTACAACACCAGCCACCCGTGGTCTTTACTAGACAACAGCACCAGGCGGGCTTGAATTACTTGTTAGGCACGATCGAATTAAAAGATGTGAAGGATCATCGGCTACAGCGCGTCCTACAACATGATGGCACCCGACAACTATTTTTAGGTGAATGCAGCCAAGACCCGCAACTAGATCACGAACAAATTGAAGCCGTCCAAACCCGACTCAAGCAACAAACGACCCGGTTCGATCAATATAAACAAGAACAAGTCAAGAACTATCAGGCCATTAATTACTATCCAACTAGTCCTAAAAACTATCTGATTAGTATTTTAGATGACGCCTTAATGACCATCTTATATGCAAAAAATTCGGATTATCTAAGAAAGAAACGGTTGCATGGCCTTAAAGAGATTGAATGGGAAATGACTAAAAAGAAACGGCAACACCAAACGAAAAACCGACATTATCCGGGTCCACTTTTTAGAGGTTAAGCATGTATTAGTTGGCATATGTATTATATTAGTTAGTATATGTATTATAATAACAGGTGAATAGGAGGCTTTATGCCAGTAACAAAACAAAAAAAAGTCGTTCAAGCTAGAGTTGAAAGTGAAGTTAAAGAACAGGCTAATGCCATCTTTAAAAGTCTGGGAATTGATGCCTCAACGGCGATTAACATCTATTATCATCAGGTTATTATCAATGGCGGCTTGCCTTTTCTCGTACAAAAAAAAGAGGTTGATCCTCAATTAGAAAAAGCTATGGTCAAAGCTCAGGCTGAAGAGTTGGGGCTGATCCAAGATGATGCTTTAAATTTAACTAAAGAACAAAGGCGCCAGCGTTGGGCTTGACCGATGTATGAGATCAAAATCGAAGACCATTTCGATAAGCAGATGAGCAGTTTAAATAAGCTGACGCCCTATGGAGATAAAAGAAATAAAGAAGTGCGCGAGGAAATTCTAGATAGTATTGATATTTTAGAGGATCAAGGCTCTTTGCCGGACAGCTATCGGGATCACATTTTAACTGATCGACCCTGGACGGGTTTTCATGAATACCATATTCTCGATGATCTTTTGGTTGTTTACTACAAAGTCGAGAAGAAAAAGCGTATTCGAATGATTGCTATCACCAACCACGACCAGCTGAGAACTGGAAAAAAACAATAGTTCAAACGTTTAGATAGACCAGCTTGATTTAATTCCAAGCTGGTTTTTATATACGTTTTTTTAAAAGCTGTGTACAAAACAGCTTTTTATGTTAGTTTAAACACGAACATATGTTCGTGTTTAATTTATGAAAGGAATTGATATGATTCAGATTGAAAATTGGCAAGGCATTAACGGCAAGCTCGTTCATGATGACCAAAAGGCGATTGTGGTGGATGATGACCAAGATTTATCTGACCGAAAAGCATTACAAATGCGTTTGGAAAGTGATGGATTGCCAATTGATAAAGTCCGGCAAGCCATGATCAAGAAGACCGTTAAACGCCAGTTGAAGACTGAGCCGTTAAAGCTTAGTGGTTGGTTTAATCGCCACCAAGACAGTCAAAATGCTAAAAAGGCCGAAAAATTGGTAAGTGATAAACCGACTCATCAATATAAGCAGATCAAAAATGAAATGACCTTTTTTGGTGAAAGCTTTTTAGAAGGCTTTTTAGGCTTCTATGGTTTAGAAGTCGATAACGCTTTAGGTCGATACGAACATCACTTGCATGTGTTAGAAACCCAAGAACTGGGTCATCCGGAAAAAGAATATTACTTAGCCAATAGCCAAAGCGGCAGTTTGCAACTAGTTTCTGATCCGCTGCCTAGTCAGCAATTAGCTGAGGAACAATTGACTAAGTTCTACCAACGCGAATCCGGGAAAACGCAAGCAGAAAAAGTTCCATTGCGGTCACAAAAAGATGAAGGAAAGGAAGAATGACATGATCTTAAACAAAGTAAAAGTGTTAGCAACTACTGGAGCTACTGCGATTTATTTGGGCTTGATGAACGCCCAGGTTGTTTTGGCGGCGGACGGTGGCGAAGTTAAAAGCAAGCTAACCAGCGCTGGTAAGACGATTCAAGGTATTTTAACTGGCTTGGTCGTTTTAGTTGGGATTTGTGTCGCGCTATTTATTATTATCAAAAGAATGCCTGACGCAGACGATCCGCGAGAGAAATCAGAAGTTTATCACGCGGTTGGMCGKGTKGCTGGTTTAGTGGCCTTAGCGGCGGCCATTATCTGGCTATTACCTTGGGTTTACAGCCTATTCACTTAATTTAAAAAGGAGCCTGCCAAATGAAGAAAGGAAAAGAATTTATCTTCCCAGAAAACGTGGATAAAGACTACGGGATCTGGAAAGACTACACCTTGAAGGATTTTGGCGTAGCGGGACTGGCGGGCCTAGTGGGCTTAATTTTTATTGCAATCCCACCCTATGGTCTGATCTTAGTCCTGATGAAAATAGTGATTGTTGTCTTAGCCATGACGATTGTCATGGCTATTTTAACAATTCGGCCAGTTGCGGCGCGGAAGAATATTAAAGTGCGGGATAACTTTAAGCTGAAACGCCGCTATGCCAATGGTCAGAAACTGTTTTATTTAAAACCGAAGAAGCGAGGTGAACTAAATGCGTTTGAAGAAGAACAAAACCGCCAATAAATCAGCCAGGCTAGATTGGGATTACCAACCGCCCAAAATCAATGGTGGCAAAGAAACCATTGATGACATGAGCTTGGTGGTGGGTATGTATGGTAACTACGAAGTTACCAAAACGGGTAATCTCGTTGGCATTTTGGAAGTTAGTGGGATCAACCTGGATCTACTTAATGAAACCGAACAGCAAGACGTCTTTGAGGACTATGGCGCTTTTCTGATGAGTACGTTAGGTGAAGGGGTTGATGACACCTTACAGTTCTTAGAGCCGACAATTCCCGTCAATATGACAGCTTATCTCAATGGTCTCAAACGGCGGTATCTCGCTTTACAAAAAGATCACCCCGAGCAACAGTTCAAAATCAAGCTCATAGCCAGTTACTTGGATCACTTTACTAAAGTCCAGGAATCCAAAAACATGACAACTAAGCAACATCTGCTAATCGTTAAGGTACCGATTAAAGACAAGAGCGTTAAAAGCTTAAACTTAGCCGTCACTCATTTAGACGAAAAGATCGAACAGGTTAAACGAGACATTGAAAATGCGTTAACGGATTTTGATGTGACGGCCAAAGTTTTGACCAGTCAAGAAGTCCAAGAGATTTTAAAGAACTTGATCAATTTTAATGGATAGGGGGCAACAGTATGAGTTTTGGTGATAAGGTCATTGATTTATTTATGCCAACTAAAAAAGAGCATAACCAAGGCAACAGCGACCAAACGGGTAGTAAGCTCAAACCGGAGGCTGAGGATTTTACCAAGCTGATTGATCGCGACAGTTTGCATTCACTATTTCCGTTCAGCTGGGAACAGTACCCCACCTACGTCCAGTCGGGCGAGAATTTTATTCGGGTGTTAGCGATYGCTGAYTATCCMAARCGGGTGTATGGCAACTGGYTRTCAGAATTRAAGCGSAAAAAAGGCGTTATCGATATTGTGCAATATATCGACAGCGCCAGTAACAATTCAATGATTACCTATTACAAGAAGACGATTCAAAATAAGGAAGCGCAGAAGTTAAATACGTTCGACCCGTATAAAAAGAAGATTCTGCAAAATTATGTTGATTCAGCCAACATGCAACTAGATAAATACCTCGACAATTCTACCACATTTGTCTATCAACATATGCTGGTTTATCTGCGGGCCAACAGTTTAGCAGAACTAGACGACTTAACCGAAAACGTTAAGAATACGTTGATTAAACTACAAATGAAGCCTTTAGTGCCCGTTAAAGCAACCTTTCAAGCTTTTTGGTCAACCATGCCGATTAATGAAAATCTCATGGGAGATTATACCTATAAAGAGAGCAATACCGAAGTTGCTAGCAGCATGTTTCCGTTTGATGACGCCGAGATTTTGGACTTAAAGCCACGAAGCGATATTGAGGGTGTCAATAAAGATACAAACTCATTGATTGCCGTTGATATGCTTGATAGAAATAAGACATTGAACCAAAACATGGTGGTCATTGGGACATCTGGGGTTGGCAAGACGACCTATATGATTCAAAAGATCTTACGCTATGCCATTCAAGACTACCAAATTTATATCATTGATCCAGAAAATGAATATACCAAGATTGTCGAAGCCTTAGATGGCGCAGTCTTGCACCTAACTTCTAATGCTAAGTACAAAATTAACCCACTACAAATTTTTTCCGAAGAAATCCTAAGCGCTGATGAAGCGGTCACAAACCTTGATGAACTGGTTAAAGATAAAATTCAGCGATTAAAGGGGTTCTTTGAAGTCCTCAAAACCGGGATCACCCAAGTTGAACTGGCAATCTTAGACGACGTGGTCAAGCAAGCTTATATCAACAGTGGTGTTTTGAAATACAGCCGCTTAAAAGAGATTAAAGACGATCAGTGGCCGACCTTATCCAATGTTTATGACGAGTTGGAGAAACTGGCTGATAAAGACGAAGACAAATTTAATCGGGTCAAAGACTTCTACTACATTTTAGGCAGTTATACCCATGGCTCTAACAGCCTATTTGACGGCCATACCAACGTTAACCTCAAGGGCAAGATTATTTCCTTTGATCTCAAACCGCTGCAAAGTGAACAGGAAGTCCAATCAGCTGCCTATCTGAACACCTTTCAATACTTATGGGACGAAATTACCAAAGATCGCCACAGTCGCAAGAAATTGTTTGTTGACGAATTTCACTTTTTAACCCTGCACAAAGCCGCCGCCACTTTTTTCCATCAAGCGTACAAGCGCTTTAGAAAGTACAATGCTGGAGCGATTGCTGGCACCCAACAAATCCAAGATGTGATTGAAGGGACCACTGATACTGGACAAAACATCGGGGAAGCTATTATCGGTAATTCCTATACGAAAGTCTTTTTCGGGCTAGACGGCAAAGGCGTTGATGATGTGATTACCAAATTACGCATGACCTTTTCAGATAAGGAAAAGAAGTTACTAGAACGCCGTAGGCAAGGTGAAGCCCTGATGATTTATGGTAGCCAACGTGCCTTTATGAAAGTCGAGTTGACCGAAGAAGAACTCCGGCTCATTGACCCCGAGGCCTATGAAAAGAAGTATCAGCGGGAAACAACTACCCAACCAGATTATCAAAAGCGCGCGATTCTGACCCCAAGCGAGATTGATGCCTTAGCCACGACGGCAGAGGAAGGAGGCACTTTAAATGAGTAAGTCCAATCGACAACTATTCAATATTGAAGTTGGAACCTTCAAACGGCAAGCAAACAAATTGATTTTGGAGCTCAATCACAATCAATTTCGTTATGACCAACTAAGTGAACTTAATGAATTGAAACAGCCTGATCCAAATTTCTTGCAGTTAGTTAACGTGGTTGAACAAGACCAGAAGGTTGTTTTAACTTATACCTTGCCGGATAAGGTCAGATCATTAAAGGAATTACCACATGAAAATAAAGCAATCCGGTCAGCAATTGCCAAGGAAATCATGGCGCAAAATGTGGTTAACGATAGCCAGTATCACGTTGCCTTAAACCCAGCTAATCTGTGGTATTTTCCTATGCAGCATGTCTGGTATGCCTACCGGGCTAACGAACTCATGCCCTTTGATGATAAGCATAGCAATTTAGCTAAATACAAAGCGCTGGTTCTGTTTTGCTTGACGGGGACGCCCTATGAACGACTTTTAAATGATCCCCAGGAGATAGTGGCCAAGCACGATGACGATTACTTACTGCAGGTAGCCAAAGCTGTTTCAATCACTGAACTCAAAGAAGTGGTGAATGGCATTGAGGATTTTGTGAGCTATCACGAATGGCAAGCAGTTGAACAGGATCGGCAGAAAAATAAGCAACGATTTTGGTTGAGTATGGCCGGGGTGGCGATTGTGGCCGTTTTGGCCGTCGGCTTAGTCCATAAAAGTGACGAACGAAAGTATCAAAGCTTAGCTAACCAGAACCAAGCCCAGGTCACGCGATTAAAATATAGCGGTCAAATTCAGACTGCTTTAAATGATCAGAAGTGGTCAGAAGCCCAAAAAGCCATGAAACGGGCCGGCTATCCTTCAACTAAGCAAGTCAGCGTCTTTCTAGAACATGGTCAGTACCAGCAAGCCTTAAAGCTTGACCCAAGTCAGTTAAACAAGGTTATCAATGCGGCTTATGCCAACAAGGATAGTGAACAAGTTACCAAGTGGGAATTACCAAGCAATGCAACGAGTAAGCAAAAAGACCAATTATCGTTAGAAAAGGCCATCGTTAACTACGACACCAGTACGCTCAACAACCAATTATCCTTTACTACTAATGCTGATGTTTTATTGAGAATGGGCCAAGCCTTTCTAGCGCATAACGATACGCAAGACGCCCAGACCGTCCAAACCAAGTTAGCCGGCGTGAACAGTCCTAAAGCTAAGTATTTAAAAGCATTGTTAAGCCTCAATTCAGCTAAAAAGGCAGTTAGCGACGCGCAAAAGAAATTAGATGACGCCAACAAGATTGACGGCAGTAAAGATAAGGACAAAGACAAGAAGGTGGATTCGGCGAAGGCAGATTTAAAGAATGTGCAAAGCGACCAAGCGGCCGCGCAAAAACAGATCGATCAAGCCAAGCACAAAGTGGGTGATTAAATGCAGGTATTGTCGTTTCAATATGAGAAAAAGAAGTGGAAGTTAATTGCTTATGTTGTGGGCGGCACCATTCTGCTTATCGTTTTATTGATTGCAGCTATCACTGGCCAGTTACAAGAAAACAGTTGTGATAACTCAACCACTACAGAAACGCAATTAGATAGTAAGAGCATGACGGAAAATGCTCAAAATATCTATGCGCACTGGAAACAGAAGTATGGTGCAACGCCACAAGCGGCAGCCGGTATCTTGGGGGTCTTACAACTAGAAAGTCGCCTTGATCCTAAGTCCGTCAATTCAAGCTCTGGGGCCATGGGCTTAGCCCAGTGGTTGGGTGGTCGAAAAGATAAACTGGAAGACTTGGCCCACAAAGAAAACAAATCAGCGACCAATCTCGGGGTGCAGTTGGATTATCTCGACCAAGAATTAAACAGTAGTTACTATGCATCAAATAAACAGATTTTTAAGTACACGGACGTGCATAAAGCGACCAAAGCCTGGTTAATGGATTATGAAGGCATGAGCAAGAACTCGGAACAATGGTATTTAAGCCAAAGATACGGATATGCCGATCACTGGTATTCCGTGTTGGGTGCGAGTGATCCAGTGGCCGGAAACACCTTAGACAATGCGAGTTCCGGCGATCTAACCGAGTTAGGTTGCGATAGCGACCCGAGCTATTCCGGCGGTAGTATTGTTAAAAATGCGGAAAGTATGAAAGGTGATTTCTACTATGTTCAAACCCACCCTAGCCCCGATTTAGGTAGCGATTTAAAGAATCCTAATAAAACCGGTGGCACAGATTGTTCCGGCTTTGTCTGGTTAGCCCTGAATAAGGCTGGTTACAAGGTACCCGCCAACATGGGTTGGTTTACCGGTACGATGGCCAGTGACGCCAAAGGCAGCCATCAATATCTGAAACAGATCAGTAAAAATGACGCGAAAGCCGGCGATATTGTCATCGTTAATCAAGGCGCCGGTGCGGGCAACAACGGTCACACCGCCATTCTGCTAGGCAAATGGCAAGGCAAAGCCACCAAAATCATTGAGCAAGGTGGTGTAGGCAACAAGGTTAACGAAAGCACATTTGGCACCGCTTTTTATAGTTTATTGAACGGTAGCGATGTAACGTTAGCCCGGCCAATCAAGAAGTAAGGAGGGACAAACAAATGAAGCGTAGCGTGGTTTTAAGTGTCGCAGTAGGTAGTTTGATCTTAGTTATGTCATTAGGGGCGAATGCCTATCAACATAGCCAAGTGAAACAGGCGCAAGGGCAGATTAGTCGCTTACAGCAACAGAAGCGACAAGTTAGCCAGCAATTGGCTAAAAGCAAGCAGCAAAAGCGGTTATTGAGCACCCAAATTGGCAGTTATAAGACCTACCAAAATAATAAGGACAAAAGTCCGGCTGAACTTAGTTTTAATACGGTGGTCACCAAGTTCTTTGATGCCATGAATAACTTTAAGCCCAAGACCTACGGTCAGCGTCAAGATGGCGTTAAAGATTTGATTTCCGACAAATTGTACCAGCAATACTTTTCCAATAAAGGAACTTATGGCGATAGTAATAGTGCTTCAGCCAAGTTAAACCAACTGAACCTGTATACGCAAAGTAAGCAGGGGCAAAACATGCAGGGTTTGGCCGTCGTCAGTTATGAAAGCAAGAGTGGTAACAACGACTGGCAAAAGGCGACGGTCCTTTACCAGGTGACCTTCGATACCACCACGGATCGAATCACCGCGGTACAAAATTTAGGCAGTAGCTTTAAAGCCAGTGACCTTAATTAAACGGGTTGGCAAAGTCCTAGCGGTGATCGTGGTGTTTTTAGCCGTTAGTGATTTTGCTAGTCATCAATACGTGAATCACGTGGAAAAACAGCGACTAGTCGTGACGTTAGCTAAGCACCCTAAAAAAGTGTTGTTCTTCTATCGCGATGATTGCCCGGATTGCCAAGCTATTTTCCATCAGATTTATTGGCATAACGTCATTAGTCACAACATCGTTTTTATTAATATGAATCAGCCAAAGAATCGCCAGTATATTCAGAAATATCAACTAACGTCGGTCCCAACCTTGATCCATGGCAAGCAACGGTATACCGGTACTAACCAACAAAGAATTAAACAGATAGTAGGTGATTAGATGAAAAGTAAACTCTTAAATGCCGTTAAAGCCAGTTGGCCGTATCTACTAACGCTAATCATTGGCTTGTATTTAGCGGAGATTTTAGCTGGCTCTGTCATGGCCTTGTCGCGCTATAAACTAACTTTTGCCGATCATATGCCAACCGTATTAAAACAATTAGTCTTACACCCTTGGCACTATTACAACTTGTATTTAGGCCAAAAGAATCCGGTATTAATGATTGTCAGTGTAGCCGTAGTCCTGTGCACCATCTACTTTGTCTTGAAGCGAAACAGTAAGCACAAAGCTTGGAAAACAGCCGATACAGAGACCCATGGGAGCGCCACCTGGGGGGATTTAAAAGAATTGAGTGACCATTACTTTAGTCTCAATACTAAAGACCTGACAACGGCGTTTAACAACCATACCCAGGCAGCAGTTCTCAAATCATTAGTCGACCGTGAGAAATCATCGAAGGGGGTAGATTAACATGAATGGCACAATTTTAGGAATCGTGGATAAGCAGGTTGTTTATCAGAATAACTCAACCAAACCCAACCGGAATATTTTTGTGGTCGGGGGTCCCGGTTCGTATAAGACCCAATCAGTCGTCATTACCAACCTGTTTAATGAAACGGAGAACAGTATTGTCGTCACCGATCCGAAGGGTGAATTATACGAAAAAACGGCCGGGGTTAAGTTAGCCCAAGGTTATCAAGTGCATGTCGTCAACTTTGCCAACATGGCGCACAGTGACCGCTACAATCCCTTTGATTATATTCAACGGGATATTCAAGCCGAAACCGTCGCAACCAAGATCGTCCAGAGTGAAAACGCCGAAGGTAAGAAAGATGTTTGGTTCAGTACTCAACGTCAACTTTTGAAGGCGCTAATCCTGTTTGTCATGAATCACCGGTCGCCAGAACAAAGGAATTTGGCGGGTGTAACGCAAGTCTTGCAAGAAAATGATGTGGAAGCCGAGGAGAAAGGCACAGATAGTCCGTTAGATAGCTTGTTTCTTGATCTAACCATGTCTGATTCAGCGAGACGCGCTTATGAATTAGGTTTCAAAAAGGCCAAAGGGGAAATGAAAGCCAGTATTATTGAGAGTTTGCTGGCAACCATTTCGAAGTTTGTCGATCAAGAAGTGGCCGATTTTACCAGCTTTTCGGATTTTGATTTAAAAGAAATTGGCAAAGCCAAAGCTGTCCTGTATGTGATTATTCCCGTTATGGATAGTACTTATGAAAGCTTCATCAATCTGTTTTTCTCACAATTATTTGATGAGTTATATAAACTAGCCGCTGATCATCACGCTAAATTACCCCATCAAGTCGACTTTATCCTTGATGAATTTGTTAATTTAGGCAAGTTTCCGAAGTATGAAGAGTTCCTAGCAACGTGTCGCGGCTATGGCATTGGCGTGACGACGATTTGTCAGACCTTAACTCAATTACAAGCCTTGTATGGCAAGGATAAGGCCGAGAGTATCTTAGGGAATCACGCCGTTAAAATATGTTTAAATGCCGCTAATGATGTCACCGCTAAATACTTTAGTGATCTGTTAGGAAAATCGACCGTGAAAGTTGAAACGGGAAGTGAGAGTACCAGTCATAGCAAGGAAGACAGCCACAGTAAGAGCGATAGTTACAGCTACACGAGCCGTTCTTTGATGACTCCTGATGAAATTATGCGGATGCCCGAAGATCAGAGCTTATTAATCTTTAGTAATGCGCGGCCGGTCAAAGCGACAAAAGCATTCCAATTTAAACTATTTCCAGGCGCCGATCATTTGGTTAACTGGTCACAGAACGAGTATCAAGGCCAACCAGAAGCCAGCCAAGAAACGAATTTTAAGAATAAGGTAGATAAGTGGAATCAGACAGTTAAAGCTCAACAACAAGTTGAACAAAGCGAAGAAGAAGATCAGAACAAAGAAGCAGATCTGCAGGATAGCATGGATCAAGCTTTAAAAGCAAGACACAAAAAAATGTTGGGTTAATGATTAGAAAAGGAGGCCAAAATATGAAAAATCTTGATTTTCACCCGGTTTTAGCAAGTTTCTTAGGCGATAAAATTTCAGAAGCAATTAATGACTGGCTTAAGGGTGTTTTTACAGCTGTTATGAATTTCATGACTTCTGGCTGTCGCGCTGTCTTTGATCAAATTGATCAACATGAGTCCGTTTTAGATCAATGGTATGGCATCTTCCTTACCTTCGCGACTTCCTTAGTGGTCGTGGTTGTCTTGGGAAGAATTATAGGAACTTTGCTAAAAGAAGCTGACGAAAGTACCGATGTTACTTGGGCCAACATTGTGATGGACAGTCTTAAATCAGCCGCTGCCATTCCTGTCATGGTCTTTTTACAAGGCTTTTTACTTAAAGCAATCGTGTTTCCACTTGGTAAGTTTATGTTTTCAATGAACAGCAACTATACAGCTTCAATGATTACGGGTTCAAAAAACATCGCCGGTACACTGGCCATTGGTTCAGTTATGTCACTTATCCTATTAGGATTTTTTGCGATTGTGACTGTCTTCTTCTTCTTTAAAATGTGCATTTTTATGGCGGATATGGCCTGGTTTTATTTAACCATTCCATTTGCAGCAATCAGTATCGCAACCGAGACATGGGATTATAGTGGCACCTGGTGGAAAAAATTAATCTACCTAAACGCGTCTATGCTCTCACAAATTTTGTCAATGACTTTATGCGTTTGGGGGGTTACCCATTGGGTTAGCAACGGAATTGGCGCTTTTGCTTTATCACTTGGTATGGGTTGGCTAGTCTTGCATACACCGAAAGCTATCGAAGATTTTTGGAGTTCAACCGGCGCTACCAAAGCTGGTTTAACTGGGGCAATGAGAATGCTAAAAAGTAAAATGAGCACTAGTTAGAGGAATACTGGTCAACGACACGGAGTCATCAGACCCTTGGTAAAATATCAATCAAAGTGCTAGTCACAAAAGTCGAAAAGGGAAGTTGTTTGATGCTAAGTTACAGCCTGACGATTTTCGATGGCACTTTCATTTTAATTGGGCATCGTCTATCACCCTATACCTTGTTCCAGTTGGTAAATCGGCCATTTGGGTTCACTTTACGGTTAAAAAAATCATCCCAAACAATGGCCGATATTAGAAAAGCAAAGGAGATTAGGAAATGAATAATGAATTAGAAGTCATTGCTAGCGAATTACCAGTTTTGGAAGTGAATGGCGCCTACAAGTATTTAGCAGAAATCAGTGGGAATGGCGCTTATTATCAAGTGGCCTGGCAAAGCTTGGCCGAAGGCTATGTTGCCCTTTATGGCACAACGCCGGTTCCAATGACCAGCCTTCCCACACTGAATGATATTTTTGAAGATGAGGAGGGATAGCTCATGCTGAGTAAAGCAGCAGTTTCATCTTGGAAAGCGCAATTAGTTACCCAAGCTGAACAACAAATCCTAGAATTAACCGATAGTGATCAATTCAAACAGTATCTTAATACGCTGGCCAAGTTTCATTATTATAGTGCCAGAAATATTAATTTAATCTATGCCCAGAATCCTAAAGCGACCCAAGTCTCGGGTTTTAAGCAGTGGCAGACTGATTTTAACCGCACCGTCAATCAAGGTGCTAAAGCCATTCGGATTGCAGCACCAATTATTAAGAAGTTAACACCAGCTGATCAAAAGCGGCTTGATACCACCGACGAACGTGCGATTGTTGGTTATCGCTATCTCCCCGTCTTCGATATCTCACAAACCAGTGGTCAACCAGTTTTAAATGCTAGTGATTTTGTCAAAGAAAATTTGGTCGATCATCAGAATGTCACGAGCTTGTATATCGCGTTCAAGGATTATCTAAACCAGAAAACTGATCTTCAAGTTAGTGAAGTGCCTTTAGTGAAGCTAAATGGTGCCAAGGGGTACTTTCAACCCAGTACGAATGAAATCGTGATTGGCGGTGATGAAGCAGATAATGCGCTAAAACTAAAGACGTTATATCACGAATATGCACATAGTCAGCTACACGGGTTAAAATCAGCCTTTAAAGATCACCCACGAGCCTATCAGGAAACGCAAGCCGAAGCTGTTGCCTATGTGGCGATGCAAAGTATTGGCGTTAATACCGGTAACTATTCACTCGGTTATGTGGCCACCTGGGCTAAAGACAAAGCCGTTATCCATAGTGCTTTAAGTGAGATCCAGCAAGTGAGTAACAAAGTGATTGAGCTTAGTGATGACTTAACCAAGCAATTGGGATTACAGGAAGCACAAAAAGATCCTGAACATGATTTAAAACAGCTATCAGCTAAAGCGCTGAATCAGTCTTATCAAGTTTTGCAGCAAGAAATTAAGCAAGCAATTAATCCACAACCAAAAGCACCATTAAAAGACCAACTGCATGATGTGCAGCAAGAAATTAGTGACCGAACTCAAAAACAGTTACAAGATTTTGTTAAACAATACCCAGAAGTTAGACAGCCAGAAGAACAATCATTTCAACGGATCCACAGATAGTTTATAAGCCCCTATTCATGGAGAATAGGGGCTTATTATCCTGTTAGGGTAATATATCAACATTTTCCATGATAAAGTCAATAAAAAACTGGCTGGCAATGGGTAACATGGCTGATTTTTGACTAATAATACCAATCTTTCGGGTTAGTTCGGGTTGGACTGGTAAAATAGCAACTTGGTACGCTGTTTTTTGTAAAACAAGTTCGGGTAGGATGCTTACACCTAAGCCCAATTCAATCATAGAGAGAATAGAATAATCATCATGTATTCTAATTTTGACATGTGGATCTAAATTAGCGGCCTTAAAAGCAGATATGGGTTCACTATAAGAACCCTCTTCTAATTCTAAAAAGGGTTCAGAGACCAGATCAGTCAAGGTCACAAATTTTCTTTGTGCTAAGGGGTGATTAAGGGGTAGCACCGCTCTTAAAGCACCTGATTTAACAAATTGAACTGCGGTATTTGGTAGGGCATCGGGACTAATAAAACCGAAATCAGCTTGATTAGTTCTCACCCACTCAGGAATAGTTGTGTAGTCACCTTGATGCAAAATGAACTTAACTTGTGGATATTTTTCTTGGAATTTTTGAATTAATACCGGTAACCAATGGGCTGAAATACTCGAAATTGTCCCAATTCTAATGGTCCCAGAACTTAATCCTTTGATTTCCTGCACCTTTTCTTGCATCGCTTGGTATTGGCGAATGGCGTTTTGGATTAAAGGGTACACTTGTGTGCCCTCTAAAGTTAACTGAATTCCTGCATGTGACCGATAAAGCAACTTAATTGAAAACTCATCTTCCAATGCAGCAACCATATGACTAACAGCTGATTGGGTATAACCAAGCGCTAAAGCCGCTTTGGAAAAGCTGCGAAGTTCAATGACTTTCTGCAAAGCTAAGAGGCGTTTCATTAATATTAATTCCTTTCATACTGGTATGACTATTATTTGTTTTACTAATGATTGAATTTACTATACATTAATCTTATTAAGATAACAAGGAGTTGAGCAAATGTCTTACCAAACTGCCAAACAATATTTTGATCAACTAGGACTCGCCGAACGGGTGACCCACCTAGATGAATCGAGTGCCACTGTTTTAGAAGCTGCCCAGGCTTTGAACTGTGAACCAGCGCATATTGCCAAAACACTTTCTTTTTTAGTCAATGAACAACCAATTTTGGTGGTCATGGCTGGAGACACGAAAGTCGATAATCACAAGTTCAAAACTGAATTTCGACAACGACCACGAATGATGCCGGGGGCTCAAGTTGAAGATGCAATTGGACATGCGCCCGGCGGAGTTTGCCCCTTTGTTACTAAACCAGGAGTGAAGATTTTTTTAGACGCGTCGTTGAAACGTTTTGCAACCATTTATCCAGGTGGTGGTGACGATCACAGTGCTGTTAAATTATCACTAGATGAGCTTGAAAAATACATTGATGTCGAACGATGGGTTGATGTATGTAAGGGTTGGTTAGTGAACGCGTAAAAAAGGAGGGTCTAGTCATGACCAAGAGTTATGTTGTTGATGCTTTTACAGATAAAGTTTTTAAAGGAAATCCAGCAGCGGTGTTGTTTTTGCCCAAATATCCCAGCGACCAATTAATGCAAAATATTGCGATGGAAAACAAATTATCCGAAACTGCCTTTGCTGTTAAACAAGATGCTACTCATTATGATTTACGGTGGTTTACCCCAGGTGGTGAAATTGATCTATGTGGGCATGCGACTTTAGCAACCGGTTTTTTAGTCTTTAAATATGCGGCTCCTGAAACTGGTGATACCGTCACCTTTAAAACCAAAAGTGGTGATTTAACGGTGACTAAGAAGGGAGAATTATATGAAATGAACTTTCCTTCTTATGACTTGAAACAGGTACCAGTCACTAAAGAAATGACTCAAGCGTTTGGCGCGCAACCAGAGGCCGCCTATTTAAGTAGAGATCTTTTATGTGTTTTCCCTGATGGCACTGATATTGAACAACTGAATCTCAATATGGATAAATTGAGTCACTTAGATGGTTTATTGCAGCATGCGACAGTTGCCAGCGATCAATATGATTGTGCTTCCCGCTCCTTTGGTCCCAAATTAGCGGTACCAGAAGATCCAGTTTGTGGCAGTGGTCACTGTCATATTGTGCCTTATTGGGCTAAGCGCTTAGGTAAAAACAAGTTAACGGCCTATCAAGCTTCACCACGGTCAGGAGTCTTATATTGTGACTATCAGGGTTCACGGACGTTGTTAAGTGGTCAAGCTGCCCTTTATTCGGTGAGTGAGATTTACGTTTAATCACGGGTCACTGACGTCAGGCGACTGAAATACTATTTGGGCGAGGATAAGAGATCATGAAAAAGTTAGGTATCATTGGCGGAATTGGTCCCGAAGCAACAGTTAATTATTATTTAGATGTGATCAAGGGAACCCAAAAAACCTTAGGAACCAATAAGCAGCTACCAGAAATCGTTATTAACAGTATTAATATGTATCATATGTTTGACTTACTAGAGCAAAAAGATTATCTCGCCGTTGTTGCTTATCTAGTCAAAGCGGTCAATGAGTTACAAGCCGCTGGCGCTGATTTTGGTTTAATGTGTGGCAATACGCCACACATTGTCTTTGATCAAATTCAACAACAAACTTCATTACCATTATTAAGCATTGTCACAACGGCTTTAAAACGAGCACAAAGCTCACACTTAAGCCGCTTAGCTCTTTTAGGCACCAAATTTACGATGCAAAATACATTCTTTAGCCAACCGTTTATTGATGCTGGTATTAAGGTGGTTTTGCCAAATCCTGACGAACAAACTTGGTTACATCAAAAAATTGTTGATGAATTGGAAAACGGCGTCGTTAAAAGAGAAACTAAGCAACAATTACTAAAAATGACACAACGGTTAATTCAACAATATCAATTAGATGGTTTGATTCTCGGTTGTACAGAGCTTCCTTTGATTCTTCAGCCAACTGATTTCTCTATCGCAGTTTTGGATATTGCCAAAATCCACATTGAAACGGCCATTCAAACTAGCTTAAATTAAGCCATTAAGGCTGGGGATTACCAGATTAAACTTACTAATAAATTGGTCATAAGCTCCATTATTCGAGCAGCTGATCGATTTTTGATTCTTAGGAGGATATCTTATGAAAACCATTGCTTATGGGGTTCGCAATGATGAACGCCCATTTTTCCAACAATGGGCCCAAGCCCATTCAATAAATGTTACGCTATGAAAAAGACAATAAAGAAATTGGTTTAAATTTTAGGAATCGCTTAGCTCATTGGTTTGCTATATCTGATAATGATATGGGTGACAAATTAGTAGGGAATATCCTTTATCTATACGCGAGTGTGCTAAATTCTATTCTTATTTTCTTATTGATGTCTGATCCGGAAAAACGGAGTAGCAAATCAACTAGACCAGCCAGATAGTTTTAATCCCGCAAATAAACCATTTTCTTATCGAAATGACGAAGACGTTAGTATCAAAATAATTGGTAGGTTAATTTATATAGCACAAGATTTGGGATAAGCACTGTGCATCGTCACGTTAATCCGTTTGTGAGAGAAAAAATGAAGAAAGAAAATAAATTGATTATAAGGAGACTAGTAGCAGGGATACTACTGTTAGTTGCTTGATTCTGGTGTAATTACTCAAGCTGATTTTGATGCTAAGAAAAAGCAACTACTTGGCTTATAGTTGCTAGCCACTTTGTGTAGCAGGGATACGTGCTACGTCCACGTTAATCCGCTGGGAATTATTTAGAGAGAATTATGCAGCAAGCTCAAACTTTAGAATCAAGGCACGGACGTAAATCATTTTTTGATGGCGGACTAGCACAGTTTATTGGCTATAAAATCCTTGGTGCCATTGTTACTTCCTGCACGCTGGGAATATGTTATCCATGGGCTATTACAATGATTTACGGTTGGCAAGCTAAACATACGGTTATCGAGGGACACAGGCAACAGTTTGATGGTTCAGCAGTCGAATTGTTTGGAATGTGGATCAAATGGCTTCTGCTATCAATTTGTACATTTGGAATTTATGCTTTTTGGGTCAATATCAAATTGTTAGATTGGCGTGCTCGGCATACTTATTTTCAAAACTAACTTTAGCCACCTTTCGTGGCGTACATACGTGCAGCAAGCCGTAATCACGTTAAAAGGTGAGCTATTGAACAATTTTAATTAGGCCTGTTTTGTTGTTCAAAAAGATAATTCGGTTAATATCAAAGCCACGTTTAATTTGAAAGCCCGTTTTTCTGGTCGATGAAATATCTAATAACGACTCCATAATTTGGTTAGATCCATCGAAAGCTTTGGTGGCAATAGCCAACGTCTCTTTGTCAGATCTAATTAAATAATCCGCAACTAAACGGTATGTATGATATTGATAAACAATTCGACATTGCAAGGAAACAACTTCAGGCAAAAAATCTAACATATGAATCTTATTCTTTAAAATATCAATGTTGCCATGAACCGGCGTTAACTCACTAAAATCTAAATTGCATTTTTTTAGATCATTCCAAAAAGATTGTGCTCCCTTTGAATATTTCAATCCTAGTAGGTGCATGAATTGATTTTCTTTAAATTTAACTGCAAGCGCTCGGTCGTTACCAATTTTGTCCTTGTAAAAATAAGTAATCGTTTGATTCAGAAAAGTATCTTCAAAAAAACGTTGTCCAGATCTCAAACTATGCAATGTGTCGCTATATCTAATGAAATTAGTAAATGATCTTCTTTTCATAAAAATAAAACGACTAAATTAATAGTCGTTCTCAATATGTAGGATGGCGTTTAAGGTGTCCTAGTCCACCATATTCTATTTTTTCCGTCTTAAGATTGACAGCTGGTAAGCGAATTCCAGCAACTCTAGGTTTTTAAAGATGCGCCAACATCTGCCAAGGAGTTAAACAATGGACAAACACGAGCAATGTCTGTCTTTGATTAGTTTAGCAAAATTAATTAAAAAAGTACGCTAATTTATAAAAAATTCTTTACAAATAGTAGACTATCCGATAATAGATATAGTTCACTCTATCGGTACAGTACATAAGGAGTTCTCATGGCTTCAATTAAAAAACGTGGCAATTACTGGCAAGTAAGAGTCACCTATAAAGATAAAGGACAGTATAAAACAAAAAATAAATCCGGATTCAAGTTTAAAAATGATGCTGTGATCTGGGCTTCCAAGATGGAATCAGGAGAACACGATTTATCAGAAACAAATACCACTAGTATTCTTTTCTCTGATTATTTTAAGCAATGGTACGAGACTTACAAATTAAATCTAGAAAACCAAACACTATCTGCATATAAGTCGACTTATCTGTTATTAAAGAAATATGAACCAGATACTTTATTGATAGACTTTAACAGAATTAAATTTCAACAATTAATTAACTTATATGGAAAAGATCATGCTATAAATACCGTTCGCAAAAGAAAAGTTTTAATCGCTGCCTGCCTGAAGGACGCTTACGCAGATAAACTAATAAAAGAACCAGTGGATTTGAGGATCAATCTTGTCTACAGCAACAAAGGCAAAGCATCAGACCTGAAATTCCTTGAAAAAGAAGAAGCACACAAATTGATAGATTACTGTCTCGAAAGCCACTCTTTAAGCAATTTTCTACTATTAACTTGTATTCTATCGGGCGCAAGGTTTGGAGAGATTAGCGCTCTGCAATCTGATGATATGGACAATAAAAAGAGAACCATTTCAATCACAAAATCAGCTGAACAAAAGACTGACAAAATAAAGGGCCCGAAGAACGAGACATCTAACAGAACTATTTCAATGCCAAAAGTATGGTTTGATGAATTAAGTAAATACGATTTTAATGACCAAAGATTGTTTCCCTATACAAACCAATCCATGAATCGACATCTTAAGATTTTGTGCGATAAATTGAACATAAAATCAGTGACTATCCACGGTTTAAGGCATACTCATGCAAGCTTGCTTTTAGCAAATGGTGTTTCGATGCAGTATGTAAGCAAAAGATTAGGGCATGCGAATTTAATGATTACAGAAAAAGTTTATTCTCACCTCTTGGAATCAAAAAGAAAAGAAGATGATGCGAAGGCTATGAGCATATTTTAGTGTGCAGAAAGTGTGCAGAATGTGCAGAACAAACATATTCATTCGTAGCGTAATGAAGTGTTATGGAAACAGCTGAAAGCCTTGATATAGAGCCTTTTAAGTACAAAAAAGGCTTCATACCAATAACTGGTACAAAGCCTATTAGTAGCTCCAATGGGGATCGAACCCATGATTCCGCGCTGAGAACGCGACGTCTTAGCCACTTGACCATGGAGCCAAAGCACGTTTAATATTGTAACAAAAAAAACAGCGAACAGCTCGTTTGCTAAGCAGGATACCCCAATCTTAGCGACAAAAGCGGCATGTTATAATAGATATGTGTCATTCGGGGTAGTTCCGGAATTCGACAGGTTATTACAAACATGGACGGCGTTTCCGTTTGTCGGGTCATAGACTGCAGAAATAACTGCAAAAAATAATGAACCATCTTACGCATTAGCTGCTTGATCGCAGTCGCGTAGCCCTTTGTTGAGTCCACGGCAACATTTTCGGCTTGATAGTGGATCTGCTGACAAGGTTTCTGTTCGGAGCCGACTTGGTGAAAACGAATCGAACTAGTCTTTTATCTAGAAGTTAGCAACTTGATCTAAGGCGAATTTGCTTGTTAACTATAAGCGTAGATGTTTATGTGATTGAATAATTTGGACATGGGTTCGACTCCCATCTACTCCATTGTGTTATGTTCTAAGGGCGTATAAAGCCCGTGGTTGAGGCATTTCTAAGTTTTACAGGGTTGTGGATAAGTCCTGATATTACTTACAAAAGTAATACGAAAAGTAATATCATTTTTAAGCAAAGTGAGGTTATGAATATGACTTTACACACACCATCAGTCTCTTAACTAAATTAGAAAAGAGATAAAAAGATGTCGTACACAGTAAATGAAGATACTTTTGACAGCACAGAAGATAAGGCTAATCATGATTGAAAATGAAGCATGGGACTTACTCGATAGAGCCACTCAGTACAGCACTCGACTAGAGAAAATGGTCGGCAGTCTGAAACTCGATGAGCTAAGCAGCAAGCAAGCCATTATCCGATTGAGTCTGATCTTGTCACTGTCGCAAGCGGTCAGAGATGATATCAAGACCTTTAAAGACGTGACTGAAATAGCCAGACCGACTAAGTAAACCTTATAGCAGACTAAAAAAGCGTCCATTATGGGCGTTTTTGTTTGCTTTATGGGGATGTTGTGGGCGTGTTTGCATGCACGCTTGTACACATTGCTGACGAAAGATATAGGTAAATGAATTAATAAATAAATAAGTTAGTCTGTATATATTTTGACCCCCGCCCCCTACTTGCTATTAGGAAGAGCGCACACATTGCCCTTTGCTTGTGTCAAAGCAAAATTTTTAAAACTTTTTGCCTACGGGGGATGTGGATAACTCGCCTATTTTTGCCTGAATCTAGCCTATTTTAACTGTTTTAGTTCGTGATTAAGTCATAAATATTATGAAATAACTGCAATTAATTGCCATAAAGCGAACGATTTTAACCGTTTTTCTATTGGGTGTAGGTTTATAGCCAGTCATAGCAAGGGTTTAGGGCGTTTTAAGCGATAATGTGGTGCTTATTCCAACCCTAAAGACGACCACGCTCTGATTAAATAGTGGCAAAGTGGGCGATATCTGTCGATTATTGACCTGTTTTAAGCCATTTTTACGCTGTTTTAGCTCGATTAGAACCACTTTCCTGTTACTTGGTAAGCAGTGTGATAGGCTTGATCTGCCGCTGCTGTCAACACTGCACAGGACCTATCATCAAAGCAACCTGTGTCCCGTCATAAGACGGTGGTTGATTAATGATCTTATCGGGCGTGACTAACGTCCACCCGTTCAAAAGTCCTGTCAGAGAACCTTAGATAGTTGTCTGCTAATCAGTCAAAACGACGGCTTAGGCAAGGCAAAGTGTCCTCATTCTTGTGCTGTCCTACTTTAGGACGATTGTTCAGAGTTCACAAGCGTAGCGATTTGCGACTGGTCACACTGCAAAATACTGAATTGAAAACCTGTCATCAAATCATGGCTAAGACTTGCTCATATAGATAAGCTGACTCGGCTGTTTACCGACTCAGAGAACCATTGCCCTGTCAGAGGGTAGTGGATTGGATCATCACTATTGTTTATCTGCGGTACTGATTTGGTACTGTGGCCATCACTGAAAGGGGGTACTGCTCTGTTATGCCCTTATAAGTGCAGGTTTTGCTGCCTAAATAGAGTCATTTTGCCTCGTTATTGCATACATTTCAGCTATTTTTGTTAGGTTTTAGGCTAGCAAAAGCAAGCATTTAGACTAGCATTTACTAGCATTTATGCCCTAAAATGCCATGATTTCATGTTGTGTTTTGTTAGGCTGTTTAATAACAATTCCCAACCTTTAGGCCATCCTTTGCCATCATTTAACCTTAGGGTTTGCAAGGGCGCTAGACCATCAAATACCATTATTTAACCTTATGAATTATCAGCATTGAACCTTAGCAATTCTTAGCATGTAAGCCTGATCCAACGGCTTTATAACGCTGATATAACGGCTTGCAACCTTTGCAACCTTTTGTTTTTAGGGTGCAACGTTTGTGTGCAACGTTTTTAGATTGTGTTGCAGTAGATTGACCCTCTAAATTTCATTTTTTGGCAATTTTTTACAAAGCGCCATCTATGCGCCGTTCTCTCTTTGACAACACCTTAGCCCCCATCAACCGATTATCAAAGCCGATCTATCTGCTAGCTTGCGTTTTTAGCTGAAAAACACCAGCGGTTGCTCACGTTTTTAGAGCTTTCCTGTCGATCTGTCGATCTGGTCAATACACCCGAACAGACGAAAGAGCTTCTCAGGGCTGTTTATTGCCCTGTATGGGGATGGCCGCTAGCAATTTGATAGTAATCTGCTATCAGATTAAAATAGACTTATGACTAAGCCAGTGATTGATAAGTTTGTGATTAAAACGATCCGTATTCTTGGCCAGAGTCTGCATTACTGCCAGACCTTTCCTGAACGGCCTTTTCTCTTGGCTGATGGGAATGTGTATCAGTGCAGTGAGTTGGCTGCTGCCATTGTTTCGGCTTTAAAAGATTGTCCACTGCTCACAGTAAGATATACCAGTCCTGAAGCCAAGAATACCTTTAAACTTGCTTTGTCCTTAAAGGATATTCAAGCCATGATCCATCGAGGCCGAACACAGACCTGTATCATGCTAAATATTGAACGGGAAACATTCATCAAAGCTCTAACCTTGGTGGATGTAGTAGCAGTGGCCGAGGCAGTTAAAAAATCGCCTATACAAAGAGTTTGCATACTCGATCATGTTTTTGCCTATAACCCGAGAAAGACCTTGATGAAAGTTGACTGAGAAGGCGATAAACAGAGCCATTGACCTTGTCTGTCGTCAATACTTTTTCTTAGCTTGTCGGCGTTTGTGGTGTTTTAAGGATACGTTCAGCCCTTATTTTGCCTATCTAAAAGCCCGTAGAAGCACTGATGACTATGAATCGTTTGCTAGACAAGACGAGCTGTTGAGAGTGTTATACCATCTCTTTCAGGCCTGCCCTATGTTAAAAGCTAAGTATCGCAGAAGAACTTTATCAATCAAAGAACTCTGCACAGTCTGCCATTGTTCAGAGGCTACTGTTAACAAACGGTTAAGAAATGAGCGGGCTTATTTTGCTGCCCATTTTGATCTGTTTGATCTAAATCAGCTAGGCAAACAGATACAAGATAGGAACTATAAAGGCATTGTGCTGCATATTTAGCGCATCCCCGCTGAGGGTATTTTTAACATATCGGGTCAAAAACTAACATAGATAACATGGCAACTAACACGGACAAACCTAGCAACCACGGGCATTAGAAGGGTAAATGTTAGTATGTTACCTATTTTTGCCCAAACTATCTATAATCACTTTTTATTTTTTTATTTTTTTATTTTTTCTATCTCAAGACTTTTAGAGAAAAATAACTAACATTTTAACATGAATGTCTTAAAAACGCCTGTATAGCAAGGCTTGCGCAGTTTTCACAATGTTAGTTTTTTGCATTTTGTGTTAGTTTTTAGCCGTTTTATGTTAGTTTTTTGGGGGTAAATGTTAGTTTTTTTAGTTCAGACAATAAAAAAAGACCTTTCGGTCTTAGGCTTTCATTTTTGTGTAGCCTGGTTTATTTTTCCAGTTAGCATATTGCCAATCGGGTTTAGTTGCCATAATCATGTTGATTTCATTTCTTATCGTTGTCCTTTCTTTTGGCTTGAGATATTGCTGATCTGTACGAACTATAACCTGTTCTAATAATTCTCTTAGCGAGAAGTGTGTACCGACTGTTGTCCCTGCTAAGATATCATCCAAGCTGTCTGTCACGTCATCGCTTGCCAGATAATCATTTTGCAAACTTTCGATCTGTTTGGTTTCGGCTTTGGTCGGGAAGATTGTATATCCATCACGATACAGAGAAACGGCTTGTCCCCAGAGCTGTGTTATCTCGTTATGAAGCTGATCTGTTTGACTAGGGTCTGTGATATCGGCTGTGCGCTTATCAGCGTTAGGATGTAAAACAAAGTATCTACGGTTACCAGTCCGATCCTTTAACGGTAGCGGGTCATTAGTCGTCATGCCGATAACAAAGTTCTTAGCGTACTTACGGGAAGTTCTTTCATAAGGTGCTCTGAACTGCAAAGTTGTTTCTGTGATAAAACTCTTCGTATCTTCAAAGCCTGTATGCTTGCTTGCCTTCATCTCATCATCGTTCACGATCCAAGCACCTAACATAATGGCTTGATTGTCTTTGTCCTTAAAATCGCTGACATTATCTGTATACCATTCAGGACGAACGGCTAACTTATTGAAGAAGGTTGTTTTGCCAGTGCCAGGAGCACCCTGCAAAAGTAAAACAAAGTCGAATTTAGCTGTGGGCTGAAAAACCTTTGTGACTGCGCCGACTAGCCAAATAGCAAACATTCTTACATTGATGTCTGTCTGTTCCACGCCTAGCCATTTAGTCATAAAGCCTGTGAGATGGTCTTGTTGATCCCAGTTATGAAACGCTTCATTTAGATAGTTTTTTAGCGGGTTGTAATGGTTAGCGTGTGCTAAGTCGTTAATGGCCTGATAAGCCAGGTCAGTTCTGATCTGATAGATAAATTGTGAATCAGCATAGGAGATTAAAGCACTTATTAAGTCATCATTGAAAGCGCCTGTGTGAATTGTGAATGAACCGATTTGTAAGTCTGTGGGATAAACCATTTCGATCTGTTCGGCAAAGTCATTGTATTTAATCACGGTTTGGCCAAAGGGGCGCAGCATCACAGATAGAATTTGCTTGGCATTGGTCAGGTCGTTGGCTTTCAGCGAACCGTCCATGTTGCGATGAAAGGAATCATGAATCGGGGATGCTGCTAATGACTTGATTTCATCATCGCTCGGTAAGGCCTGAATTTGTGGCTTGACAATTTTCATTGTTACCTGGTATCTGCCTTTTGAGTCAGCTCATAGAATGAGGCCAGCAAGGTCATTAAGTCAGGGTCTTGGTCTGGTGTATTCAGATAGCCAGCAACTTGATTGTTCAATTCTGCCAATGCGTGCTGATAGGTCTCTGCCAATATTTTCAGCCCTTTTAAGGAATATTTGTCAAAGAACTGTTTATCTTTAGACTCGATTGTTTTGTAGTCTGCCATGTTAATTTACCTCTCGATCAATCGCTCGAATATCTACCAGCTCATCCCCAGAATGGCATTCTATGTGCTGAGCAAGTTGTTCGATGACGGCATAATTTTCTAGCTGCCGATAATACTTAGCTGCCAGTTTTGGATAACCTTTTGCTAGCAAGGACTCATATTCAGCAGATAAGAACTGCTGTCCGAATAACGCTCTTAAGTTGATCCGATGTAGATACACCTCTAAGCTCCTATATAAGGCCTTATAATTTGTCTCTGTTAAACCGTTAATCATGCTGCTTGGCCTCGTGGAATAAGCGCTTGATCTTGTTTAAAATTCCCTCTTTAACACCATTTTCAACAGCTTCCCTAGCTTCAATACTTTCGTTTTCTCTTGATCTTGCCTGCTGAGTATATGCTTCCACCTCAAGCGAGCTCTGTGCAATGAACAAACCCCGATATTCGCCATAAGTAAAACTGACAACAGGAATATGGTACTTAACCCGCAAGTCGTGGATCTCATCGAATAAACGTCTGACTGAGATATTTAACTGGTCTGCAATTAGAGTAGATGGTCGAGCGTAAAAACGTCCCAAAGTCAACGAATTAGCTAATCTCTTTAAGGACTCAGACATATCCAGCCAGCCATCAAAAATATGTGTATTAATATTTTTTAGATCAACGAGATCAAACTCAGTATCATTGAAAAGGCGCTCTTGTTCGCTACCATGCTGATTTAAGTTAGAATGAGTATAGATATCGTCTTTGATATCCCATGTATTAAGTCCGTTTGCGTTGCTACTTTGGTCGGTGCGTTCGCTAACGGGCTTTTTTGTATCTTCATTTTTCATTATTTAACCTGCTTTCTTTCCAGATACGCCAGCATTTCATCCGTGCGATAAAGTTTTAGTGATCCGAATACAATCGGTTTGATTTTTCCTTGATTGACCAGTGTGTCAAAGCTGCGAACGTTAAAGCCGAATAATCTGGGGGTGTCTTTGCGCCTGAACGTAATAGGGAAGAACTTGCTATCATTTTCCATTGCTTAACTCCTGAATCGCTGTGAGAACCTTGCTTTTCTGATCTGCTGTCATATCATCTTCAAACTTGAGCCATCCCCACAAGGTAGCCCGATTGATACCTGCTTGATGTGCGACTTGAAAATAGTTTAATTTGTTGCTTTTGATTAACTGGTTGAGTGATTGTGTTTGTACTGCCATTTCTGACCTCCATATTTATGATTTTTGTAGTCCTCATAGCTTGATGTCTTTGCTGATGTTGATTACAATGAATAATGTACAGTATTAAATAAATAGATAAAACTACAGTGCTGTATAAAATTGTTACTGTACATACAGTCTCACAAAATGTCATTGCTGTAGGTAAGGAAGAAGTTATGTCTGAGAAAGAGCCATCATTTACAGGAAAAAAAATTGAAAAGTTGCGCCATAAAATGGGCATTTCACAGGGAAAACTTGTTAAGCGCTTTAATGATTTGCATATTGCTGAAGGTCATAGCCAGCCTCTAACTTTGACTGACAAAGCTGTTTCTAACTGGGAGAAGGGTCAAAATCGTGTAGATGGCAAATATATTCGAGGACTATCTCAAATTTTCGATAGACCGCCGTATGAACTTTTATTTGACGCTGATGAATTAATCAAGCCGATCAAACTATGTCTTGATATGTATTTAGAAAAACTAAATGATGTTGATTTTAATGAGTATGCGGATTATTCAGAACATGAGTTTGATTATATTTTTGAAGATTTGAGTGTTAAAAAAAGAAAAATCATTCAAAGGAATATTGAGGGGATTTTTGGACTAGTCGGCGAATTTGATGTAAATACCTACTTTTTGATTAATGATTTTAGGTTTCTGAAAACTCCAGAATCTATACAGTTTGTTAAAAACCAATTAAAAGATGAAGCATACAAACGCTTAGATGTTATTAAAGTATCTATGTATGGGTGGTCAAAAAAAGATGAAGTATCTGACATGCAATCATTTAATGGTGATAATCCCTTTGACGCCTATATATCGCGAAAAATGCATCGGATTTTTTCTTTAGGGATTTTTGCACCATATTTTCTTGACATGGCGCGTATAACAAGTAATTACATTGGTTTTCTTAAATTCATGTCATCTTGTGGATTAGGGAACGATGGTACAGAAAATATACATTATTCATCTTTAGATAAGGACCAGAACGGCGATTATTTCACTTACATAGGGAGCCGAGTACCAAATTTTGAAGTCAGCTATTACCATAGTTTCAAAAAAATTATGTTGGAAACAAAACAGCAATTACAAAAAAATTTTAGAGATATATTCGAGTTACAAAAAAAAGAAGATTATCACAAGATAATCGAAAGCCTAGAACAAACAGAGAAAAGGCTAGACAATATTAGCGATAAAGTTGATGAAAATGATATTTCAAGGGCTTTGCATGAGGCTTACTTATCAGAGAAAGACAACTCTTAAAAACTCTCGTGACTGATGATGTGTGTACTGCCATTGAATAAATGACAATGAAAATTAGAAGTAAAACATTGAAAAACGGACTGAAGTCCTATTATTTTAGAATCGTCTTGAATGGCAAGCCAACCATGAAAAGCGGTTATATCAGCAATAAAGAGGCTGTAAACGCCTATCGGGCGTATAAAGTGGCGGAAGCTAACGGCCAATTAGAAAGCCAGCAAGTTAAGCGAATCAAGTTTAATGAGCTTGCTAAAGAATGGCTAACCATGAAAGCTAAAGATGTGAAGCCATCCACTTACAAGAAAATTGAAGAGCGCTATAAGCTGCATATTCAACCTTATTTCAAGGGGATGTATCTAGACGAACTCACGCCGATCAAAGCCCAGCAGTTTGTTAATGGACTTGCAGCTAAGTTAGTCGGTTATACCGACTCTTTAGATATCGTGAATCAGGTCTATAAAAAGGCTGTGCAGTATGGCTATGTGAAAGACAACCCCTTTGCTAACGTGGATAAACCGAGAGCTAAAAAAGCACCATCTAGCATCTCTGTGAAGTTCTATGATGTCGAACAACTCAGACGGTTTCTAAACAGTGCTTATCAGCTATATTCCAAAGACCATTATAGCCGATACTTATTCTTCAGACTCTTAGCTTTTACGGGCATGCGAAAAGGCGAGGCCTTGGCTTTAAGCTGGGAAGATGTGGACTTGGCTGATAAAACACTGTCGATCTCTAAGACGGTAGTCACGACTACAAACGGCGAACTGATCTCTGAAGCGCCAAAGACTAAAGCGGGCAACCGATTAATGACGCTTGATGATGATACGATTGCTGTTTTGGCTGAATGGAAGCTCAGGCAGCACGAACTGTATCAGGCGCTTGGTTACGGTTCATCCCCGTGTGAGTTTGTCTTTAATAGCTCGGTTAATTCCTTTGTGACTTTAGGCAAACCGAGGCAATGGTGTCGGGCAGTGGCTAAAGCGGCTGATTTACCGCCGATCATTATTCATGGCTTTCGGCATACTTATGCGACCTTAGCGGTGCAGTCAGGCATGGATATCAAGCAACTCCAGTACCAGCTTGGCCATCGTGATGTGCATACCACCTTACAGATTTATGCAGAAGTGACGAATCAGCAGAAGAAAGAAACGGCTAGTATTTTTGCTAATTTCGTTAACGAAAGTAATATTAAAAGTAATACCGGAAAGCCTTGAATTTCTAAAGCCTTGCAGGACAAGGGATAGAGCGTTTCAGGTTCGACTCCCATCTACTCCATTTAGGCCCCTTGCCAGTAAAAGCTGGTAGGGAGCTTTTTTGCGTCTAAACGCAGTCATGGCAAGGATTCCAGCCTTCTCTATGTTTCCCTATTTTTCTCTGATTTTTTGCCACTTTTGCCACATTTTAAATTTTTTTGCCACATTGATCACACTGTGAACTGAAAAAAGTTTTTTCATGGCGTCTGGTATGCTCATTCACGCCATTAAAAATTCCGTGAAAAGTGTTTGGATGAATTGCTGCACATTATGCTAAAAAATTTTATTACCGCATTTAAAAAAATCAGATATATCTGGACGCAATAAATACTTGCTAGGTAAAGTTGGCCAATCTCGTTATGCTTATGTTGAAGGAGAAAATCGTGGCCTTTAGCGAACTTATTTCTAAGAAAAGAAAAGAGCTGGGGATGACTCAAGAACAAGTAGCTCAACTGCTCCACGTTAATCGCCAGGCCGTTTCGAACTGGGAGAGGGGCAAAAATTATCCCGATTTGGATGTTCTGATTGAATTGAGTCGGGCCTATGATCTGTCTCTGGATTTATTAATTAAAGGAGATGTGGGTATTTTGAAAAAAGTCAAAGAAGATGCACAAGAACTTCGTCGTCAAAGGAAAATTAGAAAGCTGGAATTTTCGTTACTGACTGTGACCCTGCTTTTGATTGTCATTCCTGTATCGTTCAATTTATTTAAGGTGCACAATATTTGGAATTCTCATTTGATAAACGCGCTACTTTTCGTACTGGTCATGTTTGTCATGATTGCTTCTTGGGTACTTTACCGTTTTATCTATCCAGGTCCCATCAATAAAAACGCGCCAATATTTGTGCCGAAACAAATCGGCATTGGTTTGACAATTAACCCGCAGAACCCGATCGGCCTGATCATTTGGATTCTGCTGATGATTGTGTTAATTATTATCTTTGTACCGAGGATTTTTTAATTTTTCTCTCCCAGATTCTCTTTTTTTCTTTTTCCCCTTGACTTGAAGTGGACTTTAAGGTGTTTACTGAATGGGTAAGTTAAAAAAGGAGTTATTCATAATGGAATTTAAAACATTAAATGATGGCAACAAACTGCCTGTACTTGGTTTTGGGGTCTTTCAGATCCCGGATCCAAAACAAGCGGCCCAGGCCGTGGTTGATGCCATTAGTAGCGGCTACCGCTTGATTGATACAGCGGCTTCCTACGGCAACGAAGAAGCGGTTGGCAAAGGCATCAAGGAGTCTGGTGTTTCTCGTGATGAGCTGTTTATCACGACTAAGCTCTGGGTCTCTGATACAGGTTATGACGCCACGAAGAAGGCTTTTGAGACTTCGCTTAAAAAGCTGCAGTTAGACTACCTGGACCTGTATTTAATCCACCAGCCTTATGGCGATGTCTATGGTTCTTGGCGGGCCATGGAAGATCTAAAAAAAGAAGGCAAGGTCAAATCCATTGGCGTGTCCAACTTTGATTCCGACCGTGTCATGGACTTGATGCTCTATAACGACGTCACCCCAGCCGTGAACCAGATTGAGACCAGTCCTTGGACCCAGCAAAAAGACGCGGTGGCCTTCTTAGAAGATCACAACATCCAGCCGGAAGCCTGGGCGCCTTTTGCCGAAGGCAAGCATGAGATCTTTACCAACCCGGTCTTGTCTGAAATCGGTGCTAAGTACAACAAGTCGGTGGGCCAAGTGATCTTGCGCTGGCTGACTCAGCGCGGCGTCATTGCTTTAGCCAAGTCCACGCATCAGGCTCGTATGGCTGAAAACTTCAACAGCCTGGACTTTAAGCTCACGGATGACGAGCTGACTCAGATCGCTGCCTTAGATAAAAAAGAGTCTCAGTTCTTTGACCACCGTGACCCAGCCGCTGTTGAACGTATCCACAGCCTAGTTCGGCACGTGGACTAAGGGAAAAGATTCAGAAACAAAATATTAGAGGGAGATTTCAATGGTTGAAAATGAAGCTGTCAGCCAAGGCGTGATTTTTCCGCTTGGCGATAAGAATGAAGCTTTTGCTAAGTATTTCACGGGGCAAAGCTATCTGGAAGGCTTGGTTAATGACCCGGACGTAAACGTTGGTGTGGGTGTCGTTACTTTTGAACCAGGTACGCGTAATCATTGGCATATTCATCATGATGGTTTCCAGATTCTTTTGGTTACTGGCGGTACAGGCTGGTACCAGGAAGCTGGCCATCCAGCCCGCTTGTTAAAGCCCGGTGATGTCGTTGTGACTCATGATGGTGTCAAACATTGGCATGGTGCAACGAAAGACAGTTGGCTCAGTCACATCGCAATCACAGCCGGCCATCCAGAATGGTTGGAAGCTGTTTCCGATGAAGACTATAACCGTTTGGAGGAAAACTAATGGCAGAAAAACAAACCGCTGGTCAAGATCGCTTAGGCGATTTCGCACCGCAATTTGCCAAATTAAATGATGATGTTCTTTTTGGCCAAGTCTGGGATAAGGAAGACGAGTTAAGCCGTCATGACCGCAGTATGACCACGGTGTCCAGCTTAATGTCTTTGGGCCTTTTTCCACAATTAAAAGATCATATGGCATTAGCCAAGAAAAACGGCGTCACGAAAACTGAAATCGTCGCTTTGATTACCCAACTGGCTTTTTATGCTGGTTGGCCAAAGGCCTGGTCAGCTTTCACACTGGCTAAAGAAATCTGGGACTAATTAGTCTTATTGTCATATACAAAAATATCAAATGGAGATTCTATGTCAAAAGTCATCGTCATTACCGGTGCCTCATCGGGTATCGGAGAAGCCACAGCTAAGCTGCTGGCTTCTAAAGGAAACAAACTGGTCTTAGCTGCTAGAAGAGAAGCGCGTCTTCAAGAAATCGTTCAAGACATTACTGAAGCCGGTGGACAGGCTGTCTATCAGGTCACAGACGTCGCTGACTTAGATCAGGTGAAAGCCTTAGCTGATAAAGCGGTGTCTAGTTTTGGCCGCTTGGATGTCTGGATGAATAACGCTGGTCTCATGCCGCACTCTGAATTTATCAAGGGCCGGGTGGCAGACTGGAACCAGATGATTGATATCAATTTGCGCGGGGTGCTTTACGGCATTGATGCGGCTTTGCCCATCATGCGCCAGCAGTCAAGCGGCCAGTTTATCAATATCGCTTCCGTCGCCGCTCATGCGGTCCATGCTGGTGGTGGCGTCTACAGTGCCACCAAAGCTGGTGTCTGGATGATCTCTGAAGCCTTAAGGCAAGAAGAAGTGGCGGCTAAAAGCCATGTCAGAGTCACAGTCGTCTCTCCTGGCGCTGTGGATACGGAACTAGTCAACCATGTCACAGATCCGGACACAAAAAAGCCTTAACCGACTTCTATGCCCATATCTCCATGCCGGCCCAGCGTGTAGCAACGGCGATTGCCTTAGCTGTCGACCTGCCAGTTGATTCAGACATTAATGAAATTGTCATGCGTCCTAGCAACCAGCAGGGCTAAGCACAACAAACAACACACAGTCAACTCAAGCAGGGAAACCTGCTTTTTGTGTGGGGGAAAATAAAAACACCTGAGAATTTCTTTAAAAGATTCTCAGGTGTTTTTTAAATAGCAGCTAATTGTTGTTTAATAGACGGGTTTATCTAATCCGGCAGTCGCTGGATCTGCAATACCAAGGCTGGCTTTGCTGCCAAAAGATGGGTCTGCAACAATTCTCAAAACGACATCAGCGATGCTTTTACGCGAACCGGATGTGCCTGGGAAGGTTTCACCTTTTTCAGTCAGCACGTATTTAACTTCGTCACGGTTATTCAACCAAGGTAAACGCAAAGTGGTGTAGTCTAAACCGGATTTTTCTAATAATGCATCGGCTTGGAAACCAACTTGGATACCGGCACCGATAATCTGCTTGTTCCAAGCACCAAACTTGCCAGGAACCTCATCGTAGATGCCTAGGTCATTGATTTCGACTACACGCTTAACTTGATTTGCTTGCATTCCGTTAACGACGTTCTGTGTCATCTGAAGATTGCTAGTCGCACCAAAGGCGATGAAAACCAAATCTTGGCCAGCAGCGGCGGCATTTACGTCGCTTGCGTTCGACAAGTCGCCTTCAACCAGTTTCACACGTGCATTATCAGCCAGGTCGCTCAAACGCGATTTATTGCGCAAAAACAATGTCAACTGAACGTCTTTATATTTTGCATCACTGAGGATTTTTTCTTCGACCAAACGTGCGATCGCACCGTTAGCCGCTAGTATTAACATATTCATTTTTTTCTCCCTTTAATTGAGTCGATCTGTGTCAACAAACCAACTTGATAACTCTATACTATCAAAACTTCTTAATCGTTCTTTTCGATACGCACTAACAGCAGCGTCGCGATATATGCAAGGCCCACCAAAACAGTGGCCACAATCATTGAGATGCGATAACGGAAAACCTGATTACCGATACTTCCTGCTAATAGTGTGATTAAGGCCAAACCGACAGCACCACCAATTTGGTGCACGGCGTTTACTAATCCGGAAGCTGCACCGGATTCTTCACCGCGAGTCCTGACAACGCCGGAAACTGTCAAAGGACTGATTACCATGCTTTGCCCGGCCCCAACAAGAATCATTGGCGCGGCGATGCCAAACCAGTAACCGAAACCGCTTTGAAAGCAGCAAACCCAAATCATACCCAATAACGTTAATACCATACCGATACGCAGAATACGGGCATTGCCGATTTTTTCAGTCATGATTGGCAGGCGCATTGCAACAATATACATGACCATGGTCATAGGAAAGAAGCCGAATCCGACCCATAGAGGCGTGAAGTTCATTGTGTTCTGCATCAATTGCGGCGTGAAAAACCAAAAACTCATCATCGCGGCCATGTAAAAAAATCGTGCAATATAAGCGCCAATACGTTCCGGATCCTGAAAAAGTGTTATCGGCATAATCGGCCTTGAAATTTTTTTCTCTAACACAATAAAGGCAATTAATAAGACGATGCCGATAGCTAAGAATATTAACTGATTACTGTCAGCGGTCATCGCATATAAGATACTGGCTACCGCCAAAATTGACAACAAACTACCGCCAAAATCAATTTTAGAGCCTTCGTGCTGCGCTTGCGACGACACGTATTTCAAAACGAGATAGAGCAATACGGCAGCAATCGGAAAATTAATTAAAAAACCAATCCGCCAAGTCCACAAGCTGGCAAACAAGCCGCCCACCACGAGTCCGACGCTGGATCCGATGCCGGCTGTTGCACCATAAAGAGCGATTGCTTTTGTCCGTTCGGCGCCGGCAAAAGTATCTAGCAGAAGCGCCGATGAAGTCGGCGCGATAATCGAGGCACCAATACCTTGAACAGCTCGCGCTAAGATCATCAAACCACTAGTATTAGCAATCCCGACCAGCAAGGAACTGATACCAAAGACGACAATCCCGATAATGAAAATCAGTTTTTTCTCAAAAATGTCTCCCAATCTGCCAGCTAACAGCAGTAGGCCGCCAAAAGTTAATGAATAACTGTTGCTGACCCATGGCAATGCTTTAGCTGATAGTGATAGATCGCGTTGGATGTTTACCACTCCTGTAAAGATCACTGAATTACTCATAATAATCAGGAAATAGCTGATCAAGACAGCTGTCAGAATGATCCTTTGTTTTTTAATTTTTTCCATTTTACTCTCCAGATTTTGAAAATGACACAGTCTGTTATAAAAACACAAAAGGAGTAGCTTTGTCTACTCCTGAAATTAATATTATCTACTGTATCGAGTGTGCAAATAATATTGATTACATAACTGCCAGACCGCCGGCACCGTTTGTGTAGTCAGGTGCTTGTGCAGTCAGGATTAATTTCTCATTCACGAAGGCCATCAGGCCAAGCGAACTTAATTCTCGACCATAACCAGAGCCTTTTACTCCGCCAAAAGGCAATTCTGGTAATGAACTCAAGAAGGTATTAACGAAAACCATGCCAGTCTCGATTTGTTTAGCAACTTCTTTACCATGTTTTGGATCAGCAGAGAAGACAATACCGCCCAAACCAAGTTCTGAATCGTTGGCTAATTCAATCGCTTCTTCATCACTGTGAACCTTGTAGACTTGGGCGATTGGGCCAAACATTTCTTCGTAATAGGCAGGATTTTTTTGATCAATATTGGTCAAAATAGTCGGCTGCAGGAACTGTCCTGGCAGGTCAATCGGCTGATTGCCATAATACACTTGAGCACCGGCTTGTACGGCTTGATCAACTTGTGCCTGCAGCTTGTCTTTAGCTCTCTTAGAGTTCATTGGTGCCAAAGTTGTCTTGGGATCCATGGGGTCGCCAGGTTTAACTGCGGCAAACTTGGCCTTTAACTGTGCCAAGAAGTCGTCGTAAAGATTATCAGCCACGATAAAACGTTTAGAAGAAGTGCAGACTTGTCCGGCGTTATACAAACGTGCGCGCCAAGCTAAGTCAACGGCTTTTTTGACATCAGCATCACTTAAGACGATAAAGGCATCAGTGCCGCCCAATTCCATTGAGTTTTTTTTCAAACTTTCACCAGCGGCTTTGGCAACAGACTGGCCGCCACGCTTAGATCCAGTTAAAGCAATGCCTTGAACACGTGGATCAGAAATAATATCGCCAACTTGATCATAATCAAGGAACAAATTGATCAGGCTGCCTTTAGGTGCACCTGCTTCTTCAACAGCTGCTTGAAAGGCCGCAGCGGAACCGGGTGTGTTAGAAGCGTGTTTTAAAATCATTGGATTGCCAACGATAAAGTTGGGAGCAAAGACACGCATGATTTGATAATAAGGGAAATTCCATGGTTCAACAGCCATGATGACACCGGTAGACTGTTTTTCAATCTCGGCAGCACCAGTTGCTCGTGTTGCAATGGGTGTTGGTGCCAATAATTCTTCACCATGATCAGCGAAGTAATCAGCGATCAAAGCACAAAGCTCAACTTCGCCTTTGGACTCTTTAAAGAGTTTGCCCATATCAGTGGTTGCGATTTTGGCCAATTCATCTTCTTTTTGACGGAAGATGTCAGCGACCTTGTGCAAAATTTTGGCCCGGTCAGCAATGGGCTGATTGCGCCATTCTTTATATAAACTGTGAGTCGTTGCTAGGCTCTCTTGAATTTCTTCTTTAGTTGCGAAGTCATATGTCTTAACGACTTCATTCGTATATGGATTTACTGTTTGATATGCCATTCAATGTCTCCTCATTTTTTTCATTGATTACTAACTTTTCATTAGCGAGCGGTCAACAGAAATGATCATATTCCTTGGAGCTAACTCTAAGTCAAGAAAAAATACAATAAAAATGAATTACTTTTTTCACAAGGAAAAATGCTTGACTTGAAGTGGACTCCAAATGATAGTCTGAATTGAGGCGTGTAAAAGGAGAAAAGATGAAATCCAGATCACTACTGATCGTACTTGCTTCTTTTGTAGTTATTACAATGGTCGCTTTAATTGTTAAGCGGGGAACACGCGGCAATCTTGCTAATATGGATTCTGCTAGTGCACAAAGCGATATAGCTTCTTCTGGTACTGTAAACGGGCGTGATTCATCTGCGGCTATCAGTGGCCAGCTTCCGATCAACGCTAGCCGGCCTTCATCGCAAGCTCCAATAGAACAGCTGCAATTCATAGAAAAGAGGAATAACAAATGAAAGAAAAACGCGAATTAGGCCGTAACGGCTTACTAGTTGATGCCATGGGCCTTGGCTGCATGGGGATGAGTTTTGCTTATGGCGATCCTAAAGATCCCAAAGAGATGACTTATCTGCTTCAGCAAGCGGTCGAATTAGGCGAGACCTTCTTTGACACAGCTGAAGTTTACGGCCCCTTTACTAATGAAGCACTGTTGGGTAGGGCTTTAGCACCTTACAAGGATCAAGTCACAATCGCCAGCAAATGCGGTATTTGCATTGAAAACGGCAAACAAATTGTCGATGCCAATTTAGACGGTATTAGAAAGTCATTAGAGGGTTCGCTTAAGCGCCTAGATCGCGACTCGATCGACCTTTACTTCCTTCACCGGGTAGATCCTAAAGTACCGATTGAAGATGTGGCCGAATTAATGGGCCAATTCCAAAAGGAAGGCAAAATTAAGCATTGGGGTCTCTCTGAAGCTGGCTTGGAAACGATTAAACGCGCTAACGCTGTGACGCCTTTGGCTGCTGTCGAAAGCGAATACTCGCTTTGGACCAGGGAACCTGAAAAGGAACTTTTCCCATTATTAGAGCAGCTTGGCATCGGATTTATCCCATTTAGTCCCTTGGGTAAAGGCTATCTGACTGGTGCTATCAGTGCTAATACTCAGTTTGCTGAGAATGACGGCCGCAGTAATCTGCCTCGTTTTACCAAAGAAGCAATTGCCGCCAACGAAAAACTGCTTGATCTGATTGATCGTTTTGCCAAGTCTAAGCAGGCAACGCCAGCACAGATTGCTTTGGCTTGGATTCTGGCGCAAAAGCCATGGATTGTGCCGATTCCTGGTACGACCAAGTTATCTCGTTTGAAAGAAAATCTTGGTGCTTTGGATGTTAAATTCACAGAGGACGAATTAAATAATTTGAATGAATCCTCCAAAGAGATTAAAATTACCGGCAATCGCTATTCTGCCGAACTTGCCAAAAGGGCTGGGAAGTAATCTATCAAAGGATGGTTCAAGCTAAAGGACACAATAAAAAAATTCTTCTGATTATAACAGCAGCAGTTCTGCTGCTGTTTCTTTTTGTTCTTGCTTATTTCCTGATTTATGGCCGACCGGCTAAAGCTGGTAATCGTGCTAAAAGTGTACCGACTTTGTACTTGCATGGTTTCGGCGGCACGGCCAATTCTAGCAATGACATGATTGCTTATGCTGTCAAGCATCAAGGCGCGACGAAGGTCCTGACTGCCCGCGTTTCGCCTTTTGGCAAAGTTCACTTACAGGGCAGCTGGCCTAAAAATGCCAAGCAGCCTTTGATCCAAGTTCTGTTCCAGAATAACCGCAATGGCAACTACAATGAAGACGGCCGTTGGCTGCGCAATATTCTTCAGGATTTGAGAAAGAATTATCAGATCAAGCGCGTCAATGTTGTGGCTCATTCAATGGGTAATTTGGCGCTGATGTATTATCAATTAGCTGATGGCAATAATCCGCGTTTGCCGCAAATTAATAAACAAGTTGACATTGCCGGGCACTTTGACGGCATTGTTGGAATCGACGATCAGCCAAACCGTAATCGTTTATTGGCTAAGGGTCGGCCGCGTTACTTGAATAGTTATTATCGAGTGATGCTCGCCCGCCGTAATCGCTTTCCTGAAAATCGTGTTGATATTTTAAATATTTTTGGTAATTTGGAAAACGGCAGCAATTCTGATGGGGATGTCACTAATGTCTCGGCACGTTCTTTAAAATATTTGTTGAATGGCCGCTATAAAAGTTATCGCGAAGTCGAGATTAAGGGCCGTCAAGCACAGCACAGCCGGCTGCATCGCAATAATCAGGTTAATCGTTTGATCGGGCGTTTTCTTTGGAACAAATAAATTGGAATTGATTAAAAGGGGCAATACAGGTGAGTGAGATCGATCATATTGAAGTGCGGGGCGGTAACGTCAATAATTTGAAAAATATTGACGTTGATATTCCGCTGAATAAATTTGTGGCCATTTCCGGGCCTTCGGGTTCAGGAAAAAGTTCATTAGCCATGGGCATTCTCTATTCGGAAGGTTCTAAGCGTTATCTTGATGCTTTGTCGACATATACCAAGAATCGTATTGGACAGGCCAAAAGTGCTCAGGTACGGTCTGTCAAACATATCCCTTCAGCTTTGGCCTTACGCCAACGGCCAAGCATTCCTTCGGATCGTTCAACAGTTGGTTCAATGAGCGAAATTTTTAATGTTGTTCGTTTGATTTTTTCTCGTCTAGGTTCGGTCGTCTGCCCCAACGGACATCGTTTGGAACCAAGTATGGCGATCGCTCAAGCAATGGCTATGTCGGGCGAGAAAATGGGACAGATAACATGCCCGGTCTGCGGTGCTGCTTTTATGGCAAAAAGTGCTGAGGATTTTTCGTTTAATTCGACCGGTGCTTGTCCCGAATGCCATGGCTTGGGGCGTATCCGCGAACTTGATCCGGAGAAAATTATTGACGATGAGAATAAGACGCTAGCTGAAGGCGCTGTAGCTTCTTGGCGTTTGCCAGGACGGAATTTTATGCCGACTGTGGTTGCTAATATCGGCGTTCGCACGGATGTCCCTTATAAAGATTTGACGGATAAAGAAAAAGATATCGTCCTGCATGGTGAGAAAAAACAATACAAAGTCGATTTCAGAAGCAGTACAGGCCGCGTGTTCCATACGGACAAAGCTCTCTATGAAAATGCCTATGATGCAGTCTATGATTCTGTTAAAAGTTCTAAAAGCGATCGGTCAGTAGCTCGATTAAACGCCTTCTTTCATTTTTCAACTTGTCCAGTTTGCCATGGCACACGCTTGAATCCGGACTTATTAACGCAATTAGTAGCTGGCCTGACGATTGTACAAGTTGGCAATCTGACTTTAAGCCAATTACCCGAATGGGAGCGCCAAACTAAAGCCCAACTGCCAGCGGATATGCAAAAGATGGCCGGGGCCTTGTTTGCCGATCTTGATAATAATCTGCAGCCTTTATTAGAGTTGGGCCTTAGCTATTTGACTTTATCTCGAAACGGCAACAGCCTGTCAACGGGTGAATTACAGCGGATTGAACTTGCCAGAACGCTCAGAACGGAAACAACTGGTGTTTTGTATGTCTTGGATGAGCCTTCAATTGGCCTGCATCCGGACAATATTCGCGGTCTGATTCATGTCATGCGTGCCTTGATTGCACAAGGCAATTCACTTGTCGTCGTGGACCACGAGAGCTCGATTATTGCGGCAGCAGATTGGGTGATTGAGATTGGCCCGGGATCTGGGGATGCTGGCGGCCGCGTGATTGCTGAAGGGACGCCTGAATCTTTGACACATAATCCAAAATCTTTGATTGGCCCCTTTATTTCAGGCAAGGCTCAGATTTTGCGGCCCAAACAAGCAGCATTGACAGATTTGTCGAAAAAATTGCACGAAACGCATTTAACCGTATCGAATTATTTTAATCTGCATAATGTTGCTATCGAATTTCCTGATAATCGTCTGACAGCCGTCACGGGTTTTTCCGGTGCTGGCAAGACTAGTTTGATTTTAGATAGCTTGGTCAATGCGATCCAAGATAAAAAACGCGGTCTCAAATTGCCAAAACAGGTGACTGAATTAAATACTGATCTGCATGAAGTGATCAGTGTGGATTCATCGCCAGTTGGTAAAAATGGCCGTTCGACCTTGGCCACATATACAAGTATCATGGACAATTTGCGGCATATTTTCGCGTCATTACCAGCCGCAAAGGCCAAACATTTCGGTATTTCTTACTTTTCATACAACAGCAAAGAAGGCGCTTGCCCACACTGTGGCGGAACTGGCACAATGACTCTAGACATTCAATATTTACCAGATATTGAAGAGGTCTGTCCCTATTGTCATGGCACACGTTTCATTGATGATGTTCAAAAAATACTCTGGCACGGTTATTCAATTGTTGATTTATTGAATCTGTCTGTCGAAGCTGCTTTACCGGTTTTTAAATCGGAGACGACTATTGAGCGGCAGCTTCAGCTTTTAGCAGAGGTTGGTCTGGGTTACCTGCATCTTGGTGAAAGTACCCCGAGCTTGTCAGGTGGTGAGGCCCAGCGGCTAAAACTAGCCAAACATTTAACGCGCGGCCAAAAAGGGACACTGTTTGTCTTTGACGAGCCATCCATCGGCCTTCATCCTAGGGACGTTCAGATCCTGCTAGGTGTCTTAGACAAGCTGAAAGAAAATGGTGCAACGATTATCGTGATCACACACGATATGACTATTATGATTAATTCTGATTATTTAATTGATCTGGGGCCAAAGGGCGGCAGTGACGGTGGCAAAGTGATGGCATTTGGACAGCCCTTGCAATTAATTCAGCATCCTACCAGCATCACTTTGACCTATTTACAGAAGTACTGGGATCATTTTCAGGCACAGACAAGCGTATAAAAGAAAAGAAGAGGAATTTTAAAAATGATTATTGTTTATTTTTCACAGTCCGGCACGACGGCTCAAGCAGCTAACGAGTTGCACAAGCTGACTCAGGCAGCGATTTATCGTTTAGAGCCTGTGAAGGCTTATCCAAGTGATTTTTCGACACTTGCTGATCGGGCTAAATCTGAAGTTGAACAAGATGTTCATCCGCAACTTCAAGATCAGAAACTTGATTTATCCGGAGAAACGAAAATCATGCTTGGCTTTCCGACTTGGTGGCATCAAGCACCAATGATTATCGCTAGTTTCTTTGATAATTACGACTTAAAGGACAAGGAAATTCTGCCCTTTACGACAAGTGGACAAAGCTCGATCAAAGAAAGTCTGCCTTCAGTCAAAAAGTGGGCGATTGCATCAGGAACACATGTCGGTGCTGCTTTAACAGCTAATGCAACAGCAGCTATTACGAAATTCGTCAATGAGAATGACCTTTAAATGGCCAGCGTGATATTAAAAAAGCCAAGAGCAATAAAAACTCTTGGCATTTTTAATAGGTATTCACATTGTGAGGCGTTCATCGATTAAACGATTACCAGCTACCCCGATCTTTCTTAAATTGCTTTCGACATTTAGGACGATAGCGGCAGAACCAACAATAATAAATCGTGCAGCACTGATTTCCGTTTTGTCTAAAATTGACGTCAGATTTTCTTGTGTGAAACGAGCTTTTTTGACGTCGTATTTGAAATGGGCATCATTATTTTTTAACGAAAGAAAGTCCTCATCATAGTAAATTTCTGAGTTGCGATGCGTACTCCAGATTACATGTATTGCTGCCTTGTTAGCGTATTTAACTGCCAAACTTCGTAAAGGTGCAATACCAGTGCCCAAACCATATAAAACCACTGGCTGTTTTTTCTTGGCACTATCAGCTACAACTGCGTCCAACATACCGAATGGCCCTTCTAATTGCACATCGCTGCCGATAGCAACGCGATTAATTGCTTTGGTGAAGTCCCCCAAACGCTGAATTGTAAAAGTCACAACCTTGTGTGATTCGTCTGGAGAAGAAGTGACAGAAAAGGGGTGTGCCTCGCTAGATATAACGGGGTTCTTTTTGAATTTCAAAAAGAAAATATCGCCAGCTCGGTAATCCGCGGCCTTCTGTCCCAATTTAATAACCAATTGCTGCGTGGTTGCATCTAGTGGGAAGTTGCCAATTACCTGTCCGCTATATTTCTTTTGATCATATGAAATGAATTGATGCCAAGCATAAGCAGACAGAGCGAAGATCGTATAAATATCAAAAATGATGATGAAGTTTGTAATACCGCTGATTCGTCCGATCAAGTGAACGTGCAGCCAAATGAGTCCGATGATGACGAAATTCAATCGGTGAATCCACAAAGATAGTTGGTGTTTGAATATAAAATGAAGCTGGTTTTTGATTCTTTTAAGAAACCTCATCCGATCCACTAGCCAGCCTGACATGAAGAAAATAGCATAAGCAATGCTGAAAATTGACAAATACCAGGCATAGTTACCAAGATTTTTAATTGTTTCATCAATCGAAAAAGCCTGTAATTTGTGCAGTGTTGCAAAGGATAAAGCCAAGACGCCCAATAATGCGTGAGCAAAATACATGCTTGGAAGCCCGATCAAACGATCTAACCATCTTGGCCTCGTCGATAAGAAGACAATTGTCAGCCACCAGACATAAGCAACCACGCCGAAACTATAGATTAAAATATTTTGTCTGGTATCAACCAAATTTTGATTTAGGAAATAAACAAGCGGCGCTGGAATGGCTACTAGGATGATCAGCCAAGTTGCGTACAGGGCCGCTTCATGTCTCTTTAACATAATTCACCTCATAATTTTAGTATCCAAGTGACGTAAGCCAACGATCAACTCTGCCTTGGACGTCGCCGCGGGAATATGCAACATCGCTTCCTCGAATGGCCAAACCTTTCAAAATACGGGCTTTGGGATATTGCCTGCGTAGTACTTCGGGGTAGTTAGCTAAGCCGGACCCCTCGTGTGTCGAGAAGGGAACGACATTTTTGCCATTCAAATCCACTGCGTCCAAGAATGTATGAACGACCATTGGATAATCTCCCCACCATACTGGTGCACCGATAAAGATTGTGTCATACTGACTGACATCAGGGATAGGATTTTTAATTTTCGGTCGTGCGTTGTCATTTTGTTCCTGCTGGGCAACCTCCGATGTTCTGTCAAAGCTCTTTGGATAGTCTTTGACAGGGACTATTTCATATTCGACGCCATTGGTTTTGCTTTTGATCATACCGGCGATCTGCTTCGTATTTCCGATTTTTAAAACTCTATCCTTGTAAATACTGGATGCAGCTTCACGCCTAGAAAAATAAACGATCAGTGTTTTCTGTTTTCCTTTAACTTTGCCGCCTTGATTATTAGATGATACATTTTGATTGACGGTTGTGGTTGGTGAATTTTTGTTCTGGCCGCGCAGAAGATCGAATCCGATAACGGCGGTCGCGATAATGGCGATAGCGGCGATAAATAGGGTAACACGGGTTTTCATGAGTAACCTCTTTCTAAAATAGGATGGGGGTCCGCTCTTTTTAAGAACGCGATTTAGTAAAAACTTGGTTTGGGATAGTCCTCGGTTCCGGGCTCTGCAATTCCAACCGAAGCTCGAAGATCCCGTGTTGGATCGGCGATTAAATCTAAGACATATTGCGTGATCGCCTGTCGTGTGACCTGTGCACCGCGAAATTGTTCTCCCTTTTGCATTGTAAAGTATCTTGTGTTGCCAATTTGGTTATATAACCAAGTCATGCGCATATAGGTATAGTCCAAATCGCTATTTTCAATCTTATTGATCATTTCGCGACGTTCAGGCGAGATTTCACCCATCATGCGTTTATTCCAACGCCCGAATTCACCAACAACTTCGTTATAGATACTCAAAGCACCAGCAATGATCAGACGCTTCACATGGTTAGTATCCATTGCCGAAATCACTGTGCTGACTACTGGCAAACGATCAAAGTCCAAGTAAACCAAATCTTGTTTTGCGATTGCATTAGTGACGGCTTGCTGATCGGTCAGATCACCGGAAATAAGTGTGACACGATTGCTAGCTGCGTAATCTTGCAAACGCGTATCAGCGTTTCGTGCAAATAAAGTCAAATCGTGCGTTGTTTCTTTTAGCAATCGTTCTGTTAATTGCCGCGAGATTTGACCCGCAGCCCCAAGAATAATAATTTTCATGTATTGCTCCTTTTTGATCTAATTACCAAATGATAAACCTTGGAGTAAACTCCAGGTCAAGGTCTTGAAGGAAATCAGTTGTTTCATTATAAGCACCTGGTTAGGACTATGTTCATTGCCTTAAAAAATCTTAAAAATTAAAATGTTGCTGACAAAACTCGTCAAATTCATTTTTTTCTAAACACTTAAAATAGTCGGATTGACTGGTGTCAGTTAAAAAATAGAAGGCAGCGGATTGGTTAGGTGGCAGATAAGACAGTCTGAATTTAGTGGACTATAATATTTCTCGACTGGGCCAGATAAGTTACGAGGATCAGTACAGCACATTTGAGAGCTTTATCAAAGAATATCAGTTAGTGATGATTGTTCAGGAAACGTTTCGGACGATACTTTCAGGCTAATTGACCGTATTTTTGCAAATTTCTCATCTCATTTTGCAATGAATTATTCTGGCATAATCGCAATTAATATTGCTGGCTCGATAGTATGTCATTTGATCGGCCTAAAAGTTAATACGGAAGGGACAATTATTTTATGAATATAAAAGAGGCAAGTGAAATAACTAAAGTTAGTTCTGATACAATCCGCTACTACGAAAAAATTGGTTTGATTCCGCCAATTAATCGGACGAGTTCCGGTATTCGCGATATAGATGAGCGAATTATTGGCAGAATAACCTTTGTTCGTCAGATGCGGTCGGCTGGTATGAGTATTGAAAATCTATTGCTCTATATTCATTTAGTAGATTCCAGTGAGGATCATATCGCTGAACAAAAAGATTTGTTAAAACAACAGTTATCAGTCATGGAAGAAAAACGAGATGATCTGCAGGCTGCAATCGATCATTTGACCTGGAAATTGGATCATTATGAAGATCATATGGTCAAAGCTGAAGCGGAATTAACGCGCTTGGAAAAAAAGCATGTTCAAGATCAGGCTATTGATTAATTAAATCTGAGTACAAAAAAACACGCCGGATTGGCGCGTTTTTAATATGGAAAAAAGCAGTTATTGCTTTTCGTTTTCGACCATTTTCACAAAATAATCATGAAAACGACTATCACCAGCTAATTCAGGATGAAAGGCACAAGCTAAGAATCGGCCTTGCCGGCAGGCCACTATATGTTCCTCATAGGTTGATAGTACTTGTACATTATCCTCAACGCTCTTGATATATGGCGCGCGGATGAAGATACCGTCAAAGTTTTCTGCAACATCCTTGATCTGCAATGTTGTCTGGAAACTATCTACTTGGCTGCCGAATGCATTGCGCTTAACATCGATATCCAATAAAGCCAAATGAGGGCCTTTGCGTCCTTCTATTTGTTTGGCCATTAAAATTAATCCGGCACATGTCCCAAAGACAGGTTTGCTTTTGGCGAAGTGTTTAACAGCCTTAAACAAACCGCTTCGGTCCATTAAACGCCGCATAGTTGTACTTTCACCACCAGGCAGCACCAGACCATCCAAATCAGAAAGTTCTTCAGGATGCTTAACTGTGACTGCTTGTGCGCCGGATTTTTCTAATGCTTTCACGTGTTCGCTAACAGCACCTTGAAGCGCCAGGACACCGATTTTGACTGTCATGGGCAACTCCTTAAATCCCACGTTCCTGCATGTGTTCAGCCGGTGTCAGAACACTCATATCGATGCCCTTCATCGGGTTGCCCAGTCCCTTAGAGAGTTCAGCAATACGAGCATAATCTTTATAATAAGTCGTGGCCTCAACGATTGCTTTAGCGAACTTTGCTGGATTTTCAGATTTGAAAATGCCCGATCCAACGAACACGCCATCAGCACCCAACTCCATCATCAAAGCAGCATCCGATGGTGTCGCCACACCGCCGGCAGCAAAGTTAACAACTGGCAGGCGGCCGGCTTTTTTAATTTCCATCAAAACTTCATAAGGTGCGCCTAATTCTTTTGCATAAACCATCACTTCATCTGATGACATGCCGACCAATTTGCGAACCTGGCTGTTGACCAAACGCATATGGCGGACAGCTTCTACGATATTACCAGTACCTGGTTCTCCTTTGGTACGAAGCATTGCAGCGCCTTCACCGATTCTTCTGGCAGCTTCGCCTAAATCACGGCAGCCACAAACAAAGGGAATCGTAAAGGCCTTCTTATCAATATGATAGACATCATCGGCGGGTGTCAAAACCTCACTTTCGTCGATATAGTCAACTTTCATAGCCTCTAGAACCCTAGCTTCGACAATATGCCCGATTCGCGCTTTAGCCATGACTGGTATCGAGACAGCATTTTGTACTTGTTCAACGATAGCCGGATCAGCCATTCTTGCAACGCCCCCAGCTTTTCGAATGTCTGATGGGACGCGTTCCAATGCCATAACAGCTGTTGCACCAGCCTCTTCGGCGATCTTAGCTTGTTCTGCATTGATGACGTCCATGATGACGCCGCCTTTTTGCATTTCAGCCATGCCTCTTTTAACGATTTGTGTTCCTTTTTCTTCCAATTTCTACCTCCGAATAATTGTCTTTAATAATAGCTTAAACATTACCTAGTTTAAATATGTACAAGCAAAAAGTATGCATTTGCTCATGATGTTTTGAAATCACAAATCATCTGAGTCAGAAAAAAGTTTTGAGAAATACCTTTCCGGCGAATCCAAGAAATTGCGTAAAAAAGATACTTGCGGAATTTGGTCGTAACTGATTTTTTTCAGTCCGGTATCCGATAGCTGCATGATGTCCGTTTTTGGGTAGGCCATGATAATCGGCGAATGGGTCGCAATGATGAATTGAGCTCCTTGCAGGACAGCTTCGTGAATGAGATAAATAAGTGACAGCTGGTTTTCAGATGTGAGTGGCGCTTCGGGCTCATCTAATAGGTAGAGAGCATTAGGCCTGAAACGTGTCTTAAAAATTTCCAGAAACGCCTCAGCATGCGATACCTTATCCAAATCAATCGGATACAAGCGTGCCAGATCGTATAATGTATGCAGATAGGGGATTCGAGCCAAGCTATGCGGATCTTGAATCTGGCTTAGTTCCTGCTGTGCATCATATTTTCTTTGCTGCGTCTCCCTGATAAAAGAAATAAAATCGTCGGCTCGAAAAAAGAAACCACGCTTATTCTGTTGCTGCCAGTGTAAGCTGAGGTATGGTTCGAGTTTTTCGATTGCGGCATATTCAGGGTTATGCAGTAGTGGTTGTCCAGTCATTGCTATCGCTTGATTCGATAAGGCAATGGCCTCCATGAGCGAAGATTTGCCGGATCCATTGTCGCCCACGAGAATTGTCACGGGAGTCGAGAAACGTATTTTGTCCGTTTGCAAAAACCAGGGCAGATTAAAAGGGTAGGTATTTTCCTTCTTGGCACTTGTCCTGAAAATAATTTCTTTTAGCAACATAAACTAAGTTTAAAACTCGAGCGGCGACCTATGACAACAAAAATTCCAACAATCGTCCCTAAAGCAAGTCATTAAATTTCAGCAATAGCGAATAGCTGAGATTGTTTTGCGGCTACAGTGATATCGAAAATATTGTGATAAAGATTGCTTTTAAAAACACTGTCATTTGTCTCTCAAAGCGAGTAAAAAACTCTATAATATATACTTATTGCAGTTAGGATAATGCGTCGTTTGCAAGGCTCCATAGGCCGGAGAAATTCTTGGCAAGAGAACGCAAATAGTCAACAAAAAGTTATGAAAGCCGCAATAACTAAAACTTATGACAATTCTGATCAGGCACTCAATGAGTATTCACTAGAAAATGCAAATGGTACTCGAATTTCGGTCAATGGTCTTACGGCGTCTTTGGACGAGTATACTTTCTCTCCTTCCACCAACCGACTTGTCTTTTTTGATCAGGTTGTATTTGATGCACACCTGAAAGCCCATCAACGGAATGCAGAGGTGACTGTTCACGAGAACTCATTGACATTCGCGTTTCTTCCACAACTGCAGCAAAAAATCAGCGAACCCGTGAAACAAATTTCGTATAGTTTATTTGAGGATGATTCTCTATCGGCTAAATTTAACAATGGCCAATCCGCTGATCAGAACTTGGATGTAGTACGTGATCATTTATCTCAATTTCGGCTGCAGGCAGAAGGCTATCAAGCAATAAAACTGTCTGGGTCGTCTGTTAATCAGATTCTTGCGCAATCTGCCAAAAGCAAAATGTGGCCTTGGCTTGACCGAACGCGTTTTTTGGATTGGCAGAGTTTTTTTGGTCAACCGGATCGTGATCAAGTACCAGCATTATTGTTTACATTGGCTGCTCGGGATGAGCGGAAACAAGCAGCATTGGTGTTTCGAAACCAAACCAAAACACAACGCTTAGAAATCTACAGTAATGCGCAGCGGCTTATGTTTCAAAAAAAATCATATGCATCACATTCATTTTTAACCCTAAATTTTTTCTTAGCATTCAGTCAGAAGCAATCAGCACTACCTTCAAACCGGGATCTTTGGATTAATTACAAAATTTACACATAACAAAGGACAACTTTATGCATAGCCTGACTGAAGGAAAACCTCTTAAATTAATAATTTTCTTTACGATTCCGCTGCTTTTAGGGAATCTCTTCCAGCAGTTATATACGCTGACAGATACGGTTATTGTCGGGCGCACGCTGGGTGTTAATGCCTTGGCTGCAGTCTCCTTAGCTACAACTCTCAATTGGCTGTTGGTAGGTTTTGCACAAGGTTTTACTGCGGGTACTGCAATTATCACAGCTAAACGTTTCGGTGCAGGAGATTTAAGAGGCGTTCGCCAGTCTATGGTAACGACAATTATCTGTACAGCCGCACTGACTGCTATTATGACCTTTATTGCTGTTGTATTTAATAAGGAAATTCTTCAATTAATGCAAACACCACAAGCTGTCATGGAACAGGCAAATATTTTCCTTACTATCTTGTTAGGATTTATGTTCACAACCATGAGTTATAATCTCGCGGCCAACGCTATGCGTGCGGTTGGCAATTCGCGTGCGCCGCTGATTTTTCTCATTGTGGCCGTCTTTTTCAATATTGTTCTCGAATTACTCTTTGTTGTTGTTTTTTCCTGGGGAGTTGCCGGTGCGGCTTTTGCTACTGTGATTGCACAACTTATTTCCGGCGCCATCAGTTTTGTCTATATCTATCGGGTTCTGCCCGTTTTGCAAGTTCATCGTCAGGATTGGCATACAAGCTGGTCAGATATCAAAGAGCATCTTCACTCCGGGTTGCCGATGGCTTTTCAGAATTCAATTATCGCGATTGGTGCTGTTATCCTGCAAACAGCTTTGAATACCTTAGGCACTGATTCTGTTGCGTCTTCAGGCGCGGCTTCACGAATTGACCAACTGGCAACTTTACCAATGATGAGTGTGGGGATCACAATGGCCACTTTTACAGCTCAGAATCTTGGCGCAAAAAAATACTCACGAATTTTGGAGGGAGTTAAACAGGCCCTGTTTGTTAGCGGCAGCTGGGCGGTCTTAATGTCGATTTTGGAAATTAATTTCGGCCATTATCTGATTCAGTTTATTTTGGGCGCTGGAAGTCAGCAGAACAATGTATTGGCACTTTCACGTACCTATTTTCTGGTTAACGGAGGGCCCTATATCTTGCTGGCCACTCTATTCCTGATACGGTATACCTTACAAGGCCTGGGTAATGCATCGGTACCCACGGTAGCCGGTATCTTTGAATTATCTATGAGAGCTTTCGCCGGCCTCGTTCTTGTTGGCTTGTTTGGTTATACCGGTGCAGTTCTTGGATCACCTTTAGCTTGGGCAGGATCTTTGCTAGCTTTGACGCCAGCTTGGTTTTCGGCACGACGAAAATTGACTAAATTAAAAGATGGTCAGGAAGTCGATATACATCTGGAAGGCCGCTAAACAAGAGCCAACTTTTTAGGGTTGGTCTTTCCGGCCGTTTCCGTTTATAATAATAGTCAGGAATGGTCAAATAATGGCAGAAGCGAATATATCAGATTTAATTGAACAATACTTAAAGGAAATCCTCAGTCAGGATGATTTTGCTGAAATTAAACGCAGCGAAATCGCCAGTCGTTTTGCTGTTGTGCCAAGCCAGATTAATTACGTGATTAATACACGATTTACACTGCAAAACGGTTATGTTGTCGAATCCAAGCGAGGCGGCGGCGGATATATTCGTATTGAACATGTTGACTTGGTTGACGATACCAAAATTTTCGATGAACTGATCGATTATATCGGTGATTCGATTGGTGAGAATAATGCTGGACAAATTATTACGGCACTATTGAATGATAAAGTGGTCAGCGAACGTGAGGCAAATCTGATGGCGGCAGCCATTGACAAGAATTCTTTGCGGATTTCTGATAAAGTATCTGAAAACACAGTTAGGGCTCGTGTCCTTGTTGGCATGGTCAATCGACTGAGATTTGAGAGTACAAACACACATGGATAATCAATACACAACTTCAGCAAAAAATGTTTTACTTCTGGCCCAAGAACAGGCGAAGTATTTTAAACATGAAATTGTCGGTTCCGAACATTTGTTATTGGCTTTGGCACTCGAAAAAGATGGCTTGGCCAGCAAAGTTCTTCAAGACTATAACGTTACCGATGATGACATTAGAAATGAAATCGAACAATTTACAGGTTACGGTTCACATGAGAATGTGACAGCCGGCTTTTTGGCTTATTCGCCGAAGGCACAGGAAATCCTGAAGAACGCTGCCTTACAGGCACAAAGCTTGGGTGCAAAAAAAATCGCCACAGAGCATCTGTTGTTGGCTCTGCTAAATGATGAGTCTATTCTTAGTTCGAGGATTTTAGTCAGCCTTGATGTTCGTCTGCAGGATTTGACGAAAGCTGTTTTCAAGCGAATTGGTGTTGATCCAACGCAGCAGCGGGCAGCTCAGGTACAAAATCAGTCTAATCAAGCTGGAACACCGACACTTGATTCAATGTCTCGGGATTTAACCGCGATGGCTCAGGCGGGTCAAATTGATCCAGTCGTCGGACGAGACCAAGAAGTCCATCGGGTGATTCAGATCTTGAGTCGCCGAACGAAAAATAATCCTGTCTTGATTGGTGAACCTGGTGTCGGAAAGACAGCGATTGCCGAAGGATTAGCCGAGAAAATCGTCAGTGGCCAAGTACCTTTTGATTTAGCTCATAAGCGTTTAATGGCATTGGATATGGGCGCTTTGATTGCCGGTACGAAATATCGTGGTGAATTTGAAGATCGTTTAAAGAAAATTATTAACGAAATTCACAACGATGGGCAGGTCATCCTGTTTATTGATGAATTGCACACGTTAATTGGTGCCGGTGGTGCCGAAGGCGCATTGGATGCTTCAAATTTGCTGAAGCCAGCTTTAGCTCGAGGTGAACTGCAGACAATCGGTGCGACGACCTTTGATGAATATCAGAAGTATATTGAATCTGATCAGGCTTTGGAACGGCGTTTTGCCAGTGTAACGATTGATGAACCGAATGAAGATGACTCAGTGCAGATTTTAAAGGGTCTGCGCCCTCGATATGAAGAGCACCACCATGTGAATATTTCTGATCAGTCGATTGAAGCAGCGGTCAAATTAAGTTCACGTTATATCACGGATCGATTCTTGCCGGATAAAGCGATTGATTTGATGGATGAGGCGGCAGCAAAAGTCAGAATCGACACAGTTCAGCCTGAAGACAAAAAAGCCGAATTGGAAAAACATCTGGCACAGTTGCGTGACCAATTGGATGATGCCGTTTCCTCTGGAGATTTCGATAAAGCTACTAAAATCCGCCAGGATGAAATCAAGATTAGAAAACAGTTAGCCTTAATTGAGACAGATACTTTGATCAACGGCAGCAAAGGGCATGGCTATGGCTTGACCGTTACTGAAAAAGATATTGCCGAAGTTGTCGGCCAGCAAACTGGCGTACCGGTAACACAGTTGCAGAAGTCGGAATCTGATCGTTTGCTGCATTTGGAGGCGATTCTGCATCGTCGGGTTGTCGGCCAAAATGAAGCTATTTCTGCTGTGGCACGGGCTATTCGTCGCGCACGGTCTGGTATCAAAGATCCTAGTCGACCAATTGGTACCTTTATGTTCCTTGGGCCGACTGGTGTTGGAAAGACTGAATTGGCTAAAGCACTAGCTGAGGCAATGTTTGATTCGGAAGATAATATGATTCGTGTTGATATGTCTGAATACCAAGAGTCATACTCTGCTTCGCGTTTAATCGGTTCAGCACCCGGCTATGTCGGCTATGACGAAGGCGGACAATTAACTGAGCGCGTTCGCAACCATCCTTACTCAGTTGTTTTGCTAGATGAGGCTGAAAAGGCGCATCCTGATATCTTTAATTTATTGCTTCAAGTATTTGATGATGGCTATATGACGGATTCTAAAGGACGCAAGGTTGATTTTAGAAACACGATCATTATTATGACATCGAACTTAGGTGCAACGCGTGTGCGTGATAACAAGCATGTTGGTTTTGGTGCTATGGAACCGCAGGACAATTATCAGGCGATGTCCAGTGAAATTCGTGCAGCCTTAAAAGAAAGGTTCCGTCCAGAATTTATCAATCGAATTGATGAGACAATTATTTTCCATTCTCTGAACAAGACTGAACTGCATAAAATTGTTGAACTAATGAGTCATGGAATTTTGGAGCGGGTTGCCGAACAAGGCATCGCGATTAAAATGAGTAAAACGGCCATTGACTTAGTCGCGCAAGCTGGATTTGATCCCGAATATGGTGCCCGCCCAATTCGTCGGGCTTTCCAAAATAATGTCGAAGATGTAGTGTCTGACGCATTATTATCCGGCAGGATCAAAGCTGGTGACTCGGTTACTGTAGGTGCCAAAAGAGGGAAAATCGACCTCTTAATCCATAAACAAACCGAAAAAAGTAAATGAGTGATAAAAGCCTGCCACTAGTTGGCAGGCTTTTTGAATATAATGGAAACTATGGCTGATTATGTCAAAGATATTCGTGCAAAAGTCGGGCATATGCCGCTCGTTATGGTTGGTGTTGGTGGGGCATATATTAAAGATGGCAAAGTTCTGCTGCAAGAACGTGCCGACACCGGCGGTTGGGGTTTGCCAGGCGGCTATATGGAATATGGCGAACGTGTTGAAGAGACGCTCAAACGGGAATTTAAAGAAGATGCCGGCTTGGAAATTTTGTCCTATCGTTTCCTAACTAATTTTGATCAGGAATTTTTCACTTATCCAAACGGTGATCAGACACAAGTATTGACACCTTTTTATCTCGTAACAGCTGTTAAAAATCAGCCAGCTGCATTTGATAAACATGAAACAAAAGCCATCGCTTTTTTTGATTTTGATCATTTGCCTGAGATCCATTTCGCATCACACAAAAAAATTCTAGCCTATCTGAAGACTTTGTTATAATAATTTTAAAGAGGTAAGTCCAGTGAAGAATACATTGATTTTAAATAGATAAAATTCGAGATTGGTGTATTTTTAATATTGTTTGAAACCACCGATTTCTAAAAGGTGGTTTTTATGTCTCTAAATATTACAAAATTAGAAAAAAGAGTTGATGGCCAACAGCTATTTACGGTTGACAAAGCGTTTATCAAAAATCGGGCACGTATCGGTGTGATTGGTGATAACGGCCAAGGTAAGACGACGCTCTTAAATATAATTGCTGGCCGAGATAAGGATTTTAGCGGGCAGTTGTACGTTAGCGGTTCTTTGGCCTTTGTTGCTCAAATAAATGATTTTGATCAATTATCAGGCGGTCAGCGTGTCAGACGTTTGATTGAAGAAGCTCTCTTGAAGCGTCCGGATTTATTGATCTTAGATGAACCCACGACACATTTGGATCAGGAAAATGTCAATTGGCTGTTGGGCAGATTAAAAAAGTTTTCCGGCAGCGTACTGGCTGTTTCTCATGACCGATATTTTCTTGACCAGTTTGCTCAAGAAATCTGGGCTTTTCAGGATCATCAGCTAACGGTGTTTCCGTCAACTTTACAAAATTTTTTGGACACACGGGCAGCACAAGCTGAAAGTCAAGCCGCGGCATTCAAGGAAAGCCGTAACAAGAAAAAGAAGCTCCAGAAGGCGGAAAACAGGGTTCGTGGCGAAGCACAAAGGATTAGCAATCATAGTGTACGGGATCCTTTTCATGCTAAAGTCGCCAAACAGATGTTTCAAGTGGCGAAAAATCTGCACCGCCATATGGATAATTTGAATGACGTTTCAAAACCTTTTGTCCAAAAGAAGCTGAAGCTGCAGCACCCGCTTCACATGGCTGCTGGCAAAAACCTTATAAAAGTTTTGAATCTAGACATTGTTCGAGATGGGCAGACGCTGGTTTCCGATCTAACTTTTTCAATCGCCGCTGGTGATAAAGTAGCTTTAATTGGCGAGAATGGTTCTGGCAAGACGACTTCTGTCGAAAGAATTTTACAAGCTCAGCCGCCGCGGGTCACGAGAGCCGATAATCTGAAAATCGGCTACTTTCATCAAGACCTCAGCCAAATACGTAATGATCGCAATCTCTTAGAAAATGTGCTTGATGGTTCTTTGGAAAATGGACAGACAGCGCGAGACTTTTTAGGCGCTTTTGGTATACGCCGAGATAAAGTTTTTCAAAAAAGCGGCAGTTTATCAGGCGGTGAGAAAATCAAATTAGCTTTGATTAAAGTCCTATTATCGGATGCTAATCTGCTGATTTTAGACGAACCGACAAATTTTCTCGACTTATCGGCGATTGAGGCTTTACAAGATTTCTTGACGGATTATACGGGCGGTTTACTGATCATTTCTCATGATTTGACTTTGATTCAGGCAGTTTCAAATAAGATTTTAAAAATCGAGGCACAACGTATAATTAAGGTATGAGTATTTTAGACGAAACTTTTCAATTGAATAATCAAAACAAAATTCCGAAAATCGCCTTTGGCACCTGGCGATTGGCTGATGGGGATGAAGCCTACAATGCTGTTACGGAAGCTTTGAAAATCGGTTACCGGCACATTGATACGGCTTTTCATTATTTTAATGAGCCTTCAGTCGGACGCGCCATTAAAGATTCCGGCGTTGACAGGAAGGATATTTTTCTGACAACTAAACTACCGGCTGAAATCAAAAATCATGATGATATTTTGAAAAATTTTCAAGAATCTTTGGACCGTTTGCAGACCGATTATGTTGATCTTTACTTGATTCATGCACCATGGCCATGGTCTGATATCAATCTAGATTATCGCTATGATGGTGCTAATCAGGAAGCTTGGCGGACGATGGAGGAGATTTATCATTCCGGTCGTGCCAAGGCAATCGGTGTATCTAATTTTGATATCCACGATTTGAAAAATCTGCAAGCTATTTGGACCGTTAAACCAGCTGTCAATCAGATTGAGTACTATATTGGCTGGACACAACCAAAAATTACGGCCTTTACGAAATCACTCGGTATCCAAGTCGAGGCCTATTCACCGCTGGCGACTGGAGGTCTGGCAACACAAGACGAGATTCAGAAAATTGCTGATAAATATCAGGTTTCTGTCCCGCAAATTGCCCTTAAATATGTGCTTCAAAAAGATATTCTGCCTTTGCCGCGTGCAACGAAGGCTGAGCATGCCAAATCCAATGCTACACTTGATTTCCAACTTTCGGACGCCGACATGGCTATTTTGGATCGGATTCCCGATACAGGCCAGGCCCGTCATAATGTGACAATGGGATGAGCCAAACGGTTGAAGGAAATTTTATTAGTCGAATTTATTAGACATAAAAGCCGGCAACATCTCAAAGAGAACTTGAAAACGAGCGATTAGTTGGAACAGCCTTTTTCAAGCAGTGTTTTTAATTTTAAGTAAATCTTTCTTTATTTCATGCGTTACGAGCAATACATGTTAATCTTGATTGGACTTTCTTTTTAATGTTTTTGGCAACCTTAATTGGTCTGATAAATGATTAGCCAAAAAAAATTTGCAAGCTAGAATAAGGAGTATATGATCAAATTTGAGAGAATTTACGGATCTGAATCAAAAGGGTATCGGGTTTTAATTGATGGGCTTTGGCCTCGCGGCGTCAGCAAAGAGAAGGCCGCAATTGATCTTTGGGCGAAAGATATTGCGCCTTCTGAAGATTTGCGGCAGAAATATCATGATGGAGATTTGGATGAAATGGCTTTTCGTGCAATCTATTTGACAGAATTATCCAGCAATCCAGCCACAGCCGAATTTCTACAGACTTTGAAGGATCATCCAGACAGTATTTTGCTGTATGCATCTAGAGAAAACCATGAAAATAATGCCAAAGTTCTCGCAAATTACCTAACACGTCAGGGAGTTGCTTTTGAAACGGGTTCAAGCAGCACAAATGAAACAACACAAGCCTGATTATCAGCACGTTGTTCATCCATGGCCGCCACTTTATGACGAACACTCTAAAGTTCTCCTACTTGGGTCGCTGCCATCACCCAAATCTTTATCTTTCGGTTTTTATTATGGCAGTCCGCAAAACATTTTTTGGCAGACTTTAGCTAAAGTCCTCGATCAAAAAGAAGCTGATAAGACTATAGAATCGCGTCGCAATTTTGCTTTAAGGAATCATATTGCTATTTGGCAGACGCTCGCAGAAGCCGATATTATCGGTTCCCAGGATGCAACAATTAAAAATCCCGTTGCAAATGATTTTTCAAATTTATTAGCAAGCTCACAAATTCAAACGATTTTTACCGAAGGCAAGAAGTCAACAGAACTCTTCAATCGATTAGTAGCGCCAGCAATCGGTCAAGAAGCAATTTATTTGCCTTCAACATCGCCGGCTAATCGGGCCACACAAGCGAAGCCGATTTTCATGGCTCGTTGGTCATTGGTTAAACAAGCACTGGAAGGTCAGACCTTAAAATGAGGCGGCCTTTTTATTTGCAGTTTTCACAATGTTTTTATTTTCACAAATGTATGCTATATTGAGTTTGTAAATTTTTGTACAAACTAATACAAAAATCGAAATAAACTACCTAAAAAAGAGGTCGGAGACAAAAATGAAAGCAGCTCTTGTTCGAGAAAAAAATGATGGATTTGTTGATTTAGTAGATGACTGGGAGCCTCGTAAACTGGCTTTTGGTGATGCTTTGGTCGATGTTGAATACTGTGGTTTATGCCACACGGATTTGCATTGTGCAAGTGGAGATTTTGGTGATCCTAATACCATGGGAACGCGCAACGGCAGTTGGCGCCGTGTTATCGGTCATGAAGGTGTCGGTATTGTTTCTAAACTTGGTGAAGGTGCGGATCAGTATTTGAAAGTCGGTGACCGTGTTTCAATTGCTTGGTTCTATGATGCTTGTGGTGTGTGTGATTATTGTGTTTCAGGCAATGAGACGTTCTGCCGTAAGGTAAGAAATTCTGGCTATACTGTTGATGGTGCGATGGCTCAACAAGTTGTTGTGAACGCAAAATATGCCGTGAAGGTGCCATCCGATTTGGATCCAGCGGCTGCTTCTTCCATCACGTGTGCCGGTGTCACGATGTATAAAGCATTGAAAGTCGGTGAGACGAAGCCTGGCCAGTGGGTATCAGTCCATGGTGCTGGCGGACTTGGTAACTTGGCTGTTCAGTATGCACACAATGTTTTCGGTGCACATGTTGTTGCTATTGATGGCAACCCTGATAAATTGGAAGCCGCTAAAGAAAACGGTGCCGATATTATTGTTAATCGCAAAACTGAAGATGTCGTTGCTAAAGTTAACAAATTAACTGGTGGTGTTCATAATGCCCAAGTAACGGCTGTCAATGATGCAGCCTTCTCTCAAGCTGTTAACGTTCTTCGCCCATTGGGCAAACTAGTTGCCGTTGCATTACCTCAAGGCGATATGGCTTTGAATATTGCTAAGACAGTCTTAGATGGTATTGAAGTTCGCGGTTCTTTGGTTGGCACACGTGCAGATTTGAAAGAAGCCTTCCAGTTTGGCGCTGAAGGCAAAGTCACACCAATCGTTGAAAAAGTTGATTTGAAAGATATTAATGATGTGATTGAAGAGATGAAAGAAGGTAAAATTACCGGACGTAAAGTCTTTGATTTTACTCATATGTAAATCTAAAAAGAATGATTAAAAAAGCTCTGGTGATTTCTTGCCAGAGCTTTTTATTTTATTTCAATCGTGAAGATTTCGGCGTTTTCCAGGTAGAGGTTATTTAAATTCTGCATTAGTAAAATTAACCAGCCAAAAGCTAGCCCAAATGAAATGATTTCAAAAGCCGTTAGCGACAGGTAATGAACCCACTGAAACAAGATTTCCGATAAGGCTAGCAAGCCGGCAAAACCATAGGCTGTTAGCAGAAATTCTTTTGTAATACCTGGCAGCAACCAGCGAATACCAATAATTATCAGTAGAATAAATACAACAAGCAGATTGGATGTCCACCAATGCAGCTGATGCAGCCAATCGATGGCGCGATTATTTTGAAAAACACCGACTAACCCGAAGGCGATTGACGAGCCTGTCAGCAAAATCCGTAGAATCCGTGTTTGAATTGTGATGAATTTAGGAATTAAAGACAGCAGTGAAAAAATATAATCAATCAAAGTCAGCATAATCGAGGCTGAAAAAATGAGGGTGAAATTAAACTGCCACCAGTTGTTTGATAGATTAGAACCGAGGTAGGAGAAATTAATTTGCCACCAATTTTGCTGTTTATTTGTAATCATGGATAAAAAGATGCCGCCCACTAGGGTCAAAATCAGCGTAGTCGTGATTGTAGAGAAATTAATCGATAATGCAGCATTCATCATTAAATAACAGGAAATGCCCACAAAACCGGCTATTAAGGCTGAACTGGTATAACGATCAAGCATGACGCCATGGAAGGCTAAATCGATGAAATAAAAGCAGAATGAAGTGATTGAGAAGTTCAAAATCGTAAATGCGATTGATAATGTCAGAACGGATCGAATTTTGCTCCAAAGGCTGGCCATGACTAATTGTTTGCCGCCTAACAGAAGCAGTGCAGCTAAAAAGACAACAAAACCAAAAACGACAGCTAGATAGATGGTTATTTGACTGATCGAATTTCCACCTGATAGTTTAACGTAACGTGTTTTTTGAATGAAAAAGTTGATTAGTGCAACAACGCCAGCCAACAGAGCAGGCAGCATAAACCATCGCAGTGATTGTGTCTGGCTATTGGCTTTTTCAGGTTTTGGTTGAATAATGATTCGGTCACGATCAATTTGAGCCAGCAATTCATCACCGTAATTCAGGGACAATTTATCCAAAGCTTTCTTTGGAATTGAAATATGTATTTGCTGATTTTCTACCACGCACTAATTCTAAACTATTTATGACTTCATTTAGGCTCAGGATGAGGCGTGCCTGATTCCTTTTATCAAGCTTTTTTGAAAATTTGGACGATTAGCTGACTTTTGATAGACTAAAAGTGTAGAATATTTAAGTTCGGATGGATACCCAAGTGGCTGAAGGGGTCGGTCTAGAAAACCGATAGGTCGTGTATGCGGCGCGAGAGTTCGAATCTCTCTCCATCCATAGTGATATGTTGACAAGGCGCTTTAACCGCATGGTTGAGCGCTTTTTGTTTATATAAGGGTTATGGATAAGTTCTTTGGTTACGAAGAAAAGTAATCAAAAAAGTAATCAAATTTATTAAAAAGAAAGGTCAGTAAATGGCTTCATGGATATGGTCATATCCCAATATTAGTAAAAAGACAGGAAAAATTTTCTTGTCTTTTTACTTTCCATATAATATTGGCAACAACTCACAATTAAACAAATTAATAGTTAGATTTTACCGAGTCTCATGAATCTGCTTGTCCTTGTTTATCTTGCACGAAGCGGATGTATGTGAGAATTTGTTTCAGATCTTCTTCACTAATGGCAGGATCAATCGTATTTGCAATGAGTAATTGTGCTTGATTTAAATTGGCAATCTGAGCCTGATTAACAGAATGGTCAATAAAAAACCAACTAGGCTCTTTGTTAAGAGTACGTGCAATATGGATGATTTTGGATTGAGTTGGTGAGCTAACTCCTTTTAGCCACTTAGTGATGGTCGAACGACTTACATCAATTCTTCTCGCAATTTCCGCGTTTGAGAGATTAGATTCTACTACTGCGTCAAATAAATTTTTCCTGAAAAGGTCTTCCGTATACTGCATGCCTACAGTTTAATATATTCAACTTGTGTGTGGTAATTTCAACAATTTTTGCTATAAATGTTGAATTAAACGAAACATTATCTTATATTAGTTACAGTCGAAAGAAGGTGATAGAGATCGAGGGCTCTGATTTAAAATCCAGTTTAGTGAATAAGTTTGGCACACAGGAAAAAGCTGCGAAAGCCTTACATATCAGTCGTTCATCGCTGAATCAGAAACTTAACGGCAAACAAGAATGGACAGCTCAGCAAATTCAGGTTTTAATTCACACGCTTGACATCTCTGATCAAGATATCGAGATGCTTTTTTTTGACGGAAAATGTTGAATTAAAAGAAACGTATTTTTCAGAATATTAATTGGAAACATAGTGAAAGAGGGATAATGGACAAACATAAAAAACCGTTATACAAGCAATTCTGGCTCTGGATTGTTTTGGGACTAGTGACTGTCTTCTTGATATTTCTAAACATGCCAATCGGTAATGTAACACAAAAAAATCAAACTATTTATCGTGTGAACGTTACATCAAGTAAAATTACGCGTCAGGGAGACTATTTATTGCGAGGAACGACTACAGCGCCTGACGGTTCTAAGATCATCGCCACTCCTTACAGCAGAACTAATAAGCATTACACTTCGGTTGCATCGGCAAAAAATTCTGCACTGAAAAGTTGGGCTACCGTACATGGCAAGAAATTTACAGCGTTCATTGATTCGTTTGATGTGATTAATGCTAAAAGACCATGGGTTGGTTATCCAACTAAAACTCTGGTTTTTGCATTAGCTGACTATAAAAAACCTTTTAAGACAAGAAAAATTTCAAAGCAAATAATTGGAAGGGCTAGAAAATACGGTTCTATAAATCTTGGGGTAGATAATAGAGTGGTACAGCATATTACTAAACTCAACGATTTGCTTCAGTCGATTATTAAGAGATCTCACTCCAATTCTTCAACGGATTCATCGTCTAGTGATGATAGCGCCGACAGTTCCTCCACCAACGAAGCGGCCTCATCGTCTTCAGTGACATACCGAACTGACATTACCTATGATCAATTAGCCCGGACACCGGAAAATTATAAATATGCTGATCTTACACTCACAGGCAAAGTCATTCAAGTGATGGAAGGTACTAATGAGACTGATCTGCGCGTAGCCATTGACGGTAATTATGATGATGTCGTTTTTTTGGCTTATGATCCATCCATTATGAACGGATCGCGGATAATAGAAAACGATAAAATTCAGTTTTACGGAACGAGTCAAGGAACCACCACTTATACCTCAACTATGAGCGGAGACATCACAGTGCCATTAATTTTTGCTGATAAAATTAACGATCAAGGCCCAGCACCGGACGATTACGGGGATTAAAGCTTTCCCTAGATAGAAATATGAACATGAACAAGTTGTCCGATTAGAAAAACAGAATATGTAAGAATCAAAAAGTTCTCATTTATTTGAGGGCTTTTTATTTATTGAATAAGTATTTAAATTGGTTTAGTTTTCTAAAATCATTAGCGGATGGAACAAAAAATAAATTCCGGAATTATATCTGGCAAAATCTGAGAAAGTCTTAGAATATATACCACCAATCTTTTGAACTGCATATTAATTAAAAAATAAAACGGGCTTATCACACAGGTACTTGCACACCGTTCAAATAAATTTGGTATGAGTTCAGAAAAAAAGATAGGGGGGTTACCGTGTCTAATAGAGCGTTCATATAACCGTCTGTCTGTGTTAAAATGCCAAAATTAAAACTTTTTTATAGGCTGATTTAGCGCTATAAATGCCCATATAACGGCGTTTGATTGTCTCTAGGGGTCACACAATCTTTAGCTGTTGCTAGTCTATCTGCCTTCACTAAAGACGCTATGAGATCAATCAGATAAAAAAATAAATAAAGGGGATGCCAATGCCTTAACAGCGGTCTTAGTAGCCATAAAATACACAAAAAACAGCCAAAAATAAGCGATTATTTGCCATTATTTGCCATTATTTCCAGTTTTTCAGCACTTTTCTAGATTAAAATTAGCGGCAATGTAAGATTAAATTTTTTTGATTATATCTTTAGAAGATAGCTGCCCATATTTATATAAATTTATTTGAAAGGCTGGTAATGGAAACAATGGGGATCCATGTCGCAACTAAACGATTATATCTGCGTGAATTTGTAGCGTCTGACTTGGATGCGTTGTATGAAATTCTAGGCGATCAGGAAGTCATGTACTTTTGTGAGCCCGCTTATAGCAAAGAAAAGACCAGCCGGTTTTTACAGGACTTTTGTATTGCCCGTCAGCCGAGGGCTGCCTACGCCTGTATTGAAAAAACTAGTAATAAATTGATTGGGTATATTTTATTTAACGAATATGAAAAACGTGTTTATGAGGCTGGCTGGTTTTTTAATAAACGTTATTGGCGACAAGGCTATGCCTTTGAAATATGTTCTGCCTTATTTAACTATGCTTTTGCTCAATTAAAAGCACATAAGATCTTTGCCGAAACTATTGACCCTTTAAAGTCGGCTGGCATGATGAGAAAGCTGGGTATGCAACTTGAAGGCATACAGCGTTTGCAAACACACAATCATGAGGGTGCTTTTGTGGATCTATATTTGTATGGTTTGTTAGAAAAAGAATAATTTTTTGAAATCAGATTTTTTACCAACATAGATCCAATAGGGACTTTTATTATTAGCTTGTAAAAATTCTGGGTGTTATGTTCTAAAACGGGTAAAATATTACGGCATGTTTAAAACAAGAATGCCATTAGATAGGCGTTTGTAGGCTTGACGCCCCCTACCTAAAAAATTTTGCAAAATTGATATTTTTTGCAAGTCAGGCATGCTGAGTACGGTCCCCTTTTGAAACGCACTCCCGGGGGCTTAAGTTTATTAGCAGTCTATTTTATGAATTGACCCCCTAAATTTCATTTTTTGGCAATTTTACGTAAGGCGGTATCTATGCACCGTTCTCTTTTCAGCAGCACCATAGCCCCCGTATGGCTCTATATCATGACTTTTTTCTTAAAGATGTATAAACACACGCGAATGACCTAAACGTGCTGTAATCGCCATTTTTTGCCTTCTGCGAATTAAAATAGACTTATGAGTGATAAGTTTGTTATTAAAACTGTTCGCATCCTTTGCCAGAGCCTGCACTTCTATCGAATTTGCCCTTGGTATGTGATTGGCTTTGCTGACGGCAGCACTGCATCCTGTCCTGACTTAGCTGCAGCTGTTAGTGGTGCTTTAAAAGATTGTCCGCTGCTCACAGCAAGATATACCAGTCCTGAAGCGAAAAACACCTTTAAACTTGCTTTGTCCTCAAAGGATATCCAAGCCAAAATCGTTCTAAAAGGTATCGAAAAAATGACGAATAGAAGAAGTCATTTTTATAATATGAAAATAAATAACCCCTGATATCTACATTATAGATATTAGGGGTTATTCTTTCAATGTTTTCGAGGGGTGATTTGTAAGTTATAGCCCCTATACAAACATATTTTGTAAAAAGCCTTTTTTCTGTTCTTTCAACAAATCTAACTTACGTTGATGAAGAGCGATAGTGCCGGATAATCTGATTGATTGCTTCCGCATTGCCGTCAGTAGCCTTTACAATGAGAGGAAAGGGAACAAGAGGATAATGCTTTTTCATTCTTCAAATTCCTCCATAAACTTTTTCATCATGGCAAGTCCGCTGGTTCTGTGTCGGTAAACAGTGGAACGGTTAAATTTTAGCATGTCAGCAATTTCTGAATCGCTCATATCCATAAAATAGAACAGGAGCAGAATATCCCGTTTGTTGCTTGGTAAAGCCCGTAATGCTTCACTTAGCAGGTCATTCTCAATCCCGATGGATATGCCATTCAGCATAAAAACCTGAAAATCCGTTGAATAACTGTCTGTTGTGGCAAACTGGTTGACAAGATAATCGCCAATTTCCGAAAAGGACACTTCATGCTTTGCCAGTCTTGAAAGCTGTTTGAAATAGTCTTTTCGTTCATCTTCCATAGCTCGTTTGCAGATATAGTCAAACTGATTTTCTATCGTTGCCTGAAAAGATGATGGTTTCATTTTCTCACCTCCTTTCTTTGGATTGAAAGGAAGTGAGTTTTGCTCCTTTGCCTCCTTTCACTCTTAGTCCCGACGTGAAAGGGGGATTTGTTGCATTGCCGGTCAAAAAATTTTCGGACAAATAAAAAACACACAAACAGATTGCTCTCTGTTCATGTGCTTTGCCGGTTTTGATTATGATTGTTAAAAAATATGGAGGATTCTTTTGTATAGATTGTGGTGTGTTATGTTCGTAAATAATCGCCGTATAAAATCGGCTTGTAATATATATTTTTCATGGTAATTCTCCTGATAAAAATAGCCGATAACATAAGATTTTATATCTTACATTATCGGCTCTGCGTCTTTGCGTCCGGCTCTTTAATGATTGTGGTTTTTAACTCTTTTATATTGACCAAAGTTTCTAATTTACACTTAGGACAGTAAAGAGGAAAATTTTTTAATTCGGTATCTTTTCGTAGTTTTATCCTCGTTTTACTTTTACAAATAGGGCATAACAGCCAGTTTATTGTATCCAATCACTACCTCCAGCATTTTGATTACAAATCGATTTCTTCAAAGTTTTTAATAGATTTTTTATATGATAACCATGTACATAACATAAATAAGACGACACCAATTACGAATACAACAATTTGTGCTGTACTCACGTTTGAAAGCTCATTCAGACTCTTTAAAGTAGGAATATGATGCAATATTTCCCCCATAACTACTACAATAAAACTTACTATGCAGAATATTACAAAAGGCTTTCCAATCTTGTAAGCTGTTTTAAAAAAACCTGCGAGAAAAATGCTGTTAAATGCTGCAAATACAATCATTACATATCCAAGATAAGCCGCATTTGCACTCATCAATGGATTTATATCATAAGGAGCAGTATTCCCTAAAAATTTCATCCTAATAATCGTTAGCAATGTACATAAGATAAAAGCCATCAATTCAATAAATAAAACAAATAGATATTTGGCTGTAACCACGTCTTGTTTCTTAACCGGCAACATAACCGTATATGTTATATCATCATATTCTCTCAACTGCTGGTAAGTATAGAAAATGCCAAGGCAGATAAAAAAGGAACCGACAAGAATGGGGTAACGTGGAATCATCGTCATAGCCGAAAAAATAATAAACCAATAGCTCAAAGGATTTGCTGTTAGTTTCAATTCCTTATAAAAAAGTTTTTTCATCACAAATTCACCTCTTCTCTTTCGATATGCACCATAATATCTTCAAGTGACGGTGTACCACCTATTTCTTTTGTGTAATAACGGATAAAATCTTCTTTTTTCGTAGATAAAAGCAATTCTCCATTTTTGATGTAGGTAATCGTATCTGCACATTTATCTAAATCACTGGTGATATGGGTAGAAAATAAAATTGCTACACCTTTTTCAGCAAGCTTCCGGAAAATTTCATTCATTTCATCTCTGGACACCGGGTCAAGTCCACTTGTCGGCTCATCCAAAATTAAAAGCTTGGCATGATGAGAAAGAGCCAAGGTAAGATAAAACTTCACCTTCATACCCTCAGAAAGATCCATAAGCTTTTTATTTTCGTCAAGATTAAATGCAGTGAGATAATGATGATACTCCTCGTCATCCCAACTATCATAGAAAACACGAGTAATTGCCACAATTTCTTTTATCTTTTTCCTTTTATAATAGCTGACTCCACCTACTGCATAGCCAATCTGCTGTTTAATTTTATCCTCATTATCTAGATAGTCCATTCCAAGAATACGAACACTGCCCGCATCGGGATGTACAAGATTTAGAATAGATTTAAGCGTTGTTGTTTTACCTGCACCGTTTCTACCTATGAATCCCATAACTTCACCAGCTTCAATATGAAAGTTAATGGGTTTTAGTTCAAAAGTTGGATAAATTTTCGTGAGGCTATTCACTTCCAGTATATATCCCATATCATTCATCCCCTTTCTCTTCAAAAGCCTCTTCCATCAGGTATGTGAATGCTTCTTTAGGTGGTATAGCGATACCTCGTTTTTCATCGCCAAGAAGCAAGATTGTATCACCGGGTTTGATATTAAATACTTCTCGTGCCTGTTTCGGTATTACTATCTGCCCTTTTTCTCCAACTATTGCTGTCCAAGCATATTTGCCTTTTGGTATTTTCGTCATAACGGTCTCCTTTTTGGTATGTTTAGTATGATTTGTATTACTTATTATACCATTTAAAATCTCAAAAAAAAAGCCCTGATGATATCATAAAACTCACTACGACTACACCAGTATACTTAACAATTTCAAAAAATTCTGTAGTCTTTGTCCTATAGACTTTCCTTAAAAAAACATAACTACCTTTTTCAAATGCTTTTGTTTGAATCTAATGTCATTTTTTAAAGTTCTGTTGATAAAACTATCTTGAATAAATTAAGACTTCTATTCTCGTTGTAGCGAAAAAGAATAGAAGTCTTACAATTTTAAAACTCTTTATTTCACCAGAACGAATAAATGGAATATCGCCTTTATAGTAACTAGAATTTCCAGCTGAAGGAGTCCCCCCAGAAAATGAAGTTGTAAATTCCCCTAACTTACGTTCTTCCCAATCATCACTGTAACCATTAAAGCGAATTTGAGGCACTTTATTACTCATGATTGCCCCCCAACGGAGTATTTTCTAGTCGTTTACGATTGTTGGCATTCAGAATATCTCGCCAGTGATCATATAACCGATCAACTGTTACACCAGAATAATCTGTTAGATATTCCCAACCTTCACTCTTTAGCTTGTCAATTACAGCTTGTTCAAATTTATCTTCCGCCATTTAACTAGTCTTCTTTTCTTTTTTAGTTGTAACTATTTACCAAAACGCCACCACTTTTTAGGTTTAGGTTGTGACTCCGGGGTGCTATTTTCAGGTTCCGGTTGTTTGTCTGACGTCACTTCTTTTTCACCATCATCATGCGGTGCCATCGTTAAGGCTTTCAAGTCCTTAATTTCTGCCTTGTATTCTTCGAGCAGTTGTTTGTCCTGTAAGGCCAATCTTTGTTGCTGATCTAGTAACTTATGTAACTCTTTCTTTTCAGATTGCATTTCTGATACTAAATTTCGAAGGAATTTCACTTCATCTTGTCCATCAACCGCATCTTTTTTGTTGTCGTCAACATCATCTTTTTGTTGACGGTATCTTGTTGACGAATCGTTTGAGAACATTGCTTTAATAGCTTTTTGCCCATCAACATCAACGTAAACAGTATTGCCTTTTGTTGATGTAAATTGACGTAAATCGATTGACGCATCTCTTTTTATCTTTTGCCATATAGCCTGCTTTGAAACGCCCAATTCATCAGCAAGTTCTCTAATAGTTTTAGGCATGATTTCCAAACCCCTTTCGGAGTTCAGCAAGTGCTTCTTTTCGTGCTTGATCTCTTATTTTTTTATCGTGCTCGGCCTGTTTATCAGCCAATGCTTGTTTCTCAGTGGAGCCTAAAGTCAACCCCTTAACTTTGTCAATGGCACGCCATTTTTCCTGCTCTGTTAATTCACCATTATGCTGAATGTTAAATAGTTTTTGACGTTCATCTTGAAATTGACCTTGTGAGAAGTCGTTAGCGTCTTTCTTTTCAGGCTTCCAAGTAAAAGAATACCCAATCACTGGTTTCCCGCGGCCTTTACCATATTTCTTTCGAACAGTTAGGCCTCTAAAAAGAGGGGTCAATTCTTCTCTGATTGGTTTAAGAACGTATCTGTCAACGTCTCCCGGTTTTTTCCAATAACTTTTAGGAATATCAAGTAACTCAAAAAAATCTTCTTTTGATAAAAAAGCATAACCGGTTGTTCTGAAACCTTTTAACAATCTAAAAGCAGTTTTAGCATAACTGCTTCGAAGATCTCTAAATTCCGCTAAAGCATATCTAACCCACGTGTCTAATTGGATTGAAGTCAATATTTGAGACAGATTTTAAGAGACATTCAGAACCGCGTTTACCTTCCACAGCTCAAATAAATCATTAATCGCGATTAATAACTTATTTGAACCCTGGAAAGCATTAAATCAGGCGGCCATTTGGCTCGTAAGTGTTGCAATTTCAACTTGTAAGGGGGTCTGGTAGCCCAGTGAACTATGAATTCTCTTCCTAGAAAATAAGAATTATCTAAATGAAGGAAACACTATCTCGTTTGGGCAAGATACCGCAACAATGTTTTATCAAGAAAAACCATATTTTACTGCTGACAAAATAAAAATAGTTGTGCCAAAATTTACAGGATTTGATAATACTATTGCACAATTCTTTATCACGTCTATGTCAAAGAGCTTTTCAACATTTACTTGGGGTAGTTCCAGCTATAATGTGAAAATCATTAATGCGCAAAAAATAAAGATACTAATTAATTCGAACGGGCAACCAGACTATGACAGGATGAGATTATTCATTAGAGCTATGCAAAAATTGATAATCAAAAATGTTGTTCAATGGCAAGATAAACAGATTGAAGCTACTAAGCGTATTGTCAGCGAAAAAAATAAATAAAAAGAATTTTGGAAGTTATCAAATAAAGGCAATGAAACTATGCCTGGTATCTTACATAAGAGTCTAGTTGCTGTTTTAATAAGTCCTTTCCTACATCCGCTTTGATCTGAATCAGTTAGGCAACGAGATACAAGATACGAACTATAAAGGTATTGTGCTGCCTATTTAGCGCATCCCCATTGAGGATAATTTTTAACATATCAGGTCAAAAACTAACATGGCTAACATGGCAACTCACACGGACAAACCCAGTAACCACGGGCATTAGAAGGGTAAATGTTAGTATGTTACCTGTTTTTGTCCAAACTATCTATAATCACTTTTTATTTTTTTATTTTTTTATTTTTTCTATCTCCAGACTTTTAGAGAAAAATAACTAACATTTTAACATGAATATCTCAAAAACGCCTTTATAGCAAGGCTTGCGCAGTTTTCACAATGTGAGTTTTTTGCATTTTATGTTAGTTTTTAGCCGTTTTATGTGAATTATTTGATCTTTTATGTGAGTTATTTTGAGTTCAGACAATAAAAAAAGACCTTTCGGTCTTAGGCTTTCATTTTTGTGTAGCCTTGTAAATGACTCCAATTAGCATATTGCCAATCGGGTTTAGCTGCCATAATCATGTTGATTTCATTTCTGATTGTTGTCCTTTCTTTTGGCTTGAGATATTGCTGATCTGTACGAACTATAACCTGTTCTAATAATTCTCTTAGCGAGAAGTGTGTACCGACTGTTGTCCCTGCTAAGATATCATCCAAGCTGTCTGTCACGTCATCGCTTGCCAGATAATCATTTTGCAAACTTTCGATCTGTTTGGTTTCGGCTTTGGTCGGGAAGATTGTATATCCATCACGATACAGAGAAACGGCTTGTCCCCAGAGCTGTGTTATCTCGTTATGAAGCTGATCTGTTTGACTAGGGTCTGTGATATCGGCTGTGCGCTTATCAGCGTTAGGATGTAAAACAAAGTATCTACGGTTACCAGTCCGATCCTTTAACGGTAGCGGGTCATTAGTCGTCATGCCGATAACAAAGTTCTTAGCGTACTTACGGGAAGTTCTTTCATAAGGTGCTCTGAACTGCAAAGTTGTTTCTGTGATAAAACTCTTCGTATCTTCAAAGCCTGTATGCTTGCTTGCCTTCATCTCATCATCGTTCACGATCCAAGCACCTAACATAATGGCTTGATTGTCTTTGTCCTTAAAATCGCTGACATTATCTGTATACCATTCAGGACGAACGGCTAACTTATTGAAGAAGGTTGTTTTGCCAGTGCCAGGAGCACCCTGCAAAAGTAAAACAAAGTCGAATTTAGCTGTGGGCTGAAAAACCTTTGTGACTGCGCCGACTAGCCAAATAGCAAACATTCTTACATTGATGTCTGTCTGTTCCACGCCTAGCCATTTAGTCATAAAGCCTGTGGTTGAGGCATTTCTAAGTTTTATAGGGTTGTGGATAAGTCCCTTGGTTACTTAAAAAAGTACCCAAAAAAGTACCCACGTTTTTTAAGAAAGTGAGGCAAGTAAATGACTCACAATGACAATCAATCTCTAAATTAAATTGAGCAATCATGCCAAAAAGAAGCGTCCATTAAAGGGCACTTTTTTTGTTTATAATCGGTCAACTTTAAGTTCATTGGATGTCAACCCAGAGTTCATAAATATGGCCTTAAAACACGATAAACGCTTAGCCGATACACATTCAATCGTGATAGAAAGCCGATATCAAGGCGTTATTAGCCAATATGCGCTTGGTCTTGTTCACAAAAGCAAACATTTTCTGCATATAGCGTAGCGGTCAACCTATTTGATAAACGTTAAACAATATATTGCAAAGACCTAGAGATATGAAGTCATTACGTATATGGGTATAGGCTGATATATACAACATTTACCAACATTTACCATGTCATCATTGCCGAAACGAATACCAGTTAATCGAATGATCCAAGGCTAAAAATCACGATAAAAATCTTGCCTATAAGTCTCGGGTAACTCATGAATTATCGGACACCAAAATTGCTTATAAACGCCTAAATAGAGCGGTTTTTTCTGAATTAGTGGAGGCAAGTTAGATACCTTTAAAATCTCTAGTAATTCATGAATTACTTAACGAAAAAAAGCAGTCTTTAAAGTCCTCTTAGTTCAGTTCTCACGGTTGATAGCGCTATTTTATTTTTGAATTACTGTATGCTTACAGGCGAGTTTTTGAAACACTCACAGGTTTAAAAAACTCGTTCAATGGGTCTCAAAATTTCTATGGAAAACGACATAGATGAATAGAACTTGTTAATGTATCTTATCTTCTGCAATTATTGACTTTGACTTTTTCTTTACGAAAGATTTATGAGCAAGAATCATCCTATTCCTTTATAGACTGCGGATTCTTTAGAATGGCTGAGCAACGGCATGAAACTGTTGAATAATTTAACTTGAAAATATCAGGGGAAGTACCTAACCAACAAAGCCATTATCTGTGTATAGCTTTGAGTCAGAGTGTTGATTAGAATTTAAAGAACATAGTAAAATTGTTATATCAATTGAAATAAGAGATGTTGGGGAAGAGATATGTCCAAAGTAAGCATGGTGAGTAAACTGTTAAGCAAAGGTGCAACCAAGGTTGCTAAAAAAACCGTGAAATCAGCGGTTGAAACAGCCGGTTCAGCCGCTCTAGGAAGTCTGTTTGCTGCAGCTGCCTCAGGAACAAAAAATATGGTTACTGATCAAGTACATAAGTTTAAAGATAAGATTTATATCCCTGATATCGAAGGTATCCCGGTTGAGGAAGCTCAAAAGATTTTAACCGATTTTCATTTCAAATCAATCAAATTATTAGTGGATGCCAACAAACACTATGCCAATAAAAGAACTGGCATCGTCCTAAAGACCAAACCGAAATTAGGCAGCAAAGTATCGCCAGATACCTTTATCAAGGTTTTCTATGCTGATGAGACTATTATTGCCTCTAGCCAAGCCTTGCTAAAAGCGAGTCAAGATCGGCAAGCCGCTAAAAAAGAGGCACACAAAATTTTGGCGCACAAAATGGTGGCTAATTCCAAGTCTGAAGCTGCTCTGTTGTCGCATAAGCTTGCCTCTAGTTTCCACCACAAGAAGAATAACGAGGCAAACAGAGAAACTAAATGAAAACCGTTACAATTTGGCGTTCATTCGATCAGCAACTAAGCGGGCGTGGCTTAATGATTTTGCAAACGTAATTAGAAACGAATTCACACTTATGAGTTAGTCGAAGTGGGTTTTGATTAATGGATTTTTTGTAATCATTTGTCAATCTGGCTCATCGATATAATCATTTAGATTTTGTGTCTGCCTTTCTTGTATTCATCTATAATCAAATTAGTGTTTTTGGTTTAAAGGGAGCTATTTTCGTGAATGCTAGTACACAGAGTTTTGATCGCTTAGTTGAGGAAATTAACCAAACAGCCGGGGATGTGCAACGAGATCGTGGCACGCTATTTGAACGCCTAGTCGTGACCTATCTGAAAAATGAGCCGCTCTATGCCAATAAATTTGATCATGTCTGGATGCTGGCGGATGTGCCAGATCGTTATGGGATTCCTAAAAAAGATACGGGTGTTGACATTGTCGCAAGCGATAAACTGACAGGGGAATTAACAGCGGTTCAGGCCAAGTTCTATCAAGGCAAAGTTGGGAAAGCCACGATTGATTCCTTTATGGCTGAGATGAATAAAAGCTATTATGCCACAGGTTTGATTGTCTCAACCATTGATGATTGGAACAAAAACGCCGAAGCCGACTTTGAAAATACGACCAAGCCGATTTCTCGCATTGGCCTGGCTGATTTAAAGAACGCGCACTTTGATTGGTCGCAGTTTTCCTTTGCCAAAAATGAAAATCCGATTCAAAAAACACATAAAGCCATTCGTCATTACCAGCAAGAGGCCATTGACAAATCATTGGCTTATTTTAAGAACCATGATCGTGGCCAATTAATCATGGCGCCAGGGACTGGCAAGACTTTTACAAGTCTAAAGATTGCTGAAAGCCTGATGAGTCAAGAAGAAAAACAAACTTTTTATTTGCTTTATTTAGTGCCTTCTATTCAGTTACTAACCCAAACTTTGTTTAGCTGGAATGCCGACGTCTCTGATGAGCTAGAACTGGTTTCTTTTGCTGTGACCTCAGATAATAAAGCCACGAAACTCAAAAATGACGATGAAGACTTAGCTCCTGAAGATATTGGTTTTCCAGCCACGACCGATGATCAACAGCTGTTAAAAAATCTCCATAGCTTAAAAGCCAGCAGCCAAAAACGCTTGCTGGTCGTTTTTAGTACCTACCAGTCCATTGATGTGATTCATCGTGCCCAAAAGCAAGGTTTTCCTGACTTCGATTTAATTGTGGCCGATGAAGCTCATCGAACCACTGGTGCCCACGCCCTAGGTGAACAAGCTAGTTTTACAAAAGTTCATGATAATGCTAATGTTTCGGCTAAATTACGTTTGTATCAAACGGCCACACCTAAAATCTATGGTCCAGATGCCAAGAAAAAAGGGGCTGATAGTAGTATTGAAATTTCTTCCATGGATGATGAAGCTCTCTATGGACAAGAAATTTATCGACTGGGTTTTGGCACGGCTGTCAGCCAGGGAATTTTAACCGATTATAAGGTCATGGTTTTAACGGTCTCAGAGCAAGCTATTCAAAAAGATATGCAGCAGAGTTTGTCCGATGCCGAGAATGGTTTAAATATCGATGATATCGGGCGGATCATCGGTGTCTGGAACGCCATGATCAAACGTAAAAGTTTCTCGGATGCCGTTAGTGGCCAACCGATGAAGCGCGCGATTGCCTTTACCAACACGATTGCCAATTCTAAAAAGATCGCCAAGGAATTTAATCAAGTGGTCAATGACTATTTAGGGGATAAAGCGGATGACAGTTATGCCATTGATGTGAGACATGTTGACGGTACTTTAAATGCTTTGCAGAAAAAAGACGCCTTAGACTGGCTGGCCGATGACACGATCGATGATAACCAAGCCAGAGTCTTATCGAATGTGAAGTTTTTGACTGAAGGGATTGATGTGCCGAACCTAGATGCGGTGATTTTCTTTGCTCCGAAAAAATCACAAGTCGACATTGTTCAAGCCGTTGGCCGGATCATGCGCCGTTATGAAGACAAAGAGTACGGCTATATTATCTTGCCGATTGTCATTCCAGCTGACGTCACCCCTGAAACTGTTTTGGACGACAATAAGACCTATCAAGCTGTCTGGCAGGTCTTAAACGCTTTAAGATCCACCGATGAGCGTTTTAACGCCATGGTTAATAAATTGCAGCTGAATAAAAAGAAGCCAGATAATTTAGACATTATCGGGGTTGGCGACGCACCCGATGAAGCCATTGATGGGTCAGGGGAAGCTGTTGAAAGTGCTAGTGGCTCAGATTCTGAACAGTTATCTTTGGAGCTGGACTGGAAAGAGATTGAAACAGCCATCTATGGCAAGATCGTTGAAAAAGTCGGTAACCGTCGTTACCTAGAAGACTGGTCTCAAGATGTAAGAAAGATTGCTAACCGCTTTATTTCAGCCATCAATTTAACGTTAGAAGATAAGCAAAGTGCGAGTTCGATTGCTTTTGCTAAGTTCTTAAAAAGTCTCCAACACAATATCAACCAAGAAATTGATCAAGACCAAGCCGTTGAGATGCTCGCTCAGCACTTAATCACCAAGCCAGTCTTTCAAGCTTTGTTTGATCAATATAGCTTTGTTAACGACAATCCGGTCTCCAAAGCCATGGAAGCCATTGTCACACAAATCTCTGATCCGAGTTTTGAAAAAGAACTCACCAGTTTACAGCCCTTTTATGAATCTGTAAAATTACGTGCGCAAGGGATTGATAATGCGGCAGCCAAGCAGCAGTTCATTGTGACCTTGTATGACAAATTCTTTAGTACAGGCTTTTCAGAAACTACCCAGCGTTTAGGGATTGTCTTTACACCGGTTCAAATTGTCGACTTTATTATTAAATCCGTCGATTTTGCTTTGGACAAATATTTTGGTAAACACTTAGCAGATCAAAATGTGCATATTTTAGATCCCTTTGTTGGCACGGGCACTTTTATCGCCGAGACCTTAAATTTTCTAGCTACGCAGATGAAAGCTGGCAAGATTACCTTAGCTGACATTACGCGTAAATATACCCAAGAACTCCATGCTAACGAAATTGTCCTACTGAGCTATTACATTGCCGCGATTAATATCGAAGCGGTCTTTGATGAAATTAATGGACCGGAAAAATACATTCCCTTTGATGGGATCGTCTTAACTGATACCTTTGAATCTACGGAGAACATGGAAACCTTAGATAACGACCTTTTTGGTGGCAATAACGAACGTCTGAAAAAGCAACAAGAAGTACCTATTACAGCGATTATCGCTAATCCGCCTTATTCTGTCGGCCAGAAGAACCAGAACGATGACCAGCAAAATGTGCATTACCCAAAGCTTGAATCTCGTATTGCCGAAACTTATGTTAAAAATAGTACAGCAAAATTGACCGGTGGTTTGTATGACAGTTATATTAAAGCTTTCCGCTGGGCGTCAGACCGTATTGGTACTAAGGGCGTAATTGGTTTTATAACTAATAATGGTTTTATTGATTCAAGGTCCGCAAGTGGCTTCCGAAAATCTCTTTTTAATGAGTATAATTACCTCTATATTTTTAACTTGCTTGGTGGCATTAGAGGAAAGAGCAGGGAAAGCGCAAAAAAGGAAGGCCAAAATGTCTTTGATATCATGACCGGAGTGTGTGTAAGCATTCTTGTGAAAGATGGAAGCGACCATCACAAACTTTTCTATCACAACATTGGCAATTATCTGTCCCGCAAAGTCAAGCTTGAGCAAATTACTAATTTACAATCCATCCAAAACATTAATTGGCAACAACTGTTTCCGGATATTAATAATGACTGGATCAATAAAAAAGATCCAAATTATCAGAAGTATTTGCCTTTGGCTAGTGATTCGAGACGTGGGATTTTTCCAAAAAATGCTATGGGCATACAAACCAATCGTGACGCTTGGGTCTATAGCTTTTCAAAGAAACAAGTCATGATCCATTCTCATGATTTAATTGATCATTATAACGCCGAAAGAAAACGTCTGACGCAGTTTCTAGGCAGAGATAAACTGGTCCATTTGAATCGAGATGGAACTTATGTTAAATGGACTGCTAGATTAGAAGCACAGCTTAGCCAAGACAAAAAGCTCACATATAATTCTGACAAAATTGTTATTGGTTTATATAGGCCTTATACAAAAAAGTGGCTTTATTATGATGACCCTGTTATTGAGAGAACTCGTCTCTATTATAAGCAGTTGGGCACACACAATGAAGTGATCTTTACAACTGGTCGAGGAGCCAGCCGAGAGTTTTCAGCCCTTGCTACTGACTTGGTACCTAATATGGATACTTTAGAGAAAGCTCAAGGCTTTATGCGCTATAACAATGAATCTATTGATGGGTCTTTAATTCCTGTGGAGCGTGACAACGTGTCTGAGGAATTTGCTGAAAAGCTTGGTATGACGACAGACGAAACTTATGCTTATGTTTATGGTGTTTTGAATTTACCAGCTTATCAGACAAAATACGCCAATGATCTTAAAAAAGACTTGGCTCGTCTTCCCATTCTAAAAGGTAAAGAACAGTTTGCTAAGATCGGTCAAGCTCTATTGGATTTGCATATCAATTATGAACAAGTAGAATCTTATCAAGAGGTGCTGATTAATGGCCTCCCTTATAGTGAGTTTATTCATGGCCAGCATGATTACACAGTTAAGGAAATGAAACACGAAAAGATTCGTAATGAAGCCGGTAAATCCGTTTCCGACTTATCGACGATTATCTACAATGCTGGAATTAAGATCACGAACATCCCCTTAAAAGCCTATGACTATGTTGTCAATGGCAAACCCGCGATTGAATGGATCTTAGACCAATATCAGATCAAAACGGACAAGGCTTCAGGGATTGTTGATGATCCTAATCAATTTAGTGAAGACAAACGTTACATCTTTGATCTGTTGTTGAAGGTGATTAATGTCAGTTTGAAGACACTTGATCTAATTGAGCAGTTGCCTAGTATGAACGCATAAAGATTTAAAATTATTTTTAGCGAAGACATAAAATTAATCTGAATTTTTTGAAAGAAGAAACTAATGAAGAATTTTGCTAGTATTCCACAACCATCTCAATCTGTTCTTGGAGAGTTATTTGAGCACAACAATTTTATTATTCCCAGATATCAAAGAGACTATGCATGGGAAGATAACCAATTGCTTGACCTCTGGTCGGATCTTTTCGAGGTTGTTCAGGATCGCCAAGACAACCATTTTTTTGGACAAATAGTGACATTTAAAAATGATAGTCAAGGTGAATTCAGTCAAGAAGTGATTGACGGACAGCAAAGATTAACAACCAGTTGCATTTTAATGGCTGTTATTAGAGATATAGCAGATAACATGTATAAGAAAAATTTCGTTGGAAAGAATCTGAATATCGAAGCTGGCGATGCTTTAAGGGACATAAAAAGAGATGTTGATAAATCTCTCAGAGGCACTAAGCATGGTGATGCACCTTCTCTGGTGCTCCAACAAAATGAAGCATTAGAGAATGGGATCAATGACTTTTTTTATGGTCTAATTCACAGTAGAAGGGCTTTATCATTAACCAAAAAGAGTTCTCCCATTAAGATGATGGATAATGCTTATGATTTCTTCTTTCAAAAAATTACAAACAAATTAAATGAGGACAGTACATTAGACGCAAGAATAGAATTACTGCAAACAATTTATGAAACTTTTGTCAGCAATTTTTATGTTGTCATGATTACCGCACCTAGCAGAAAAGATGCTTTCACTATTTTTGAAACACTGAACAGCAGAGGAAAAGACCTCAAAGCGTCGGACATTATTAAAAATCATCTTCTTTCGCAGATGGATCAAGGTAATATGGAACTATCTAGCAAGGTCTGGAATGCGATTGCAAAAAAGCTTTCAAATGATGGTGATCGGATTACGAGATTTATTCGGACTTACTGGGCATCAAAAAATAGTTTAGTCTCTGAGCGCCAGCTTTACCGTTCTATTAGCAAATACATTACGCTCTCAAATGACTGCAAGAGATTTCTAAATGATCTGAGTTCTCTGTCAAATGTTTATGATGTGCTAGAAAATCCAACAGATGGCAAATTCAATATTAATTTCTTCAAAAAAAGGGAGCTTTATTGGAGACTTGATATTTTGAATCGCATGGGAGTTAAGCTCTATTATCCGATAATCTTGTCTATGTATCATAGCCATTATTCGGAATCCGATATGTTGATTGTGGTCAACAAAATTATTAGTGTGTTCATGCGGCATCGAGCCATTATGGAAAAAGGGACCAACATCTTAGAGACAGGTTTTGCTAATCTAGCAATCAAAATATGGAAATCAAATAACCTATCTGTCGATGAAATAGTTCAAGAATTAAGAAACAATTTGCTGCCATCTGACGAAGACGCTAAGACAAACTTTATGGTTCTGAAAAAAGAGGGAGGACTAAGAGGCTCTAAAAAATGGTCATTGGCCTACATTCTTGCTGAGCTATATCAAACATCTTTTCACGATTTTGAAAATCAGGATCAAAGTACCTTGTATAACGATGTTTTTGCTCAAGACTTTTTTGAGTTAGCCCAGATTGATGAAAAAAATGTTTCGGATGATTATAGGACTCGTATTGGTAATTGGACTATCGTTGAGAAAGGTTTGAGATCAAGTCGAGGAAATCAAAATGACGGTATGTATAGCATCCTTTCAAAATCTAGTCTAAAGGCTAATCAAGAAATATGTAAGATAATTCAGACCACTGGATGGGATGATCAACAAGTCAAAAATAGGCAGATTGCGTTGGCGAATGTTGTTAACGTGACCTGGATCTAAAACCTTTTGGTGTGACAAATAATCTTGTATACCTTTCATTACGATTAACTAAGCCTACGGATGATTAAAATTACAATCGAACAATTAAATAAGGCTGTTGAAGTAATTGATGATGACGAGAAGTATGGTGGTGATGAAATAGCCCTGCAGAAATTTTTTCAGCAATTTCCGTTAAATACGCCTGATGACATACCGGCTGTAGCAGCAAAAATTGGTCTGATCGATACTTTTTATTCAACCAATTTAAGGATGCAGCGAATGTCAGCTACGCATTTAGCTAGGATTATTTCAGATCCAGAACTTCACTTTGATGAACGGATTGAAGCTGGTGATACGAGCGTTGTCGACGACTTGCTGCAGAAACCTTCTTCCAATTTATTTTCATTCTTCTCTAAATACGCAACGCTGCATAATTATTTGATTTATGACAGAGATGATTTTGCTATTTACGATCGGTCAGTCTCTAAAGACATTTACAAATATACGAATAATCCGCGAATTAAATCAGTTAATTCAGCTGAAGATCAATATAGAAAGAAACGAGATTATAGCGGCTGGGTTCAGCTGATTACAGGTATTTTAGAGGCTAACCAAATTGACGATCCTCATGCCAAAAGAAAATTAGACTGGTTTATTTGGAGCGAAAACAAGTCAGACTACTTTGGGACTAAACGGTAATTTGATGGATACATGTGTTGGGTTGCGTTGCCATAAAGGAATAATCTTTCAAGCTTCTAAACTGGCTGGCTTCTTGCCTTGAGTTAATAACAACTATTACTAAAGCTATAACTACTACTACAACGCGTATATTTTTTGTGACGATTGCGGTTTGATGCGATTGTATCAAGCTTTCGGCGCTTCACAAAGTTTTTCAAAAAATGCTATTGGCAAAAGTTTAAAAAGCCGCCTCACTTGAGACGACTTTTTACTAGTTTAGATGTTGTGATGCTGCCTTTTTATCTACAGAAGCCTGATAAATGAGTCTTAATCTGGCTTGCATGGGCTGACTTATTAATTGACTATTGTCAGTTGCCCAAACAGCTAGAGCGTTGAAGTCAGCTGACTTCTTGTAAATACGTTCTATCAGCAGTTTGTGGTGTTTAACAAAGTCATGATTGGCATTATCAGCGTGATCTTTGAAAACGACTTGGCCATTGGCACTAATGAAGAGGTTAACCAGCATGGCTGTATTGGCTAAAGCGGATAGCTGGAAGTACTGAAAGCTTTGATCCCAATCCCTAAAGTAATAGTATTGGTTTTCTTGAAAGTCCGCTTCTCCAATAAAGCCAACCTGGAGTAAACTGTCTATCACGCTTTCTGGATAGCCAAGAGAAGTCACTACACTGCGTGGACTCTTAATGATACCGAGATCATCGGTATTGAGAAAAAAGGGAGTATAGGTTGCTTGAGCTTGTGGTTGACCTTTTAGTCCAACATAATAGCGATCGCCTAATTGATCCAATCTAATCTTGCGACTATTCGCCATTGGCCTGTTGCTTACTTTCTGCTGTTCTACTCACGGATTGAATCGTGCGCAACAACTCGTTTTCGGCTAGCGGTTTATCCGAGTGAGCGTTTGACCAGCTTAGCAGCGTTTCAATCACAGGCTGATCTAATTTCATAAACAAGAGCGAACCAACTAGGGAACTGAAATAAAGATGACGGTTGATACTGGGCGGGTTAATCAGACTAGTCAAAGTTCGGTTAGCCATATCCTGCCAAGGCTGACGATCAAGCGGGACTGTCTGCCTGTCAGGGGATGAAGTGTGTGCCTTGATTGAAAGAATCTTTGTCTGTGATAAGACTTGATGAAGGCTTAAAAAGGGTGCTGTATGGCTAATCGACTGATAATCATGCGCTAATGAATAGGCGTTTAAGATAGGCAAGCCGGCTAATTGTGACCAATTAGAGCGATAACTGGTCAAGTCTGTTTCCCAGTCCTCAGGCAATAAGTCAGCCAGATAAGTGCCAAGCTGTGCCCGTTGTTGGGCATTGAAGGGCTGATCTATGGGAACGGCTACTCTCAGCCGTGTGCCTTTATAGCCGTTTGAAATAGTCGGGTAAATTAGATAAGCCATTGCTTTCAAAGCTGTTTGAATCTTGGCTACAGCAGTCGGGTAGTCATCCCCATTAGTGCTGTCGATATCAAAGAACAAAATTGACCGGTTGATTAAGTTAGCATTCTGCCGAATGGTTTTTGTCATTGTCCCAGCAATTACAAAGGTGGCTTTGTCCCGTTTATAGCTTTTAGCTTTCACAGCACTGTCAATCTCGGGGACTTTTGAACCCACTATAGCCAATAACTCCTGCCAGTCGTTGACTGTGTGCCTAGTCCGCAGACGATTAGTGACTATCCCAGTCTGTAGATACAGCATTAGCTTGCCCTCCGTTGGCTGTTTGCCAGGGCTTGAATGGCTTTTTGATAGAGATTGTAGCCAGCGATCACGCCGTGCATACGTTCATTACTGTGATCTATTCGTGCTTGCGCTTGGGCAACAAACGCAGCCAACTCGTTATCATCAATCAGGATATAGTTGCCTTTGTTATCTCCGACTGTGATGGTGGCTAAGGGTAGATGATACTTAGCTGTCAGAATGTGCGTATAAGCCGAGAATGTACGAGGTTGTAGGTGCAGCGGTTTAGCCAGTGTGTCCACTGTGCGGGCATTAGCTAAACCTAAAGGAATACTATTAGCCACTGCCTTGAGATAAGTGGGAATCTTGAAATTATCAAAATAACCGTGTGTCTTGATTTCCGGCATACCGGCTAATTCAAGCTGTTGGAACTTGGCAGCCTGCTTTTCGCTGATGTTTTCGTTATTATTAAAGGTAGTTAGACTCTTTTTGTCTAGCTGTTTCTTCGATCTGTTAGCGCCAGTGCCGTGCAAAGCTGAAGCGTTAGCAGATTTTTTTATATCTTTATTTGTCATGATTGTTTATCCTGATTTCTTATTTGATTTGTTTTTTATCCAGATACGCCAGCATGTCGCTAGTCTTATACAGCTTTAAGCTGCCGAAGACAATCGGGTGTAGCTTACCCTGATTAACCAACGTATCGAACGCTCGAACGTTAAAGCCGAATAATTTCGGTATATCTTTACGTCTGAATGTCACAGGCCAGAATTTACTTTCATTGTCCATTGCCTAGCTCCTGAATCGCAGTGAGAACTTTGTTTCTCTGATCCGCTGTCATATCGTCTTCAAACTTGAGCCAGCCCCATAAGGTAGCCCGATTGATACCTGCTTGATGTGCGACTTGAAAATAGTTTAATTTGTTGCTTTTAATTAACTGATTGAGTGATTGTGTTTGTACTGCCATTTCTGACCTCCATATTTTAATTTTTTGTTTGGTTTTTTCTTGAATTAAGAGTTAGATAAACTTATCGGTCTACTGAAATTATTGTCTGAATTTCATCTTATTAAGATTTTAGAAAGTGATTTTAATGATCATATCCGTGTGTCATTGCGTTCCCTCTCTTGATTAATATCGTTATACATATAGGCCAGTGCTACCCTTGGTAATTTCAAGAAAATATTTAAATTGTAAATGGGCCGCTTTGAACTAGAATTGAGCCAACTGCCTTGCTTTGCTATTCATAATCGTAAAAATAGAGATTATGTATATATATTTTTTACGATTATGAAAGCAAAAAAATATAATGACAAGGAAAATCACTCAAACAAATCCTATCCAGACAAATCATGTCTTTGACCCAAGCAACGTTGCATTCACTGCTATCTAAGGAAAAACTTACATTGAGAATTTTCTACAATAATATAGCCTTGATATTTTTGAGTTATTCTGTCTTCTCTTTAAACGATCGTGAGTTGTTTTTTTGTTGACTAGATTCAATAATCTTTATTCTGCAAAACTTTCATCTTCTTTCTTCTGTATTTAAATCAATTAGAAATATGTTGCCATATGACTAAATACGTGGTAAAATAGCAATAGCTAAGATATTTTTAATGCTATCATATTTTTTTTATTTTGTCAAGTTGGTTTTTTTGTACTATACTAATCGTATTAAAAATTATTTGTAGTTATACTTAATTACGAATTAACTTAAATACGATTATGACAACAAAGTCTCCTCTACAATTAAATGAGAGTAATGACTCTTTCAAACGAGTTAAAGGCAACCGCAAGTATTTTAGCCAGCTGCTCAAGGGCCTAATGGCCAAACACGGCCAAGAAATCAAAGATCTCTTAGCTCCGGTATTAGGTCTCTACGAAGGTACTAGCCCATCAGACAGCTACCAGAATGGTATCTCTAAAATTAGTAATTGGCGGGTCGGTAAGACCTTGCCCTCTAATTTAGAGTTAAAAGCACTTCGGGATTTTTATACTAAACAAGGTGATCACCTTACCTATTTTGCTATGCTCTATCCTGATCCGCTTTCTAGCTATCTCCAGCGATTTTTCCAAGATCTGCATCGTGCCATTGAACACGAATTCTTTACTATCCAACGAGAGAAATCATCGTCCTACTGGCTTTTAGACCAAAAGTTCAAACCAAAAGATATTCGACTTTTAGCGATGAAATTTGACGATCTGTTTTCTCAGGATTTTTCATATATGAAAGCCACCGTCTCAGAATACGAAACAGACCCAGAAACCAACCAATCGCTGTCAGAAGAAGAACTAACTAATTTTTTTAAAGAGCACATTCTCAATAAGCCTCGTTTCAGTGATGACTTTGATCATTACTTAGTGGCACAAACCTTTTACAGCTTTAAAACCTTATCCAGTAGCTTAGGTAGCCTGATTAATGAGCACTTACTCGCTTATATTGGGGAACTCATAATGGCCGCTAATAGCCACATTCAAAATGAACTCAGTCAATTATATAGAAACACTGCTCAACATTCACCCCTTTATGATCTTACCCAACGCGACTACTTAGATGATCACAGCGACGACTCGAAAGCAGATGCCTTGCAGCAAAAAATCAACAAAGCAACACAAGCTTTTCTCTCGCAACTGGAAGATTTTAACAAAGAACGAATTGGCTTACACATCAATTAAAAAAAGAAAATCAAATAAATCCGTCAGGCAAAGACAAGCCGTTAAAACTCCCGTCAATGATCATATCCGTGATTGTCATTGAAATAAAAAACAATGAAAATCAAAAATAGAACGCTTAAAAATGGCGTTAAATCATATTATTTTAGAATCGTTTTAAATGGTAAACCCACGACAAAAAGGGGCTTTAGCAGCCGAAAAGAGGCTGTCAACGCCTATCGGGCTTACAAAGTCGCCGAAGCTAACGGCCAATTAGAAAGTCAGCAAGTTAAGAGAATTAAGTTCAATGAGCTTGCTACAGAGTGGTTGGCCATGAAGGCTAAAGAGGTCAAGCCATCCACTTACAAGAAGATTGAAGAGCGCTATAAACTGCACATTCAGCCTTATTTTAAAGGGATGTATTTAGATGAACTCACGCCGATCAAAGCGCAAAAGTTTGTTAATCAGCTTGCCAGTAAATTAGTTGGTTATACCGACTCTTTAGATATCGTGAATCAGGTCTATAAAAAGGCCGTTCAGTACGGTTATGTTAAAACTAATCCCTTCGCTAATGTAGATAAACCAAAAGCTAAAAAAGCACCATCTAGCGCCTCTGTGAAGTTCTATGATGTCGAACAACTCAGACGGTTTCTAAACAGTGCTTATCAGCTTTATAACAAAGACCATTATAGCCGATACTTATTCTTCAGACTATTAGCCTTTACAGGGATGAGAAAGGGCGAGGCCTTAGCTTTGAACTGGGATGATGTGGACTTGGCTAACAAAACCTTATCTATCAGTAAAACCGTTGTCACGGTCGATAGTGGCGAGATCATCTCGGAAGAACCAAAGACTAAAGCCAGCAACCGCTTAATGACTTTGGATGATGATACTGTCTCTGCGCTTGCTGAATGGAAACTCAGGCAGCATGATCTGTATAAAGCTCTAGGCTATGACTCATCCCCATGCAGCTACGTTTTTAACAGCGAGGTCAATTCATTTATCAGTTTGAGCCGTCCCAGGGCGTGGGCGAGGGCGATTGCCAAAGCGGCTGATTTACCGCCGATTATCATTCATGGTTTTCGCCATACGTATGCGACTTTGGCTGTCCAGTCAGGTATGGATATCAAGCAATTACAATATCAGCTTGGCCATAATGATGTTCATACCACTTTGCAGATATACGCCGAAGTAACCAATAAGCAGAAAACAGAAACAGCGAAGATTTTTGCTAATTTTGTTAATCAAAGTACCCAAATAAGTACCCAAGAAAATAATTAAATTTCTAAAGCCTTGCAGGACAAAGGATAGAGCGTTTAGAGTTCGAATCTCTCTCCATCCATATTGATATGTTGACAAGGCACTTTATCCGTACGGTTGAGCGCTTTTATTTTTACTGATTGCATTCAAAGTTCCGTTTACTACTTTGCCTTGTTTTTGCAACTGTTGAAGTCGGTCATATATAAATTTGCTTAGTACTATGGCAACCTTCATTACACACGGTTCAACCTCTGTCTTTTTTGTTGGCTCAACGTTTTATGTTGATCTGACCGTAATCAGCATCAACTCGAGTTATGAGATTTCAATGTGATATATCTGGAATCTGATAGTTAAATTTAAAATTGGCTCCTTTGAGGATATACAAAAACGATCTGCCTTGTGATCCCAGTGCCCCAGGTAGATCGTCTTTGCCAGTATCTAGTTTTCGGATATTGTCATCATGCTATTGATAAATTTAGGTGATTTAATTTCGTTAACTAGTGCAGTTGTATAATCCTGATAGCCGATAATTGATTCGCTATTTTGGTTTGTTAGCACAACATCGGTTCCGAGTGAATAGTCATCCGTTTCTGGACGGGAATACTCAAAATTGACAGCTGGAGCAAAAAAGGTCCATGGGAATTGGGCATTTTCTTTGAGATATCGATAGGCTTTTTCAAAATTAATTGAAGGTGTCCTCATAAATCCTAAATTATCGTAGATTTTGCCGGTCCTCGAGTCGTCCGTATATAAATGGCCAGCAGAGCCCACTACTAATAATCTAGTCTGAGATCCATTTAATATCGAGACCAGATGCTGAGCTACGTCAATATGCTTTTTCTCATCACCTATGGGAAAACCGATTGCATTGATGAGGATATCTAAATCGGATACATCCTTTTTTGAAATATCGAAAATATCCCGCTTCTGATAGGGCACATTTTTTACTAATTTCTTAGGGTGCCGAACAAAAGCCGTGACATCCATACCTGCTTGTAAACATTTGTCGGTGATGAGACTACCAGACTTGCCGCTTGCAGCAATAATTCCAACTTTCATGAATTGCTTCTTTCTTTTTCATTTCTCTTAGCAAGTTACTTTAAACTTCTATTTTCAATAAAATCAATGTGTAAATCACGTTCTTTAAACAGCCAGCGATTATCTTTTTTTATCAAGGTGTCCTCATATCGGATATACATGACCATTAGACTCTTTGCGTCTTTTCCCTCGTTTTTAATATGATGCGCAATTGTGTAAACGTAAGCCTTGGCCTCATTTTCGTTTTTGATTGTGATTTTCTTTTGGCCGATAAAATGGAAGGTTTTTCGTATTGGTTTAGTCCCGAAAAACCATCTAGTAAAGCTTGGGATCCTGAAATAATTTGCGGGTCATTCGGTTTTCCAGGGAAATAAACAGCTGTTTTTGCATCATCAGTAAATAAAGCCAACTGGGAATCAGCCTGTCTGGTGTCGGCAAAAGTTGCGTAATCATCAATTAAATTTTCTATTTCTTGAGTATCGTTCATAGCCAGTGCCTCTTAAGATTTTGATTTCTAAAATTTATTATCATTTTCCAAATGACAAATTGATGCTAGCATGCTAGAGTTGGTCTAGTGCAAGAGAAAAAAAGAGATCATGACTAGTAAAGTTGAAAAAAATAGATATATTGGAGACGTATCAGCAGAATTCGGGCTTAGTATTTATGCTCTACGATATTATGAAAAAATCGGTTTATTAAATGTCCCTAGAGATGAGAACGGCATCCGTTTATTTGATGCTGATAATCTAGCGCGTGTAGATGCGATTGTGCACTATCGGCGAGCCGGTTTAACAATTAAACAAATTCAACATATTTTTGTGACTCCCGATCAGGATGAACAGCATCTACAAATTCTTTTCAAAGCCAAGCGGGATCTGAATCAGAAGATATCTGATTTGATGGAGACAATGAAATATTTGAATTTCAAAATAGATTATCATCAAACACATTTAAATGAAAAAGAAAGCCACACGCGATAAGCGATATAGGCCAGTTTCGATTTGTTGCTTACTCTTTGGGCGCTAATTTATCAATGTAACGCTTGCTTTATTGATCGTATTCCTTGTTTATTCACTTAGGTGGCAGCGTCTCTTGATTGCTTGAATCAAAACGCTTATAAATAAAAGAAAGAAGGCATGATGAAAAATCCCAAAACGAGACGTCAACTCTATATTGCGGCCGATTCTGTTTGTGCCGTAGCTTTTTTCTATATGCTGATCATGGGAACTGTGACTTTCGTGAGAGCTTATATGCATGGGCATAGCGTGACTTTGTCAGCGATTTACGTGATTGCTGCTTTGCTGGCACTTTATTGGACAGCTAAAAATTTAAAACGGGATTTCAAAATGAATCACCATTAAATTCTGCAATTATCCCGAGGAAAGCATGTATTCTATTGGCATCGCCTTCAATGATTGTTAAAGTTAAAATATGGCTATACCGTTGGTAACAAGGAGAAGCTAGACGCTTGTATAAGGAGAAATAATGGAATTAGCAGAAGCAAAAAAGAGTATTGGGAATATGCAAAGCCGGATTGACGGTTTTAGGGGGTCTCTTTGACCTTGATGCCTTAGATGCATCCATTGCAGAGAATGAAGATAAAATGAGCCAGCCGAATTTTTGGGACGATAATGAAGCGGCTCAAAAAGTCATAGATGAGACAAACGTTCTCAAAGATCGACGTGATTCCTTTCTTAATTTGGACAAGCAAGTCCAGGATTTAACAGCACTGATTGAATTGCTGTCCGAAGAGGATGACCCGGAAATGCACGCTGAGTTGGAGAGTGGTATTGAAAAAACGGAAAAGGATCTGCAGGCATATAATCTTCAACAGTTGCTAACCGGTAAGTATGATGCCAATAATGCGATTTTGGAAATTCATCCCGGCGAAGGCGGTACTGAATCTGCAGACTGGGCCGGCAATCTCTATCGCATGTATACGCGTTGGGCACAATCACATGATTTTAAAGTAGAAGTAACTGATTACCAGTCTGGTGATGTAGCCGGTCTCGCTTCGGCAACTTTACGTATCATCGGCCATAACGCTTATGGCTTTTTGCGTAGCGAAAAAGGGGTTCATCGCTTTGTGAGAATCAGCCCTTTTGATTCAGCTGGTCGCCGCCACACTTCTTTTGTGTCAATTGATGTGATGCCAGAATTAGATGACGACGAGATTGAAATTGAAATTCGTCCCCAGGACATTAAAATGGACGTTTACCGTTCAGGCGGAGCCGGTGGGCAGAACGTCAATAAAGTTTCCACTGCCGTACGACTCACTCATCTGCCAACCGGTATTGTGGTCGCTTCTCAAGTAGAGCGTACACAATATGGCAACCGTGATATTGCAATGAAAATGCTGAAAGCCAAACTCTACGAGATAGAGGAACAGAAACGTGCTGAAGAACATGCGAAAATTTCTGGCACGAAGTTAGAGGTCGCTTGGGGATCACAAATCCGTTCGTACGTTTTTCAACCTTACCGCATGGTTAAGGATTTACGATCAGGTTATGAAACAGGTGATACTGACGGCGTCATGGATGGGAATTTAGATCCGTTCATAAACGCCTATTTGCAATGGCAATTAGCCGAAAAAAATCCTGACTAGTTTGCATCTCTGAAACATATGAGACCCTATTTTGTGGTATCTTTTATGTGCGGAGGCATTCGTTCCCGCACATGAAAACTGAATATTAATAAGACACAAGGAGTTTCATAATTATGAGGAAATGGTTATTGAGTTTACTTGCGTTGGTTGCTATTAGCGGTGCGTCATTGACGAGCGTTAATCATGGTACAAGCGCCTTCGCAGCTTCTAAGTCAAAGTTGACTGGAAAGGTCTTAGCTGTTGGTTCAACAGCGCTTCAACCCCTTGCCGAGCAGATCGGCGAGCGCTTTTCAAGTGCACATCCTGCAGTACAGGTTACCGTGCAAGGTGGTGGATCCGGTGCTGGCTTGACACAAGTTCAAGCTGGTTCGGTCCAAGTAGGTAATTCTGATGTTTTTGCTGAAGAAAAGGATGGTATTGATGCCAGTGTTTTAGTTGACCACAAAGTCGCAGTTGTTGGAATTGCACCAGTGGTTAACTCAGATGTAAGTGTTCGAAGTCTGACGAAGAGTCAATTAAAAGATATTTTTACAGGAAAAGTTACAAATTGGAATCAGGTTGGTGGAAAAGACGAGAAGATTGTCCTGATTAACCGAGCAGCTGGTTCTGGTACGAGAGCTGTTTTTGAAAAAGCTGTGCTGGGAGATGCCACTGCAGCAACGGCTCAGGAACAAGATTCTAATGGTACGGTTCAAAAAATAATTTCAACAACACCAGGTTCTATCTCATATTTAGCTTTTGGCTACATTAAGGGACAGACTGGTCTTAGGGCTTTGAAATTAAAGAAAATTGCGCCAACAGCTAAAAATGTGCGCACGAATAAGTGGCCAATCTGGGGATATGAGCATATGTATACCCGGGGCAAAGCCAAGGGTGCTACAAAAGCCTTTATCAGTTATTTTCATAAAAAAAGTGTCAAAGGCATCATTCGTCAATTAGGTTATATTCCGCTTTCTGAAATGAAAGTGACTAAAGACGCAGATGGTGTGGTAACAACTAAGTAACAATTATCCGGGGGCCGGCCTCGGACTACATAACTATGACTAGAAAAAAACTTTTGACAAGAATCGGTATCATCGCAATCGTTGTTTTAGCACTATATTACGGGTCGACCCACCGCGGCCTGACCAGTAATTCTGCTGTCTCGCCTAATGCGACGACTAAAAATATCTTGATCGTAGGCTCAACGGCGCTGCAGCCTTTAGCAGAACGCGCCGGTGCCGAATATGAAAAAGCCAATCGCAACACCCAAATTACTGTTCAAGGTGGTGGATCCGGTGCTGGCTTGACACAGGTAGCAGCAGGTTCTGTGCAAATAGGCAATTCCGATATTTTCGCGGAAAATAGTGACGGAATCGATACCAGCAAGATCGTTGGCCATAAAGTTGCTGTGGTGGGCATAGCCCCAGTGGTCAATAAAGGCGTGGGCCTTAAGAATTTAACATCAACTCAGTTGCAGGATATTTTTACAGGCCGCGTGACAAACTGGAAACAGCTTGGGGGCCCAAATCTCACGATTACAGTGGTCAATCGTTCAGCTGGTTCGGGAACGAGATCGGTTTTTGAAGGAGCGGTGTTAGCCGGACAAGCTGCCACCAAAGCACAGGAACAAGACTCGAACGGCACGGTACAAAAGATTGTTTCTGCGACTCCGGGCGCTATTTCGTACCTAAGTTTCAGCTATATGTCTGCTCAGAATATACAAGCTTTGGATATCAACGGTGTTAGTCCGACCAGAAGCAATGTCGAAACTAATAGATGGCGAATTTGGGGTTATGAGTTTATGTATACACATGGCAAAGCACAAGGTGAGACTCGCCGTTTTATTACATTTTTCCAATCCAAAAGAATTCAGCAGGGCATTGTGCAGCAGCTCGGTTACATTCCGCTAGCTGGCATGAAGGTTGATAAAAATGCGCAAGGAAAGGTTTCGGACAGATAAGCTATGCCAAGAAGAAACAACAAGAGTAATCAGGATCCAATCAGGGAATCATTATTAAGAAAGTCTATTTCAGCTAAAAAAGACAAATTTGGGAGTCGTCTGAGTCTTTCGGCACTGACTCTCATTAGTCTTGTTGTCTTATCTATTTTCTTCTTTGTTGTCAGCCGGGGCTTGATGACCTTCACTTTAGACCATATCAACCCCTTCAGGTTTATTTTCGGCACTGTCTGGAATCCAACGGCACCTGATGCACAAGGGAACTTGCAATTTGGCGCGTTGCCGATGATTGTCGGTTCTTTTCTTGTTACTTTTCTCAGTGCACTTGTTGCCACACCATTTGCAATTGCCACTTCTTTATTTATGGTTGAACTCCAACCAACGCTAGGCAAAAAAATTATGCAGCCCGTCGTTGAATTATTGGTTGGTATTCCTTCGGTTGTGTATGGCTTTATTGGCCTCACTATAGTGGTGCCATTTTTACGCAGCATTTTTGGTGGTTCTGGATTTGGTATTTTAGCAGGCACGATTGTCCTGTTTGTTATGATTCTGCCGACAATTACATCAATGACTGTTGATGCGCTAAAAAATGTTCCCAATCATTATCGGGAGTCTGCACTTGCGATCGGTGCAACACGCTGGCAGATGATTTATAAAGTCATTTTGCGGGCAGCAACACCCGGAATCCTGACGGCTATTGTATTTGGCATGGCTCGTGCGTTTGGTGAGGCATTAGCTGTGCAAATGGTTGTCGGCAACGCGGCGATTATGCCAACTGGTTTGATGAATTCTGCTTCAACGCTTACTTCTGTGTTGACTCAGGGAATCGGCAATACTGCCGACGGCTCTGTGCAAAACGATGTTTTATGGACTTTAGCGATGCTGCTATTGATCATGTCTCTTATCTTTAACCTAGTTATTCGGATGATTGGAAAAAGGACAAATATTTCTCGAGGAGCGAAATAATGAATACGAAGTCAACAAATAAGATTGCTATCGTGACGATTTATTTTATTTCGGCTCTAGTAGTTGTTATTCTAGCAGCTTTACTGGTGTCGATTCTTGGCAGAGGGCTGCCAAACGTCAGTTGGCATTTTTTGACTAGCCACTCATCTGCTTTTACAGCCGGCGGTGGTATTTCTGATCAACTGTTTAATTCCTTTTATCTCTTGATATTGTCGATGCTGATCTCTTTGCCCATTGCTTTGGGTTCAGCAATTTATTTAAATGAATTTGCTAATCAGCAATCAGAGTTTATTTCGATTTTTCGTTCTGCAATCGAAGTTTTGAGTTCCCTCCCATCGGTAGTAGTTGGCTTGTTTGGCTTCTTACTCTTTGTTTTAAAGTTTCATTTTGGGTTTTCTGTTTTATCCGGCGCGGTTGCCCTCACTTTTTTTAATCTGCCTCTTTTGACCAGCTCCATTGAAAATTCGCTAGCTGCTATTCCAAATCTTCAAAGAGAAGCAGGCCTGGCTTTGGGCCTTTCAAAATGGGAAACGACTGGCAAAGTGATTTTGCCGGCCGCTGTTCCTTCGATCGTGACTGGTATTGTTTTGGCAGCTGGACGTGTTTTTGGTGAAGCGGCTGCTTTACTGTTTACAGCAGGCCAATCGGCTCCACAATTAAATTGGCTAAATTGGAATCCTTTTGATTCCAATAGCCCTTTGAATCCAATGCGGCCAGCTGAAACTTTAGCCGTACATATTTGGAAAGTTAATTCCGAAGGTACGATGCCGGATGCAGCTCGAATTTCCGCTGGTGCGTCTGCTGTGCTGATTATCATGGTTCTGATTTTTAATCTGTTGGCGAGATACCTAGGAAGTAAATTGTACAAGAAAATGACATCGGGATCGGCGAGGTGATCATGGCTAAATCAAAAACACCTGCAATTAATTATGTGAAAGATATAAAAAAACTGATTCGCTTGGATAATCCGGATAGTTACATTTCCGAACCTGATCCCGCGAGACATGAAGTAGCTTTGAAAACTGAAAATGTTTCAGTTTTCTATGGGGATAATCAGGCCTTAACAGATGCGAATCTCGCTTTTGAGCGTTTTAAAATTACGACTTTAATTGGGGCATCCGGCTCAGGGAAGTCTACTTTTCTGCGTTCTTTGAATCGTATGAACGATGGTGTTGCTCGTGTGACGGGTAAAATTATGTATCGCGGGTTAGACCTGAATTCTCCGGATGTTGATGTTTACGAAGTGCGTCGACATATTGGCATGGTTTTTCAGATGCCCAATCCCTTCGCAAAGTCTATTTATAATAACATTGCATTCGCTTTGACGCAGCGGAAAAAATATAGCAAAGAACAGTTAGACGAAATTGTCGAATCGGCCTTAAAGCAAGCTGCTTTGTGGGATCAAGTGAAAGATGACTTGCAGAAATCAGCGCTTGAATTGTCAGGCGGGCAGGCTCAAAGGCTGGTCATTGCGCGTGCGCTTGCATTGAAACCTGATATTTTATTGATGGATGAACCAACCAGCGCTTTGGATCCAAAATCGACGATGCAGATTGAAGAGACGATGATGGAATTAAAGAAAAAGTACACGATCATCGTTGTCACACACAATATGCAGCAGGCTGCCCGGATTGGTGATTACACGGCTTTCTTTCATTTGGGCAAAGTCATTGAATTCGATTTAACAAGAAAAATCTTTACGAGACCAAAAGTCAAATTGACGGATGATTATGTTTCGGGGAATTTTGGCTGATGGCAGACGAAAAATATCTATTAACAACTGAACATGTCAAGCTTTTCTACGGTGAAAAAGAAGCACTGCATGATATTAGTCTTCATTTTCCGAAAACAGGTATCACGGCTCTAATCGGACCATCCGGGTCCGGAAAATCAACATATCTTCGTGCAATAAATCGTATGCATGATTTGACGCCTGGTGTTCGTGTGGAAGGCAAGTTTTTATTTCACGGGCAGGATATTTACGCCGATAATGTCGATTTGGTTGATTTACGCAAGCGTATCGGGATGGTCTTTCAGCAACCGACGCCTTTTCCATTCAGTGTTTATGAGAACGTTGCTTTCGGACTTAAATTAGGAAAAAAAATGCCGAAACACGAATTGGATGAGGAAGTTGAAAAGGCGCTGACGCAGGCTGGCGTCTGGAATGAGGTCAAAGATCGTTTGGGTTCCAATGCACTTGGTTTATCTGGCGGTCAGCAGCAGCGTGTGAGTGTGGCACGTGTGTTGGCGACCAAACCGGATATCTTGTTGCTAGACGAGCCAACCAGCGCTTTGGATCCAATCTCCAGCCGTGTGGTTGAAGACTCGTTGCTGGATTTACGCGATCATTATTGTTTAATTATTGTGACGCATAACATGCAGCAGGCTGCTCGTATCAGCCAGACAACGGCCTTTTTAAATGAAGGGCGATTGGTCGAAGTAGGCAACACTCGTGATATTTTCCTGGATCCTAAAGAAAAGGAAACTCAGGATTATGTGAGCGGCCGTTTTGGATAAAATGAATAGAAAAGGAGATGATGGGGAATGAGCCGAATTTTTGACATCGAAATGGAAGATTTGGACGACCAGTTCCGCAGCATGGGGAAGATGGTTGCACGGACGATTGATAAATCAGTCGTGGCTTTTATGGCACATGATACCAAGGCCGCTGATGAAATTATTAATCGTGATCATGAGATTAACGAACGCGAGTCTGCCATTGAAAAAAAGACTTTTGAAATGATTGCGTTGTATCAGCCTGTGACAACCGATTTACGTGAAGTCGTGACTATCTTAAAAGCTGTTTCTGTTCTTGAAAGGATGGGCGATTATGCACGCGATATTGCACAATCGACCATTCGTATTCATCACCGGCAGAATGGCGATCGCAGAATGCCTGCGATTGAAAGAAAAATTTCTGAGATGGGCTTGATGGCAACAAGAACTGTCGATGAAATACTGGATGCCTATGTTTCTGATTCGATTGATGATGCTCAAAAGGTTGCCACGCACTCGCAGCATGTTGGCCAGCTATCATCAACGATTCGAAAAGATATTTTGGCTTCCATGAAGGATGATGCTGACACAGTTGATACTGGCGCTGATTACTTAGTGGTAGTTGGTTATCTTAAGCGGACCGCTGATCATGCGACTGATATTGCCGAGTGGCTGGTCTACAAGAGAAGCGGCAAAATTGTGGAATTAAATCCGGGATCTTCCAGTTTTATTTAAGGAGAAGTACCAATATGCATTTTGTTTATAGGCTGATTGTCAATACATTAATTTTTGTTGTGTTTCACTATTTGTTTCCTAATGCTCTGACAGTTAAAGATTGGACAGCTGCAATCGTAGCAGCGGTCGTCCTTGCTTTATTGAATACCTTTTTAAAACCTTTGCTGCATATTGTGTCCTTTCCGATCACAATTTTGACGCTTGGCCTTTTTAGTATTGTTATCAATATGGTTGTTTTAGCCGTTGACGATGCTTTAGTTTCTGGCGTGACGATTCATGGTTGGGGCTGGGTATTTGTACTGAGTTTGATTTTTAGTTTTGCACAAAGTTGGATCACAAGTACTGAGAAAGTGAGGTAAAAAATGGATGAACAAATAACAGTTACGGTTAAAGATTTGGTACAGAATACTGCGTTGCGCGTGGTTTGGGGAGAAGATGATTTGGACCGACCGATCACGGTTCCTGATATTGCGCGTCCCGGTTTGCAATTAACGGGATTTTTGGATTACTTTGAACCAAAACGCGTGCAGTTATATGGTGTTAATGAGACGGAATATGCTAAGACGATGTCGCATGAGCAGAAAATGTATGTTTTTAAAAAAATGTCAACGCCATTGACTCCGGCTTTTGTTGTCTCAACTGATCTGCAAGTCCCTGATGAATTGATTGATGCCGCTAAGGCCGCAAAAATTCCAGTTTTGACCAGCTCCTTAACTTCGTCTAGACTACTGTCGAATATGACTTATTATTTAGGTGCTCAGTTATCGGAAAGAAAAGCTGTCCATGGCGTGCTGATCGATATCAACGGCATAGGTGTGTTATTGACGGGTGACCCTGGAATTGGGAAAACTGAAGCTGCTTTGGAACTGATTCAACAAGGAAAAGCTCGTTTGATTGCTGATGACCGGGTTGATATATACGCCGAAGATGAACAGCGTCTAGTGGGGGCTCCTTCTGAAGTTCTCGCCAATTTGATGGAGGTACGCGGTATTGGTATTATCGATGTTCTTCAAACATATGGTGCTGCTGCAATTCGTGACCATACAACGATTGTGCTGAATATCGATTTAAAGCGTTCTAATGAGAAAGTGTCAAACTTTGATCGCTTGGGTGACGGCGGTGCTAGTTTTGAAATTCTTGGGATAAAAATTCCCAAAATGGAGCTGCCGGTTACTTCTGGGCGTAATACAGCCAGCGTGATTGATGCGGCGGCTTTAAAGTATCGTACCGAACGGATGGGTTTTGACGCATTATCCACATTAGAAGAACGCCAGCGCAAGCTGATTAAGGAAAATGAAGTCCATGACCAGCAAAACAACTAAAATAGCCGTCATTGGTGCTGGATCTTGGGGCACGGCTCTGGCTTCAACATTCTCTGGCAACGGCAATCAAGTGATGCTTTGGGGCCATAATGCTAATGATGTTGACGAAATCAATCGTTCTCATCACAATAGCCGTTATTTAAAAGATGCTCTTTTAGATGATAAGCTGCAGGCGAGCACTGATCTAGCAGCAGCGTTAAATGGCGCTGAAATTGTTTTATTTGTCGTACCAACGGTAGCAATTCGTGAGGTCGCACGTGAAGTTGGGAAATTGTTGTCTTTGACTGCCCCTGATGCATTTTTCGGCCATGCAATAAAAGGTATTGAGGTTGATTCTAATAAACGTATTAGTCAGATGATTTGCGAAGAAATGCCATTGTTAAATGAGAGCGATTTATTTTTTATTTCCGGTCCTTCACATGCTGAATCGGTGATTCGGCATGCGATCACTTTGGTAGCTGTTGCAAGTGCTAATAAAGGAAATGCACAAAAAGTTCAACAGGCATTATCCAATTCGTTTTTCCGTGTTTATACAAATTCTGACTTACCGGGTTCGGAGTATGCTGCGGCCCTGAAAAATGTGCTTGCGATTGCTGGGGGCATACTACAAGGCTTAGGAATGGCTGACAATACGCAAGCAGCCTTGATTACACGTGGATTAGCAGAAATGCGTCGTTTGGGTATCGCTTTAGGCGGCCAGCCAGCCACTTTTGATGGTCTAGCCGGCCTCGGTGATTTGATTGTGACTGCTACTTCAGCCAATTCTCGCAATTTTCGCGCAGGTGTCGCATTGGCCGGTAACAAAAACATAGAACAAGTTCAAAAAGAGATGGGTATGGTCATCGAAGGCGTTCGAACAGCTAAAGCGGTAGACCAATTGTCAAAAAATAACAAAATTAGTATGCCAATTAGCCAGTCTGTCTACAAAATTCTCTATGAAAATGCGAAAATAGAAGATGTTGTTGCCGATCTAATGAATCGACCACTGATTTCGGAGGAATAATCGAGATGCTTAAAAAAGTTAAAAAGGCCGTGATTCCAGCAGCTGGTTTGGGAACGCGTTTTTTGCCGGCTACAAAAGCCTTGGCCAAGGAGATGCTGCCAATTGTCGATACACCGACAATTCAGTTCATTGTTGAAGAAGCAATCAAATCTGGTATTGAAGATATTTTGATTGTCGATGGTAAATCAAAACGGTCTATCGAAGACCATTTTGATTCCAATGCTGAACTTGAAGATAATCTTTCTGCAAAAGGCAAGGATAAACTACTCAAACTGGTCCAGGACACAACTGATTTGAATATTTACTTTATTCGTCAATCGCATCCGCGTGGCCTTGGGGATGCTGTCTTAAAGGCCAAATCATTTATTGATGATGAACCATTTGTTGTGATGCTGGGTGATGATTTGATGACGGATGAAGTGCCTTTGACTCGTCAGCTGATCGACCGCTATAACGAAACTGAACAATCGACGCTAGCCGTGATGCAGGTACCTCACGAAGAGACTTCCAAGTACGGTGTGATTGATCCTGCTAAAGAAGTTAAACCGGGTTTGTTTGAGGTGAAAAACTTTGTTGAGAAACCGCGTCCGCAAGATGCACCTTCTGATTTGGCGATTATTGGACGTTACTTGTTTACGCCGACAATCTTTGAAGAACTGGAAAACACGATGCCAGGTAAAGGCAACGAAATTCAGTTAACCGATGCGATTGAGTCTTTGAATCACAAAGAGCATGTTTACGCTCATCAATTTACAGGTAAAAGGTATGATATCGGTTCTAAAATCGGTTTCTTGGAAACAAATATTGAGTTTGGATTAGTTCATCCGGATACTGGTGACGAGCTTCGCAAGTATATCAAAGAGCTTGCAAAGACTCTGTAAAGTTTGCCATATCTGTCATTGATCGTCCGTTAGGACGATTTTTTATATATTTGAGCAAATGACAGCTCTGTGATAAACTAACAAATAGTAAGCAGGAGATTTTATGGCACAGAAATATGATGTGATCATTATTGGTGCAGGCCCAGCAGGCATGGCAGCAGCTACATACGCCAGCCGAGCTAATTTATCGGTTCTCATGATCGATAAGGGCATCTACGGCGGACAAATGAATGATACGGCCGAAGTTGAAAATTACCCTGGTTTTGATTCTATTTTGGGTAATGAATTGGCGGAAAAAATGTATGCCAGTTCGACGCGTTTTGGTGCTGAATATGTTTTTGGCGAAGTCGAGAATGTGATTGACCATGGTGCCAGCAAATTGGTTGTGACTGACGACGAACAGTATGAAACCAAGGTTGTTGTCGTTGCCAGTGGCGCTACACATCGTCATTTATCAGTGCCCGGCGAAGAGGAGTATGCCGGCCGCGGGGTTTCCTACTGTGCTGTTTGTGATGGTGCCTTCTTTAAGGGTGAACAAGTAACGGTTATTGGCGGTGGTGATTCAGCGATTGAAGAAGCGACTTACTTAGCTAATTTGGCTAAACAGGTGACAATTGTTCATCGCCGTGATACGCTTCGTGCCTCTAAAATTGCTCAAAAACGGGCGTTTGATAAAGCAAATATCGATTTTTCTTGGAATAAGGAGACCAAAGAAATCCTGGGCGATGGGGAAAAAGTCACTGGTATTCGCGTGTTTGATAAGGACAAGCAGGAAGAATCGATTATTAAAAGCGATGGTGTCTTCATTTATGTCGGGATTACGCCTAATACGCAAGGCTTAGAGAAATTGGGTATTCTGGATGATAAGGGCTGGGTGCTGACTGACGAGAATATGCAGACGAAAGTGAACGGTGTTTTTGCTGTTGGCGATGTCCGCAAGCCTTCCATTCGTCAAATTGCTTCGGCAGTTGGTGATGGCGCGGTTGCTGGCAAACTGCTGTTTGATTACATTCAAACTTTGACCGATTCGCAGGTTAAGGCTTGAAGCTGATGATATAATTTGACTTAGCATGAAAATTAAGGTTATTTCGTTTGGCTATAAATACGAAAATATGCCAAAAGCGTCTTTTGTTTTTGACTTGCGTTTCCTAAAAAACCCATATTGGCAGCCTGGCATGCGTACTTTGAGCGGTTTGGATCAGGCTGTTTTTGATTTTGTCATGTCAGCTGCCGGCTCTGAGGATTTTTATCAGCAGCTCAAGCAGATGGTCGGCCTGGCTTTAAAATTAGCTCAGGCCAAAGAGACAGCTGGTGGCCATGTCGCTGATGAAGTAACGATTGCCTTTGGCTGTACCGGTGGCCAACATCGTTCAGTTGCTTTTGCCCAAAGATTAGGTCAAGATTTAGCTGCTGAAGGATATGACGCAGCCATTTGTCATCGGGATTTAGCAAAATCTCAAAAACGCGAGATCGCGCGGCTAAAAGAGGAGACCAAAGCATGAGTGCTGGCAAAAAAAGAAATGTCGTCGTGATTGGCGGAGGCTCCGGATTACCGGTTATTTTACGTCCTCTGCGCGATTGCAATGTCGAAGTGACTGCCGTTGTGACCGTGGCTGACGATGGCGGTTCGTCAGGTGTGATACGAAACTTTATGAATATTGTACCGCCTGGAGATATTCGCAATGCGCTGGTTTCTTTGTCATTATTGCCGGATGATTTTTTGAAGATTTTCCAATATCGTTTTGAATCTTCTGATGAGTTTTTTAAAAATCATGCTCTAGGAAATTTAATTATTGCGGCCATGACCGAAATGTCTGGTGATATTTTCGGTGCCGTGCAGAAATTAGGGCGTTTCATGATGATTTCCGGTAAGGTCTATCCTGTGGCCACAGATCCCTTAGTGCTGCACGCTGCGTTTACAGACGGTACACAGGGCAGCGGCGAACATGAGATTACAGTTGCTCACAAAGTGATTGAGCGTCTATCAATCACGACGGAAAAAGGCGAGCAGCCGACACCGACTTCTGAAGTACTTTTGGCAATTGACCATGCGGATATAATTGTGTTCGGTCCAGGCTCTCTATATACATCGATTCTGCCCAACCTTGTGATTCCATCTGTCGGCAAAGCAGTTAAGGCTAGTCCGGCCAAAAAGGTCTATATTGCCAATATTATGACGCAAAAAGGCGAGACAGACCATTATACGGATGCCAGCCATATCAAAGCTATCTATCACAATGTGACGGATGGGATTATTGATTATGTTTTGACAAATACAGCAATTGTGCCGGAAGATTATATCGACTTTCAAAAGTGGGATGAGATTTCGACACAAGTCAAAGTGGATCTGGCCGAGGATAAAAAGCTTGGCGTCACGCCGATTACCGGAGATTTTTTGGAGTTACGCGATCAGGGTGCCTTTCATGATGGTCAGAAAATTGCTGAGAAACTGCTGCAAATCCTTGATGGCAAAGTCTGATGACCTTTACGCAAGCTGTAAAAAAAGAACTTTCAATTCTGCCGATTAGTTTGGATACCGCCAAATCCGAACTATCGGCGGTTTTGCGCTTAAACGGGATTTATCATCTTGGCGGCAGCCGGCACAATACGCTGGAAATTCAGACACAGAATCCGGCGAGTGCCAGACGAACCTACCAATTGCTCGCACAATGCTATCAGGCCGATATCCAGACCAATATTGAGCAGGGACGGTCTTTCAAACAGGCTGGCCGCCATAGTTATGGTGTGATCATTATGACGGATGCTGATACAATTTTGGCCGATTTAAAGCTAGATCCCTTTTCTGTTTCGCGTCTTGTGCCGCGGACTTTTCTGGATACACAGGCAAAAAAACAAGCTTTTTTACGAGCGGCTTTTTTATCTACTGGATCAGTTAATGCGCCGCATTCCAAAAATTATCACTTGGAAATTGCTTCAGCCGATGAGGATTTAATCGAGCAGATTTTGTCAATTATGAATGACCCTCTTTTCAACTTAGGTGCCAAGATTGCTCAGCGTCGCGATAGGCTGATTGTTTATCTGAAAACCGGTGAACGTATCTCTGATTTTTTGTCGATTATTCAAGCAACTGCCTCGATGCTGCAGTTCGAGGATGCCCGAATTATGTCAGACATGCGCAATTCGGCCAACCGTTTGGCTAATGCTGATAATGCCAACGTCAGCCGCATGGCCGAGGCCGCTCAAAAGCAATATGACGCGCTGCTGCTTTTACGCGAAAAAAATTATTTTGATTCGCTGCCGGACAAATTAAAAGAGGTTGCTTTATTACGGCTGAATAACCCGGAGGCCAGTCTCAGTGATATGGCTGACATGGTAGCAGGCCAAGAATTAACTAAATCAGGTATCAATCATCGTATGCGTAAATTGATGCAATTAGCATCGGAAATTGAGCAGGAAAAAGTTTGACCTTTCTTGACCAATGAACTATACTTACTTTATTAAATTTAAGGAGGCATGATATGTGGCCTGGAGTTATTGAACAAACTGCTAACGGACGCGAAAGTTACGATTTGCCGAGCCGGCTTCTCAAGGACCGAATTATTTTGGTTCAGGGCGAAGTCGAAGACCAAATGGCAACTAGTATCGTTGCGCAGCTGCTTTTTTTGGATGCACAAGATCCAAATAAAGATATATATATGTATATTAATTCACCTGGTGGATCTGTGACAGCCGGTATGGCGATTGTCGATACGATGAACTTTATTCGTTCTGATGTCCAGACAATCGTGATGGGGATGGCTGCTTCTATGGCAACAATTATTGCGTCGTCTGGTACGAAGACAAAGCGCTTTATGCTGCCAAATGCCGAATACTTGATTCATCAGCCGATGGGTGGTGCCGGTGCTGGAACGCAACAGACAGATATGTCGATTATTGCTGACCAACTGTTAAAGACCCGTAAGCGTTTGAACCAAATCTTAGCTGACAATTCTGGTCAAAAATTGGCCAAGATCGAGCAGGATACGGAACGTGACCATTGGATGGACTCTGATGAGACACTGAAGTATGGCCTGATTGATAAGATTTTGATCAACAAAGAAAAAGCTGATAAGAAAAAGTAAGAGTGAAGAGAGCTGGAAAAGCTCTTTTTTTGTGGTCTATTTAGCAGATTGGTTCACATTTGTGGTATCTCACACTTGTCATTGTTTCACATATGTGATATATTAGATAACGAAAGGAGGTTCTTATGGAGATCGATATCAAGGCCTACCTCGTTGACCACGACTTAACAATTTATCAGGTCGCTAAGGCGGGCGGATATGGTTATACCACAATTCACAAGTCTTTTAATAAACCGCAAACAGAGGCTACCAGTCTTAACCTGAGGGACCTCGATGCATTAGCACAGGCAACTCAGTCCAGTATGTGGGAAGTATTAAGAGAGTTGGAAACACACTATTTACAAGATTAATTGGAGGAAAAAATAATGGCAGATCGTAATTATTTTGATAATGACCCCTTTAATTCGATGGATGATATATTCAATAATTTAATGGGGCGGATGAACGGTTTAAATTCTGAATCACACTATCTGATCAATGGTCAGCAAGTGAGTCCGGAAGAGTTTGCCGCTTATCGTCAAAAAGGCGGCCAGCCTCTGGAAGGACAATTCCAGGAAATGGCAGATGGCCAGACAGCTGTTGCACAGCGGCCTGAACAGATTAAGAAAACAGGAATTTTGGCCAAGTTAGGCCGGAACCTGACTGAAGAAGCACGTCAAGGAAAATTGGATCCCGTCATCGGGAGAAATAAAGAAATTCAGGAAACGGCTGAAATATTAAGCCGGCGGACGAAAAATAATCCCATTCTTGTGGGAGATGCCGGTGTTGGTAAGACGGCTGTTGTCGAAGGATTGGCACAAGCGATTGTGGCTGGTCACGTGCCCGCTGCAATCAAGGGCAAGCAGATTTACTCGATTGATATTTCATCTTTAGAGGCCGGCACGCAGTATCGCGGCAGTTTTGAAGAAAATATTCAAAAAATGATTCAAGAAGTCAAACAAGCCGGAAATGTGATCTTGTTCTTTGATGAGATTCATCAAATTCTCGGTGCCGGCAATACGGGTGACGAATCCGGATCCAAGGGCATGGCCGATATGCTCAAACCGGCTTTAAGCCGAGGTGAAATTTCTGTGATCGGTGCAACGACACAAGACGAGTATCGCAATACGATTATGAAAAATGCGGCTTTAGCACGTCGTTTTAATGAAGTCACCGTTAATGCACCAAGTCCGGAAGATACGCTGGCAATTTTGAAAGGTGTCCGTTCCCTTTACGAGCAGCATCATCACGTTAAGTTTCCTGATGCAGCCTTAAAGGCAGCTGTGGATTATTCAATTCAGTATATCCCACAGCGTTCGCTGCCGGACAAAGCCATTGATTTGGTTGACATGACAGCTGCACACTTATCGGCACAGCACCCGGTCAGTGATAAAGTCAGCCTGGAAAATGATTTGAAACGGGCTCAAAGTGATCAACAACAGGCTGTTGCTAAAGAGGATTATCAGCAGGCTGCCAAGGCTAAGAAACAGGTCGAAAAAATAGAAGAACAATTAAAAACGGCCAGCGAACAGAGCAAACAGACTGAAGTTGTTGTGACGGCAAACGATATTGCCCAGTCCGTTGAACGTTTGACTGGTATTCCTGTTGCCAAAATGGGTGCCAGTGATATCGAACGTTTAAAAGGCATTGCTGGGCGCTTGAAAGGCAAAGTTATCGGTCAGGACGAAGCTGTCGAAGCTGTGGCACGCGCTGTTCGGCGGAATCGGGCTGGATTTGATGAAGGCAATCGGCCGATCGGCAGTTTCCTATTCGTCGGCCCGACTGGCGTTGGCAAAACGGAACTGGCAAAGCAGCTGGCTTTGGACATGTTTGGTTCTAAAGAGGCGATTATTCGTTTGGACATGTCTGAATACTCTGATCCGACAGCTGTTTCTAAATTGGTTGGTACAACGGCTGGTTATATTGGTTATGATGACAACCAGAATACCTTAACGGAAAAGGTGCGCCGTAATCCTTATTCGATTGTGCTGCTTGATGAGATTGAGAAAGCCAATCCGCAAGTGCTGACGTTATTATTGCAGGTATTGGATGATGGTCGTTTGACAGACGGACAGGGGAATGTTGTCAACTTTAAGAATACGGTCGTGATCGCAACTTCTAATGCCGGATTTGGCAATGAGAAGCTGATTGAAGCAACCAAAAAAGAAGCGATTATGGATCGTTTGGCACCATATTTCCGCCCGGAATTCCTGAATCGTTTTAACGCGATTGTCGAATTTAGTCATTTGAGCAAGACGGATTTGAAACAGATTGTTAATTTGATGTTAACAGAAGTTGATCAGACGCTTGCTAAAAAAGATTTGACGCTCGAAGTGACATCTGCAGCTAAGAATTATCTGATGGAACAAGGCTATGATGAAGCGATGGGTGCGCGTCCGCTGCGCCGTGTGATTGAGCAGCAGATTCGCGATAAGGTCACTGATTTTTATCTGGATCACCTGGATGTGAAACATTTGAAAGCTGATCTGGTAGATGGCAGCATCAAAATTACAGCTAAGTAATCATCTGGATATAAAAATACGTTGTTTGTTGAAAAAACAAGCAGCGTATTTTTTAATTTGCAAATAAAGTCACAGGCAAAACTTCTGGATTATCGAAATGCTCAGCTGGTTTTGCGATTCTTTTAAACAGCAGCTCAATCAAATTATCAGCGATTTGCGGAATTGGCTGCACGATTGTGGCAATCCCGGTGATATAACGGCGAATGAAAGTTGTACCGTCATATCCCACCACAGGCAGGTCTGGCAAATGGTTCTCTTTAAGTATTTTTTTGATCAGGAGGGCAGTTGTGTCGTTATTTGCAAAAAAGCCGTCAAATTTTTGCTCAGCTAATATTTTTGTTAAAGTTTCGACTTTTTCATCTTCACTGTAAAGTTTATCTGACATCGGGATAGTCTCGCTTTGAACATCATGATCCTGCAGGACTTTTAAGGCACCAGCAGCGCGTAGAGAGGTTGGCGACTGCGAATTATCATTATCGGCAATAATGGCAATATGCTTGGCACCTTGCTTAATGAGATAGCCTGCTGCCAGTCTGCCGCCTTGTAAATTATCTGAAGAGACAATCGGAATTTTGTTAGAGAGAAAGCGGTCAAAGGAAACAATCGGCATATTAACTTCATCATATTCCTCAATGCCCAAATTGTGCGAACTGGTGATAATACCTTCGACCATATTAGCAGCCAGCATTCCCAAATAACGGCGTTCAGCTTCGATATTATTGGCCGAACTGGCGATGATAATCTTATAGCCCTTGGACGAAAGCTTGGTCTCTAGTTCATTTAATAGCTCAGAGAAAAAGGGATTGGCAATTTTCGGAAAAATCAAACCGATAAATTTGGAAGACTTCCCCTGCAGTGAACGAGCCAAAGCGTTAGGATGATAATTTAATTCACGAATAGCTGCATAGACTTTATCGTGGGTCTTTTTGGAAACATGCGGAAAATCATTTAACACACGAGATACTGTCGTGATCGTCACGCCAGCCTTCTTAGCAACATCCTGCAACTTGGCAACCATAAAATCTCCTCTTGTTATATTTTAACAATTTTTGCAATCCTTGTTAACGTTTGACAGCGTTTACCTTTTTTGGGTTAAAAAAACAGGCTGTGAAGCCTGTGTGCCGGATTAGAACAGCTGCAGTTTTTTATCCATGTGGGTAAAGGGCAGGCATCCGTCGGCTGTCACGTGAATACAATCTTCAATGCGGACACCCAAATCTCCTGGAATGTAGACACCTGGTTCAATGCTAAAGCACATACCTGGTTCCAAGATCAAATCATTTCCGGCCATGATTGATGGATATTCATGTTCGGACATGCCCATGCCATGACCGAGGCGATGGATAAAGTATTGGCCGAAACCAGCTTTAGTGATGATGTCGCGCGCGATTTTATCAATTGAAACAGCGGTCACGCCAGGTTTAACGGCTGCCTGTGCGGCTAGTTGAGCTTGCAAGACAACTTCATGAACTTCGCGCATGTGGTCAGTTGGCTGGCCTAAAGCGACAGTCCGGCTGGCATCAGAAATATACCCTTTATAGACTGTTCCTAGATCAAACAGAACTAACGCATTGTCCTTTAATGGCAGGTCGGAAGTCTCGCCATGCGGATCGGCGGCGTGTTCAGCTGTTTGAACCAAGGTGCCAAAGGACATTTCTGTCACGTTGCGGTTCTTTGTTGCAAATTCCAGTTCGGCAGCAATCTGCAGTTCCGTCTTGCCGGCTTTTAAGGCTTTAAAACCAGCTGCAAACGCTAGATCAGCGTCTTTCCCAGCTTGATCCAGTTTGGCAATCTCGTCAGCATCCTTGATCAGGCGCTGATGTTCGACGATAGGTGTCAGGTCAAAACTGTAATCAGCCTCTGGGAAATTGTCATGCAGGCGGCTGAAGCGTGCTAAGGTAAGATTCCCTTGCTCTGTGGCAATTCTTTTGGGATTAGCAACACGTTCTTTGATATGGTCGTAAATCATCTGCAGGCCATCTTCGTTATCCTGATAACCATATAAATCATATGGCCAGCCGCTGGATTTAACGACCTCGATTTCCAAAGCCGGTGCAAAAATGAAGGGGTCATGGTCGGCAAACACAATCATGGCCAAAATTCTTTCATAGGGATTGGAGCCGAAAGTCGTCAGATATTGAATTGTTTTAAAGTCGGAAATATAGGCGAAATCAAGCTTGTTGTCAACGATGGATTGGCGCAATTTGTTCAGCCGTGTTTCATTGAATTTTGTCATAATTCGAGTATAGTGCAAACAACTTTTGTAGAATGTAGGTATGACAAAATTATTGCTATTGGAAAAAATCAAGGAAGAGAATGCGGCTCAAATTCGTCGGGATTTTCCTGATTTGGAACTTATTAATGTTGATGAGATGCGCGATGACCTGATTGACCAGATCGATATTGTTTATGGACAGTTTGCTAAGGGCCAGGGATTCAGCCCTTGGTTTAAAAAAGTGGTGCCGAACGGCAAATCACTGAAATGGCTGCAGACAATTTCTGCAGGTATTGATTTTCTGCCTTTAACTGAGTTGGCAAAACGCGGTGTGATTGTCTCTAATATGAGCGGCCTGCATTCTGAGGCAATTTCTGAAAATGTCTTGGCTTATATCTTGATACTGAATCGCGGCATCAAGCAGGCCCTTTCTAATCAGGCCAAACATGTTTGGGATTTGAATCTATCGGGAATTAGACAATTGCAGCAGAAAAAAATAGCTATTTTTGGAACTGGTGCAATTGGTTCGGCTGTGGCCAAACTGTTGAAGCCTTTTGATGTGAGGGTTATCGGTGTTAATCGTCACGGCCAGCCTTTGGCGAATTTTGATCAGGTTATTACGCATGATCAGCTAGATGCGGTTAGAGATGCAGATTATGTCATCAACGACATGCCCTTGACCGATCAGACGCGGGGATATTTTAACGCGGACTTCTTTAAAACGTTAACGGCGGCACCGGTGTTCATTAATGTTGGCCGCGGCCCCAGTGTCGTACAAGCTGATTTGGTCAAAGCTTTAGATGCTGGCTTAATTTCCGGAGCAGCTTTGGATGTGTTTGAAAAGGAACCGCTTGAATTGGATTCGCCTCTTTGGGATCGCGAAAATGTGATTGTGACGCCGCATTCATCGGCTTTGTTGGAACACTATCGCCGGGATGCTTACAAAATTTTTGGTAAAAATTTGACAAGTTATTTGAAGACTGGAAAACTAGCCATTAATCAAGTTAATTTGAAAGAGGGCTATTAATGAAACACGAAACAAAAATTCTCCATTTAAAAAACGGTTATGATATCTGGTCAGCATCTTTTGGCAATCCCGATGCGCCGATCAAACTCTTAGCTTTACATGGCGGCCCCGGCGGCACTTCAAAAGAATTTTGGCCATGGGCCGAAAATTTCCAAAAATACGTTGGTATGGATGTTCAAGTCTTCACTTATGATCAGCTGGGTTCTTTTTGGTCTGAATCGCCTGATTGGAGCAAGCAGGAAAACGTTGATAAATATTTGAATTACGAGTATTATTTGGACGAATTAGAAGAAGTGCGCTCTTTGATGGGCCTGGATCACTTTTATCTGCTGGGCCATTCCTGGGGTGGCGTGCTCACCTATGAATATACGTTGGCCCATCCGGAGCATTTAAAAGGATCGATCGTCTATTCAATGACCGATAATATTAAAGATTATGTGACTTCGATTAATCAGGAACGTTTGGATTTATTGGGCCAAGATGAAGTTGATTATATGAAATCGATTGAAGCGAAAAACGATTTCACGGATCCACGCTATCACAAAGATGTCAATAAACTCTACCATGAGAATATTGAGAGAACCGATAGTTACGATCCTGATGCTGGGCCGGATTTGCTGGCGACAGACGTTTACAATCATTTCCAAGGAAACAATGAATTTGTCGTCACTGGTATTTTAAAAGATTGGAATATTCGTCCACGTCTGCATGAAATCACACGCCCAATGCTGCTGACCACGGGCGAAAAAGATACGATGCCGGTCTGGTCCATGGAAGCCACGGCTAAAGAGATTCCTGGCGCCGAATTGTTTGTCAATAAAGATGGCGGCCATCATCACGCGGTCGATCACCCTGTTGCTTTTTATAATAATTTAGCAGCTTTTCTCAAACGTGTTGAAGCTGCACAATAATTTTTTTAGATCCGCCTGCGGGTCTTTTTTATTACCGCTATAATTTTCATATGTATGATTTTCTGATCGGCCAGATCAAAACACATGGCGCCAATTATATTGGGCTGGACGTTAATGGTGTCGGCTTTAAAATTTTTACGCCTAATCCATACGGCTACAAGCAAGAGAGCCAAACGACGATTTTTACTGAACAAATTGTTCGAGAAAATGAGATCAGTCTTTATGGTTTTGCGACAGCTGATGACCGCAATTTGTTTCAAAAATTATTAAATGTCTCGGGTATCGGGCCAAAATCGGCTTTGGCGATTATTGCTGGTGGTGATCGCAATGGCCTGATCGCAGCTGTTGAACAAGGAAAACCAGACTATCTGACTAAGTTCCCTGGGATTGGCAAAAAGACGGCCCAGCAAATTGTGCTGGATTTGAAGGGTAAATTAGGCGCTTTACTGAGTGATCAAACAGATTTAGCTGTTGCCACGACCATGTCTCAAGCACTAGAAGATGCTTTAGCTGCTTTAGTCGCTTTAGGATTTTCCGAAAAAGACGTGCATCGGATTAACAAAAGTTTGGCAGCTTTGCCTGACTTAACAACGGACGCTTATATTCAAAAAGGGCTTAAACTATTAACTAAATGAATGAAGATGATAAAAAAATTTTAGATGCACAAGCATTGGCCGATGATAATGACGCCGAGTTGACTTTGCGTCCCCAGTATTTGAGCGAATATATCGGACAAAAGGAAATCAAAGATCAGCTGTCAGTCTATTTAAAAGCGGCCAAACAGCGCAAGGAAGCATTGGATCATGTTCTGCTTTTCGGGCCGCCTGGATTAGGCAAGACAACTTTAGCTGTCGTGATTGCTAATGAAATGGGTGCCAATATTAAGACGACCTCCGGCCCAGCGATTGAAAAGGCCGGTGATCTGGTGGCACTGCTTAATGAGTTGGAAGCTGGCGATATTTTATTTATCGATGAAATTCATCGTCTGCCCAAAAGTGTCGAAGAAGTTCTTTACTCTGCCATGGAAGATTTTTACGTCGATATCGTGGTCGGCCAAGGCGAAACGGCGCACGCGATCCATTTCCCTTTGCCGCCTTTTACTTTGATTGGTGCTACGACGCGAGCCGGCATGCTGTCGGCACCTTTGCGTGACCGCTTTGGGATTGTCGCTCACATGCGTTTTTATCCGGTCAGCGATTTGCAGCTGATTGCCCGGCGCTCGGCTGAAATTTTCAATACCTCGATTGCGGCTTCTGGTGCAGCTGAACTGGCTTTGCGTTCCCGGGGTACGCCGCGTATCGTTAATCGTTTGTTAAAACGCGTGCGGGATTTTGCTCAAGTGGCCGGCAAATCTGAAATTGACCAGCAGACGGTTAACTCGGCTTTAAATAAATTACAAGTGGATGGCTGCGGTCTTGATGAGACGGATCTCAAGTATTTGAAAACTTTGATTCAGCAGTATAAGGGCGGCCCGGCCGGTGTGAATGCCTTAGCCTCTAATATCGGTGAAGACACCGAGACTGTCGAAGAAATGATTGAGCCTTATTTATTGCAGATTGGTTTTATCCAGAGAACGCCGCGCGGTCGGCAAGCTACTGAAGCCGCTTACGAGCATCTGCATATCCCATATCAAACAGGGCTGCAGGCATAATTAAAGGGAGCCAAACGATGAAAATTTTGGTTACAGGGTTTGATCCTTTCGGCCCGGATAAAGTTAATCCTTCCTGGCAGACTGCAGCAGCCTTGCCGGACAAGATTTTTGGCAGTCAAATTATTAAAAAAATGCTGCCGACAGTTTTTGCTGAGGCAAAAGATCAGCTGGAAGCGGATATTCACGAAATCCAGCCGGACTTGGTTTTATGTTTGGGCCTGGCAGGCGGACGTTCTAAAATCACTTTGGAAAAAGTCGCAATTAATTATGTTGATGCTCGGATTCCGGATAATAGCGGTGCACAGCCAATTGGAGCCTTGGACCCGCTCGGTCCGGATGCTTATTTTGAAAATTATGAAGTTAAAGAACTAGTCGATCGTTTACAGCAGCAGCATCTGCCTGTGGCAATGTCTTTGTCAGCTGGGTCTTATGTCTGCAATGCGACAAGCTATTTTTTGTTAAACATATTGCATCATCAGTATCCAAAAGCGGTTGGCGCCTTTATTCATATCCCATATACGCCAGAAATGGGTTACGTTGATCAGCCCAGTTTGCCCTTAGCAGTTGATGCACAGACAATCACGGCTTATTTAACAGAAATGATTCAGGATTTAAAAGAGGAGAAACATGACTGAAGAAAAAACACCACACTACACTTTGAGCGATTTTGATTATGATCTGCCCAAAGAATTAATCGCCCAGACACCCTTAAAGCAGCGTGACAGCTCCCGCATGCTGGTTTTAAACGCTGACAGTGGTGCTTATGAGGACAAACATTTTTATGACATTCTTGATTATTTAAATCCCGGTGATGCTTTGGTGATGAATAATTCGCGTGTGATTCCTGCACGCTTGCACGGCTGGCGTCCTGATACGAAAGGGCATGTGGAGGTCTTGTTATTGCGTCAGGATCACGGTGATGTTTGGGAGACATTGATCAAGCCAGCCAAAAAATTTCCAATCGGTTCGACAATTGATTTTGGTGACGAAAATCAGACGGTCATGACTGGTGAAGTTGTAGGCGAACTCGAGCACGGCGGACGTTATGTTGAATTTCATTATGATGGCATTTTCATGGAATTACTGGATAAATTAGGCGAGATGCCCTTGCCGCCATACATTAAAGAAAAACTAGCTGACCAGGAACGTTATCAGACAGTCTATTCCAAAGTCGAAGGTTCTGCCGCTGCACCAACTGCCGGCCTTCATTGGACGCCGGAACTACTGGATAAAGTCCGTGCCAAGGGTGTTAAGACGATTGAACTAACTTTGCACGTTGGCTTAGGAACTTTTCGTCCAGTCGAAGAAGAAGATATCGATCATCACAAGATGCACTCGGAATTCTATCAGTTGAGTCAGCGGGCAGCCGATGAAATCAATCAGGTCCGCAAGCAAGGCGGAAAAATTGTTGCTACGGGAACTACCACGATTCGGACTTTGGAGACCATTGGCCATAAATTTAATGGCGATCAATATGGACAGGAATTAAAAGCTGATTCTGGCTGGACCGATATTTTCATCAAACCCGGTTTTAAATGGACAACTGTCGATGCCTTTATTACGAATTTCCACTTGCCTAAATCGACCTTAGTCATGCTGGTCGCTGCCTTTACAGGTCGGGAAAACATTTTGAACGCCTATGCCCACGCGATTAAAGAAAAATATCGTTTCTTCTCATTTGGCGATGCGATGTTCATTCACAGATAAATCCTGCTAAACAGCCGAAAAGCTGTTTTTTATTCGCTGCGATTCTAAAATAGAAGCATGTGCACATCGATTTTCCAAACAGCTGAAAATGGCCAGCATTTGTTTTCTCGGACGATGGATTGGGAAGGCCTATATGCTTTTCCAACGTTTTTATCGCGCAACTATCAGTGGCGCTCTGCTTTTGATGGGAAAACCTACAATTCCCGCTATGCCTTAATTGGCAGCGGTCATGCAGTTGCCGACCGTGCCGATATTTCTGATGGCGTCAATGAGCGCGGGTTATCAGTCCAGAAACTCACTTTTTCAGCCGGTAAAGATCATTTTGCTCAGAGCCGTAAAGCTGATCGTACACAAATTGCGCCTTTTGAGTTTCCTTTGTGGGCCATGACACAGTTTGATTCGGTCGCCTCCTTGCTGGCAGCTTTGCCGACATTGGAAATTATGAATGATCAAGAAGCTGTCCGTGAGTATGGAGAGGCTGATCTTCATTTTGCCGCGGCTGATCCGACTGGCCGTTTTGTGATTATCGAGCCCTTAAGCATGCCGATGCGCGTGATTGAAAACCCACTAGGCGTTGTGACGAATGCCGGTGATTTTCAAAAAGAGGCTGCTAAACTAGCTGATTATATGACACTGCTTCCGGAATATGCAGCTGGTCGGCTGCCATATAATTTGCAGCACGTATCGACTGGTGATTTTTCCGGAAAAAAGCAGTTTCCCGGCGGTTATACACCCAGTGCCAGATTCATTCGCGCAGCTTATTTAAAAGAACGCATGACGGCAGCTGCAGACGAACAGCATCAGCTAGTCGCAGCTTGGCATATTTTAAATGCTGTGACTGTGCCGAAAATGCCAGCTCGTTCGCAGACTTACACAGTTTACCGTTCGGCAGTCGCACTTGAATCAAAAACACTTTATTATGAAAGCTACGATAGTCAGCAAATTTACAAAATCGTTTTGGATGATCATTTGGCAGCTCAGACAAAAGCGATATCTTTTGAAAAACAAATTCGTGATTTTCATGTACAATCATTGGATTAGCTTGCGACGGCTGCGAGTTTTTGTTTTCCCGAATGGATTGATAAGATTAAGATAATGAGTTCTCTTGAAAAACAATTAGATCGTCAAAAACATATTCGAAACTTTAGTATTGTTGCCCATATTGATCATGGTAAATCCACGATTGCTGACCGCATTTTGGAAATGACGCATACGGTCGCTGAGCGGCAAATGAAGGCTCAGATTCTTGATGATATGCCCTTGGAACGCGAGCGCGGCATCACGATCAAAATGAATGCTGTTGAGGTACATTATGATGCCAAAGATGGCCAACGCTACATCTTTCATCTGATTGATACGCCTGGGCATGTCGATTTTTCCTATGAAGTTTCCCGGGCACTAGCGGCTGCTGATGGTGCTTTATTGGTTGTGGATGCAAGCCAGGGCGTGCAGGCACAGACTTTAGCCAATGTTTATTTGGCTTTAGATAATAATCTGGAAATTCTGCCGGTTATCAATAAGATTGATCTGCCTTCAGCGGATCCGGCCGGTACCAAAGCAGAAATTGAGGATGATATCGGTATTGATACGAGCGAAGCTGTCGATGTCTCAGCTAAAAGCGGCTTAGGCATAGACCGTTTATTGGAACAGATTGTTCATGTAATCCCGGCACCTAGTGGAGATTTATTAGCACCGCTGCAGGCTCTAGTGTTTGATTCAAAATATGACCCTTATCGCGGTGTTGTTTTGTCTATTCGTGTTAAAGAAGGGCAGGTACATGTCGGTGATAAGATTCGTTTGATGAATTCACAGACGGATTATGAAGTGACTGAGTTAGGGGTTTTCTCGCCTGATGCACGTCCTTTAGAGGAATTGATCGCCGGGGATGTCGGCTATTTGACAGCAGCGATTAAAGATATTCACAGCGCTCGTTCTGGTGATACGGTTACCTTGGCAGATCGCCCGGCAGCGCATCCTCTAAAAGGGTACCGGCCGATGACATCCATGGTTTATGCTGGTATTTATCCCAGTGACAACGCTCGTTATAACGATTTGCGCGATGCACTGGACAAATTAAGCTTAAATGATGCCAGCTTGGAATATGAACCGGAAACTTCAACAGCTTTAGGCTTTGGTTTTCGTGTTGGTTTTCTAGGCCTGCTGCACATGGATGTTGTCCAAGAACGTCTGGAACGCGAATTTGATTTGGAAATTGTCATTACAGCGCCGACAGTCACTTACCATGTGCTTAAAAGTGACGGTAGCGAAGTCGATGTTTCCAATCCATCTGAATTACCGGATGCCAGCCAAATTAAAGAAATTCGCGAGCCCTTTGTTCATGCGACAATCATGGTACCCGAGGAATTTGTCGGGCCGGTCATGGAATTAGCTCAGGCCAAACGCGGTATTTTTATCACGATGAATTATCTGGACAAATCGCGTGTCAATGTTGAATATAAAATACCCTTGTCGGAAATTATTTTCGATTTCTTTGACAAACTGAAATCATCGACTAAGGGCTATGCCAGCTTGGATTATAGTTTGGATGGCTTTGTGGCCAGCGATTTAAAACGGATTGATATCCTCTTAAATGGCGATAAAATTGATGCCTTGAGCTTTATTGCATACAAAGATTTTGCCGAGAATCGTGCTCGCGTGGTGACAAGCAAACTAAAAGAGACGATTCCGCGCCAGAATTTTGAGATTCCGATCCAGGCAGCTATTGGATCAAAAATCATCGCGCGGACCAATATTAAGGCTTACCGAAAAGATGTGACGGCCAGAATTCATACAGGAGATCCTGATAGACGTGCTAAATTATTGGACAAGCAGCGTCGAGGCAAAGCGCGTATGAAGTCAGTTGGTAAAGTCGATATTCCGCAGACAGCGTTCATGTCTATTCTGAAAAACGAAGATGATGAGCAATATAATAAGGGGCTTTCGTGATTGGCCATGTTAAAAAATTAATCATGTTTGCTTCGGGGATGATTTTTTTGGTCGTCCTTTTTTCACTTTTTTTCTATCTTTACAATCAGCCAAACAGTCAATTAGCCAGGCGCGATGCGGCTATTATTTACCGCGGGGCTTTAACGAATCGCTTAGATTCGGCCTACATTTATTCCGGTCGTCCAGTCAACAAGTCTGACTATATTCATAGTATTCAGATTAATTTGGGACGCAATCTTGTTTTAAGCCCATCTTTAACCTATAAAAAAATTCACTACCAGAGGCAAGCGGTACTGCATGATATTGCTGGTAAAATGTATCGTCTGCAATTTTCTAAAAGGCCAGTCAGTCTCGGCCGTATACTACTAAACAATACACATACAGCACGTGTTGATTATCAGGTCCAGAAAATCGATCTGGGCCGGATTTTAGATCATTTGATTAGTCTCTCTGAAAACGATTTGACAAAAGCACAGCGAAGCCCGCGTTTGTCAAATTTAAGCCAATCGCAAATTGCATTGCTTCAATATATTCTGATCTCAAACAACTGGCGGCGTTATATTGCCACTTATAATGGGAAGGCCCCAATTGTCCGATCAAGTTTTACAATGGTCTTTGATCCGAGAAAAAAGCGCTTTGTGATTGACCGCAAAACGCTGCAATTAATTCAATCAAGTGGGGTGTCTGATGAATAATCATATTTCAAATCAAGTTCGGCAGGCTGCTAAGAATCTTGTTTCGGAAAAACAAACTGCCTATTCTTTTAATCCTAAATTGCCTATTCCACAAGAAGGTGCTATTTTCAAAAAGGAAATCGGCCTGCCTGCTATTGGCGAGCATGATATTTTTGTCCAGGTGCAAGCAGTTTCTGTGAATCCCGTGGATGGCAAATTACGTACTGTCACAAATCCAAAAAAAGTTGCCGTTCTTGGTTACGATGCTTTTGGAAAAGTCCTTCAAGTCGGTAAAAGCGTCACACGCTTTCATGTTGGCGATCTGGCTTACTATGCAGGAACAACGGCCAGAAACGGCAGCAATGAACAATATCAGTCTGTTGATGAACGTCTGGCAGGCCATCCAGCTCAAAAACTGACCGCAACGCAATCAGCTGCTATGCCGTTAACCAGTCTGACTGCTTACGAAATTTTGGTTGACCATTTGGGGCTTGATTTTCAAAGCAAGTCGGCGCAAGGCAGCAAAATGCTGGTGATTAACGGTGCTGGCGGCGTAGGCTCGATTTTGGTACAGATGGCAGCCTATTTAGGCATTGAAGTGTCTGTCACTGCCCATTCGGAAGCTTCGATAAATTGGCTCAAACAATACCCGATTGACCGAATTTACGATTATCAGGATTTGAATGAGAATTTAGCCGACCAAAAGTTTGATTACATTGTTTTCCTGTATAACCCGGCGCCATATTGGCAGACAGCAATCGGACACATCAAGCCTTACGGCAGGCTGGTTTCAATCGTTGGGACAGAAACACCTCTAAATATGGGTCCCTTGAAGAATATTGCTGCCCAATTTAGTTGGGAATATATGTTTGCAAAGTCGGATTTCAATCACGATCCCTTGAGCCAAGGGCAAGCTCTGGACGAAGTAGCGCTGCTGTTAGATGCTGGTGTTTTAAAATCAACTTTGAATCAGACTTTTGATCATTTGAGTGCTGGCAACTTGATTCAAGCCTATGCACCGCTGGATTCAGGAAAAACACAAGGAAAGATTGTCTTAACGGCACCTTTCCAATAATTATTTTGAAAGTGAGCAAGCATGACAGCACGTTTTTTTCTTGAAGATCCCGCCGAGTTTAGTAGGGAAGCTTCAATTACACAAACACATAATCCGGATGTTTTTCATCATCTTAAGGATGTTTTGCGTGCTCGTGCTGGCGACCAAGTCGAATTAGTAGCGCAAGGGGCCGCTTATTTGGCATCGGTCAGTGATCTAACGGTTGATCGAATAAAATTCCAAAGCATTACTGCCATTGCTAAGAATCCGGAAATGCCCAAGAAGATAACTTTAGTGCTGCCGCTGCTTAAATCTGATCATCTCGACTGGTTGATACAAAAAGCGACTGAACTTGGATGCGGGCAAATTATCTTGACGAACTTTGTTTATAGTGTGGCTCAGGCTTCTAAAATTGATCGCAAGCTGCCTCGCTGGAAAAAAATTATTAAGAATGCTGCCGAACAGTCGCATCGCTTAGTGCTGCCGGATCTCTCTTTTCAAAAAGATTATCTTCAGACAGTTCGGCTTTCGGCCAGCCAGATTGGCCTTGTTGCCTGGGAAGAAAGCGCTAAATCCGGTGAAACCAGTAACCTGCACGCCTCCTTGCAAAAAGCCGCCCAAAATCCCGCTATTTCAGAGCTTGTGGCGGTATTGGGGCCAGAGGGAGGCATTAGCCGAAACGAAATCGCGCTTCTTCAAAATGCCGGTTTTATTTGTGTTGGTCTTGGTCCCAGAATTCTGCGGGCGGAAACCGCGCCACTTTATTTGCTCTCTGCAGCCAGTCTTTTGATAGAATTGAGCTAACTTATGGCGAAATTGATTAAAAAACGGTATTTATTCTGGTTTATCCTTTCTGTTCTTCTCAGTATTTTTGGGCCCTTGTTTTTTAGGCTGAATTTTTTAGACGGTTTTAGACGGATTGTTATTTTGTTGGGGTTGATTTTCGGCGGCTTTTCTCTTTATTCGGGCTTTTATTTCCGTCGTTATGGTTTAAAATTTTGGGGAATTTTTATTTTCCCACTCACTTTCAGTACAATTAATTTGCTTTGGCGCGTCTTGTTTGGCGGATCGCTGGTTTCGCGTAATTATGCCTATTTTTTTGCCGCATTTTACCTGGTACTGAGTTTATTTACTTTTGTCAGTGATGCAGATGATAGTGATAGCCACAATGATATGCCGGTTGATGGCGGATTTAAGGAGGTGAAATGATGGCACAAGTTGAGAATCGTTCTTTTCAAGAAGTTCATGATGTGTATAAAAGCTACTTGCCGGCGGATCAGGTCAAACGAATTGACGCAGCATATGAATTAGCAAAGAAGATGCATGCCGGCCAGAAACGCAAGACTGGTGAAGACTATATCTATCACCCGATTCAGGTTGCTGGTATCCTAGCTGATTTGAAAATGGATCCAGATACAATTATTGCTGGCTTTTTGCATGATGTCGTTGAAGATACGCCGGAAACAAATGAAGAAATTCAAGCAGCTTTTGGCGATGATGTCGCTCAAATCGTGGATGGCGTGACAAAATTAGGCCGTATTCACTATGAATCCACCGAAGAAAATATGGCTGAAAACCACCGCAAACTGTTGTTAGCGATGGCCAAAGATGTTCGTGTCATCATTGTGAAACTAGCTGACCGTTTGCATAATATGCGGACCCTGCAGGTTCATCGTTTGGAAAAACAGCACCGGATCGCCAGTGAGACATTGGATATTTATGCGCCCTTGGCTCATCGCTTGGGCCTTGCTAATATCAAATGGGAGCTGGAGGATCTCAGCCTGCGATACTTGGACCCAGACGAGTATCACCGGATTGCCAAAATGATGCATTCTCGCCGTGAGGAAAGGGATGCTGATGTCGCTGCTGCAACCAAACAAATTGATAAAGCGATTGCAGACTTAAAAATCGGTTCATACGAAGTGACCGGTCGTCCTAAACACATCTATTCGATTTATCGTAAGATGACCGATAAGCACAAACAGTTTTCAGAAATCTATGATCTACTGGCTATCCGCGTGCTGGTCAGTACGGTCGCTGATTGTTATGCTGCTTTAGGCGCTATTCATGCCAAGTGGAAGCCGCTTCCGGGACGTTTCAAAGACTATATTGCGCTGCCCAAGCCTAACGGCTATCAATCTCTGCATACGACGATTATTGGGCCAAACGGCCACCCCTTGGAGGTTCAGATCAGAACCTTTGAGATGCACCGCGTTGCCGAATTCGGAGTTGCCGCGCACTGGGCCTATAAAGAGAATAAAGGTTCCGACAAACGCGCCAAGGTTGCTGATTCCGATCAGCAGCATTTAAACGCTATCCAGGGCATTTTGGAATTACAGGAAGGCACCACGAACGCTGAGCAATTTGTTGATTCGGTCAAGGGCGATTTATTCTCTGATCGTGTCTACGCTTTTACGCCTAAAGGGGATGTTTTTGAGCTGCCGGTCGGGTCCAAACCGATTGATATGGCCTTTGCGATTCACTCTGATGTTGGCCTGCATACGGTCGGCGCTAAAGTGAATGGCAAAATAGTTCCTCTGGATTATGAAATCAATACAGGCGATATTGTTGAAATCATTACAGCACAGACACCGAAAGTCTCACGTGACTGGTTGAGTTTGGTTGCCAGCCGTCGTGCTCGCAACAAGATTCGCGCCTACTTCAGACAGCAGGATCGCGCCAGCAATATTGAAGGCGGTCGGCAGATGTTGGAGAAATATCTTCAAGACAAGCAATTGCCTGTTGAAGAAGCTATGACTGATGAGAACTTGACCCTAGCTGCATCTAAAATGCATCTTTTTTCCGGTGAGGATCTATTGGCCATGATCGGTTATGGCGAAGTTTCTTTGCAGCAAGCTGGTAATCGGCTGACAGAAGATATTCGAAAAAAATTGGCCGAAAAGAAAGCTGAAGAGGTTCAAGAAGCTTTACTGGCCGGCAAGGAAGATGCTGCTAAGGGCTTGATTCGCAAGGGCAGTGCTCCTGCAAAAAAGAACCGGCCTGAAGAGGATATTACGATTGCCGGCATCGATTCTTTGCTGATTCACTTGTCTAAGTGTTGTACGCCAATTCCAGGGGATGAAATTACGGGTTACATCACGCGCGGCAGAGGCGTGACGGTGCACCGTGCAAATTGTCCGAATATCAAAAAAACTCTGGAACAAAATGACCGAATTATTGCAATCGATTGGAATAATCCCGATGGCAACCGGCCCAATTACGATGCTGACCTGATTGTGACTGGTTCGGACAGGCCAGGGATTCTCAATGACGTGATTCGTTCGGTCAATGCTAATACTCATTATTTGAACGCTGTATCGGCTCGCAACGAAAAAGATGGTGCTGTGATAATTAGCTTAACTGTCGGTGTAAAGAATGTTGACCAGCTGCAGCATATTATTGATGCCATCGTTGGTGTCCATGATGTTTATGAAGCAGCTCGCGCATTCCATTAAAAAAACGATTTCTCTTAGGGGAAGTCGTTTTTTATTCGGTCTTCTTTAATTTCGGTTGGACATTATTAAACCAATCTTCTAAGGCGTTTCTTAGGTCATTAGCCACTGTTTGCCGGTAACTGTCGGACTGGATGTACTGGAAATCATTAGTATTATTTAAATAACCCATTTCCAATAGGACTGAAGGCAGATAACTTTCTCGAATCACATAGAAATCGCCAAATTGCGCACCGCGGTTGGCAATTGGTAAATTGGTAAAATGATCCTTAATAGTATTTGCTAATTCATAGGAATTGCTTGTATCTCGATGATAATAATATTCGGTGACGCCTGACGCCGCGTTTGCTACTTGGAAATTATCGTAATGAATACTGATAAAAGCGTCAGCATGATACTTTTTAGAAATATCTGTGATCTTGGATAAAGGCCAGAGCAAACGATCACTGTTGCGTGTCAAAATAACACGAGCACCTGTTGATGCTAGGGCATCTCGAATTTGACGGACGGTCTTTAAAGTATATGTTTTCTCAAAATATCTGGGATCTGTTGTACCGTCGACAGCCAAAGATCCCGGATCGGACCCGCCATGCCCGGCATCTAGTACAATGGTCGCCTCTGCCATTCGATCAGTTGTGCCGCTGGTACTACTGTTGTCCAAATGCCAACCAGCAATCCAGCCTTCATCACCTCTGGCACCAATTCGTACCTGCAGCCAGCCATGTGCCCGATTTAGGACGGTTAGACGCTGATTACGAGGTAGGATGGCCAGCTGATCATACATGGGCCCAGGACCGTTTCTTACAACCGTACGTGCGGCTTGTAAGCGGATTGTGTTGGCGCTAGAAAAAATTTTAAGTGTTGGCGAATCAGTCGCATACAAGGACATGATTAGCAGCGCGCAAGCAAAAACAAAGCCGGCAGAGATAAGTAAAGGTACTGGTTTTTTTAAAATTTGTTTCAGCACATGCAAATTATATCTCATGCCGCCTTTGGCAAATATTATCGCAGTGTTAAAATTCATATGTATGTCTGAGAAACTTTTTCAAAAACCTAAAGGGACGGCGGACCTGCTTCCGTCTGTCCAGCCGATTTGGCAAAAAATTACAGCTATTGCAAAGGAAATCTTCGAACACCGATATAATTTCGGCCGTATTGATACACCTTTATTTGAAAATTACGATATTTTTGAGCGGACATCTGGTGATTCATCCGATGTTGTCAGTAAGGAAATGTATGATTTTTACGATAAAGGCAAACGGCGGATGGCTTTGCGTCCGGAAGGGACTGCCGGTGTTGTCCGTGCCTACGTGGAAAATAAATTGTACGGACCTGAATATGAAAAGCCGGTAAATCTGTATTATCTGGAATCGATGTTTCGTTATGAACGGCCGCAAGCTGGGAGAATGCGGGAATTTCATCAACTCGGAGCAGAAAGCTTTGGATCGGATTCGCCATTTTTGGACGCGCAAGTGATTCAAATGGCAATTGATTTCTTCCAGGCTTTTAAGCTGACCAACTTATTGGTCAAGATTAATTCGCTGGGAAACGATGCCTCGCGTGCAGCTTTTCGTCAGGCTTTGGTCGATTACTTAAGTCAATATGAGGAACAGTTGAGCCAGGATTCGAAAGTCCGTTTGAAGACCAATCCTTTAAGGATTTTGGATTCAAAAGATGCCAATGATCAAAAGCTGCTCGTTGGTGCGCCGCAGATCTTGGATTATCTCGATCAGGATTCTAAAGACCGTTTCAAACAAGTGACGGATGCGCTAGATGCTTTTGGTGTTAATTATGAAATTGATGAGAAGCTGGTTCGTGGTTTGGATTACTATAACAACACGATTTTTGAAATTGAGACTCAGGATCCAAAACTCAAATCAGCAGCTACGATTTGTGGCGGCGGCCGTTATTCGGGGATGGTCGAAGAATTTGGCGGTCCGGATACACCGGCGATTGGTTTCGGCATCGGTCTGGAACGTTTGATTACTTTAATTGGCGAAGTCGAAGAGCGAGATCAGGTGGATGTTTATATCGTACAGACGGATTCCTCTGTGAGTGCTTTTGCTAATTTGTTGGCAAAACGTCTGCGTGAGACTTTTCATTTTTCTGTCCTGCTGGACTATACGAACCGCTCGATGAAATCGCAATTCCGGTCTGCTGATCGGACTAAAGCGAGCTATTCGATTGTGATTGGCGATCAAGAAGTGCAGAGCAAAGAATTGACATTGAAAAAGATGGCTGATGGCAGTCAGAAAAAAGTATTATTGGATAATTTAAGAATTGAGGATTTTTCATGACGACAAAACAAAGAACAATTTATGCCGGTCTGGTCGATGAAACATTGGCGGGACAACAGGTCACATTAAAGGGCTGGGTACAAAAACGCCGTGATTTAGGCGGCTTGATTTTCGTGGATTTGCGTGACCGCGAGGGAATTGTTCAGCTCACTTTTTCTGATGAATTTTCTGCTCAAGCTCGACAAACAGCTGAGAAAGTTCGCAGTGAATTTGTCATCGCTGTAACTGGCACAGTTTCATTAAGAGCTGATTCGGCTATTAATCCTAAAATGAAGACTGGCAAGATCGAAATTCTGGTTCACGAAGCAACAATTCTGGCTGAGTCGAAAACGCCTCCTTTCGATATTGAAGATGGCGTTGATGTGAATGAAGAATTAAAATTGAAATACCGTTATTTGGATTTGCGTCGTCCTGAAATGCAAAAAGGGCTTGTCCTTCGTTCAAAAATCATGTTGTCGACGATGCGTTTTATGGAAACGAATGGTTTTTTGAACATTGAAACGCCTTATTTGGCTAAAAGTACGCCAGAGGGTGCCAGAGACTATCTGGTGCCATCTCGTGTGTATCCGGGCAGCTTTTATGCACTCCCGCAGTCGCCACAATTGTTCAAGCAGCTTTTGATGGGTGCTGGCTTTGATCGTTACTTCCAAATCGCGCGTTGTTTTCGTGATGAAGATCTGCGTGGCGACCGCCAGCCGGAATTCACACAACTGGACATGGAAACTTCTTTCATGAACCAGAGTGAGATCAGGGATTTGGTCAATCGTTGGGTCGCACAGGTAATGTCGGATGTGGTTGGTGCTAAGGTCGATCCAGCTAAGTTCCCGATCCTGCATTGGCAGGAAGCAATGGATCGTTTTGGATCTGATAAACCTGATCTGCGTTTTGGCATTGAATTGCACGATCTTTCCGGCATTATGAAGCAGACTGATTTCTCTGTCTTTACTTCTGCCATCGAACAAGGTGGTTTTGTTAAAGCAATTGTGGCGCCAAATGGTTCTCAGCATTTTACGCGGAAAATGATCGACGCGCAAACGGATTACATCAAACGATTTAAGGCTAAGGGTTTGGCTTGGGTCAAATATAATAATGGTGAACTGACTGGACCGATTGCTAAATTCCTTACAGCCGTCAAAGATCAGTTAGTGGCTGCATTGTCTCTTAAAGATGGTGATATGGTCTTCTTTGCTGCTGGTACTTTTTCCGTTGTTTCTGATACTTTGGGTTATTTACGCAAGTATGTGGCTGAAGAGCTGCATTTGATCGATGAAAATAAATGGGATTTTGCTTGGATTGTCGATTGGCCGCTATTTGAATATTCAGAAGATTTCGGTCGTTGGATTGCTGCGCATCATCCTTTCACAATGCCTAATGAGGAAGATCTCCACTATTTGGATGATGATGAAGATCCGCATAAAGCTCACGCCCAATCATATGACCTGGTGTTAAACGGTTACGAGTTAGGGTCAGGTTCTATTCGTATTCACACAATGGATATACAAGAAAAGATGTTAAAAGCATTGGGCTTTACGCCTGAAAAAGCCGAACAGGCCTTTGGCTTTCTACTTGAAGCCATGGAATACGGTTTTCCACCAATGGGCGGTATCGCGTTAGGCTTGGACCGTCTGAGTATGCTGCTGGCTAAAAAGGATAATATTCGCGAAGTTATTGCCTTTCCAAAGAATTCAAATGCCACAGAACCTATGACTAAAGCGCCGTCACGGGTTTCTGAGAAACAGCTTCAAGAATTAGGCCTGCGTGTTCCCGATTAATTGGTATGTATGTCACATTTGGTTAATAATTGATACTGTTTTGTAAAATTAATGTAATATTAGAATGGTGAACAGAGAAGCAAAAAAGACAAGTTTTATTCCCGGAATTGAGGGTCTTCGGACACTTTCTGTTCTTGGAGTAATTCTTTTTCATTTGTGGCCGAAAATCTTTTCTGGTGGTTTTTCGGGCGTGACGGTCTTTTTTGTCGTCTCTGGTTTTTTGATGACTAGCATTGTTTTAAGGGATCTTGCAACATTTGGACACCTCCGCTTGAAGCGTTTCTATTTACGGCGCTTTTGGCGTTTATATCCAGCATTTGTTGTCATGATTTTATTGACCACGGCGCTTCTGTTTTTCTTTTTCCCAGCAGGATTATTCGGCATTCGTGGGACACTGATTAGTAATTTGTTTTATGTGAATAATTGGTACCAAATTCTTCATCAAGTCTCATATTTTGCTGCCGGTGCCCATTGGTCTGTTTTCACTCATTTGTGGTCCTTGTCTGTTGAGGCACAGTTTTATCTGATTTGGCCTCTGATGATTACTGCAATTCTTTATCTTGCCGATAAAAAATGGCAGTTTTCTTTGCTGATACCGGCATTTTTGGCACTTATTTCTTCATTTCTCTTGGCTGTATTTTATTCACCAGCTTCCACCAATCGTGCTTATTATGGAACGGATTCACGGGTGTTTTCGTTCATTATAGGAGGCATGGCGGCTATTCTCATCACACTGCTGCGTTCTCAGGCCTGCCCAGAAATACTGAGGCGCTTTCAGAAACTACTTACCAAGTATTCGGTATGGATTATTTCGGTGAGCTTTAGCGGCACATTAATACTTTTCGTGATTGCTAACGGTGTACAGGCATGGGTTTATGATTTTGGCATGCTCTTGTTGAGCATCTTCACAGCTTTATTAATTTACTATTTTGTGATGTTGCCGAAAAATCATTTTAACCTCATTATGGGAAACCGTTTCTTCAGATATATCGGATCTCGTTCGTACTCGATTTATCTCTATCAATTGCCGGTATTTGTTATCCTAGAAGAAATCTTTCGTAATTTTTCGCCTTTGGTTCATTTTTGGGTTGCGCTCTTCAGCATATTGCTGATTATGCTTTTTGCCGATTTGTCTTATCGTTGGATTGAGATGCCTTTTCGGCACGGCATGATTCATATGACAAGGCAGTCGTTGATGAGCCTGAAGAATGTGCTCACTGCGCTTTTAATAGCCTTGGCTTTAACGGGAACTTTTCTGGGCTTTATTTCTAATGATGCAACACATTCAAAATCGGCTGATCAGCTGCGTCGGCACTTGAAAAGTGAATCCAAAAAAATTTCGCGGCAAAATAGTCAGGCTGTATCAGCACGGCAAAGTGCCGTATCCAGTCAATCCGCCAAATCATCGCAATCTAGTGCAGCCCAAGGCCAAGATCAGCAGTTAGCAGGGATTTTCCAGACGAGTTCTGAGAATATTGCCAAAGTGCGCCAGCTAAGCGTTACAGCGATAGGCGACTCTGTTTTACTGGATGTGGGCCCAGATCTGCAGATGGCTATGCCTAAAGCAATTGTTAACGCCAGGATTGGCCGGCATACACAAGAGGCTATCGACTCTTTACAGACTTTGAAAGATGAAAAGAAGTTGGATCCGATTATTTTAATGGTCATTGGTACTAATGGCGAGATTTCAGCTGATAATATTCAGCAGGTACGGCACATCGCTGGAAACCGTCAAGTTTTCTGGGTTAATTCTTTTTCGGGCGGAAAGCCTTGGGAAGGGCCGAACAATAGTCTCTTGAGTAATTTTGATAAACAGGATTCGAATCTGCATGTGATTGATTGGTATAGCGGTGCGCATGCACACCCAGAGTGGTTTGCCCCTGATGGTGTCCACCCCCAACGAGCGGGAAATCGAGCCATGACCACCATGATTATTAATTCAATCGCAGACAGTGTTAAATAAAGATTTACATTTTTATCACAAAAAAATAGTAGAGCCTTGTTAACTAATTCTTTTGATTCCCTTTTTGTATTCTGCAATTTTACAAAATTATTGCATAGGAATCGAAGTGAATGTTTTTTGAAATAATTAAGAAAAGATTAAAAGCCACAATTTGTATCATATGAGGGAAGCTAGACAGTTAAAACGAAAAAGGCAAAGATGTTTAAAAGCGCTTTGTGTCCTAATCTTTTTCGGTTTGATTACCTTGTTCTCACCATCTTCAGTTGGATCGGCAGAAAAAGGATCTCCGTCGGCAGCACTTTCAGCCGCGAGAGGGATGGCTCGATCTATCGAACAAACCTCAACTACGTTTGCTGCCGCACCCGTCCAGCAAGTTAAAGTCAAAAAAATGTTGCTTGACCAGGATTATGCCAAAACTGCAGCCAGCTCGTCCGCTCCTGCCAGCAGCTTTTCTGCCACTCCTGCCAGCACGGCTAGCAGCAGCGTTGCTGCACCTGCCAGCGCACCGATTCGCAGTTCCTCATTGAGTTCTTCGACAACTGCATCAAATTCTGGATCTCAGGCTGCACCAATCCAGAATCCCGTCCCTGTCAAAGCTGCTGCACCTGCCAAAGTTTCAATACCTGCAAAACCATCTGCTCCGCTTCAATCACCAGCGCCTGCCCAAAGCAGCACGTCCACCAATCCTGTAATTACTGATATTAATTGGTTGATTCAAAAAGAATCTTCAGGGAATCCAGATGCTGAAAACGGTAGTTATAAAGGTATTGGCCAATTATCAGAATCTGCTTATCAGCAATATTTAGGCCGTAGTTGGGAACAAGTCAAGGGCAATTATGCGTTACAACTGCAGGCAATGCAGGCCTACATCCAGGATCGTTACGGATCTGTTGCGAATGCAATTGCATTTTGGCAGCAGAATGGCTGGTATTAATGCCTATCACAGAAAATTTTAAAAGTCCTTGCTCTGCAGGGACTTTTACTGTACTATAGACAGGTATGCCTTTTACGTTTTAAGGTTTAATACGGCCAAAAACGCCGGTATATCAAGGTTTAGTGATGATATTCAAGGTTGCGACACGCTCGGCACCGTTGCCATGGCGTCCAGATGTCGGTTTTTGAATGGAGCGAGCTGATTTTGAAAATCAACGAAAGGATAAATTATGGCAGAAAGAAAAATTCGGATCCGGTTAAAGGCTTATGAGCATCGTACGATCGATGTCTCTGCAGCGAAGATTGTCGAGACAGCAAAGCGCACTGGTGCTCAAGTTGTTGGGCCAATTCCTTTGCCAACTGAACGCACACTCTATACGATTCTGCGTTCACCTCATAAGCATAAGGATTCACGTGAACAATTCGAAATGCGTACACATAAGCGTTTGATTGATGTTGTTAACCCTACTGATAAGACGGTTGACTCTTTGAGAAAACTGGATCTTCCAGCAGGCGTCGCAATCGAAATCAAATTGTAATTTATAAAAGGAGAAAGTCATGACAAAAGGTATCTTAGGCCGAAAAATCGGTATGACTCAGGTTTTCACCAGCAAAGGTGAACTAGTTCCTGTCACTGTCATTGAAGTGCTGCCTAACACGGTTCTTCAAGTCAAGACTCCTGAGACGGACGGCTATTCAGCTGTTCAGCTTGGTGTCTTCGACAAGCGCAAGATTGCTGCTAACAAACCTGAACAAGGTCACGCAAAAAAAGCTAACGCGACCCCTAAGCGCTACATTCGCGAAATTCGTGACGCGGAAGGCGATTACAAACAAGGAGATCAAGTTGAAGTCAGCATTTTTAATGCTGGTGAATATGTTGATGTTCAAGGGATTACAAAGGGACATGGATTCCAGGGCTCAATTAAGCGTTTAGGACAGTCTCGTGGACCAATGGCTCACGGATCTCGTTATCACCGTCGTCCTGGTTCTATGGGCGCTATTATCAACAAAGTTTTCAAGGGCAAGCTGCTTCCTGGACAAATGGGTGGCGACATTCGCACCGCTCAGAAGCTGTTGGTTGTTGCCATTGATAAGAGCAGTAATTTAATTTTGATTAAAGGCAACGTCCCTGGTGCTAACAAGAGCTTTGTCACAATCAAGTCTACAGTGAAAGCTTACAAAGCAAGTGACATTAAATTGGCCGGCGCTGTTGGCCAAGAGACAACAAAAGAAACTACTACACAAAATACTCAAGCAGATGCTGATAATGGCGCTGCTTCCGCGAAATGAGAAAGGAGAACCAAATGACTAAAGTTGCTTTATTTAAACAAGATGGTGCCAAAGCTGGCGAAGTCGAATTAAACGATGCTGTTTTTGCGATTGTACCTAATGAAGCTGTTGTGACAGATGCCGTTTTGATGCAGCGTGCTTCAATGCGTCAAGGTACTCACTCAGTCAAAAATCGTTCTGCTGTTTCTGGTGGCGGAAGAAAACCATGGCGTCAGAAGGGAACTGGTAATGCCCGTCAAGGATCCATCCGTGCTCCTCAGTGGCGTGGCGGTGGTATCTCAATGGGACCTACACCTCGTTCTTATTCTTATAAGATCAATCGTAAAGCTTATCGCTTAGCACTAAAAAGTGCCTTATCCGATAAGGTTGCACAGCAGAATTTTATTGTTGTTGATAAATTTGATTTTGATAAGCCATCTACGAAACTCTTTGCGGAGAATTTGTCTAAATTGAATTCGACAAAGAAGACTTTGCTGGTCATTGATGCAGCAGATGAAAATGTCAAATTATCAGCAAGAAACCTGCCAAACGTGCAGGTTGTGACTGCCCAAGGTGTAAACGTTTATGACTTGGTTCGCGCACAAAAAGTGGTTATCGCAGAATCAGCCGCAAAGCAGGTTGAGGAGGGATTGAGCTAATGCAAGCACGCGATGTTATTTTACGGCCAATTATCACTGAAGCTTCTATGAGCGGCGCTGATAAAAAGGTTTATGTTTTCGAAGTAAACCGCAAAGCAACAAAGACTGATGTTAAAGCTGCTATTGCTGAAATCTTCAACGTTACAGTGAAAAAGGTTAATATTGCCAACGTTCGTGGTAAAAACAAGCGCATGGGACGATATGAAGGACTTACTCGTAACCGTAAAAAGGCTACTGTTAGTTTGACATCAGATTCACAAGCTATAGAAGTATTTCAAAATCAAGAAGAAAAAAAATAAGAAAGGAGTAACGCATGGCTATCAAGACTTATAAACCAACAACCAATGGTCGTCGTAATATGAGCGGATTTGATTTTTCCGTTATTACAAAGAAGACTCCGGAAAAAAGTTTGTTGGCAAAGAAATCAAAGACCGGAGCAAGAAATGCTGAAGGTCGAATGACCGTTCGCCATCATGGCGGCGGACATAAGCAGCAATACAGAGTTATTGATTTTAAGCGAACTAAAGACAGTTCTACTGCTTTGGTTAAAGCGATCGAATATGATCCAAATCGTACCTCTAATATTGCATTGCTTGTTTATGAAGACGGTGTAAAGAGCTACATCTTGGCGCCTAAGGGTCTGGAAGTTGGTACTAAAATCCAATCTGGTCCCGATGCCGATATTAAGGTCGGTAATGCGTTGCCGTTGAGCAACATTCCTGAAGGAACTTTAATTCATAACATTGAATTGAAGCCTGGAAAAGGAGGCCAGTTAGCTCGTTCTGCTGGTACCTCTGCACAAATCCTTGGTAAAGATGACGCTGGCAAATATGTAATTGTCCGCCTGTCTTCCGGCGAAGTTCGTATGATACTCGCTACCGCCCGTGCTACGATTGGCGAAGTTGGCAATGCAGAGCATTCATTAATCAGTTGGGGAAAAGCAGGCCGTTCACGCTGGCGCGGTAAGACACCGCATGTTCGTGGTTCAGTTATGAACCCGAATGACCACCCACATGGTGGTGGTGAAGGTAAAGCTCCTGTCGGTCATCCGAGTCCTATGAGCCCGTGGGGCAAGAAGTCTTATGGGAATAAGACTCGTGATAAGAAGAAGCCATCTACTAAGTTCATTGTTCGTGGACGGAAGGGTAAGTAATCGGAGGTTTAGATGAGTCGTAGTTTGAAAAAAGGACCTTTCGCTGATCCGTCATTATTGAAAAAGATTGATCAGTTCTCAGGCCAAAATAAAAAACCAGTCATCCGTACTTGGTCACGTCGTTCAACAATTTTCCCAAGTTTTATTGGATTTACAATTGCTGTTTATGATGGACGCAAGCACGTTCCGGTTTATATCCAAGACGATATGGTTGGTCACAAACTCGGTGAGTTTGTTCCAACTCGTACCTTCCGCGGTCATGCCGGTAGTGATGATAAGAAGACAGGAAAGTAAGGAGTAAGTTATGGCTGATAATGTTACATCTGCAAAAGCCACCGCTTATCAAGTTCGGATCGCAGCCCGTAAAGCACGATTGGTTCTTGATACAGTTCGTGGAAAGAGTGTCAACGAAGCTTATGCAATCCTGAAATTCCTGCCCAATACAGGAACCGAGCCAGTCTATAAGGTGCTCAATTCAGCGGTTGCTAATGCTGAGAATAATTTTGCCCTTGATCGGGCAGATCTTATTGTTAAAGAAGCTTACGCCAACGAAGGACCAACTCTCAAGCGTTTTCGTCCTCGTGCCAAGGGTGTTGCCTCAAAAATAAATAAACGTACAAGTCATATTACAATCATCGTTGCTGAGAACGATAAGAAAGGAGCTTAAAGATGGGCCAAAAGATTAATCCTATTGGATTCCGTGTTGGAATCATTCGTGATTGGGATGCCAAGTGGTATGCCGACAGAAAAGAATATGTTCCAACTTTGCAAGAAGATCTGCGTATTCGTAAATATCTTGAAAAGAATTTAAAAGATGCTGCCGTTGATCGTGTGATGATCGAGCGCACTGAACCAACTCGTATCAACTTGACAATTCATACTGCAAAGCCTGGTATTGTCATTGGTCGTGGTGGCGCAGACGTTGAACGCCTGCGCAGCGAGCTTTCCAAGTTAACGACGCCTTATAAAGGACAGCCAAAGCGTGTCAACATTAATATTGTTGAGATTCGCAAGCCTGACTTAAATGCTCATCTTGTTGGACAGCAGATTGCCTCTGATTTGGAGCGTCGTGTTGCTTTCCGTCGTGCGATGCGCGGTGCCATCCAAAGAGCGCAAAGAGCTGGTGCGAAGGGTATTCGTACCATGGTTTCCGGTCGTTTGAATGGTGCGGATATCGCTCGTAAGGAGCAATATACCGAAGGAACTGTCCCACTTCATACTCTGCGTGCAGATATTGATTATTCTTGGGATGAGGCTATGACATCATATGGTAATTTGGGTATCAAGACCTGGATCTACCGTGGTGATGCTGAGCACGGCCAGTTTATCAAAGATGAAGATGCAGAAGCTTCGGCTAATAGTCGTGGTTCTCGCAGCGGATCTCGTGGACGCGGCAATGCAGGTAGCCGTCAAGGCAACCGTCCCCGTCGCCCTCGTGCTGAACAGTCTGCTAATCAAGCAAGAACACAAGGAGGTAATAACTAATGTTAGTTCCTAAACGTGTTAAATACCGTCGTGTTCATCGTGGCCATATGCGCGGTGAAGCTAAAGGCGGTCGTACTGTTGCCTTTGGTGATTACGGTTTACAGGCAATTGAAAATAATTGGATCACCAATCGTCAAATCGAAGCTGCCCGTGTTGCGATGACTCGTTACATGAAGCGTGGCGGTAAAGTTTGGATTAAGATTTTCCCACAGAAATCTTACACTTCAAAGGGTGTAGGTGTTCGTATGGGTAACGGAAAAGGTGCTCCAGAAGGCTGGGTTGCACCAACTAAACGGGGAACAATTATGTTCGAAGTTGGTGGCGTAAACGAAGCTACTGCTAAGGAAGCTTTGCGTTTGGCAATGCATAAATTGCCAATTAAAGCTAAGATCGTTAGCAAAGCTGAAGCAGCAGAGGAGGTAAGCGCATAATGAAAGCTTCAGAACTTAAAGGTCTGTCTCGCGATGATTTGTTGAAGCGTGAAAAAGATGCAAAAACTGAGCTCTTCAATTTGCGTTTCCAACAAGCTGCTGGACAGTTAGAAAACACTGCTCGTCTTTCAACAGTTAAAAAAGACATTGCAAGAATCAAAACAGAGCTTCGTGCTCAAGAAATCGCGGCTGGAAAGGCTAAGGCATAAGGAGGTTATTATGAGTGAAGAACGTAATGCACGTAAAGTTTACCGTGGACGTGTCGTTTCCGATAAGATGGATAAGACGATTTCTGTCGCAGTTGAAACTTATAAGAATCATCCTGTATACGGCAAGCGAGTTAAGTACACGAAAAAGCTTAAGGCACATGATGAGAACAATACTGCTAAGTTGAATGATATTGTTGAAATCATGGAAACCCGTCCACTATCCGCTACTAAACGTTTTCGTTTGGTTCGTGTAGTTGAAGAAGCAGTGATCTTATAATAATTTGAAAGGAGCGGAACTATGATTCAGCAAGAAAGTCGCCTAAAAGTTGCAGATAACTCGGGCGCTCGTGAAATTTTAACAATTAAAGTTCTTGGTGGTTCAGGTCGGAAGTTTGCTAATATCGGTGACATGATTGTCGCTACGGTTAAGCAAGCTATTCCAGGCGGTACTGTCAAGAAAGGCGATGTCGTTAAAGCTGTTATTGTTCGTACGGTACGTGGTATTCATCGTATTGACGGATCTTATATCAAGTTTGACGAAAACGCCGCGGTTATTGTCAGAGATGATAAGACGCCTGTCGGCACGCGTATTTTCGGCCCTGTGGCTCGTGAATTACGTGATAATGAATATATGCGTATCGTTAGTCTTGCGCCGGAAGTTCTATAAAGGGGGATCACATGAATATTAAAACCGGAGATAAAGTCCGCGTGATCGCTGGTAAGGACAAAGGCAAAGAAGGAACGGTTACCAAGGTTATCTTGAAAACTGATCGTGTCGTTGTTGAAGGCGTGAACAAAGTAAAAAAGCATCAAAAGCCGACTCAGGCAGAGCCTAAGGGCGGTATCGTTGAGAAAGAGGCTGCTTTGCATGTTTCTAATGTGAAGCTGGTAGATGCCTCATCTCAAAAGAATCATCGTGTTAACAAAAACGATGAGAATAAAAAATAATCGGGAGAAATCATTTTCATGGTAAATGCATTAAAAGAGAAATATGTTAATGAAGTTCAACCGGCTTTGATCTCTAAGTTTAGCTATCAGTCATCAATGCAAGCACCAAAACTCGAGAAGATTGTCTTGAATATGGGTGTTGGTGATGCTGTTACTAATTCAAATAACTTAGACGAAGCTGTTGCTGAACTCAGATTAATTGCTGGTCAGCAGCCGGTTATCACAAAGGCTAAGAAATCTATTGCTGGTTTTCGTCTTCGTGAAGGTATGAGTATTGGAAGCAAAGTTACATTACGCGGTGACCGCATGTATGATTTTTTGGACAAACTGATCAATGTCGCTCTGCCTCGTGTGCGTGATTTTCGTGGAACTTCAAAGAAGTCTTTCGATGGTCGTGGAAACTACACATTAGGTATCAAAGAACAACTCATTTTTCCCGAAATTAATTATGATGATGTTAATCGTGTTCGTGGACTTGATATCGTTATTGTTACTACGGCCAACACTGATGAAGAAGGCTTGGCATTGCTGAGTCAGCTCGGTTTGCCGTTTGCAAAATAATCATTAAGAACAGAAACAAAGTACCGCTATTGGGCAAGAGTGCTTTTTAGATAGATTATCCAAGGATGTTTTGTCTAAAAAGTTATTTGCTACGCGACAACTGTAGGAAGGATAAAAATTATGACAATGACTGATCCCATCGCAGATTTTCTGACTCGTATTCGTAATGCGAACATGGTTCGCCATGAAAACGTCGAGGTGCCTGCTTCAAAGATCAAAGTTAGTATGGCTCAAATCCTCAAGGATGAAGGCTTTATTAATGATTACCAAATCGTCGATACACCAAATAAGCAAGGCTTGATTTCGTTAAACTTAAAATACGGTCCTAATCGTGAACGTGTTATCACAGGATTGAAGCGTATTTCAAAACCCGGTCTTCGTTCTTATGTATCTTCGGATGCTGTTCCCAAAGTTTTGAATGGCTTGGGAATTGCAATTTTATCAACATCGGAAGGTGTTTTAACAGATAAGGCAGCTCGTGCAAAGAAAATCGGTGGCGAAGTTATCGCTTTCGTCTGGTAATTTAGTACATGGTTCATTTATCTAGAAAAGGAGAAAACCATGAGTCGTATTGGAAATAAAGAAATCACCGTTCCTGCCGGTGTTGAAGTTAAGCAGGATCAAGAAATTGTGACCGTGAAGGGACCGAAAGGTGAAATTTCTCGGCCTATTGCTAGTGCAATTTCGATGACAATTAACGGTAATGAAATCAAGTTTAGTCGTCCCGATGATTCAAATCGCAACAAAGCTTTGCATGGTACAACACGTGCAAATGTTGCTAATATGATTGAAGGCGTTTCTAATGGCTTCAAAAAAAATCTTGAACTCGTTGGTGTTGGATATCGTGCTTCTAAACAAGGTGACAAACTTGTTTTGACAGTTGGATTTTCACATCCAGTGGAGTTTGCTGCTCGTGATGGGTTGACCGTTAACGTGCCTGACTCTACTCATATTTCTGTGGAAGGTATTTCTAAACAACGTGTTGGAGATTTCGCTGCAGAAATTCGTGGTGTCCGTCCTCCTGAACCTTATAAAGGTAAGGGAATTCGTTATGAAGGCGAAGTTGTACGCCGTAAGGAAGGTAAGACTGGTAAGTAACCGGCCTTAAATATAAAAAGGAAGCATTGCTATGATCACAAAACCAGATAAAAACAAGACGCGTCAAAGGCGTCACGCGCGTGTGCGCGGAAAGATTTCTGGTACTGCACAGCGCCCCCGTTTGAGCGTATTCCGTTCGAATTCAAACATCTACGCACAAGTAATTGATGACGTAGCGGGTGTAACGCTAGCAAGTGCCTCTACTTTGGATAAAGAAAACCAAGGTGGAACAAAATCTGAACAAGCTGCAAAAGTTGGCGAATCTGTTGCTAAAGCGGCTACGAAAAAAAATATCACGGAAGTTGTTTTTGACCGTAGTGGATATCTCTACCATGGTCGCGTTGAAGCATTAGCTGATGGCGCTCGTGAAGCAGGTTTGAAATTCTAAAGGAGAGGAGGAGAAGTTATGGCAGAATATATTAACCCAAATGCACTTGGTGATCTTGAAGAAAATGTTGTTTCGATCAACCGTGTTACAAAAGTTGTTAAAGGTGGCCGGCGTTTGCGTTTTGCTGCGTTGGTTATCGTTGGTGACAAAAATGGCCATGTTGGTTATGGTACTGGTAAAGCACAAGAAGTCCCAGAAGCAATTCGAAAAGCAGTTGAAGATGCTAAGCGTCATTTAGTTGAGGTGCCAACTGTTGGAACAACGATTCCTCATGATGTCCTTGGAGTTGATGGTGGCGGAAAAGTGCTTTTGAAACCCGCCTCTGAAGGTTCTGGAGTCGCTGCAGGTGGTTCTACTCGGCCGATTATGGAACTAGCCGGTGTTGCCGATGTTACGGCTAAGTCACTTGGTTCATCTACGGCGGTCAACGTTGTTCGCGCAACTTTTGATGCTTTGACAAATTTGAAGGAAGCCAAGGTCGTCGCTGCATTACGCGGTGTTGATCTTGGACAATAATGGAGGAGAAATGGCTGATTTAAAAATTACTTTAATTAAAAGTATTGCACATCGCGAGCCTAGACAAAGAGTGATTGCGAAGTCCCTTGGTTTGGGTCGTGTGCACTCCTCTGTTGTTCGCCCCGATAACGCTGCGACTCGTGGCATTATTTTTAAGATCGCTCATCTTGTAACAGTTGAGGAGGTTAACTAAATGGATTTATCAACTTTAAAACCAGTTGCTGGCTCTAGAAAAGCGGCTACTCGTAAGGCCCGTGGTTTTGGCGGTAAAGGTAAGACTGCTGGTCGTGGTCAAAAGGGCCAGAAGGCTCGTGAAGGAAAGAAACTTCGTTTGAGCTTTGAAGGTGGTCAAATGCCTTTGATGAGGCGTATGCCAAAAAGAGGTTTCAATAATTTTTCTCGTAAAGAGTTTGCCATTGTTAACTTGGATATGCTGAACAAATTTGATGACGGTGCCACGGTTTCAGCTGCTTCCTTGGTTGATGCAGGTTTAATTAAAAAAGAGTTGTCAGGTGTAAAAGTATTAGCATCTGGTAAACTAGAGAAGAAGCTTACGATCCAAGTAAGCAAAGCCTCTAAGGCTGCTCAAACTGCGATTGCACAAGCAGGCAGTACACTTGTATTCACAAGTGCTCAGGATGATTCAGAAAACTAATTACATGTTTAATTTATTATCAAAAGCCTTTAAACAAAAGGAAATTCGCGTTCGGATCTATTGGACCTTGTTTATCTTACTCGTCTATAGATTTGGCGCATACATAACGGTCCCAGGGGTTAATGCAAGTGCCTTGACCAGATTGATGAATCAGACGTCTTTGCTGTCTATTCTGAATTTATTTTCAGGTGGCGGCTTGTCAGCATATTCATTGTTTGCACTTGGTGTTAGCCCATACGTTACGGCTCAAATTGTTATTCAGCTGTTGCAAATGGACATTGTACCAAAATTAGTCGAATGGTCGAAACAAGGTGAGACAGGGAGACGCAAGACAAACCAAATTACAAGGTATTTAACAATTGTTTTGGCCTTTTTCCAGTCTATTGGTATAACTGCTGGTTTGAATGCTCTTGGACAACCCATCGGTGTAACTTTGCTGAAAGACAGCTCATTTAATTCATACTTCGTGATAGCTATCATCATGACTATTGGCTCCATGTTCTCTGTATGGCTTGGGGAGCAGATTCAAGATAAAGGGATTGGCAATGGTGTATCAATGATTATTTTTGCCGGAATCGTTGCCCAGCTTTTTCCTAGCCTTTGGCAGCTTTTCCGAGCTGATGTGATTGAGGGACCGGGCGTAAATGGATGGATCAGTTTTGGCGTTCTTTTCTTAGCTCTGTTGATCGTGGTTACTATAGTCACATGGTTCTATGGTGCTGTTCGCCGTCTGCCAATGCAGTATACACGATCAGAACGCGACTATGGTGACGAGAGTTATTTGCCTCTACGTGTCAACGTTTCCGGTGTGATTCCTGTCATCTTTGCTTCATCTTTGATTACGACACCTCAAACAATTTTGCAGGCTTTTGTTGGATCGTGGGGCAATCAGCCATGGTACCGCGTTGCATCTAATATTTTTAGTTTGCAAACCTGGGAGGGTACGTTTGCGTACGGTATTATGATTGTGTTATTCACTTTCTTCTATGCTTTTGTCCAGGTTAACCCTGAGAAAGTTTCCGAGAATTTGCAGAAGCAGGGTTCGTACATCATTGGTGTTCGGCCCGGCGAAGAAACGAAAAAGTTCCTAAGTCGTCTGTTAAATCGTTTGTCCGGCCCAGGATCTGTATTTTTGGCTGTTGTTGCCGTCGTGCCGCTCCTTGCTCAGAACTTTGGTTTTTTGGATGCAAATTCTGGAATTGGTCTCGGCGGAACAAGCCTCTTAATCGTCATTGGTGTCGCTGTTGACTTAATGCGCCAGATCGAAGGACTCACCGAGAAGAAAAACTACATTGGTCTGATCCGTTCTCATCCTTATTTTGATAAAGAAATTTCGGAAGGAAGAATTTAGAATGTCTAAAAATATTGTAATGCTTGGTCTACCCGGGGTTGGCAAAGGAACCAATGCTGAAGTATTGTCTCAAGATTTTAACTTGCCACATATTTCAACGGGCGATATTTTTCGTGCAGCTATGTCGAACCACACTGATTTAGGTGACAAAGCAAAGTCTTTTATAGATGCAGGAAACCTAGTTCCTGACGATGTGACAAATGGCATCGTTAACCAACGCTTAAACGAAGCTGATGTTTTATCTGCTTCGGGCTTTATTCTTGATGGATATCCTAGAAATCCTGAACAAGCTGACTCTCTTGAAGCTTTTTTGGAGAAGAGGAACCAAAAAGTCGATGCAGTTATTTATCTTCAGGCATCACAAGGGCTGGTGACTGAAAGAATGTTAGCACGTGGACGGGCAGATGACCTGCCAGAGGTGATTGCGCATCGAATCGAGGTTGCCAAATCAGAAACAATGCCTCTCGTTGAATATTATCGTCGTAAGGATAACTTGTTTGTTGTAGAGGCAGCCGGTGAAGTTAAGGATGTTTATGCTAAAGTAAAAGAAGTTATCTCAAATCTATAAAAGGTTTGATTTTTTTGCTATTGGCTGATATAATTTGAAGGTTGACCGTATAAAATTTGGAGGTAAGAGTGGCAGGTAACGATGTTATTGAGATTGAAGGAGTAATTAAGGAAACAAAGCCGAATGCTAACTTCATTGTGGAGTTGGAGAATGGTGCTCAAATACAGGCCGGGGTTTCTGGCAAGATTCGAAAGAATTACATCCGTATTCTCGTTGGAGATCGTGTAACGGTTGAAATGTCGCCATACGATTTGACTAAGGGTCGAATCACTTATCGTCACAAATAAGACGAGACAACAATCAGTTAACCGAATAGGAGGAATAGATTGTGAAAGTACGTCCATCTGTAAAGCCGATGTGTGATCAATGCCGTGTTATTAAGCGGAATGGTCGTGTTATGGTCATTTGTTCAGCAAATCCCAAGCACAAACAGCGTCAAGGCAAGTAATTTTATTGGCAGGCCGGTGGCATAAAGAACCGACATACATAGAAAGGAGGAATTGTTATGGCTCGTATTGCAGGAATAGATTTACCACGTGATAAAAGACTCGTGATTGGTCTTACTTATATATATGGAATCGGTAATACAACCGCTGAGAAAATCTTAGCGGAAGCTGGTGTCAGTGAAGATGTTCGTGTGCGTGACCTTAGCCCTGAAGATGAGGATAAGGTTCGTGCAACAGTTGACAAATTGAACTTGACACTTGAGGGCGATCTTCGTAGAGAAGTCAGTTTGAATATAAAAGGACTTCAAGAGATTGCATCATACCGAGGCATTCGTCATCGTCGTGGCTTGCCCGTTCGCGGACAGCATACGAAGAATAATGCGCGTACACGCAAAGGCCCAGCTAAAGCAATTGCTGGCAAGAAGAAGTAATTAATTAAGAAAGGAGATTTTTTCAATATGGCAAGTCGTACAAGTCGTACAAGTAGTCGTAAACGCCGTGTTAAAAAGAATATCGAAAAGGGTGTTGCACATATCCATTCAACTTTCAATAACACGATCGTTATGATTACCGATGAAGTTGGAAACGCCGTTTCCTGGTCATCAGCTGGTTCGCTGGGCTTTAAGGGTTCTCGTAAGTCTACTCCTTTTGCTGCTCAACTTGCTGGTGAAGCTGCTGCAAAGGCTGCAATCGAACAAAATATGCATAGCGTTGCAATCAGTGTGAAGGGACCTGGTCCTGGACGTGAATCTGCAATTCGTGCCGTTGCTGCTGCTGGTCTTGAAATTACTGCGATCAGTGACGTAACCCCAGTTCCTCATAACGGTTCTCGTCCACCGAAACAGCGTCGAGCATAATAAATATATAGGAGAGGCAAATATATGATCGAATTTCAAAAGCCAACAATTTCGACCGTCGAAGAATCAGAAAAATATGGAAAGTTTGTTGCCGAACCTCTTGAGCGTGGCTATGGCACGACTCTTGGTAATTCTTTGAGAAGAGTCTTACTTTCTAGCCTCCCGGGTGCAGCAATTAATTCCGTACAGATCGATGGCGTACTTCACGAATTCACAACGATTGACGGCGTAACGGAAGATGTTACGCAAATCATTTTGAATCTTAAGAAGGTCGCTTTAAGAATTGACTCTGATGAACAGAAGACGCTTGAAGTTGACTTTAGTGGCGCTGGAGAGTTAACTGCCGGTGATATCAAGGGTGATGGTGACGTTGAAATTCTGAATCCTGACTTGCATCTAGCAACTGTTTCGGCCGGAAAAAGTCTGCATATGACTTTGACTGCCGTTCGTGGCCGTGGATATGATTCGGCGGAAGAAAACAAGGCAAAAATGGAACTTGGTATTGGTGTACTTGCAATTGATTCTATCTATACACCAATTTCTAAAGTAAACTATACTGTTGAAAAAACGCGTGTTGGTCATCGTGATGATTATGACAAACTGAGTCTAGAAGTTTGGACTGATGGATCTGTTACACCAAGCGAAGCTTTGAGTCTTGGCTCAAAAATATTAACAGAACATCTTTCTTTGTTTATCGACCTTAGCAATGCTGGTCAAAAAGAGATGATGTTAGATCCTGATGCGGTTGAAACTGTAATGGAGAAAAAGGAACCGATTGAAGAGCTTGAGCTCTCAGTTCGTTCTTTCAATTGCTTAAAACGTGCTGGAATTAACACGATTGAGGATCTTACGAATAAAACTCTTCATGATATGGGTGAGGTGCGTAATTTGGGCCGTAAGTCACTTGAAGAGATCATTCAAAAGCTCGCCGAGCGGGGACATTCGTTTAAGCAGGATGTTGAAAACCAATAATTGAAGTAATTCAGAAAGGAGTAATCATGGGATATCGTAAATTACAAAGAACCAAATCTCAGCGAAAAGCGCTTTTGCGTGATTTAACGACAAATTTAATTCTTAATGGACGAATTCAGACAACTGAAGCTCGTGCAAAAGAAGTTCGTCGTCAAGCTGAAAAAATGATTACGCTTGGAAAACGTGGCGATCTTGCTGCTCGACGTTTAGCTGCAGCATATCTTCGCGATGTTGAAGATGAAAATAAAATCAAGAATGCGACTAGTGCAGAGGATGTTGTCGAACAAAAGGCTGTAAAGACTTTGTTTGGTGATGTGGCACCCCGTTTTCAGAGTAGAAATGGTGGTTACACTAGGATTTATAAGCTTGGACAGCGTCGTGGTGACGCTGCACCAATGGCTTTGTTAGAATTAGTTGATTAAAATATCATAAGCGTAATTCAAAGGCTTCTAATGAGAGGCTTTTTTATTACGCTTTTTTGTTTTTTCAGGTCAGCCTTTGTTAAAATTCTAGTGATGGCTTCAGCAATTGCAATTAATGATCTATCTTTTACATTTGAAGATGGGTTGCCGCTCTTCCATAATCTTGTTCTTACCGTAGAGAAAGGTGAGTGGCTTTCGATTGTAGGCAGAAACGGATCAGGCAAAACAACGCTCATGCGTTTAATCCTAGGATTAGAGACCGCTAGTGCGGGGACTGTTGAAATTAATGGTCGATTGGGAGCTGTTTTTCAGAACCCAGAAGATCAATTTATCGGAGCGACTGTTGAGGATGAGTTGGCATTTGGATTGGAAAACCAAGAACTGAGTCCTGATCTGATGCCTGAGAAAATTGATCGTGTCTTAAATGAAGTTGGTATGTCGGGATATGGTAAAAGTTTGCCGGACCAATTGTCCGGTGGCCAAAAACAAAGGATCGCGATTGGATCGGCTCTGATCATTGATGCTGATATTTTGATCTTCGATGAAGCGACTAGTATGTTGGACCCCGTCGGCAGAAAATCGATTCTGCATTTGTTGTCCGACCTGCACCGGCACGATCCTAATCTCACAATCATTAATATTACCCATGATGCGGACGAAATCATTTCGAGCCAACGTATCCTGGTCCTCGAGGATGGAAAAATTATTGCAGACAGACCAACGATTGAGCTGATGACTGATAGGCCTTTTTTAAAGGAGCACCACTTAGCCGAAACTTTTGCATCAAAATTGGCAGACCGGCTAAACAAAAATCGACCGAGTCAAACCCAAATTCCAAGGAATGTGATTTCAAACGATCAATTAATCTCATGGCTATTGAATTTCAACAAGTAAATTACCATTATAAAACGCTTCCTCAAGAGAAGTTTTTTTCGCTAAAAAAATTATCATTGCGCATTAACGAAGGGGATTTTATTCTCGTTGCTGGTTCAACTGGTTCAGGAAAAACCACATTCCTAAAATTATTGGATACGTTAATTTTGCCTAGTGATGGTCAAATCATTTTTCAAGATCAGGTCGTCAATCGTAGAAGCTCTGAGAAAGCTCTAATGAGAATCCGCCGTTTTTTTGCCTTTGTTTTGCAGTTTCCGCAACGCCAACTTTTTGCAAATACAGTTTTAGAAGATGTTGCATTCTCTGCTTTAAATTTTGGGGATAGCAAAGCAGTCGCTGAAAAAAAGGCCGCTGAAATCTTAGAGCGTGTCGGATTAGAAAAAAAACTTTGGCAGCGGCCAGTCTTTAATTTATCAGTGGGGCAGATGCGCAAAGCTGCTATTGCAGGTTCTTTAGTGAATCACCCACGATATTTATTATTAGATGAGCCGACCGCTGGAATGGATGAATACGCTAAAAAGGATTTGCTGGAACTTTTGGAACAGCTTCATAAAGATGGTTCGACCATTATTGTTGTGAGCCACGATTTGGATATTTTTGTGCCTTTTGCAAGCAGGATGTTTTTCTTTTCTGATGGCCAATTGCTTTTCGACCAAAGCCCTGCGCAGCTATATTCCCAAAAAAATATCCAGGGTCTTCAAATACCGACTGCCGTTTATTATGCGCGTCAACTGGGATTGAAAAAGACGCCTTTGTCACTGGAAGAGCTAGCTGAGGCAATTAATGAATAGTTTATTTGGACGCTTTATACCAACTGATTCTTTTATTGCCCGTTTGGATCCTCGAACAAAAATTATTATTGATTTCTTTTTTGTGATTGTTCTATTTTTAACCCAATCCTGGTTGGATTACGCCCTATTAGCTTTATTTGTCATTTGTGGGATTATTTTTTCCAAAATCCCCTTCAAAATTTATTTGTCGGGTTTGAAATCAATTATTTTTCTAGTTATATTCATGATTTTGGTTCAATTTTTACTGACGCCACCAATTAATCAGGCGGACATTCTTTTCAAATTTGGCTGGTTTAAAATTTCAATGTCCGCATTAAACAATGCGGCCATATTTGCACTGAGATTCTTTTTTATGATTTTGGTGACAACGTTAATGACGGCCACCACTGCACCAACGGCCATTGCCGATGGTATTGCGAGCCTTTTAAAACCACTGGGTAAGTTAGGGCTGGATACAAAAACATTTGCGCTTTTAATTTCAATGTCTTTGAGATTTGTACCAATTTTGTCGGATGAATTTGCAACCATTGTTGATGCCCAACGTTCTCGAGGCCTTAGCCTCCGAACGGGCGGGCTGATCAAAAGAGTTAAAGCTCTTATTCCTATGATAATTCCCTTGATCAGCGTTGCTTTTAATAAGGCTTTGGCTTTGGCTGATACGATGGAGGTACGCGGCTTCGTCAATGCAAAAAATCGAACAAGTTTTCATCATTTGCATTTTCAGATTTTGGATTGGTTAATTTTAACTGTTTTCTTTGTTATGCTTTTTTGGATTGTTATTTAAGTCTATGCAAAATTATAAGGTCACAATTTCATATGATGGGCATGCTTTTGAAGGTTTTCAAAGTCAAAATCGTCCCGGCAGCCGGACTGTTCAAGATGAGCTGAATAAAGTGGTCTCGAAGATGGCCAAACGACCAATGAAAGTTGTTGGTGCTAGTCGAACTGATGCGGGTGTTCATGCCAACGGACAAGTCGTTAATTTTGTTTTTCCCTTTAACTTAAGCGAACGGGCGATATTGATGGGGATGAACAGTCAATTGCCATTGGATATTCTGGTTCGAAAGGTTGAATATGCGCCTCTTACCTTTAATGCTCGTCGGAGCAGCCATGAAAAACGCTACTTGTATCGTGTGTCAACGAGTAAATTCGTCGACCCTTTCAAAAGATTTTATACTGGCCACTATTTTTGGCATTTGGATTTAGATAGAATTAATCAAGCACTTCCTGATTTATTAGGCGAACATGATTTTGCTTCCTTTGCAGCTTCAGGGAACCAGACTGCGACGACGATTAGGCGGATAACGTCTGCCCGTTTGCAAGCGATCCCAGATCGAGATGAGCTATTATTTATTTTTCAAGGCAATGCATTTTTGTATAACCAGATTAGAATTATGGTCGGTGTGTTATTAGAAATTGGCAACAAAACACGTCCGGTTCATGATATTCGGCGTTTAATCGAAGTGAAAGACCGCCAACAGGCACGTTTTACAGCCCCAGCATCTGGGTTATACTTAGACGAGGTTTACTATGAGCCAATGGATTAAAACAATCGAATATTTTGTCGGTCAGGATGATCAGACACCCAATATTGCTGTTATCGAGATTAATCATCCTGAAGATGATCCCGATGGCCGCCAACTTGATAAGTTACTGGAAGACTCCCAATTATTTTCACCTTTCAATGACGAAACCAAAAAATATGATCGCTTTTTGACCATGACAATGGCGGAAGATTTTTTTGCACAAGTAGGTTTAGAAGTATTTAGTCGACTGAGTTCTGATCCTGTTTACGATGTTGTCATATTTTTCGATACGACTATTAAAGGTTTCTTGCCTGTACCCACAACACAGTTAGCACAATTTGTTCAGCAGGTGATGGCCAAAGATCAAGAAAATGCTGGCTTAACCGTTCAGCAGCCCAGTCATGAGGCTTTGAATCGTTTTTACAAACTGCAGACCAAGGATACTGAAAAAATTGAGAACCCGGCTTTACAAACGGCACTAGATGCCGACCAATTGGACGACACAAATATTAATACTCTTCTTTCAAATGCTGTTTTCCTGATGCCGACACGTATCAAAAAGAGGAGGATCCGACAGGAAAAAATAGACTTTTTCTTATTGTCTCAGCAAGATCAGCCTCAAATCAGTTATCTGCCAATTTTTTCTGATTGGGATCACTTGGCACAGTGGTACTTCTCTGAGAGTGCGAACGGTTATAACGAAGATGACAATGCCGAAATTATCGCAGTTCCTGCCGAAGGATTGAAGGAAATTCGTGGTAACATAGGAGATGCTGTTTCGAATATCGTTTTGAATCCGACAACGAACGATTTTATTTTGGATCTGTCTGATTCGGATCAGAAAGATAACGCCTGAGGCTTGACATTAAGGGGTAAAGACTAGTATCATATTTATCGGTCTTATTTACTCCAAGCCCTGGTACGGATGTAGTGAAAAGGATAAAAAATTATGCGTAGTACATTTTTAGCAAAACCACAAGAAATTAAACGCGATTGGTATATCGTTGACGCTACTGACGTGCCTTTGGGTCGCCTAAGCAGCGTTGTTGCAACAGTTCTTCGCGGTAAGAACAAACCCACTTTTACTCCTTCGGTTGATACCGGTGATTACGTCATTGTTGTCAACGCTGATTTGGTTCGTTTGACTGGAAAAAAGGTGACAGATAAGTATTATTATCATCACTCTGGTTTTCCTGGGGGACTTAAAGCACGTCAAGCTGGCGATCTTCGCGAGAATAATCCAAAAAAGCTTATCGAACTTGCTGTTCAAGGCATGCTGCCAAAGAATACCTTGGGACGCGCTCAAGGATTGAAGCTGCATGTTTATGCAAGTGGTGAAAAGGTTGGTCAGACAGCCCAGAAGCCTCGCGAATTAGATATTAAGGATTTACTCTAAGAAAGGAACTGGTAAATAATGGCAAATAATCAATATGCAGGAACTGGCCGACGCAAGAATTCTGTTGCACGTGTGCGTTTAACGCCTGGTAGCGGCAAGATTACAATTAACGATCGCTCATTTGAAGAATATATCCCAGCTGCTAACCTTAGAGCTGTCGTGACTCAACCCTTTGCAGTCACATCTACGGATGGTACTTACGATGTCAACGTTAATGTGATCGGTGGCGGCTTTGCTGGTCAAGCTGGCGCAACTCGTCATGGTATTGCACGAGCATTGCTTCAAGTTGATCCGGATTTCCGTCCAGCCTTGAAGTCAGCAGGTCTGCTGACTCGTGATTCTCGGATGGTTGAACGTAAGAAGCCTGGTCTCAAAAAGGCTCGTCGTGCTTCTCAGTTCAGTAAGCGTTAATATATACAGATCATACTCGGCCCTTGCCGAGCTTTTTTGTGCTTAAAAATATGACAATCGATTAAATATTCTTTATACTTGTAATCATCTGAATTTATTTGGACTAGGGGATTAATTAATGACTGAAGAAACAAAGCAACCATTGATTGAATTTAAGGATGTCAGCTTGGATTATGGTGAGACCAAGGTTTTAAAAAAGGTCGATCTCGAGATTGAGGAAGGTAAATTTTACACACTTCTAGGTCCGTCGGGTTCAGGAAAATCGACCATTTTGAGTCTAATCGCTGGCCGTTTGCAGCCAACCGAAGGGGATATCCTGATTGAAGGCCAAAAAGTTAATGGTTTACCCTCTGATCAGAGAAAAGTAAATACTGTTTTTCAAAACTACGCACTTTTTCCGAATATGAACGTCTATGACAACGTGGCTTTTGGCCCATCGATTAAAGGATTTTCCAAAAAGAAGATCGACGATTTAGTTAAATCGATGCTAAAACTTGTGAAAATGGATGATTTAGCCGATAGAGAGATCTCGGAAATTTCAGGTGGACAGCAGCAGCGTGTTGCGATCGCAAGGGCTCTGGCAAATGAACCGAAAGTTCTTTTATTGGATGAACCCTTGTCAGCCTTGGATTATAAATTACGTAAAGAAATGCAGTATGAATTACGTGAACTACAGCAGCGTTTAGGCATCACATTTATTTTTGTGACACATGACCAAGAGGAAGCTTTGGCCATGTCGGACTGGATTTTTGTTATTGACGATGGCCGCATACAGCAGTCAGGTTCGCCTGTGGACATTTATGATGAGCCGATCAATCATTTTGTGGCTGACTTTATTGGCGAGGCTAATATTGTCCCCGGCATTATGAAGGAAGACAATCTAGTTAGTTTTGCAGGAAAAGATTTCAAGAATGTGGATGCTGGTATGCGCCCCAATGAGCGTGTTGAAGTAGTGATTCGTCCTGAAGATTTGGATATCGTTGTTCCGAGTCGTGGCAAACTTCAGGTCACGATTGATGATCAATCATTCAGAGGAGATTTTTATGAAATCACTGCCATTGACGATGCTGGCAATGAGTGGGCCGTTCAGGCGACAAATCCGGCCAAAATTGGGCAGAGACGTGGGCTTAAGTTTGATCCTGAGGATATACACATTATGCGTTTGAATGAGTCAGAAGAGGATTTTGACGCTCGTTTGGAATCCTACGAGGGCGAAGATCAATGAAAAAAGAAAAACTGCTTTTTTCAATTCCATATACCTTATGGCTGGCTTTTTTTGTGGTCATTCCATTACTGCTTTTATTTTTTCAGGCCATGACCAATGCCTCAGGACATTTGACTTTGGCTAATTTTGCAGCTTATTTTGCTTCTGGTACCTATCTGAGAATGACGCTGAATTCGGTCGTGTATGCATTTTTGATTACGGTTATCACGTTAGTGATTTCATACCCGACAGCTTATTTTTTGGCAAATTTGAAAAACCGCCAATTTTGGCTTCTGCTGGTCATTTTGCCCACCTGGATCAACCTATTGTTGAAGGCTTATGCTTTTATCGGAATTTTATCGCGAGATGGCACCGCTAATTCGTTTATCGCCTTACTCGGAATTGCGCCGCAGCAGCTGCTGTTTACAAATGCCAGTTTTATCCTAGTCTCGAGTTATATTGAAATTCCCTTTATGATTCTTCCTATTTTTAACGTTTTAAACGATATGGATAAGGACCTGATACAGGCCAGTCGTGATTTGGGAGCTAACTCTTGGCAGACTTTGTGGCGTCTTATCGTGCCTCTATCTATGCCGGGAGTTAAGTCTGGTGTGCAGTCTGTCTTTATTCCGTCATTAAGTCTCTTCATGATTACGCGCTTGATTGGTGGTAATCGCGTGATTACATTAGGTACGGCGATTGAGGAGCATTTTTTAACCACTCAGAATTGGCATATGGGTTCTACAATTGGTGTGATTCTGATTATTGCTATGGTTGCAACTATGATACTGACACGCGATCGTAAAAAGACCATTCTGCGTCGAGGAGGCCGTTTATGAAAAAATTTAAATTCAGCAACCTTTATCTTTTTGTCATTTTCGTTCTCCTGTATGCACCTATTTTTTATCTCATCCTATATTCGTTTAATTCAGGCGATTATATGACGGGCTGGAACGGTTTTTCGCTGGTACATTACAATGAGCTCTGGGCTGATACACGCATGATCGAAATTTTGGTTGATACATTGATCGTCGCCTTTTTGTCCTCTTTATTAGCAACGGCGATTGGAACGCTTGGTGCTCTGTGGATCAAGTATGCCAAAAAGCAGATTAATAAAAACATTTTGCTCAACTTGAACTCTGTCTTATTGGTGAGCCCGGATGTTATTATCGGTGCTAGTTTTCTGATCTTTTTCACAGCTGTCGGCTTATCCTTGGGCTTTATTTCGGTGCTGTTAAGCCATATTGCTTTCAGTATTCCGATTGTCGTCTTAATGGTTCTGCCAAGGCTGCAAGAAATGCCACCGGCATTAGCTGAAGCTGCTGAGGATTTAGGAGCTAGTCCGTTGCAAGTTCTTAGCAAAATCACACTGCCTTACATTTCTTCCGGTATAATGGCTGGATTTTTCATGGCTTTAACCTATTCTTTGGATGATTTTGCGGTCACTTTCTTTGTCACGGGCAATGGTTTTTCAACTTTGTCAGTCGAAATTTATTCTCGTGCCCGAGAGGGGATTAGTTTGGAAATTAATGCGTTATCTGCACTCATGTTTCTTGTCAGCCTAGCTCTAGTTCTCGTTTATTATTTTATTTCTAGGTCTGGGAATAAAAAAAGAACACCTGATTTGGAGGTCACGAAATGAAAAAAATTTTATCGGCCTTCTTTGCATTAATTTTGGTTATTTTGGGACTTTTTGCTTTTCAACGCTATCTTGTTGCTAAAGAAAATGCTGCAGCAGGATCATCCGGCAAAACAAAAGTTTTGAATATTTACAATTGGGGCGATTATATTGATCCGGCTTTGGTTAAGAAATTTACGAAAGAAACTGGTTATCAAGTCAACTACGAGACTTTTGATTCCAACGAAGCCATGTATACAAAGGTTCGCCAAGGCGGCACAGCGTATGATATTATCGTTCCTTCGGAATATATGGTTGAAAAAATGCGCAAGGAGCATTTGCTTGTTCCAATTGATAAAAAACGTTTTACAGGTTTTAAATATTATGATCCGCGTTTCTTAAATGATGCTTTTGATCCGCACAATAAATACTCAATTCCATATTTTTGGGGGACCTTGGGGATCATTTACAACGATAAATTTGTCAAAAAATCTGAGGTTTCGCATTGGGATCAATTATGGTCAAGCCGTTTTAGAGATAAGATCCTCTTAGTTGATTCGTCGCGTGATGCTTTCGGTTTGTCTTTGATTTCGATGAATAAGTCTGTGAATAGCAAGCGTATGCCGGATGTTTTGGCTGCCAAGGCAAAACTGGACGCCTTGATGCCGAATGTCAAAGCTATTTTAGCTGATGAAATGGTTATGTATTTAGCTCAAGAAGAAGCACCTATCGGCATCAGCTGGTCTGGACAGGCGGCTGAGATGATTGCTCAAAACAAGCATTTGCATTATGTGGTTCCTAGCGAGGGATCGAATTTATGGTTTGATAATCTTGCCATTCCCAGGACTGCAAAGCACTTTACAGCCATCTATAAATTCCTGAATTTCATGTCTGAACCAAAGAACGCTGCCCAAAACGCTGAGTATGTTGAATATGCGACTCCTAACAAAGGTGCAGTCAAGCTATTGCCTAAATCAGTTACGAGTGATCGGCAGTTCTATCCAGACGACCAGACAATTAAACACTTGGAGGTTTATTCAGATTTAGGTTCACGCTGGACTCAGATTTATAACGACTTGTTCTTGGAATTCAAGATGACGAATCGCTGATGGTAAGTAGTCGAAAGCGGTTCGGTCTGTTTTACGCCGTGTTGGGACCTTTTTTATGGGGCTTAAATGGTGTTGTCACACAATATTTGTTTGATCAGGTTGGAATGGATGTTAATTGGGTTTTATCCATTCGCCTGTTTTTTGCTGGGCTGGCTTTATTTATCTATGTATTAGTCTTTGATCGTCAAAATTTGTTTAACTTGATCAAAGATAAAAGCGTTCGTTGGCGTTTAATTGTTTTTATGATTTTTGGCGACTTCATGTCGCAATATAGTTACATTATTGCGATTTCTGAATCAAACGCGGCATTGGCAACTATCTTGACTTCTCTCAGCCTGCTATTTGTCATTTTCTTTTACGTGATTGTTCAGCACCATTTGCCGCAAAGGATCGACTTGCTTTCACTAATTGTTGCACTAGCGGGTACATTTTTATTGGTCACCCATGGTCGGATCGGCCATTTGCAATTATCTTCAGCAGGCTTGTTCTGGGGACTTTTTGCCGCTTTAGTCTACGCCTTTGCTACTATCTATCCGATTAAACTTGTTAGCAAATACGGTCCGCTGCCCGTTACAGCATTGTCGCTATTCGTTTCAGGTATCTTGTTTAATTGCTACCGGCCTTTTTTTGAGCATGTTCCCAAAATGTCGGGAGTTAATTGGTTTTTGTTGATTTTCTTTACGATTGTCAGCACAGCTTTTGGAACGGCAATGTGGTTTTTAAGCCTGCATTTAGTTGGTGCCACAACGATGAGCCTGCTTTCGGCAGTTGAGCCATTAACAGCAGCAATCTTGAGTATCACTCTCCTGCATTTGGCCGTTCAAGGGATTGACGTGTTAGGATCTGGCTTAATTCTCTTAATGATGTGTCTGCAGGCATTTAAGCATCAACGTGTTCGCTAACGGACTATACCAATGTTTCTTTAAGTTCCATGTTTTCTGATTTCTTCTTTTTTTTCCGTTATCCTAAAAGGCGGTATTCGAAAGAAATTTTTATTTAGGAGTTAAAATATGTGCGGAATCATTGGATATACAGGTATTAATGAAGCATTGCCGTTCTTGTTAAGCGGACTGGAAAAGTTGGAGTATCGCGGTTATGATTCGGCCGGTGTTTATGTTCATACAGATGATGGACGCGATATGCTGGTCAAAGAAAAAGGCCGGGTTAAAGACCTTGAGGATAAGACTAAGCATTATCAATTACACGGCACTTCAGGAATTGCGCACACACGTTGGGCAACGCACGGTGAGCCGAGTGTTGCTAATGCACATCCTCACGTTAGTGATGATGGCAGATATTATTTGGTACACAATGGCGTGATCGAAAACTACAAAGAACTCAAGCAAACTTATTTGTCGGATGTGGTTTTTAAATCCCAGACCGATACAGAGGTTGCAGTACAGCTGGTTGGCAAGTTCGCAGCAGAGGGGTTATCGACATTAGCTGCTTTTCGCAAAATGATTAATCTGCTAAACGATGATTCGTCATATGCTTTTTTGCTAGTTGATACGAAAACACCTGATTTGCTATATACGGCAAAATCTAAGAGTCCTTTATTGGTTGGTGTTTCAAAGAGTGCAAATGTCGTGACGTCAGATGCAACGGCGATGCTGAGTCTGACAAAAGATTTTATTGAGCTGCAGGATGGCGAGATTGCGATTGTTTCAAAAACAGATGTGAAATTATATAACGAGCAAGGCAAGTCGTTTACACGCAAACCCTTTCATTTAAATATTGATCCGCAGGCTGCTGAAAAGGGTGCTTACCCCTTCTTTATGCTAAAAGAGATTGATGAGCAGGCAACTGTCGCGCGCCATTTAATCAAGCATTATTTTGTTGACGGCATACCGCACATTGACGCTGCAATTTTAAAAAGCATTAAGCAGGCAGATCGTTTATATATTATCGCTGCCGGTACTAGTTATCATGCTGGATTGATTGGCAGGCGTTTCTTCGAAAAATGGGCGGGGATTCCGACTGAAGTTCATATCGCCTCTGAATTTGCTTACGATCATCCTTTGATTTCTAAAAATCCATTTTTCATTTTTATCAGTCAGTCTGGTGAAACAGCTGACAGTATTCAGGTGCTGGAATTCGTCAAAAAAGCACATTATGCAAGTCTGACTTTGGCCAATGTGATGAATTCGACTTTGACGCGTGATGTGGATTTTGCTCTGCCTTTGTTAGCCGGCCCTGAAATTGCTGTGGCCTCAACCAAGGCCTATACTGCCCAAATTATTACTCAAATCATTTTAGCTGCAGCTTTGGCAGGTGGACACACTGACCTACAGGGGCAGCTGAGCCGTTTAGCCGTTGATATGCAGGCGGTGATTGATGGCAAAGACCATATCAAAGCTTTAGCAGATGATTATTTGGTAAACGCAGATCGAGCTTTTTACATCGGCCGTGGTGCAGATGCCGATGTAACTTTGGAAGCTGCGTTAAAACTGAAAGAAATATCCTATACTTTAGTTGAGGGTTTTGCAGCCGGAGAGTTAAAGCACGGAACGATTTCCCTGATTGAACATGGCACGCCGGTAATTGGCTTGATTTCGCAATCGAAAACGGCTGGTTTGACGCGGTCTAATCTTGAAGAGACGATAGCTCGCGGTGCGAAAACAATGACGATTGCGACCAAAAATCTTGCTAGTGCAAATGACGAAATTATTTTGCCGGAGTTAACTGGCGAGATGGAAATGTTTGGTCCGATTCTGGAAGCGATTCCAATTCAGCTTTTGGCATATTACACATCATTAGGCCGAAAGTTGGATGTTGATCATCCGCGCAACCTAGCAAAATCCGTAACTGTACAGTGAGGATAAATTTATGAAAGTTACTTTCAAAAAAGATTATTTAAAGGGGTTTGTCGATGATTCTGAAGTCGAATTGTTAAAGCCTGCAGCTGGCTTAGCTCGGGACACATTGTTGGCTCGCAGCGGAGTTGGCAATGAGATGGAAGATTGGTTAACTCTACCGACAGATTATGATCAAGATGAGTTTGCTAGAATCTTGAAAGCTTCGGATAAAATAAAATCTGATTCAAAAGTTCTCGTTGTGATCGGGATTGGCGGTTCTTATTTAGGGGCGCGTGCTGTTATTGAATTTTTGAAGTCCGAATTTCATAACGAGCAGGCGGCTAAAACCGGTCTGCCTGAGATTTATTTTGTCGGCACCTCGGCTTCTGGCAGATATATAGATGATGTCATTGATTTGATTGGGGATCGCGATTTTTCCATCAATGTTATTTCGAAGTCAGGTACAACAACCGAGCCTGCGATTGCTTTTCGTGTTTTCAAAGCTTTAATCGAAAAGAAGTATGGCAAGGATGCTGCTGCAAAACGAATTTTTGCTACAACTGATGCACATAAGGGCGCTTTATTGGATGTGGCCAAGGAAAACGGTTATGAACGCTTTGTTGTGCCTGATGGTATTGGCGGACGTTATTCCGTTCTCAGTGCTGTTGGCCTTTTGCCAATTGCTGTTGCTGGGATTGATATCAAAAAATTGATGGATGGTGCTAAAGCTGCTCAAGAAGATTTCGCCAAAGACGAAGACATTTTGGCCAAACCTTCAATTTTGTATGCGATTTACCGCAATATCCTTTATCGCAAAGGATTTGATGTTGAGACGATCGTTGGCTATGAACCACAATTCAGATATTTGTTTGAATGGTGGAAACAATTGATGGCTGAGTCCGAAGGCAAGGATAATAAGGGTATTTATCCAACTTCAGCTATTTTCTCGACTGATCTGCATTCAATTGGTCAGTATATTCAGGATGGCAAAAAGATTCTTTTTGAGACAATTTTGGATATCACAAAGCCAATCAGTGACCGTGTTGTGCCGCAGGCTGACGATAATACAGACCATTTGGATTATATACTGAATAAGCCAATGAAAGAGGTGAATGAAGCTGCTTTGACTGCGACGGCTCAGGCACATACTTCAGCTGGAGTTCCCAATATCCTGCTGCAACTGGATGATTTGGACGAATTTAATTTAGGGAACCTCATTTACTTCTTTGAAGCGGCGGTTGCAGTTTCTGGTTATTTGAATGCTATCAATCCTTTCAATCAGCCTGGTGTTGAGGTTTACAAGACAAACATGTTTAGAATTTTGGGCAAACCCGGTTATACTGACTAAAAATTTTAATGCATTTAAAGCATCTGGAGGGTTCGATGATTGTTGCTACTACTGAAAATATTGCTGGTTACCAAATTGATGAAACATTAGGCGAAGTCTTTGGATTAACTACCAGGAGCAGAAATATTGTCCGGACATTCGGAGCTGGTTTGAAGACGTTAGTTGGCGGCGAGGTCGTCACTTGGACACAGTTGCAGGATCAAGCGCGCCAGGAATCGATTGGGCGTTTAAAAGATAATGCCGCTGCGATGGGTGCAGATGCCGTCACGATGATGCGTTTTGATTCCAATGAAGCTAACGGCATTATGAGTGTTGTTGCTTATGGAACAGCGGTTAAAGTGTCAAAATTGTAGTTTTTAATTATTTTGCTTGAAAAGGCTCCTGGAAAAATAGGAACCTTTTTTCTAAGCATTATTTTCGGTTTAAATTATGATGAAACGCTAGAATCTATCACTACGATTTTTTGTAAAAGTTTCTGAATTGTGAGTTTTTACACTATAATAGAATAGTATGCAAGGAGGCCAAATGGCAAAATTAACTGTAAAAGACCTTGATTTAAAAGGTAAAAAAGTTTTAATGCGCGTGGATTTCAACGTGCCGATCAAAGATGGTGTAATTGGTAATGATAATCGTGTCGTGGCTGCACTGCCGACGATTAAATACGTTCTGGAACAAGGCGGCAAGGCCATTTTGTTCAGTCATCTTGGCCGTGTGAAAAAGGCTGAGGATAAGCCGGGGCTGAGTTTGGCTCCAGTTGCCAAGCACTTGGGCGAGCTGCTTGGACAGGAAGTTGTTTTTCCCGGAAAGACTGAAGGCAGTGAACTTGAAGATGCTGTTAACGCTTTAAAAGAAGGCCAGGTCCTCATGGTCGAAAATACCCGTTATGAAGATGTTGATGCTGATGGCAACTATGTCAAACGCGAATCTGGCAATGCGCCTGAGCTAGGAAAGTATTGGGCAGGTTTGGGTGATGATGTGTTTATCAACGATGCTTTCGGTACAGCTCATCGGTCACATGCGTCTAATGTCGGTATCGCCTCTAACGTTTCAAAAACGGCTGCGGGCTTCTTGATGGAAAAAGAGATTAAATATCTTGATGTTGCCGTTAATCAGCCAAAGCGTCCTTTTGTAGCTGTTTTGGGCGGTGCGAAAGTTTCAGATAAAATTGAAGTCATCAAGAATTTGCTTGCGAAAGCCGACCAAGTGATCGTTGGCGGCGGCATGAGCTATACCTTCTCTTCTGCTCGCGGAGTTTCTATTGGAAATTCGTTGTTTGAGGCAGATAAAGTTGATTTAGCCAAAGAAATTATGGCTGAAGCTGGCGACAAACTGGTGCTTCCAGAAGATTCTGTTTCTGCTGAAAGTTTTGCTAATGATGTGCCAACCAAGGTATTTGAGAATGGCATTGCAGATGGCTGGATGGGTCTTGATATTGGGCCTAAGACGATCAAAAAATTTGAAAACACGTTAAAGGGTGCCAAAACAGTTGTTTGGAATGGGCCTATGGGCGTTTTTGAAATGAGCCACTTTGCAAACGGCACATTGGAATTAGGCAAGTTTATTGGTTCCTTAACTGCTGAGGGAGCAACGACTATTGTCGGCGGTGGCGATTCCACTGCTGCTGTTGCACAGTTAGGTATTGCTGATCAGTTCACTCATATTTCAACTGGCGGCGGTGCTAGCTTGGAATATCTGGAAGGTAAGACACTTCCTGGAATTGCTGCGATTTCGGATAAATAATAATTTAAAAACCCGTGTGAAGCATAGCTCACACGGGTTTTTATTTGCCCTTAATTTCAATTAAAGAAAAGAATAATGCCGAATAGGGCTGCTAAGAAAAATAATGCTGCAATTAGCGTCAAGAAGATGACACCAGGTCGATGCTTCAATTTATTGGCTAGGGTAATTTCTAGCAAAGCCACAAAAGCAAGCACAATTGCTATTTTCAAAATTGTCATGACTGGCTGTGTGTGGACGGTTCGAAATGCCAATATCAGCCCTGTGATGAAGAGTGGCAGATAAATAATTCTGCTGATTAAAACGACCATGTGATCTTTCTCAAGTGGCAGAATTAATGAAGCCGTAGCGAAGACTGCAATCGCAAGAGCAGAAAGAATATGGATCCCAAGTATTGTTTGCATCATAATAAGTCAATTTTAACCCTTTATTAGGAACTTCTGCCCAAATAAAAAGCATCCGCGAAAAACGAATGCTAAAGCGATGAGAAAATTCTTCAGTTATTGTTCGGCAAATCTGCTGATATATTTTTCACAGAAGCCGCGGATCTCTCTGCTTTTAAAACGATTTCACCATTCTTGTCAAGAACTGCTTTCAAATTATGCGCATCTTGATGATCCAAATAAAAGTCAGCAACTTTATCCTCGATTTGTTCTTCAACAACACGGCGTAGTGGGCGAGCTCCCATTTCTGGATTATATCCAAGCTCAACTATCTTGTCCTTTGCTGCAGGCTCAACATCGACATGCAGTTTGTTCTCAGCTAGCATTGCGTTCATATTAGCCAGCATCAGATCAGCAATTTTATTTAACTGCGGCTTGCCTAATTCTTTAAATTCAACAATGGCATCGAAACGATTCAAGAATTCTGGTTTGAAGTAATTCTTCAATTTCTCCACTAATTGATGTTCGGCGGAGATGCTTTGAGTCTCTGCAGCGAAACCAACAGTATTGTTGCCAACATCGCCCGTTCCGGCATTGGATGTTGCGATGACAATCGTATCTTTGAAGCTGACTACGTGTCCTTGAGAATCAGTCAACCGGCCGTCATCAAGAATTTGCAAAAACATATTCATAACATCTCGATGGGCTTTTTCGATTTCATCAAGCAAAATAAGCGAGTAGGGATGACGACGAACCTGTTCAGTTAATTGCCCAGCTTCTTCGTAACCAACATAACCAGCAGGTGCACCGATTAATTTTGAGATACTCTGAGGTTCCATATATTCTGACATATCGAAACGAATCATGGCATCGGTCGAGCCAAACATTTCTTTAGCTAGTTGCTTGGCCGTCTCAGTCTTGCCGACGCCAGTTGGTCCAACAAATAAGAAAGAACCAATTGGACGGCCGGATTTAGTCAAGCCGATTCGATTGCGCCTAACAGCCCTAGCAACACGTGCGACTGCTTCGTCTTGCCCAATGACATGTGCTTTTAAGTGGGCATCTAAGTCTTTGAGTTGTCCGGCTTCATTCTTTTTAAGATCACCTACCGGAATGTGTGTCTTTTCTTCGATAATTTTTGTGATGTCGCTAACTTGAACACTCGCTGCGTTTGCAACATTTTCGGGATTTGCCTCAGCTGCGATCTTCTGCTTTTGGAGCGTGTCTACTTGATCACGCCAATAACTAGCTTTCTCGTAGTCTTCCTTTTCAATCGCCTGCTGTTTCATTGCTTCGGCATTATTGATTTTCTGCTGAATTTCTTCAGGATTAACAAATTCCAGATGAAGATTTTTCCGCGAACCTGCTTCATCAATTAAATCAATTGCTTTATCCGGCAAAAAACGCTCAGGAATATATCGGTCAGACAAGTCAACCGCGGCCTTGAGAACTTCATCTGAATATTTAACGTGATGAAAATCCTCGTATTTGGAGCGCAGACCCTTTAAGATTTCAAAAGTCTCATCTTTGCTTGGCTCTTCAACCATGACTTCTTGGAAACGACGAGCAATCGCGCCATCTTTTTCGATATTGCGATATTCCTTCAATGTTGTTGCACCGATTAACTGAAATTCGCCACGAGCCAAAGCAGGCTTTAAAATGTTTCCAGCATCCATCCCGCCTTCAGCATTACCAGCACCCATGATTTCGTGAATTTCATCGATGAATAAGATGATTTCATCACGAGACTCGACTTCCTTCATGAGCTGCTGCATCCTAGCTTCGAATTGACCGCGCATGCTGGTACCTTGAACCAAAGAAACCATATCAAGCCGAATAACTTCTTTATTTAGAAGTTTTTCAGGCACTTTCTTTGCCACAATTGCTTCAGCTAAACCTTCAACAACGGAAGTCTTGCCGACACCAGGTTCACCGATTAGGACTGGATTATTTTTTGTGCGGCGATTTAGGATTTCGATTAGACGTTCTACCTCAAGATCGCGGCCAATTACTGGATCCAACTTGCCTTTACGGGCTTGATCCGTGATATTGATACCATATTGTTCAAGTAAACCATGTTTCTTATTATTGTTGTTCCCGCCGGAATGGCTTGGAGCAGCTGCCGGATTTTGATTTCCGGGCTGCTGCATATTCGCCATTTGGCCATTCAATTGACGAAAAATATCATCTACGTTCATGTTTCCAAAAACGAAGGGATTTTCATTGTAATCAGCCATTTTTCCTCCGTCTAATAAAGGTTGATTTTCAAGCATTTTTTGATTTTAAATGTTTGACCTTTATTGACCTTTGCAATAAATTATACACCATCCTTTTTAATAGTCAATAAAGGTCAGAGTGTGTCAAACAGCTGATAGGTCTACTTTTTTTCTGGTTTCAGTTATAATTCAGTCAAGATGAAAAAGTTTTTTATTTTTCTCGGGCTGCTGCTCGTCGTTGCTTCTGGCGTGTATTTATACGCTAATTATTTGACACGATCCCGGTCCGATAGGTTTCAACAATTACAATCTCAGGCAAGCGAGGACGTGACTCATGCGCGATATCCGGAAGCAAAGCGGGCATTATCAGATTCACTGGATTTTGTGGTAAAACAGGCACCAGTAGAAAAACGCATTAGGCAGATCAGCAGTTTTCAACTGGGTTTGAATTTTTTGCGTGTTCAAAATTATAATGATGCAATTACCACTTTTCAAAAGGTCGCGTCATATCGAAATGGTTACCAGGTTCTGGCTGAACGGTCCAATGACAATATTAAGCAGGCTCAAATGGCCATTGACAAGCAAAAAGCTGCGGCCGCAGCAGCTGAGCAGGCTCAAAAAGATGCAGCCGCTGCCGTTTCGTCAGCTGCTGCAAGCAGCGAAGCCGCCGCTAAAGCTGCGGCCGCCAATATCTGGACACGCCAGTATACGGATCCGGCTAGTATCCCAACCGTTGTTGTCGATCAGGCTCGTAAAAATCTTCAAGAAGCGGGTGCTGATATGACTGGTATGTCAGATGAAAATATTCGGAAGCTGATTGTCGCCGCTGCTGGGAAACATGAAAATATTGTGACTTACGTTAAGGAGAATCAAAACAAAAAGAAATGACTATTGATTTTAAGAACAAGTTAGAAGCTTTGCGAAAGGGCGAAATTGACGAGTTTGAGGTTGATCGCGATACCTTCTCAGATTTCTATAAAATCTGGAATGTTTATAACTATCAATCTGGTGTCAAAGGTTTTGCACAAAAAGGCGGAAAAGTTATTTATCGACGCAAAGAAAAGGTAAAATAATGTCAGAGCGTTTTTAAAGCTTTGTTCTGAACTTGGTCTAGAGAGCTTTCGTGTAAGCGCTTGCATATTATAAGATTACTGATAGACTTAGAATAGAGGATATGGAGGAATTATGGTTTCAAAAGAATTTACGATTACCGCTGATTCAGGCTTACACGCACGCCCAGCGACGATGCTTGTTCAAAAGGCTTCTGAGTTTGATTCAAAGTTGACCTTGAAATATGATGGCAAAGAAGTCAATTTGAAGTCCATCATGGGTGTGATGAGTTTGGGCGCCGGCAAGGGTGCTAAAATCGAAATCGTTGCAGAAGGCGGTGATGATCAGGCTGCCCTTGATGGTGTTGAAGGTACACTCAAGAGCGAATCTTTAATTTGAGATCCTATTTGCTAGCAGCGCTTTGGCGTTGTTTTTTTGTACGTTTTTTTTAGTTAACAAATGATTTGGCAGAAATATGATCATCAAGATATAAAACAAGCGTTAAGACTGTTTTCTTAACGCTTGTTTTATGATTCTAATTCATTTTTTCAATAACGAGGCCGCTGCCGGATCCAAAATAACAATGACATTGGGGTGCTTTTGTAAGACTGAAGCTGGAACTGCCTCAGTTACTGGACCTTGGATGAAGTCTCTGACGGCCTGAGCCTTATTTTGGCCATAAGCTGCAATCAAAATTTCTTTAGCTTGTAAAATTGATGCGATACCCATAGAAATGGCTTGCTTTGGTACTTGATCTTCTGATTCGAAAAATCGTGAATTAGCACGAATGGTATTTTCCGTTAAATTTACGATATGTGTTTTAGAAGTAAAAGACGTTCCGGGCTCATTGAAACCAATATGGCCGTTTTGTCCCAATCCTAATAACTGCAGGTCAATTGGGTGGTCATTGATAATTTTATCGTAGCTTTCAGTCTCAGATTTTAGATCTGCAGCTTGACCATTTGGAACAAATGAATGAGCGAAGGGCTTCTTGCCAAAAAGATGTTCGCGCATAAAATAGTGGTAGCTTTCTGGATGATCCGCGGATATACCGACATATTCGTCCAAATTGATTGAAACTGTTTTTGAAAAATCAAGATTTGAAGCGCTGATTGCCTCATAAATGCTGATTGGAGTTGAACCTGTAGCTAACCCAAAACTATTTGCACCTTTCAAAAGAGCTTCTTTGAATATCTGAAGACCAATTTGGCCACCCTCTGTTTGTGACTGAACTAATTTAATTTCCATTATTTGATCACCTCAACAACTAAATTATAACTTTTAGTTTTGTCAAGTTCAATAAGTTAATTGGTATATAAATTGGTATATCATTGATCGTTTCGTCCACATTTAAAGATGAAAAATAAATTAGTTCTGTTCATATTGAGGGTTTTGGTGAACCAGAATCAAGCCCCTAGCTATCCGAGCTATATAATAAAAGCAAAACGAGATTTTTTTAATATTAACAAAATGTTGACATCGATTTAATGAATAAATTGATTGAATAAATAATTTTGCTAACTAGATAAGGGGGTTCCATTGACGATTAAATTAATTGCACTAGATTTAGATAATACGTTATTGAACGGACAGAGCCGAATCAGCTCGAGAAATGAGCATGTTTTAAAACAGCTGCACGAAGGTGGGGTGAAAGTTGTCTTAACAACCGGTCGGCCTATTAAAGGTATCTTGCCATTCATCACACAATTAGGATTAACCGCCGATGAAGATTATTCGATTAATTTTAATGGTGGGCTAGTTGAACGGAATTCTGATCGGAAGGTGATTTTCAGCCGTTATATTACCAAGAATGATATTCGTCCAATTAATCAGTTAGCACAGGAAATGCGTTTTCCATTGGATGGTATCACCATCGATCGCGCGTTTTCTGTGATAGATATCAGAAAGTCGGGTTATCAGTCTTTTATAGGAGATTTGATGCCATTTACCGATGTAACATTTGCCGCTTTGCCTGAGAAAAATTTTTTCAAGTTCGTCAGCCAGACGGATGCCGCACAAGTTCAAGCCATTCAGAACGCGACTCAAAGTAATTTAGATCTGACTATTGTAAAAAGTCGTCCTAATTTGCTTGAATTTCTCCCTAATGGTGTGAATAAGAGCCTTGGTCTAGGAAAATTGTTGGATCATTTTGGTTGGACCTTTGAAAATGTCATGTCTTTTGGAGATGAAGAAAACGATTTGCCAATGATCAAAGCTGCCGGTATGGGAGTCGCAATGGAAAATGCAATTCCTGCGGTTAAAGCCGTTTCTAATGCCACGACCAAAAATAATTTGGAAGATGGTGTGGCAGTGTTTCTGGAACATTATTTTGATTTATGAAGCAGTTTATGGCATGCGAATCAGGTATTCCAATTATTTAACTGCAATTAATGAAAACGGTTACGTTACAAATGTTAAACTAATAGATGATGAGATTCATGGTGATTACTTGACTGGTTTTACCTGCATTTGTCCGATTTACTTGAATAATACCTGGTCGAATGAACCACTTGCGAAAGTAGAACAAATCTCATGTTAATAGTTGGGGGTAACAATGACTGAAACAGAAAAATTAAGCGGCATTGCCGCATCAGATGGTGTTGGGATTGCTAAAAGTTATTTGTTGGTTGATCCGGATTTAGCTTTTCCCTACAATCAGACAATCACCGATGTAGATGCCGAACAAGCGCGTTTGGACCGAGCACTGGACGCTTCTAAAAGTGATCTGGAAAAGATCAAAAACAAGGCGGAGGAGACTTTGGGCAAAGAAGAAGCCGAGGTTTTTGAGGCACATATTACGATGCTTTCCGATCCTGAACTGGTTTCTGCAATTAAAGGGCAGATTAATGATAAAAAAATCAATGCTGAATCTGCTTTGAAAAATGTGACTGATAATTACATCGCGACATTTGAGGCTATGACTGATAATGCTTATATGCAGGAACGAGCAGCTGATGTCCGAGATATTGCAAAAAGGGTGACGAGCCACCTTTTGGGCGTCGAGTTACCAAATCCGGCTTTGATTGATGACGATGTCATTGTTGTCGCACACGATCTAACGCCTTCTGATACCGCTCAGCTTGATCCAAAATTCGTTAAAGGCATCGTAACTGACCTTGGCGGCAGGACAGCTCATGCCTCGATCATGGCACGATCTTTGGAGATTCCAGCTGTCGTTGGTACTGGAAACGCAATTGCTGAAATCGCAAATCATATTAATCTCATTGTTGATGGTGATGCTGGCCAGGTCTTAATCTCTCCCAATGAAGATGAAGAAGTCGCTTACGCAAAAAAAGTCGGTGAATATTTTGCTAGAAAACGTGAGCAGGCACAACTCCGCGACGAGAGAACTGCTTCGGCCGATGGTGTCCATTTTGATATTTCGGCTAATATCGGTTCCCCTAAGGACCTGGATGCAGTTGTTGCGAGTGGTGCTGAAGGTATTGGTTTATTTCGAACAGAATTCTTGTTTATTGATTCAGACCATCTTCCAACAGAGGACGAACAATTTGAGTCTTATAAGGCTGCACTGCAGGCTTTGAAAGGCAAGCCTGTAACTGTTCGGACGATGGACATCGGCGGTGATAAACAATTGAGCTACTGGAAACTGCCGAAGGAAGCTAACCCATTTCTAGGTTATCGTGCTATTCGAATTTCCCTGAAACAAGATAATATTTTTCGGACGCAATTGAGAGCTCTGCTGAGGGCTTCTGTTTATGGGGATTTATGGATCATGTTCCCAATGATTGCAACTCTTCAAGAATTCCGTGCTGCAAAGAAGATATATGAAGAAGAACGGTCAAAGCTGATTGAAGCAGGTACAAAAATTTCGGACCACATCAAATTAGGCATTATGGTCGAGATCCCAGCTTCGGCTGTGTTGGCTGATAAATTTGCTAAAGAAGTTGATTTCTTCTCGATTGGTACGAATGATTTGATTCAGTATACGATGGCTGCTGACCGGGGCAATGATAGTGTATCTTATTTGTATCAACCCTATAATCCGTCTATTTTGCGGCTAGTTCACAATGTGATTGATGCAGCGCATCATGAAGGGAAATTCGTTGCCATGTGCGGTGAGATGGCTGGTGACCCTATCGCGGTACCGATCTTAGCTGGATTAGGCCTCGATGAATTTTCCATGTCCGCTTCATCCGTCCTGCCGACTCGGTCATTGATCAAACATTTGAAGGTTTCCGATTTAAAGACACTTGCAAAGTCAGCTTTAGATCAAGATAGTAATCAGCAGGTCATTGATTTAGTCAAAGCTTCAACAAAATAATTTTCCTTAAAAAGGCCGTTAGGTCTTTTTTTGTCATACCAGTATAATGTAGACATGAATATAGGACTTTTTACCGATACTTATTTTCCTCAGGTGTCCGGTGTTAGTACCAGCACGCAGATTTTAGCCCAGCAGCTGGAAGCTCAAGGCAACAACGTGTACATCTTTACTACCACCGACCCTAAGGTGAAGAGATCTCAATATGGCCGGGGTCCGGAAAAAAATATTTACCGTTTTTCATCCATCCCATATACAGGTTTTAAAGATCGCCGAATTACTTTTCGGGGGTTTTTTGAAGCGATTGAAATTGCCAGAACGCTCCGCTTGGACATTGTCCACACACAAACGGAATTCAGTCTTGGCTTGATGGGTAGAATTACGGCTCGGGAATTAAAGATTCCGCTTGTGCATACTTACCATACAATGTACCAAGATTATACACATTATGTTATGAATGGCCGTCTCATCAAAGCTGGCGGTGTTGAGGTCATTATTCGAGCATTTCTTAAATCTGTTAATGGCGTGATTGCGCCCAGCCAGCGAGTTTATGATACCTTACGCGGATATGGTGTTTCAGCCCCAATGCCGATCATTCCGACTGGCGTCAGTTTCCCTAAAAACCAACTGGATCGTTCGGCTGAATTGCGCAAAGAACTTGGCATTCGGCCCAAACAGCCGGTCATCTTGTCCTTGGGCCGAGTTGCTTTTGAAAAAAATTTAGAGGAACTCATCAATATATTGCCAGATGTTATTGACCGTTTTCATAATGTTATTTTGGTTGTTGCAGGGGATGGACCCGCTCGTGAAGAACTGACAGAACACGCTAGGGCACTTGGGCTTGCTAAACATGTGAAGTTTGTCGGCATGGTTGAACACAAAAATGTCTATTCGTATTATCGAATGGCTGATGTTTTTGCAAGTCCCTCAACTTCCGAATCGCAAGGTTTAACCTTTATCGAAGCGGTTAATGCTAACCGACCTTTTGTTGCGATGCCGAATCTTTATCTACAGCAGATTACAAAATCCAAGATGATCGGCACAATTGTTGAAAATAACGAGGAAATGGCTCAGGCAATTGAATATTATTTAGCAGACGCCAAAAATAAAAATAAGGATCACGACTGTCAAGAAGTATTGCGAGAAGTTGGAGCTGAAAAATTCGGCGAGGATGTTTTACGTTTTTACACACAGATAATCGCTGAATACCGGCCGCCGCACGCTAAGGATACAGATGAGCCGACTGATGATGAGATAGGTTATGCCCGCCAATTATTGGGGCGTTTGCCTTTGCCTAAAGTGGCGAAACGCAGAATTTTGAAGGGCAAAAAAGAAGTCGACAGCAATAAATAGTAGAATTAACAGAATGAAAGTTTTGCAGTATTTTGAAAACCCGGGACTGATTAGCCGGTCTGGTATCGGACACGCTCAGAGATTGCAGCAAGAGGAGCTGTCATATACAGACGTTGTTCTCGACACAAACCCTTTTTCCAAGGATTATGATTTAATTGATGTTAATACTTATGGGCCGAAATCGGCAGCAATGGTTGCAAAAGCGCGTTTGCAGAGCAAGACAATTGTTTATCATGCTCATTCAACCTATGAAGATTTTCGAAATTCCTTTATCGGCTCTAATTTAATTGCTAAACCTTTTAAAAGATATTTAGTCAACGCTTATAAACAGGCTGATCTGATTATTACGCCTACGCCTTACGCCGAATCTCTTTTACGGGGATACGGCCTGACACAACCGATTATTCCTATATCAAACGGCGTCAGAGTCGCTTCCTACCGAAAGAACCAAGCTAAAATTACTAAATTCCGTCAATTTTTAAACTTGGGGCCTGAAGACAAGCGCAAAATTATTATCTCAGTTGGTCTCTATTTTGAGAGAAAAGGGATTGCGGATTTTGTTGAGTTAGCCAGACGGAATCCTGATTATTTATTTGTTTGGTTTGGTTACACGGATTTACGCATTATTCCCAAAAAAATTCGTAATATTATTCGAACTGATCACCCAGCAAACTGTCTTTTCGCTGGATATATCACCGGTGATGTTCTCCAAGGTGCATATTCAGGTGCGGATTTATTCTTATATCCAAGTTTTGAGGAGACTGAGGGTATTGTTGTTCTAGAAGCACTGGCGAGTTCACAAAAAGTATTGGTTAGAGATATTCCTGTATATGCTGATTGGTTGAAAGACGGTGTCAATTGTTACAAGGCGAAGAACCTGGATGATTTTGACGATAAATTGCATCAAATTTTATCCAACCAGGTAAAAGACGTTTCTAAAGCAGGTCACCGTGTCGCATTGGCGCGTGATATCAGTAAGATCGGGCAAGAGTTGAAAAATGCGTACGAACGGGCTTTATCACTACCTAGCAAGGAGAGCAAATGACAACGAGACAACGAATTTTTTGGATTTTATTTACTCTTTTTATCGGTGCAGTTGTTTTTATTTATAGTTTTCACCAAGTTAATTTAAAACAATTTTGTCAGCAAATTTCCAAAACAAATTACGGTTGGCTGCTCTTTGCTTTTGTATTAGTCATTTTCTATTACTTGACTATGGCTTGGATCCTAAAAGTTTTAATTGCTCCTCATAAGGCCAGCCTGTGGGGAATTGTGCGTACACCGTGGATGGAACAATTCGGTAATGGTATTACACCTTTTTCTATTGGTGGCCAGCCAATGCAGATCTTGGGGCTGCGCCAAGCCGGCATCTCGGTTGGGGAAGGAACCTCTGTTTCATTGATGAAGTTTGTGATTTATCAAGGGATGATTGTGGTAGCTTTCTTGATTTGCTTGCTTTTTGGCTATCAGTACGTTGCTAATCATATGTTGTCAATGACAAGCCTGGTTATTTTTGGTGTCGCAATCCATGTATTGGTTCTTTTAGGCCTCATTTTTATTATGTTTTTTCCACCAATAACAGAAAAAATAGCCAATCTCGTATTAGCACCTTTTCACTGGTTCCTTTCCGAAAAACAAACAGCTGGTATTGCAAAGAAACTAGACCAGCGAATTCTGGAATTTCATGTCGTATCTAACAAGCTGGCTAAAAACCCAAAGAAATTGATTGCTGCTTCGTTACTGACTTTGCTGCAGCTTTTTATATATTACGCAATCCCTTATTTCATTTTATTAGCCGTTGGTGCCCATAATGCTGATTTTATTTTCATTGTGGCACTTAATGTTATCCTAACCTTGGCGATATCGATTTTTCCGGTTCCAGGTGGTAGCGGTGGAGCTGAAATTGGCTTCTCATTACTGTTCTCGAGTTTTCTGGCCAACCATACAGTCACGATTTTTGCGATGCTGATTTGGCGAATTCTGACCTACTATTTCGGTATTTTTGCTGGACTGATAGCGTATAATTTAGTACCGAGTCATTACGATGGAAAAAATAATGTCAAAAACTGAATCCGAAATTCTACCAATTATCAGCCGTTTAGAAGCAATGGTTAAGGACGAAAGCAAACGTATCCAGGTTCGAAATTTTGACTTATACGGACTAAACTTGGCGCGAGTAACTTTTGATCACGAGACTCGAATATTTACTTTGAAGGAGTTTCGCGGTAATCAACTTTTTGAATTTGATAATATTGATTTAGCTGCAATTGATATTTATGAGACACTTCGTGATTTGAAATTAACTTTTTAATGATTAGACAGTTACTGATTAAAACTAAATATTTTTTTTCTAAGCGCCAAATTAGGCCATTAGTTGCCTTTTTTTTGATCAATCTTTTTTTTATTGAACTCAAGACTGTGATTGAGTATTTTATTAGTTTCAACTTAGGCATCACAGGTACGATGCAACTATTGATTGCTTTGCTTAACCCGCTCCCGACCGCAATTATTCTGCTCAGCCTGGCTTTATATTTTCGTGGTTATCTTGCCTATTGGATTATGATCGTCATGAATTTCATTCAGACGATTTGGCTGTTTGCCAATATGCTGTATTACCGGGAATTCAGCGATTTTCTTTCGTTGTCAATCATGTCATCTGGGTCATCGGTTGGCGAAAATTTAAGTAAATCCATTGCAGGGATTGTCCATCTTAGTGATTTCTTGGTTTTCTTAGATATTTTGGTATTAATTCTACTGCTTCTTTTTCGCCAGATCACCTCTGACAAAAAAGGTTTACGCAGACGGTTTGCCGTTTTAACTTCGACACTTGGTTTGGTTTTGGTGTTTTTGGTTTTTGGTCTCGCCAGTGCCAATCGATCAGGCCTTCTGACACGTTCTTTTGACAATAATTATATTGTGAAGTATTTGGGCTTGAATGAGTATGCAGCGTTTAATGCTGTTCAGACTCATAACCAGGCAGTTAGCAGGGATAAAGCTAACGCATCAGAACTAAAACCGATTGCCAAATGGATTCAAAAACATCGAGCACCAGTCAATGTTAAATATTTTGGCATTGATAAGGGCCGTAATGTCATTGTTTTCCATCTTGAATCTTTCCAGCAGTTTTTAATTGACTATCGTGTGAATGGCCGGGAAGTAACACCTAATTTGAATAAATTTTTTCATGATCAGCACACACTTTCGTTTGATAATTTTTATAATCAGGTCGGTCAAGGGAAGACTTCCGACGCTGAAACGATGCTTGACAATTCGCTCTTTGGCTTGCCCTCAGGCTCAGCTATGGTGAAGTACGGCACTAGCAATGTCTTTCAAGCAGCACCAGCGATTTTAAATCAAATGGGTTATACAACGGCAGCTTTTCATGGCGATGTACCGACCTTTTGGAATCGAAATAATACATATAAATCTTGGGGATACAATTATTTTTTCAGTAAGCAATTTTACCCGCAATCGACGAAATCTCAGAATAACGTTGGATACGGCATGCTGGATAAAATATTTTTACGCGATTCAGCTAGGTATATTCAACAGCTGCCACAACCTTTCTATGCAAAGATCATTACAGTTACTAATCATTATCCTTATGAGACCAATAAAGAAATTGCCAGCCAATTTCCTGCAACAACTACAGGAGACAGGACTGTAGACCATTATGTACAAACGGCTCATTATCTAGACTCTGCTTTTGGCGAATTTATGAATTGGATGAAGGCAACGGGTTTATACAATAATAGTCTCATTTATGTGTATGGGGACCACTATGGCATCTCAGAAAACCATCAGCCCGCTATTGGACAGCTTCTTCAAAAAGATCGGATTACAAATTACGATCTAGCACAGTTCCAAAAGGTTCCCTTTATGATTCATGCTAACAATTTAGCTGGCGGGATCAATCACACGTATGGCGGTGAAATTGATGTATTGCCTACATTATTTGATCTCCTCGGTGTTCCAAATGATGGCACCATTCAATTCGGGGATGACCTGTTGTCTGACCAAAATCGGCAAATTGTCAGTTTTAGAAACGGTGATTTCGTCACTCCAACAATTATTAAGATGAATGGCAGCTATTGGCAGACCGATAATGGGCGAGCTATTAGTTACAAGAACGCATCGAAAAAAACCAAACGCTTCATTGACCAGACTCAAAATTTTGTAGACCAGCAGTTGGCATATTCTGATCAAGTCGTTTCTGGTGACTTATTACGTTTCGACAAGCGCAATAATTTCAAAAAAGTTGATAAAAAAAACTATGACTATACGCTTGGGCCTAGTTTAGCATCCTTAAAACAAGCACAGATCAGCAATCCCAGTTCATTACGTACTAAAAATGGCGGAAAATCGCTTTTGAAATTATATAAGAGTTCAGAAGTGATGCTTTGGTCTCCTTCCAAAATCAAGAAATATCTTCAAAGATTAGCAGCAGAAAAAACGGCATCGCAGGGAAGCAACGCCGATAGCAGTTCTTCAGCTTCAGTTCAGCCTGCCTCATCCAGCAGCAGTTCCTCTGCCCCTACCAAATAACACCCTTTCTATCCCCGTTTTTCAGCCTTTTGACTCGCTGAAAAGCGGGTTTTTTATTTTTTTGAAGAATTCCCTTGACCTTCGCGTGCAGGGGTTGTAAGATATTTAAGTCAGCTCGGGAGTGAGCGTTTGGCTGCTTGAAACGATCAAGATTGATTGAAAAAAAGCTTGACATTCGTTTGATTCTCTGGCATGATATAAAAGTTGCTTTTGTAAGTGACGCAGCACTTTGAAAACTGAACAGAACAAAGACAAACAAATTGTGTAGGGTTTTGTTCTTACTATGTAAGAACAAACAAAATTAATTAATTTGCGAAGTCAATTCGTAAGTAACAACAATAAATTATTTAACGTTTGGTAAAACAAACAGTCAGTAATTCATGTGAACGCTAAGTTCAAACTTTTAAAATGAGAGTTTGATCCTGGCTCAGGATGAACGCTGGCGGCGTGCCTAATACATGCAAGTCGTACGCTAGCCGTTAACCTGATCTCTTCGGAGTGACGGCTGACAATGACTAGAGTGGCGAACGGGTGAGTAACACGTAAGAAACCTGCCCTTTAGTGGGGGATAACATTTGGAAACAGATGCTAATACCGCGTAACAACTTTGAACTCATGTTCTTAGTTTAAAAGGTCCTTTTGGATCGCTAAAGGATGGTCTTGCGGCGTATTAGCTAGTTGGTAGGGTAATGGCCTACCAAGGCCATGATGCGTAGCCGAGTTGAGAGACTGGCCGGCCACATTGGGACTGAGACACTGCCCAAACTCCTACGGGAGGCTGCAGTAGGGAATTTTCCGCAATGCACGAAAGTGTGACGGAGCGACGCCGCGTGTGTGATGAAGGCTTTCGGGTCGTAAAGCACTGTTGTAAGGGAAGAATGACCGGATTCAGAGAAAGTTTCCGGCTTGACGGTACCTTACCAGAAAGGGATGGCTAAATACGTGCCAGCAGCCGCGGTAATACGTATGTCCCGAGCGTTATCCGGATTTATTGGGCGTAAAGCGAGCGCAGACGGTTGATTAAGTCTGATGTGAAATCCCGGAGCCTAACTCCGGAACTGCATTGGAAACTGGTTTACTTGAGTGCGATAGAGGCAAGTGGAACTCCATGTGTAGCGGTGAAATGCGTAGATATGTGGAAGAACACCAGTGGCGAAGGCGGCTTGCTAGATCGTAACTGACGTTGAGGCTCGAAAGTATGGGTAGCAAACGGGATTAGATACCCCGGTAGTCCATACCGTAAACGATGGGTGCTAGTTGTTAAGAGGTTTCCGCCTCCTAGTGACGTAGCTAACGCATTAAGCACCCCGCCTGAGGAGTACGGCCGCAAGGCTAAAACTTAAAGGAATTGACGGGGACCCGCACAAGCGGTGGAGCATGTGGTTTAATTCGAAGATACGCGAAAAACCTTACCAGGCCTTGACATACCAGTGACCGCTTTTGTAATGAAAGCTTTTCTTCGGAACATTGGATACAGGTGGTGCATGGTCGTCGTCAGCTCGTGTCGTGAGATGTTGGGTTAAGTCCCGCAACGAGCGCAACCCTTGTTATTAGTTGCCAGCATTCAGTTGGGCACTCTAATGAGACTGCCGGTGATAAACCGGAGGAAGGTGGGGACGACGTCAGATCATCATGCCCCTTATGGCCTGGGCAACACACGTGCTACAATGGGAAGTACAACGAGTTGCGAACCGGTGACGGCAAGCTAATCTCTTAAAACTTCTCTCAGTTCGGACTGGAGTCTGCAACTCGACTCCACGAAGGCGGAATCGCTAGTAATCGCGAATCAGCATGTCGCGGTGAATACGTTCCCGGGTCTTGTACACACCGCCCGTCAAATCATGGGAGTCGGAAGTACCCAAAGTCGCTTGGCTAACTTTTAGAGGCCGGTGCCTAAGGTAAGATCGATGACTGGGATTAAGTCGTAACAAGGTAGCCGTAGGAGAACCTGCGGCTGGATCACCTCCTTTCTAAGGATAATCGGAAACTACACTGATTTAGATATCAGATTTATTTGTTTGAGTTCTGTTCGGTTTTCAGAGCGCCGCCCTGAAACTAAGCAACTGGGGAATTAGCTCAGCTGGGAGAGCACCTGCTTTGCAAGCAGGGGGTCATCGGTTCGAACCCGATATTCTCCATTGGCGGCTTTAGCCGTCAATTGTACATTGATAACTGAATAGTAATTTAATTTCTTGTTAATTAAAATCCTCGTGTCTATCGACATCGACACGAGGTAAATTGAACCGAGAAATTCACTTCGATAAAAATGTCATTTTTAAAATGACCGCTAATAAAATCTGGAGACAGATCTCATAATTTTTATTGGTTAATCGCGAATCGAAAGATTCCAGGTTAAGTTAATAAGGGCGCATGGTGGATACCTTGGCACTAGAAGGCGATGAAGGACGTGACTAACTACGATATGCCTCGGTTAGCTGTAAGTAAGCTTACCCGAGGATTTCCGAATGGGGCAACCTGGTCTTAATGATCATCATTTAACTGAATTCATAGGTTATTTGAAGCAAAACGCTGTGAACTGAAACATCTCATTAGCAGCAGGAAAATAAAGAAATTTCGATTCCGTCAGTAGCGGCGAGCGAACGCGGAAGAGCCCAAACCTGGATGCTTGCATCCAGGGGTTGTAGGACTGATGTTGAGTTACAAAGGCTGCAGATAGCCGAAGCAGTTGGGAAACTGCACCATAGCAGGTGATAGTCCTGTAGGCGAAATCTGTAGCTCTCTAATCAGGATCCTGAGTACGGCCCAGCACGTGAAATTGGGTCGGAATCTGGGAGGACCATCTCCCAAGGCTAAATACTAACTAGTGACCGATAGTGGACAAGTACCGTGAGGGAAAGGTGAAAAGAACCCCGGAAGGGGAGTGAAATAGTTCTTGAAACCGTGTGCTTACAAGAAGTTCGAGGCCGTTAATGGCTGAGAGCGTKCTKTTTGTAGAATGAACCGGAGAGKTACGATTGCGTGCAAGGTTAAGGTGCAAAGACCGGAGCCGTAGCGAAAGCGAGTCTGAATAGGGCGAATCAGTACGTAGTTGTAGACCCGAAACCGAGTGACCTATCCATGGTCAGGTTGAAGGTGGGGTAATACCTACTGGAGGACCGAACGAGTGGGTGTTAAAAAACCCTTCGATGAACTGTGGATAGCGGTGAAATTCCAATCGAACTCGGAGATAGCTGGTTCTATCCGAAATACATTTAGGTGTAGCCTTGCAATGAGCTTACTGGAGGTAGAGCACTATTTGGTCTAGGGGCCCTTCAAGGGTTACCAAAATCAGATAAACTCCGAATGCCAGATAAGTATGTGCAGGAGTCAGACGGTGAGTGATAAGATCCATCGTCAAAAGGGGAACAGCCCAGATCACCAGTTAAGGTCCCTAAATATATGCTAAGTGGAAAACGTTGTGAAGGTGCATAGACAACTAGGAGGTTGGCTCAGAAGCAGCCACCCTTTAAAGAGTGCGTAATAGCTCACTAGTCGAGTGCTCTTGCGCGGATAATGTACCGGGGCTAAGCATATTACCGAAACTGTGGATGCGTAAGCATGGTAGGATAGCGTAGTTAAGGCGATGAAGCATGATCGTGAGGACATGTGGAGCGTTAACTAGTGAGAATTCCGGTATGAGTAGCGAAAGATAGGTGAGAATCCTATCCACCGAATGAGTAAGGTTTCCCCCGGAAGGCTCGTCCGCGGGGGGTTAGTCGGGACCTAAGGCGAGGCTGAAAAGCGTAGTCGATGGCCAACAGGTTGATATTCCTGTACCAATATTGAATTGCCGAAGGAAGGACGCAGAAGGATAACACAGGCCACGATTGGATTGTGGTTTTAAGCAGTTAGTCTGTATGAGAGTCAAATGCTTTTGTACTGAGGATAAGCTGTGAAGGTACCAAGTTTACTTGGAAATTGTGTGAGTTCACGCTGCTGAAAAAAGTTTCGTAGGAAGAAAATATTGCCCGTACCGCAAACCGACACAGGTACTCGAGTGGAGAACACTAAGGTGAGCGAGTGAACTATTGTTAAGGAACTCTGCAAAATGAGTCCGTAACTTCGGAAGAAGGACTGCTGATTTTATATCAGCCGCAGCGAATAGGCCCAAACAACTGTTTATCAAAAACACAGGTTTCTGCAAAATCGTAAGATGAAGTATAGGGGCTGACACCTGCCCAGTGCTGGAAGGTTAAAAGGAGGACTTAGCTTCGGCGAAGGTCTGAATTGAAGCCCCAGTGAACGGCGGCCGTAACTATAACGGTCCTAAGGTAGCGAAATTCCTTGTCGGGTAAGTTCCGACCCGCATGAAAGGTGTAATGATTTGGGCGCTGTCTCAACAATAGACTCGGTGAAATTTAAATTCCAGTGAAGATGCTGGGTACCCGCGACAGGACGGAAAGACCCCGTGGAGCTTTACTGTAGCTTGATATTGAATGTTTGTGCTGCATGTGCAGGATAGGTAGGAGACTTTGACGTCGGAACGCTAGTTTCGATTGAGTCACCCTTGAGATACTACCCTTGTTGTATGAACGTTCTAACTCTGATCAGTTATCCTGATCGAAGACAGTGTCTGGCAGGCAGTTTGACTGGGGCGGTCGCCTCCTAAAAGATAACGGAGGCGCTCAAAGGTTTGCTCAGAATGGTTGGAAATCATTCGTAGCGTGTAAAGGCATAAGCAAGCTTGACTGTGAGACTGACAAGTCGAGCAGGTACGAAAGTAGGACTTAGTGATCCGGTGGTTCCGTATGGAAGGGCCATCGCTCAACGGACAAAAGCTACCCCGGGGATAACAGGCTCATCTCCCCCAAGAGTCCACATCGACGGGGAGGTTTGGCACCTCGATGTCGGCTCATCGCATCCTGGGGCTGTAGTCGGTCCCAAGGGTTGGGCTGTTCGCCCATTAAAGCGGTACGCGAGCTGGGTTCAGAACGTCGTGAGACAGTTCGGTCCCTATCCGTCGTGGGCGCAGGAAATTTGAGAGGATCTGTCCTTAGTACGAGAGGACCGGGATGGACATACCTCTGGTGTACCAGTTGTTCTGCCAAGAGCACTGCTGGGTAGCTACGTATGGATTAGATAATCGCTGAAAGCATCTAAGTGAGAAACTAACCTCGAGATGAGATTTCCCATTCTTTGAAGTAAGACCCCTGAGAGACGATCAGGTAGATAGGCTAGAAGTGGAAGTGCAGCGATGTGCGGAGCGGACTAGTACTAATAGGTCGAGGACTTAACCAAGTAAGTGGTTTGGTTCAATTGCTTTTTTAACAGAGATAAATTACTATTCGGTTATCAGTGCGCAAGTACTGAGTGTCGTGTTGATTCCGGCAAGGCCACACCTGTTCCCATTCCGAACACAGTCGTTAAGCTTGCCAGGGCCCAAAGTAGTTACAGGAACGCCTGTTGCAAGATTAGGTCGATGCGATGCCAAAGCACCCGAGAGGGTGTTTTTTTGTGTCTGCTTTTGCCTTTTTTCCCGCCTCCTTGTCAGCAAGGCTGACAAAAGAGGAGAAATTTTCATTTAATCTATCTTTTGTATAGTTATTGCTGTGCATGGGTTTTATTGCTTTAAAATGAACTAAATTTTTTTGCAATTTTGTCCGCCCGAGGAGGCGCTGCAATGGAGAAAATTTCTAATATTTTTAAAGAATTCGCTTTTAAGGATTCTCAATTAACACTATTGGCTGGGCCTTGTGCGATTGAGTCCTATGAAACTTGTGCCGAAGTGGCAGATACACTTAAAGAAGTGTGCGAACGATTACATATTAACTATGTTTTTAAATCATCTTTTGATAAAGCAAATCGTAGTTCTGTAGAATCGGACCGAGGTCAAGGATTGGAAAGAGGCTTAGCTATTTTAAGTCGGATCAAGCATGATTATCATGTTCCAATTGTGACTGATGTTCACGAGTCGTATCAATGCGAGCCTGTTAGCCAAGTTGCTGATGTTCTTCAGATTCCTGCTTTCCTTAGTAGACAGACCGACTTGTTAGTTGCAGCTGCGAAAACTGGTAAAGTGGTCAATATCAAGAAGGGCCAGTTCATGGCGCCTGAGGATTTGATCCCAGCTACACGGAAAATTACAGATTACACGTCCAAGATTCTATTGACAGAACGTGGCAGTAGTTTTGGTTATCATCGTCTCATTGTTGATATGACTGGATTAATCGAAATGAGAAAAGCTGGATTTCCTATTATTTTTGATGCGACGCATTCCGTTCAGGTTCCTGGTGGGTATGGCGGCCATTCAGGTGGCAACAGAGATTATGCGTTTCCCTTGATGCGGGCAGCCTTAGAAATTGGTGTGGCTGGTATTTTTGCAGAAGTGCATCCAAACCCGCCCGAAGCTATTTCTGATGCTGATAATCAAATTTACTTGAGTAAGATCACACCCATTTTAGAAAATGCCAATCATATTTTTCAAGAACATCGCAAGGATGCCGAGGAGATGGCTGCTAATGGCTTATTATGAGATTGCGCGAGAGGTGTTTTCCCAGGAATCTGAGGAATTGGCAAAAGTAGCTGATCGTTTGGACGAAAAATTTGATCAATTAGTTAATTTAGTTGGTCGAACCAGTGGCCGCATCGTTTTCGTTGGAATTGGCAAGTCCCAAATCATTGCTGAGAAAATTTCAGCATCTCTATCATCTGTCTCTATTCATAGTTTTACGGTGGACGCAGGCACAGCTTATCATGGTGATTTGGGGCGAATTTCGTCTGATGATTTATTGATTTTCGTTTCCAATAGCGGAGAAACACAAGAAGTGCTTCAGACTTTGTTTTCTTTGCAATTAATCTTTCCGGAAGGCTTAAAGACTGTTTCTCTGACTGGCAATTTGAAGTCGACTTTAGCAACCAATACAGACCTTTCTTTTGATGTTGGCGTTGCTAAAGAGGCTGATACGACGGGACTTGCACCAACATCTTCGACTACAGCTACATTGGTCTTTGGTGACGCTTTACTGGTGGCTTTGGAAAATCGCCAGGATTTTACCCGCAATAAATTTGCGTTATACCATCCGGGTGGCACGATTGGCCGCTTATTATTGCAGCGGGTAAAGCAGGCAATGCATAGCAAAGTACCATATGTTGATGAAGATACGCCGATCAATGAAGTTATTTATCAAATTAGTGATTTTGGTATCGGGATGACTTTGGTTAAGGACAAAATCACTGGGAAGGCGATTGGTATTGTGACTGATGGCGACATTCGAAAAAAATTTCTTTCCATTAATTCGGTTAAAAAGTCCGTGGCTTCTGACTATATGACGAAAGGTTTTATAAGCATTAATCAGGATAAGCGTAATAAAGCTGCCTGGCAGTTAATGGCGAATTATGGTATTTCCAACTTAGTTGTTGTCGATGATGATGAAAATGTGGTCGGTGTCGCGACGGTTCATGATGTTCTATAAATTAAAAACAGCCATATCTTTGAAGAGGTTTGCGCGATTAAAAGTGGGCTCATGCTATAACTAATGTGTATGGATGAATCTGGTTTTTGGTATAGTAGCATTAAAATAATTGGATCGGTGGGGTTTAAGCATGGATTTAACGTTGCGGCAACGAGAAATTGTGAGGATGCTAAAAGAACGCAGCCCATTAACTGGCGAAAAAATCGCTGAAGATTTGAAACTTAGCCTACCGACAATCCGCCCGGACTTACGTTTTTTGACAGGTATCAATTTGTTGACAGCGCGGCCCAAGGTTGGATATACCTATCAGGGTGGTCAATTGATAAATCTTGATTATGAGCATCTGTATGACGAAACAATTGCAGCGATTTTATTGCCGACGACCGAGATCAAGGCTGATGATACTTTGCAGGACGCTGTTGGCCAGCTATTTTTAAATGATGTCGGATCGCTTTATGTTCTGGATGACCAGGAAAACCTAGTTGGCCTGATTTCCCGTAAAGATTTGCTGCGTGCCAGCCTAAATAATAGTCATGTTCAATCTATGACGGCAAGTATGGTTATGACAAGGATGCCTAATTTGATTACCGCCACGGCAGATATGTCGATTCTTGAAGCTGGGCGTCTGCTGTTGCGCCACCAAGTTGATTCGTTGCCTGTGGTGGACAAACAAGCACCAAGGCACGTGATTGGCAAGATTACAAAAAACCGTATTTTTCAGCATTTTATTGAATCGGCGCTGGAAAATTCCTAATTAGCAAAAATACCGCATAAAAGTGCGGTTTTATTTTAAATATCTTTGTAAGCGCTTGCAATTTGATTGAATATATTATAAATTATATATCGAACAAATAAGACGTATTATTTGTTCCGAAAGGGTGCATATATGACCAAACAAATATATAACTTTTCAGAAGGCAGCAGCCAAATGTCTAATCTGTTGGGTGGAAAAGGTGCAAATCTCGCTGAAATGACACGGATGGGACTTCCTGTACCACACGGCTTTACGATTACGACTGAAGCTTGCCATGAGTATCAGCTGCGGCATAATCTCAGTGCTGAACTGTTGCAGGAATTAGACCAAGCTTTAGACAGCCTGAGCACAGTTACGGGCAAAAAATTTGGTGCAGCCAAAGACCCGCTGCTCGTGTCAGTTCGATCTGGTGCTGCCATTTCCATGCCCGGCATGATGGACACGATTTTGAATATTGGCCTCAATGACGAGAGCGTTAGCATACTGGCTCGATTAACTGGCAATGAAAGATTTGCCTACGATAGCTATCGTCGTTTGCTTGCCATGTTTGGCAACGTAGTTTTTGGTCTGCCGGAAACAGCTTTCGATCAAATTCTGACAGATATCAAGAAAGCTAAGAACTATGATTCCGATTTGGATCTGACCATTGATGATCTTAAAGAAATCGTGAGTCGTTTTAAGGAAATCTATGCTGATTCCGACCAAGGGGAATTCCCTCAAGATCCCAAAGAACAGCTTTTGGCAGCGGTTAATGCAGTTTTTGATTCCTGGAACAACCATCGTGCCCAAATTTATCGTCAAGAGAACCATATTTCAGAGGCGTTAGGGACAGCAGTCAATATCCAGGAAATGGTTTTTGGCAATTTTGGGCAGGATTCCGGAACGGGTGTCGCCTTTACGCGTAACCCATCGACTGGGGAGGCTGGTTTATTTGGTGAATATTTAATCAATGCGCAGGGCGAGGATGTTGTTGCAGGCATTCGAACGCCACAGCCTGTGAGTGTACTACAGGTATCGATGCCGGTTTTATATGCACAGCTCCTGGATACGGCTAAAAAAATCGAGGCACATTACCGAGATATGCAGGATATGGAATTTACGATTGAACAAGGCAAAATGTATCTGCTCCAGACGCGAAGCGGGAAACGTACGCCGACAGCCGCGGTTAGAATTGCTGTTGATATGGCTCAGGAAGGCTTATTGACAAAAGAGGACGCCATTTTAAGCGTTGAGGCCGAATCAATTGCCAAGATGCTGCATCCGGAGTTTGACCCGGAGGATCTAAAAAAACACCAAGTACTCGCAAGCGGTTTGCCAGCTTCACCTGGTGCAGCTACTGGACAGGTCTATTTCACCTCTGCAGATGCAAAAAAAGCCAGTGATCAGGGTATTAAAGTCGTTTTGGTACGCTCGGATACATCACCGGAGGATATTGAGGGAATGATAGCCAGCCAGGCAATTGTGACATCTCGCGGTGGCATGACCTCACATGCAGCAGTTGTTGCACGCGGCATGGCTTCGACAGGCGTTGTCGGGGCACACGACTTAGAGGTTGATTATGATAGCAAGACAGCTAGCGTCAAAGGCCAAATGATTCATGAAGGTGATTGGATTTCGGTCGACGGCAGCAGTGGTAACTTATATCTTGGACAGATTAAAAGCCGCGATGCTGTGATCCGAGGTGAATTATCTCAGCTTCTCGATTGGGCCAAACAGACAGCTCGAATGGGTGTTTATACGAATGCAGATACACCAAAAGATTTCCAAAAAGCACTTGATTTTGGTGCTGATGGCATTGGATTGACTCGTACGGAGCATATGTTTTTCAAGTCCGAACGCCTGCTGCAGATGCGCCGCTTGATTTTAGCGGAGAACAAAATTGACCGCCAAGATCCTTTATTAAAACTTCTAGCTATGCAGCAAGGCGATTTTTACGAAATTTACCGATTGGCGGCCGGAAAAGAAGTCACAATCAGATTACTGGATCCGCCTTTGCATGAATTTTTGCCGCATGACGAAAAAGAAATTGCGGCTGTTTCTCAGCAAACTGGTCTTTCCGTCGAGAAACTGCGCGCCCGCATTGAATCATTAAAGGAGTCCAATCCGATGCTGGGGCATCGAGGCGATCGCTTAGCCGTGACTTTCCCAGATATTTACGAAATGCAGGTCCAGGCGATTATGAACGCTGTCCTGCGTTTGCATGACCAGGGGATTGAAGTGACGCCGCATATCATGATTCCGTTGACGAATTCTAAAGCTGAGATGGGTTGGGTACGCCGCTTAGTGGTTAACAAAATTGAGGAAACAATGGTGAAACATAAATTGTCGATGGCTTATACTGTCGGGACGATGATCGAGACACCACGCGCCTGTGTGGTTGCTGACGAAATTGCAGAGGTATCAGATTTCTTCAGTTTTGGCACCAATGATTTGACTCAACTGGCACTGGCTTTCTCACGTGATGACGTTGCCTCATTTATGCCTGATTATTTAAAAAAAGGCATACTTCCGGCAGATCCCTTCCAAACAGTCGACACACAAGGTGTTGGCCAATTAATGAAAATCGCCATCGATAAAGGCCGTCGGACTAAACCGAATTTAGATATCGGCGTCTGTGGCGAAGTTGGCGGGGATGCGGCCTCGATTGATTTCTTTGAAAAGATTGGTGTCAGCTATGTTTCATGCTCGCCTTATCGTGTGCCGGTAGCTCGTATGGCTGCTGCCCAAGCACACATTCGTAATAGGGTACAGGAAATAGATTTAGTCTAAATGAAACGAAATTTAGGTACTGATTAGTGTACCTATTTTTTTGAAATTTATTTGTGAAAAAAAGAACTTATAGGTATTTTTATTTATAATTGAAAGCAGTATCATTTTCGGTTATTTGGGAGGAACTTCATATGACAGTGGCTTCGGTAAATTGGATTGGTGCGTTGATTGGGCTGGCTTTGGCCATTGTCCTGATTTTAAAAAAACTCAATCCAGTATATTCGTTATTATTAGGAACGGTGGTGGGTGCCATCGTTGGCGGTGCCAGCTTATCACAGACATTAGCCATTGTTGTTTCCGGTACTCAAAGCGTAATGGGAACCGTAGTGCGTGTCCTAGCAGCTGGTGTCTTGGCGGGTGTCATGATGGAGTCGGGTGCTGCCAATACGATTGCGAGAACGATTGTTGCTAAGTTCGGTGCGAATTTAGCCATTTTTTCCTTAGCTTTAGCCACGATGATTATTACTGCTGTGGGTGTTTTTATTCCAGTGGCAGTTTTGATTGTTGCACCAATTGCAATTGAAGCTGGTAGCCGGATGCATATTTCTAAGCTGGCACTTTTGGTTGCTTTATCCGGCGGCGGCAAAGCTGGAAACATTATCTCGCCTAATCCGAATACGATTGCAGCTGCTCATGGATTTAATATTGGATTGAGTCAATTGATGGTTGCTGATTTTATCCCGGCTCTGTCTGGCTTGGCTATGGCGGTATTTTTAGCTACTGTACTTCGGCATCGTGGCAAAATCGCTTCACTATCAGATTTAGAGAACAATTCAGCAGATCAAAACACTGCTCATGAAGAACCTTCATTTGCTTCAGCGATTGTGGCGCCGGCTTTAGCTGTGGTATTGCTGCTGATTGACCCCATTGCGAGCATTCTGCATATTACTTTTTTGGAAAAATTCCAAGTTGATGCGATGTACATTCTGCCTTTAGCCGCTGTCGTTGGCATGGTAGCTATGGGAATGAGCAAAAAAATATTGATGTTTACTAAAGCTGGGTTAGCACGTATGACAGATGTCGTTTTAATTTTAATTGGTGCCGGTGCGATTGGCGGACTGATTACCAGCTCTAGCCTACCGGTTATGATTGTTTCACTGATTCGTTCATTAGGAATTTCTGGTACTTTCTTAGCACCGATTTCCGGGATTCTCATGGCTGCGGCCACTGCGTCAACTTCGACGGGCGTTATCTTAGCGACCGGTTCATTTGGCAAAACGATCCTTGCTTTCGGGACATCCCCGCTAGCGGCTGCTGTCATGGTCCACACGGGCGCAACAGTCATTGATCATTTGCCGCAGGGCAACTATTTTCATGTCACGGCCAACGCGATGAATATGGATCTTAAAGAGCGTATGCATTCAGTACCATACGAGGCTCTAGTCGGATTGACCATGACGGTAGTTGGCAGCCTGCTCTACGGGTTTCTATAAAAATTCAATTGGTAAAACAGGAGATAACATATGAAAATTGTGATTGCACCGGATTCTTTTAAAGGCAGTTTAACAGCCAAACAAGCAGCAGAATCCATTCATGCTGGCCTACTTCAGGCATTGCCCCAAGCCGACTATGAGTTGATTCCGATGGCTGACGGTGGTGAAGGAACTGTGCAGTCTTTAGTTGATGCAAAAGGAGGCACCTTTCAAAATGTCGATGTTCTAAATCCTTTTGGAGAAACTGTTTCAGCTCGGTACGGCTTGATTGAACATGGTAAAACGGCCGTGATTGAAATGTCTGCAGCCAGCGGTATCCAATTTATTCGAGAAAATCAAACTGACCCTTTGGCGGCCAGCAGCTATGGAACTGGCCAGCTCATGCTGGATGCCATGCATCGCGGTGCTCGTGAACTCATTATCGGTATCGGAGGCAGTGCGACGACAGATGGCGGCCAAGGAATGGCAGCGGCTCTAGGTGTTCGTTTTTTAAATAAACAGAATCAAGAAATTCATCTTGGTGGAGGCGGCCTGGGTGACCTGGATCATATCGATGTTAGCCAGATTGACTCTTTGGTATCCGATACGCATATTCGCATTGCCTCAGACGTGACCAATCCTTTGGTCGGCCCGAATGGGTCAGCATTTGTTTTTGGTCCGCAAAAGGGCGCAAATCCGCAGATGGTACATCTTTTGGACGAAAATTTGCGTCATTACGCAGCAATTATCCAGCATGATTTAGGAAAGAAGCTGGCTGATTATCCCGGAGCTGGAGCAGCTGGCGGCTTAGGGGCTGGATTGTTGGCTTTTACGAATGCCGTCATGGCTAAAGGCATTGAAATTGTTGTTGACACAACTGATTTTAAAAAATGTGTTGAAAACGCGGACTTCATCATTACAGGTGAAGGCTCAATTGATTTTCAAACGCAATACGGCAAGACGCCAATCGGCGTTGCTCAAGCTGCAAAAGCTGTTTCACCACAGGCGACAGTTCTTGCTTTAGCTGGCCATGTTGGTGAAGGAATTGATCCATTATATAAGCTCGGTATTGATGCCGTTTTCAGCATTCTGCCAGGTGTTCAAACTTTGCCGGAGGCAATTGAGAAGGCGGCCAGCAACTTATCTCGGGCAGCTGAAAACATCGGCCGCTTGATAGCCGAAACAACGATGCCTCCAAAAGGATTATGATCTAAGTATGATTTCTTATTCAAAATTAGCCCAGGCAAGTATCAAAGAGTTATCAAAAAGAAGTGTCGCATTATCTGACATCACAACGCTGACGACTGAATTTTTGCAAACCCACTATCATTTTGCTGCCGATGGCAAACGGCTGGAAGAAGCTCTGTCGATGGTTTTAAAGCGCGATGAAGTTAATGATATTATTTTAACAGCTTTATTTATGGATGAGTCTGCTGAAACGATGTCCGATGAAAATCCACTCAAGGCACGTCTGGCACGGGATGCCAATGGGCATAATGTCGATGAGATTTTAGCGATTGGATTGGCTGGTCAATTTGGTGCCGCTGCAACAGTCCATTATGGCTGGCTGGATAATGAAAAACCCGGCCTGATCGGTGTTTTGAATGATAAAACTGATTCCGTCAATGTCTATATTGACGATATTCTGGCTGCACTTGTTGCAGCTTGTGCCATGAGCTATTTGGAGCTAACCGGCGGAAATCATTTCTAAATAAGTATTTGCTTTGTTTACCACACCCACGAGGAGATATTAATGATTACTAATTCATTCCCACAAGCTTTGACGATTGCCGGCTCGGATTCCGATGGATCAGCAGGTGTGCAGGCAGATCTGCATGCCTTTTTTTCTCGGCATGTCTATGGCAGTTCGGTTTTAATTGCGGCTGTAGCAGGAAATTCTTATGGTATCCATGCCAGCCATAGTTTTCCTCTTGATTTTATTGATGCTGAATTCAAGGCTTTAGCTGAAGATTTTCAGATTAAAGCTGCTAAAACAGGCATGCTCTCAGATAGCAGCTTGATTAAAAATATCGTGGAAAATTATCAGCGTTATCATTTCGGTCCTTTGATTGTCGATCCGGTAATCACGACTAAGCACGGTGCAAAGCTTCTCGAAGACGCTGCGATTAATACATTAAGGGAAAAATTGCTTCCCTTAGCGTTGGTAGCGACGCCGAATTATTCAGAAGCCCAAGTCATTGTTGATTTTGAGTTTCACGACCAGGCAGACGTTGCTAAAGCGGCTGCTCAAATTCAAAAACTTGGTGTTAAAGACGTTGTTATAAAGGGATCGCATGTCTATCAAGGCGATCAGGAGACTGTTTCTGATTATGTCCTTTTAGCTGATGGCAGCCATTATCTACTATCTGAAAAATATGTCGACACCACACATATCAATGGGACTGGCGACACCTTTTCGGCGATTATCACAGCAGAAATTGCGAAAAATAAATCTGTGAGAGATGCGATCGCGATTGCCAAAAGGGTTACCTATGAGGCGATCAGCAATCAAATCGCTGTTGGCCATCAATTTGGGCCGATAAATCACTGGGCGATTAAGTAACTGGTTTATAATTTAATTCGATGGATCAGCTGAGAAACTACTTATCAAAACATGCGATCGCAGCCCGCGGCGGTGCTGCGATTCTGTATGGTGTCCTCGTTGCTGTTGCGATGAATTTTTTCTGGAAACCAGGGAACATTTATTCCGGCGGCTTTAATGGCCTTGGCCAGCTGGTTGGCTTTTTTTTCGCAAGCAGTTATCTGCCGCTGATTATTTTACTGATTAATCTGCCGATGGTGTTTCTGGCGATTATTTTGATTAGTCGTCGTTTAGCGTTTTTTGAAATTTCGGCAATTGCCTGTTCTTCAATCTTTATTGCGATTATCATACCGCCGGCAAAACCTTTGATTTCAGATCCTTTGATGTGCGCTGTTTTTGGCGGAGCCATCAATGGTTTCGCCACGGGATTTGCTTTAAAAAACGGTGTCGCCACCGGCGGCTTGGATGTGCTGGAAATTATCAGCAAACGTTTTTGGAATATTAAAGTGTTCCCGATTAATGTCGCCTTTAATTCCTTTGTCATGCTGGGATCTGGTTTTCAGCACGGCTGGAGTCATGCTTTTTATTCCATTATCGGTATCGTCATTTCTGCCTGGATTACCACGATTGTTTATACACAGCAGCAGCAGATGCAGGTCATGATCGTGACCAACAACAAAGACAAAATGATCGAAGCGATTCAATCTCGCTTGCGGCGTGGCATTACAGTGGTCGACGATGCTCAAGGCGGCTATCTGCACGATTCCAAGCACGTCATTTTCACAGTTATCACATTAGAGGAGCGTTACGAACTTCATTTGGCCATCAAACAGGCCGATCCGAAGGCTTTTGCATCCATGTGGAAAGTAGATCATACTTTTGGCAATTTTTATGAAAAACAGGTCTGATTCATGTTGCCAGAACTATTAATAGTGGTTTAAACGCTTTATTTTTTTCTTCTGTATAATTAAGTTATTAAATGAGGGAGTAACGGCGGTCGTATGTTTCATTTGATCTGCGGGAAAACCAAGTTGCACGAGCGAATAACTCTGGCGACCCTTAATCAGTGAGACTCATTTTAATAATAATTAGAGGAGTCTTTTATTTTGTCTGAAAATAAATTTTATGATCAGTCCGCTAAAGATGTTATCAAGCTTTTATCATCTGATAAAGATCAAGGTTTGACGGCTGCGGCTGCGGCTGATCTCTTGGCTAAATACGGCCATAATGCGTTAAATGAAGCAAAGCGGACAACGCTGCTGCAGAAATTCATTAACCAGTTCAAAGATTTTATGATTGCTATTCTGGCTGTTGCGGCTGTTGTTGCAGCGCTGACCGGTGAGGTTGTTGATGCGATCTTTATTTTGCTGGTTGTTGTCCTGAATGCGATTTTCGGCGTTTTTCAGGAATCCAAAGCAGAAGATGCGATTGAAGCTTTAAAACAAATGTCGACTCCCAATGCCAATGTCTTGCGTGATGGCAAAGTGCTTTCTGTGCCGGCAACTGATCTGGTGGTCGGAGATATTGTGCTTTTGGAAGCTGGTGATATTATCCCGGCCGATCTGCGACTGATAGATGTCAGCTCGCTCAAGATTGAAGAAGCCGCCCTAACTGGTGAATCAGTTGCAGTTGAGAAAAGCGCAGGTGTCTTGCGGGCTAAGAATCCGGGTCTTGGCGACCGGCACAATATGGCCTTTATGAACACAAATGCGACTTACGGCCGTGCGACTGGTATCGTGGTCGCAACAGGAATGCAGACTGAGGTCGGCCACATTGCTAATATGCTGGAGCAGACCGAAGAGACGGCAACGCCTTTACAAATGAATTTGAAGCAGTTGGGAAAAACGCTGACTTACCTGATTCTTGTGATTTCGCTGATTGTGTTTGTCATCGGCATGTTAAAAGGTGCCGAGAACTTCATCAATATGCTGTTAACGGCGATCAGTATTGCTGTCGCAGCTATTCCAGAAGGCCTGCCGGCGATTGTGACGATTACGCTGGCTTTGGGTACGGGACGTTTGGCCAAGAAAAATGCTTTGATGCGTCGTTTGGCAGCTGTTGAGACACTGGGCTCCACGCAGATAATCGGATCTGATAAGACTGGTACCTTGACTCAAAACAAGATGACCGTCGAAAAGTATGTCGTAGACAATCAAGTCTATGATGCTGAGCGAAGCATCGAAGGGGATGCAACAGCCGAACGTCTAGCTGTTGTGATGGCTTTGAATAACGATACGAAGCGTACAGAAGAGGGCCTGATTGGCGATCCAACCGAGACGGCTTTGATTACCTTTAATGAGAAACAAAACCAGGATCTGGATAGTCTTTTTGACAGAATGGGCCGTGTGGCAGAGATTCCGTTTGATTCGGAACGCAAGCTCATGACGACTGTTAATAATCATCACGGCAAGTATCTGATTACCGTGAAAGGTGCGCCGGATGAATTGCTGCGACGGACATCTCAAATTGAGATTAAGGGTAAAATTCAGCCTCTGACTGAAGAGAATCGCCAGCAGCTGCTGGAAATTAACCATGAATTGGCTCAGCAGGCACTACGTGTTCTGGCATTCGCCTTTCAAAATAGCGATGAAGTGCCGGGTAAAATGACCAGCAAACTTGTTGAGCAGAACCTCGTCTTTGCAGGGTTTGTAGCCATGATTGATCCGGAACGTCCGGAAGTCGCACAAGCTGTTAAAGAAGCACGACAGGCAGGAATCCGGCCAATCATGATTACGGGTGACCATCGTGATACGGCGGCTGCGATTGCAATTCGTTTGGGCATTTTAACTAAAGAGCAGGGACCGCAGGCTGTTATTACGGGTGCCGAACTGGATAAAATATCTGATGAGGATTTCAATGACCGCGTGACACAGTACAGTGTCTATGCGCGTGTTGCACCGGAACACAAGGTTAGAATCGTCCATGCATGGCAAAAACGCGATAAGATCGTTGCGATGACCGGGGATGGTGTCAATGATGCACCGGCTTTGAAAACGGCTGATATCGGTGTTGCCATGGGTATTACGGGAACCGAAGTTTCCAAAGGTGCTTCCGATATGGTCTTGGCGGATGATAATTTCGCCACTATCGTTAATGCTGTTAAAGAGGGCCGTACTGTATTTGCGAATATTCAAAAAGCACTCCAGTATTTGTTATCATCTAATTTGGCAGAGGTTATGACCCTGTTTGTTATGACGATTATGGGCTGGAATTTGTTCGTGCCTGTCATGATTCTGTGGATTAATTTGGTAACGGACACATTTCCGGCGATTGCTTTGGGTTTGGAACCGACTGAACCTGGCATTATGCAGCGCCCGCCACGCGGTAAATCATCTAGTTTCTTATCAGATGGTGTCGGGCCGGCGATTGTCTGGCAAGGAATCATTCAATCCCTAACCGTGCTGAGTGTTTATGCTTTGGCCGTTGCTTTTCCTGATCATCCGGGAAGCCAGATGTTGATTCACCGCGATGCTTTGACCATGTCATTTATGACGTTGGGTCTGATGCAGCTAGTCAATGCCTTTAACGTTAAGTCAGTTTATCAGTCGATTTTAAGGGTTGGCCCATTTAAGAACAAATATTTCAATGGCGCCATCTTGATCAGCTTGTTATCAATGGCGATTGTGGTTTTGGTTCCAGGCCTGAATGGTATTTTCCATGTATCCGATCTGAATTTGCACCAATGGTCGATTGTTCTGGCCGCCTCCTTCTCGATCATCGTGGTCGTGGAAATTGTCAAATTATGCCAGCGAAAGTTTTTTAAGAAGATATAATATGAAACCAGTTAAAACACAACAATTTGCTTATCAGTTACAAGAGTTTTTAAACCGGGTCGATCAGATTAACGAAAAAGTTAATCCGTCTTATATTAAATTGAAAGCCGCTTTGGACGATCATAAATTGGCTGAAATGCCTGATGCTGATTTTAAAGAAATTGCGGCTGATTTTTATGATGCGAGTGAAGCCTATGAAAAAGAGGCTCTCGTTTTAAAAGATCTGCAGGTTCCAGTACAGCTGTTAGGCATGAAAACCAATCTAGTTGGTCATTTTCATGATTATGTTCTTTCAACACAAGAGATGGCTGAATCCTTGGACCCAGGCGAAAAGCAGGTGGATATGGCCAAATTTTCGAAATCGGAAGAAGATCAAGAACATTTTATGACTCAGATCAATCACACAATGACTCGCATTTTGACGGCTCCAGGACTTAGGCGTTAATTTTGACAGAAATCAATCAGATAGACTTGCAGGCGCTCGCAGAGCGCCTTTCGCTTACATATTTTAAAATGCCATTTCAGCATCAAGTACGTTTCAATTCCCGATTGCGCTCGACGGGCGGCCGAGTCGTGTTTCCAAGGCGCGGATCGCGTATTTTAGAAGCAGAGATTTACATGGAAGTTAATCCAAAATTATCTAATGAACAGCTTCCCGGCATCATTAAACATGAACTGGCACATTACATGATTTATCTCCAGAAGGGCCTGCATCATGAAAATGACCGTGATTTTCAGCGTTTATTAGTCAAAGTCGCGGCGCCAAAATACTCGCCCTTGGTGTCTGTACATAAATCAGCCTATTTGTATCGCTGCCAGGGCACACAGCATCATGAATTCAAGCGCAGCCGTAAAGTCGATATCAGACGTATGCGTTGCGGAATTGACGGCAGCCGCCTCATGCTAGTTTCCGAATATCATGCTAAATAAAAACCAGCTCCAAAAGGCTGGTTTTTTGTATCTATATTACTTGGAGCTTTCAACGTTTTCTGTCTCAATCAAACCATACTTGCCGTCATCTCTTTTATAGATGATATCAAGCTGATTTGTATCGGCATTTAAGAAGAGGAAGAAGTCGTGATCCAGCATTTCCATCTGGAGGGCTGCTTCTTCAAGATCCATCGGCTTCAGCGACAAAGTCTTGCGGCGGATAACTTCCAGCTTCTTATCCTCAGCTTCTTCAGGAACCAAAGGATCTACCTGCTCATTGAAGTCGATGCCCTTGAAACCTTTTTCTCGAGATTTACGATTGACTCTCGTTTTGAACTTACGAATTTGACGCAGCAGTTTGGCAGAAACTAAGTCGACAGCACTATAAAAATCACTTTGTGTCTCCTCGGCACGCAGGGTCAAGAAAGGCAGCGGCATGGTAACTTCGACTTTAAAAGTCTTTTCGTTGTATTTACGCAGATTGACGTGCGCAATCGGATTATTGTTGGCATCAATGTAGTTATTCAGTTTTTCCAAACGCATCTTGATATAGTTCTCAATTGCTTCTGTTGTGCTAATATTCTCACCACGAATTTGATAATCAATCATAATTTTCCTCCTACCTAAATTTTAAACTAGTCTAACACTCAATTTGTCTTTTTGGACGAAAATTAATTGGAAACGTTTTCTGAAACAGTTTTTAGCTTAACTTTGGCGGGATTTCAAGAGAATTTTCTTTAAATTCGTCTTTTCCAAGCAGTTCGTGTCTTTTTCAGGTATAATATTTTTGTTCGCGGACGTGGCGGAATTGGCAGACGCGCAGGATTAAGGATCCTGTGGTAGAAATACCGTATGAGTTCGACTCTCATCGCCCGCATGTGAGCCTTTTAATCCTGGTTAGACGATTAAAGGCACAGGACATCACATTTTAAGCACAAAATAAAAACCAAGTCGATACCGTAATGAATAGTGGCAGACTTGGTTTTTATTTTTACGCTTTTTCCGTACCGCCTTCGTTGTCGGCTTCGCCGCTACCCCAGACTTTAATAGCATAGACGCTGTTAAATAGCAGCGCGGCCTGCAGGGCAACTTGTGAAAGGTTTGCACCGAGATTGCCGATACTGCTGGCACCCGTGGCAACTTGGATGGAGAGAATCGACCAATAGATGATGTTGGCAAAATTGACCACGATCCAAAGAGACCAGTTTTCCTTGTATTTTAAAATATACAAGGTCTGAGCAATAATGCTGACGACAAAGTTAATACTGTCCAGATAGGGAAGTTGGCCGTGTAGCAGTGACAAGACCCACCAGCCGATTGCCCAGGCAACAAAAGCACCGAGGAAGACGCCGTTTCTCACATTCTTAGAAAATGAATGCGTTGCTTCATCATGACCCCACATGAACCAGCCGATCGGCTGTGAGACGACATACACGATATCCATGGCAAATGACCCGTATGCGTGGCTGATCCAAGCCACGTAAGTCATCGCCAGACACTGAATCAGGCCGAAAATAAAATTGATTTTGCGGCCTTTCATGCCGTAGATCAAACAGAGCACACCAGCAACACCTGAAATCATGCCGATGATTGAATCAGGTGCAATTGCATAGACGACAAATTGCAATAAAATAAGACAACTGATATAAATAACTTCAAACTTTTTCCAGTTTGCAAAGAGCTGAATGTAGAGCCAATTGAAGATTCCTTTGGATTCTGTGGACATAGTCGCGACCTCTTTTCGCAGTTAAAATAAAGCACTTGTACTTTGGATGAGTATTAAAAATAAAAAATACTTTATTTCAGCAATAGATTATCATGTATCTGCGAGAATAACAACAATTTTTTTCTCCAAGAAAACAGGATTTCGTGAAAACGCTTCCTTTTATCGAGAAAAGGTGTTATGATCTAATCAGGGTACAGCGAGATCATAAAACGGTAATTAGATTTACCAGCAAGTTTGATGCACGTGCGAATTGGATCTCCAGTGACCCGATCAGCGATATTATCAGCTTACCAACAGTATGAGCCGCCAGGTTTGATTCCTGGGACCAACAGCTATTGGCAGGTATACAGCGAGAAGCGTTCGGGTGATGCTGAATTAATCACGACTGTTGATAATATCGTTTTTTGTTGTCCAGAAGTTTAAAAAACCGTTTTTCTATTTTAGAGAAACGGTTTTAATATCTGCTTTTTTATTGATAATCCGTCCCGGATTGCCGACAACTGTCGCACCATCCGGCACATCATTTAAGACAACTGTGCCAGCGCCTACTTTAGCTCTTTGGCCAATTACGACTGGACCGAGAATTTGTGCACCGGCACCGATGAAAACGCCGTCCTCGATTTTTGGATGGCGTCGTCCGTCTGTGGCCTTGCGTGATCCTAGTGTGACGTTATGCAAAATGGTTACTTGGTTGCCGATGATCGTCGTTTCACCTATCACGACCCCATTTCCATGATCGATAAACAAAAATTTGCCAATTGAGGCGCCTGGATGAATGTCCACGCCTGTGGCACGTTTGCCCCAATGTGCGATGATCACTGCCAGCAAATAATGCCGGCGGCGATAGAGGAAATTGGCCAGCTGGTGATAGGCCAGCGCATGAAAACCAGGATAAGTTAAAAGTACTTCCCAGATACTGTGTGCGGCCGGATCACGCTTTTGGATCATGCCAGCCGCTTCAATTATATTTTTCAGGTGGCTCAAATTTGGTCAAAAGCTCCTTTTAAATCATTCAGCAGATCATCAATATCTTCTAAGCCGACTGATAAACGAATCAGTTCGTCTTGAATGCCGTTTTGAATGCGGATTTCACGGGGGATGGCTGCGTGAGTCATGACAGCTGGTACCTCGATCAGGCTTTCGATACCACCAAGGCTTTCAGCCAGATCGATAATTTTTAAGCTCTCGACAAATTTTTGAGTGTCGAGGCTTTTGTTAAGTTCAAAAGAAATCATGGCGCCAAAACCAGTCATTTGTTTTTTAGCAATGTCATAGCCGGCTGAATCTGGATCGCCGGGATAATAGACTTTAGCTACTTTTGCATTGCTTTTTAGGTAAGTGAATATCGTCCGAGCATTTTCTTCATGTGCCCGCATGCGGACGCCTAAAGTTTTAATGCCGCGCTGCAATAGCCAGCTGTCGTCAGGACTCAGAACAGCACCGATGGAATTCTGCAAAAAGGCCAGCTGCTTGGCGATTTGATCATCATTAGTGATCGCTAATCCGGCGATCAAATCGCTGTGGCCGCCCAGATATTTCGTGGCACTATGGACGACAATATCCGCACCTAATGCCAGAGGCTGTTGATTATAAGGCGTGGCAAAGGTGTTGTCGACAATCGTTCTCAGGCCATGAGCTTTGGCGATTTGGGCAAGAGCCTTGATATCACTGATATTTAACAGGGGATTAGTCGGTGTTTCTAAATAAATCGCCTTGGTATTGGGCTGGATTGCATCAGTAACAGCAGTCAAGTCACGCGTGTCAACAACTGTGAAAAGCAGTCCAAAGCGTTTTAAAAACTGATTGATCAAGCGAAAAGTGCCGCCATAAACATCATTTCCGACAATGATATGGTCACCGGCCGAAAAGAGTGAGAAAACCGTATGGATAGCGGCTGACCCGGAGGCAAAGGCAAAAGCAGCTGTGCCGCCTTCGATTTGTGCGGCCAATGATTCAAGTGCAGCGCGTGTTGGATTGCCGCTGCGGCCATATTCCCATTTAGGGCCAGCACTTAGCGCGTGTTGGTGAAAAGTCGAAGCACGATAGATTGGGATTGAAACGGCACCTGTCTGGGGATCTTCGCTGCTGCCGCCATGGATAAGTTCTGTATTAAAGTTCATAAGTCATTCTCCTAAAAATAAGCATTTAATCGTAAATGTGTTTGCTGAGGTAACGCTCGCTTGAATCCGGAAAAACAGTCACGATCGTTGATTTTTCCGGTAAGTCTTCGGCTAACTGCAGACTGGCTGCCAAGGCTGCTCCGCTAGAACTGCCGGCAAACAGGCCCATGTTTTTTGCCAGCCAATCGACATATTGAAAGGCTGTATCGTCAGAAATTGTCTTGACTTGGTCAACATGGATCTGTTTGAAAAAAGGCGGAACAAATTCAACGCCAATGCCTTCGATGCGGTGGGGATGCTCGGGTCCGCCGTTTAAAATCGAGCCTTCGGGTTCGACTGTGACAGCTTTCATGGCCGGATATTTTTCCTGCAGTGCCCGTGTTGTACCGACAAAAGTGCCGCCACTGCCAGATCCGGCGACAAAGGCATCAATTTGCTGATTACCCAGGTCTTGAATAATTTCCGGCCCCAAAGTCCGGTAATAAACGTCTGGATTGGCTGGGTTCTGAAACTGCAGTGGCACATAAGAATTGGAAATTTCCTCATGTAAGGCCTGAGCTTTTTTTATGGCGCCCGTAATCCCTTGTTCTGCGGGTGTATTAATGACTTGGGCGCCTAAGGCCCGCATCAGTACCTGTTTTTCAAAACTGAATTTTTCCGGCACGACTAATTTAACCGGCAGCTGGTACTGCTGAGCGGCTAAAGCGACGCCGATGCCTGTATTTCCGGCCGTGGGTTCAATAATCGTTGTGTTTTCTTTGATAGCACCAATTGCTCTGCCGCGCTGGATGAGGGCCATGCCTAAACGGTCTTTGACGCTGCCGCCGGGATTGAACATTTCTAATTTGGCGTAAATTCGGCTGTGTTTCGGCACCTGGATATTGATCTTTAAAAGTGGTGTCCGGCCGATTAATTGGTACACATTATCTACTAGCATTTTTAGCTCCTACTAAATTTCTTCAAAATAAAAGACGCAGATTCTTTTTCGGAATTTGCGTCTTGATAACTGATTCTTTGATTATTTTATTGGCTAAAAGTTATAAACAACAATTTTCAGGACAACAAGAAACAACGAATCGCTCAAGACGCGATCCGCAGCAGCAGCTGACCATGGATAAAGTTGTTTTGTTAGATAATAACATGCTGGTTAATTTCACTTGACATCTTATCGGAACGCTGAGGGCTTGTCAATAGGGTTCACTGCCGTCAAAAAGTTTTGTTAAGATACTCAATGTGTTTGTTAATCCGAAAACAACTAGGTCTCAGCGTTCAATGATGCATGTTTCCTCATCTGAATTAACGTCTGTATTTTTTAGCCTGCTGCTTTCTTTTGCATCTTGCTATGTCATGACCGGAAAGGCTGCCAGAACCGTTTTTGCCAGCCAGCCGCGAAATTCGTTTAGCCAAATGACCGTCAAGGGGAGCAGCGGGCTTTACGAAGAACAGCTGGCTGCGATTCAACAATTGGTTCAATCACAGCATATGCAAGGAGAATTATTGGTGAGCAATCATGGGCGGTCGGGCCTGCAGTCAATGGCTTTTGGCCAGGCTGATAATCTTGCTAAGACACCGAATAGTTTAGACGGCCTGTTCCCAATTGCTTCTTTGCAAAAAGCTGTAACAGCTTTGATTGTTGGCCGTCTGATAGACCAAGGCAGGCTCAATCTTAAAGACAGGCTAAGCGATTTTTATCCCTCGGTTCCTTTTTCTAGTCAGATCACGATTGAGATGCTTTTGGAACACAAATCTGGTATTTGGATGGGGGAAATGCGTCCAAACGCCCTTTTGACTGATGAAAATCAGCAGATTGCGTTTTGCCTGAGCCACCTTGTCTCGACAGGACGATTCTACTGGCATTATACGGATGCCAATTATATTCTGCTGGCTGGCATTATTGCACAGCGGACACAGCAAACATATTCTCAGAATGTGATTGAAGATTTGATTCGTCCTTTGCATCTGCAACATACTTTTTTCTGGAATCGGTTGCCTGCTAATACAGCTTTGGTAAAACCGGCCGGTATCAGCAGCCAAGGACAGGCCGGCTGGCAGCGGTCGCGCGACTTGTTGTTGTCCAGTGATCTTGGGGCGGGCGATATGTATGCCAATGTTTTTGATTACTACAAAATATTGGATGCGATTCTGCAATCCAAACTGTTATCGCCTGAAACAACAGCCTCGCTGCTGCCGAATCGTTTTGTGAAGTATCGTGCCGGACTGTATTATGGTGCTTCTGGCCATTTTTATGCGCATGGTGCTGACAATGGTTTTTATTTGCTGGTTGATATTTCGCCAGACGCACAAAAACTCGCTATTTTCTTTATTAATCAAGGCAATTGGCAGCGCGCAAAGGTAATTAACCAACAAGTTTTCAACAACTTATCGACTGAATCTATTTATCGTTTGAAACGCTGAATTTTAGCCTTTTCAAAAATTTTTCTGTTACAAAGTGCACATTATTGACAGCGCTTACATATGAGCTATACTTTTCCATGTCATTGGAGATGTGTTTGAAAATAGCACAAGCTGTTTTCCTAGTTACCAATTTTTAAATACCTCGCATTGACCGCTTTGCCGTTCTAACTGACGGCTATCTGCTTTGAAATTGGCAGAATATGATATTTTATTTTTTTTAATAAGGAGATAAGTATGACAAAAATGATTGCTGGTCAAGCACTGATTAAGACTTTGGAAGATTGGGGCGTGGACCACGTTTACGGTATTCCGGGCGGTTCGATTAACCATACGGTCGAAGGGCTCTTTCTCGAAAAAGCCAGTGTCAAGTATATTCAGGTACGCCATGAAGAAGTCGGCGCCATCGCGGCTTCGGCTGATGCTAAATATACGGGTAAAATTGGTGTTGCGTTTGGTTCTGCCGGCCCTGGCGCAACACATCTATTCAACGGCCTTTACGATGCCAAAATGGATCACGTGCCTTTGTTGGCTTTGGTTGGCCAAGTACCCCAAGCAACAATGAATACGAACTATTTCCAAGAATTCGATGAAGTACCCATGTTTAGCGATGTGGCCGTTTACAATCGGACAATCACGACCGCCGAACAGATTCCCTATGTGATTAATCAGGCGATTCGCGAGGCTTATCGGCAAAAGGGTGTTGCAGTCGTTGTGATTCCTGAAAATCTAGCTGAAGCCGAGATTGATTACGAGCCGGCCAAGACGCCGAAAGTGGTTGCCAATAATTTTTCTCAGACAGTCGATCCTAAAGCGATCACGGATACGCTTGCCATGATTAAAGCAGCCAAACACCCTTTGATTTATGCTGGCCGTGGTTTGCTGGGCGCACGAGATGTTTTGGAAAAGTTTTCTGAGCAATTCTCGATCCCGGTTATCAACACAGTTCCGGCTACAGGCGTCATTAGCACAGATCACCCTAATTCCATCGGTACTTTTGGCCGCTTGGGAAGCAAGTCTGGGTTTGAAGCCTTGCAGCACGCGGATTTAATCCTCTTTTTGGCATCCGAATTTCCATTCGCGCGTTTCTGGCCGAAAAATATTAAGATTATTCAAGTTAACAACAATCCCTTTGATATTGGTAAAACGGTTGATGTCGATTATGCCGTTATTTCCGATGCCAAAAGCTATCTGCAGGATTTGATTGCGACAGGTGAGACACTGCCTGAAGGCGTTTGGCTGAAAGCTAATCGCGAAAACCGGAAAAATTGGTTGACTTGGCTTGATGATCTCGCTGAAGATGACAGTCATGGCTTAAACCCGGAGACGGTAATGAAAAAAGTTGCTGAAATTTCCGGGCCGAAAGACACATTTGGCGTTGATACAGGAAATGTGTCTGAATGGGGTGTTCGCGGCGTTCCGATGAACCACGAGCAGCGTTTTGCCATTTCTGGATTGTTTGCCACGATGGGATTTGGCCTGCCTGCTGGTCTTGCAGGAGCTTTGAGTGTGCCGGACAGCCAGGCCTGGTCATTTTCAGGGGATGGCGGTTTTGCAATGGTTGCCCCTGACTTGATCACAGAGGTTCGTTATCAGCTGCCTGTCATCAATGTGGTCTTTTCAAATCAGCGTTTTGGTTTTATTTACCATGAGCAGGTCCAGACCAAGCAGCATTTTTATGGTGTTGATTTGACTGATGCCGACTGGGCCAAGGTTGCTGAAGGTTTTGGCGCGATCGGTTTCACTGTTAAAACAATTGCTGATGTTGCAAAAACATTTGCTGAAATTCAAAAACTGCAGGCTGCCGGCAATAAAAAGCCGATCGTTGTTAACGCGGTCATTCAATCAGATGATCCGATTCCGACCGACTTTATGCCTCTAGATCCTGAACTTTATGATCAAAAAACAGTTGATCAATATGCAACAGCCTTCCATATTGATCCGAAAAAGCAGCCTTCACTGGGCGCACTTCTTCGTGCACAAGGCGATACTTTATAAAATCGCGGCATCTTTATTTGGCCAAACAAAAAACCGGTTAACGTTCTCACGAATCAAACGCTGACCGGTTTTTACTTGCTTATTTTGCGTTCATTGTTTCGGCATACTTCGACTTGATAAAGTTAGCAGAAACTTGCAGCTTGTCCAGCTCGTCTTGAGTCAGATCTAATTGGAGCTGAGCGACGATGCCATCGCGTCCAACGATTGCTGGGTAGGACAAATAAGATCCGTATTCAGCACGGTAGTTAGAGACCGGCAATTCTGTCAGAGCATTGCTCATAATGACGGAATAGAGCCGTGTGGCAGCACTGGCAATACCATAATTCGTGTATTTCTTTCCGCGAAAGACTGTAAAACCGCCATGTTTGGCTTCATCGTTAATAGCATCCAAATCCAAATGGCTTTTTTCAGCGATACCGAGGATCGGCTTGCCCAATACGCGGACAGTTGACCAAGCTGTGAATTGCGAGTTACCGTGTTCGCCTAAGTTATAGCCAACAACGGAACGTGGATCGATTTTCAGGCTTTTGGCAACAGACCGTTTCATACGAGATGAATCCAGCAGGGTACCAGTGCCAAGAACATGATTTTTCGGCAGCCCGGTTACTTGCTGATAAATAGACGTAATTACGTCAACAGGGTTGGTAATTGTGATAATTAAGCCCTTGAAACCGGAATTTTTGATTTCGTTAGCAACACCGATCACTTCTTGACTTGTGAAAGGCAGTTCGGCAAAACGGTCGTCATTTTTGTTGTCTTGCAAACTGATTTTGCCCAATGACGAAATAATAATATCTGTATCCTCCAACTGGCTGTAATCGTTCACAAAAATATTTGTATGATATGGCAGATTTGCCATAGCATCTTCAAAATCCAGTGCATCTGCTTGGACTTTGGCTTCATTCGTATCAATCAAGACCAAATCATCAGCCAATCCGCCGGCAACGATCTGATGAGCGACCGTTGAACCGACATGACCAACGCCGATGATTGCAAGTTTACGTGACATATGACCTCCTAGTTAATTTTTTCACTTATTTTTATGTAAGTAGTATTAAACTAACACTTTTGAACGCCTGGTTAAAGGCTTTTCGGCAGTTTTTTGAAACTCGTGCTTGCGTCAAGCGTGATCTTGAATGTTTGCGCTTTCATTATGACTATGAGAAAATTAAGCTGTGTTGGGAAACGCACATAACTAAAGACATAACAAATCGTTAAGCGATTTTGTTGAGGAGCATTGCTATGAAAGTAATCGTAATTGGCAGTACGCATGCCGGAACGACGGTTGTTGAACAGATACTTGCAGACCACCCCGAAACAAAAGTAACTGTTTATGAGCGCCATGATAATGTATCGTTTTTGTCTTGCGGCATTGCTTTATATTTAGGAGGCGAAATCAAAGACCCGCAGGGACTCTTTTACTCAAGCCCGGAAGCTTTGACTGAACTTGGCGCAGATATGAAACTGCGGCACGATGTCTTGGCTGTCGATAACAGTCGGCATACTGTCACAGTTAAAAATCTGCAGACCGGCGAAGTCTTTGAGGATCACTACGATAAATTAGTCGTTACCACAGGTTCTTGGCCCATCGTGCCGCCAATTGACGGTATTGATCATCCAGATATTTATTTGTGCAAAAACTGGGAACATGCCCAGGTTCTCTGGGAAAAGGCCAAGGATGCCAAGAGAATTGTCGTAATAGGCGGCGGCTATATTGGCACAGAATTAGTCGAAGCCTTCAATAAGACTGGCCATGAAGTCACACTGATTGATGGCCTGCCAAGGATTTTAAATAAATATTTTGATTCCGAAATCACGGATCGTGTTGAAGAAGATTTCAAAGCACATGGCATTCGACTAGCGCTTGGCCAAATGGTGAAGTCTTTTTCTGACAATGGCGAAGAAGTTGTTGTCGAAACAAATCAGGGCCGTTATGCAGCCGACATGGTGATTCTGTGTGTTGGCTTTCGACCAAATACCGCTTTGGTCAAAGGGTTGGTTGACATGAATCAAGACGGCTCGATTGTCACAAATGTCTACATGCAGACATCGGACCCTGATATCTATGCAGCTGGGGATGCCGCTGCTGTCCGCTACAATCCAAGCGGCCGGCAAGCCTATATTCCACTAGCAACTAATGCTGTCCGCCAAGGCATTCTCGTAGGCATTAATTTGTTTGGCAACACTAAAAAAGACATGGGTACCCAATCCACATCCGGTTTGATGCTGTTTGATAAAACAATTGTATCTTCCGGCATGACTTGGGAATTGGCCTCAGCGCTGAACATTCCGGCTGCCTTTGTTATCTTAGAGGATAATTATCGGCCAGAATTTATGCCATCAACGACACCTGTCCTGATGGAATTAGTCTACAATCCGGAAAACCGGCGCATTCTAGGCGCACAGCTGATGAGTGATTATGACGTCTCACAGTCGGCTAACACGATTTCCGCGATGATTCAAAATCAGAATACAATTGATGACCTGGCTTTTCTCGATATGCTTTTCCAGCCACAATTCGACCGGCCCTTCCATTATTTGAATCTTTTAGGGCAGGCAGCTGTTGCTGACGCCGACAAAAAGACACCTGTCGACATGACTTAATTTAAGATAAATCTTCCGAAACTGGGAGATTTTTTTGTCTACGGCGTTTTTTTGCGTACTAAAGATTGTGACAGACATTTCAGATTATTATGGCCGTTTATGTTTGAAATCGCGTTTTGATTCAGCCGAGGACGCTAAAATCCAAGTTCTGCCGCCTTTTGATAAACAGGGACATTGTTATCGCTGCGGCCAAAAAAATCACGCTGATTTACCCAATGGCGAATTTTTCTGTACAGTTTGTCTGCAGATGGGCCGCAATAGCAGTTTGGCCTGTTTTCACTGGGCCAAAGAACCTGCAGCTGATGCCCGAAATGGTCAAAGCTGGCTGACTTGGCAGGGAACTTTAACTGGTAAACAGCAGCAGGTCGCTTCTGAAATTATTGAATCAATTGATTCGGGGCAGGACAGGCTGGTTTGGGCAGTAACAGGCGCAGGCAAGACGGAAATGATCTTTCCGGCTATTAATCACGCTTTAAAACAAGGCAAACGAGTTGCCATGGTTTCACCGCGGATTGATGTCATTTTAGAACTGGCTCCGCGTCTGCGGTCCGCTTTTTCAGACTTGGATCTCCTGCTTTTATATGGTGATACACCCGAAAAATATCATTATACAAAGCTTGTTCTGGCAACGACTCATCAACTGCTAAAGTTCAAAGAAGCCTTTGATCTGCTGATTATAGACGAGGTTGATTCTTTTCCTTTTCGCGGCGACCCAATGCTGGCTTTTGCAGCTGAAAAGGCCAAAAAGCCCCAATCGTCCACGATCTATCTAACAGCGACACCGACTGCACAACTGATCAAAGAGTATCGTCAAAAACAGCTGCCCGCTTCTTTTCTGCCTCTGCGTTTTCATGGCCACTTATTGCCAGTTTTAACTTTTACTCGGATCGGAGATTGGCACAAACAATTAACCAAGGGCCGGCTGCCCAAGAAATTAGTTGATCAAATTCTGCTTTACGCAGGCAGCGGACAGCGTTTTCTATTGTTTTTGCCGCGGGTGAAAGATTTAGCACCAGTTTTAAAAGCGATTAGCAAGATTACTGATATTAAAGGCCTGGCCGTGCATGCAGCCGACCCGCAACGCAAGGAAAAAGTGCAGCAGATGCGGGATAAAAGCGTGCAGTTTCTTGTCACAACGACGATTTTAGAACGGGGTGTGACTTTTCCCGGTATTGATGTGTTAATTCTTGGTGCTGATGATGAGATTTTTTCGACCAATGCAATTGTACAGATTGCCGGCCGTGTTGGGCGCAACAATGATCGCCAAACCGGCCTCGTGTTAGCTTTCATAGAAGAACAGACACGTGCTTTAAAGGCGGCTGCAGCGCAGATTGTTTTCATGAATCAAAAAGGGCAGGCACAACGTGATGGTCAGTAGTTATTGTCTGCTTTGCGGTAGTGCGTATCAGACTAGCGGCAGTTTTTCAGACTGGCTATTTGGAAACAGCGTGATTGACCCGCTATGTTCGCCATGTAAAAACCGCTGTCATTACATTCAAGGGCCTATTTGTCAGGATTGCGGCCGTCCCAGCCAAGTTGAGTTATGTGCTGATTGCCGGATCTGGCGGACAAAATACGATTTCGTTTTAACCAATCGCGCACTTTTAAGTTATGACAGTTTTCTAAAGGATTTTATGCATCAGTATAAGTTTGTAGGTGATTATCGCCTTCGAAGCGCGTTCTCTTCAGAACTCAAAGAGAAATTTGGCAAGCAAATTTCACAATCTGCATTAGTCATATCGGTCCCGGTTAGCCGTCAAACGATGCGCGAACGCGGCTTTAATCAAGTAAAAGGACTATTTGCATTCGCTGAAAAAAAGATGCGGAACGATATCCTGTATGTAGCTGATAAGAAACAGACTTCAAAATTAGACCGTCGGGATCGTCTAAATAAAGCCAATCTATTTTTCTTGAAAAACAAAGATTGTGCTGAGAATGAGATCATCCTACTGGATGACGTTTACACAACAGGGACGACGCTGCATCAGGCTGCAGCTTGTTTATATGAAGCTGGCGCTAAGAAAATATCAACGATCAGCCTAGCACGTTAGGATAATCAGCCAAGTCTTGCTATAATATTTATCAGTGAAATTGTGCCAATTTTTGGCAGGGGGGCAAGTTTGGTAAATCCAGTTAGAAAAATAATTGAAAATCCAAAACGCCAGTTACGCAAATACGAGCATTTGGCTGATTTGACAGAGGCCTATGCTGATCAGATGGCAGCTTTGTCCGATCAGCAGCTGCAGGCTAAGACAACAGAATTCAAGCAGCGGCTGGCTTCCGGGGAGACGTTGAATCAGCTCTTGCCAGAGGCTTTTGCAGTTGTGCGCGAAGCTGACAAACGTGTTTTGGGTCTTTATCCCTTTAGAGTTCAGATCATCGGCGGTGCCGTCCTTCATGGCGGTAACATTGCTGAAATGAAGACTGGTGAAGGAAAGACGCTGACAGCCACGATGCCGGTTTATTTGAATGCTTTGCCGGCTCAAGGCGTGCATGTTGTCACGGTCAATGAATACTTAACACAGTATCAAGCTGAAGAAATGGGGCAAGTCTATAAGTGGCTTGGTTTGACGATTGGCGTCAATTTAAACGATATGTCGCCAGAAGAAAAACGTGCCGCTTTTGCCTGCGACATCACTTATACGACCAATTCTGCGATTGGTTTTGATTATCTGCGAGATAATATGGCACAGTCTTTGGACGAGCGTGTCATCCGTTCATTGAATTATGTTCTGATCGATGAGGCTGATTCGATTTTGATTGATTCAGCTAGAACACCTCTGATTATCGGCGGTTCATCTGATAATGTAAATCTGCTTTACCAGCGTGCCGATCGTTTTGTCAAGACTCTGGATGAAGGCGAAAATCAGGATTATACAGTCGATGAAGAACAAAAGACAGCCATGCTGACGAATCAAGGTATTCACAAGGCCGAAGTATTTTTCAACACGGACAATCTGTATGGGGACGATAACGTTGCCTTAGCTCACTTTATTGAGACGGCCTTGCGGGCCAACTATTCCTTCTTCCGTGATAAGGATTATGTTGTTCGTGATGGCGAAGTTAAGTTAATTGATCAGTTTACTGGCCGTATCTCTGAAGGGACGCGTATGTCAGACGGCCTGCACCAAGCTTTTGAAGCTAAAGAAGGCGTTCAGATTCAAGGTGAAGGTACGACGCTGGCTTCAATCACACTGCAGAATTTCTTTAGAATGTATAAGAAAATTTCCGGTATGACCGGTACAGCTAAGACTGAAGAAGAAGAGCTGAAAGAGATCTATAACATGGATGTTGTTCAGATTCCGACCAACGAACCAGTCCGTCGTGTTGATGAACCAGATGTTCTGTATTTTAGTTTGAAAGGCAAGTTTAAGGCTGTTGTTGACGAGATTGAGCGTTTGCATGCTAAAGGACAGCCTGTTCTTGTTGGGACTGTGTCAGTCGATACTTCAGAGCTGCTTTCTCAGATGCTTGTTAAAAAAGGTATTCAGCATAATGTGCTGAATGCGAAAAATAACGCTCGGGAAGCCGAAATTGTTGCTCAAGCCGGCCAGCGCGGTGCTGTGACGATTGCGACCAACATGGCCGGTCGTGGTACTGATATCAAATTAGGTCCCGGCATTGCGCAATTAGGTGGTTTGGCTGTCATCGGTACTGAACGTCACGAATCCCGTCGAATTGATAATCAGCTGCGTGGCCGTTCCGGCCGTCAGGGGGATCCAGGATTTTCCCGTTTCTATTTGAGTTTGGAAGATGATTTGATGGTTCGTTTCGGTGCCGACCGTATCAAGAAATTGATGCAGCGCATGAACATGGATGATGATGACTCAGTTGTTAAAAATCCGATGATTTCACGTTCTGTCGAATCCGCCCAGCGGCGTGTTGAAGGCAATAACTACGATACACGTAAACAAGTGCTCCAATATGATGATGTCATGCGCCAGCAGCGCGAAATCATCTATGATGAAAGAACTCAGATTATGAAGTCCACTGAATCTTTGAAGGGGATTTTCCTGCCAATGGTCTATCGGACGATTGACCGCGTGGTGAATGCTCATACGACTGGTGCCGAAAAAGATTGGGATTTGCTGGCGATTGTTGATTTTGTTGATAATGCTTTGGATAACGAAGGCCAAGTTACGGTACCTGATTTGAATGGTAAAACAGCTGACCAGATTAAGCATTTGCTATATGAACTGGCTAACCGTGAATTCTTTGCTAAGCAGGATACACTGACCGATAAGACGCAGATGGTCAATTTTGAAAAGACGATCATGCTGCGTGCCATTGATCAGCATTGGATGCAGCATATTGATGATATGGATCGTCTGCGCCAATCTGTCATGGTACGTTCTTATGGCCAGTACAACCCATTAATCGAGTATCAGACAGCTGCCTTCAGTACTTATAACAAGATGATCGATGATATCGAATATGATGCCACCCGTCTCTTCATGAAAGCCCAGATTCGCCAGAATTTGCGGTCATAAAAAAAGAAGCCTCAAGCTTCTTTTTTATTTTGGCGTATTGATTAATTTATTTAGTTGATAGAGAAAAACCCAGGCAAATATCATACTGGCAATTGCCGTCAATAGCAGCAGGATACGATTGTTAGTTAAAACGCCCGCGATAGCCACGAGCGCTAAGAGAAGCAAGGGGATACCATTATGCAAGGTGATTTTTTTGATCTGTGGAAACTGTTCAACATCCCAAATGAATAATTTTTTCTGCTGGCTAACCAGATAACCGCCCAAAGCCAAATCGATGCATACGAGAATAATACCGACAATAATCATAACTTTGATTCTACATTTTCAGATAAAAAAAAGCACCCGTCCATAGACGAATGCCGCACCGATGCTGCCGTTAGCCGGCTTGCAGATTTTGACCCCTAATTGAAAAGTGGGAACTAAGTTCATGCTGCAGGTTTCCAAGTGAAAAGGCCTGCCTTGGACAATCACCGCTGTTCCCGGGTCAGTAGTTGTAAGGCAAAAACTGAAAGTTAAGCCAGACGCGTACAGCCAAGCACGTGTTCTATTATATCAGCTTGTTTGGACAAATGTTTTCTCAGAACTAGTGCTTGATCGGCGTGGGGGACAAAATTTCAGCTATTTTTTTAATACCTATTCTAGCCGAAAACAAATTGATCAGTTCCTCTTGAAAACGACTGCTGTCTGCCGTCGGGATCAATAAAGTGACGTTAACCTGTTGACCATAATCGCTTTTAGTTATTTCAGCGTGATGCTGCTGGATAAAATATTGCAAACGATCCAAAGATGCATAATCAGCTGTAACAGCTAGCTTGTCTTGCAGCACTAACTGAAAAATCTTTGTCTGTTCAACGACTTTGGCAGCAGTTCCTGAATAAGCGCGAATCAAGCCGCCGGCACCTAATTTAATCCCGCCAAAATAACGCGTCACGGTGATTAACACATTCACTAAATTATTTTTCACAATAACATCCAAAACGGGTTTGCCGGCTGTGCCGCTGGGTTCACCGTTGTCGCTTTCCCTTTGGGTTTCTGATTTTAATCCTAATGTATAGGCGAAGACGACATGGTTGGCTTCGCGATTGTTCTGCTGTACATTTGCAATTGCATTTTTAGCTGTTTCTTCACTTTCAATCGGAAAGATTTCGGCTATAAAACGTGATTTCTTTTCGATGAGTTCAAAACTATTGTGGCTTGTGACCGTCAGCAGTTCCGTCACTGTTTCAGACCCTTTCTTTGGCTTTCCTTTAAGCGCTTATAGGTATCAAACAGTCCTTGTTCGAATTTGGAATTGCCTTTAGCTTGGAAAAACTGCTGGTTTTTGATCTTATCAGGCAGGTATTGTTGGGCCACCCAGTCATTGGGAAAATCATGCGGATAGAGGTAATCGATTTGTTCGTCTTTGGATTTGCCCCAATTACGTGTGTTTTTCAGATGAATCGGCACATCGCCAGTGCTGCTGCTTTCAATTTTTTCCATCGCCTGGTTAATCGCCATGTAAGCGGAATTTGATTTAGGCGACAAGGCCAGCTCGATAACCGCGTTTGCCAAGGGGATACGCGCTTCGGGAAGACCCAATTGCAAAGCAGCGGTAACGGCTTGAACAGCGTGTGCAGCTGCATTGGGGTTAGCCAAGCCGATATCTTCATAGGCGATAACTAGTAGGCGTCTGGCTGCGATGGCCAAGTCGCCGGCTTCTAAAATTCGGCCTAAATAATAAATGCCGGCATCAGCATCCGAACCTCGTATTGATTTTTGAAAGGCCGAAATGACATCGTAATGGGCGTCGCCGTTTTTATCACCTGACATTGATTTGCGTTGGATCGTTTCTTCGATGATTGGCAGAGTGATGTGAATTTCTTTCTTATCGCCAACGGGCTTAGTTGAAAGCACAGCTAGTTCCAAACCATTGAGCGAGCTTCGCAGATCGCCGTCTGTGGCGGTAGCCAATTGGTTTTCAGCGTCAGGATCCAATTTAACATTATAATTGCCCAGGCCTCTTTTTTTATCGGACAAAGCACGATCGACAGCCTTTTTAATATCGTCTTTAGATAGGGGCTGGACTTGGAAAATCTGGCAGCGGGAGCGGATGGCCGGCGTGACAGATAAATAAGGATTTTCTGTAGTCGCACCGATTAAAATAATTCGTCCAGATTCCAGATGGGGCAGCAGAAAATCTTGTTTCGTCTTGTCCAAACGATGAATTTCGTCCAATAAAAGCACGACCGATCCAGACATTTTGCCTTCTTCGGCCACTTCCTGCAATTCTTTTTTGCCATCTGTGGCAGCATTTAAAATTCGAAAGGAGAGATCTGTAGAACCGGCAATCGCCGAAGCGATAGAAGTCTTTCCAGCCCCAGGAGCGCCATATAGTATCATAGAAGATAGACGATGTGCCTGTACCATGCGCCAGATAATTTTACCTGGCCCGATCAAATGCTGCTGGCCGACAACTTCTTCGATTTTTTCCGGCCGCATGCGATAGGCCAATGGTTGTGTATTCATAGCTCTATTTTAGTGGAAATGGGCCATTATGAAAAATTTGCGGTCTGCTAATGTTTAATGGAAACAAACGGTTGACGGCTGAAGGCCGGGTGTTATATACTAGTTCCGTGCTTTCTTGCGCTTTTGTGCGGTTTAAAGCATTTTTTAAAGTCCAAATTAGGACACGCCTGGTACTGTGGACAGGCACTTAAAAAAGCAAGAAATACCCAGTATTATTCAATTATTTTAGGAGAAATATATGCCAACTATTAACCAATTAGTTCGCAAGCCTCGTAAGCCCAAGACATTCAAGTCTAAGGTCCCAGCTTTGAACTTTGGATATAACTCAATGTCCAAAAAGCAAACTAGAAATACTGCGCCGCAAAAGCGTGGTGTTGCGACACGTGTCGGAACCATGTCGCCAAAAAAGCCGAACTCTGCTTTGCGTAAGTACGCTCGTGTTCGTCTTTCCAACCAATATGAAGTGACAGCCTACATTCCAGGAATCGGCCACAACCTTCAGGAACACTCCGTTGTTCTGATTCGTGGCGGACGTGTTAAGGATCTTCCTGGTGTTCGTTATCATATTATTCGTGGTGCCCTTGATACTGCCGGCGTTGACGGCCGTATGAATGGACGCTCTAAATACGGCGCAAAGCGTCCAAAGAAGTAAAGGAGTAGACCAATGCCTAGAAAAGCTTATACAAAGCAACAAGAAGTGTTGCCAGATCCAATTTATAATTCAAAACTTGTTAGTCGTTTGATCAACAAGTTAATGCTTGATGGAAAGCGCGGTACGGCCTCATCGATTCTTTACAAATCTTTTGAGCGTATCCAAGCTGAGACTGGTAACGATCCAGTCGAAGTTTTCCAGCAAGCCATGGAAAATGTGATGCCTGTCTTGGAAGTTAAAGCACGCCGTGTCGGCGGTTCTAACTATCAAGTACCTATCGAAGTTCGTCCAGAAAGGCGTACGACCTTAGGACTCCGCTGGATTGTGCAGTATGCGCGTTTGCGTTCTGAGCGGACAATGGAAGAGCGTTTATCCAAAGAAATTCTAGATGCCGCCAACGGCACCGGTGCTTCAGTCAAGAAGCGCGATGACACGCATAAAATGGCCGAGGCGAACCGTGCCTTTGCCCATTATCGTTGGTAATAAAAGGAGATAATATGGCTGCTACTCGCGAATTCCCTCTAGAGAGGACCCGCAATATTGGGATCATGGCTCATATCGATGCCGGTAAGACGACAACGACCGAGCGTATCCTTTATTACACGGGTAAAATTCATAAAATTGGTGAAACCCATGATGGTGCTTCACAGATGGACTTCATGGATCAGGAAAAGGAACGTGGTATCACGATTCAATCCGCTGCCACGACTGCCATTTGGCATGGTTTCCACGAACAATGGAAGGATACGCCTTACCGTGTCAACATTATCGATACACCAGGACACGTGGACTTCACGATTGAAGTTGAACGTTCTCTGCGTGTTTTGGATGGTGCGATCGCTGTTTTGGATGGTGCGGCCGGTGTTGAACCACAGACTGAAACAGTTTGGCGGCAGGCAACGACTTATTCGGTACCGCGTCTTGTGTTTGTTAACAAAATGGACAAATTGGGTGCCGATTTTCAGATGTCTGTCGATTCCTTAAAGGAACGCCTGGATGTTAATGCCAAAGCTATTCAGTGGCCAATCGGTGCCGAAGATGATTTCGCTGGTGTGATTGATCTAATCGAGCGTCAAGCCTGGTATCCGGATGATAAATTGGGAACGGAGTGGGAGACCCGCCCAATTCCTGATGATTTGAAGGATCTAGTTGAAGAAAAGCGTGAAGAGTTAATTGAAGCGGTTGCTGATGTTGATGATGAATTGATGGAGAAGTACCTTGGTGAGGAAACAATTTCTGTTGCCGATCTGAAAGCTGCTATCCGTCGTGCCACTTTGGCTTTGAAGTTCTATCCAGTACTTGCTGGTTCTGCTTATAAAGATAAGGGTGTTCAGCTGATGCTGGATGCGGTGGTTAACTATTTGCCATCACCATTGGAAGTCCGTCCTTATACGGCGACTGATCCTGAAACGGGCAAAGAAGTCGACTTAATCGCCGATGATAAGAAGCCTTTCGCTGCTTTAGCCTTTAAGATTATGACAGACCCTTATGTCGGCCGTTTGACTTTCTTGCGTGTCTACACAGGAACTTTGAAGTCTGGTTCTTATGTGCAAAATACGACCAAAGATACGCGTGAACGTGTCGGCCGTCTGTTGCAGATGCATGCCATTACCCGTACTGAGATTGATGAGGTCTTTTCCGGTGATATTGCTGCTGCAATTGGTTTGAAGTCAACATCTACCGGAGATTCACTCACGGCTGTTGACCATCCGCTGGTTCTTGAATCAATGGACTTCCCTGACCCCGTTATCCAAATGGCTGTTGAGCCAAAGACAAAGGCTGATCAGGAAAAGATGGCTGAGGCCCTGCAGAAGCTTTCTGAAGAAGACCCTTCCTTCCATGCCGAGACTAATCCAGAGACTGGCCAAACATTGATTTCTGGTATGGGTGAACTGCACTTGGACATTATGGTTGACCGTATGCGTCGTGAGTTCAATGTTGATGTCAATGTTGGTACGCCGCAGGTTGCTTACCGTGAGGCCTTTACAAAGACTGTTCAGGCGCAAGGCAAGTACATCCGCCAGTCTGGTGGTAAAGGCCAGTATGGTGATGTTTGGATCGAATTTGGTCCTAATGACGAAGGCAAGGGCTTTGAATTTGATAATGCCATTGTCGGTGGTGTTGTTCCGCGTGAATACATTCCAGCCGTCGAACAAGGTTTGAAAGAAGCCATGCAGTCTGGTCCTTTGGCCGGCTATCCATTGGTTGATTTGAAAGCCAAGCTCTATGATGGAAGTTACCATGAAGTCGATTCTTCTGAAGCTGCCTTTAAGATTGCTGCCTCCATGTCTTTGCGTGAAGCAGCCAAGACTGCCGGTGCTGTGATTCTTGAACCGATTATGAAGGTTTCGATTGTGACACCAACTGACAATCTGGGTGACGTGATGGGCCATGTTTCAGCTCGTCGCGGCATGATTGAAGACCAGGAAACACACGGTAATTCAGTGACTGTGACTGCTAAAGTGCCTTTGGCCGAAATGTTCGGTTATACAACGACTTTGCGTTCAGCAACTCAAGGACGTGGTGTTTTCCAGATGTTCTTCGACCATTACGAAGCCGTACCTCGTAATGTGCAAGAAGATATCATTAAGAATGCTGGAAAAGAATAACTTTTTCCAAATTAAAAGCGGGATTGATTCCCGCTTTTTTCTTTGGCTGAATTCGCTTTTGAAGTAATATTGTATCGTAGATCATTTTTAGATCATCAAGGAGAAAGACCGCGTGTACAACGGAATTGTTTTAATCGATAAACCTGCCGGCATGACGAGCTTTGATGTCGTTTCAAAAATGCGGCAGGTTTTTCATCAGAAACAAGTTGGGCATACTGGGACTTTAGATCCCTCGGTCACTGGGCTGTTAGTCATTGTTTTGGGAAAAGCGACTAAATTGATCGATTTTCTTCAGCAATCCGAAAAACAATATTGTGCTGATATGATTTTGGGTATCAAGACCGATACGCAGGATCTTGATGGCCAGATTATTGAGACGCTGCCGTTAAAAAAGCCAATCAGCGAGCTGAAGCTGCAACAGACTCTGACCACTTTTCTTGGGCAAAATCTCCAGGTGCCGCCCATGTATTCAGCGATTAAAATCAATGGCAAAAGACTTTACGATCTTGCTAGAAAAGGGCAGACTGTTGAACGGGAGGCTCGGAGTATTACAATTAGCCAGCTCGACCAGATTGGCGCGTCGCATTTTGATCAAGGCGCTGGCCGGCAGTACCTGAGTTTTACGGCAACTGTTTCAAAAGGGACTTATATTCGAACGCTGGTCGAAGATATTGGTGCCAGCATGGCTGTACCGGCCGTGATGAAAAAATTGCGTCGGCTAGCTGCCGATGGTTATCGTGTTGATCAAGCTGTGCCGCTAGAAGAATTATTGAAAAATCCCCATCCGGATCAATTCATTATCCCCCTGGAAAAGTTGTTAAAACAGCTGCCAATGGTGGCAATTAAGCAGGCTGATTGGCAATTAGTCCGGCATGGTGCTTGGCTAAGGGACTTGGAAACGGATGCGCCGCTTGTTAGAATTTTTTATGATCAATCCATGCAGGCAATTTATAAAAAGGATCAGGGCCTGTACCGGCCTGAAAAAATGCTGCTTCATGAAAGTCATTAATTTACAATTTCCCAATATTTATCAATCGGACCAAGATCATCAATTTGTTTTAGCGGTGGGTTATTTTGATGGGCTGCATTTGGGCCATCAGGCTGTTATTCGGCGTGCTCAGCAAATTGCCGAGCAGAGATCTTTGAAATTGGCGGTGCTGACTTATCGGCAATCGCCTGCTAGTTTTTATCAGGACGACGCTAGTTTAAAAGCACCAATTCTGCCGTTGCCGGAAAAGTTAAAGAAGTTTGCCGAGATGCAAGTTGATACAGTTTTTCTGATTGATTATAGTTTGGCTTTCGGCCAACAACCTGCACAGACTTATGTCGATCATTACCTTGCAAAAATGGGCTTGGCAGTGCTTGTTGCTGGTTTCGATCATACATACGGGTCAGTCAAAGAAAAGGCTGATATGGCTCATTTACCTATTTATGCGAAGAAGCGCTTTGAGATAGTCTCGGTCTCCGAACAAGATGATTCTGGCGGCAAGATTTCATCTACACGTATCCGCTCTTTGATCCAATCTGGCAAAGTCAGTGATGCAAACCGGCTCTTGGGATATGATTATCGGACGATCGGGCGAGTTGTTTTAGGCAATCAAATCGGCCGGACTTTGGGTTTTCCGACCGCGAACCAGCAGTTAATTGAGCCGCAGCTGCTTCCAAAAGCGGCTGTTTATGCCGTCAGAGTGAAGATTTTGACTGGGCAGTTTGCAGGGAAAATGCTGAACGGCATGGCTTCAATCGGGCACAACGTGACTTTCGGAGACAATAATCCGATGACAGTCGAAATCAATTTATTTGATTTTTATGGCAATATCTACGATGAAACGATTGCAGTTGATTGGATTGATTATGTCCGCGACCAGGAAAAGTTCGATTCGGTCAGAGGACTAGTCAACAAACTGCACGAGGATCAATCTGTGATCAAAAAAATTCTGGCCGCTAATTCGCCAGTCTGATCAAGGGCGCAAGATCAGCTGATAGGCAAAACGCGCGTTATCCTGATAATCTTGAACGCGAATAATGCCGCGTTTTTCAAAGGCAAATTTGGCAGCTAAATGCTGCATGGCATAATTCAAGCGATGGGTATCGAAACGAACCTGATTAAATCCAAGTCGTCTGGACTCTTTAATTAATAAATCAAAGAACGTATTAGCCAGATGTTGGCCGGAGAATTGATCAGAAATGGCAATCCGATGTATTGTTGTATAATGCAAATTGTTTGCCTCCCGCCAACTGCCATCTTCGATTTCGGCATAACTGGGTTCAGCTTCTTGCATTAGGGCAGCGATACCAGCTATCTGGCTATCGACAAGCAGGACATAGGACCAATTTTTGGCAATATCATGTTTGAAAGAATCTTCATTGGGGTATCCGCCTTGCCATTGGGGAGATCCAGCAGCTTTCAAACGCGCTTTGGCTTGATTAATAATTTGCATAACTTCTGGCAGATCGGCCAGTTTTGTTAATCTGATAGATAACTTAGGCATGATTCTCGATTATAGCAAAAAAAATGTTTGACCAATCTTGACTATTTGACCAATATTGTTTATTATTTTCAGGTACGAATTGAGGTGAACTTTTGGTAGAAAAGAAGAAATCACAAGCTAAGAATCAAGAGAAATCCGCGAGCGAAGAAGAAATCGAGCGGGCCGTCAAAGGGTCTAAGGAAGAGCCTAAGACAGAGGCAGCCGCTAAAGAGGCAGGTCAGCCGGCTAAAAAAGAGGCACCAGCTGTTGACTATGAGGACAAATTTTATCGTGCAGAAGCAGAGTTGCAGAATGTTCAGCAGCGATTTAGCAAGGAACGTGCGACGATGCTGAAGTATGAAGGACAAGATTTGGCGAAAAGTATTCTGCCCGCACTTGATAATCTAGAACGCGCTTTAGCTAATGATGGTGATGACCAAGGATCTAAAGAGATCCGCCGCGGCGTTGAGCTTACCTATAAATCTTTGAGCAATGCGCTGCGTGATAACGGCATCACAGAGATTGGCAAGAGTGGTGACCAGTTCGATCCAAAACTTCACAACGCGATTCAAAAGACACCGATTGATGATCCGGAAAAACAAAAAGCCGATACGATTGCAGTTGTTTTGCAAAGGGGATATCAATTGCATGACCGGGTTTTGCGTCCGGCAATGGTTAGTGTTTATACAAAATAAGGAGGACTTAAAATGTCAAAAATTATTGGTATCGATTTAGGAACAACAAACTCAGCTGTTGCCGTCATGGAAGGCAATGAGCCGAAGATTATTACAAATCCGGATGGCGGGCGGACGACACCATCAGTTGTCGCTTTTAAAAACGGTGAAATTCAGGTCGGTGATGTTGCAAAACGTCAAGCAATCGTCAATCCTGATACGATTTCATCAATCAAGCGTCACATGGGCGAAAGCAACTATCGTGTGAAGGCCAACGGCAAAGAATACCGCCCTGAAGAAATTTCAGCCATGATTCTGCAATACATCAAAAAATATGCGGAAGATTATTTAGGAACACCCGTTAGCGATGCTGTTATCACGGTGCCTGCCTACTTTAACGATGCTCAGCGTCAGGCAACAAAAGATGCTGGAAAAATTGCTGGTTTGAATGTTCAGCGTATCATTAACGAACCAACGGCGGCTGCTTTAGCCTTCGGCCTGGATAAGCTTGATAAGGATCAAAAGATTCTTGTTTATGATTTGGGTGGTGGTACTTTCGATGTTTCCATCCTTGAATTAGGTGATGGTGTCTTTGAAGTTTTGTCAACTAATGGCGATACACACCTTGGTGGTGATGATTTCGATCAGAAAGTGATTGACTGGCTAGTTAGTGACTTCAAAAAAGAAAATGGTGTTGACCTGTCAACTGATTCGTTAGCTCTGCAGCGTTTGAAAGATGAAGCTGAAAAAGCTAAGAAGACCTTGTCTTCAGCCAATGAAGCTCAGATTCTGTTGCCATTTATTCATCAGAACTTGAACATTGATAAGACTTTGACGCGCGCACAATTCAACCAGCTGACTGCTGACTTGGTGGACCGTGCTAAGGCACCAGTCCAAAATGCCATGAAGGATGCCGGATTGAGCTTCTCTGATATTGATGAAGTGATCTTAAATGGTGGTTCGACACGTATTCCAGCTGTTCAAGAATCAGTCAAGGAATTGACTGGTAAAGAACCTAACCACTCAATCAACCCTGATGAGGCCGTTGCTTTAGGCGCTGCTGTTCAAGGTGCTGTGATTACTGGTGATGTGAAAGATGTTGTTCTGCTTGATGTCACACCTCTGTCATTAGGTATTGAAACAATGGGCGGCGTTATGACCAAGCTGATTGACCGCAACACAACGATTCCGACTTCTAAGTCGCAAGTCTTCTCAACGGCTGCTGATAATCAGCCGGCAGTTGATATTCACGTTCTGCAAGGTGAACGTCCTATGGCTGCCGATAACAAGACTTTGGGCAATTTCCAATTGTCTGATATTCCTGCCGCACCGCGTGGCATTCCACAGATTGAAGTGACATTTGATATTGACCGAAACGGTATTGTATCTGTTTCCGCTAAAGATAAAGGTACTGGCAAGAGCCAAAAGATCACGATCCAAAATCCAGGAAGCATTTCTAAAGAAGAGATCGACAAGATGGTGAAGGACGCTCAGTCCAACGAAGAAGCCGATAAGAAAAAGAAGGAAGAAGTTGATTTGCATAACGAAGTTGATCAGTTGATCTTCTCTAGTGAAAAAACTTTGACTGATGTTGGCGACAAGCTGGGCGATGCTGATAAAAAGCCGGTTCAAGACGCTTTGGACGAATTGAAGAAGGCCAAGGATTCTAACAATCTTGAGACCTTAAAAGAAAAGAAGGATGCTTTGGAAAAGGCAGCGCAAGCTTTGGCAATTAAGCTCTATCAGCAGTCTGCACCACAGTCTGGTGCAGCTGGCCAAGCTGGTCAGGCCGGACCTGATAATGGCGGCAAGTCAGGCGACGATGGCAAGACTGTCGATGGTGACTTTAAAGAAGTTAATCCTGACGACAAAAAGTAATCAAACTGCCGGGGGAATCCCGGCCTACATATTATGGATAATGAAGAATATTACAACACACTAGGAATTGATAAAAACGCGAGCCAAGATGAGATCAAGCATGCCTATCGGAAGCTTTCAAAGAAATATCATCCTGATTTAAATCACGAGCCCGGTGCCGAAGATAAATATAAGCAAGTACAAGAAGCTTATGAGACCTTAGGCAATCCGCAAAAGAAGGCTGCTTATGATCAGTACGGTAAGGCTGGCGCAAACGCTGGTGCCGGACAGAATGGTTTTGGCGGTGGTTTTCAGCAGGGTGGATTCAGCTTTAATGGCCAGGATTTTGGTGATTTTGGTGATATCTTTAGTCAAATGTTTGGCGGCGGCTTCAACCCTAACGGACCGCGCAAAGGACGTGATTTACAATATCGTGTTAATTTGACATTTGAAGAAGCTGTTTTCGGTAAAGAAACAGAAATCAAATATGTCCGTCAAGAAAAGGGCGGGAGTTCTAAAGAACATGCCGTCAAAGTCACGATTCCAGCAGGTGTTGAGACAGGCCAGCAGATGCGTTTGTCTGGTCAAGGGGAGGCTGGTGTTAACGGCGGCCCCTATGGTGATTTGTATGTGTCTTTTGTTGTTGGCAAATCAGCAGATGGCTTTCAAAGAGAAGGTGCGGATATTTATTCTGAAAAAGGCATCAGCTTTGTGCAAGCGGCTTTGGGCGATAAGATTACAGTCAAGACAGTCCGCGGCGAAGTTGAGCTGACCGTGCCGGCTGGTACGCAGACCGGAACCGAGTTCCGCTTGCGCGGTAAAGGGGCAGCTTATGTTAATAATCCCAACCGAATCGGCGACCATTATGTCAAAGTTGTTGTGCAGGTACCGAAGAGATTGAGTGAAAAGGAAAGAAAGGCCTTGCAGAACTACGCGGAAACACGTGGGGAATCCGTGACGCCGCAAAAGAAAAGAGGGCTATTCGGCTAATCGTTAGCCTTTTTTTATGAAAAAAAATCAGTACAAAGTGCAGCTTTTTTATGGGTTGCCAGTCAGTCAAAATGATCAGGGACAATTTATCTTTGCTAAAAATCGCAAAGAGATGAGTGTCTGGCGCACTGGGAAACATACTTCTGGCCGCTTTACGGAAATCGGTCAGCTTTTTTTGACTGAAAATAAATTGACGGTAGTGATTTTAAAGGCGGTTGATCTGCCTTTTAAAGATCGTCATCAATTTACACCGCTGGCACGTTTTTTGGATAAAAAAATAGACGATTCTGAATTGAATCGTCTAAAAAAATTATTTGTGTGAATCCAGCCAGCTTTCAATGTCTGACAATCTCTGCATCCGAAGACTCGGCAGTCCGTCGCGGGAAAAACCATGAAAACTTTGCGGGTAGCGAATAAACTTGGTTTCGCCGCCATGCTGTTTGACAGCTGTGTAGAATTGCTCAGATTGTTCGATTGGGCAGCGCATATCCCATTCGCCAGCCTGAATCAAGAGCGGTGTCGTGACATTTTGTGCATAGGCAAGTGGAGACCGTTTCCAATATTCAGCTAAGCCGCCTTCATCATATAGTCCTAGGCCAAGTTCGGACTCATTAAAGAACCAGCCGATATCTGAAGTACCCCACATAGAAATCCAGTTAATCACCGACCGCTGTGTCACAGCTGCTTTAAAACGCTGAGTGTGCCCGACGGCCCAGCTGGTCATAAAGCCGCCATAAGACCCGCCGGCGATGTATTGGTGATCGCGGTCTAATTCGGGAAAATGATCTAAAGCATAGTCCAGGCCAGCCAAAACATCGGTATAATCGCCTTCGCCATAGTGGCCGATCACAGCAGACTCGAATTTTTGGCCATAAGTTGTTGAACCACGCGGATTAACGAAAACAATTGCATATCCGTGGCTAGCGTGCACCTGAAATTCATGGAAGAAAGTCTCGCCATAAGCACCGTGTGGGCCGCCATGAACATAAAGCAGAACAGGGACGTTTTCTTTATCTTTTGGATCAAGTGCATGCATATACCAGCCATCATGATCCCAACCGTCTGCAGTTTGAAAAGTGAAACGGTCCACTTTGGCATAATCGTGTTCACTTTCAAACTTTAGATTGGGGTTGTAGAGCTGAAATTGGGCATTTGCTTTTAAGTCCAATTTGACGATTTCGTTGGCTTTGCTTTGTGCCGAAACTGAAAAAGCCACTTGGGCATTCGGTAAAAGGGTGAAATCGTAAATCTGGTTTAATTCATTGTAGACAATGCGAAACTGACTGCCTGACCCCGTAAATGCCTGAGAATGGCCATGATAGGCGGCTGTGAAAAAGTAATTGGCATTATCAATCCAAGCTAGTACCCGGCCTGATGATTGCTGCTCAAAATCAGCTGCTAAATGGCTGCTCAAATCAAAATCAGCTTCACGCGTCAAATTTGTGAGTTTTTGTTCGCTCACATCGTAGAGATAAAGTTCCTGTTTCGTATTATTTCTCAGATGTTCGTCATCGCCGGCCAAAAGAATTTTGTTGGCATCCGGTGAGAAACGTGCGTCAAAAAACTGGCCTTTAGCTTCATCCTTTGTAATAAAACTGCTTTTTTTACTAGCAAAGTCATAGGCATAAATACCTTCGCCGAAATCCTGTTCATCGTCCGGCAGATTTTTGGCACTGTACAAGAATTGCCGGTCATCTGATGAAATATCCAATAAACTGATCGGATACTTCCCTTGAAATAGCTCAACACTGCTTTTAGTGCTGGGATCAAAACTAAAGGTTGCATAAACGGCTTGGTCATCAATCCATCCCAAACCGTCAAAACGGCTGATTAATCGCTTCATTTGACGTGTTTTTGGAAAATCTTCTGTCTTAAATTTACTGGGGATATCGGATTTCTTAGTCTGAAAAAGCAGACGGTGTCCATCAGATAAGGCTAAAACATCGATGACATCCGTTTTTTCAAAAGTCACTTGTGTTGCAACACCGCCTTTTAAGTTAATTGTAAACAACTGATTTTTCTTGCTGCGATCATCCTTGGCGGTAAAATACAATGATTCCCCCAAAATAACCGGATTGCTATTGATTCCCTTGCCGTTTGCCCAGGTCTGTACCAAGCCTGATTCATCGACCGACTTGATTGTGCTGTTATAACTGTTCGACTTGGCATCAAGGAAATTCTCGACAAAGAAAATTTTGCCATCGCCATAAGTGAGCTGAGACGCTGATTTTAATTTAAATAAATCTTGTGATGTGATTCCTGACATACTTACTCCTCTATATTTCTTTTAATTTTAGCGGTTTATCCATGCAATCACACGAGTCATTCATTAAAATGAAGCGTAAGGAGTTGTCAACTTAAGATCGTTGCAAGAAGCCTGTTTTAACTAACTTGTTTGCAATGTCGCTGATCCAATTAGGCTATCACCTTGATAGCCATCGAAACCGGCAACTCATGATTCAATGATTGGAGCTGGATTAAATATGGACGAGGACAATATCATAAAAAAAGAAAAAAATCTTGGTATGCCTGTTACTGGGATTTTGAAGCGCAAAAGCCGGAAAGCCGCGATGGCGGCAAATAAAGCTGCCCGAGAAGCGAAGGCTAAAGCCGCTTTAAAGCTGGTCGATGAAACACCCGAAACATCGCAAAAAGTGGACCAGCCGGCTCCTTCTGTTTCAAAAAGCGTTAAACCAGCCGAAAACGATGATTTTTATCGAAACGGCCAAGCCAAATTCCAAGATGCTGATGGCCAGCGGACGTATTATTTTTCGGATGGCACAGTCAAAGCTCGCGGATCTTTTGATGGCAAAATGCAGGGTGAGTGGCAGTTTTTTAAAAACACAGGCCGTCTTTGGCAAATCGGTCATTTAAAAGATGACCTCAAAGATGGGAAATGGCTGCGCTTCTCTGATGCTGGCATTATTGAAAAGTCTCAAAATTTTAAAAACGGCGAATTACTGAAAAATTAACGCCATCATCACTCTTAACGATCGCGTGAATGATTGTTAAACTTAATATATGACTGAAATCGAGTATATGAAACTTGCCGTTGAGCAGGCCAACGAAAACATTGTTTTAAAAGAAGGTGGTCCCTTTGGTGCTGTGATTGTCCGTAATCAGGAAGTCGTTGCTGCCGCGCATAATCGCGTTCTCGTCGAAAACGATCCGACAGCGCATGCTGAGATTACGGCGATCCGCAAGGCTTGCCAATATCTGAACAGCTACGATTTATCGGAATGCGTGTTATATACCAGCTGTTATCCCTGTCCAATGTGTTTATCAGCTGCTATTTGGGCTAATATCAAGACGATTTATTATGCCAATACAGCTGAAGATGCTGGCCAGATCGGTTTTCGCGATGATTTTATTTACCATTTTATTGAGAATGGCGCTCACGATGATCAGATTGTGAAGATGAGTCAAATCGGGCGTGAACAGGCGATTGAAACTTTTAATGATTATGTCAAAGACCCCAGTCGCGAAAGTTATTGATTATCGTTGTTTTTAAAGGAATCGCAAATACATCATCATCTGCAATTCATAGGCACACCCGGAGTTGACCGATAAGGCCACGATAAGGAGCGGCAATGATTTTTTTTATTAATGCAAATATGCAAAAAAACAAATCTGGCATCGAACACGCCGAGCTGAAACGTGCTGATTTGTTTCGACATCATCAGACTGCTTTTAAAGTTCTGCTGCGTGATTGGTCGCCAACGCTCCACCAAGATCTTGCTGATAGTTCTCTAAGTGATGATGAAGTAATCAACTTATTCGATTATTTTCAAGGTACGGAGAAAGTGAACGGCCAGGTCGTTTCGCCGCGATCAGTCGACTTGGGTTGTTCTGTCGATTTTTATGAAGATGATCCGGCGAATAATCGACTGTTGGCCTTTCAAAAGGTGCCTGACATACAAGGCGGCGCTGCCAAACAGAAATTGTTGGCGCGCATCAACTATTTTGCTGATAGCAAGCCTCGGCGTGTTCGCAGCACGGAGTTATTTGATGCCTTTGGCAACTTGTATGCGGTAGATTTTTATGATACTCGTGGCTTCGTTTCCATGACGCAATGGTATTCGCCGGACAACAAGATTGCCAACGAGGCTTGGCAGACACTGGACGGGCGGCCTGTAATCGAAGCTTTTCATAAATTTAATGCCATTGGCGAACAGTCGCTGTCATCGTGGCGCCTTTGCGATCCTGACGGCAGCATTCGTATCTTTGATAATCTTGATCAGCTGTACAAACATTTTTTGGATTTGATTAATGCGGCTTATTTCAGCCCAAAAGAAGCGAATATTTTTATCTTAGACCGCAGCGATTTAGGAGACTGGGCTTTAACGGAATTAAAACAGCCGGCTTATACGGCTCTGCATCTGCATAATTCGCAGACTGTCAATCCTAATGACGAGCAGCATGCATTATTGAATAACCATTATGAATATTCGCTTTGGCAGGCTAACAGCTATGATGCCATTATTAGTGCGACTGCCAAACAAAGCCATGATATTCAAGCACGTTTTAAGCCGCAAGTTCCGTGTTTCACTATTCCGGTCGGCGTGATTCCAGACGCTCATTTCCAATCTCAGACAATCAAGATGGCTCAAAGGCAGCCGCATTCCGTCATTGCTTTAGCACGTATTGCACCTGAAAAACAGCTTGATCAGCTGGTAAAGGCCATTGCCATTGCTCAAAAACAAGTCCCTGATATCACGCTGGATCTGTACGGCTATCGTGATGCCAGCAATAATTATGAAGCTTACCGTGAAATTGTGGCTGTCATTAAAGAGAACCAGCTTGAAAAACAAGTGTATGTACATGAGTATACGACTCAAGGTAATCAAATTGAGCAGCAAGCGCAGGTGTTTGCCGTTACTTCGGCGATGGAGGGCTTTAATCTGTCGCTCATGGAAGGCTTGGCTCAAGGTGATGTCGGCCTGACTTATGATGTGAATTACGGCCCTAATGAGCTGGTTGTTGATGGCAAAAACGGCTGTATTCTGCCTTATGGCGATTACCAGGCTCTAGCAGAGAAATTAGTCTGGCTGTTTCAGAATCCCGATCAATTGCAGCGGATGTCTGATCAGGCTTATCGTTTGTCGCAGCGGTATTCAGAAAAACAGGTCTGGCAAGCTTGGTCGGCATTATTTGACGATGCCAAACGCAGCTGGCCGGCAAAACTCGCTGTCTATCGGCCAGCGGTCACGGACGGACTAGGTGAACAAGGAGAGAAAATCTAATGTTTTACTTTGTTTCTGAAAATATTTTTTCTTTCAATTCGGGTACTGAATTTTCTCAGGCCAAGCGCGTGCAGTTATTCAATGCAAAGGGCCAACAAGCTTTTTATGTTGCTCGTGATTACAATCCTTCTTTTCATCAGTCGGCCAAACAACTTGGTGTGCCTGACAACCAGCTATTGAATATGTACGACTATTTCCAAAAGGCCTTGTTGGTCAAGCACCGACAGATACCTGTCCGTTTTGCTAGAACAATTCCTAAACGGGATTATCATATTGACGGCATTGATGCGAATTATTCACTGATTAAATTTCATGGCAGGATCATCGCGCGTGCAACAATCGCGCCGTTGACAGTGGGATTGATGGGAAATATGATTTATTATGATCGTTTTGGCAACACGGTCGCGACTGATTATTGGGACTGGCGCGGCTTTAAATCCTCGACACAATATTTCCATCCTGACGGGCAGCCTGGTCCGCAGATTTTCTTTGATCCAGCAGGCCGCAAAGTCATGGAAGTTATCCGGATGAACATCAGCGGCCAATTGTTTCCCACGATGTATCGACTTTTTAATTACCATGGTCGCGATTGGCGCTTTGATTCGGAAAATGATTTATTTATTTTCTTCATGAATGAAATTTTGTCACAGCAGTCAGAATCATCTGTCATTATCAATGACCGGCCCAGCATGATTGATGCGGTAGCGCATATCCATGGTGCGATGGCCAAATTTCAGTATTTGCATGATGGCCATACTGTGGATTCCGATAATCCGCTGCGAGGTCGTTTAAGCGATGTCTTAACGCCACTGTTTACGGCTGATGCCCCGGCTTTTACGGGTGTGATTACAGCCACTGAGGCGCAAAGAAAGATTTTAGCGCGCCGTTTTCCCAAGATGGCTTTTTATTGTGCGCCGGATACTTTTGTCCCACAGCAGCTTTTGCAGACACGACCACAGTCTCTAACAGGACGCCGATTGCATCATCTGATTTATTTTGGCCGATTATCAGAAGAAAAACATCCGGAGCAGGTCATCTATGCCTTATCAGCTATTAGAAAAAAAATTCCTGATGCGAGCCTAGAATTTCGCGGTTATGCCAGTTCGTCTGATTTTTTGGCCAGCCTGAAGAAAATTGTGGCTGACAAGGACCTATCAGATGCGGTTGTCTTTGCTGATTATGCAGTCGGGCCGGTGCTCTGGCAATCCTTGGATCAAGCACAAATGGTCATTCAGACTTCGACTGGCGAGGGCTTTAGCATGTCTTTAATCGAAGCAATGGCACACGGCCTGCCAGCAGCTGCTTATCACGCGAATTTTGGACCGGATGTGATTATTCAAAACGGCGAAAATGGTTTTTTGGTCAAAAACGGCAGTTACGCTGACTTGGCTGCGGCCGTTGTTAAAGTGTTTCAGGATAATGCTTTATGGCAGCATTTGTCTGCTGGTGCCTATCAAACAGCTCATCGCTATGATGCTGATTCTGTTTGGCGAGCTTGGCAGCAAAGTGGTGTTTTGCCGGATGAACGTTAATATTAAAGTTTAATTATTCACAATCATTGCCCTTTCTAAGATTGAATCGCTTAAATGATTGCACTAACATAGAAGGCGACCACAGCAGTTGCGATCAAAAATCAAGAGTGATACGAGGAGAAATTAAATGGCATACCAAACGATTAATCCCTACACGAACGAAACGATCAAAACATACGACTTTTCAACGCCAGCCGACATTGAAAAAGCCTTAACGTTAGGGTACGGATTGTATAAAAAATGGCGTGATGGACCAGTTGATGAACGGGCTAAAATCTTACATAAAATCGCTGATTTATTCCGGCAGCATGAAGATGAGCTTGCCAAGACGGCTGTTAACGACATGGGCAAATTAATCGGCGAAGCCAAAGGGGAAGTTGAACTTTGTGCGATGATTGCTGATTATTATGCTGATCATGGTGCAGATTTGTTAAAACCGACGCCCATCACGACCCGGGCGACCGGCGAAGCACAAATAGAAAAGCATTCAACCGGCGTGATTCTGGCCGTTGAACCTTGGAATTTTCCATATTATCAAGTGATGCGTGTCTTTGCGCCAAACTTTATCGTAGGGAATCCAATGGTATTAAAGGGTCCGTCAAATACACCGGGATCCTCAGATGCTTTTGGCAAAATTGTGACTGAAGCCGGTGCACCAGAAGGCAGTTTCACGAATCTTTTTGTTAACTATGATCAGGTCGGCACCATTATTGCAGATCCCCGTGTGCAAGGCGTGGCTTTGACTGGTTCTGAGCGTGGCGGCCGGGCAGTTGCTAAAGCTGCTGGCGAGAATTTGAAGAAAAACACGATGGAACTTGGCGGCATGGATGCCTTTATCGTTTTGGATGACGCTGATATTGATCAAGTTGCTGATATTGCATGGCGGGCTCGCCTTTATAATGCTGGCCAGGTCTGCACATCGTCAAAACGCTTTATCGTGGCTGATAATTTGTACGATCAGTTCCTGACAACGCTCAAGGCACATTTTGCTGCTGTTACGCCTGGTGATCCAATGGATCCTAAGACAACTTTTGCCCCCATGAATTCTAAGCGGGCCAAAGACAAGCTCCAAGATCAGATTGACCGTGCTGTCAAGGCTGGTGCCAAGGTTTATTACGGTAATGAAAAAGTTGATCTTCCCGGTCAATTTATCCAGCCGACTATCTTGACTGATATCAGTAAAGACAACCCGGCTTATTCTGAAGAAATGTTTGGCCCTGTCGCACAGGTTTACAAAGTTTCCAGCGAACAAGAGGCTGTTGATTTGGCCAATGACTCAGACTTTGGTCTTGGTGGGATTATCTTCTCTGGCGATCCTGACCGTGGTGCACGAGTCGCTTCAAAAGTGGAAACGGGCATGATGTTTGTGAACAACTTTATGACTTCGTTGCCTGAACAGCCGTTTGGCGGCGTGAAAAAATCTGGATACGGCCGCGAGTTAAGCCAGTTAGGCATGATGGCCTTTGTTAATGAAGAGCTGATTGTTAAGGCACAAAAACCAGATTTGAGTAATCCCGCTGGCGGTCTAGCGGTCGTTTGAGTATAAAAAAACGGGTGACTGCAACATTCTCAAAATGATTTTGAGAAACGGATCAGTCATCCGTTTTTTGTTTGCCTTAATGCAAGTTCTGTGCAAGCCAATAGCCGAAATACAGCCAAGACAATAAACCATGCCAGATTGTTGTCCAGACATCATGGTGGCTGACAAACCAGGTGATGCCGGCAGAGAGCATTAGCCCCAAACTATAAAAATCAGCACCGTTATTAATCACATAGCCATGATGGCCGTGACGGTGATGGCCGTTTTCCACAACAATCTGCTGGGGATGGTCTTTAGCCCAATTTTTGAATTTACGATCAATTTTTTCACTGATACGATCGCCTAAATCATCAGCCTCACTTCCGAAATCATCAAAATCGTCGTCTAAATCTTTGAAATCGCCATCTGTTACTTTTGCCATAATCTTTCTCCATTTATCCTTGTTTTATAGGTTGATATGAATATCGCCATCATCGAATCTAAAGTGGCGGCCAATCGAGTCGTTCACCATCTGGCTGATATAGTCTCCAAAATCCATATCACTCAAGTTTTTAGAAACACGTTTTAATAAGTGAAGTAGTGTTGCTTGTTCTTCGTCGGTCAAACCAGCAAAAACTTCTTCACTCAGATCATCGGCCTCGTCTTTTTTGCTTTGTAAAAAGTCGTGGCCCTTTTTAGTTAACTTAATCAGTGTGATGCGTTTGTCGCGCTCGTCGGGGATCCGATCAACTAAGCCATTATCTGCCAGCTTATCAACCAGTCCTGTCACGGAACTGGGACGCACATCTAATATCTCGGCGATTTCGCCGACCGAGAGGCCGTCATATTTGTCCAATAAACGCATTAACCGAGCTTGGCCGCGGTGGTGGCTGCGCCGGCTATCATGACGCGGCCCGACCATGAGATAAAAATTTGGGTTCTTAGCTAAACCACCAATTGTTCGCATGAGTTCATTTGTTACTTCTGACATATCGTTTTCCTTTCTTATGTTTTCATTAATGATATTATTTTGTTTAGTTTTTGTCAATAAAAACTAAACAAAATATAAAATAAAATCGTTTCAATTTAGAAACGATTTAATCATCTATTATCTTAGAAATCTAGAAAGGCTGATTAATCCAAAGGCACATCAACTTGCCAGCCGTCAGGGCCCTTGATGTCGCCATCTTGGATACCACTAAGGCGATCATAAAGTTTTTGTGTGTATGGACCAACTTTGGTCTCGCTGTAAAAGACATGTTTGTTGCCGTTATGCGTAATTGAACCAACAGGCGAGATAACCGCAGCTGTACCCATGGCGCCGGCCTCTGAGAACTGATCCAAATCATAAATGCTGATTGTGGTTTCTTCGGGTTCCATTCCGAAATCACTAGCCAATTTCAGCAAAGATTTCTTCGTGATTGAAGGCAGAATAGAAGGCGACTTCGGTGTTTTGAACTTGCCATCTTTCGTGATACCAAAGAAGTTGGCGCCACCTAATTCTTCGATGTTTTCATGCAAGCGAGGATCCAAGTAGACAACGTCCGAAAATCCTTCTTCATGTGCGATAGAACCAGGGAGCAGACTAGAAGCATAGTTTCCTGAAACTTTTGACTGGCCAGTTCCACCATGAGCGGCACGGTCATAAGGGCTGGTGACGTAAGCAGTTGGCTGCATGCCGCCTTTATAGTAAGGGCCAACTGGCGTTACGAGAATATGGAATTGGAACTGATTGGCCGGATGGACACCGATAACTTCACCGGTACCGATCAAAAACGGACGGACATACAATGTTGCGCCAGAACCGTATGGCGGAACAAAGTCTTGATTGGCTTTGACAACTTCTTTAACGGCTTGAACAAATCGATCCTCTGGGAACGGTTCCATCAGAAGGCGCTCAGCTGATTTATGCATCCGTTTGGCATTCATATCCGGCCTGAACAAGTTAACACCGCCATCTTTTCGGCGATAGGCCTTCAAACCTTCAAAAGCTTCCTGTCCATAATGAAGGACATTGGCAGCTTCAGACATTGTGATTGTCGAATCTTCAGTCAGATGACCTTCATCCCAATGGCCATCCTTAAATTCTGCATGAAAACTATATGGCAAATCATGATAATTAAAACCAATATTCGGCCAATCAAAATCTGTCGCTTTTGCTTTTGTCATTTTTGTAAATCTCTCCTTTTCTAACATGAATCATTGATATGTGAAACAAATTATTAATCAAACAACATCAAGGTGTAAATCATTTTCGCGTGTCTTGCCAACGCGCTTTAAGAACTGATACCAAACCCAAGAAATTACTGCCGGGCCAACTAAACCGAAGAAAAGCATGACTGCTAAACCGCCCCAGCCATTTGAGAAGCCGGATGTTTTAGGCATTGACAGAATATTTAACGGTGCAGTAAATGATGAGAAACCAAGTCCGCCAAGGGCAGCTGGTACTCTAAAACCGCCAACTGTTACTGCAAATATAGCCATCACAACAGCTGAGATCATTGGTCCAACCGCTGTTAACGGTGATTTGATGATGTTTGGAAACTGGACTTTCGGTGTTACGAGCCCTTGGGCAATATTAGCACCGGAATTATTTTGTGTAAAACTCATTGCTGTATAGCCGGAAAATGCGGCACAGCAACCGATTAAGGCGGCACCGGCAGACATTGGATCAAGCCCGACTGCTACGGCTAATGCAGCCGACGAAGCGGGTGTCATTAAGAACCAGAACCAAGCAAACGAGACAACGGCCGCGCCAAGAATCGGGTTGACTGACATTGTGTCTGCCAGTCCTTTTGATACCCAATTTAAGAATGGCGTCGTTACAGTTGCGGCACCAAGGCCAACGACCGAACCAACAAAAGTGGCACAGAAAGGTACGATAAACATATCAAGCGGTGTCTTACCGGTCATCCACTTGCCTAATAGGGCAGCTGCAAGACCGGCAATCACGGCGGAAATCGGTTGGCCGACAGTCATGATCGTGGCGCCAGCTAATTGAGGTGCAACCCAGCCAGTAGCTGTTGTAGCAGCTTTGATTGCGCCGCTTGTAAAGTACATAGAGTTGGCGCCAACTGTGGCTGCGATCATAGCTGAAAAAGTTGTTAAGGTCGTTGATCGAAGCTGAATGGCGATACCGGCACCAATAGCAGGTGCTAGCAGATGCTGGCCTAAGACGCCAACCATCTGCATAGGCGCCCAGTGAAGCAAATTGCCAGCTGTATTCAAAAGAATGGAAATACCAAGAATAACCAAAACCGCATTGGAGATTCCTTGACTGACTGTATAGACCCAGTCAGACATTTTCATTTTTTTCTCTGGGCGGGTCAAAGGACCTGAACCTGGCCGCAGCTCTTCAGTCTGAGCTCGGTCGTTTTTGAATTTAGTTGCCGCCGACATCGCTTGCGAATAAGCCTCGCTGCGTTGTTCAGGCGTCATGGAAGCCGGGTCTTGATCAAAAAAATCAGCCTGGCTTTTTGGAACGTTGTTTGCTGTCATATTTCCTCCTTAAGTAATAAAAAAACCGCTCTAGTAAGCAACTAACTAGAACGGTTTTGAAATCTTCAACCATGCCAGCCAGCCATCTTTTGACGGCTGACAAAATGATCAGTCGTCACTGTGTAATCAACAACACGACGCTGACCAAAATAATGGATGCACTCATCTTCATTTGTGAACTATTATCTCGCATGTACTCTCTTTGAGTTGTTACTTAGGTTACTAGGAGCTGAATTAAAAGTCAAGGTATTTGATTTTTGTCATCAAAATGTAATATTACAAAAATTTTCCAAACTCGTCTTCTGAACGGTTAAAATGAGATTAACTGTTAAAAAAAATAACTATGCTTTGCGGAGGAGCTGTACTGATGCTCGTATTTTTTATTCTTTTACTCATCTTGGCCGCCGTTTTCGGTGTCATTTCTGTGGGTGTGACAGCAGTGCTGCTGCCAATTCTGCTTCTGATCCTGGCGATTGGCCTGATCTTTTCACTAATTAATCTGCTTTGGCACGGCATTGTCATCATTTTAATTGTTGTAGCCGCACTCGCTATTTATGATTGGCTTAAAAAGCGCTGATTAATCGACCGCTTGGTCATTAAAAGTAAGGAAACGGTAATGACCGTTTTCATATTGTAATTTGGACACAGAGCCATTGCTTGGCCGCGTATGCAGACCAATTTTATCTTGTCCGTAACGATCTGCTAAAGAAAGCAGCGTATTGCCATGCGAAATCAAAAGGACTTGGGATTGATCACCAATCTTTGGATTTGCCAGAATTTTTTCAAAGCCTTCATCCAGACGTGCCCAATATTCATCATTATTTTCAGCATCGTGCCAGGGATCAGCTGCTTTTAAAAAATCTTTGGTTGAAGGCAGGCCAAAATCATCAACGATCTCAGCATAGGTTTTTAACCCATAAGGTGCACCAGCTGCCAGCCAAGCAGCATCCATATTTGTGCCTTCATATGATCCATAAAATTCTTCTCGAAAATTTGGAAGGCTAAGCAATTCTGGCTGCTTATCAGAACTATTTTCGGCCAAAATCAAATCGGCCGTCTGAATAGCACGTGTTGTATCTGACGAATAAGCTGCGTCAAAAGAGATTTCTCTAAGTTTGCGCCCGGCTTTTTTTGCATCGCTAATACCGTTTTCAGTCAGTGGAGAATTGCTCCAGCCTTGTAATTTGTTGTATCGATTAAAGTAGGTCTGGCCATGACGGATCAGATAGAATGTAATTTTCATAAGCACCTCAAGCTCTATTTTAGTCTGCTAGAATGTCCGTATGGCAAAGTTTTTTGATATTAGTTACGGAAATAATGAAAAACAAAAAATGGACTTATACCTGCAAAAGGATGCAGAGCCATTAATTTTCTATATTCATGGCGGCGGCTGGTGGCAAGGTGACAAAAACAAAGATACACAAGTTTATGAGGCACTGTTTGCAGCTGGTTTTTCGATTGCTTCGATTAACTATCGCTTAGCTGACGCTCAACATGTTTATCCAACTCAATTAGATGATGCACGTCTGGCTTTAAAATGGCTGAAACAGAGCAATTATGTATTTAACCACAAGCGAATTGCCTTATTCGGCTCATCCTCGGGCGCACATATCGCACTTTCTCTATCAATTGAAAACGGGTACCCGACCGTTTCTTGGTCGGGACAATTTGATTTTCAAGGTTTTTTGAGCACACACACTGCAATCAAAGGGCGCAAAGCAGCGGATAATCCCGACCCGGATAAAGGCAGCAAGATGGCTTCTTACTATAAATGGATCTTGGAACGTCTATTTAACGGTGACTTATCACGTGCTAAAAGTGCCAGTCTCCAGCATTTGGTCAGCCCAACGACAGGCCCAATGCTGATGTTTAATTCCGCGGCTGAACTGGCACCGGTCAGTGAGGTTTACACGATGCAGCAGGCCTTTGTTGAAAATGGTTTACCAATTACAAGCATTATTCTCCCTGGAGACCGGCATGCACAAGCCTATGCTAAAGATGCCCTGCCAGCGACAATCAGTTTCTTAAAGAACAGCTTGAAAATCGCAAAAAGATAGAAGGGGCCAGATAAATTCATGGATGAAAATAAAGTACCGGCAACCATAGAAGCTGTCAGAGACCGCGTGACTTTGATGAATGCGCGCGGATTTAAAATTACCGAAGATGAGGTCATCGATCAGTCTATCAAGGAAGGTCTGCAAGCGATTGTTGATGAATTGTTAGACGGGGATTATTTCACGGTACAACTAATCGATCCAAAGACTTTCGACATCCTTGGTTTGAAAGGCAACTTGGAAGGGCAGATTTTTGCCAAAGGCACTAGTTTCACGCAGGACTTTAAAAATAATGCGGACCAGGTCTGGGATTCTTTATGGGATCAGGCTGACAAAATTGTCGGCAGATAATTTAAAATTCTAAGACCAATTTGCCAAGAGGATGCCCTTCTTGAAAAATTGTGTGAAACTTTTTTAGGTTTTCCAGATTAAATTTGTCGCTTTGATTAATCTTGACAATGATGCTGCCGGCACTAATATCGGTCAGCAGATCTGCTAAGGTTTGACCTGAATTCAAGTAGAAGGCTCGGCTATCAAACGGCGCTGATTCAGCTTTTGCTGTTAAATCCTTTGTCGTGACTAATTTTCCCTGCGCTTTCAATAGCTGCAGGGATTTTTCTTGTGTTTGACCGCCGATCGGATCCACAATGGCATCAACTTTGTCAGTCATTTGCGTGAAGTCTTCACTATGATAGTCAAAAACATGAATGGCTGGGTCATATTGCTGCAAAAATGTCTTGCCCTTACTGCTGGCTGTGGCGTAAATTTGGCTGGCACCGATCTCTTTGGCCTTTTGAATGGCGGCAAAGCCAACCGAACCGCTCCCGCCGTGGACAAGGATGCTTTGGCCCTTTTGGAAATCCAGTTCCTCTGTAACTGCTTGATAGCCCGTCTGATAGCCTAATGCGACGGCTGCTGCTTGGACAAAAGTCACATTGTCTGGGATTATAGCTGCTTGTTTTTCTAAAACGGTCAACCGCTCTGCATAACTACGCAGATGGGGGCTGGCAGCGATACGGTCACCAACGGCAAAATTTGTGACTTCAGACCCGATTGCCAACACGATACCGGCCGTACTAGAACCAAGAACCGTTGGCAGTTTGTCTTCGCCACCATATAAACCCTGCCGKTAGGCAACATCATATGGATCAATAGCCGTGGCGTAATTTTTGATTAATAATTGATGCGCTTTGAGCGGCGGCAGTTCCTTACTGCTTTCATAAAAAACATCCACATTGCCAAATTGATTAATTTCGATTACTTTCATGCCAAAACCTCCTGATATGATCATTCTGTTTCCAACCATAATTATAGTTGGATCATTTTTAAGTAAGCGGTAACATTAATCACCATTTTCACTATAATTGAAAAAGGGGTTAAACTCATGCGCAAAATTGGAATCATTGGAATGGGGCACGTTGGATCGACGCTGGCTCACATTATCACTGACCGAGGACTTGTCGACGAGCTTGTCTTGTTGGACATTAACAAACTGCATTTGCAGGCAGAGCTGCTGGATTTTTTGGATGCGCAATCTTTTCTTCCGTCGCATACAAAGATTATCGCTGGCGATTATGCAGATCTTGGCGACGCCGATATCGTTGTCAGCACTTTCGGAAATGTCCATTTGACCGCTCAAAGCAGTGATCGTTTCGCCGAGCTGGCTTTTAATCTGAAACAAATCAAATCCATGGCTGCCCAACTTCGTGCAGTCCATTTTCACGGTGTTTTCTTAACCATTACAAATCCCGTCGATGTGATTACAGGCGTCTATCAAAGAGAACTCGGCCTGCCCAAAGAACAGGTATTTGGCAGCGGGACTTATCTGGATACATCGCGATTAAAGCGAGAAATCGGCCAGCGCTTTGATCTGGACCCGCGTTCAGTCACGGGCTTTGTCGTTGGCGAACATGGCGACTCTCAGTTTCCGGCCTGGTCATCAATTCGGATCTTGGATAGGCCTATTCTAGAAATTGCCCAAGAACGCGGTATCGAAGTTAAGGATTTAGCGCTGGCAACAAAAAAAGATGCTTTTCAAGTTGTTCAAGGCAAGGGCTATACAAATATTGCTGTTGCAAGCGCTGCTGCCAGTTTGATTGAGTCGGTGCTGACTGATAGCCATTATGAAGTGGTAGTGTCGCGTTACAATCAAAAATTCGGTATTTACATCTCTTTGCCGGCGATTATTGGCCGAAAAGGGATCGTCAGTGAGGTTTATCTGCCTTTAAATCCTGAAGAGACGGCCAAATTAAAGCAGAGTGCCCAGTCGATTATTGAAGAGACAAAACTGTTTCAATGAATTTTCTAACGAATTCTGTGGCTTTGTCATACAATAAAAGCTATGACTAAATCTCCCGTAAGCTATGAATTATTGCATGTCGACAAACATAGTGGTGCCCGTCGAGGCATTATCCATACGCCTCATGGTGATTGGCAGACGCCGATGTTTATGCCGGTGGGCACCCAGGCAACGGTCAAATCAATGCAGCCGCGTGAATTAAAGGAAGTCGGGTCGCAGATTATTTTGGCAAACACTTATCATCTTTGGATCCGGCCTGGGGATGAACTGATTAAAAAGGCTGGCGGCCTGCACAAATTCATGGATTGGGATCAGGCTATTTTGACCGATTCCGGTGGTTTTCAAGTATTCAGTTTGGCAGACACACGATCGATTACAGAAAAAGGCGTCACTTTTAAAAACAATGTCGATGGTTCGACAATGTTTCTTTCACCGGAAGTTGCCATGAAGATTCAAAACAATCTGGGCCCGGATATCATGATGCAGTTGGACGAAGCGGTTCCATATTTTGAAACCTATGATTACATCAAGGAATCGACCGAGCGGTCTGCACGTTGGGCATTAAGGGCTTTAAAAGCACATAAGCGCCCTGATGAACAGGCCTTGTTCGGAATTGTTCAAGGCGCTGGTTTTAAAGAACTGAGGCAAAATTCCGCCAAGGATCTCGCATCTTTGGATCTGCCCGGTTATGCGATTGGCGGTCTTTCGGTTGGTGAATCAAAAAAAGAAATGAACCGTGTTTTAGATTTTACAACGCCTTGGCTGCCAGAAGATAAGCCGCGATATCTGATGGGTGTGGCCGCACCGGATTCGTTATTTGACTCGGTAGCACGCGGTATTGATATGTTTGATTGTGTGCTGCCAACGCGAATTGCTCGTAAGGGCAGCCTCATGACACGCTTTGGCCGGATTGTGATCACAAATCATAAATATAAAGACGATTTTAGTCAATTGGATCCGGATTTAGATGATTATGCTTCCACACATTTCACAAAAGCCTATCTGCACCATCTCTTTAATACCAATGAATTACTGGGTTATAATTTGGCTTCAATGCACAATCTGCGTTATCTGTTAAAATTAATGGCAGATATGCGGACCGCAATCGAAAATGACCAATTTTTGGATTTTCGGGCTCAAGTGTTAGAGGAATACGGTTATAACAAGCCCAATGCACGCCTTTTCTAAGGCAATTTTGCTAAAATTGTTATCTGGAGGAAATTTATGTTCGAAAATTTGATCGTCTTGGCGGCAAGGTCAGGATTTTCATCTTGGCTGCCAATGATTCTTATCTATGCCGTCTTGATAGGTGGCATGTTCTGGTGGACTTCTCGTCGCCGCAAGCAGATGGCTCAGCGCCAAGAAGAGATGCACAATGGTCTCGTTAAGGGCGCGTCAGTTGTCACGATCGGTGGTCTTCACGGTATTGTGGATTCGGTTGATAATGATAAAAAAATTGTCACACTGGATGTTGAAGGCGTTTTCCTACCCTTTGATCTTCGTGCGATTGCTAAAATTGGACCTGTCGCATCTTCGACTGATACAAAAATTACGGCTGATGTTAAAAAGCCTGATGAAGAAGATAAAGATACAGATAAAGAAAAGTAACCAGCTGACGTTTAGTCAGCTTTTTTTGAGGAGACAATCATGAAAATTACTTATTTTGGACAGAATGCTTTTCAAATCAAAAGTGGGCAGACGACGATTCTGATTGACCCTTTTCTGACTGGTAATAAACACACACATGTGGATCCCAACAGTCTTAATCCAGATTATATTTTGTTGACTCACACGCATGGCGACCATGTTGGTGATGCTTTTGATATTGCACGTCGGACTGGCGCTTTGATCATCACTCAGACTGATTTCGCTGATTATATTAACAATACTCTGCCCGAAGCCAAAGGCTGTCACGCTGAGAGTGTTAATTTTGGCGGTACTTATACCGGCCGGGATTTTACAATGAAAATGTATCCGGCTTGGCATACCGATGCGCGCTTGGTCAAAGGCTTGCTAGTTCCTTTAGGGACGGCCTGCGGCATGGCACTGACGATTGAAGATAAATTGATTTATAACACAGGCGACACAGCCTTGTTTTCCGATTTGAAATTAGTCGCTAGAAAACGGCCTGTTGATCTGGCTATGATCTGCATTGGTGGTCATTTTACAATGGACGCTGATGATGCCGTCGTGGCAGCTGAATTTTTGCAGGCCAAACACGTCATTCCGACACATTACAATACTTTTCCGGCTATCCAGGCCGATCCGCAGAAGTTTATCGACAATTTGCCAGCAGGAAGCGGTCTATTGCCTGCATTTGATGAGGAATTTGTCTTCTAATTCAGATAGACTAGAGACATGGACTTTCAAGAGCAAGTATTAAAACAAGTAGAAAAATATCAAACCATTATTATTCACCGCCATCAGCGGCCTGATCCTGATGCTGTTGGTTCTCAATTAGGTTTAAAAGCCGGGCTCCAAGCGGCTTTTCCTGAAAAAAATATTTATGCCGTCGGTAAAGAGATCACAGGTCTGAGCTGGGTCGGACAAATGGACAAAATTGCCGATTCAGTTTACGAAAACGCCCTCGTGATTGTGATTGATACAGCCAACCGTGATCGCATTGATGATGATCGTTATAAAAAAGCTGATTATCTGATCAAGATTGACCACCATCCCAACGATGAGCCTTTTGGCGATTTGATGTGGGTCGAGCCGGAACGTTCTTCAAGTTCAGAAATGGTGGTTTATTTGCTGGATGGCAATGCACCACTCTCACTGACAGAAGAGGCGGCACGTTTTCTCTACATTGGCATTACGGGTGATACTGGGCGCTTTATGTATGCTTCGACACCAGAGACTTTTATTGCTGTCAGCAAGTTGTATCACTTTCATAATGATTATTCAGCGATTAACCGGCAGATGTCTTCAATCAGTTTGGTACAGGCACGCTTCTCCGGTAAAGTTTATAACGACATGAAGGTAGAAGACCAGGTTGGATGGATCACTTTGTCGCGAGCCGAGATCGAAGCCGGGCATTTAGGCAGCGAAGGCAGTAATTTTATTGTTGGCATGTTTGGCTCGATTAAAGAAGTGCTTGTTTGGGCCAATTTCATTGAAAACGATGATGGCACTTACCGTGTTCGTCTACGCTCAAAGGGGCCGAACGTCAATGAAATTGCTAAACTGCACAATGGTGGCGGCCATGATATGGCTAGCGGTGCCAAAGCTAAAGACTTAAAAGAAATTGACCAGATTGTTTCCGAACTTAAAAAAGCTGCCGCTGATTTCAAAATTTTGGCTTGATTTTTTATGATCACTGATAATTTATTCTGAAACTGTTAGACTTATGAGTGCTGGTCTGAAAAGACTAAACGCTTTTACATCATTTAGTAATTTTAAATAGCGATCAGAAATGCGGATTTTTTCGCAGTAAATAAAGTTAATGACAAATCAATTTGGACAATTCAATTTAAAAAAAGAAATCGTCGCGGCAATTGACGGTATTTCTTTTATAAAACCAACTAAGGTACAGCAGCGTTTAATTCCTTCTATTTTAGCTGGCCGTGATGTCGTTGGACAATCGCAGACAGGGTCGGGTAAGACACATGCTTTTTTGCTACCGATTTTTAATGCTTTGGATCCAGCGCTGGATGAAGTACAAGCTGTGATTACATCGCCTTCGCGTGAACTGGCTGAACAATTATATGAGGCATTTCGTGCTTTTCAAAAAGCTCTGGCAAAACTTGATCCGCGATTCGATGCTTTACGAATTGTGGATTACGTTGGCGGCAGCGACCGTGTCAAACAGACACATCAATTGGAAAAAAAGCAGCCGCAGGTTGTCATTGGCACACCGGGCCGTTTAAAAGATTTTTTGAGCCAGAATTTGCTTTTAGTGAATCATAATCGTTTTTTCGTTGTTGATGAAGCTGATATGGCTTTGGATATGGGCTTTTTGGGGGACGTTAATACAATCGCCAGTGCGATGCCAGCGGATTTGCAAATGCTGGTCTTTTCAGCGACAATCCCTGATAAGCTCACGCCTTTCTTAAGAAAGTACATGAAAGAACCGATAATCGAAGAGATTCCAGTTTCGACAGTTGTCAGCGATACAGTCGAGAACTTACTGCTGGCTACTAAATCAAAGGACAAAAATGAGGTTATTTATGACTTGCTGACACGCGGCGAGACATATCTGACAATTGTGTTTGCTAATACCAAGGAGCGTGTTCGTGAATTGGCCAAGTTTTTAGAAGCACAAGGATTAAAAGTAGCTGAAATCCGTGGCAATATTGAACCGCGTGAACGTCGTCGTGTTATGCGGCGAGTCAAAAATCAGGAATTTCAATATGTTGTTGCGACTGATTTAGCAGCTCGCGGCTTAGATATTCAAGGCGTCTCAGAAGTTATTAATGATGATATTCCAACCGATTTGGAATTTTTCATTCATCGTGTTGGGCGTACCGGTCGTAATGGTATGTCTGGAACTGCAATTACCTTGTATGGGCCAGACGAAGAGAGCAAAGTGGCTGAACTTGAAAAATTGGGAATTCATTTTCAAGCCAAGCAGCTGAAGAATCACGAACTTGTCGATGCCAAAGATCGGAATCGCCGTCACGTACGTCGTCTAACCCCCAAAAAGTTGGATCCTGAGATGATCGGATTGGTTAAGAAGAAAAAGGCGCACGTGAAGCCTGGTTATCGTCACCAAATTAAGGGCGCAATTAAATTTAAACAATTAAAAGATAAAAAAGTCAGTCAGCGCACAGCAGCACGTATTTCACGCAAAGAGCGCCGTTCTGAATCAAGATAAAATAAAAACCCGGCCTGTATAAGATCGGGTTTTTATTTATGCTTGAACAGCTTTACTTACTGCTAGCAGACTTGAGCAATTTGTACAAGCGAGCCTTATCACGAGCTGCTTTGTTCTTTTTGATCAAGCTTTTGCTTTCAGCTTTGTCGATTGCTGCACTGGTCTTGCTGTACAAACTTTCCAGATTGTCAGCACCAGCAGCAACGGCTTTTTCAAAGTTTTTGACGGCAGTCCGATAAGCACTGATTTGTGGGATACGGACGGCACGTTCTACTTTGGTCAAGCGCTCGCGCTGAATTGAAGATTCAATAATTGGCATTTTTTCCTCCTAAAAATATTAACGACGAAGTCCGAGCTTCGAAATAAGTTCACGATAACGAGCGACATCATTTGTGCGCAAGTAACGCAGCAAATTACGACGATGTCCGATTTTCTTCATGAGACCACGCTGTGAAGAAAAATCGTGCTTGTTAGCGCTCATGTGGTTATTCAGTTCGTTAATGTCAGCAGTCAAAACAGCCACTTGAACTTCTATAGAACCGGTATCACCCTCGCTGCGGGCATATTCTTTAATGATCTGGTTCTTTGCTTCTTGAGTTAAAGCCATGTCTACCTCCTCAATATTTCCGATTACCGGGTTGTTCGTAAGGGTAAGTCCGCGAACAACTAAGCAAAGGGATCGCTGTCCTGTATAAGACAGCTCCTACATTGTATCAAAAGATGAAAGATTTTACATCCTTGGTCAAGTCCTGTAAAATGAATTTAACGAAACTCTCTTGGACTAACGGCTAACGCGTCCGGAAAACAGATTCGCAATTAAATATTGAGGTTATTAATGGTAAATACTAGTTTAAGTATCATTCCCTTCGGCGGTGTCCGTGAAAACGGAAAGAATATGTATGCCGTGACCGTGAATGACGAAATTTATATTTTGGATGCTGGATTAAAGTATCCTGAAACAGATCTTTTAGGGGTTGATGTTGTCGTCCCTGATTTTAATTATCTGATTGATCATGCTGATCAAGTTGTTGGTGTCTTTTTGACACATGGCCATGCTGATTCGATTGGTGCGCTGCCATACCTATTGGAAGCATTGCGTGTACCGGTCTTTGGTACGGAATTTACTTTAGCTTTGGCCAAAGAGCAGGTAGCAAAACGGCCTTCTTTGTCCGATTTTAATGATTATAATGTCATCACGCCAGATTCAGTTGTTGAATTTGGTAAGACAAAAGTGTCCTTTTTCAGCACAACACATTCAATTCCGGAGTCTGTCGGGATTGTCTTGGAGACTGAGTACGGCCAGGTTGTCTACACTGGCGACTTTAAGTTTGATAATACGGCACAAGTTCCTTATAAAACCGATTATGCCCGTTTGACACAAATCGGCCAGCGTGGCGTGCTGGCACTCTTAGCTGATAGCAATGGTGTTGAATTACCAGGCGAGTCTGCAAATGAGTCTGCCATCGACGAATTTGTTTTCCAGACATTTCGTGAAAATGCCGATCGCCGGATTATTGTTGCGACGGTTGCTTCTAATGTCCAGAGGATTCAAGAAGTGATCAATGCTTCTTTTCAGACAGGACGTAAAATCGCTATTTCTGGCAATGACTTAGAACAAGTTGTCAAGACAGCTTTGGATTCTAAACGTCTGCAGCTGCCAACCAGCTACAATAAATTGTTTACAAACATCAAGAATTTGAAGTCGGTTGAACCGAACAAATTAGTTATCTTAGAGACGGGGAAGATGGGTGAACCAGTTCGTGACCTGTGGCGGATGGCCAATGGTGATGATCGTTACGTTTCCTTTAACGACAAGGATCTGATCTTTATTGCGACGACACCGTCTGTTGCCAGCGAATCAATTATGGCCAAGACGCGCGATATGATTTTCCGTCGTGGTGCCAACGTGATTTCAATTAAGGATCATGTTCATTCATCTGGGCATGCTAGTCAAAACGATCTTCAGTTTATGCTGAACTTTATGAAGCCGACTTATTTCTTCCCAGTTTCCGGTGAATATCGTGTTTTCTCAGTTGCTGATTTTCTGGCTCAGGAAGTTGGTATCAAAAAAGAAAATATCTTCCTTTCAATGAAAGGGGATCAGTATAAATTAAATCCAGAGACCAAGCAGTTCAAGCTCGAGGATTCCTTTGAAGTCGACGACACGATGATTGATGGCTCTGGCAACACTGATGTCGGAAATATTGTCCTTCGTGATCGCAAGATGTTGTCTGAAGACGGCGTAGTCATTGCAGCCGCAACAATTGACCGTAAGAAGAAAAAGGTGGTTGCAGCGCCAAGAATTACGACTCGCGGCTTTATCTTTGTTAAGACTAATCGTGATTTGATTCATGATTCCGCTAAAGCAATGGTGGACCAGATCGAGTTGTATTTGGCCAACAGTGAAGACTTTGACTGGAACGATCTAAAATCAGGCGTTAAAGAAGCCCTATCTAAGTTCTTCTATGAAAAGACCAAGCGCCGTCCGGTTGTGATGCCTGTTGTGATGGAAGTTAATCAGAACCGTCGCCCTAACAATAAAAAGAAGGGCGATAACGCTAGTGCCAAAAAAGAAGCAGCCGAAGATACCAAGAAACCCGCTGGCAGCAAGAATCGCAAGCCGCGTCAACGTGTCAAGTCGACACCACGTTCCATTCGTCCTAAGAAGGAGACGATGGAGAAAATTAACGCACAATTAGCCGAAAGGAAACAATTAGAAGAAAATAATGTCTGAAAACCCTCAAAAACTGAGTTTTGATCAATTGGTTCAGCAGGGGCAGCTAGAATTTGACCACCAAAATTTCCATCAAGCTGCCTCTTTTTTTGAGATGGCCTACAACCAAAAGCAGGAAATCGACTTGAACCGTATTTTGGTTGGTACTTTATATGAAGACCAGCAGTTTAGCTTGGCTAATGTTTATCTGCAGGATTTTTTGGATGATTATTTGAACACAGAGCGTTTATTCAAGCTGGCTATTAACGTTCTTTTAAAGAATCAAAACTTTATTTATGCACGGGAAATGGCGGGTTTTGCTGACCCGATTTGGGCTGCGGCAGCCATAGAGCAGATCGAAAACGAAGAAAGACTTATTCGTACTCAAATGGCGGTGACGCAAAAAGAACTGGCACAGTCCTTTTATCACTTGTCGGATGGCGATTTTGCCAAACAGCGTCAACGTTTTGAAAGTTCGTTCAAATTACCTTTGCATGAGTGGTGGAGCGGCAGTAAGTTTTTGTTGTTGGATCCTTACATCAATCCCTTAATCCGATCTAGTCTGATAGAGACAGCACAAAAGCTGCAGATTGACGAAAAGGTGGACTTTTATTGGATTGATCATAAAATTTATCAGGTAAATCCCAGCAAAATCAAGCCGCTATTGGCATTGCCCGAATACACTAAACTCAAGAAACGTTTGGATGAGGAACTAGGTGCGGATGATCCAATTGCTAACGACATGCTGACTTCAAATCTCAGAATGCAGACGAGTTTGTTGTATCCCAAAATTTCCGCAGGTATTTTTGAAGGGAACTATTGGATCGATGAGATGATCAATCAATATCAGGGTGCCGATCGTCTGTCCCGCATGTCGGATAGTCAGCGCAGAATTTTTGATCAAGTTGAAAAAACCATTGATGAAATTGTCCGCAGTGAACATGCAGCGGATGATCATGCACCAAAAAGGTAAATGTGGTATTATAGTAGGGTTGAATTAAGTAGAGGTACCCGCCTCTCGCCTCATGTGGAACACCATGTTGGCAAATCATTCTTTTGAGGCGGGTTCTGCATGTTTGCATGACTCGCTTTTTCTAACTAAAAATGGAGGATTTTTCTTATAGCACGACCACAGCAACGGCCCAAGCGCCAAATAGATCTTGTCAATGAAAACATTCACTTTCACGAAGTGATGTTAATTGATGGGGGATCACAAAAGGTTATGAGTACTCGCGATGCTCAAAAAATCGCTAGTCAAAGGAATCTTGACTTAGTCATTGTTCAAGCGAAGGCACAACCGCCTGTCGCGAGAATTATGGATTGGGGCAAGGTTAAATTTGAACAGCAGAAGAAGCTTCGTGAGAACAAAAAGAAGCAGGTTATTGTTCAAACCAAAGAAGTTCGTCTGAGCCCGGTTATCGGAGAAGGCGATTTCGAGACTCGGCAGAAGGCAGCAACGAAGTTTTTGAGTGCTGGCAATAAGGTTAAATTGAATTTACGTTTTCGTGGACGAATGATGACACACCAAGATGTTGGCCGTAAAGTGCTGCTTAAAATGGCAGACCAGCTCAAAGACTTGGCTAATATTGACCAAATGCCCCAGTTATTGGGCAGACAAATGTCGCTTCTGCTTTCACCGAAGCCTGAGGTTATTAAGAAAGTACAATCCGAAAAGAAAAGCAAGATAAAGGAGAATCAAGATGCCAAAGATGAAGACTAGTCGCGCTTCAGCAAAGCGTTTTAAGAAAACTGCGTCAGGTGGTTTTAAAAGTGGACAAGCTTTTACTTCTCACCGTTTTCACGGTAAGACTAAGAAACAGCGTCGCCAATTGCGTGGCACTGCCATGATGAACAGAATTAACGTTAAGCGTTATGCAAAAGTTTTAAGTAACCTATAATTTTTGGTCAAGGAGATAAACTATGCGAGTTAAAGGAACAAATGTTACGCGTATTCGTCGTAAAAAAATGATCAAGTTGGCCAAAGGCTATCGTGGTCAGCGTCATATTAATTTTAAAGTTGCCAAACAACAGGTTTGGAAGTCTTATCTGTATTCTTATCGTGATCGCAAGAACGTTAAACGTGATTATCGTAAGATCTGGATTGCACGTATCAATGCGGCCAGCCGGATGAATGGTATCTCATATTCTCAGTTAATGCACGGCTTGAAATTGGCTGGTATTGATTTGAACCGTAAGATGCTTGCTGAATTAGCTGTTACTGATTTTGCTACTTTCTCGAAACTAGCTGATGCAGCTAAAAAGCAGGTAACAGCGCCAATACGTAAAGCTGCCACTTTAGCTGTTGACATCAAGGTTGAAAGAATTGAAAACGGTGGAGCAAAGCCTGTCGTTCTTGAACCTGGCAAGAAAGTTGAAGAAGCAGAAGTAGCCACACTTGTTAAGCCTACGGCAAAATCAACAGTAGCTGATATTAAAGCTTTTCTCGATGCAAGTAATATTAAATACCCAGCATCAGCAAAGAAAGCCGACTTATTAGCTTTAGTTAAGTAAGCTAAGCTTACATAAATTAAAAGCCCGATCTCATTATGAGATCGGGCTTTTAATATAGTTTCATCAACTTATTATTTTTTACTAGATGAAGTACTAGAACTTTCAGAAGATGAGCTGGAAGAGGTTGATGAGCTGTTTTTCGAAGACGAACCGCTTGGAGCCGGCAAACTGCTAGATGAACTGCTATTGCTAGATGTATTAACCAGATATTGCTGTATGGCATTTTGCAATGCTGGATATTGCCTTCCCTTGAATTGAACATCGTTTCTGTTTAAGACACGGCTGATAACTCGCTGTACTTTTTGAGTGTTGTTGCTGTTGTTAACCCAACTATTAATCAGTGAATTAGTCAGAATAGTGCGATAGCTGTTTAAAGACTGTTTTTTTGCTTTTGAGTTCAAACGGATAATCGCATATTCGGAGCCAGTCTGGACTGCACTAGTCGTATAGGTACCGACTTTAAGTTTTGCAGAAGCGCTGACAATTGCAGGAGCAAGTGCCGTCGAAGTTGAATCAAAGCTTGGCATTCTGCCACCCTTGGATGCGGTAGCGGTGTTAGTCGAATGGCTTTTGGCCTGTGAAGCAAAGCTGTGACCTGCTTTTAAGTTTTTCAGGACCGTATCGGCATCTTTGCTATTGGCTACTGTGATGATAGAGACGTTCATTCTTGGCGTGTAATTCTTATAAGCTTTCTGGAGCTGTGAAGCGCTGATTTTATGGTAATTTTTGGCAGCTTCAACCAGCAGCAGTTGAGTACGAATTTGTCCTCTGAATTGGCTGGCTGTAGTTCCTTGTTGTGACAGGAAAGCGGACCAGGAACTTCCATATTGGGCTCTCTGTTCTTGATAGGCCCGGTTGACTTCTGTGCTGGAGACTGAGTTCCCATAGAGATGCTCCAGCGAATTGTTGATGACCATACCGACAAAGGTCTGCTGGCCAGTCGGTGTCGCAGTTACAGATGACATATATTGAGCTTCTGTCACTGCACCGCCTCGAGAGGTGACCAGGACTTTTGAAGTATTTAAAGTAAGATAGGCAACGCCGGCTAAAAATAAAAGCACGACAGCTGTCCAAACAAATTTACGCATAATTCCCCCGTTAATTTATAACCCTTTAATTCTAACGGAACTTAGCATGTAACTCAAATCATTTTTTGTGAAACGGGTATTTGACAGTTGATAGCTCGTCCTGCAAACTTTGCTGGTCTTTTGTCAACTGAGATTGCAGCTGTGTCATTTTATCTTGCGTCTGTTCTAGTTCGTCTGACATGTCTTGGATATTTTGTTTCTGCTCAGGCATGATCTTGATCAGCATTTTGACGGCAGAAACAGCTTTTTTTATAACATCAAATTCTGATTTCATGCTGGCTGAAAAGGTATCAAGCAAGTCTTTTAAGAAGTGTTTGTTTTTCATAGGCTAGTCATTTGAATTGGGCGCGAATAGCGTCTGCAATTTCCTGATATTTTTTATCGTTGTAATCACCGGAATTATCAACTTCTTTTGGCCGGTTCAAACCGTCCCCTTCAAAACGCGGAATTAAGTGCCAATGGGAATGTGGTACCGATTGACCAGCAATGGCGCCGTTATTTGAAAGGATATTCATGCCAATAATTTTTGGATTGGCTGCCTTGATGGCACGCGCAATCTTCGGCAGCTTGCCGAGAACTTTGGCCGCCAATTCGTCATCGTAATCAAAAATGTTGTCAACGTGCTTTTTAGGCACGACCAAAGTATGACCTGGTGTCGATTGCGCTAGATCCAAAAAAGCTAAAACATCCTCATCTTCATATACTTTATAGCTGGGAATTTCACCAGCAATGATTTTATCAAATACATCTGTCATGCCTATATTATATCGGTCTGTTAGAATTTAATCGAATAACTATGACATTAGAAGTTTCCCATTTGACCGGTGGTTATGGTCAAACAAATACAATTGAAGATATTTCTTTCACGGTGGCATCTGGTACTCTGACGGCCTTAATTGGTTTGAATGGGTCTGGCAAGACGACGACGATCAATCATCTGATTGGTATTATGCAGCCCAAGGCGGGCCAAATTATTTTTGATGGTATTGATAGTCAAAAAGAACCCGTTCGCTATCAATCTGCTTTGTCCTATATTCCGGAATTACCGGTGGTCTATGAAGACCTGACACTCAACGAACACGTCCAAACAACAATTTCAGCCTATCATCTCGATGAGAAAAAAGCCGAAAGCGACGCCCAGCGTCTATTCAAGATTTTTCGCCTGGAGGATAAAGGGAACTGGTTTCCGATTGATTTTTCAAAGGGAATGCGCCAGAAAGTTATGATCGTGATGGCACTTTTGGCCGATACGCCGCTGCTGGTCATTGACGAACCTTTCATTGGCCTGGATCCATTGGCTGTTGCTGATTTGATTGATCTGCTAAAAGAAAAAAAAGCCGCTGGTAGCACAATCCTCATGAGCACACATGTTATCGCCGGTGCTGAAGAGTTTGTGGATCAATTTTTGTTATTGGATCAAGGGAAAATTCATATTCGTGGTCATTTGAAGGATATTTTTCAGGCCTTTCCCAAACAGAAGACAATCGACGGCGTTTACTATCAGTTAGCCAAAGAGGCTGAAAAATGACGCGATTATTCGCATCTCGCCAGCAAAGGTCTTTTCAGCGAAACATGCGTTATTTAAGCCGGGCTTTTAACGATCAGTTTATTGCGTTTTTATTTATTGCCTTGGTTTTTGGCGGTTACGAGTACCTGCATCATCTCTCAGCTATCGGGCATAGTTTTTTCACTTTGCCGGTGCTGCTAATAATTAGTCTGGTTAGTTTGTTTTTGGGACGATTGGCTACTTTTTTTCAGGAGGCAGATCGGATTTTTCTCATTTCTGATCTTCGTGAGATCAAGCAATATCTTAAAGCAGCTCTGATTCGGTCGATTTGTGTTTCAGTTGTGATTCAGCTGATGATTAGTGTAGTAATGCTGCCAGCACTTTTAACCATTTTAAATGTTTGGGTAACCTGTTTATATGTTGCATTTTGGCTAGTTATCAAAATTTTTTTACTGCTTCTTAGTTATCGAAAAATTTGCTCTGACAGTAGAATTGCTTGGATTTACGCCATTGATTTAGAAAAACGACGTGTTAATCAGCTGAACCTTTTCTTGAACTTTTTCACCGATGTCAAAGAAATCAAACACGACAACCGGCCTAGCCGCCTGTGGGATTGGCTGATTAAACGTTTGCAGAAATTTAATCGGAGTTTTTACTGGATTTTATTTACCAGGTATTTTTTCCGCAGCCGCCAATTAATTGGGCCTGTGTTTTTTGTCAGCCTTTTGGGAATTATGCTGACGCTTTTTCTGCCTTCACTTTTCTCAGCTGCCTGTGCCGGCCTGTTTATCTTATTTGCGCTAGCTTACCAGCTGAAAAGTGTTTTTCATCATTTTGACCACCATTTGATGGTCCTAAGTTATCAAACAGATCTTGAGGCTAAATTGGCCGATTTTCAGCTTCTTGCAGTCAAAATCTATTCACCGGTGGTTCTTTGTTTATCCCTGTCCTTGCTGCTGACACATCGAACAACTGCATCTGCGTATGCCATCTTTGCTTTTATCTTATTTGCATGGTTGATTATCAAGGGTTATCTGCCGCGTCTGGTAGGATTTAAATATGCGACTAAGAAGTAAAAAATGGGCCAAGCCCTTTATCAGCAGCCATCCGGAATTGGTCATCGAAAATGATCAGGCTGGGCAGTTAAGAGGGCGGTGGCAGGCACGCTTTAAAAATGATCATCCAATTTATCTGGAAATTGGATCGGGAAAAGGGCAATTTATTTTGGAAAACTCCCTGGCATATCCGAAAATCAATTTTATTGGTTTGGAACTCCAACCGACCGCTGTGGCGATTGCTGGCAAAAATGCTTTGGAAAAAGATCCAGAAATCACGAATCTCAAATTAATTTACGGTGATGGTGCCGATGTCAGCCATTATTTCGCCGATGGCGAAATCGCGGGTATTTTCCTGAATCATAGCGATCCCTGGCCAAAGGCCAAACACGAAAAAAGGCGCTTGACGGCAGCGAATTTTCTGGCTTCTTACGCTCGAATTTTGCGGTCCAAGGGTACTTTGGAATTTAAAACGGATAATTTCGGCTTGTTTCAATACTCTCTAAGCAGTTTCAAGGACGCCGGCCTGAATTGGTCAGCTGACGATATCAGCTATGATCTGCATCATGAATTAGCCAAACATCCCCACAATATCGAGAGCGAGTATGAACAAAAATTTGCTGAGATGCATCAGCCGGAATACTGGGTCAAAGCCTCCTTTCCGTCTTAATTAATCTTTTGCATTTTTAACGAAAAGAATTTCACTTGTATCGGCGTTAGCAATAAAGTCGATTTTTTTTGTTTCCCCAGCATCGCTTGTAATCCAAGCACCGCCCATATAGACAGCTTTGACATCATAATCATCACTGCCGGTGCGCTGGCCGTTTATCCAAGCATGCGAGACTGTTCCTTGTGCCGATAGCGATTGTTTAACCTGATCCAGAACCTGATCAGCATTGTTATTTTTAATTTTCTTAGCTAGGAGCCAGGAAAGCCCGCCAGCGAGGGCAAAACCAATTCCGGCCGCAATTAAGTTGTTGTGATTTTTACTCATGCCAATAATTATATGGTTTTTTTGTTTTAAGATATAAATATGCTCGTTGCGGACTATAATTCGGGGACTCTGATCGTTTTTCTGGCAGCAGAAAAACCCGATTCAGTTGTCGAAACAAAAGACAATATCATACGAATTTCAAAAGAAGGAAAGACACTGGCCTATCATTTTACTGATCTATCATTTCCTAAATCAGGGCCTGTCACGCTAGATTCCGACACAATTAAAAAACTTAATCAAAAGTTAACTGATGCTGGATTTGAGGCAGAACTATCTCCTGATTTGCAGCCGAAGTTTGTGATTGGATTGGTTCAGTCGATTGAAAAACATCCAAATTCCGATCATTTGGCGATTGCTCAAGTGGCTATTTCCAAGGATAAAAGCATTCAAATCGTCTCTGGCAGCCCGAATCTGCGCACAGATGTTAAGACGGTTGTCTGCCTACCGGGTGCCATTCTGCCATCCGGTAAGATTATCTGGCCGGGTCAGTTGCGTTCTGTCGATTCTCAGGCTATGATGGCCGCACCAAGAGAATTAGGCCTGAAAAACGCCCCAGACCGCCCGGGGATGATTATTTTGCCGGACGACTTTGGTGACGTTGGCGATCCTTTGGATTTTAATAGAGCAAATGAATTGGAGTTTGATTAGGCAATCATGACAACATATTATTTTATCGGAATTAAAGGAACTGGTATGGCCAGCCTGGCATTGATTCTGCATGACCAGGGCAATACAGTACTAGGTTCGGATATCGACAAAGAAACTTTCACGCAGTTTCCACTCCTCAAAGCTGGGATTCGGATTACTGCTTTTGACCCGGCTCTCATTCAGGCCGATTATACCGTCGTTAAAGGCAATGCTTTTCCCGATAACCATCCACAGGTTTTAGCTGCTAAAGCACTTGGGGCGCGTTTGCTAACCTATCCAGAGGCTGTTGAAGAAGTCATTTCCCGTCACTTTTCGATTGCTGTTGCTGGTGCTCACGGCAAGACAAGCACGACCAGCCTTTTAGCACACATTCTTTCCGGCCGGCCGGAAGGCGTCAGTTATTTGATTGGGGATGGTGTTGGCAAAGGTATTGCTGACTCTAAATATTTTGTCGTCGAAGCCGATGAGTATGAACGTCACTTTCAGCCCTATACGCCGAATGTTGCGATCATCACGAATATCGATTGGGATCACCCGGATTATTACGAGAACTTAGATGATGTTGAAAAAGCTTTTTCGGAGTTCTCTGATCATGTAAGTCAGACTATTTTTGCCTATGGTGAAGATCCTCAAGTTCGCCGCCTTCAGCCTAAAAGAGCCAAAATGCTTTATTACGGCCTAGAACAACACGATGATATCTATGCTGATGATGTAGTAGAAAAACCTGAAGGAAGCTATTTTACTGTCTTTAATCAGGGAAAAGAACTTGGTCGCTTCTTTACGACGATTGAAGGGCAGCACGGCATCTTGGACAGCCTGGCTGCGATTGCTGTGGCCGACAGCCTGGGCTTGACTGTTGAAGAAATCCAAGACAAAGTCGCTTCTTATACAGGTGCCAAACGCCGCTTTGCTATAAGCCAAGTTGCCGATTTGACTATTGTCGATGATTACGCCCACCATCCTAACGAGATTAGAGCAACAATCGATGCGGCGCGTCAGAAATTTCCAGACAAACGGCTTGTTGCCGTCTTCCAGCCACATACTTACACACGTGTGAAAGCTTTTAAATCTGAATATATCAGTGTGCTTAGAGCCGTCGATAAAGTCTACATCACGCCGATCTTTGGGTCTCTTAGGGAAAAAGCAGGACAGGCTAAAAGTGAAGATATTTTAGAAAAATTGCCTAATGCAGCGACAATTTTGACTGAAAAGAATGCTTTCCATGAGTTGAGTGCCGAACATGGTGCTGTTTTGCTGTTTATGGGGGCTGGTGATATTGAAAAGTATGAGGACGCTTTAACGCAGGGCTATCAAAAGATTCAAGAAAAATAAAAAAGGTCAGTAATAGTCAGACAAAATTTTTGAGATCCTGTTATAATTAATTTCAAAAGGAGGTTAGAATGCAAAATTTTTCTAACAATCGAGTTTTGAAAGATGTGACAGATTCGACCAGACAAGCCGGGTTAGCTGCTTTCTTTCAAAGGACTTATGCCTATATGGGCGGTGCCTTGCTGATTACCTTCGGCTTGGCCTACCTTTTGGCATATCCGCTGGCTTCACAGATATCTAGTTTTTATCAGAATAGCGGCATGCTGACCTGGATCATTCTGGCAATTGCACAATTTGCGGTTGTGATTATGATTGGGCGCAATGCCTTGAAGAATCCTGCTTTAGCATTAGCCGGTTTGTTGGTTTATGCCGTAATTGAAGGCCTCTTCTTCGGTATCATTTTCGCTGTCCTCAGCTTATCGTCAATTGTCTCAGCATTTCTGGTGGCGGCTGTCGATTTTGGTGCTATGTCCTTATATGGCTTTATCACAAAAAAGAATTTGGCCTCTTGGGCACCGATTATGTTTGGTGCACTGATTGCTTTATTTGTTGGCATGATTATCAGCATATTTGTTCCCGGCTTTAGTTTGATTATCTCAGTCTTGGGTATTCTCGTCTTCAGTGCGTATGCTGCCTATGATAATAATCGTTTGAAGCAGATGTATTTTCAGCTTCAAGGCCAGGGAAACGAAACCACTAATGGTTTGGCTATCGCTGGTGCGTTGAATCTTTACTTGGATTTCATTAATTTGTTCTTGTTCCTGCTCAGACTGTTTGGTAATCAGAGAAACTAGTGAAATTAGTTTATCTTGAAATTCCGCTCGCAAAAGCGGAATTTTTTTGCTGTTATCAAAGAAGAATAGTTAAAGTTAATTAAGAGAACTCATAGAAAACGGAACAAATAAATGGTTAAAACAACGAATGAATACAAAAATCGCGTGACATTCGCGATTATTTCCCACCCGGATGCCGGGAAGACCACTTTGACTGAGCAGCTGCTGCTTCATGGCGGCGTGATCAGACAAGCTGGAACAGTCAAGGGCCGCGGGTCAAACAAGATGGCTTCTTCAGATTGGATGGCTATCGAGCAGCAGCGTGGCATTTCTGTCACTTCTTCAGTACTGCAGTTTGATTATGCCGGCAAGCGAATTAATATTTTGGATACACCTGGACATGAGGATTTTTCAGAAGACACCTATCGAACATTGATGGCTGTGGACTCAGCTGTCATGGTCATCGACTCTGCCAAGGGTATTGAACCTCAGACGAGACGATTATTTGAAATTGTAGCAAAAAGAAAAATCCCGGTTTTCACTTTCTTTAACAAATTAGACCGTGACGGCCGCCAAGCCTTTGATTTGGTTGATGAGCTTGAAAAGACCCTAGGCATTGAAGCCTGCCCGATGAATTGGCCGGTTGGATCTGGTCAATTGTTGCAAGGCATTTACGACTTGCAAGCGGACAAATTAATTAAATACAGCCATACAAAAGAGCTTGATCAATCAGTCTATGATGAGGCTCAGACCGAGATTGAGCTATTAAAAGAGGCTGGAAACAAACTGGACGAGGACAAAGTGATGTACGGGCGGCAGACTCCTGTCTTCTTCGGTTCTGCTTTGGCCAATTTTGGTGTTGAACAATTTTTAAATGAATACCTGAAGTATGCGCCGGCACCTTCGGAAAAACCAACGATTGATCAGCAGGAAATTCAACCTGATGATCCGCAATTTACAGCTTTTGTGTTTAAGATCCAAGCTAATATGAATCCGAATCACCGAGACCGTATTGCTTTTGTCAGAATTGTGTCGGGAAATTTTGTCAAAGGCATGGAAGTGACCTTGGCAAGAAACGGAAAAAAACTGAAATTGAGTAATGTGACTGAGTTCCTAGCTGATGAGCGGGAAAACATTCAAAATGCTGTTCCCGGGGACATTATCGGCTTATATGATACTGGTAATTTTCAGATTGGCGATTCTATTTTTTCGGGTAAAAAGAGAGTCGAATTCGAACCATTGCCAACATTTACACCAGACCTCTTTAATCGTGTTCTTGCTAAAGATGTCATGAAGCAAAAAACTTACCACAAAGGGATTAATCAATTAGTACAGGAAGGTACGGTTCAGCTTTTTCAATCTTGGCGGGGACAAGAATATATTTTAGGTGCCGTTGGTCAATTGCAGTTTGAAGTTTTTCAGTTTAGGATGGCCAATGAATACAATTCACAGGTAATTTTTGAACCAATTGGCAAAAAAATTGCACGCTGGATTGATCCTGAGGATTTAGATGAAAAAATGAACAGCAGCCGGTCGTTATTAATGCGCGATCGGAAGGGCGACCCGGTTATTTTATTTGAAAATCAATTTTCATTGAATTGGTTTGCTGATAAATATCCCAACGTCAAGCTGCAGGCAAAGCTGTAACTATTTGTCACATTTATCATTTTTTGCTAAAATTTGTCACGTTAGCAAGGAGAGAAAATGCCAGAGAAGAAAACGACGACTGCTAAAAAAGCAGCTGTAAAATCTACAGAGCCAGTTAAGAAGGCTGCTGCAAAGACGGTTGCCGCAAAGAAAACAGCCGTAGAAGCATCATCAACCGCAAAGAAGACGGCTAAGAAAGTGCCTACTGCAGCTAAAAAAGGGACTGCAAAGGCATCTGCAGCCGCTAAAAAAACAACCGCCAAGGCTGCAAATACTAAAAAAGCAGCAAGTAAAACTGCCACAACTGCTAAAAAGACGGTTACCAAATCTGTTGCAGGCGGAACAAAAACTGCGGTGAAAACAATCGCCAAGGCTGCAAATACTAAAAAAGCAGCTGCCCCAAAGGCAAAAAAAGTTGTTAAAAAAACAACCGCTGTTAAGCCTGCTGCTAAAAAAGCAGCTGAAAAAGTTTCAGAAAAAACTGATCAGACCGCACAGGCTATTAAGGAAACGGCTAAACCAGTTGTCGATCAAGCCAAGGAAACAGCTGCTCAGGCGACAGAAAAAACTGTCGACAGTGCCAAGACAGCTGTTAAGGAAAGCAAATCCTGGTTTGCTAAATTATTAGATAAATTCAGAAAATAATTCACAATAAAAAAAGCCTTAGGGCTTTTTTTATTACTGTTAATGATGCCGATCCATTTCGCTATTTAGCATGTCGTCCACTCGGATGTTGCCAGAGGTATTTTGATGTCCTTTCACCCATTTGAGGGTTAGACGAGGTTTTAGCTTGATATACAGCGGATAAAGAGCTCGCCAGAGATTGATATTAGGCCGATCCTGTCCGCTTTTAATCCAGTTGTTCAGCCAGCCTTTTGACATCGGATCCAAAACATAATGTGAGTCGCTAATGAGAAGAATCGGTTTATCATCAAGTTTTTGGCTGCTGAGAATGTCTTTAAAAGCTTCTAAAATCGCGGTTAATTCCATGGCATTATTGGTTGCGCCGAGCTGAAAGCCAGAGGCAGTTAATTCTTGATCCTGGTATTTGATCAGATAAGCCCAAGCGGATAAATCATTATTTTTAACATGCTGGCCTAATTTATTGCCTGTGTTGCGGTTTCCGCCATCAGTGTAAACCGTAATCTGTAAATCATTCATGATTTTATCTTGCCACAGTTTTAAAAGATAAATTCGATTGTTAGAATAAATGAGTGAATAAAATATTGAAACAAATAGATTGGCTGCTCATTGGACCTTTTTTATTTTTGAGTGTGATTGGTATTCTAGTTGTTTTCTCGGCTTCCTCTGCATTTCCAAGCGGGGCTTTCGGTTTTTTGTTCAGGCAGTCTTTGTTCGCGCTGCTGGGTATACTGACAGTTGCCATCTTTGATTTTTTCATAAAAATAAGATGGCTCGCATCACCAAAATTGGCTTCGATAGCCTTGGGTGTGACTTTTGTTTTACTAGCATTTGCACGGTTTATTTCTTCGAGATCCGCTGGTACTGGTGCTCATGGCTGGATTGCGCTGCCTTTTTTTAATATTCAGCCGGCAGAAATTTTTAAAATTACGGTCATTTTGTATCTATCTTCTCTGGCCGCCCGCCGTTTGGACAAATCCGAGCGCCGGTCAAGTAAAAATATCCCGTCCAAAACGACTTTGCCTGCTGCCCGCCGGTATTTTGGATTTTTACCATCGCAAATTGCCTTTGTGATGGCTAATTTGCTTCTAGTGCTGATTATGCCTGATTTGGGCAATTCTTTGATTGCGTTTTTCTTGATTTTACTGATTGTTTTTGCTTCCGGCGTCCATTTAAAATGGCTGCTGCTCATGCTGCTAACAATCACGGCGCTTTATCTGTTGCTGCCAACTCTGCTGAATCTGCTGCCGGCCTCTTTTTTAAATGGCAACTTTCAGGCGCGCCGTTTTTTGATTTTTTTAAACCCATGGCCTTATTCCAGCAGCTACTCTATGCAGCTGATTAACTCCTTTTATGCGATCGCCCACGGTGGCCTTTTCGGTGTGGGACTGGGAAATTCAATTGAAAAAATGGGCTATCTCCCTGAAGCAAATACCGATTTTATCATGTCTATTTTTACTGAGGAGTTAGGTGCGCTGGCCTTATTCTTAGTTGTTGCTGTTTTGATGCTGATGATCGGCAGAATGTTTTACATCGCTTTTCACATTAAAAATAATTTTGGCCGCTTGGTTTTGTATGGTATTGGCAGTTATTTCTTTATACAGGCATTGGTCAATCTTGGTGGTATTATTGGGGCGCTGCCGATGACTGGTGTCACATTTCCATTTATATCTTATGGTGGTTCGTCTTTTTTGATAAGCTCTATCTCAGTCGGAATTGCCTGTACCGTATCAAGAGAATATAGTCGTCAGCAGGCAAGGCAGAAACAAACAAGCAGGGCAGGAGTCGTAGTATGAGAGTTGTAGCTGGAAAAAATCGCGGTATGCGTTTAAAAATGGTGGCCTCTAAATTGACAAGGCCGACAACTGATAAAGTCAAAGAGGCGCTTTTTTCGATTATCACACCATATATTAAAGCTGGTTTGGTATTGGATTTGTATGCTGGTTCTGGTGCTTTGGGTATTGAAGCTGTGTCTCGAGGTTATTCCAAAGCCTATTTGGTTGACCATGCTCGTCCCGCGATCGATGTGATCAAGGCCAATGTTGCAGCCACAAAAAATCCCCAGGCATTTGAAATAATGAGACTGCCGGCCAGCCAAGCTTTGACTAAAATGGCCGAAGACGGTTTGAAATTTGATTTACTAATATTTGACCCTCCCTATGCCAAACAGCATATTGCAAATGATGTCAAACAATTACAGGATGACGGGCTGTTGGCCGAAGATGCTTTGCTCGTGGCCGAGACAGATGATCATGGTTTTCACTCGCTCAACGATAATCTTCCGGCTGGTTTTACGGTTTTAGCGCAGAAGAATTACGGTATTACATATTTGACGATTTTTAAGAAGGACAAAATCAATGGTTAAGGCAGTATTTCCAGGATCTTTTGACCCGCTCACATTTGGACATCTGGATGTTATCCAACGGGCGGCCAAGTTGTTTGATGAATTGATCATTGCAGTTGGCATTAATACGAACAAAGCAGCTATGTTTGCCACTGACGAAAAGATTAAATTAATCCAAGATAACGTGACGGATTTGAGCAATGTCATGGTACTACCCATGCCCGGCTTGACTTTTGAATTTGTTAAAGAAATGTCTGCTCAAGTTATTGTTCGCGGCATTCGCAGTGTCAGAGACTATGAATATGAACGGGATATTGCAGAATTGAATCATCGTTTAGGCGATATAGAGACGGTCCTACTGCCCTCGAAGGCCATTTACCAAGATATTTCTTCTTCTAATTTAAAGGAAGTTGCCAAGTTTGGTGCGGATATTAGCCATTTTGTTCCCGAAAATGTTGCAGAACTGATAAAGTTGAAGACTAAATGAAGAGAAAATCATTAGTTACAATTTTATGTAGCTTTGCTGTTACCATGCTCTTGGTAATCGCTGCTGCGGCCTTTCTTTTATTGCCGACCAGTGACTATGTTGAGACGCCTGGAGAAGCTGATAACATTCGTAATTTCATGACTGTTGACGGCCAACGGGATCAGACTAAAGGTTCCTTTCGTCTCGTGTCAGTCTATTTATCGCCGGCTAATCGTTTAGACTGGCTAATCAGTCGTGTGAATGATACATACTCAATTACGCCTAGAGAAGAAATTCAAGGCGGTGTCTCGAATCGCGTTTATGCAATGATTAGCGAATATCAGATGAAGACGGCTATTTTATCAGCTGAGCAGGTCGCTTTTAAAGCTGCAGGTATGGCTGATCAGCTACACACCACTTATCGTGGTATTTACGTAGCATCAATTGCAAAAAATTCCCGTTTTGCAAAAAAAATTAGAATTGGCGATACGATTACTAAAATAGATGGCCGCCACTTTAATAATGCCAGCGGTTATCAAAAATATTTAGCTAATATGCCTAAGGGCAGAATGATTGAACTGACAGTTTTGCGGCAAGGCAAAATTTTGACCTACACTGGGAAAACCGTACACTTGGCAAATACTAAGGACAAAGATTATCCTAAGGGCCGTAGCGGTATCGGTATTAGTCTCGTTGATAATGTTGATGTGATGACACAGCCGGCTGTTGCAGTCAATGTCGGTCAGATTTCCGGCCCTTCAGGCGGTTTGATGTTCAGCTTGCAGCTATATTCTCAACTGACTTCAGAAAATATTAAAAAAGGCCGTAATATTTCCGGTACTGGCACGATTGATGATCAGGGCAGAGTTGGTGAAATTGGCGGTATTGACAAAAAAATTGTTGCTGCACAACGGGCGGGCTCGACAGTTTTTTTTGCACCCTATGTCAAGCCCAGCAAAGCACTGGCAAAATTAACCGGCGGGCCGACAAATTGGCAGGTAGCACAGAAAGCTCAGAAAAAACACGCACCGAAAATGGTTTTGGTACCGGTTCGAAATTTTCAGGATGCTCTGAACTATTTAAAAGACGGTACCATTATCAAAACGAAGTAATATAAAAGTCTCAAAGCCTCTCGGGGCTTTTTTATTTTGCTCAAGAAGTTCGTATAACTACTTCGGGAGCGGAAATGCAAACATATTTTGAACACATGATACAAGCTGCTTACGAGCAAAGAGCCTCTGACATTTATTTGCTGCCGGAACAGGGACGCTACCAGATTAAGTTTCACAATGGCAGCCAGCCGATTGGCTATCGTATTATCAGCTCCCAACTAGCAGATCAACTTTTCAGCTTTTTAAAATTCAAAGCCCAGATGAATATTGCTGAAAATCGCAGGCCTCAGGTGGGCTCGATGATAATGGCGTTCGGTCAAGAAAATTTGTCGCTTCGCGTTTCCACGGTGGGAAATTTTGCCAACAAGGAGACAATGGTGATTCGTATTCTCTATGATCAATCCTTTCACGAACTATCTTGGCTCATCGACCAACAATTCGATCAGCTGGAGAAGGCAATACCGCAGCAGGGGCTTGTTGTGGTGGCTGGTCCGACTGGCTCTGGCAAGACTAGTACCATTCACCAGCTTCTAAATAAGCAGAGTGATCGAAAAATGATTTTGACCATTGAAGATCCTGTTGAGATCAGAGATGAAAAAATCGTGCAGCTGCAAGTCAATAATGAGGCAAATATGTCTTATTTGGATTTGATCAAAGTGGCTTTAAGACATCATCCAGATATTTTGCTGATTGGTGAAATTCGAGATGCTCAAACCGCCCAAGCAGCCGTACAGGCATCTTTAAGCGGTCATTTGGTTTTTTCCACTCTGCATGCCAATTCGTCTTTGGGCGTTATCAGTCGTTTATTAGAAATGAATGTCAATCCAGTCTTGTTAAAAGACGTCATGCGTTTGGCAGTTTATCAGCGTCTGCTTCCAAGAAATGACGGCCATCAGGCAGCTTTAGCAGATTGGCAATTCTTTACAGACGGTTGGGATCAATCGGCACCGGCTTTCACATCAAAATGGAAGGAGAATTTAGATGATGCGTATCACCATTCCTGGATTTCAAAAGAAGTCTATGAGGCCTATCTCAAGATTGCCTCGTAAACGACAAGTCGCATTTTTTAGTCTATTCGGCCAACTCATTCAATCTGGTTATTCGATCAATCACGCGGTTCAGTTTATGCAGCAAACTTCTCCTGACGAGATATGGATTCAGAAATTAGCCAGTAGCTTGGAACAAGGACAAAATTTTGCTAATGCAATCGCTCCCTATTTAAGTGCATCATTAAATTTTCAGATTAGTATGGCAAACAAATATGGTCATTTAGAAGATGTGCTTTTGCAACTGGCTGATTTTTCGTCAAAGCAGCTTGATCAGGAAAATAAAATTAAACAAGTTTTACGTTATCCGATTATCCTGGTCTGTTTGTTAGCTGTCATGGCGCTTGTAGTCAAGATCTTTCTGCTGCCAATTCTATCCAGTTGGCAAACTGATCAGAGCGATAGCACCTCCCAGAACGGCTTGCTCTATTTTGAGTTAGGGGGCATATTGATGGCCTGCTTGTTTTTAGCGTTCTACTACTGCCGACGTTTTAAAAGCAAACCCCGTCTTAAGCGCTTGGAAAGTTTGGTCAAAATTCCTATCTTTGGGAAGACACTTGCCTTTTTGATTAATTATGAGTTCAGTATCCAACTTTCAATGCTCTTGTCGTCAGGTTTGCAGCTGGCTCAGGTAGCCGAAGAGGTCGCATTATCGCAGGACGACTCGCTAGAGGCTGATTTTGCAAAGAAAATGGTTGAAACTTTCACGAGTGGTTCCAATCTTTCAGGCTATTTTCAAAAGCTGCCATTCTTGGATCGCACGATTGCTGTTTATTTCCAGCAGGGCTCTGATTCAGAGCTGTTAAACAAAAATTTAAAAACTTATTCACAAATTACTTACCGAAAATTTTTGGCAAGTGTCGACAAAATAATCGCACTAATTCAGCCGCTGAGTTTTGCAGTAGTGGGAATTGGCATTGTTTTCCTTTATTTGTCGATGCTGATGCCGATGTACCAAACTTTAGGAGGAATGAATCAATGAAGAAATTAATTATGAAAATGAAACAAAAAAGAGGTAAAGAAAGCGCTTTCACTTTAATAGAAATGGCTGTCGTCTTGTTTATTATCGGCCTACTGATGCTTCTGGTATTGCCGAATTTGAACTCGCAAAGGCAAAAAGCGGCCGATACACAATCTGATGCAATGGTTTCGATGATTCAAACGCAGGTCAATCTTTATGAAAACGATACGGATGACACGAGTGTTAGTTATTCTGATTTAGTTTCTGGACGTTATTTGACTGATAAGCAAGCGGCCAAAGCACAATCATTGGGTATCACAATCAACGGTGATAATGTCACAAAGTAAATCTTTTACTTTGCTGGAATCGGTGATTGTATTGTCTGTTCTCGCTGCATTAGCCATTTGTGCCTTATCAGTACCGAAGGAATCTGAAGCAAAAATGCAGACCCGATTTTTAAAAAGCTATGGATCCTTTTTTAATCAGGCACAGCTTTTAGCTCAACGTGAAAATCATGATGTTGATTTCATTTTTCAACATCAAGTGATCAGCTTTATAAGTCCAAAAGGACAGAAACGAGAGCTGGACATTCCCAAGGGAATGCATACCGAGCCGCGCCGTCTTTCATTGAAAGCCAATGGCTATGTTGCCCCAACGAGTATCGTCTTTTTAGATGACCGTGGAAAACCGCGGTTTTCGCTTATTTATTCTTTAGGTTTTGGCAACTATCGGGTAGCTGATTATGATTAAAAGAAAATCCTTTGTTTTGGCAGAGGCAATGCTCGCTTTAACAATTACAACGGTGGCAATTCTTTTTATTTCTGATTTGCAGCTACGGCAGCAAACACAGATTTCTGAATTGCAAACAAAAATTAGGCAACATCGCGAGCAGTTAACGGAGCTTTATGATCACAATGAGCCATAAACAAACAGCCTTCACATTGGCTGAAACCATGATTGCACTGACTGTTTTTGCATTCATCATATCGATGTTTCATTTTGCATCACAATTTGTTCAAAATGAAAAAAAGACGGCGAATTTGATCAATTATCAGCGTACTTTGATGCAGCTGGAAAATCCCGATCGGCAGTATGAGTGGGATCGGCAAGGAAATCAAATTTATTTTGTCTCAGCTCGCCATGAAGATCAAAGGGTGCGCTTTCGTCTGAACAAAAATGTTCTTCAATTAACAACTGATCAAGGTGGTACCATGCCGATTGTCTCCGGCGTTAGTGATTTTGAACTGCTGGAGAATCAGGGCAGACTGCATTTTGTAATTATTTTTTCTCGAAAGGAGCACTATGAGACTGATCTTCTGCTTAAAAGGCATCTCGCGAGCAAAGACTAGCTTCGTTTTGCTTTCTACTTTAATTTTAATTGCTTTGATTAGCTCGATCATGCTTGGTATTTTTTTGATTCATGCTAACGAAATTGCCTCACTGCAAAATATTGATCATTATTATGAAAAACGACTTGAAGAACTTGTCCAATCTGAGCCAGATCCTTAAGATTGAAGTATGCAGCCAGAAAAATTGCTCGAAATTGTTCGTGTCTTAGATAATCATATTCCCGTTTCCGAAACTAAATTTAGTCAGATCATTGAAAAAATGCAATCTCTGGACTTCTCTAGTTATGATCAAACTGATATGGTCAATGCTTGCAACCTGTTTTTTGCCAAACACTTTTCTGAGAATCTTGTCATCGCCAATAAAATGACACCACCTGTGATTGGCGATTTGATGGCACTTGCAGCGTCTGAGCTTGGGCTTTCAGGCCAGTTCATTATTGATCCACAGGTTGCATTTCCAGATTTGATTTTCCAGTTCGCTAGCCATTTTCAGCGGCCTATTTTTGCCGAATCAGCTGATGAAGAAGTATTGAGTGCTTTATCTAATTTAGCGCAAATTTATCGCTTTGATTTCACGCCTGCCGACTCAAAAGCCAGTAAGTTAATTGTCAGCCGATTATTGGGAATTGATTTTGCAAAAGAGTTGGATAGCTTAATTTATCTGTCTCAATTCCAGCCTGGACAAGCAGCGATTATTTTGGCTGACAATGTAGATCTGCAGTCAGGCGTGCTGCCATTGATGCTTAAAAGTCATCCGGAGTTGGAATTGCTGTCGATTATTAAATTGCCAAACGGGCTTTTTAAACATGCTGAAATGGCTTCAAGCCTTCTCATTCTTCGCCGAAAAGTGGATAATGAAAAGGTAGTTGCCCGGATTTTGCTTGCTCAAATTCCGGAGCTTTCAAATAAAGAAGATTTTTCCAAATTTGTTTCGCAGCTAAAGACATGGAAAAAGGAGAATTTGTGAGGTTTTATGACAAAAATTTTATCTGTTAACGCTGGTTCATCGTCATTAAAGTTCAAATTAATGGACATGCCGGAAGAAAAAGTCATCGCCGAAGGCATGATCGAGCGTATCGGTGTTGACCTTAGCCAAGATGATAATGTATCAATTAAATTCCAAGGGGAAAAACATAAGTCCCGTCATGCTTTTTCAAACCATGAAGAGGCGATTAACTTTACGCTTGCTCAATTTAAAGATTTGGGTATTGTGAAGGATTTTGATGAGATTAAAGGAATTGGCCACCGTATTGTGGCCGGTGGCGAATGGTTCAACAAGTCAGTCCTTATTGATGATGAAGTCCTGAAGAAAATTGAACGTTTGGCAGCCTACGCGCCGTTGCATAACCCAGCCAATGCATTGGGAATTAAAGCTTTTTCTAAAATTATTCCTAATGCTGTCGAAGTAGCCGTTTTTGATACGGCTTTCCATCAGACGATGCCTAAGGAAAACTATTTATACGCAGTTCCATATGAGTATTACACGAAGTATGGTGTTCGCAAATACGGGGCACATGGTACTTCACATAAATATGTGGCCGAGCAGGCCGCTCAAATGCTGCACAAACCGCTTGAAAGTTTGAAGCTGATTACCATGCATCTTGGCGCCGGCGCATCAGTTACAGCGATCAAAGACGGAAAATCCTTGGACACCTCGATGGGATTCTCTCCGTTAGCTGGATTAATTATGGCGACGCGGTCAGGGGATGTCGATGTATCGCTGGTTAATTATGTGAAAGGCAAAGAAGGGCTGTCTGATCAGCAGATGCTGGATATTCTGAATCATAAGTCCGGCTTGCTTGGTATTTCTACTTTATCTAGCGATATGCGCGATTTGCTCGATGTTTATGATACTAATGAACATGCTCGATTAGCTGTTAATATGTTCGTTAATCGTGTTGTTAATTATATTGCACAATACTATTTCGAGCTTCAGGGTGTTGATGCTTTGGTCTTTACAGCCGGTATTGGTGAGAATTCTGTGCCGATTCGAAAGATGATTTTGGAAAAATTGGCTTTTCTTGGTGTCAAATTGGATGAAAAAGCTAATGATCAGCATGGGGTTCAGACAGCGATTACACAACCCGATTCCTCGATTACGGCTTTTCTGATTCCAACCAATGAGGAGCTGGAAATTGCGCGTGATGTTCAAAATTTGATGAAATAAAGAAAAACGTCTTCGGGCGTTTTTTTATTATCTTTTTGCTTGACATTATAGTTGTGAAGTTTTACACTAATAATGTTAATAAGTTCACAAAGTTGTTTATGAGATCGGGCTTATTACAAAAGGAGAACTGATGGCAGTTGAAACTAAAAAAATCACTAAGAAACAGCTGACTCTAGAAGAAATTCAGGCTAAAAAGGATTTGGCTGCGCAGTACATTCAAGAGCTTGTTGATAAGTCCAAAGAGGCTTTACTGGAATTTTCATCTTATACACAAAAACAAGTCGACCAGATTGTCGCGGCTATGGCCTTGGCCGGCTCAGAGCATTCTTTGGAACTGGCACATTTTGCCTATAACGAGACTGGCCGTGGCATTGTCGAGGATAAGGATACAAAGAATCGTTTCGCATCCGAATCTGTTTACAATGCGATTAAAAATGATAAAACGGTCGGTGTCATTGACGAGGATCCCGTTACCGGAAAGGTCAATTTGGCCGCACCCCTTGGCATTCTTGCCGGAATCGTGCCGACAACCAATCCAACTTCGACGACTATTTTTAAGTCCTTGCTGACAGCTAAAACACGTAACACAATTATTTTTGCCTTTCACCCTCAAGCGCAAACATCTTCGGTGGCTGCTGCCGAAATTGTTTATCAAGCAGCTCGCAAGGCGGGTGCACCTAAGAATTTTATTCAATGGATTGAAACACCTTCGTTAGAAAATACGACTGCTTTAATGCGGAACCCTGGTATTGCTTCTATTTTGGCCACAGGTGGTCCTGCTATGGTACACGCGGCTCTCACATCAGGCAATCCGTCAATGGGTGTCGGAGCTGGTAATGGTGCCATATTTATCGACCATACCGCTCGTGTCCGCCGCGCCGTTGAGGACCTGCTTTTGTCCAAGCGTTTTGATAACGGTATGATTTGTGCCACAGAGAACTCAGCCGTGATTGAAGCATCTGTTTACGATGAGTTTATGGAACTGATGCAGCAAAAAGGTGCTTATCTCGTTCCAAAAAATGACTATAAAAAAGTCGCTGACTTTGTTTTCAATGATAAGCACGGTGTTAACGGCCCGGTTGCCGGTATGAGTGGTCGCTGGATTGCTGAAAAATCCGGTATTAACCTGCCAGAAGGCAAAGATGTCCTTTTGTTCGAACTTGATCAAAACAACATTGGCGAGAAACTTTCTTCCGAAAAATTGAGTCCCTTGCTTTCAATCTATAAAGTTCAGGACCGTCAAGAAGGTATTAAAGTTGTTCAGCGTTTATTGGCTTACCAAGGTGCCGGCCATAATGCGGCGATCCAAATTGGTACACAAGACGATCCTTTTGTTAAAGAATATGCGGACGCTATCAATGTTTCTCGGATTCTTGTCAATCAGCCCGATTCGATTGGCGGTGTTGGCGATATTTATACAGATGCATTGCGTCCTAGCCTGACGTTAGGAACAGGATCTTGGGGGAAGAATTCGTTGTCGCATAACTTGTCTACTTATGATTTGCTGAACATTAAAACTGTTGCACGCCGTCGTAACCGGCCACAATGGGTACGTCTGCCAAAGGACATTTACTACGAGAGAAACGCCATCACTTATCTGCAGGAATTGCCAAAAGTTGATCGTGCCTTTATCGTGACAGGACATTCGATGGTCAAGTACGGTTTTGTCGATCGCGTCTTAGAACAGTTTGCCTTGAGAAACGATCAAGTCAAGACCAGCATTTACAGTTCTGTACAGGCTGATCCCTATTTGAGCCAGGCCGTTCAGATTGCCAAGCAGATGCAGGAATTCCAGCCCGATACAGTTATTGCGCTAGGCGGCGGATCACCTTTGGATGTTGCTAAAATTTCACGTTTTCTGTATGAATATGCACAGCAATCAGGTCAGGACGATTTTCTGGACGACAATGATGCAATTAAAGACTTGTTTAAGGGCCTGCAGCAGAAATTCATGGATATTCGCAAGCGAATCGTTAAATTCGAACATCAGAATCTGACACAGTTGGTTGCGATTCCAACGACTTCCGGAACTGGTTCTGAAGTGACGCCTTTCTCGGTTATTACTGATGATGAAACGCATGTGAAATACCCATTAGCCGATTATGAATTAACACCGCAAGTCGCCATCGTTGATCCGGAATTGGTTATGACCGTGCCAAAGCGAACAGTTGCTTTGTCTGGCCTGGATACTTTGTCTCACTCGCTCGAATCGTATGTATCAGTCATGAGTTCTGAATTCACACGGCCTTGGGCGCTACAGGCAATCAAATTGATTTTTGAAAACCTGGTCGACTCTTACAACTATGATCCAAAACACCCGACGAATCGCGGCACACAGGCACGCGGCAAGATGCATTATGCTTCGACACTTGCTGGTATGTCATTTGGAAACGCCTTCTTAGGGCTGAACCACTCCTTGGCACATAAAACTGGCGGTGAGTTTGGTCTGCCACATGGCTTGGCTATCAGTATCGCAATGCCGCATGTGATTCGTTTTAATGCTGTAACCGGCAACGTTAAGCGGACACCTTTCCCACGTTATGAAGTTTACACAGCTCAGAAAGATTATGCCGATATTGCACGTCACATCGGCCTAACAGGTAAAGATGATGCTGAATTGGTTGAAAAACTGATTGCTAAGATCAAGGAATTGACTGATGCTTTGGATGTGGATATCACTTTAAGCGGTAATGGTGTTGAAAAAAAGCGCTTTGAGCAGTCATTAGATAACTTGGTGGATCTTGTTTATGATGACCAGTGCACAGCCGGTAATCCACGCCAGCCAAGCTTGACAGAAATCAGAAAATTACTGATTGACCAATTTTAAAAATTAAGAAACAGATCTGAAATAGGTCTGTTTTTTTAATTTAATAAAAAACGGTTAGAATACTGTAGGTATGCAAAATAGAAGATACAGATCCCCTAGGCGTCGTCCACGACAAAAAAGGCGTTCGCCCCTTCAATATATGATTTTTTTCTTAATCACACTCGTTTTAATCATTATTTTCGGCTCTTATGTCTATAACAGAATTCAGGCAAGTCAGTTGCGAGAGGCTTATTCGGCGATTAATCCTAGTGACCGGAGTTATCAGCTGGTTAGAATTCGCCAAGGGTCGACGGTTCAAGATATTGCTCAAGGCCTTAAAAAAGCTGGGCTGATTCGTACTGAGCTCGATTTTTCCCGCTATGCATTAACTCGCGGTGGCAATGGTTTGCAGGCAGGTGATTACTATCTGCAGCGTTCTCAATCGATGTCGCAAATTTATGCGCGCCTGTTAGAAGGGCCTAACACAGAGGTGTATCGTAAGCTGTTCATTAAAAAAAGGGCCCCGTATGCACGGCAGCTGCAGGGACAGTATCGTGTTTTGGCTTCAATTAATTTGGCGCAGACGATTCTGGAATCACAATGGGGCACCAGCACACTGGCCTCAAAATATAACAACTATTATGGGATTAAAGCACAAGGCAACCAGAGAAGCGTTGAAATGTCGACACGTGAATATCTAAATGGAAAATGGGTGACAGAAAAGGATCGCTTTGCCGTTTATGCTAACTGGCAGGCAGGTATGCTGGCACACGCACAATTCATTCGTAACGGCACGAATTTGAATGCTGGACAGTTTAAAGATGTCCTGGCATCTGGTAATTATCGTGATGCTGCAGCGGCTTTGGTTAAAGACGGCTATGCTACAGATCCGGATTATGCTCAAAAAATTGTGGCAATCATCGAAAATTACAAATTGAATCAGTATGACTAACAAAGGACAAGGAATATGAATTTTATTGGTGTCAATCATATTGCAATCATCGCGAGTGATCTGGCTCAAAGCAAAGATTTTTATGTTGACAAGCTTGGTTTTGAAATTGCCAGTCGGCATGACCGGCAGGAAAAACAGGATATTATTTTAAATCTCGTGAAAAATGGCCTTCGTTTGGAAATTTTTATCAAACCAAATGCACCGAAACGGCCTTCATATCCTGAAGCGACCGGTCTTCGCCATTTAGCTTTAACGGTGAATCATATAGAAGATATCGTTGCCGAGCTTAAATCTCGAGGCATTGCAGTTCAAGAGATTCGTCATGACAGCTTCACTGGCGAAAAAATGGTTTTCTTCACTGATCCGGATGGACTGCCAATTGAATTGCATGAATAAAAAACGGTATGAGAATCAATCTTCTCATACCGTTTTTTGTATTTATGAAATTATTTAGCTTTACCAACACGACTGATTTTAACGGTCATTGAATTATTTCCAGGCAAAGGTATTTCAACTGTGTCGCCCGTCTTATGATTCAAGAGTGCTTTACCCATCGGGGAATCGTTTGAGATTTTTCCGGACATCGGATCAGATTCTGCGGATCCAACAATCGTGTAGCTCTCTTCTTCACCGTCAGGCACTTCTTTAAAGGAGACCGTCTTGCCAAGAGTTAAGATATTTTTTGAGACTGAATTAGTATCAATGACTTCGGCAAACTGGATCATCTGCTGCAGTTGTATTACTCGTCCCTCAACAAAAGCTTGCTCGTCTTTAGCTGACTGATATTCCGAATTCTCGGAAAGATCGCCAAAAGCACGGGCCTCCTGGATTCTGCTGGTAATTGCTGGACGCTTATTTTTAATTAAATCGTCAAGTTCTGCTTGAAGTTTTGCAAGACCTTCAGCAGTCATGGGATATGTTTTTTCTTCTGCCATATCTATATCCTTTCAAAATTTACAGCAAAATCAGCGTACCACACGTTAACTCACTGTCAATAGTAAATTTAAATTCTTTTTAATCGATGGAAAAGCGCTTTCTATGTTTGAGAAGCAACGGAACAAATATTAACACAACCAGTGTTAGCAGACTGATCACGGCTGCTAATTTGAAATAGGGCTCTTGAAAGTAAATTTCGACTCGATGACGGCCTGGCTTAATAGCGGCTCCGAGAAAATACTCATCTATTTGGCGTGTATGAACTAATTTGCCATCAATGCGAATTTTCCAGCCGGCGGTATTGGGGATGCTTGTCATTAAAATCGGGTGCTGTTTGTCGGCTTCAATCCAGCCGTTCAAGTGGGTTTGATTGAATTTAAGGCCTTGCATCGCACGCCCTTGCATTTGCTTAGCAGCAGCTGCAACCTGTTGATTATTGAGAGTATAGAGAATCAGATTGCTGATAAACAATTGTGGCTGACGCAGATGGATACCGATTGTGACAGGAAAATTTTTATCATGATTAGCAACATTTAATGCTACGACATCACGGCGAGCACTGTATTGCGGAATTGTTTCGCCATTAACTGTAATCCAAACGCTATCGTTGGCAAAAGTGGTTGGCAGGGTCAGATAATAGGCATCATTGTCTTGGGGCGTAAATGTTAAGTACACGGTTCCGTCCTTGCTTTTGTCCGTTTTTTTGACTGTCTGCCCAACGAGATCACTGACTTTTGTCAAATTGTCTGTCCGAAAATCAAAGGGAATATTAGCCCGCATGAAATTGTTGCTGCCAGTCAGCCCTTGCCACAAAGAAGCTGCCGTCTGCATGGGGCTTTGATTGAAAATTTGGCTTTTTAGAACTGATACTGGGCTTGTAAAGGCTATCGGCAAGGCATTTTGATTTTCGACAGTCATAACTTGATCCTGGCTGCGCAGCAGATGGTAACCAGTCAGATCCGGGCGGTAAGAGTTAGCCATGCGTCTTGGCGAACCATTATCATCAGAGCTTCCGTAAACAGGTGCGATAAAATACCGCATGTTAAAAAATGCGTCGGTAATAATGGTGCCGTAGGAGTAGGAGGCATAGTAATCCCCAGCAACCTGTCCAAACGCACCGAATAGAGCAGGTGTTTGTTTGTCGACTGTTGAAGAGAAATGCATGCCCCCGTTGTACCCGCCGGCAAATGCGTCCCCTCGTGTACGTGAAAAAGTCTGTCCAATTCGATAGAAAGACTGCTTTGGCAGCAGGTTTGTACCTTGTCTAATGGCCGTAACTGTGCGGCGATATTCCATATCGGTTAAGTAACTAAAGTTGTTGGTCGACATATAGGCGTTTAAGGCCAAGCTCGTCAGTGAGACCAGCAAAGCCAAATAAGCCCAAAAGTCTCTTTCCACAAATCGTTTGATTAGATAGACAAATAAACTCGACAAGGCAAGAAAGAGGAAAAGGTAAATTTGATTCAGCGTCAAATAATTGGCTTGTTTGTAAATTCTAAAGCCGAGGCCGGCAATAAAAATAATCACAGCAAGGCTAATCAGAAAGCTACTCAGATGAGCCCGCTGCTGTCTTTCAAAGGCGATCGACCCCAACAGCAAGACAAAGAAAATCGGAATAAAACTGTATCTGTAGGGATACCAGACCGGGAACTGCATCATATGAAACAAAATATTCAGCGGCTGCCAGACAAAGCTTACTATGTATAAAGCTGTAATCAAAAATCCAATCAGTTTGGTGCTTCTCTTCTCCCTTTGTAGAGAAAAGTAGGCTGAAAATGCAATGACAGCTAAAAAGGGAATGAAAATGTTTGCCTGCCCAGTCTTCATTTCGTCAAAATTAAAGGATCCGGGTATCAGCTTAAAAGGCAGCAGATATGGCTTGCCGATTAGGCCCCAATTGATCTGCGTCAGTACATCCTGCCCTTTGCCTTGAAGAAGCTGGAAAGCCGTTGGTATTAATACGATTGCTGCAATCAGGACCGATATAAGAAGCGAGGACATAAAAAGCAGCCAGCGGCAGAGTTTGAACCGCATATCTTTTTGGATGCGGCTCAGCTGCCAGAGAGGGAATTGCAGCAGGAAAATACCAATCATGTAGGCAATGTAAAAGTTATCAATAATCGCGAATGCAAAAATCAATGTAAAAGGCAGATATCTTCCCTTATTGAGCAGTTCGATGGCCCAATAGATAATCAGCGGGAGCAGGATGATTTGGTCCTGCCAGAGCAGATTAACTTGATTAGCAATCATCCACCCGGATAAGGCGTATGCACAAGAAAAAAGCAGCGCTATCCGTTTTCCAGCAAAATTTTGTCTGACCAATAAAAATTGCATACTTAATCCCGCAAGCCCGAAGCGAAGGACCGTTAAGAATAAAATGCCAATCGGCAGATTTGCCTGATTAAAAAATAAAAGCAGCAGGTTCAATGGACTGAATAAGTAATAAGCCCACTCGGAAAACATCTCGCCGCCAAAATTTTTGCCAAAGCTATAAAAAAGCTGTTGCGGCTGGTGCAGAATCGTCTCCCGCATGCCGGAAAACATATCGATGTACTGCTGGCCCAGGTCGACTGTTAAAATAGAACTATTGCCAAAGGGTGCCATCTTTCGATATGCAAAATAGAGAAGCATGATCAAAAAAGGCAGCGCAAAACTTAGCAGATAGTGATTTGAAACAAATTTTCGGATTTTTTCAGGCATTAACTATAACTTATCTTACGATGATACAATAAAATTGCGACTTATTTGGACCTTAAAAGTGATAAACAAACCCGAATTCCAAAATTTTAATAAAAAAACCAACCGTCAGGACAACCGTTCGATTATTCCGACCAGATTGAACATTCTTTTAGGATTGAGTGCCTTTTTACTGGCTGCGCTGGTTGTCAGACTGGCCGTATTGACACTTGTTTCCGGCAATAGCTATCTGGCAATGATTAACCGTACTGATACAACTGTTGAAACCACTGAGGCGCCAAGAGGACTGATTTATGATTCTACGGGTCAGCTTTTAGTGGGCAATCGGTCGATTCCATCCGTTAGTTTTGAGCGGTTGCCGCAGATCTCAGCCAGCGAAATTTACAAGACCGCTGGCCGCCTTTCCCAGTATCTGGCTTTAGGCGCGCGCAATGTCACACAACGCCAGCAGATTGATTACTTCTTGGCTGATGCCAGAAACAATAGACAGACAGTTAAAAATTTAAAGCTTTCTGCACGCCGTTTGAATAAACTCAGCAATGCAGAAGTGTATCAGAGGGAAGTTCAGTATTTAGTTAAACGGAATTTTTCTTTGCCAGCCAATGAGCTGAATAGTGTCGCAATCTACACGAGAATGATGCAGACAACTAATCTAACTACTGGGACGATTAAATCAGACAACGTGAGTGATCAAGAAATTTCCGAGATTGGCGAACGCTTAGCTGAATTTCCTGGTATTCGTATCAATCAAGGTTGGGTTAGAGATTATCCGAATCAGCAGGCTTTGAGAACCGTTTTAGGAAATCTGTCGGGGTCCAACGGCCTTCCGGAGACACGTGTCAATACTTTTCTCTCTCAGGGCTATTCACGCGCGGATAATGTTGGTATTTCTGGGCTCGAGATGCAATATGAACAGACTTTGCGCGGCATCAGCCGGCAGACACGTATGACTACGAACAGCCAAAACCAGATCATCGGCAGCCGAGTGATTCAAAGGGGACAGGCAGGGCATAACCTGCAGTTGACCATTAACGCGAAGTTCCAAAATGATGTCTCCAACATTATTAGAAGCAATATTTTGAGTGATCTCTCTACTGGCGGGTATGGTGTCGTGATGAATCCCTATACTGGCGGTGTTTACGCAATGGCTGGTTGGGATCGGGATAATCAGACAGGTGCTTTGACTCAAAATGATATGGCTACTATTCAAGACCCGATTGTAATGGGTTCAGCTGTTAAGCCAGCTATGGTTGCTACGGCACTCCAGGCTGGTATCATCACACCGCAAAATTCGACTCAAGATGATCAAGCCATTAGGCTGGCTGCCAGTAATCCAATTTTTTCTTACTTCAACCCAAGCGGACGTATGATTCCACTGGATGCTCGTCAGGCATTGGAGAACTCCTCAAACACCTATATGGTGCAATTAGCGTTAAAAATGAACGGCACGCCTTATTCGCCGGGAATGCGTCTGCCTGTGAGCCCGACAATCTGGCAGCGCATGCGTAACGGTTTTGGCCAATTTGGTTTGGGTAGCCGTACAGGTATTGACCTGCCGGGAGAAACACCGGGATATCGCGGACGAATTACCGGCCCTCAAGCAACCTCATTCGTTGATGAAGCTTTTGGTCAATATGACACCTATTCAGTGATTCAAATGGCTCGTTTTGCCAGTGTGATTGCTAACGGCGGTTATTTAGTTCAGCCCCAAGTAGTCGCTTCTGTATTGAAATCCGGAAGAAACGGGACGAAGCCATCGGTTGCCAGCAGCATTCGTCCTAATGTGCAGGGGAGTGTTCATTTGACGCCGGCACAATGGGATGTGATCAAGGGCGGCATGTGGGATGTTGCTAATGGTTCCAGCCCTTATAACACGGGTGGACGGCTCATACATGCTCTAAATCCGAAAGTAGCCGCAAAAACAGGTACAGCTGAAACATTCACAAACGGCCAGCGAACACAAAATGATACTTTGATTATGTATTCGCCAGTTGCGCCCTTTGCGATTGCGCTGGCTTACCCAGGTGACAAGATCGGCAGCTATGGCAATGTCGAAAAAGCCGCTTCAGATATTTACAATGCTTTTTGGCGGGATGTGATGCCTAAACCATAATGGCAAAAAGATTATCAACAATTGGAAGATTACTATATGGAATAGCCATCGGCGATGCTTTGGGTAATTTGAGCAAACGAAACACTCATAATGCCATGAAAGCTGATTTTGATCTGTCTCAGGCTGATTTTGATTTTGTCTGGACACCAACGACTGGTCTGACTTTGGCGATTACACGAGCGATTTCGTTGGGCTATACGCGTGCGAACGTCATGCACAATTTTTCCGAATGGTGGCGCAATGGCCAGTTTTCGATGACAAATACATTGCAGACTGATCGTTTTGAGACTGAGATTCAATCGATTATTGATTTCGAATTAACGCGTGATTTAGACAGTATCGGTACAACTGATCCGGCTGCGGACGATGAGAATATTTTGATTCGTGTGATGCCAATTGCATTTTACGAGACAGCACGAATTGGTTCCAGCTTTATTAATGATGAAAAATCAATGGCCTCGATTCATAATATGGTTTCTTTGACGAATAATTATCCGGCGGCGATGATGTCAGCGGGGATGGTTTCTTTTCTGATTTCACAGATTTTAGGAAAAGAGTCATTGGACCAGGCCCTCGAAAATTCGATTGCGATTACTTATGAGTATTATTCTCAGCGAAGTATTTTTCAGCCTGATTTGATTAATTTTGCACGCATGAACATGCCGGATATGGCCAATTTAAAAGCCGATGACCTGATTCATAATGGCAATGCCATTCACACTTTGGAAAATGTTTATTGGGTTTTGTTTTCAACGGATAACCTCAAAGATGCTATTCGTTTGACCGTCAAGACTTTTTCAAAACAGCGCCAGACTATTTTGGCCTTTGTCTGTGGTGTCTATGCCATGATTGATCGTGGCAATTTAGACGAACGAATGATTGAACAAATTGATCGCAAACCCATTACGAATGCAATTCTTAGAGTAGCAAATCGATCAAATCGTTTCCATATGAGAACATAAAAAAAGACCTGATTAGGTCTTTTTTTATGTTCCTTACTTTACTTGAATCAAAACAGGGATGATAATCGGCTTACGAGCCGTTTTCTTGTAAAGATAGTGACTGAGTTCATCAATAACTGCTTGTCTGATCGAACCCTCATCTGCGTTATTTGCTAGCATGGCTTTTCGAATAGTGCCAAAGGCAACGCGTCGACCGTCATTAATCAAGTCGCCGGATTCACGCATATAGACAAAGCCGCGGCTCAAAAGATCCGGGCCAGAAAGAATTTCTTTGGTCTGCATATTGATTGTGGCTGTCACGATGACTAAGCCATCCTGGGATAGTTTTTGCCGCTCATGCAAGACAGCACTACCAACATCACCGATGCCGCCACCATCAACATAGGTGTCTTCAGCAGAGAAGTGGCCGGCTGGATGAGCATGTTCGCCGTCCAATGCCAAGACATCACCGTTGTCCATCACGAAAATGTGATCTTCAGGGACACCAGTGGATTGAGCCAAACCGCTATGAATTTTTAACATCCGGTATTCACCATGAATTGGCATGAAAAATTTAGGCTTCATTAATTCGAGCATCAGCTTTTGTTCTTCTTGACCACCATGACCGGAAGTGTGGATGTTATTCAGAGCACCATAGATGACATGGGCACCGCCTTCTTCTAGTTCATTGATAACTTTATTGACGGAAGCCGTGTTGCCTGGAATTGGATTGGAAGAGAAGACAACCGTATCATTAGGCTGAAGTTTGATCTGTTTATGTGTGCCATTTGCTATTCGTGCAAGGGCAGCCATGGGTTCACCTTGCGACCCAGTTGATAAGATCAGTGTCTCGTCAGCCGGCGTATTTTTCAAATCGCTTGGTTCTAGCAAATATTCGTCCGGAATGTTCAAATAGCCAAGCTCGCGACCATTAGTCACAGCTGTTTCCATGGAACGACCGAAAACAGCAATCTTACGACCATGTTCGACAGCGGCTTCCATCGCCATTTTCACACGGCTGACATTAGACGCGAAGGTAGCAAAAATAATGCGGCCCTTAGTGACACGACCAAAAATGCGTTCGACTGATTTTTGGACCCAAGCCTCAGATTTGGTAAATTGAGGTTTTTCAGCGTTCGTCGAATCTGACATCAGCAGCAGAACACCATCGCGGCCGATCTTGGCCATTTTCTGAATGTCGGGGAATTGCTTAGTGACAGGTGTCAAATCGAATTTAAAATCTCCGGTCTCGACAATTGTACCGACTGGCGTATGCACTGCTACACCAACAGTATCAGGGATTGAGTGGGTCGTCTGGAAAAATTCTACTTGCATTTTTCCAAAATCGAAATGATCATCGGGATGGAACTCATGCAGCTCTGTCTTCTTCAACAGGTTATGTTCTTCTAGCTTGCCCTTAATCAGTGCCATGGCAAATGGTGGTGCATAGACAGGAACGTTTACAGCCCGCAAGAAGTAGGAAATAGCACCGATATGATCTTCATGTCCATGAGTAATCACAAGTGCTTTGACCTTTTCTATATTCTCAACCAGATAGGTATAATCCGGAATCACGTAATCGACCCCTAAAAGATCGTCTTCAGGGAACATGATACCGGCATCAATTACGACGATTTCGTCTTGATATTGGATGGCGTAGGTATTTTTTCCAATTTCGCCAAGTCCGCCAAGAGCCATCACTCCGACTTCATTATTTTCAAGTTTAACTTTATGCGCAAAGCTCTCTACGCTTTGATCATTTTCTGACATATATTGCAAATTCCTTTTTATCAAAAATATTTTGTCCACGAATAGTTCATTAAAATGAACCAGTAGCTAAGATCCAGTATAGCAAAAAAATCAGGCACGGGTTAACATTAAATTATGTCGAAAATCAATCAAATTAGTTCGGTTGGCGTTTTTATGGGATCGGCCAGCGGGAACGACCCTATTTTTAAGGAAAGATCTGAAGAATTAGGACGTTATTTGGCTGAAAATGGTTATCGGCTTGTATATGGCGGCGGGCAGGAAGGGCTGATGGGTCTCGTTGCAAAAACAGTCATGGCAAATGGTGGCCAGGTCTTAGGCGTGACGCCCAAGAATCTAGCAGAGTTCTCAATACCGGCCGGTCAGATTACAGAATTGGTAGAAGTTTCCGATATGAACACGCGTAAACAACTAATGCTGCAAGAATCGGACGCTTTTATCGCTTTACCCGGCGGTTTTGGTACTATGGAAGAGATTGCGCAGACAATTAGCTGGGCAAAAATCGACTTGCATGAAAAACCTTTGGCTCTATTTGATATTGACGGCTTTTACGATACTTTTTGGGATTGGATCGAAGAGTCAGTACAGCGGGGTTTTGTTCCGCCGGTTGATATGAGATATGTTTTTCACGGAGAGTCTCTGACTGATATTTTTGACTACTTCGAAAGGTTTGAATTTCCTTCAGAATTCCAAAATCCCGAAAATTTTGTCTGAGCAATGATAAAATATTACAGTTAAGTAGAAAGTGAGAATAATATGGCTATTGATACATCAGATTTTAAGAACGGTTTAACCATTGAATATAACAAAGCAATTTGGCGCATATTGTCATTTCAGCATGTCAAGCCAGGCAAAGGTGGTGCTTTTGTTCGCTCGAAGTTGAAAAATTTACGGACTGGTGCTGTTAATGAAGTCACTTTCCGTGCCGGCGAACGAATGGAATTGGCCGATATTACGACTCGTCCGATGCAGTATTTATATGCAAATGGCGATAGCTACGTTTTCATGGATACAGAGACCTATGACCAGTTGGAAATTCCTGGCGAAAAAATTCAGGACTCTTTGAAGTTCCTATTGGAGAATATGGAAGTTCGTGTAACCTCGTATCATGATGAAATCTTGGACGTTGAGCTGCCCGTAACGGTCGAACTCACCGTGACTGATACTCAGCCTTCAATTAAGGGTGCAACTGTGAATGGCGGCGGCAAACCAGCTACAATGGAGACAGGTCTGGTTATTACCGTACCGGACTTCATTAATGCCGGCGATAAATTGGTTGTTAATACAGCTGATGGCGGTTCATACAAGGAGCGTGCTTAAAATGGCAAAAGCCCAAGAAGCAAAATATTTCGTTCTTGGTGGTAGTAAGCTCGATGGTGAGACAAAGATTTCCTCATCGACTCTGGAAACAATTGCGTCCATTGCAGCTAAAGAAGTTGATGGTGTCATTAGTTTGCAAGCACAGACTAAAGAGCGTTTTTCCGGATTTTTCTTTACGAAAAAATATCAGCAGACAAAGGGCGTTGTCGTCAAACAAAATGAGGGCGGCGATCTTTTATTTACTGTCTATGCTGTGTTCACATATGGCGTTAATATTCCGAAAACAGCTTTGGCAATCCAGAATGCTGTCAAATCAGCTGTTTCTGCGGCCACTGATTTAAAAATTTCAGATGTTGATGTAGTTGTTTCCAGTCTGTTACATGATAAGGATGCGAAGCCGGAAATCGATCCTAACAATCTTTTTGAAGAGGCAAAGCCTGAGCCTGTTAAGGCTGTTAAAAAGCCAGCAACACGCAAACGCGCAGTTAAAAAGACTGCAGTGGTTACTGACAAAAAAAACGAGAAAAAAGAAAACTAATATTTTGAATTTATCACGTCAACAAATTAGAGAACTTAGCTTTCAAGCAATTTTTGCTTTGGAAGTGAATTCGGAGCAGGATCGGACATTGTTAAAATCGACCTTGTTTCAGCAGAACACCCGAGATGATTATTTTGATGAATTGGTTGATGGTGTTGTTGCGGTACATAAAGAACTCGAGGCCCAATATGAGCCTTTTTTAAAGGACGATTGGTCATACGACCGGATTTCAAAGACGGCCAACGTTGCACTGCAGATTGGCCTCTTTGAATTAACTCAGAGAATCGATATCCCAAATAAAGTTTCTCTGGATCAGGCAACTGAATTGGCTAAAAATTTTGGCGATGACAGCGATGGCAAATTCGTTAATGGGGTCTTGGCGCATTTTGTCTCTTAACCGCTTATGGATGATGATCAAGCACAAGAATTTTTAACCGTTGGTGCACTCAATCGATATCTAGGTGCCAAGTTCAGCCATGATCCTTATCTGAAACAGGTTTCGGTCATTGGCGAGATTTTTGGTTACAAAATTTCCGGTTTTTCGGCCTATTTCGATCTCAGAGATGAGGATGAGTCATCAATCCGTGCTTACGTCTCGCCAACTGTTTTGCGTCGTCTTTCTTTTGATTTCAAATCCGGGGATAAGGTTAATTTGACCGGCAGTGTCCGTCTCTATGAAAAACGTGCATATGCCTCGCTGCTTGTGTTATCTATGCAGCCAGCTGGTCTTGGCGAGCTTTATCTGAAATTGGCTGAGATTAAAAATCGCCTGACTAAGGAAGGGTTGTTTAATAAACCGGTCAAACCGCTCTCTTTTTTTCCAAAAAAAGTTGCCGTTGTGACCTCAAAAACTGGTGCAGTTATCCATGACATACAATCCACGATCGGTCATCGAAATCCGAATCTGGCCATTCAGCTATATGAATCAGTCGTGCAAGGAGATAAGGCGGTCGCTGAGTTAATAGCTGCTGTTAAACAAGCCGACCAATCTGATGCCGATGCCATTATTATTGCTAGAGGCGGCGGCTCGATGCTGGATTTGTGGCCCTTTAATGATGAGCAATTGGTTCGGTTGGTTGCTAATCTTTCAAAGCCGGTTATTTCCTCCATTGGTCATCAGACTGATGTCACTTTGGTGGATTTAGCGGCAGACTATCGTGTGGAAACACCGACTGCCGCAGGTGTCAAAGTAACACCGGCAATCTCGGATTATCAAGCAATCCTGAATCAAATGACCGTATCGATGTCGAACAACATCCGTCGTTCGTTTAAAAATGCTGTTACACAATTCGATTATTTAGCGAATTCGGCCGCTTTAAAATCCTTTGACCAGGTTTTTATCAACCACGAACAAAAACTGCAAAATCTGAATCTGCAGATGCTTTCAGCTTTTAATAATCATTTTCAGCGGGCCAATCAGGGATTTTTGAACTTAGTCGGCAAATTAGACGCCCTCAGTCCTCTAAAGGTCTTGGATCGCGGCTTTTCTGTCACTTTCAAAGATGGCCTGGCAGTCAAAGATAGTCAGCAGCTTCAAGTTGCTGATCAGCTGAAGATCATTTTTGCCAAGGGTTCGGCGTTAGCAGAAGTAAAGGAGATCAACCATGACAGAAGCATTTGACTTTGAGAAAAATATGAAGGATCTGAAGCAGCTTGTCTCCAGCTTGGAGAATGGTGATTTGCCGATTGACCAAGCTTTAAAAAATTTTCAGCAAGGAGTCAAGATTTCGACGGATTTAAAAAAATATCTCGACGACTCGCAGAAAACAATTGATGAAAATCTCAGTCAATTGAATCTCGATTCTGAACGCAAAGGAGACCAAAATGAAGTTTGAGGTTTTTTCAGATCGTTATTTGCCAAAAATCAATCAGGAACTGAAGGCTTATTTTTCAGATCGCGATGATGACATTTTCGATATGATTTCTTATGCGCTGAACTCAGCGGGAAAACGTTTGCGGCCATTGATTACTTTGGCCGTTTATGCTGCTGCCGGCAAAGTGATTGATGATACTGCGATCAAGGCAGCTACGGCAGTCGAATTTGTGCACGCTTATTCTTTGGTACATGACGACTTGCCCGAAATGGATAATGATAGCAAGCGGCGCGGCCAGGACAGTGTTTGGAAAGCTTATGGTGTCGGCAATGCCGTTTTGGTTGGTGATGGCCTTTTGACAGAAGCTTTCAAAAAGCTGGCTGATTTGCCAATACCAGACAGTTTGCGTTTGCGTTTAATCTATAGTCTGGCTTTGGCCGCTGGCCCGGATAATATGGTACGTGGCCAGCAGTATGATCTTTTTTCCAAAGAGAAAGTGCAGTCTGTCGAAGATTTAGAATTTGTGCATTTAATGAAGACGGGATCTTTGATGACTTATGCAGCAACAGCTGGCGGTATTCTTGCTGGGTTGCCGGAAAATGCACTCCGCTATCTGAATGTGTATGGTGCTAATCTGGGAATTGCTTTTCAAATTAAAGATGATTTGAAAGATATCGAACAGGATAAAGCAGAACATAAAAATAGTTTCCCTAAATTGGCTGGTGTTGATGGCAGCCGGGCAGAACTCGCCGAACATGTCAAAGCTGCACGGGAAGCGATTGAAAAGATACCAAATTTCCAGCATTCAGTTCTGACTGATTTATTGGATCAGCTATGACCGAATTTCCTATCCGCCTAGACCATTATTTAATGACGACTGGTTTATTTTCTAGCCGCACACAGGCACAAAAAGCCATCAAAGCCGGTATTGTTGCCGATCAGCAGGGTCGTATATTTAATAAAAGCAGCTATCTTGTTGAAAACGAGACTCCTTTTCATCTAACGGCTGAATTGTCAGATTTTGCTTCCAGGGCAGCTTTAAAACTTGAAAAGGCCGTTCGCGTCTTCCATTTTCAATTAGAGGGTCAGACGGTTATTGATGTTGGTGCATCAACTGGCGGATTTACGGACGTATCGCTCAGGCAGGGTGCGACGCTTGTCTATGCAGTGGATGTTGGTCATGATCAGTTGATTGACCGTTTAAAAGAGGACCCGCGTGTTAAAAATATGCCGGGTTATAATTTCCGTTACGCCAAAAAATCAGATTTTGAACAACAAGTTCCGACGCGTGCGGTGATTGATGTTTCCTTTATTTCCTTGAATCTGATTCTGCCGGCCTTGTTTCCGATTCTCACTGCTGAAGGGGAACTAATTGCCTTATTCAAACCGCAATTTGAAGTGGGCAAAGAGAATATCGGCAAAAAAGGGATTGTCAAACACGCACGGCCAGTCTGGGAAGCATTTGAAAATCTGGTTAAGCATGCACAGCAGCTCGGTTTTTTTTCAGCGGCCTTTACCAGTTCGCCAATCAAAGGTGGGGATGGCAACCGAGAATTTCTGCTTTATTTGAAAAAGAGTGATACAAAAGTTGATTTTGCTTCTTTTTTGGCCAACAGCCGGAAAACTATTTTCAATAGTTATCAGAAGTCTTCATTAAAGGGCTGAAAATTTCGTACAATTCTTACAGATGCTAAATAATTTATCAATTAAAAATTTCGCCATCATTGATGATGCTCAAATTGACTTTGATAATGGATTTACGGTCATGACTGGGGAGACCGGCGCTGGCAAGTCGATCATTATTGATGCACTCAGTCTGCTGGTTGGCGAGCGTTCAGCGAGCTCGATGATTCGAAAGGGCGAAGAGAAGGCGACGATTCAAGGCGTCTTTGATTTTCCTGAGCAGGATTTAACGGCTTTTGGTATCGAAAAAGATGATCAGCTGATCATTCGGCGAGAAATTAATCGTAAAGGGCATAATCTCATTTCCGCTAATGGCGTCCTACTGACATTAAAACAGCTGACTGAGATCGGCCAAAACCTGATTAAAATTTCGGCGCAGTTTGACAATCGGCAATTGCTGGACAGCGATTTGCAGGCGGAATTGGTTGACCGTTTCGGATCGGCTGATTTTTCCGAACAACTCAAGCATTATAGAGAAAAGTATTCGGATTATGCTCAGTTAAGAAGAGAACTAAACCAACAAGACCAGAATGAACGCGACCGTCAGAGCCGTTTGGACTTTTTGACTTTTGAAGCGCAAGAACTTGGCGACTTGAAGATACAGCCCAACGAATTAGAACAGCTGCAGCAAAGAGATAAACAAATCAAGAATTTCGAAAAGATTTACGAACTGCTGTCAACGACGGTTCGTGATTTGGATGATTCCCAAGATAATTCAGCTCTAACCATGCTAGACGATGCTTTGACGAATTTGCGGTCTTTAAGCAGTATTGATAACAGCTATGCGTCATCATCGGCCGCCTTGGAATCTAATTATTTGGATTTGCAGGAATTAGCTCGTGATTTGAAAGTCCGTTTTTCCGATCTTGCTTTTGATGACCAAGAGGCCCAGCAAGTGGCTGACAGAATCAGTGAATTAAGAACGGCCGAGCGTAAATATCACCGCAGCAGCGACGATTTGGTTGACTATTTGGCCGAGATTAAAAAAGAAATCACGACCTTATCGAATTATGATCAGGACAGACAAGAAAAGCAGGCACGTTTTCAGGCCTTGCGCAAAGAAACCATTCAGCTAGCTAACCAACTACACGACATGCGCCTGCAAACAGCTGCCCGCCTAGAAAAACAAATCCAGGAAAACTTGTCTGATTTGCTTTTAGGCGAGGCTGTTTTTCAAATTCATGTCCAAGAAACCAAGAAACTGACGGCTAACGGCTTGGATGAAGTCGATTTTTGGATCCAGACCAATCCCGGTGAAGCAAATCTGCCAGTTAATCAGATCGCTTCTGGTGGTGAAATTTCACGTATTCTGCTTGCTCTGACTAATGTCTTTTCTAATGCAATGTCTGTTGCGACGATTATTTTTGATGAAGTTGACACGGGTGTCTCCGGACGAGCTGCTGTGGCGATCGCTAAAAAGATGAAGGCGATCAGCGAACATCGTCAGGTTATTTCGATCTCGCATCTGCCGCAAGTGGCCGCCGCCGCCGATCAGCAGCTGCAGATTGAAAAATCAGTTCATCAGGGCCGGACATTAACAAACATCCAGGCTTTGGATTACCAGGGGCGTATACTCTCAATTGCTAATATGCTTTCCGGCGAAAAAATTACCGACCAGTCCAAGGCCAACGCACAACAGCTTTTAGGGCAAAAAAAATAAACCCGAAGGTTTATTTCTAAAGATCTATTCGCGAATCAATTTAAGGTGCCGGATTTGTGCAGCGTGAATTTTGGTCAGATCGTTTTTAGATTGAATCAGCAGATTGCCATTATTGGTCTGGATGAGTTTTCCGGAAAAATTCATTACACGGTCTGAATAAGCTTCACAATTAATCTGCATCTTCACCGGGCGGTCAAAACTCAGAGCCAAGTTTAAACGTTCGATGATCGTATCGGCGTCCAGCTGTTCTTTTTTTTCGATCGGCATGATTTTCTTGAGATTTTTTAACAATTTCTTGAATGATTTACCGTTAATGATCTGATTGTTTACGATTGCGTTCTGCATTTTCTGTTCCCTCAACACTATTAATATACGAACGCCTGTTCTAAATAGCAACCATGTTTGCGAACAAAAGCTGCCTCTCCGGTGTTTGTAACATGCAATATCTGATCAAAATCCTTTAAAACAGATATTTAAGAATTGGTAAATCTTCCAAAGGTTTGACAGTGTTAAACTAGTTTTCATGAACGAACGAGGAATGTTATTTTTACTTTCGGGGCCATCCGGTGTTGGCAAAGGGACAGTCCGAAAGGCTTTATTTAAAAAAAACCCGCACGAGCTGCTTTATTCGATATCTGCGACGACTCGCAAGCCGCGGCGAGGCGAAGTGGACGGCCGGGATTATTTCTTTTTGAACAAAGAACAGTTCGAAAAGATGATTAATGACGGTCAGATGCTAGAATACGCGCAATACGTCAACAGTTATTACGGCACGCCGAAGACTTGGATTGACGAGCAGCGTGATCAGGGTAATGATGTCTTTATGGAAATCGAAGTGAACGGTGCCATGCAGGTACGTGCCAAGGTTCCTGATGCGATTTTGATTTTTCTGCTGCCGCCGGATCTGATGCAGCTAAGAAATCGTCTCGAATTGCGTGGTACCGAGTCTGATGAGGTGATTAATCAGCGCCTAAAAACGGCCCGTGAAGAGATTTTAATGATGACCAACTATGATTATGCGGTCGTAAATGATAAAGTGGATAAGGCGGTAAAAAAGGTCCAGACGATCATTGACGCAGAGCGTCTGAAAGCAAACCGTCTGGCCAACAGCTATATCAAAATATTGGAGGGTTAACATGAGCTTAATGTATCCGTCGGTCGACGAATTACTCGAAAAAGTCGATTCTCGTTATAAATTAATTGCGCTTGCATCAAAGCGTGCAAAAGAGTTGGAAGAACTGCCGCGCTTAAAAGAAGAATTATTGAAATTAAAGCGTGAAGAAAAGCCAACAGATCGTGATAAAAAAATGATGCAGGATATTTCTGCAAAATTGGATACAATGGTCGGGCCTACATTAGATTCCTATAAGTCGGTCAAGCCGATTGGACGTGCCTTAGAAGAAATTAATCAGGGCAACGTTCGAATTGATCCGGTTAATAAAGACGAAAGCGGAGATTAAATCTCCGCTTTTTTGCTGCTTATTTTCGTGTGCAAAAAGGCGATCACGGCTGGCAGGAGCGTGACGATGACGATGGCCAGAATAATCAGCGTAAAATGCTGATGAACAAAAGGAATGTTGCCAAAGAAGAAACCTGCCCAGACAGCAATCGTTGCCCAGGAAAAGGTACCCAAGACCGAATATTTCAAGAATTTCAAATAAGAATAATCCGAGGTCGCGGCCACGAACGGCGCCAGCGTTCGGATAATCGGCATGTAACGCGCTAGGATAATCGCCAGTGCACCGTGTTTCTCATAGAATTTTTCGGTATCTTTGACTTGCTGAGGCTTGATAAAACGGCCGCCGATCTTTGTTGCTAGAAAACGCTGGCCAATTGTGTGCCCGATCATGTAATTTAGGGAATCTCCGATCAGCGAAACGGCGAAAAAACCAGCCCATAGGGCCCAAACATTTAAAATGTTGTTACCAGCGGCTGAGAGGGCGCCGGCGGCAAATAAGAGTGAATCACCGGGTAAAAAAGGCAGGATGACTGCGCCGGTCTCTATGAGTACGATAAAGAACATCAGCGCATAGCTCCAAATGCCGAAACTGTTGACGATGTTGGCCAAGTGAACATCAATGTGGAGGATAAAATCAATTAAAGATTGCATACCGGTTAAGTATAACAATCGTTTCCACCAGTTTTTTTGAAAACTTACTATAATGTTATGTATGGATTACAAAATTGGTCAAAAGATTCAAGGAACCATTTCCGGTATTCAGGATTATGGCGTGTTTGTCCAATTGGACAGCAAGCACCAGGGACTCGTGCATATTTCCGAATGCAAAAGCGGTCGGATTACCGATTTGAAAGATGATTTTCACGTCGGCCAGCCGATCGAAGCGATTATTCTCGATATTGATGATTACAGCCATAAAATCAGCCTGAGTTTTCGCCAATTAGCCATTCCAGTTACGCATGCTAATCCGAAACCTGGCGAGAACCGTAATATTTATAAACATTTCTGGACATCGACACGTGTGAAGACCGCTTTTAAGCCAATCGCAGCCACCATTGATGCCAGCAAGAGTGAAGCATTAAGCAGAATTAGGCGGGTTAAGGAATAATTTTGAGAATTTTTCTGGAATAATGTTGACGTTCGTCGAAATATTATGTATTATATTTTAGTCGCGTGCATTACGGCGATGAAATAATTGGACGCTTAGCTCAGCTGGGAGAGCACCTGCCTTACAAGCAGGGGGTCACAGGTTCGATCCCTGTAGCGTCCATTGGGGATGAGAAATCATTTCCCGAAAGTTGATCGCCGACTTAGCTCAGTTGGCAGAGCACCGCTCTTGTAAAGCGGGGGTCGGAGGTTCGAACCCTCTAGTCGGCAGAGGGTTATCCTCAATATATATGCGAACGTAGTTCAGCGGTAGAACATCACCTTGCCATGGTGGGGGTCACGGGTTCGAGTCCCGCCGTTCGCTTTGCCACCTGCCGTGGCAGTTGCCGGCGTGGCGGAATAGGCAGACGCACAGGACTTAAAATCCTGCGGTAGTGATACCGTCCCGGTTCGATCCCGGGCGCCGGCATGTTTGCTTGATAAGCAAACAGTTGATTTACCCACGTGGCAATTCTGTTGGGTAGGTTGGCAGTTTAGAACATGCACCATTAGCGCAATTGGATAGAGCGTCTGACTACGAATCAGGAGGTTGTAGGTTCGACTCCTACATGGTGCATAGGTCAAGAAATTGACCGTCTGAGCACAAGCAAGCGATTGTTTGTGTACTGGGTGGAATTACTCGGGACATAGCTCAGTTTGGTAGAGCACCTGGTTTGGGACCAGGGGGTCGCTGGTTCGAATCCAGTTGTCCCGATTGGGCGCTTGCTCAATCGATCGCGGTGTAGCTCAGCTGGCTAGAGCGTCCGGTTCATACCCGGGAGGTCGAGGGTTCGATTCCCCCCGCCGCGATTGGCCCGAATGCGGACCTTTAGCTCAGTTGGTTAGAGCAAGCGGCTCATAACCGCTCGGTCGCTGGTTCGAGTCCAGCAAGGTCCATTTGGCCAATTGTTGTTTGGAGAATTACCCAAGTCTGGCTGAAGGGAACGGTCTTGAAAACCGTCAGGTCGGGAAACCGGCGCAGAGGTTCAAATCCTCTATTCTCCATTGCCGATGGGCAAATTTAATATTATCGCGGGGTAGAGCAGTCTGGTAGCTCGTCAGGCCCATAACCTGAAGGTCGTTGGTTCAAATCCAGCCCCCGCAATAGGCCACGTTAGTGGCCACCTGATTGTTTGGCTATTACATAGTGAACTTTCAAGAGGTTCCATGGTCTAGTTGGTCTAGGACGCCTCCCTGTCACGGAGGAGATCGCGGGTTCGAACCCCGCTGGGACCGGTCGGTAGCGATATCGATGCGGTGCGATTGGCTCGGTAGCTCAGTTGGTAGAGCAAAGGATTGAAGCTCCTTGTGTCGGCGGTTCGATTCCGTCCCGCGCCATTGGAGATATATCTCCCTTGCGAATGTAGCTCAGTGGTAGAGCTCCAGCCTTCCAAGCTGGCTATGCGGGTCCGATTCCCGTCATTCGCTTTGGACTATTAGCTCAGTTGGTTAGAGCGCTGTGTTGATAACGCAGAGGTCCCAGGTCCGAGTCCTGGATGGTCCATTAGCAAACAGGCATTTTGAATGAATGTTTGTTTGCTCATTTTTATATTCATAGACTTTTAATCAGTTGGAGATTTACTCAAGAGGCTGAAGAGGCGCCCTTGCTAAGGGTGTAGGTCGGTTTATCCCGGCGCGAGGGTTCGAATCCCTCAATCTCCATAGAGTCTAAAAGCGCTTTGCCATGAGGTGAGGCGTTTTTTGTTTGCTTGGGTGCTGCCTTGGTCCACTTAGTGATTACGATAATTTTTAAAAACAATGACTAGGCATAATTTATCTAACAAGGCAAATATTTTTTACTAGCGAAATTCAAAAAAGATAAAATATATTTGTTTAATAAAATACTTGTCTTGGATTAATTGAGGGAGATTAAGAAGATGAGACTAATGTCTACGCTCACTAAAGCGGCTAAAGCCGCCACAACTATTGGCGCGATATTCGATGCGGCCGATAAACTTGCTCCAACGGTCGAAGCAACCAAGGGAGTCATTAACGAGCATCATACTAAGCATGCAAATGATGTCAAGATACCTAAGCTTACAGAACTGTCATTGGATGATGCTCACGAGATTCTCACCAATTATCCTGTTAAATCAATCAATATTTTAGTTGGCCCAAATAAACATTTTGCTTATAAAAGACCAAATATGGTTTTGAGGACTGAACCGAGAACAGGCTCTGTGGTATCACCGGACACATTTTTTAAACTTTTCTATGCTGATGAGACTACTATTTTAGAAAGCAAAGAATTGCTCAAACAGGCTGATGATCAGAAGTCTAAGAAAAAAGAGACTCGCAAACAATTCACTCATAAACTGGTTAATAGTTCCAAAGCTGAAGCCGGCACGTTATCCCACAAACTAAGTTCGACTTTGCATCACGTGACTCATCATACTAAAAAGGGTATTTAACATACGAAACGCAAGTTAAAAAACATCTGGAAATCCTTGGTCTGTTGCAATGATTAACCAAATACTTTTATTCACCTTTTAATGCTGGTTTCTTACTAACTAATCTAACGTCTTTGAGTTAATTATTTATCGTTGAAAAGAAACTCTGTTCTTTCCGCTAAAAAAAGTTTTGAATATGTGAGATTCCAAATCAAAGAAGTATCCCTAGAACCGATGTTGATATTTAAGGCATTGTGATAGAACTATTATTATGGTCAAAAATAAAAGATATTCGTTTATAGACGTTTTGAATATATTAGCCATATTTATGGTTTTAATGTTGCACACTTCCCAAGCCATCTTCCATACGAACGCTGCTGATCCTTTGTTCAAACAAGTTAGAATGTTCCAAGCTCTCGCTATCCCGGCTGTCTTTATTTTCTTCATGATTTCTGGTGCCATGCTGATTGATTATCGATCACGGATGACGACAAGGGAATTTTTCAAAAAACGTGCGCTCAGAGTGGTTGTTCCGTTAATTTTATGGAGTGTTCTCTGGTATGGATATGATATCCGTTTTACTGCCTACCCAGGTCCTATTCCTCATCCTGATCCAAGTGTTTCGGATTTTTTGTTGAGCTTCGCCAGCACGAATATTAATACCTTATTCTGGTTTTTCTATGTTATTTTGACTCTTTATTTAGTGACACCTTTGTTATCTGCACTAGTGAGTCTGAAGGAAAGAGGCTATCTGTTCGTGCTAGTGTGCATCTATGTCGTAACTAATTGTTTTATCTTCTACCCATTAGAAATTTTAAAAATCTCAATTAACAATAATATGGTTAATTTTCCATTGGTCACTTTTTCCTATTTAGGGTATTTTATTGCTGGCTATTTGATCCATACAGATTATTTTTCTCGAAAACAAGAAAATTTAATTATTGGTATTGGTGTGATTATGTTTGTCATTCAAGTCTCTTTTGTTAGTTTGGGAATCGGGACCAATCTAGACATGAACAATTCCACTGGCCCGATCGTGTTCTTTTACTCAGCCGGTCTGTTTACTCTGGTTAAACGGCTTATGATATCTGTTAAAGTAACAGCTAGTGCCGCCAAGATATTAAAGACTCTTGCTAGTACTAGCTTGGGTATTTATATTATTCATCCTTTTTTCATTAAATTGTTTGATAAACTTTTGTCAATTACAGATCTCAGCCTAATTCACGTCTATCTTTTTCCTTTTATGGTCTATCTAGCTTGTGTGTTAGTTGTTTTGATCGTTAAGAAGCTGCCGGGAGGGAAATACATTTTTCCTTAATGGCACTGACAGCAAAGTTTTATTGTTCATAATTTCTGTGTAATTAGTTAATGCAGAATTCGAAATATTTAAAAACGAGTGGGATGGTGTATTCAAAGCTTTCATGGTTTTGGCAAATTTTTTCTAAGAACGTTTCCATTTCTACAACACATGTAAAATAATGACTGAGTCTACATCAGGAGAATCCATTTTATGGCAACCAAAACAAAAGTATTGCTTGTGATTGGCGGCAGTGATGCCGGTATTTCAGCCGCGCTGCGCGTCAAAGAGCTTAAACCGGAAATTGAGGTTAATGTTTTTCTAGAAGATGAATTTCCGAACTTGTCTATCTGCGGGCTGCCTTATGCAATCAGTGGTGATGTCGCTGATTGGCACGACTTAGCGCATCGCAAACTAGCAGAGCTAACTGCGACTGGCATTCATTTTTTTATGAACACGACCGTCGATAAAATCAATCCCGGCCAGCATGAAATTCTGCTGCATGCTCGCAAGGGCGAAACACAAATCTGTCATTATGACTTTCTGCTGGTTGCAACCGGCGCAAAACCTCAGCTATCCGGTATCACTGGGATTAACCAGGTTGATAGTCGCATTCACGTCATGCACACGATGGCTGATTATTTTGCGATTGAAAAATCCTTATCTTCACCTGATCAACACAAAGCCGCTATTATTGGCGCAGGTTATATCGGCATCGAAATGGCTGAAGCCCTGCGCAAACGACAGCTGGAAGTAACGCTTTTTCAGCGTTCTTCAGAAATTTTAGCTACGGTCGATGCCAATTTAGGGCATATCGTCCAAGAGAAGCTCACGGAAAATCAAGTTCGTGTCATCACGAATACGGCGATCAAAAAGATCCAGTCAACAGCCGCTGGCGTTTCCCTGACAGGACAAAAAGCTACTGAAATAAGGCATTACGATGATTTTGATCTGGTCCTGATTGTGACTGGTGTCCAGCCTAATTCGCAGCTGTTGGCGGATGCAGGCGCTAAAATTGGCACTAATTATGCCGTTGCCGTAGACGAATTTATGCACACGACCTTGCCAGATGTATGGGCCGCGGGTGATCTAGTCCAGACTTACCATCAGCTGCTTGGCATGACGTATCTGCCGCTAGGGACCACTGCCCACAAGCAAGGGCGCGTGGCCGGCAGCGTGATTGCGGGTTATCCGAGACCATTCAAGGGCATCGTAGGAACGCAAGTCTTAAAAGCTTTTGATTTAATCGTTGCACGAACAGGCTTATTGGATAGGGAAGCGGTTGAAGCTGGTTTTTCGCCGCTAAGTGTCACGAGTAATGTCGATGATCATAAAGCTTATTTCCCAGGTGCACACAAAATCAAGATCCGCATCACGGGTGATCGGCGTACCGGGCAGCTTTTAGGCGCACAATTAATTGGTCATTTCGGTAGCGAAGTGGCTAAACGCAACGATGTTTTTGCAACAGCCATCGCAAACAAGCTGACCGTTTCTCAGATTAGCGATTTGGATTTATCTTATTCACCGCCAGTCGGATCACCTTGGGACGCCATTCAAATTGCTGCACAAAATTGGGAAAAGGCTTCCTTGGAACAGGCTTAGTCCAGTTGTTTGACTTTCGTGAAAAAGACCGATATCGTAATATCGTTGGTGGAAAATTTGCCAGTGCGGCAGATTGAAAGAGGCATAAAACTTCATGGAAGTATTTGATTACGAGAATGTGCAGCTGATTCCGAATAAATGTTTGATCAACTCGCGTTCAGAAGCTGACACGAGCATTGAATTCGGCGGGCATCGCTTTAAATTACCTGTTGTACCGGCTAATATGGCCTCGGTGATTGATGATGACCTGGCGATTTGGTTGGCGGAAAACGGCTATTTTTACATCATGCACCGTTTTGAACCGGAAAAAAGATTTCATTTTGTGTCTGAGATGAAGGAAAAGGGTTTGATTAGTTCTGTCAGTGTTGGCGTGAAAGAGGAAGAATACCGTTTCATTGATGAACTAGCTGATGCCGGGCTGATACCGGACTATATCACGATCGATATTGCCCACGGCTACGCCAATACGGTCATTGACATGATTCATTATATTAAACGGCATTTGCCCAAAGCTTTCGTGATTGCTGGTAACATCGCGACTCCTGATGCTGTCCGTGAGCTTGAAGACGCGGGTGCTGACGCGACAAAAGTCGGCATTGGCCCTGGACGAGCCTGCATCACGAAGCTGAAGACCGGTTTTGGTACGGCTGGCTGGCAGTTAGCGGCTGTCCGTTTGTGTGCAAAGGCAGCCAGAAAACCGATTATTGCTGACGGCGGGATTCGTCACAACGGCGATATTGCCAAGTCTGTTCGTTTCGGTGCCAGCATGGTGATGATCGGTTCGCTGTTTGCCGGTCATAAACAGTCTCCCGGAAGCGATCTGGTGATTGATCACCGCCGTTACAAGCAGTATTACGGGTCGGCTTCGGCCAAACAAAAAGGCGTTTACAAGAACGTCGAAGGCAAGGACTTATTGGTTCCTTACCGTGGCGACATCGCAAACACCTTAAATGAAATGAAACAAGATCTTCAATCATCAATCTCTTATGCCGGCGGAAGTGATCTGCAGGCATTGAGAACTGTCAATTACGTAATCGTGCAAAACACAATTATGAATGGCGATTACTAAATAATTTTTAACTTTCCTGCTGTTTAACACTTTCAGCAGGATTTTTTATTTTATCCGGCTGAATGATCAGGTTCAAGAGGACGGCGCAGAGGCTGGCAACGACAACGCCGTTGCTGAAGATCAAACGGATTGTCTGCGGCAGGCCCTGGAAAATATTCGGCTCAACGCTGACACCGAGGCCGGCACCAATAGAAATGGCTGCAACGAGGATATTTTTGTTGTTGGAGAAATCGACTTTTTCCAGCATCCGGATACCTTGAATGGCGATCATACCGAACATAATCACGGTTGCACCGCCAATGACAGGCGTGGGGATGATTGTTGCCAAAGCACCAATTTTAGGCAACAGACCCAACAGCATCAGGAAACCGGCTGCATAATAAATAGGCTGCCGGCTTTTGATTCCGGATAACTGGACGAGACTGACGTTTTGCGAAAAAGTCGTGTAGGGGAAAGTGTTGAAAATGCCACCAAGAATTCCGGCTAAGGCTTCAGCACGATAGCCTTTTTTAAGATCTGTTTCACCAATTGGTTTTTTCGTAATATCTCCGAGGGCGAAAAAGACACCTGTCGATTCTACGAGTGAGACGAGAGAAATCGCGATCATCGTGAGAATAGATGAAAGTTCAAAACGCGGTGTACCGAAATAAAATGGCTGTGGGAAGTGGAACCAGCTGGCGTCGGCAACGGCTTGAAAAGAAACCATGCCCATAAAGGAAGCTAAAATCGTACCCAACAGCAGGCCGATCAAGACAGCGATACGGCTGATGAAGCCCTTGGCGTAGACACTGCAAACCAAGACAACTACAATCGTGAAGAGACCAACGATCAGATTATTGCTAGCACCAAAAGATTTTGCTGCTGCACTGCCGCCGCCAAGATTGACGAAACCGATCGGGATCAAAGTGAGGCCGATCACGGTAATGACAGTACCAGTGACCAAAGGCGGGAAAAACCTGCGGATTTTAGCAAAGACACCAGCGATCAAAAAGACAAAAATAGCTGAAGCGATGATGGCGCCATACATGGTGCCGATCGTAAAGTTTTGGCCAATCATCTGCAAAGGCGCAACTGCTTGGATGGCACAGCCTAGAACAACCGGTAGTCCAATGCCGAAGACGGGGTTCGTAAATAATTGCAGGAAAGTGGCTAATCCACACATGAAAATATCAATTGATATCAAATAAGTCATCTGCGCGGGACTGAATTTTAATGCACCGCCAATCAGCAAGGGAACCAGCACGGCTCCGGAATACATAGCCAGCAAATGCTGGATGCCTAGAAGGGCTGAATGAGAATTGCTGACGAGATTATTTTGTGTTTCCTGATTAATCGACATGAGAAGCTGCTCCTTCATTATTGAAAACGACTTGACCATCTTGGAAATGATCAATACTTGCTAGTGAAACAAGCGGAATGTTTTTTGACAGAATCAAATCATGACCGGCTTGAAAACGTTTTTCGATCACAATCCCGACGCCGACTGCGGTCGCGCCGGCTTGGCTGGTGATATCAAGCAGTCCTTGTACAGCTTGACCGTTTGCCAGAAAATCATCAATGATTAACACACGATCGTCCGCATTGATGAACTTTTTGGAAATGGCAATCTTGTTTTCCGTCTGCTTTGTAAATGAATAAACACTAGCAGTGTAAAAATTGCCGCTTAAGGTGCGGCTTTTGTGCTTGCGGGCGAATACCATCGGTACTTGCAGCTGAAGGCTGGTCATGAGTGCTGGTGCAATACCGGACGCTTCGATTGTCAGCACTTTTGTGATACCTGCCTGACTGAATTTGTCAGCGAAGGCCTGTCCGATTTGAGACATCAAAAAAGGGTCGACTTGGTGGTTCAAAAAACTATCGACCTTTAAAATGTCCGATCCGAGGACAACACCTTCGGATTTGATTTTTTCTTCTAAAATTTTGATGACTGATCTCCCATCCAATTGAGATAGTAGAAAAAGCTCCTCGGAGATCACGGAAATCAGCATAAGTACATGATTGCTTATAGTCCTGAGTTTGCGGCTCCGGGTAGAAACGGTCGTCCCTATTACGACCATATATAAGCTTTTTCAACATTCTGAATTTGTTACGTGTATCCTATCACAGGAAAAAAAGCCGTGCAAGAAGAAGGGGAGAGATTTCATTTATTAAAGGAAATTCTGTGATTCGCGGAGTGTACTAGTCATTAGTCAATTAGGACTTTTCGTCATATTATATATTGTAAAACAACAAATACATATTGAAAAACGATAAATTTTAGGATAAAATGACTCCTATGATGATTTAAAAAAAGGAACTCGAATATATGAAAATCAAAAGTTTGATTCTTAAGTTAGCCTTATTGGGGATTGCGGCGATTGTTGTCATGGCTGGAACGTTAGTCTCAATTCAGGTTTTTACAGCTGAAGGTTTGCATTGGAATTTTGCCATCGTCACGCTGCTGGCTGCCATTTATTTAGCCGTGATTTTTGCTTTCAGAGTTCTTTATCTGTTGTTTCGAGTTGTCAGTCTCATTGGCAAAAATCAGGCTTTCTCATCATCGACACTGCCGCTGGTCACAAAGATTAAGCACACTATTTTAGTTATCGCGATTGTCTTTTCGGGGATCATGCCTTTTGTCTATCAAGTCACACAGATGGCTGATGCACCGGGCCTCATGATTATGGGATTTTCACTGATTTCTTTGCCTTATGCGGCTTTTGTCTTTTCACAAATTGTTGAAGATCTTTTTAGGAGCGCGATCAGTTTAAAGACTGAACACGATTTGACTATATGACTAAAGGAGAAGAGACATCAATTATTGTTAATTTAGATATCATGCTGGCCAAACGGAAAATGTCCGTCACGGAATTATCGGAAAAAATCGGCATCACGATGTCCAACATTTCGATTTTGAAAAATGGCAAGGCTAAGGCGATCCGTTTTGAGACACTTGCGGCCATTTGCCGCGTCCTGAATTGTCAGCCCGGCGATTTACTGAGCTACGGAAAAAAAGAGAACTAAAACGTTAATTTCCTTGAAACAGAAGGAAATTAACGTTTTTTATCAAACTCTTTTAACTTTAATTGTTTGATTTGTTTTTTGAGCGGCTATTCTGTCTTGAACTTTCTCAAGAATAGCGGCTGAGGCTGATTTAATATTTTTGCTCATCACTAACTCCTCAGATTTAGATCTAGTCATTTTTAACTTACGAGATCATGATAAAACGGAATCCTGACTGTGACAGTGCTTATGCATAATTGGTAAATACCAATAATCGATCAAACGAAATTTTGATAACAAAGCCGACATATTTTTGAGAACTGTGAAAAAAATGTTGTACAATATCCACTAACATTTTATAAGCGGAGCGTACAAATGGCGGATTATTTTTTTGTACCGGTTGGTGAACAATCGCTTAATTTAATTTTTCCCAATTTGATCGATGTGAAACAGAATCAATTGATTCAGCACATCGCGAGATATTTGCTGCGGCCTGATACTGACCCGCCTGGCATTGTCGATGTCATTCCCGCTTATCACACTTTGACGGTTAATTTTGATCCGGCTTTGCTGCAGGCTGACGAGCTGCAGGATTATTTGGATCGATTAATTCAGTCAAAAAAATTAGAAGCAAGTGCGCCAGTGAAACACGTTTTGCTTTTACCGGTCTGTTATGACGAAGAATTCGGTCCAGATCTGAACAGTGTTGCTGCATATGGCCATATGACTGTGCCTGAATTAATCGACCTGCATAGCAGCCTTGATTATTTTGTCTATATGCTGGGCTTTCTGCCTGGATTTGCTTATATGGGCACGGTACCGGATCGGATTGCCATGCCGCGTTTGGACCAGCCGCGGGCAGTCACTGCAGCTGGCAGTGTCGGCATTGCTGGTCAGCAGACTGGCATGTATCCTTTGCAGTCTCCTGGTGGCTGGCGTTTGCTGGGGCGGACGCCGGTGAGGCTTTATGATCCTAAACGTCCTGCGCCCCTTTATGAAGCGGGTGACTATATTCGCTTCCAGGCAATTTCACGAGCGGATTATAACAAGATTCGGCAGTTGGATCAGGCCGGGAAGTTCCAGCTGGCGCAAAGAAATGAGGCGGACTCATGATCGGCGCGACAGTTATTGATAAGGGCCTTTCAGCATCCATTCAGGATTTAGGCCGTTTCCGCCACCAGATCGAAGGATTTCCGACATCGGGTGCGATTGATCAAGCGGCTTTTTGCTTAGCTAACGGCTTGGTGAACAATCCAGTTAATGCTGCGGCGATTGAATTTTGTCTTTTAGGCCCCAGCTTGAAATTTCATTGTCGGACTTTCATCGCGATCACAGGCGCTGTCTGCCCAGTCTTTATTAATGCCCAGCTGGCCGAAGAAAATCAGGTTCTTGAGATTTTTGAAAACGATGTCTTGACCTTCGGCCCGGTCACAAGGGGTCGATATGGTTACATTGCCTTTGCAGCTGGCGGCCTGTTAACAGTGCCTGTTTTAGATAGCCGCTCGACAACTTTACGAGCTGGTATTGGCGGATTGGATCGGCATCTGCTGCAAAAGGGGGACCAGTTGCCTTTGAATGAATGCTACCAAATGCCCAGTCTGCAGTCACGGCAATATGCAGTTGATGAGAAAAAGGTGGTAACGGGAATCAGAGTCGTCAAAGGGCCGCAGTGGTCCTTGTTTGATCCAGCAGCTCAGGAAAACTTGGTCAAGCAGACTTTTACCGTTTCCACACAAGCTGACCGTATGGGCTATCGGCTGACTGAAAAATTATTGCCGGCCGCACAAGTCAGCCTGCTTTCTGAAGGAACAGTTTTTGGCAATATTCAAATTACGCGAAACGGCCAGCCAATTGTGCTGCTGGCAGATCGTCAAACGACGGGCGGATATCCTGTGATTGCCACGATTATTGCTGCCGATTTTTCAGCTTTTGTGCAGATGCCGCTTGGTCAAAAATTTGCATTCACGCTCGTTGATCTACCAAAAGCGCAGCAGGAGTTATTGGTACGGAGGCAGCGATTTAAACGTTTGCTGGCATCATGGCAGCAGGCACGATATCAGTTTCCGATCGGCCCAGCCCGAAAAGCTGCAGTGAAAATTCAGGCTTTATTAGCATCGGAAAATGAGGGGGATTAGCAGTGAAAATTGCGCATTTGAAAAAAATCATTCAAGTATTCAATCAGTCCGGCCTCAACAGCCTGGAAATCAATGACTATCAGGGACAGATTCGTCTGACCAAAGAATCGGACACACATACTCAGACGCCGGTCGTGTCGGAAACGACCGATAAGTCGGTAACCCCGGATGATACTTTTACGATTAAAGCACCTTTCGTCGGTACTTTTTATACTGCACCCGGCCCTGATCAAGCAGCTTTTGTGAAAGTCGGCGATCAAGTGACAAAGGGGCAGACTGTCGCGATTATTGAAGCGATGAAAATGATGAATGAGGTAAAAGCCTTGCAAGACGGGCGAATTAACGATATTTTAGTCGTTGATGGCAGTACTGTCGAGTACGACCAAGCATTGTTTGCTTTGACAAAAACAGGTGATGCCTCTTGAAAAAGGTGCTAATTGCTAATCGAGGCGAAATTGCGGTCAGAATTATCCGTGCCTGCCGTCTGCTGAATATCGCGACTGTCGCTGTCTATTCGACGGCTGATCGGAGTGCTTTGCATGTGCAGCTGGCTGATCAAGCAGTCTGCATCGGGCCGGCTGATGTTCAGCACAGTTATTTGAATCAGGCAAGCATTATCGCGGCCGCTGAAATGACTGGGGCTGACGCGATCCACCCTGGTTATGGTTTTCTCTCGGAAAATGCTGAATTTGCTCAAGCCTGCCAGGATGCCGGCATTAAATTTATCGGACCAGGTGCCAAAGTGATTGCGACGATGGGCGAGAAATCAGCTGCAAGAAAAACGATGATTGCGGCTGGTGTGCCCGTTGTCCCAGGCAGCGGCAATGAATTTACCACGTTAGCGCAGGGGACGGCTGCAGCTGAGCAGATCGGTTATCCGATTATGTTAAAAGCCAGCGCCGGCGGCGGCGGCAAAGGTATGCGTGTCGTCGACAGCCCTGAAGTGTTCGGCCGTTTGTTTGCCTTAACGCAAAGCGAAGCTGAACATGCCTTTGGCGATAATCATATGTATTTGGAAAAATATCTGGCCCATCCACGGCACATTGAAATTCAGATTGCGGCCGATCAATTCGGGAATGCGATTGCCGTTGGCGAGCGGGACTGTACGATTCAGCAGCATCACCAAAAAGTGTTAGAAGAAGCGCCGGCCATTGCTCTTGATGAAGCCAGTCGACAGAAAATGTTTCAGATTTCGGTCACGGCAGCCAAGGCGATTCATTACGAAGGCGTTGGCACCTTGGAATTTCTCTTTGACGGCCCGGATCATTTCTACTTTATGGAAATGAATACGCGGATTCAGGTCGAACATCCAATTACAGAATTGACCAGCGGTCTTGATCTCGTGGATCTGCAGCTAAAAATTGCTGATGGGAAGCCACTGGCTATCACACAGGCAGATGTTTCTCGGCGTGGCTTTGCTTTAGAATGCCGTGTGACTGCTCGGACGGCCGGCAAGATTAAATTGCTGCATTTACCAGGCGGCCATGGTATTCGTGTCGATGATGCCCTGTACCAGGGTTATACGGTGCCGGCTAATTATGATGCCATGATTGCTAAGATCATCGCCTTTGGCCCTGACCGACAGAGCGTGATTCGGGAAATGCAGATGACCATTGATGAAACAGTCATTGACGGTATTCAGACGAATTTAGATTTTTTGATGCAGCTACTAGCTGAAAAGGATTTCCAGGCTAATCACACTGATATTAATTGGCTTGATCAGCTGACAGAAACAAGTTAGGAGTGATAGTGATGGAAACAAGTGAAGATTTAACACAGTTAACGCCAGTCGCATTACGACATTTGATTCGGTCCGGCAATTTTTCCGGCCAGACGAGCGGACTGGCAGCAGGATATACACAAGCAAATCTTGTGATCCTGCCGAAAGATTTGGCTTATGACTTTTTACTGTTTACACAACGGAATCCGCGTCCCTGTCCAGTCTTGGAAGTCAGCGACACGGGTAGCCGCAAACTTCATCAAATGGCTACGGACATTGATTTAGCCAATGATTTTCCGAAATACTGGATTTATCGTCATGGCCAGCTAGATGAAGAAGTAACTTCAGTTGAAAGTTTTTGGCGGCCGGATTTTGTCAGCTTTTTAATTGGCTGCAGTTTTTCTTTTGAATCAGAATTAATTGCTGCCGGTATTGAGGTTCGAAATATCACGGAAAAAGTCAATGTTCCCATGTACAATACGACAATCCCTTTGCAATCAGCAGGGCCTTTTCACGGCAACATGGTCGTCAGCATGCGCCCGATTCCAGAAGATCAGGTGATTAAAGCCGTGCAAGTAACAGCAGCCATGCCTAAAGTCCATGGTGCACCGATTCAAATTGGCAACCCGGCTCATATCGGTATTCATGATTTGGCACATCCAGATTATGGTGATCCGGTCACGATTAAAGATGGCGAACTGCCGGTCTTTTGGCCATGTGGGGTGACACCTCAAAATGTGATTATGCAGGTCAAACCGGATTTCGTGATTACTCACGCCCCGGGTCATATGCTGGTTACCGATGTTAAAAATACGAGCTTGAAATATGCATAAGGAGGAAATGAATGCAATCAATCGATCTTAATAGTGATTTAGGCGAAAGTTTTGGCCGTTATTCTTTGGGAAACGACGATCAAATCATCAAACTGGTTTCTTCTGTCAATGTTGCTTGTGGCTTTCATGCTGGTGATCCTGATGTGATGGCCCAAACAGTTGCAAAAGCACAAGTGTCCGGGACCGCAATTGGAGCTCATCCTTCTTATCCGGACCGTCAGGGATTTGGCCGTCGTTTTATGGCAATGACACCCGATGAAGTCAAACATCTTGTGATTTATCAGATTGGTGCTTTAAAGGCTTTTACAAAAAACGGCTGCCTGCATCACGTCAAACCGCACGGTGCTCTGTATAATCGAGCTGCCAAAGATCACGAGCTGGCTTTAGCAATTTGCCAAGGCATTCAATCAGTTGATCCTAGGCTGCCGATTTATGGTTTGGCTGGCAGCCAATTGATTAAAGCAGCACAAGAAATCGGCCTGCCTTATGCCCAAGAAGCATTCGCCGACCGCAATTATGAAGCGGATGGCAGTCTTGTAGCGAGAAGCCACGAAAATGCCGTGATTACAGACCCGGACTTGATTGCAAAACGTGTTTTAAAACTGATTCAAACCGAGTCGCTTCAAACGATTGACGGCAGTATCTTAAATTTAAAAGCTGATTCAATCTGTGTTCACGGCGACAATAAAGCCGCTCTGGAAATTGTGGAGAAAATCCGGAGCGTTTTGTCTGAAGCAAATATTCAAATTAAATCTTTTTAAAAATTATGTGAAAGAAGAGCATAAATGGCAGATAAAGAGGAAACAGGGACGGTCAAAGTGAGTGCTGACCAGCCCCAAACTATGAAACATTCAGCAAGATCAATCGCTATGGGCGCCGCTTTCTTAATGGCGATGGCGGCTGTCGGACCGGGATTTTTGACGCAGACGGCCACTTTTACGGGCCAGATGGGTGCTAATTTCGGATTCGCGATTTTGGTCTGCATTATTGTTGATATTATTGTTCAGATGAATATCTGGCGCATTATCGTCGTTAGCGGCAAGCGCGCCCAAGTGATCGCAAACGAAGTCCTGCCCGGGCTGGGTTACCTTTTATCATTTCTTGTTGCACTTGGCGGTTTGTTTTTCAACATTGGCAATATCGGTGGTGCCGGACTAGGGCTGAATGTCTTATTTGGTATTTCACCGGAAAACGGTGCCGTGATCGCAGCGGCCGTGGCGATCGGTATTTTCGTTGTTAAAAACGCACTGACCGTCATGGATCGCACGGTGCAATTATTGGCTATCGTTAAAATCGGTATCTTGATTTACATCATTTCTGTTATGGCAGTCCCGTACCAATCAGCAATTCAGCACACTTTTGTTCCGACACAGTTAAGTTTTTACGCGATTGTCACGATCGTCGGCGGCACAGTCGGCGGTTATATTTCATTTGCTGGCGGCCATCGTCTGCTTGAAGGCGGCCTAAAAGGCAAGGAAAACATTAAATATGTTAACGAAGGCGCTCTAACCGGTATTGGAATTGCTTCGGCTATTCGTGTGATGCTTTTCTTAGCCGGCTTATCGGTCGTTGTTTTAGGCGACAAACTGGATCCGACCAACCCAGCTGCTTCAATTTTCAGATACGCGGCCGGTAATTTTGGCTACCGTTTCTTCGGACTACTGCTTCTGGCAGCTGGCATGACCTCGACATTGGGTTCGACTTTTACGTCAACTTCATTTCTTGATTATGCCGTCAGCAGCAAAGGGCAGAGCAAATATAATCAGTATCGCAAATGGATCATCATTGGCTTTATTGTCGTTTCAACGGCTATTTTCTACTTTATCGGCAGCCCGGCACAAGTTCTCGTGGTTGTCGGTACATTGAATGGTTTTATTCTGCCAATTGCTTTGGCGATTTTGCTGCTGGCCTCGACCAAGGAAAAAATTATCGGTGATTATCACCATCCTCGGCTTTTAATTTATACCGGTTGGCTGGTCGTCATTTTTATGGCTTATGCCAGCATCAATACCTTAATCGGATTGTTCTAATAAGTATTGAAAAGCGCGCCAGACTTGGAACGCTTTTTTTGTTTGCCGAAATAATCGTCGCCCGGCCAATTTTTCGTTACAGTTGTAAGTATGCAAAACAGTCGCAAGAACTGTTTGACGGTAATACATATGGTAAATAATAGGAATAATTCAGAACATGTTTTCACAATCAAAGAGGTCGCACAATTGGCCGGTGTCTCCAGCGCGACAATTTCCCGCTTTATCAACGGCAAAATGAACCGTATGTCCAAAGAAACGGCCGCCAAAATTGCCGACATTATTGATCAGACCGGCTTTGTCGTGAATGCAACCGCGCGCCAGCTAAGTACACATAACAGCCAGCTGGTCGCTGTTGTCGCTGCGGATATTGACGATTACTTTTCGACAGAATTTTTTAAGGGCGCCAGTTCAGTCTTGGAACAGAATCAACTGACTGCAATTTTGTTTGATTCAAATTCAGATAAGAAAAGGGAACTGACCAATCTCAAAATCATTAATCATCAGGTGTTTGACGGCTTAATTATTCAGCCCTTAATTAACGAGCAATCCGAATTAAGACAGGAAATCAGGCAGGGATTAAAGACAATCATTGTCGACCGGGATCTGCATACACAAGATTGGACGATGGTCACCACCAATAACTACAGTATTTCTCAGCAGACAGCTGCCTATTTTCGTCAGCAGCAGTTTGATGATTGTATCGTGATTTCTGAAGCGGTTACCGGTACATCGACGCGTGAAGACCGCTCGGCCGGCATTCGTACTGTTTTCCCAAATGCTTCGCTGATAGAAATTGATAATTCACGGCCTTTTATCAAGGAGAACGAAAAGAAAGCACTGGCCATGATTGAAAAAAATCGTGCTGCCAAACGCAAAACGCTGTTCTTCTTCTTGAAGGAGCGTCTCTTGCTGGCTTTTTTCCCAACTTTTATGCATCACGACCTGCTTTCAGCCCCAGATATCGCGATCACGGCCTTTTCCGATACTGCGATTGTCAAACGGCTGCTGCCTGACTCAAAACTGATCAAACAAGATCCATTTTTGATGGGTGCGACGGCTGCTGAAATACTTGCCGATCGGATTAACAATCAGCAGACGCCAAATATTTCGTCCAATCAGATCGTGATTCCGGCCAAATTGCAATAATTATCTGCCCACCGTGTTAAGCCTCGATCTGCAATCTGATTGACATGGATTTGTCAAACAGCTATGGAAATTGAAAGATATGCACTTTTTACATAAATAATAGTCGGATATGCTTCCACTGACGATAGACCTATACTTTTTCGTTCGCTTTTCTGAGAATGCGGCCTGTAAAGTAATAAGAATGAGACAAAAATGTCACCAACGTGTACACAAACGTTAAGTAAGATAATATTAATGCCTGACAATCGTAGCAAACGTAAATATTTATATGGCGTGGACTTGATGCGGCTGCTGTTTATCGTCGGTGTCCTGACCATCCATACTTCGACACAATTCACTTTTAAATTCTCCATCGGCTCTGCGCCGTTTCTGCTTCTCAGTGCTTTTCACATGCCTATGCATTTCACTCGCATGGGTTTCATGTTCGTCTCAGGCTTGGTCTTATTTCTCAATTCCTATCGCCGGCCGATGCATCTTTTGAGTTTTTGGAAACGACGCTATTTTTGGGTGCTGATTCCTTATTTTTTTTGGAACATTTTTTACCATTTTCTTGCCCACTATCCTGAAAAAATCCTGACTTCAAATTGGTGGCTGCAATATTGGCATCTGTTAATTCACGGAAGTGGTTATTATATGTACTTTTTGCTGATTATGCTGCAGTTGTATCTGCTTTATCCCTTGCTGAGACTGCTCTTGAAAAAGACTGAGGGTAAGCATCTGCAAGTCTTTTTTTATGCCTTTGCCATCGAAATTCTGATTACCGTTTTTACAAAATTTGTCATGCCTCATTTATCGACGAGCAACTGGCCGTATCTGCTGCAAAGTTATGGCATGTTCGTCCTCACGTATGAAGGCTATTTTATCGCCGGTGCCTTAGCTGGTATCCATTATGAAGCCGTCGAAAAGTGGATTGTGGCAAACATTAAAAAGATTTTTATTGCGGCTCTGATCGGTATTCCGGTCATTTTTGCTTATTATTTTTACAACGTGAATCTGCTGCATCTCAGCTACAGCAAGGCTTATGAAGTACACCAGCCCTTGATTGTCGTGTACGCTTTTATCATTATTGCCAACATCTTTTATGTCGGTCATTTGTACGATCAATTAGTCATCAGCAACAAGCATCCCAAGTTTGTTGCCTTTATTTCCAAGGCACAGAAAATAGCTTTTGGCTTGTATCTGAGCCAGACCGTCGCCTTGACGATTCTGGATTTGATACTGGAACAGGTCACGACCAATTCAGCTTGGCTTTGGCTGATTTGGCCAGTGGCAACACTAGCAGTCATTGCTTTTAGCGGTCTTCTATGCTGGACAATCTATAACACGCCGGTAGCTCATTATGTTATCGGGAGACCATTAAATCAGAGGAATAAATGGAAAAGTACCAGTCACAATTAGTTGAAACAACATTTAAATGGATTGAAGAAAATCCAGAAAAGAAAAAAATCTACGATGCCGATATGAAAATCTGGCTGACTGATGCCCAGTTGCTGAAATCCGTTGAACAGGCACTGGCTACGATGCAGGATGCCGGTCTGGAGACTGGCGATCTGCTCTTATTAGCTTTGCCGAATTCTGCGGCCTATGTGATTGTTTATCTCGCGGCGATGAAGCTTGGCTTGGATATTTATTCGATGAATCCAACCATGCCTAAAAATCGCGCGATCGAGCAATTTAGAAAACGCAATTATAAAGCAGCAGTGCTGACGCCTGATTATGCAGGTTATTTTGCTGAAACGGCTCAAGGCATTTCCGAGAGGCTGCTGACAAAGTTCGGCCCGGACGACACGGAAATTAAATTGACTTTGTGGCAGCACATCGATCCCATCGATAAATTCGATATGATTCCGTCTCATTCAGGCATTCTCATGTACACGTCTGGTACGACCAGCGAGCCTAAGGGTGTCTTGTTGAGTCAGGAACAGATGGCCATAGCCGGTGAAAACATTATTCAAAGCCATTTGCTGACGGCTCAAGACCGGATTTATATCACGCTGCCATTTCATCATATTAATGCGCAGCATATTGGCTTGATTTCGACCTTGATTTCCGGCGGCTCGCTGATTGTTCAAAAACATTTTTCGGCTCATCGTTTCTGGCCGATTGCTGAAGAACAGGCCGCGACTTGGGTAACTGCTGCGCCAGCGATTATTTCAATCCTACTGAATACCGCGATTGATCCGGTACATTTAACGAAGATGCGTTTCATCCGTTCTGCTTCGGCACCATTACCGATTGCAGCCATGGAAAGATTCGAACGGCGTTTTGGCGTCTCAATTCTAAATTCATATGGCATGACAGAAGCACCGAGTCAGATTTCCATTGATCCGCTGCCGCCACTGAGGAGTCCGGAAGGGTCATCCGGGAAGCCTTTTAACATTAAAGTACGGATTGCCAATGCTGAATTGACAAAAGATTACTCGACCGGTAAGGACGGTTATATCTGGATTCAGGGGCCGGGGACAATTTCCGCTTACCTGCACGGCCGGGACAAAGATTCCTTTTTAAAGGGCTGGTTTAAGACGGGCGATATGGGCCATTTTGATGCTGACGGTTTCTTATATCTTGTGGGCCGAAGCAAAGAAATGATCAATAAATCCGGTGATAAGATCAGTCCTTATGAAGTGGAGAACGTGATTGACCGCCTTGATTTTATCGGAAGTTCGGCTGTTGTCGGCTATCCGGACGACATTTATGGCGAAACAGTTGCTGCCGTGATCGTTTTGAAGACGCCGGCTGAAGATCGCGACCAGTTGGCCAATTATGCGGATCAAATTCGCAAAATCGTTGCTGAAAACGAAGAAAAGTTCAAAATTCCGAAATATGTTTTCTTTATGACTGAACTGCCGCATGGCGCGACGGGCAAAATTCAACGCACGGCTCTGAAAAAGAAATTGAGCCAAGAAACTGGATTGGAAAAATACTAATGAAAAGGCATCGTGTAAAAAAAATAGTTTACGGTTTGCTGGCAATCTTATGGCTTGTTGTCGCTATAGAAGGTTTTTTCATCATTCAGTCTGAGAATCTGCGGGGCGGCAATCAGCAAAGCGGTAGTGCTGGTGATCGGAAACTGAAGGTGATCAATTTTGGTTACCAGCGTGGGGATGAAGCGGATCTGGTCAGGATTAATGGCCAGTTTGCAAGCGATGCCAGGAAATTAGGTTATCGTATCCGTTGGACTAATTTTCAGGATGGACCGACGATGCTGTCAGCTTTAACTAGCCACCACATTCGTTTTGCCCGTACCGGAAATACGCCGCCAGTCGTCTCGCAGGCAGGTGGTTCGGACATCGTCTATGTAGCGGCGACCGTTTCCAAATATCGTGCCTCGATGATTCTGGTCCCGAAAGATTCGACCATCAGCAATCTCAGTGATTTGCGCGGTAAACGGATTGCCTACGGCTTTGGTACAGCTTCGACTTATTTATTGTTAAAAGCACTGCAGAGTGCTGATTTAACACTGAGTGATGTCAATGCCGTGAACCTGAATCAATCTGCAGCTGGTACTGCTTTCAAGACCGGGCGGGTCGATGCTTGGGTCACTTGGGATCCCTTTTCTGCCGCCGCTCAGGTTGAAGATGATGCCCAAGTTCTAGCTAATGCTAAGGGCCTCTCAGGCGACCATAATTTCTTTACCTCGACCCGTTCTTGGGCAAACAAGCATAAAGATCTGCTGCGTTTATTGAATCGCGATGCTCAGACTACGATGACTTGGGCAAACAATAATCACGCACTGCTGATTCGGCAGTTTACAAAGGATCTTGGCTTAAGCCAGCGTGTTGCTCGCCTGCAGGTCGGCCGACGGACTTATGGCATGGCTAATTTGACCGATCCGGCCATTGTTAACGAACAGCAGGATATCGCTGATCTGCTTTATAAAAACAAGATGATCGATCGCCGTGTTCGGGTGAAAAATGCCTTTATCGATCTGGGGAGTGACTGATGAAAAAAACATTTTTGAAAATAATTCCCTACAGCTTACCGGTCTTGATTATTGTTCTTTGGCAAGTTTCATCCATGGTCGGTATTTTGCGAGATAATGTTCTTCCCAGTCCGCTGCAGGTGATTCAGCAGGCAATCACTTTGTGGAATAACGGCCGTCTGCCGCGTAATATCGCCGTGTCGCTGTATCGTGCGACTGCCGGCCTGCTGTTAGGCGGATCGATCGGATTTATCTTCGGCCTAGCAAACGGTTTGTCAAAAGTTTCCCGCTCAGTGTTTGATTCTTCGATTCAGATGATTCGAAACATTCCCCATCTAGCTTTAGTACCACTTTTCATTTTGTGGTTCGGCATCGGCGAACCGGCCAAAATCCTGTTGGTATCGTTGGGTGTTATGTTTCCCATCTACATCAATACTTATTCTGGTATCAAAGATGTTGATCCGGAATTAATTGAGATGGGACGTGTTTACCAGTTTTCCAAATGGCAGATGTTCAAAGATATTATTGTGCCGGCCGCTTTGCCGAACATTCTTGTCGGCCTGCGTTTTGCTTTAGGTGTCATGTGGACGACTTTGATCGTGTCCGAACAGATTAACGCGCGTTCCGGACTTGGCTATATGGCCATGGACGCTCAGCAGTTTGCTAATACTCGGACGATTATTCTTGTCGTAATCATTTATGCGCTGCTCGGCAAGCTGTCTGATTCGATTGCTAAATTCCTCGAAGACGAACTTCTGTCTTGGCGTGAAAGGAGAGTGGCTGCCTGATGACGAATTTAATCGAAATCAAAGACTTGACCAAGACTTACAGCAGCAAGACGGTTGTCGAGAAGGTCAATCTGGCTTTTCCGACTGGATCATTTACAGCGATTGTCGGTGAGTCCGGCGGTGGGAAAACAACTTTGCTGCGCATGATTTCCGGTTTGGAATCGGCGACAAGCGGTCAAGTCACAGAGCATGGCAACGTGTTGGAAACCGTGTCCAAGACGACCCGGATTATGTTTCAAAACGGCCGTCTGCTGCCTTGGAAAAACGTCCTGAATAATATTCTGCTGGGTTCACAAAATAGTACCAAAGAACGTGCTCTGGATTTGTTGGATGCTGTAGGATTAAAAGATAAGGCTGATGTTTTTCCAGTCAGCCTATCTGGTGGTGAACGGCAGCGTGTTGCTTTAGCCAGAGCTTTGATTTCTCAGCCGGAGCTGCTACTGCTAGATGAACCACTTGGTGCTTTGGATGCGCTGACCAGGCTGAATATGCAGAAACTGATTGAAAGTATCTGGAAAAAATACGGCTTTACTGCGATTTTAGTCACGCATGATGTCGAAGAAGCTGTCCGTCTGGCCGATCGTGTTGTCGTCGTGCACGATCATCAAGTCAGCCAGCCGATTGATTTGATCGATCTGCCGCGTCCGCGGAAACTAAATGACAGTGCCTTACAGAAAAATGTTGAATTGATCTTAGATCAGATTATGCAGCAATAAAAAATCCCCACTAGTACCAATATGCTAATGGGGATTTTTGTAAAATAGACATATAAGGGCAGAGACAGTCGGGATATTTAGAT